>JBGANS010000011.1:0-196816 GCA_044222195.1 Phycisphaerales bacterium
CACCCCCCGCCTGCTACGCCAACTGCGATGGCAGCACCCGCACCCCCGTCCTCACCGCCAACGACTTCATGTGTTTCATCAACACCTTCGCCAACCGAGACCCCGCCGCCAACTGCGATGGCTCCACCACCAACCCCACCCTCACCGCCAACGACTTCATGTGCTTCATCAACACGTTCGCGGCGGGGTGCCCCTAGCCACGAGGGCTTCAGCCTTTGCGGGCGCCCAATCGAGTTCCGGCAGACGCCTCGGGATTCGCGGGGCTCGTTCGTGGATAAGGCGATTGCGCCGGGCCGTGCGCGAGGCCCGTGGCACGGCACGTGCTGCGCCCCAACAATGCTCTCCTTATGACCACGCACGACCTGACCGCGTTGCTCGAGTTCCGCTGGTCGCCGCAGCCCAAGGCGCAGGCGCTCATCGATGAGCTGTCGAACGAGTTCCGGCTGCGCTGCCCGCCCGCGGCGGCGCTGGCGCAGAAGATGAAGATGCAGACGGGAACGCGGTTCAACGACTGGATCGATCACATCCAGGCCCCGCGGACCCAGGCGCTGGTCGATCGGCTGTGGGATGCGGGGTATCGGCGAAAGCCGGTTCAGGGCGCGCCGGATCGATACGTGCACGAGGGGAGCACGTTCCCGCCGATCGTGCTGACGCGGAGTTCGACCACGCGGATCGGGCTCAAGGTTGAGCGAGTGCTGGACTTCCTGTGCGCCGCGAATGTCGCGGACAACCCGATGACGCTCGACGACGATGTGCAGGGCGAGCCGCTGGCGCCGCTGCGGCGTGCCATGGTGGCGCGGTCGGAGGGCGCGGAGCTGTGGGCGTACGAACGGCATGGGTACCGGGGCTTTGAACTGGCCCCGTCGGATCCGCGCCGGACCTTCCTCGCGATGACGCACCTGGAATCGTTCCGCCGCCGGCAGCGGTACTTCCCGGACGAGGAGCTGGGCTTTGACCACACGGAGATCCTGATCGACACGGCGATCGCGGACCTCGGCGTCGACATGACCTGCGAGTTCTTCTTCTTCGCCGAGCGCGAATACTGGCAGCGCCGGAACCGGGCCGCGCAGTTCCAGAAGTCGCGCCAGGACCGGCTGGGGCTTGGCTGGGCCAATCACGATCACCACACGTACCGGTCCTCTCGCGAGCACTTCGTGCGGCTCATCGCGATCTGGGAGAAGCTGGGATTCCTGAAGCGAGAACGGTTCTACGCCGGGCACGAGGCCGGGTGGGGAGCGCAGGTGATGGAGCAGCCGGTGGTGGGGATCACGACGTTCAACGATGTGGACCTGTCGCCGGATGAGGTGATGGCGGACTTTGCCCATTCGGAGCTGCCGCGCCGCGATGAGCTCGGCACGGTGGGCCTCTGGTGCGGGCTGCACGGGGAAGCGATCCTGCAGGCGGGGATGCACCACCTGGAGTGCGTGTTCGAGTGGCAGACGCTCAAGGACCAGATGCAGAAGGAAGGGAACATCAAGACGATGGACCCGTTCACGACGTTTCCGTACCTGCGTCAGGCGTTTACGGAGGGCGATGTCTGGCCCGTCGCGGAAGAGCGCATCGCCAAGCTCCTGGAGCGCGAGCAGATCACGCCGGAGCAGGCCAAGGTGTTTCGTGCCAAGGGCGCCCTGGGTTCGCACCTTGAGAACCTCGAACGCAACGATGGGTACAAGGGCTTCAACCAGCAGGGGGTGAGCGAGATCATCTCGATCACCGACCCGCGCAAGCAGAATGTGCTCTTGCAGGGGGCGTAAGACGCTGAGTGGAAAAAAGACAGCGGGGTCTCTCCTGACCGAGAGACCCCGCGTCACGGAGTTCGGAGGGCGGCTGGGCCGCGGCGTCAGAGCGAGGAGGCGGTGCTCGGACGATGCGGACCCGACACCCATCCGTGGGGCGCACGGGCGTTGTACCCAAAGCAAGACTCATTCAGAGCCGAACGGCGCGAGCCGTTGGGGGATTTCAGGCTGTGGGAAAGACACCGGGGGCTTGCGCCCCGCGGCTCTGAAAGCGGGGCTTGCATCAGGTGCATCCGGTTGCGTACGCGTTGATGAAACACTGGAAGTCGTTGGCGGTCAGGGTCGGCGTTCCGCTGCTGCCGTCGCAGTTGGCGTACGTCAAACCGGAGGCGAACGCGTCGATGAAACACTGGAAGTCGTTGGCCGTCAGCCGCGGCGAGCCCGTGCTGTTGTCGCAGTTGGCGTAGCACGTTCCCGGCACGCTTGCGACGACACTGAACTGTGTGGGGAAGCGGTCGTAGCTCCACCAGAACGCGCCCGAATCCTCGCTCACGCCCCAGGTGTGCAGGAACCCGGCGCCGGCGCCGGTGTCGTCCGCCGACCACGCCCAGTCAAAGCTCCCGGAGTTGGCCTGCAGCACAACCCAGTACGTCGTGTTCGCCGCGAGAGGAATGCTGTTGCCGCCGAAGGTCGCGAGTGCCAGGTTTGACGAATAGCTTGCGGGCGAGGTGAGCGCTCCGACCAACGAGCCCGGCTCCAGCTTGCCGTCGGAGTAGATCGACACGGTTGCGGTGCCAGTCGTGGGATTCGCGAGCAGCAGCGTGATCGCGGAGAGCTGGTACGCCGCGGCGTCGGTCTTGAAACTCGCGGAGAGACGGCGAGCGCCGGAGGCGTTCTCCGTGCCGCCGGTCGCCTGCGAGAGGTTGTTGGAAAGGTCGGTCGCAGCCGCCGTGGCCGCGAACCCGGCCACGATGACGCACGCCAGGGAACGGTTGATTCTCATCGCGCACCTCCCTTCGAGGCGAACAGGACCCTTGAAGTGAACAGGGGTTCGACCGCGGGGTTCCCGCCGCCAAAGTCGTTCTTGTGCTCTTCGGCTTCGGGGTCGGGCGGGGTAACGCCGGGCGGCGTCACGAGACCGGGTGTGAAGTTGACCACGGCGTTGAGCGAAGCGACCACGTGGGTGCCGTTGTCCGCGAGGCGGCAGAGCAAGGCGGAGTTGTAGATGCCGTCGTTGGTGTTGCGCGTGCCGCGGGCGCCGCGCGTGTTGTACGGCGCGACGCGGGCGAAGAGGCCGTCAGTGACGGTGTCGTCAAAGTACAGCTGGCTTACGTGGTTGCCCGTGACCGTCGTGCCGGAGAACTTGCGGACACGCCAGTGAATGTGCACAGTCCGGCCGACGTAGTAGCCGGGGTAGACCGTCAGGAACCGGACGTTTCCGTGCGCATCGGTGACCTGGTAGCCCCGCAGCCAGCGCTGCCCGACGGTGTTGTTCGCCGCGACGTCGGAGTACACACCGTTCCAGCTGCAATGCCAGATGTCGACATAGGCGCCGACGAGCGGCTGGCACACGCCGCCTTGAGATTCCGACACATTGATGCCCAGCCGCAGGGGCAGGCCTTGCTGCAGTGTGCCCGTCGTCGGATCCGACCGGATGTCCGAGCGGTTGAGCATTTCGTCGACCCAGTACGGCCCCTCGGTCTGCGTCGGGCTCACCGGGCAATCCGCCCGTGCACCCCGCAGCATGGAGAGGCCGGCGAAGGCCGCCGCGCCCGCCGCCCCGAGGCGAATGGCCTCGCGCCGGCTGGGCTTGAAGTCTGACGATCGGATGATTCTCATGGGTGGGAACTCCAGAGCGACGCCCGATACTGTCGGTGAGAACAACTTCGGGGACACGAATCCGCGCAGAACACGATCTGGGGTTTTTTCTTGTCCCCGGATCTCGCCGCCCGGACAGATACCAGTGACGAACAGGCCCATCCCATCCCGGCAGCCATCCGCCCACCAGGTCTTCGAAATCCTGGTCCGCGAGCACGCCGGCATGCTGACGGCCTTTCTTCGCTCGCTCGTGGTTCGGTCCGACATCGTGGACGACCTGTTTCAGGAGACCATGCTCGTGGCCTGGCGCCGGCTCGACGAATGCGATACCTCTCTTCCCTTCGGGCCGTGGCTGCGCGGCATCGCGATCCGGCTGGCGATGGAGCACCGGCGCAAGACCGCCGCCCGGGGAATGCTCTCGTGCGAGTCTGAAGTCCTCGAAGCGCTCGAAGGCGAGTTCCAGCGATTCGAGAAGCTCCCCGGCGATTCGTTCCAGGACCGCCTGAACCGTCTCAAGGGATGCCTGGACAAGCTGCCCGCACTGATGCGAGACGCGATCGATCTTGCCTACATGAAGGGCCTGCCCCTCAAGGCCCTCGCTCATGCGCTTGAAGCAACAGAGGAAGCCATCAAGAAACGCGTGCAGCGGGCGCGGCAGCTGCTGGCCGAGTGCCTCAGAGGTGCCGCGTGAGCACACGTCCAGAGTTCACGTCCGAGATGGCGGAGCCGGGAACCACCGACCCCGCCTCGATCGCGCGCGAGCGGTTCATCCACGGTCTGCTTGAGACGCTCCACCTCGATTCGCCGGAGACACACGAACGCCGCGTGCGGGCCGCACTGGCCCGCATCGAACAGCCGCACCGGTTCTCATTCCGAATCGCGTGGAAGGTTGCTTCTATCGCCGCCGCGGCCATGGTCGTGGTGTCGCTGATTGTCTTCAGTTCGCACACCAGCCCGTCGGCGCTGGCGATGGTCCAGGCCTCGATCAAGGCCTCGCGCACCGCGGGCGACCGGCGCTACGACGTGCGGCTGATTCCCATCGGCCAGACCGAGCCGGCGGATGTGCCTCGCTGCACGATCGACATCCGCGACCCCGACCACTTTGTGATCAAGGCCCGTGGCGTGTTTCACGGTCCGATCACGATCGGGCGCGACGAGAAGGGCGACTGGGCGATCAAGCGAGAGGGAACGATTGACCGGTTCCCGCCGCGCCGTCTGCTCGAGGAATGGATGACCTTCGGGCCGAGCACGGTGATGCTCGTCGCCGTCGATGACTTTCTCGGGTCTTTGGAGGAGTCGTACCACCTGGCGAAGGGGGAGCGGGAACGCGTCCCCTTCGCCGGGGGTGCGCAGGGCGGCCGTGGGGGAGACAGCCCGCTGTGTGATCGCATCACCGCCCAGCCCAAGGCCCGTACCGACGGGCCCGAGCGTGTTGAGATCTGGACCGATTCGCGGTCTCACATCGTGCGTCGCATCGAGATGCACTGGCCCGAGACGGGCATGCCGATGGTGCAGATCCCGGGCCGCCGCCCGCCCGGCGGCGAGCGCCCCGGCCCGCCCGCAGGCCGCGGCCCGAGGCCCGCACGCGACAACCCTGTTCCCCGGATCATCACGTTCGAACTCATCGGTGCGCCGGCGCTGGACGCGTCGTGGTTCACGCCCGAGGCCCACGGTCACGAATAGCCGGTGAGGCTGAGTTCGTCACCCGCGTGCCGCGACGATCGCCCGGCACCGGCCCGCATCGAGCGGGTTCGACCAGATTCCGTCCCTCTTGATCGAACTTCCCACGATCAGCGCATCGGCCCCGGCATCGAAGAGCGCCTTGACCTCTCCCGGTTGAACTCCCGAGCCGACGAAGATGGGCAGCTTGGTCGCCTTCCGCGCCGCCGCGATATCCGCTTTCGACGTCGGTTTCCCCGTCGCGGCCCCGGTGACGATCACGCCGTCCACGCCGAAAAACTCCGCGGCCTCGACCGCTTCTGCCAGTGACACGTCCGCCGTGATCGCGTGCGAAGCGTGTTTCTTCTTGATATCCGCGAAGACCTTTACACCTTCCGCTCCGATCGTGCGCCGGTACCGCAGCAGCGGTCCGGCCTCGGCCTCGGTCAGCAGCCCCTCATCCGCGATGTGCGAGAACACGAAGTTCTCGCAGCGGATGAACGATCCGCCGGTCGCCGCGGCGACGGCCACGGCTTCCTTGTTTCCGCCGGAGAGGATCTGAACGCCCCGCACCAGCTTCGGTGCGGCCTCGGAAACCGCCGCGCACACCAGCGTCATCGCCGCGACGACTTCGGGCGGTTTTGCGCCGTGCACGTACGGTCGGTCGTGCATGTTCTCGACGATGATGCCGTCGAACCCCGCTTCGACCAGCACCCGGGCCTCCGCCGCCGCGGTCTTGATGATGTCCACCACCGGCAGGCGCGACGCTGGCGTCCCCGGCAGCGCCTGCACGTGCACCATCCCGATTAGGGCCCTCTTTGGAAGCATGGCCCGATCATACCGGAAGTGGGTGAAGCCAAGGCCCGTGCCACGTAGACTCTCGGCATGTCGCCTTCCGCCGCCCGCGAACTGATGCACGCCTGGGTCCAGTCGGAATCGCTCCGTGTCCACATGGAGTGCGTCGGGCTTTGCATGAGGGCCTACGCCGCGAAGCTCGCCCCGGCCGACGCCGACCGCTGGCAGGCCGCCGGCATCCTGCACGACTTTGACTACGAGAAACACCCGACGCCGGAAGAGCACCCCAAGGTCGGCGTCGCGCACCTGCGCACGCGGAACGTTGACGAGGAGATCCTCGACGCCATTCTCGGCCACGCGGCCGAGCGAACCGGCGTTGTTCGCCAGTCGCCGATGGCCAAGGCTCTCTTCGCCTGCGACGAGCTGGCGGGGTTCATCGTCGCGTGCGCCAAGGTGCGTCCAAACGGAATCTCCGACCTCGAAACCAAGAGCGTCAAGAAGAAGCTCAAGGACAAGGCCTTCGCCGCGAACGTGAGCCGCGACGACATCAGCGTCGGCGTCGGCGAGCTGGCGCCGCTGCTCCAGCAAGACCCCGTCCTGTTCGAATCCGCCCACTTCCAGACCTGCATCGACGCGATCCGCGCAGGAGGCGTGGTCCGATGACGTCGCCGACACGATGGCTCGCGCTTGTACTGAGCATGCTGATACCCATGACACTCCACGCCCAGGACGTTGATTACACCGTCACTCTTTCAAATCCGCAGACCCAGACACTCACCATCTCCTACACCGTCCGCGGCGTCACCGAGCCGTCTCTCGAGGTGTCCCTCCCGGTCTGGCGACCGGGCCGCTACGTCGTCCTCGATCCCGCCGGCTCCATCCGCTCCATCTCCGCCAGGGCCGGCAACGGCAAGCCCCTGCCCATGGTCAAGATCGAGAAGTCCACCTGGGTCGTGAAGACGGCAGCGCCGGCCGACACTTCCGTTACCGTCACCTACGAGCTCTACGCCAACTCCCTCGGCGACCGCACCCGCCATGTGGACGACACCCACGCTTTTCTCAGCCCCGCTTCCGTGTTCCTGTTCAGCCCGGAGTTTCGCGACCGGCCGCTGCGCGTCAAGATCGACGCCCCCAAAGAGTGGAAAGTCGCCACAGGGCTCGAATCTCCGCGTGGAGAGCCGCGCACGCTCCTCGCGCCGAACTACGACGTGCTGGCCGACTCACCGATCGAAGTTGGCCTCCACGAGAAGTTCTCCTTTGATGTTGACGGCACACCGCACGAGTGTGTCCTGTGGACCGCGCACGCGCCGACTCCCCCCGGCTTCGACAAGGACAAGCTCGCCAAGGCGATGACCTCGATCATCCGCCACCAGCGGAACATGTTCGTCGGCGCCAAAGGCCCCTTCCCGTATTCGCGGTACGTCTTTCTCGTGCACTGCTACCCCGGCGGGCGAGGCGGCACGGAGCACCTGAACTCGACCGTCCTCCAGATTTCGCCGAGCCGCTTCACCACGCCCGACGGAGCTCGCTCGTTCTACGGCCTCGTCTCGCACGAGTACTTCCACACCTACAACGTCAAGCAGCTCCGCCCCGCGGGTCTCAAGCCGTATGACTACCTCCACGAGAACTACACCGAGCTGCTCTGGGTCGCCGAGGGCACCACGAGCTATTACGACGACCTGGACCTCGCGCGCGTCGGGCTCTCGACGCCGGATGAGTATCTCAAGTCACTCGCGGAGAGTATCGACGCCTTCCGCCGCCGGCCCGGCGCGGCCGTTCAGACGTTGGAGGATTCGAGCTTCGACGCGTGGATCAAGTTCAACCGCGAATCTCCGGACAACGTGAACTCCACGGTCTCGTTCTACGACAAGGGCTCGCACGCGAGCATGCTCATCGACTTCGAGCTCCGCCGCATCACCGGCGACACGGCCAACCTCGACCAGGTGATGGCCGATCTCTACCGCAACTTCCCGCTCTCCGGCCCCGGGTACACAACCGAGGACTTCATCGCCGCGTGCGAGCGGCTGGCCGGCGGGCCGGAATCAGGCTTGCGCCAGTTCATCTCGACCATCGTCCGCACCACCGAAGCGCTGAACTTCGAGGCCGCGCTCATCCTCGCCGGCCTCGAACTCGTGAACGATGCGAAGAAAGAAGAAGGCTCCGAGCTTCCGAAGCAGAAGGCGTACATCGGGATCAACACGGAGGCGAAGGATGGTGCCGCGGCCGTCACATCGGTCCTTGCCGACGGTCCAGCCTTTCCGGCGGGAATCATCGCTGGCGATGCGATCGTCGCGGTGAACGGCCAGCGTCTCCGCACGCCGGCGGATCTCGACTCGATCCTCAAGCAACTCAAGCCCGGCGATCTGGTGAAGGTGTCCTTCTTCCGGCACGACACGCTGCGCACGATCGACTTCAAGGCCGACGGCCGTCCCGACGGCAAGTGGGTCATCCGGCGCATCGCTGCACCGACGCCCCAGCAACGGTCGATGTACGAATCGTGGCTCGGTCAGAAATGGCAGGACGCCAAGCCAGGCTCGCCCGAGGCCAAACCCGAGGCCAAACTCGAAACCAAGCCCGCCGGAAGCGGCACCAACCCGAAGGAGCCCGAATGACTCGCGCCTTCCTCCTCCCAATCGCCCTGGCCCTCTCCGCGTGCGCGACACATCAGATTGTCGACGGCGATCCTGCCAACTCCCCCAATCAGACGCTCAACAACTTCCACGTCGCCGCATCTCGGGGCGACTACGAGGCCTACTTCGCGAACTGGTCAGACAAGTCCGTGTTCCTGGGTACGGATGCGACCGAGCGCTGGGAAGGCAAGCAGTTCAAGGACTTCGCCAAGCCCTACTTCGACAAAGGCCAGGGCTGGACGTACCTTCCCCGCGATCGCCACTTCTCGGCTTCGCCCGACGGCAACACCATGTGGTTCGATGAGCTTCTCGACAACGAGAAGTACGGCCAGTGCCGCGGCAGCGGGGTCTTGCTCCGCTCGGGCTCGGGCTGGACCATCGCGCAGTACAACCTCTCGTTCCCCATTCCCAACGATCTCGCGGCGGATGTGACCGCGAACGTCAAGAAGTGGCACTCGCAGCACACCAAGTAAGCCCGCGTGGGGGTGGAAGTTGGGAGGTGGGGGCGGCAGGAGGCGGCGTGGGCCGCCGGCGCCATCTGGTATGCTGCGCCGACATCTCAAGGAGCGACCCATGGAACGAGTTCTTCGTCATCCCGAGTCGCTGGGTGGCGGTGGCGCCCCAAAGCCCCTGATCTCCCCCCAGCGTCCCGTCGTTCTCCAGCCCGGCTCCGCCGGCATATCTCCCCCCGCGGCCGCGCCCTCGCCGGCGCCGTCCACACCTCGCCCCGACAACCCCGCGGTGTCCCCGGAGGCCGCGGGGAAGATCCGGGCGTTCGAGCAGAAGCTTTCCGGAACCCGGCACGAGGACAGTTGGAACCGCACACCCAACGTCACCGGCACGGGCGCGATCCACGTCAAGAGCTTCCACGCCAAGCTCACCGGCGAGAGCCTCGAGTTCCTCGACAAGCAGATCAACGAATGGCTCGACGCCCACCCGCAGTACGAAGTGAAGTTCGTCACTTCATCAGTGGGTGACTGGACCGGCAAGCTCAAGGAGCCCAACCTGATCATCCAGGTGTGGGTGTAAGGCGAGAATGCGTGGGTGGCTCCGTGGGTATGAGGTCACGGCTGCTGCGCACACCCGCATGTAAAAGCGTTCAGGAAGCACTCGAAGTCCGCGGCGGTGTGCACGCTGTCCGAGTTCATGTCGGTCTGCTCGGTTCCCTGCGCGAATCCATTAGCGAACGCCACGACGTCGTTGGTGTCCACGATTCCCGTGCTGTCGATGTCCGCCTGACACAGGGTGACGCGGGTGACGTAGGTGTTGCACAGGTTGGTCAAGCCGGGTTCGACCTTCGGGTACGCAATGTACACCAGGCATCCTGATGAGTCGATGGAGATGTAGTCGCCTATACGGGGACCCGCCTGCGGGAATACGAGGTACGGCTGCGTCAGGCGATACGGAGCGAATGTGGTTCCCGCGGAAATGGGGAACTGGGCAAGCCGAACGTAGCTCACATCGACCGGCGGCACGTACAGCGGGTCCGTTGAAGGCAGGTGCGGCATCCGCATGTAAGCAAGGTTCAAACCGCCGTAGGGGTCCACCGTGATGGAAGGGAAGAACTGGTCGCTCCCGTTCTGAAAGAGCCCGGCCGAAATATCCCCGAGCTGGTGGTCTGTCAGGCGCTGCACCACCGTGGTCGGCGGTTGCCCGCCCGACACGTACGTTACCTTCGCGATGTAGATATCGACATTCTGGTCAATGGGTGGATCAGGGTTGACGATGTCGGGGTACTCGGTCGGCGATCCGATGAACGCCACATAAACGGTGCCTGGATCCGCCGGGTCGCGGCAGATGCATGGAGGCTGCCCAACTGCCAATGGACCGTAGTACGCGCTCGAGCCTTCCACGGGATATATCCGTGGGCCGGCCGTTTCTAACTCAAAGCGAATCGCGCTCCCCCAAGATGGTTCATCGTTCAACTCCGGCGAACCGTTCCGACAGATCTCGATCGTGGTCATGTTGGAATGGGTGTATTGCGGTCGCGGACTCTCGTACACCATGATCAGCTTGCCCGCATCAAGGCCGCTGGTCTGCACAACCGGCATCGCCCCAAACCCGACCCGCGGTACTCGTGGCTCCGGCGGATCGGGCGGAACGGGCGGAGGTGCCTCAGGCAGGATTCGAAGCGCGACAGGAGCCCAGGCGGCGCCGGGTGTTCCAACGGACGACTGCCGCCACATCAGGATGTCGTCGATGAGGCCTCCGATGTAGTTTGTTCGCGCAAAACCCAGGTGCATGACCTCCGCGCCGGGATGGAGGCGATCCGGTCCCACCGCGATCATGCCCTTGTCTTCGCGGTTGCCCGACGATCGCATCTCGCCGGAATCGGTGAGCGAGAGGGCCGCCGTCGACTGAGGATTGCGCCACACGGCGAAGCCGCCATCGTTGAGCGCCCCGGAGCGGATCACGCATCCGACCCACAGGTTGTCCGTCGTGTACGACGCCGCGGTCATCGGGTCAAACCAGCGCCAATCCGATGTCTGTCCCCCGAAACCCGGAGGCACGGGAAGAAACGCACGCTCCGCAAACCCCGCGTGTGTTCCAAGGAGCCCCGTGGTGCTGATCCCGTAATAGACACGCCGGACGTCGCCCGTGACGTAGGGCGCTCGCTGAAAGTTGCACGCCACGATCAGGAGATTGGGGTTCACCTTGCTCACCGAAATGCAAGGTTCGTTGTAGGCGTCACCGTCGGCCGAGGCGTTCGACATCAGGACCGTCGTAAAGGTCGGCTGGACCAGCACATTCACAGACATTGCAGCCAGGGCGAAAGACCCGGCGAGAACTCGAACGTGCATGGGGGCTCCTCTTGTATGGACGTGAAGCGGAGTGGACGCCGCAACTCACCGGGCGATCCGCTCTGGCGTCAATAACAAAGTTACAACCCGTATTGTTCAGGAGAGGACCTCGTGGCATACTGCCGGTGGAGGCCGCTGTGCGGACACCGAACGGAATGGGCGCAGCTTTGTGGATTCTGGTGATCGTGGCCCATCAGGCCGCTGCTGGTTATTGCGTTGCCCAGTTCACCGCTCTGGAGCTTCAAAGCAGCCCGCAGGGGGATTCGAAGGTCTACGCCGTTGAGAACGGGGTTTTCGGGGGGTATTCGACACCCAACGGACGCCCTGGAATTTGGTCGTCGATAGCATCTCCGTTTGTCAGTCTGGCCGTCAATCAGATTGGCGGGGACGTCTTCACAATTTGGGGTAGCCGTCAGTTTGGCCAGTGGAATAGCCGCGCCACGATGTGGGAAGGAACCGCCGCGAGCTACGTTGACTTAAATCCCCCAGGCGTCGACGCATCCACAATCCGAGGCGCCAGCGCACAGTGCCAGGTGGGATTCACCCAGTCCTTCGCGACCAACTTTGATTCCCGCGCGACCGTCTGGTTCGGCTCGGCCGCTTCCGCCGTCAGTCTTCACCCTTCCGGCGCCAAGGATTCTCTGGCCGTAGCCGCATGGGGAAGTCAGCAAGGTGGATCGGCCCGGTTCTTCAGTTCAAACTTGAACTCTCACGCCGTGCTCTGGTCCGGCACCGCCTCAGGTTTCATAGACCTCAATCCAGGGCCCGACTATGCGTCCGCGATAGCCGGAATGCACGAGGGCCAGCAGGTCGGCGCCTTCGAATCGATCGCAGCCGGCCTGCACGCGGGTATCTGGAGCGGAACCGTCCAGTCCCTGCGCGACGTTCACCCGTTCGCGACTGGATCTTCGGCACTTCAGGCAACGTGTGGTGCTGCGCAGGTCGGGTACTACATCCACGGCAACGGAGTCAGGCCCGGCATCTGGTTCGGCACGCGAGAGAGTTTCATCGACCTCTACCCTTTCCTGCCTCCCGGCGCAGGCGAATCCGCCGCGCTGTGCGTCGAAGAGCGCAACGGCGTCTTCACCGTCGGCGGATATGCCCGGTACGGAACCTACTTCCGCCCCTTCGTCTGGGTCGGTGTCCCTTCCCCCTCCTCTGCCGCCCCCCTCCTCGCCGCGGCATGCTTCGCCACCCGTCGCAAGCGACGCTGACCCCCCGGGAGGGGAGCGCGGGCAACTTGAGCATCTTGATTCACGCTGTGCTCGTGGCGACTTTTCGTTCTTCGGGCCAACCTCCTGCGCGCGCAAAACGACGGTCACAGAGGCTCTCAGCTCCCTCCAGTCCCGTCCAAATGCCCCGCCACACATCACCAGCCCACCCGCCGCCCGTTCCTCAACTCCCCGACCTCCGCCCGCCAAGAGCCGCAGTTGTGCGCACACCCGCGGCCTTCACCCACCCGAAAAGAAGATGCTCAAAACCATCTCTCTCATCTTGAGCATCTTCATTGCACCCCTGCCGGGCCCCCAATTCTCTCGCCGGGCCTCAGAACAGCCCCTTAAGGGTGCCTCAGCCCTGTTGCATTTCCGCCCCCATCTGCGACAATAACCCCGCTCTCGTGGGACCCCAGGGTCAAGCGTTTCAGGAGACGTCCCCATGCTCGCGAAGTTCATGTCCTGTCTCGCCGCTATCGGTGTCTTCACCGCCGCGGCATCCGCTCAGACCGGTGCCTGCTGCGTCATCGATCCGAGCGGATCGATCACCTGCCAGGTGCTCTCCGCGCAGCAGTGCGCCGCCCAGGGCGGTGTCTACCGAGGCGACGGCGTCCCCTGCGGCCCGACCACATGCTCCAACACCGCGCCGACCACCGGCGCCTGCTGCATCTCTTCCGCGGGCTTCATCCAGTGCCTGCAGAAGACCCAGGCCGAGTGCGCGGCACTCAACGGCGTGTTCAACGGCGTCGGCAGCCAGTGCGCGAACATCAGCTGCGTGCCCACCAACACCGGCGCCTGCTGCCTCCCGCCTTCACCCGCCGGCCCCGCGTGCATCGCCGCGACCCAGCAGAACTGCGCCGCCCAGGGCGGGACCTACATGGGCAACGGTTCACAGTGTGCCCTTGTACTCTGCCCGCCGACCGTGACCGGCGCCTGCTGCATCCCTGCTTCGCCGGGTTCCAACGGCGGCTGCGTCATCCGGACGCAGGCGCAGTGTCTCGCCCAGGGCGGAACGTACCAGGGCAACAACACTCCGTGCACCGCCACCACCTGCCCATCACCGGCACCCACCGGCGCCTGCTGCGTCATCAACGCCGCCGGAGCCATCACCTGCCAGGTCCTCACTGAGCAGCAGTGCCTCGCCGCCAACGGCACGTACCGCGGCAACGGGGTCGCCTGCACTTCGACGACGTGCGCCCCGCCAACGACCGGCGCCTGCTGTGTCACCAACTCTCCCGCCAACCCTTCCTGCATCATCACAACCCAGCAGAACTGCGCCGCCCTGAACGGCGTCTACCACGGCAATGGTTCGCAGTGCAGCACGGTCCTGTGCCCGCCCCCGACACCGACCGGCGCCTGCTGCGTCCCCGCATCCCCGGGCTCTGTGGGCGGCTGCGTGATCAAGACGGAAACACAATGCCTCGCTTTGGGCGGCTCGTACATGGGCAACAACACGCCCTGCACCGCCACCACCTGCCCGACGTCGACTCCTACCGGCGCGTGCTGCCTGATCGATGCCTCGGGCGCCGTCACCTGCCAGGTTCTCACGCAGGCGCAGTGCTTCAGCAATAACGGCATCTGGCGCGGCCCGGGCTCGCAGTGCTCGGCGACTATCTGCTCCAACTCCGGCCAGACCGGCGCGTGCTGCCTGCCTGACGGCAGCTGCGTGCTCGCCACTCAGTCGACCTGTACAACGCAGGGCGGCCTCTTCCGTGGCCCCGGTACGCAGTGCAACGCGATCGGCTGCGGCCCGAGCACAGGCGCCTGCTGCCTCCCGGGCTCGACTCCCGGCGGAAGCAACTGCGTCGTCACGACCGAGCAGCAGTGCCTCGCCAATGGAGGGTCGTACCGCGGCAACGGAACCAACTGCGCCAACGGCAACTGCCCCTCGCCCACCGGCGCGTGCTGCCTCAGCTCCGGCAACTGCATCAGCGCCACGCAGCAGGCGTGCGCCGCCGAAGGCGGAGTCTGGCGCGGCCCGGGCACGCAGTGTGCCGCCGCGACGTGCACGCCTCCGACGGGCGCATGCTGCCTGCCGGGCGGTGTGTGCCAGGTGATGACGTTCCAGGCCTGCAGCCAGGCGGGCGGCGTCTTCCGCGGGCCGAACACGGCCTGCGGCGTCGGCACCTGCCCTGCTTCGACTCCCACGGGCCGGTGCTGCCTGCCCTCGGGCCTCTGCCTTGTGACGACCTCGAACCAGTGCAGCTCGCTTGGCGGGACGTTTGGCGGAGCGGGCACGACCTGCTCGTCGACCGCGTGTCCGCGTCCGACGGGTGCGTGCTGTCTGCCGGCGGGCGGGTGCGAGATCAAGACCCAGCAGGATTGTGCCGCGGCGGGCGGTGTCTACCGCGGGAACGGAACCCAGTGTTCGAACCTGACCTGCCCGGCGCCGGCGCCGACGGGCCGGTGCTGCCTGCCGACAGGCCAGTGCGTTGTTACCACGCAGGCCGCGTGCGCCAACCAGGGCGGGACCTTCGGCGGAGCGGGAACGGTCTGCGCAGGGACCACCTGCCAGACGGCCGAGACCGGCGCGTGCTGCCTCAGCACGGTGACGGCGGGCGTGATCTGCATCGTCACGACCGAAACCTTCTGCACGAGCCGCGGCGGGACCTACCGCGGGAACGGGACTTCGTGTGCGACGGCCAACTGCCCGCCGCCGTCGGGCGCGTGCTGCCTGCCCAACGGGACGTGCGCGGTGCTGACGCCGCAGGCGTGCTCGGTCCAGCAGGGCATCTATCGCGGGAACAACGTGCCGTGCACGGCGGCCAACTGCGGCCGGTCGTACAACGGCCAGTTCATCCGTGGCGATTGGGACAATGACGGCCTTGTCAACATCATGGACCTTCGGGAGTACATGCAGGCGTACAGCGTCAGCATGGGCGACCTCAATGGTGACGGCGTGACCGACGCCCGGGACATGGCCTGGTTCATCGACATGATCACCGCGAGGAAGAGCCGCTAGAGGGCCGACACCAAGAAAACCCCGGCCCGCGCCTCTGGGCGCGGGCCGTTTTCATTTGGGCGGGCCCGGCCGGCGTGGACCCCGCGGCGAGGGAACGCCGATATCGGCTCTGGTGTGCGGCATCTTCGGCATCCTGGCGGCCCGGTCCGTGAGTCTGAGCGATTCGGCGGTGGCGTTGCTGCGTGACACGATGGCGCATCGCGGGCCGGACGGGGCCGGGCTTTGGAGGCGGGATGGATGCGTGCTGGCGCACCGGCGGCTGAAGGTGGTGGACGTGTCCGACGCCGCGGCGCAGCCGATGGTGAGCGCGGACGGGCGGCACGTGATCGTGTACAACGGGGAGCTGTACAACGACGCCGACGTGCGCGAGGAGTTGGGGCGGGAGGGAGTTCGGTTCTGCACGGTGTGTGACACGGAGACTGTGCTGGCGGCGCTGGTGCGGTGGGGGGCGGGCGGGCTGGCGAAGCTGCGGGGGATGTATGCGCTCGCGATGTATGACACGGTGACGCGGAAGCTGCTGCTCGCTCGGGATCCTCTTGGAATCAAGCCGCTGTACTACCGCATCGGGCCGACGGCGGATGGAGAGGCGGTCATCTTCGCCAGCGAAGCGAGGGCGATCCTGGAACATCCGGATGTGCCGGCGCGGCCGGACTGGGTGACGGTGAGCGCGTACCTGAGCACGATCCGGACGGTGATGGGTGAGCGGACGCTCTTTGAGGGTGTGAGGGCGGTGCGGGCGGGGGAGATCATTGAGATTGAGGTTGGAGAAGAAGTTCAGAGGAAGCCGTTCTTTCAGAGGCGTGGCGCGCGGGGAGAGTCGGCCGTCGCCATGTCCGCGTCATGCCTGCGAGAGACCATCACAGACTCCGTCCTCCGGCACCTGCGGTCGGATGTGCCGGTGTGCTGCATGCTGAGTGGGGGGCTGGACAGTTCGATCGTGGCGGCGGTCGCGAAGGCGGCGCTCGGCGAGTTGACGACGTACTGCTCCGGGGCCGCGGCGGCAGGGGGCGGAACGGCGGCACCGGACTTTGAGTTTGCGAGGCTGATGAGTTCGCGGCTGGGGACACGGCATGTCGAGGCACCGGTGTCGCGTGAACTGTTCGGTGAACGGTGGCCGGAGATGGTGTCGCGGATGGGTGTGCCTCTATCGACGCCCAACGAGGTGGCGATCAACGAAGTGGCCCGGCGGATGAGGGCGGAGGGGAACGTCGTCGCGCTGTCGGGTGAGGGCGCGGACGAATTGTTCGCGGGGTATGACCTGCCGATGCTGGATGCGTCGAGGTTTGAAGGATTGCTGCCGCGGGACCGGAACGGTGCGGAGGCGGCGTGGCTGAGGCCTGGCGTGCTGCACGGCGGGGACTTTCAACTGGCGTCGAATGCGTGGATTCAGCCGGGGGACAAAGCCGCGGTCCTGGCGGGGGATGTTTGGCGGGCGTGTGAGCACGATGAGATGCTGCGGGTGTTCTATCGCGAGGAGTTTGATGCCGCGGCGGAGGGGGCCGGACGGGACAGCCCGCTGCAGACGCACTTAAGGTTTCACCGGCGGAACAACCTCCAGGGGCTGCTGGCGCGGTTGGACACGGCGACGATGCTGGAAGGGGTAGAGGGGAGGACGCCGCTGGCGGACTGGGTGGTGTGCGGGGCGGCGGAAGCGATGGGGATGGATGAGAAGTTTGTGGTGGAACGGGGTCATGGGGAGGTGCGGGTAGAGACCAAACGGGCGTTGCGGCGGGCGTTTGCGGGGGACTTGCCGCGAGAAGTGTTGGAGAGGCCCAAGGCGAGCTTTCCACTGCCGATGCAGGAGTGGGTCTCGGACCAGGCGGCGGGATTGAGGCGGTCGAGATTTGCCCGTGAGGTGTTCACGATGGCGGCGGTGGAGACGGTGGCGGCGCAGGCTGAGCAGTGCTGGCCGCTGGCGTGGCCGATGATGAACGTGGCGATGTGGGGGGAGGCCTGGTGGGGGTAGGGCGGTGGGGTAAGCCGCTCAATATTGAGTGGGCGTGCCAAATCCACAATATTGAGCGACTTGCCAGGTGGCGGGCGTGTTTCGTATTCTGGTTCGCACACCGAATCAGGAGATGGATCATGCGAATCACTGTGGCATTGGCGTCGGGCGTTGTGGCGTTGGTGGGGTTGTCGAGCGTCGGGTGCGAGTGGATCAACATGCGGCATGAGAAGACGATTCTCGAGGTGAACAAGAACACAGATCGAGACACGGAGAAGGTGGCGCAAGCGGTTCAGGCGGCCGCGCCGGAGGACAAGCAGGAAGCTGTCGCCAAGGTCCGTGCGGAAATGAGGAAGGAAATCGAAGCGGCGCAGCAGCAGACGCAAGAGCGGCTGGACGCGGCGAAAGCGCAGTTCGAGCAGAACTTCGGGGCGATTACGGGTCTCGCGCAGGCGTTTGGAGTCCCGGCGGGTGTGCTCAATCTCGCGAGCGGGCTGGCCCTCGGGAACAGCATCAACGGCAAAGTCACCAAGGTCGAGACCGACTCAAAGACGAGGTCCGACGCGATCGAGGAGTCAGTGACGAAGACGAATGAGAAAGTGGCGAAGGTCAAGGAGACGGCGGACAAGGCCGCGACGGACCTGGCGGCGTACCTGTCGACCAACAGCGAACTGAAGCAGAAGTTTGAGGCGCTGAGCGCTGAACTTCAGAAGAGGATCGTCGAAGTGCGTTCATCGCTGACGTCGGAGGCGAAGGCGGAGCTGGTCACCAAGGCATCTGAGATTCTCAAGTCGGGCGATGGCAAGGAAATGGTGGACAAACGGATCGAGGAGCTGCTGGTGAAGGCGGGGTTCTCGAAGGCGGAGTTGGATGAACTCAAGAAGGGCGGATTGGATTGGCAGTCGGTTCTGCTGCTGCTTGCGGGTGGCGGAGTGATCGGTACAGGAGGCGGCGCGCTGGCGGGCAAGAAGGTCGCCCGGCCGCAGGACACCGAGGTTGATGAGTTGTATGAAAAACTCAACGCGCTCCAGACGGCGCTAGCGGGTGCGGGACTGAGGGTGGACAATGGGGCGCCCCCGGTTTCCAGGGCAGACGCGGTCGTGTCTTCGCCGGCGGTTTCGGTTGTACCCGGCGCGACTCCGGGGAGCATGACGATCAACATCGCGGCTGGATGTGAGCCGCAGGTGCAGGCGCCGTCGTCGGGGAATGAAGGGCCCGGCAAGAAGTCCGGATGATGCCGGTCGGCGGTGCCGCTAGCGGATGGCCAACCTGGCCAGTGAATCACGCGTGAGGCGGAAGGTTGTCCATTCGGACATAGGGGTGGCGCCGAGGCTCTTGTAGAAGTCGATGGCGGGGGTGTTCCAGTCGAGGACGGCCCATTCCATTCGGCCGCAGCCTTTGGCGTGGGCGAGCTGGGCGAGATGGAGGAAGAGGGCTTTGCCGAGGCCCTTGCCGCGGGAGCTGGGGCGGACGAAGAGATCTTCGAGATAGAGGCCGGGGCGGCCGAGCCAGGTGGAGAAGTTGAAGAAGTAGAGGGCGAAGCCCTGCGCGATGCCGTCGAGCTCGCCAATCACGCAGTGGGCGGAGGGCGGGGCGTTGGTCGTTCCGAAGAGGTGGTGTTCGAGGAGGGGGATGGTGGCGACAGCCGCGGCGGGTTCTCGCTCGTACTCGGCGAGTTCCTTGATGAGGGAGAGGATGAGGGGGAGGTCGTTGGGAGTGGCGGGACGGACACTGGTAGTCATGCTTGGTTACCGAACCTCAATGGTCTGACGGGCAAGAGCGGGACGTGGCGCGGTTTGCTCTGTCCATGGAGCGCTCAGCGCCTTCATGTTCTTCTCGTCGCGCAGGCAGGACCAATCGGAAAAGATCAATTCGTAAGCGCCGGGCTTGACCTGGGTTGACGTCTGGAGCATTGCGGTTTGGATGAGTGACTTGCCGTCGTCGGACACGACTGGCTCAACCGTAAGCTGCCAAAGCTGGATTTGCGGCGCCGAGCCAATCGGTCTCCATGACACGAGGCCGAAGTCTCTAGGTGCACAATCAGGCGGCAACAGGGTCACCGTCGCCCCTTCGGAATCTGTCATGCGAAATAGTTCGGCACAGCCCCACTGGATTGAGGCTGCGATGACTCGCGAGTCACGACTCGCGTTCGGCCCAGAGACGAAGAAGTCCAAGTAGAGGCCATCTTTGGCGATACGGCTGCCCGCGAATTCGACGGTAACTGCGCCGGCGTCGTCGTTGGACTTCGCATGCCAGGCGTATTGATCCTTCTTCAACGCGAGAGGAATGGACGGCTTCGAACTAGCACACGAGAAGCCTCCGGACACCACCACGATGAGAGCCAGAATGCGCAGCATGCGATAGCCTCCTGCTCTCCTTCGGGTCAGCCTTACGTCAAGCCGCCCTCAAAAACGACGCGTTGTTTCTTTCGCCGCGGATTGGGTTCGGGAACGGCGGAAAGAAGGCTCTGTGTGTACTTGTGCTGCGGGGCGCCGAGGATCGCTTCGCGCGGGCCTTCTTCGACGATCTTGCCCTTGTACATGACGGCGATGCGGCGGCAGACGTGCTGGATGACGGCCATGTCGTGGGAGATGAAGAGGTAGCTGAGGCCGAACTCGGTCTGGAGGTCGTGGAGGAGGTTGATGATCTGGGCCTGGATTGAGACGTCGAGGGCGCTGGTCGGTTCATCGCAGACGATGAAGCGAGGCTCGAGGGCGAGGGCGCGGGCGATGCCGATGCGCTGGCGCTGGCCGCCGCTGAACTCGTGCGGGTAGCGGTCGGCCGCGGCCTTGGGCATGCCGCAGCGGACGAGGAGTTCCTCGACTTTGTGGCGGAGCTGGTCGCGGTTCTTGATGAGGCCGTGGACGATGAGGGGCTCGCCGACGATGCCGGCGATGCGCATGCGCGGGTTGAGGGAGCCGGCGGGGTCCTGGAAGATGATCTGCATCTGTCGGCGGAGGGCCTTGAGGGACTGGCCGCGGGCGGCGAGGACATCCTGGCCGTCGAAGGTGACGGAGCCGGAGGTGGGGGGGACGAGTTTGAGGATGGAGCGGCCGACGGTGGTCTTGCCGCAGCCCGATTCGCCGACGAGGCCGAGCGTTTCGCCTCGGGCGATGTCGAAGGAGACTCCGTCTACGGCGCGGACGTGTCCGACAGTGCGTTGAAGGAGGCCGGCGCGGATGGGGAAGTGGGTGTGGAGGTTCTGGACGGAGAGAAGGAGTGGCGGAGCGGGGGCGTGGGGTTGTGCCGCGGCGGCGGTGGGCATGGTGCAAGTGTACCGGGGAGTGCGTCGGAACTGCAGGGTGAACGTCATGTCCTGAAAGCGTCATGGCCGTGGGCGAGTCACCCCGGACCACCATCCTTGGACAGCGCGGCCTTCAGAATCAGTTGGCGGGCGGCTCGTTCGGACTGCGGGCTGAGGGTGTGATCGGCGTTGATGCGTTCCAGGGCCAGCGCTGGATCGTGGAGTTCGGTGAGCAGGGCATCAACGCAGGGCTTGATCGAGGACACCGCGGCGCGATACGCATCGCGAAGTTGGACGCGATCGCGGAGGGGGGTTGCATCCCAGATTCTGACGGTCTTGCCGCACGCGCCGATGAGGCGGGTGCTGTCGGCGCTCCAGGAGGCGGATGCGACGAAGTCATCGTCGTGGAATCGGGCGATACGGTCCCAGGAATCGGTGTTCCAAATGAGGATGTCGCCTTCATCTCCGCAGACGGTGGCGAGGCGCTTGCCATCGGGGCTGAAGTCGATGAAGAAGACAGCCTGGTCGTGGGCGGGAAGCGTGCGGATCAGTTTCCAGTCGTCCGTTGTCCAGAGACTTACCTGGCCATCCGGGGATCCGAGGCAGAGGAACTTGCCGTCCGGCGAGAACGCGGCGGCGGAGGCGGGAGACTGAATCTTGTGCACCGTTTCGAGTGTGTGGGCGTCGAGGATCAGCGGCTCGCCGTGAACCCTCGCGGCCGGGGACGTGATACACGCCAATCGGCTCCCGTCGGGGCTCCATTCGGCGCGCTGGACTTCCATGCCCTCAAAGGCCCGGCTGGTTGTGATGGAGAGGTCGGCGGTCGAGCGGAGTTCGAGGCGGCCGACGCGGCCTACAGCCAGTGCGTCGGCCCGGGGCGAGAGCTTGATGGTGTTGATACGCACTCCCGGCGAGAGAACGGTGAGCGGGCTTTCGCTTCGGAGCACGCGGCCGGTCAGCAGGTCGTAGAGCTCGATGCGAGTCTTGTGTTCACGCTCGGGAGCAGTCCACTGCGACACGGCGGCCGTGATGACCGCCGCGGCTTTGGAATCGCGAACGCTGAGGTGGTACGCGATTTCACCCGGAACTCCGGTGGAGGCGAACTGGATGCCGGTTTCGGCATCTGAGAAGCGCACGCTGCCTTCGTGGCCGCGCCACCCGTCCCAGCCGGCGGAAACGATGATGCCGGTCCGATTGGCGAGGTAAGCGCCGTTGAGAATTCCCTTGTGCCACGGGAGATAGACGGTCTCATCGGCGGTGACATCCCAGAACCGCACGGTTCCGTCGCGGTCGCGACCGGCGACTCTGCGGCCGTCGGGCATGAACATGAGACAGGGATTGATGAGCATGCCGCTGGAAAACATGGCGCGACGGGTGCCGGACTGCGTCTCCCAGACCCGGATGGCGCCGTCGGTGCAGAACGTGGCGACGAGCGAAGTGTCGGGGGAAAGGCGGATGCCGGTGACTTGGTTCGGGTGTTCGAGGACGATGGAGGTCGGCGGGGTTGCGGCGAGGTTCCAGACGCGGGAGGTGCCGTCGATGGACGCGGACGCGAGGAGGCGGGAGTCGGAGGAGAACTCAAGGTAGGGCAAGACGTTTTTGTGACCCGTCAGTTCCCAGCGGGGCGCCAGCGTGGCGGCTTCCAGGACCTTGATCGCGCCGCGATCGCTGCCCAGGGCGATGAGCGAACCGTCGGGGCTGACGGTGCGCGCGGAATACTGAGGCCAGGCTGAGCCTGTGGCCAGGATTGATCCGGAGGAGGTGTCCTGGAGGCAGATGTGTTCGCCCCGCGCCCGCAGGACCCGGGTGCCGTCAGCGGTGATCAGGAGCGCGCCGTTGGCGGTGTCGGCGCGGGGGAGAGTCCGCTGGAGAACGGGCTCGTTGGACCGCAGGTCCCAGACCGCGACGGCGGGGTCGCCGTTCATGCGCCAGTCACCTGCGAGAGAGGAAAGCCGCGTGCCGTCGGGCGTGATGGAGAATCGGCAGTAGACCGGCTCGGCCGGGAGCACTCCTTCGGGTCGTGAGAACCGCGCGAGCAGCTTTCCGTTGAAGTCCCATCGCTGCGCCGCTTCGAGTTGCATCGTTCGGGCGGTGAAGAACGATGTGCCATCAGGGTGCGGGAAAAGCTCGAAGAACCAGCTGGATTCGCTCGTGCCTCTGCCGGACATGGGGCAAGCGACAGCAAGGATCGACGAATCGAGCCGCGAGTGGAGGGTGTTCCATTCCCAACCGCGGTACGTTTCGGGCGCGGCGTTTAGAAAGGCGCGGGCCGTACCGAGTTGATTGGACTGTACCGCGGCACAGGCGGAGAGCATGTTCGCGGAGTACGCGCTCTGTTCCGCGAGGGCCTCGGCCGCGAGGGCGTCCGCGGCTTTTTCATCGGCGCGCCGTTTCTGCTGGTGAGCCGCTTTCCTCTGTGAATCGGCGTTGATGAGGCCGAGAGTCGTGCCGATGAGCCCGGCCATCAACGTGAGCGCGAGGAGCGAACCGGCGAACACCGGGCCCTTGTTCTTTCGGATGAACTTGCGGAAGCGGTACGAGGTGCTCGGGGGGACGGCCTGAACGGTCTCTCCGGCGATGAAGCGGCGGATGTCGCTCATCAGCGCGCCGGCGGAGTCGTAGCGGCGGGCGCGGTCCTTTTCGAGGCACTTCATCACCACCCAATCAAGCTCGCCGCGGAGAACGGTTCCCAGCCGGGCGGCTTCCGTGCCGCGAGCGGCGGCGATGGTGGCGCGGGTATCGATCTGGGTCAGGCGTGTGCTGGGGCGGGGTGGGTCTTCCTCGCGGATGATCCGTTGAACCTCGCCGTACGCGGCGGAGCGGAGGCGTCTGGATTCAAAGGGAGTCGAGCCGGTGAGCAGCTCGTACAGGAGGACGCCGAGGGAATAGACGTCGGTGCGGGTGTCGATGTCGAGCGCGGAGATGCCGGCCTGCTCGGGGCTCATGTACTCGGGCGTGCCGATCATCTGGCGGAGTTCGGTGAAGACGGTTTTGTCCGTCAGTTCCGCGCTGGTGGCCTTGGCGATTCCGAAGTCGATGACCTTGGGGATGGCCTGGTCGCCGGACTCGGTTACGAGAATGTTGCTGGGCTTGATGTCTCGGTGGATGATGCCTTTCTGGTGGGCGTGCTGGAGGGCGTCGCAGACCTGCGCGAAGAGGGAGAGCCGTGCGAAGATGTCGAGCTTGCGGGCGTCGCAGTAGTCGGTGATGGGCATGCCGCGGACGAGCTCCATCACGAAGTAGGGCCGGCCGGTGTCGGTGGCGCCGGCGTCGAAGACCTTGGCGATGTTGGGATGGTCCATCATCGCGAGGGCCTGGCGTTCGGCCTCGAAGCGGGCGACGACCTGCCTGGTGTCCATGCCCAGCTTGATGATCTTCAGGGCGACGCGGCGCCGGACGGGCTCGGTCTGGTCGGCGGCGAAGACGACGCCGAAGCCGCCTTCGCCGATGCGTTCGAGCAGGCGGTACCGGCCGATATGAGAACCCTGGGCGTTCTCGGGCTTGGCGGCGATGGTGGCGGAATCGTGGGCGGCGCGGATGTCGTCGGCGAGGGATTCAACCCGAAGCGGGGCTTGATCTCCGCGGAGCAGGAGGAAGACGACATCGCGGAGGGCGTGGTCGCCGGCGCAGAGTCGGTTGATGGCCTCTTCGCGCTGGGCGAGGCCGAGGGAGCGGACCTCAAGAAAGATGTCCGCCGCGCGTGGCATCAGGGCCGGGTCAACGCGGTCAGGCATCGGGTCCGTCCTCGGGTTGCATATTGGCAGCGAGGAAGGCGCGGGCGACCTGCCAGTCGCGGTGCACCGTGGTGCGCGTGACGTCGAGGACCCGGGCGATCTGCTCCATCTCCATGCCGCCAAACAAACGCATTTCGGCCACGCGAGAGGCCCGGGGGAGAGAGACCGCGAGTTCGACGAGCAGGTCGTCGAGCCAGAGGACGCGGAGCTCGCGTGACTCGATGGCGTCGTCGGCGAGGCAATCGATACTGATTGCGGCGCGGCGTTGGCCGCCCCCGCGCTTGTCGGCCTTCTTGCGCCGGGAGTGATCGACCAGGACCTGCCGCATGGCGGTGGCCGCGACGGCCATGAAGTGGTCGCGATTGTTCCACCGCTGGTCGTTGCCGGAGAGCTTCAGGAACGCTTCGTGAACAAGGGCGGTTGGCTGAAGGGTGTGGGCGCGGCCCGCGACGCCTCCCTTGGCGAGCTGCGCGGCGGCGAGTGCCCTGAGCTCGTCATAGACGAGCGGCAGCAGGGTCTTCAGAGAGTGATTGTCGTTGGGCGCGGGGTTCGACACGGAAGACCAATGGGCGGGGTTTGGGATGCCGAGTGTACCGGAACTGTTCATACGCCTCATCCACGCAGGAACGGTCCCAGGCGCCACGCGAGTTTTCTTGTTTTGTCTGTTGCGCTCGCCGCGGGGATTGCGTGGTTGGGGTGGATTGAAGCCGGGGTGCTGCGATTCACAGGAGCAATGCCATGCGTGGAGTGCTGTCGGCGGCGTGTTTGGTGCTTGCCTCGGGGCCGGATTCGATGGGTCAGCAAGGCGTGAGACCGACAAGCGGGCAAACCGCCGCGACGCACGATCCAAGTTGGGAGGTGCCGCTGCCGGGGATGCTGGTGCCGCCAGGGGGGCCCGACGCGGCGGGTTGCTGGACCGACGGGGGTACGACGTGCTGGGAAAGCAAGCTGGTGGGGATCGGGCTCAACAACCCAGCCTACCCGCTGCACGTGGCGACGACATCGCAGTGGGCGGGGGTGTTTCAGGGTGTGGGGTCCAACTCGAGAGGCGTCTTCGGGACGGCGCTGGCAGGAACGGGCGTGAACTACGGCGGCTTTTTCACGACGGCGAGCACGGACGGAGTTGGGGTGTTTGGAAAGGCGGCGGCGGGCGCGGGCGGGTGCATCGGCGTGAAAGGGGAGTCGGCGTCGAGCACGGGGTGGGCGGGGTACTTCCAGGGCAGGGGTTACTTCGCGAACACGCTTTCGGTCGGAAACCCGTTTCCGAACAACATGTACATGCTGAGCGTCACGGGCCCGAGCTTGCTCACGGGTCCGACGACCGTCAACGGGCCGTTTGAGATCCAGGGCAACGCGCCGGTGATGATCGGCGCGAACTTTCCGGCGGCGCCGCTGACGATCGGCCTGGCGACGCGGATTGACGAGAACGTGACACTGGGACCGAGCAGGAGCATCACCGGCGAGTTCGAGCTTGGGATCCAGTCACAAATCGGGCCGCTTCGGCTCAACGCAAACTCCGGCCTGGTGCAGGTGGGCGGGCCCGGAACGGCGGACCTGTTTGTCACGGGAGTGATCGCCAAGGGCGGGGGTTCGTTCAAGATCGATCACCCGCTCGACCCGGAGAACAAGTACCTGTACCACTCCTTTGTCGAATCGCCGGACATGAAGAACGTGTACGACGGAGTGGTCACGCTTGATCGGGCGGGGAGGGCGGTTGTGGAACTGCCCGAGTACTTCGAGGCGCTCAATCGCGATTACCGGTACCAGCTCACGTGCGTCGGAGGTTTCGCGCCGGTGTATGTCGCGAGCAAGGTCAGCGGGAACCGGTTTGTGATTGCCGGGGGGATGCAGGGGCTTGAAGTTTCGTGGCAGGTCACGGGCATCCGCAAGGACGCGTTCGCCGAGCGGAACCGAATTCCCACCAGCGTGGACAAGCCCGCTTCGGAGCGGGGCCGGTACCTCCATCCGGAGGCGTTTGGGAAGTCCAGCGCCATGAGCGTGTTCTCGAAGGGGCGTTCGAAGTCCAGATCAACACAAGGTACACAGGAGCGTGGTCATGAATAAGACGGTGAAGCTGATGGTGGCGTGCATGGTGCTTTCGGCGGGTTCGGCGGCGGTCGGTCAGGCGGGCGGCAAGGGGCTCATCGCGCCGGCGGACCCGGCGATCGCGCATGACCCGACGTGGGAGATCGCGCTGCCGACGATGGTGCTGCCGACGGGCGGAACGGACGGCGCGGGATGCTGGAACGACACGGGGACGCAGTGCTGGGAAGGGAAGCTCGTGGGGATAGGGTTGAACAACCCGGTGTACCCGCTCCACGTGGCGACCACCGGGCAGTGGGCAGGGGTGTTCCAGGGTGTGGGGGCGAACTCGCGGGGTGTGTTCGGGACGGCGCTGTCGCCGACGGGGGTGAACTACGGCGGGTTCTTTACCGCGGCGAGCACCTCGGGGGTGGGCGTCTTCGGCAAGGCGACGGCCACATCAGGCGTCAGCATCGGGGTCAAAGGCGAGTCGAGCTCATCGAGCGGGTACGCGGGGTACTTTGTCGGCAATCAGTACACCGCGGGGAAGCTGTTCGTGAATGCCCAGAGCAACCTGCTCGGGCTGCCGTTCCAGGCGATCATCCAGGGGTCGGACACGCTGCTGTTCCAGAGCGACCTGGTGCTCTGGCGGTCCGGGGTTGATTGGCGTGTTCGCACCGAGAACGACAAGTTTTTTGTGGACGAGTTTGGGAACGGCCGTCACCTGACCATCAAGTCGGGCGGGAACATCGGAATCGGAAAGTTCGCGGACGATCCGAACGTGCAGCTGGATGTCGCCGGCGACATCAAGATGCGCACGACCAACCAGTTCGGCGGGTCCAACAAGCTGTACTTCGGCGAGCCGGGTGAAGGAACGGACTCGATGTACTTCGAGCGCATCAACGCCTCGCCCAACAACTCGACGGTCAGGCTGATCATTGGTGACGACCCCGGCAACTCGTTCGATTCCTTTGACATCGCCCTCGATGGCGGCGGTGCACGGTTCAGCTTCTGGTCGACGGGCGATGCGTTCAAGGTGGGCAGCCCGGGGTGGAGCACGATCTCGGATGCGCGGCTCAAGCACGACATCGAACCGCTCACGGGATCGCTGGAGCGGGTGCTGCAGCTGCACGGGCGGACGTATTACTACAACGATCCCGCCGCGATGGGCGCGGCGCCGGGCAAGCGGACCGGGTTCATCGCGCAGGAAGTCGAAAAGGTGTTCCCGGAGTGGGTCGGCGAAGCCCAGGGCCACAAGACTCTGACCATCTCGGGATTTGAAGCGCTGACCGTGGAGTCGCTGCGTGAGCTGCGGGCGGAGAAGGATGCGCAGATCGCGTCGCTTCAGGCGGACAACCAGGCCAAGCAGGAGCAGATCGAGAGTCTGGCCGCGCGGCTGGAACGTCTGGAGGCGTTGCTGGCCAAGTAGGGCGGTCCGCCAAGGGCATCGAGGACAGGGCCGGTCCGGCTGCCGCCGGGCTTGGCCCTGTTTCACTTCCGCGACGAATGGTGGAGGGGATGGAGAGCGAGCCGCCGCTACCGAAACCACCCGGACCCGCCTACGCTTAGGCCCCCTCGGGCAGATAGCTCAGTTGGTAGAGCATCGCACTGAAAATGCGGGGGTCGCCGGTTCAAGTCCGGCTCTGCCCATTGGCTTGTCTTGTGTGGGGTTGGAGAGTGCTCGCGGCCGGGGTGTGTGGACTGCGGACGGGGCCGGAGCGTTCGGCGCGGCGGGCCCATGAAGAATCCGGCGGACTGTTATCAGACACGCCGGGACCTGCTCCCTTCTTCCAGATCCCGGCGTGGTGTTCCTGTGACATTCGCGGGAGCGGATTTGGAGTCGCCGGAGGCGGCCATCGCTCACGTTACCGGTCGCGGAGGTCGAAAACCCTAGGTGCGAAGAGAGGTCGTTCGTTCTCCCGCGAAACGAACAGCCTCCGTGGACCGACAAACTTTGTAGAATCGATGAGCCGTGTTTGCCGGCCGTTCGTGAAGTCCAAGATCAGCCACAGGGAGTGAGAGCACTCAATGCAACTCGAGGAACGAATCAAGAGCTACATCGCGAAGGAGATTCTCTTCGACGAATCCGCCTCGCTCGACCGTTCGGCGTCGTTGCTGGAGAGCGGGACGATCGACTCGACGGGGGTGATGGACCTGGTGCTGTTCCTGGAGAAGGAGTTTGGCATCAAGGTCGCGGATGAGGACCTTGTCCCGGACAACCTGGACACGATCGAGCGGATTTCTCGCTACGTGTCGGGCAAGCTCGCGGCGGGCAAGAACGGGGCGAGATAGACGCCGCGGAGTTCCCCATGTCGTCATCGTCAAACCCGCCTCCGGTGAGTCTTGAGGCTCTGGACGGAGTGGCCCGGGCATCGTGGCAGGTGCTCGCGGGACGGCGGGTGTACTTCGGGCATCACTCGGTGGGTGACGGCATTCTGGAAGGGATGAGGGAGATCGCGAAGGGGCGTCCGTGGCTGTCGCTGCGTGTGGCGGATGCGGGCGCGGTCGGCGGTTGGGAAGAGCCGGGGATCGCCGAGGGGCGGGTCGGGGAAAATGGCGACCACGCATCGAAGATCCGGGACTTTGAGAAGTACGTGACGGACGGCCCGGGCCGGCGGGCCGATGTGGCGTTTTTCAAGTACTGCTACGTGGACTTCGCGCCGAGCACGGACGCGGGGCGGTTGTTTGAGATGTATGAGCGTTCGATGGCGGCGCTGGCGCAGCGATCGCCTCGGACGACATTTGGTCACATCACGGTTCCGCTGACGGTGCAGCCGCGGGATCTGAAGTCGAAGCTGAAGCGGATGGCTGGGAAGTTGTCGTGGGAGCACGAGGCGAACATGCGGCGTGAGGAGTTCAACGAGAAGCTCCGGGCGCGGTACGGCTCGACCGGCCGGGTGTTTGACCTGGCGAGGGCGGAGTCGGTTCGGCCGGATGGGACCGTTGAGGCGTTTGAATGGAAGGGGGCGCGGCACCCGGTGCTGTATCCCGGGTATGCGGCGGACCAGGGGCACCTCGGGCCGGTGGGGCGGCTGGTAGCGGCGCGGGAGATGCTGCTGTGGCTGACGAGGCTTTCCTCGGCGGGGCCGGGCGCATGAACGGCTTGCATTCGTGGGTTCCCGGATTCCTGACGGAGACGGCGGGGCGCACGCCGGAGCGCGCGGCACTGTTTGACGCCGGTCGGTCAACAAGCTTTGCGGAGCTGGATCGGAACAGCGACGCGGTTGCCGCGGAGTTGCAGAGCCGCGGCGTGAACAAAGGCGATCGTGTTGTGCTCCTGATGGACAACTCGATCGAGCTGGTGACGGCGATCTTTGGCGTGCTGAAGGCGGGGGCTGTCATCGTTGTGCTGCACGCGACGACCAAGCACGACAAGCTTGCTTTTCTGATCGAGGATTGCGGTGCGGCGGCGGTCATCACACAGGCGTCGCTGATTGCGGTGGTGGAGGCGGCGGCGGGGCAGACGAAGACGGTGAGGGCATGGATGGTGTCGGGCGGGGCTCCGCCACAGGGGTTTGTGAGCCTGGAGGCGACTCTCGGTGCGCCGCCGCGGTCGGTTCGCGATCCCGTGCTCGCTGGATCAGACCTTGCTGCCATCATCTATACATCTGGTTCGACGGGCGATCCCAAGGGAGTGATGCTCTCGCACGGGAACCTGGCGAGCACGTCGAGGTCGATCGCCTCGTACCTGGAAAATGTGCCGGACGATGTGGTGATGTGCGTGCTTCCGCTGGCGTTTGGGTATGGGCTGAGTCAGGTGCTCACGGGGGCGCTGGTCGGGTTCAGCCTGGTGCTGGAGAAGTCGTTCGCGTTTCGGGCGGAGGTGCTCAAGCACATGGTGGAGCGGCGGGTCACGGGCTTGCCGGGCGTGCCAGGGATGTTTGCATCGCTGGTGCAGATGGGGGCATTCAACGGGAGCGATTTGCCGGCGCTTCGGTACATGACGAACGCGGCGGCGGCGATTGCTCCGGCGCACATTCTCCGGCTGAGAGACCTGTTCCCGAAGGCGAGGTTCTTTTCCATGTACGGGCAGACCGAGTGCACGCGCGTGTGCTACCTTGATCCGGCCCGGATCGGGGACAAGACCAGTTCGGTCGGCAAGGCGATTCCGGGGTGCGAGGCGTACGTGATCGACGAACTCGGCCGGCGCGTCGGACCGGGCGTGGTGGGGGAGCTGGTCGTGCGTGGGGCCAACGTGATGCAGGGGTACTGGAGGCGGCCGGAGGAAACGGCCAAGCGGCTTCGCGATGGCGAGATTCCCGGCGAGCGGGTCCTGCATACGGGCGACTACTTTAAGACGGATGAAGAAGGGTTGTTGTACTTTGTCGGCCGCAGCGATGATGTGTTCAAGTGCCGCGGCGAGAAGGTGAGTCCGAAAGAGATCGAGCACGTGCTGTGCGAACTCGCCGGTGTGGCGGAGGTGGCGGTGGCGGGGGTGGATGATCCGATCGACGGCAAGGCGGTGAAAGCATTTGTGGTTCTGCAGGCGGGGGCGGCGGTGTCGGAAGGGGAGATCCGCCGGCATTGCCGCGAGCGGCTCGAATCGCACCTTGTGCCGAAGGTGGTTGAGATTCGGGACAGTCTGCCGAAGACGGACTCGGGGAAGATCAAGAAGCTCGGATTGGTTCAGCCGCCCCAGAGCGGGGCATAAGGGGGAGCGGGACTCGTGTGCGGGATTGCGGGCATTCTGGTGGCTTCGGGCTCGGCTCCGCCGGGGCTTGAGGAGATTGCGCGCATGGTGGCGGTGGTGGGGCATCGGGGGCCGGACGGGCACGGGTTTTTCCGCGATGAGCGGGCGGGGCTTGGGCAGGCGAGGCTGAGCATCGTGGACATCAAGTCCGGCGCTCAGCCGATGACGAACGAAGATGAGACGCTGTGGATCGTGTTCAACGGCGAGATTTTCAATCACGTCGAGCTCCGGCTGGAGCTTCAGAAGGCGGGCCACCGGTTCCAAACGACGAGCGACACCGAAGTCATACTCCACGCGTACGAGCAGTGGGGGGGCGGGGCGTGGTCGAGGTTCAACGGGCAGTTTGCGGTGGCGCTGTGGGATGCACCGCGGCGGCGGCTGGTGCTGGCGCGAGACCCGTTCGGCATTCACCCGTTGCACTACGCGGCGAGCGGGGCGGGCGTGGTGTTCGCCTCGGAGATCAAGTCGCTGTTTGCATCCGGGCGGGTGCCGGTGGAGTTTGATGCGGGCGGGCTGGTGCAGGTGTTTACGCGATGGTCGTGCCCGGCGCCGGAGACGGTGTTCGCGGGTGTGCGATCGGTGCCGCCTGGGTGCATGGTGACAATCGAGAGCGACCTGACGCCGCGGATGGAATCCTGGTGGCAGCCTGATTTTGCGGGGGACGCTTCGCTTCAAGGATTGACGCTTGAGGATGCGGCGGAGGAGCTGGAGCGGCTGCTGCGGCGGGCGGTGTCGCTGCGTCTGCGGGCGGATGTGCCGGTCGGCGCGTATCTCAGCGGGGGGCTTGATTCATCCATTACTACGACGTTGATCGAGCGGTCGGGCCCGCTGGAGACGTTTTCGATCCGGTTTGAAGAGCCCGCGTTCGACGAGACCGAGCAGCAGCGGATCATGGTGGCGAAACTGGGAACGAGGCATCATGAGGTGCTGGTCCGCAACAGCGATATCGCGGAGCACCTGCCGCGGGTGGTGAAGCAGTGTGAGACGCCGCTACTGCGGACCGGGGCGGTGCCGCTGTTCATGCTCTCCGATCTGGTTCGCACGAGCGGGATGAAGGTGGTGCTGACCGGGGAAGGGGCGGACGAGCTGTTCGCGGGGTACAGCGTGTTCAAGGAGGACAAGGTCCGTCGTTTCTGGGCCAGGTCGCCGCGGGCGTTGTGGCGCGCGGCGCCGCTCTCGCGGATCCATCACTATGTCGGGAGCGAAGGCGACAAAGACGGGCAGATGTGGCGGGACTTTTTCCGGCGCGGGCTGGAAGATGTGGAGAACCCGGCGTACTCGCACGCGATCCGGTGGGACAATACGGCATGGTGCACGCGGTTTCTGAGGAAGGACCTGGTCGGCGGCGTTGACCGAGGGGCGCAATGGGCAGCGCTGGAACGGTCGTTCCCGGCGTCGTGGCGGTCGTGGTCGCCGCTGGCACGGGCGCAGCTTCTGGAGATCGCGACGTTCATGTCGCCGTATCTTCTGGTGAGCCAGGGGGACCGGGTGGCGCTCGCGCACGGGGTCGAGGTTCGGTACCCGTTCCTCGATCCGGATGTGATCTCGTTCGCCGGCCGGTTGCCGGGCCGGTTGAAGCTGCGGGGGCTCAAGGACAAGCGGGTGCTTCGGGCGGTGGGGGCGCGGCACCTGCCGCCGGAGATTTCGGGGCGGCGCAAGCAGCCCTATCGGGCTCCGACGTCGAGCGCGTTTTTCAGGCGGGGAGCACCGGCGTACGTCCGGGAGATGCTCTCGGGACGGGCGCTGGAGGAATCCGGCCTGTTTGAGTCGAGGGCGGCGGGCCTACTCGCCGAAAAAGCGTGGTCGCGCGAAGGGCGAATGGGGTCCGAACGCGAAGAGATGGCTCTCATGGGTATTCTGACGCTGCAGCTTTTGTCCCGGTGGCTTCGGTCGGAGTTTGCGGCCGAGGTTGTCGAGAGTGCGCGCCGGCTGGCCGGTACGTCCCCGAGTGTTCTCGTCGATCGTGTTTCGTCCTCTCGTTCCGTACGTTGAACAGACACAATGAATCACACACGACCATCCACAGCGTTCGGGCCTCACGTGCTTACTCTGGACACCGCGGCGGAGGCGCAGCGGATCGAGGCGTTTATCCGCGAAGCGGTGGGCAAGCGGCTGCGCTGCAAGGGCGCCGTCGTGGCGGTGAGCGGCGGCATCGACTCGGCCGTGTGCGTCACGCTGGCGGCGCGGGCGCTGGGCAAGGACAAGGTGTTCGCGCTGCTCCTGCCGGAGAGGGATTCATCGCCGCAGAGCACGACCCTGGGGCGGAAGATCTGCGAAGGGCTTGGGGTAACGTACATCCGAGAGGACATTGCCCCGGCGCTGGAGGCGATGGGGTGCTACCGATGGCGGGATGAGGCGATCCGCCGCATGGTGCCGGAGTTCGGACCGGGGTGGAAGAGCAAGATCGCGGTTTCGGGCGGGGCGCTCAATCACGATCGCGTGAACTACTTCACGCTGACGGTTCAGTCGCCCGACGGCAAGCAGCGGGTCGAGCGCATGCCGGTCGATGTGTACCTGGCGGTCGTCGCCGCGACGAACATGAAGCAGCGGACCCGCAAGCTCATGGAGTATTCACACGCCGATCGGCTGCACTACGCGGTGATCGGGACGCCCAATCTGCTGGAGTTCCAGCTCGGGTTCTTCGTGCGCGGCGGGGACGGGCTGGCGGACGTCAAGCCCATCAGTCACCTGTACAAGACGCAGGTGTACGCGCTGGCCCGCGAGATCGGCGTGCCGGCCGATGTGCTGGCGCAGGTGCCGAGCACGGATACGTACAGCCTTCCGCAGACGCAGGAGGAGTTCTACTTCGCCCTGCCGTATGACAAGATGGACCTGATGCTGTACGCCTATTCCAGCGGGATGACGGCGGCGGACGTGGCCCCGGCGGTGGGCCTGACGGCGGAGCAGGGGGAACGCATCTACCGTGATATCGTGGCGAAGATCCGCATTTCGAACCAGCTCGCGCAGCACGCCCTGACGGTGGGAACCTCTGGAGGGGTGATGCACACGTGAGCGCACCCGCCACAACCGCGGCGCCGGCCATTGTGCCGTATCGACCTGAGCACCGGGCCTCGTTGATGGCGTTGTGGCGGCGTTACTTCGGAGAGTGGAGCGAAGAGCGGCTGCATGAGCGGTGGCGGTGGCAGTTTGAAGAGAATCCGTGCAGGGCCGAGCGGGAGCCGGTGATCCTCGTCGCGCAGTCGGGGGACGAAGTGGTTGGGCACATCTCGGGCGTGCCGGTGCCGCTGCTGCTGAACGGGCGGAGGTCGGTGGCGCTCGTGACATCGGGGATGGTGGTGGATGAACGGCACCGGTGGGTGGCGGTGCGATTGATTTCAGCGCTGTTCAAGGCGCCACCCTATTTTGGACGTGTGCAGCATCCGAGCGTGTGCCGCCTGTATGAGCACCACGGGGCGCCGGTGCTCGGGGCCTCACGAACCAGATTTGTGTGTCCGCGCCGGTACCGAGGGTGGCTGGCCCAGGCGCTACGGCGCCGGTTGCCGGGGGCGCTGGACCGCATCGTGGCGCCGAGGACGGTGGCGCTGATGGGGGCGGTGTGGCACCCGGGAAAGCGGCCTCCGGCGAGGCGGATGCGGCGTCGACCGGCTGGCTCGGCCGCGGCGGACATCCGGCGTATCTCCAACTTTGATGCGGAGTACGACCGGTTGTGGGCTCGCTGCCGCGGGCGGTGGAGCTGTTCGGTGGACAAGGACAGCCGGTACATGAACTGGCGGTACATCCAGTGCCCGACGCTACACGCGGTCTCGATGGGGCTCTACGGCGAGGGAGGGGCTCTGAAGGCGGTGGCCGTGGGCGTGCGATGGGCGCAGACCGACCGCTCGCAGAACCCGTGCGGATCCAACGGCGAGATCGCCGAGGTGATTGCCGAAACGCCGGACGATCCCCAGGTGCAGGTGCTGGTGCTGCGCGTGATGAAGTGGCTCGACCGGCGGAAGGTTGACGAGCTTGGGGCGGGTTCGCTGCACCCGTCGCTGCACCCGCTGCTCGGGCGGCTCGGGTTTACCCGCGAGACCGCTGACACGTTCCAGGTGTCGCTGGCCGGCGGCGATCCGGCGATGCCGACGTCGGACGAGGCGTGGTACTACACGGCGAGCGACAGCGATGCGCTGTACTCACCCGGTCTTTGAAGCGGGCGGCTGGCGTGCGGGGAGGCGGAGGATGGGCCCGGAGAGGCGTTCGCGCAGGTCTCCGCCTGCGCGGCCGAGGAGGCGCTTGGCCGTGGAGCGGGCGGCGAGCAGGACGAGTTCGAGCACCTCGGTGGCGAACGCGGCGGGGAAGCCGAAGTGCTTGATCAGGTAGTAGAACCGGCTGCGGAAGTAGTGCTCGGCGATGGAGGCGCGGTAGAGCGTCCGGCCGGTGGCCTTGGCCGCGGTCCCGCCCGCGTGACGCGCGGTGGCTTCACCGACGGCCCAGAGCTCGTACCCGGCGGCGAGGGCTCGTCGGCAGAGGTCGGTCTCTTCGAAGTACAGGAAGAACCGGGGGTCGAACCCCTTGAGGGCGCGCACGAACTCGCACCGGCCGAGCATGATCCCGCCGCCGAGCCAGTCGGTGGTGAACGGGGGTTCGCCGGGGCGGATGGTTCGGCGTGAGGACGGGAGGCGCTGGGACCAGGCGGCGTGCAGGATGTTTCCGGGCGTGGGGAGGCCGCCGGCGCCCTGGTACTCGGCGCCGCCGTAGTTTTCGGTGGCGGGTGCTGCGAAGATCGCACGCGGGTGAGAGTCCATGAACGCGATCAGCGTGCGAAGGGCCGCGACGGGCAGTACCGCGTCGGGGTTCAGGAAGAGCACGTAGGGCGTCTGGACGACGTCGAGGCCGGCGTTGCAGCCGCGGCCGAAGCCGAGGTTGTCCCGTGGCTCAACGACTCGGACCCAGGGAAAGCGGGAGCGAACGAGGTCGACGGTACCGTCCTTGCTGGCGTTGTCCACGACGACCGCGTCGAGGAGGCCGGCGTCGTGCGAGCGTGCGGCCTCGTCGAGCGCATCGGCGATGCATGCGCTGGAGTTGTACGTCACGATAACGGCGGTGGTTGATGCGCCCGGCACTCGCGGCATGGTAGCCAAAGGCGAGCGCGCTAGGCAACGGTTGCATGTGCGCGAATCGCGGCGCGGCGCCCCGGCGACTCGGGAGAAGCGGGGGCAAATAGGGGAAATTTTGAAGTCTCAACCACCGGTGCCGCGACACTACTGTTTGACCATGACGGCGAAGCACTCCATTGGATCCCGGGCCCGCTGGCTGCTGGACCGCCTCCGATTCCGGAGGTGGGGAAAGTGGATCATCATCGGGGCGGTGGCGGGGGTTGTGGTGAGCGCGGCGGGGGTTGAGACGACCTCGCAGAGCTGGTTCTGCAACTCGTGCCACATCATGGAGCCGTACTACCAGAGTTGGAAGACGGGCTCGCACAAGAACGTCAAGTGCGTGGAATGCCATATCTCGCCAGGCGTGGACAACTTCGTGGTGGCCAAGCTCAACGGGCTGGGCCAGGTGGTGGATGATGTGCTCAACCGGACGTCGGCCAAGCCGTCGGCGTCGGTGAGCGAACTGTCGTGCACGCGATCGGGGTGCCACTCCGTGGAGCGGCTGAGCAAGACAGCGACGACGGGCGCGTTCAAGTTTGATCACTCGAAGCACCTCGGGGCGAGGCACCTGGGGGTCGAAATCAGTTGCGGGACGTGCCATTCGCACGTCAAGGGTGACAAGCACTTCGAGGTCAATACGGGCGTCTGCATTACGTGCCACCTGGTGGACCGTGCGCCGGCGAGCGTGACGGAGGGCGTGGGGGGATCCCCGACCGTGATCCACCTGGTGGCGAGGAACGGCGCGAACGGGGCGGTGTCGAATCATTCGTCCGTTGCGGAAGGGGAGACGCCGCCGCCGTCGGCGTGCACGACGTGCCATGACGCCCCGAAGGGTGAAATCCAGTTCCAGGGTCTCAAGTTCGATCACGCGCAGTTCCTGGCGTTCGGGGCGAAGTGCGAGTCGTGCCACCAGGGCGTGACGGCAACGCCCCCGCCGATCGATGATGGGCGGTGCCTGGAATGCCACACGTTCGGCGTCGATGCGAAGATTGGCACGCGCGAGATGCACAAGATTCACACGCTGGGCCGGCACAAGATCGAGTGCTCCAGCTGTCACGGGACGATCCGGCACGGCCCGCAGGTCCAGACGGCTTCCCTGGAGCGGTTTGACTGTACCAAGTGCCACCTGGACCAGCACAAGGTCCAGCGGGAAACGTACTTTCATCTCGGACAGAACCCACACGGTGAGGCGGGCGCGCCGCCGGTGAGCCCGATGTTCATGGCGCACGTCGACTGCACGGGATGCCACACGGGGCCGAGGCCGGTGAGTGTGAACCCGGACAGCGGGGCGAGCGTCATGGCCGCGGTCCCGGCATCGTGCAACGGGTGCCACCAGCAGGGTTTCGGCGAGAAGATGATTCCGCTCTGGCAGTCGACGACGCACAAGCTGTACGACCAGGTGGAAGCGATGCTGGCGGGGGTTGAGGCGTCGGGGAAGAAAGCCGAAGCCGCCGCGAAGGCTCGTGGGCTGCTCACGCTGGTTCGGACCGACGGGAGCTGGGGCGTTCACAATCCTCGCTACACGCAGCTGCTTCTGGAGCAGGCCCGCGATCTGCTTGGAGATCCTGAGCCGTCGAAGGGAGGGGGATCGTGAGGCGGGCGTTGGTGGCCGGGATTGTGGGGTTCGCGGCGAGCCGGGCCGGTGCACAGGCGCCGCCGACGACGAAGGTGATCGACTGCCTGAGTTCGGGGTGCCACAGCAAGCAGGTCGGGTACACCTTCCTGCATGGACCGACCGCGGTGTCGGCGTGCGATGCGTGCCACGAATACCAGGACCCGGCGAAGCACAGTTTCACCATGAAGAGGCCGGGAAGGCAGTTGTGCGACTTCTGCCACATCGACAAGACGGGGACCGAGGGGAAGGTGGTTCACCAGCCTGTGGCCAAGGGTGAGTGCACGAGCTGCCACAATCCGCACGGGTCGGAAACCCGCCGGCTGCTGACCAAGCCGACGTTGAATGCGTTATGCCTGTCGTGCCATACGGAGGCTCTCAAGGGGGCGCATTCCCACAAGCCCGCGGCGGAGAACTGCACATCATGCCATGAGGTGCACACGGGATCGCACGAGAAGCTGCTCAAGTCGGCGAGCCGCGACCTGTGCCTGAGTTGCCATGAGGGCGTGGGGGAAACCATCGCGAAGGCGGCGCACGGACACAAGCCGGTCGAGGGCGAGTGCCTCCAGTGCCACAAGCCCCACGCGTCAGACGAGATCAGGATGCTGGCCAAGTCCCCCCAGGAACTGTGCGTATCGTGCCACGAGGTGGTGGGAAAGACCATGGCGGCCGCGACGCATCCGCACAGCGCCGCGACGGATGCCCGATCGTGCCTGAACTGTCACGCGCCGCACGGCAGCGAGCACGCGAAGCAGCTGCTCAAGAGCCCGGTCGACACGTGCATGACATGCCACCAGAAGGCGATCGTGGTGGACGCGAAGCGCACGGTCGCGGCGACGACGGAGCTGACCGCGGCGGCGTTTCACAAGCACGGCCCGATCAACAAGGGTGAGTGCTCGGCGTGCCATGATGTCCACGGCGGGGCGCATGACGGGCTGCTGGTCCAGCCGTATGAGAAGACGTTCTACCAGGCCTACTCGGACACGGCGTACGCGCTGTGTTTCAAGTGCCACGATCGGTCGCTGGTGGTGGCGACCTCGGCGGAGAAGGAGACGGGATTCCGCAACGGGACACGCAATCTGCACTCGGTGCACGTGAACCGGACCAGCCAGGGGCGGAGCTGCCGCGCCTGCCACACGGTTCACGCGAGCCGGTTCGACACGATGATCGCGGACAAGGTCCCGTTTGGGGAGTGGGTGCTGCCGCTGAACTTTGCGAAGACGGAGAACGGCGGTTCTTGCGGGCCGGGGTGTCACCGTCCGGCGTCGTACGACCGGGTGAAGCCGGTGGCGATGCCGGTGTCGCTCAGCCCGCCGACGGTGCCGATCGGTCCGGCCCCGGCGGCGCCGGAAAAGAAGTGATCCGTCGCGGGCGAGGCTAGCCGACGAGTTCGACTTTCCAGCCGTTCCTGGCGTGAAGAGCGGCTCGCCGCTGATGAGTTCCATCGGCCTGGTGCCAGTCGATGGTGGCGAGCGTGAACTCAAGTACGCTGAAGTGTGCGCGGGAGCGAGCCGTCAGGCCGCGGGCGAGCATGTCGTGATCGTGAGGGAGCCGCGGATCGATGCCGACGGCTTCGGCGCTCTGCTGCGGCGAGAGGCGGAAGAGCCATTGCGAGACTTCTTCGATGTGGCGCCAGTGCTGGTCGACGATGGGGCCGTGCGAGTGGAGGGAAATGGCGCCGGCGAGGCGTAGCTGGATTCCACGGGCGGGGTCGTATCCGACGGCACACGCTTCCTGACGGCTCTTGAGATCGGCAATTTTGGGCGTGTCGAGGTGGCTGTAGAACCAGAGGCGGCCCGGGATGAGTTCGGCACCGCGGTTGGTCATGATTCGGGCGGAGGGCCGTCCGTCGGGCGAGACGGTGGCGAGCGTCAGGAGGTGAAAGGGGTGGTTCGACCAGTCGGCGCCGCGGGCGAGCTCGAGCCAGATGAGATCGGCGATCCGGTCGGGAGCGATCAGCGTCGAAGTGTCAGGTCCGGGGTCGTGCACGTTCATGGATGAAGCTCCGATCCGTGTTCGCGGCCTGCGGGAGAGCAAGGGGCGGGAGCAATCGCGTCGGCGATGAAACACAACTCGGCGTAGTACTCGTCAACGTCCAGGCCGAGGAGGGTGGCGCCGAAGAGCTCGCATCCCTCGGCGTCCGCGATGTCGCCGTAGTTGATCGGCGCGATGAAGTAGGCGATGACGAGCGGCAGGATGGCCTGGCGGTCCCGGAGCGATGGGTGGATGAAAAGGCAGTGGCCATGCCTCGGGTGCTCGCCGAGCTGGACGGCGTGTGCAAACTCGCCCGGCAAGAGCGGTCCGGCGTCGAAACGGACCTCGACGGGGTAGCGCACGACAGCGCGGTCGTTGAGAATGCGCGAGATGGCGGGCTCGTCGATGCAAGGGCCGTGGCGGAGCCGTGCCGCGCTGGCTCGTTCGAGGATGTGGTCGTGAAGCGCGATGCGTCCGTCGTTCTCGGTGAGTGGCCGTGCCATGGCGGGGCTCCCCGTGGTCAGTCCTTCTTCTTCTCGTAGCGTTCGCGGAACTCCTCGGTGGCTTTCTGGCGACGAGCGGCTTCGTCGGGGTCCATCCTGCCGGTGAACCACTTGTGGTCGTCGCCGGCGAGCACCTGGTCGAGGCGTGCCCGGAGGGCCTCGGCGGCCTTGAGCCTGGCGGGGTCGGCGTCGGCGCGGAACTTCTCGGCGAGGTCGGTGAGCTGGGGGATGAACTCGCTGTAGAATTTCTTGGCCACCTCGTAGGTGCCGTGCCAGTGGGTGTAGTCGGGCGCCATCATGGAGGCGCCGTGCCTGGCGCGGCGGCCCTCGTGGTGCCAGATCTCGTACCAGGTCCAGTCGACTTGGTTGCCGAACTGAACGGGCGAGAGGAGCGGCTTGGCCAATGAATAGAGGTCTTTGCCGGGCTCGCCGAACTTGGTGTTGTAGAGCTCGATGAGGGAGTCGTACTGGGTGTAGAAGTTGCTGATCCACTGAGCGTCGTGGCAGTTGATGCACACATCAACCATGTTGGCGCGGCGCGTCTGCCAGGGGACCTTGCCGCCGGGGAGGCCCATGCGGGCGTCGGCGACTTCGGGGCGGATGGAGACTTCCGGTCGGTTGTTCCAGGAAATGCGCAGGCCCACGTCGTGCGTGACGGGCTGCTTGCGGGTGGCGGACATGTGGCAGGTCGCGCACGTGGGTGCATTGAAGTAATCCTCTCCGACGACCCACTTGGCGTTGTCGAGGTTCATGTGGTTGATGTTGGCGAAGAAGTTGGCCCCGTGCTTCGACTCTTCGTAGATCTCCTTCTGCGGGTGATCCGGGCCGAGGTGGCACTTGCCGCACGTGTCGGGGTAGCGGGCCTGGGCGGCGGAGAACGAGTGCCGGGCGTGGCACGCCATGCACGAACCCTCGGAGCCGTCGGGATTGATCCGTCCGATGCCGCTGTTGGGCCAGGTGGCGGCGTCGAGCTTGCCGCCGGGGAGGACCTTGACCTCCGTGCCGTGGCACTGCCAGCAGCCGTTCACGGCCGCGGCGGAGACTCCGTGCGCGTTGGCGGCGGACTTCATGCCATGGTTGCCCTCGACGACCTCGGCGAGGACGTTGTCGAGCGAACCGAGGATTCGGGCGGCCTTGGAATGGCGCGAGGCGGCGAACTCTTCGACCTCACGGGCGTGGCAGCGAGAGCAGTCCTTGGGCGTGACGAGGACGGCGATGGTCTGGCCGTAGTGGGTGAACGCGTCGGGCTCGCCCTCGGTGGCGCTGTGGCACTCGAAGCAGCCGACGTTGCCTCGGAAGTGCTTGCTCTGTCCCCATTGCTGGTAGAGGGCTGGGCTGTGTTCCTTGTGGCACGCGATGCACTGTTTGCTCTGCTCGGTGATTTCCTTGGGCCCGAAGAGCTGGGCGCTGGCGGTGGAGGCGGCGGCGAGGGCAAGGATCGCGGCACGGAGGAACAGGGCGTTCATGAAATGGATCTCCATGGGGCACTCAGGCGTGGCGGGCGTGGGTGGTGTGCGGGGGCGGGGTGGGATGAGAAAGATGAGGCACGTCTGCACTGCGGGGCAGGGGGGATGAATCGGTGGCGGAGGAATAGGGCTGATCGAACGTGAGCCTTCCCGAGAGAACCGGGATGGTCACGCGGACGAGGATGGTGTAGATCAGGAGGCCCAGGGCCCAGATGCCCAGGGTGACGAGGCATTCGTTGAGCGTCGGGGAGTATTCGACCATTTCACTGAGCGGCGTGGGGATGAATGCGGGGATGATGAGGCCCATGCCTTTTTCGATCCAGACCCCGAGGATGAGCAGGACGCAGGCCGTGTTCAGGAAGGGGCGCGACCGGGAGAGCGGCGTGTAGAGAAGGATGAGCGCGATCGTGTTCATGCCGATGGCGGTCCAGATCCACGGGACCAGGCCGTGCCGGCCTTCGAGCCCGAAGAAGAGGTACTTGGCGGAGGCGACGTGAGCGGAGTCTGTGTAGAACTCGGTGAATGCTTCGGATCCGAGAAGAAACATGTTGATGGTCATGGCGACGGTGACGATGTTGCGAAGCGTGAACAAGGCGCGCGAAGGAACGCGGTAGGTTGTGTGGGAGCCGATGACCTGCAGCGTGAGGATGAGAAAGGCCGGGCCGGCCGCGAACGCGGAAGCGAGGAACCGCGGCGCGATCACGGCGGAGTTCCAGAACGGCCGTCCGCCGAGTCCGCTGTAGAGAAACGCGGTGACGGTGTGGATGCTGATGGCCCAGGCGATAGCGATGAAGACGAAGGGGATGTAAAAGAGCTTGCTCGGGTGGCGCTTGCGGTAGGCGCAGTAGATGAGGTAGCCGCAAATGTGCAGGTTCAGCGCAAGGTACCCGTTGAGGACGATCACATCCCACGTGAGCATGGAGATCGGGAAGTTGAAACGGAGCATGAGGTGGTGGAAGCGATCTGGCCGGCCGAGGTCGACCGTGACAAAGAGCAGGGCCATGACGATCGCGGCGACGGCGAAGAGTTCGCCGAAGATGACCAGGTCGTGCAGCTCGCGGTTGCGGTAGATGTACACGGGAATGACGAGCATGACAGCCGCGGCGGCCATGCCGACGAGGAAGGTGAAGTTGGCGATGTAGAAACCCCAGGAGACCTGGTCGGACATCCCGGTCACGCCGAGGCCGTGGACGAACTGCTTGCAGTAGGCGTTGATCCCCATGAGGACGAGGACGGAGAGGGCGAACATCCAGGCGTAGTAACGGCCGTCGCCGACGAAGCTCAGGCGTGCGCAGCGCGAGAGGAACGTGAGGTACTGCTTCACGCGGTTCGCTCCTGTCCGGGGAGCGCCGGGCTGACGGGGTTGATGCCCATGGACACGGCGATGGCCGCGGCCTCTGGATCGAGACTCCTGGGGTAGCGTTCGTCGAAGTAGTAGAAGAAGCGTGGCAGGGTGCCGACTTCTTCCTTGAGGACGAAGACGCGCTTGGTCTTGAGGATCTGCGAGACTTCGCTGTCGGGGTCGAGGACGTTTCCAAACTTGCGTGCGCCGGTGGGGCAGGCTTCGAGGCAGGCGGGCAGACGGCCCTCGCGGGTCCGATGGAGGCAGAAGTGGCATTTTTCCATGACGCCCTTGGGGCGCGGGCGGTTCGAGAGGTAGCCCATGTCCGGGTTGAGACGGTCCTCGGGGATCGAGGGCTGAGCGAAGTTGAAGCGCCGGGCCCAGTAGGGGCACGCGGCTTCGCAGTAGCGGCACCCGATGCACCAGTCGTAGTCGATGACGGTGATTCCGTCGGGTTCCTGCCAGGTCGCCTCGACCGGGCAGACCTTGACGCAGGGCGGGTTCGCGCACTGATGGCACTGGACGGGGAGGTAAAAGTGATCGGCGTCGGGGACCGTGGGGCGGTCGTAGTGGTGGTTTCCTTTTTCGGTGTCGAGGGTGCCGCGGGGCATTTCGATGACGCGGATGTACTGGATCTCCGGCGCGCGGCTCTGGTTGTTCTCATTGACGCAGGCGTGGACACACTTTCGGCAGCCGATGCAGCGGCTGAGGTTGAGGGCGTAAACGAACTCGACTCCGGCGCGGGGCTTGAGGGCGCGGACGTCGGGTCGGACGTGGTAACGCTTGTCCACTTCGCGGCGGATGCGGTCGAGGGCGGCGTCCAGGTCCTTCGAGTTCATTTCCTTGTAGTGTTTCTGCAGGAACTTCTGGATGGTGAACTCGTCCTCATCCTTGAGTTCGCGCAGCGGGCTGAGGGCGGCGGCCAGGGCGGCGAGACCGCCGGCCATGGCGGTTCCCGCGCGAAGGAAACTCCGGCGCGAGACTCGGGGCGCCTGCTGGGGTGCTCCGGCGGAGGGGCCGTCCCAAATGCGAACGGTCATGGGTGATCCTCTGGGGTGAGGCGCAGGGGTTCTTGAGTGTGATTCGGCGAGGACCACTTCCGGAGCGGCGTGTGACGAGCGCCACCGTGTTCGACATGGGTCTGGTCGCCCATGCGGAGGGTGCTTGGCCCCGGGAGAGGAGCGATCGGCTTGTACGCGGGCGAGTGGGGATTGTGGCAGTCGTTGCAACTGAGACGGTGCTGCCGGCCGCTGGAGGCGTCCCAGCTTCCCATGGTCTTGCCGTGCGTGCCGCGCTGCCAGTCGCGGAACACGGTACCGTGGCATTGGGAGCAGAGGCGTGGCACGTCATCGAACGGGAGCAGAGTTCCGTCATGGAGCACAAGCCGCTCGCGGTTGGTCTTATCGTGGCAGTTGAAGCAGCGGTTGTTCATGCCGTGCTGGAGCGTGATGTGGGTGTGCTGGACGAGCGTTCGCTTCTCGATGGGAGGGGAGCTGAAGAGGCGGTGGCATTCGTTGCAGGCGTGTTCGAATCCGCCGATCGTGGCCCGCGGTGGTTCGCCCATGTGCTGGCGTGGGGCGCCCGGCACGATCAGGTCTCGGCTGACGATGTGCATTTCGCCGCGGGGCACGGTGACGTTTGGCGAGGTGAGGAACATCCACGCGGCGAGCGCCAGGAAGGCGGGCCCGATGGCCCACGCCGGCAGCCCGGACCGCGGAGGCGGGGCTGGAGGAATCGGGACTTGGTCCGGTGTGGTGTTCACGTCAGGCACTGGCGGCGAACGCGAGTTGATCAGCGTTCCATGAGCAGTTTCGAAGCGGCCTTGTACTCGGCCATGGCGGCGGGAATATCGCCGCGCAGTTCGCAGATCTGGCCCATCAGGAATCGGGCACGGGGCAGCGAGGGGTTCTTGTCGAGGAGGGCTTTGACAGCGGCCTCGGCGCCGGCGAGGTGTTCGCCGCCGCGCCGGACCTGGATCGCGGCGAGACCGAGCTGGGCGTCGGTGGAATCAGGGCTGATGGCGAGCAGGGACTTGAAGCACTGCTCTGCCTCGGGGAGATGGTCGAGGCGGAGCAGCAGTTCGCCGAGCCCGAGGGTCGCTCCGACGTGGCCGGGAGATGCCGCGAGAGCCTCCTTGAACCGGGCCTCGGCGGTGTCGAACATGCCGTGGCGGGAGAGCTCGGCGCCGAGGCGGACCAATCGATCGGCCTTGAGCACCTCAGGGCTTGGTGCGCCGCGTTCGCGGGCCTCGAGCACCTGGTCGAACTGGGCGACGGTCTGCTTGCCGGCGGCGGTCAGGATGGCCTCGGAGAGGAGGTCTTTGGGCCTGCCGAGGTATCCGGGCATGCAGTAGACGACCTTGCCCTTGGCGTCGACGACGACGAGAGAAGGAAGGACCATGACGCGGTAGGCGCCGAAGGCGAGGCGCGCTGGGTCGTGAAGAATGATCGCGGGGTAGTGACCCTGCGAGGCTTCATCCTTGAGCTGGGCGGCCGGGACATCGTGTGCGACGACGAGAACGGGGACGACGCCGGCGTCGGTGAGCCGGGGCTCGGCGATGGCGGCGATCACGTCCTCGCACGCGTGTTCGGTCCCTTCGTGTCCGAGTTCGCCGAAGACGAGCACGAACGCCCTGCCCGCGAACTTCGAGGTGGAAACGCTCTCGCCCGAGAGGTCCTTGAGCGTGACAACGGGGGCCACTGACCCGCGTGGGGGCGAGGCCGGTGCAGCGGCGGTGAGCGAACCGAGCGCCAGGATCGCGACGAGAGTGGAACGGAGAGGATTCACGGTGAACCTCCTGAAGGAACGGGGTTGATCGGCGGCGAAGGATTGGTCCGGCCGTACCGGCGGATGGTGTGACACCCGGGTGAGCAGCTCCCCCCGTCTTCGGTCTGCTGGAAGTTGATGTCCAGGAGCCAGCCTGCGGAGCCGAAAGGGACGGCCTCACGAATGTGGGCGGGACGCTGGGACGCGTGAACCTCGTGGCAGGCGCGGCAGGTTCGGCCCTTTTCCTGGTTGACGTGAACCCAGTGCAGGTTCTTGTCACCGTTGCGGAAGCGGGTCAGCCCCTGGCCGGTGGGCTTGAGGACGAGGTCGGGGATGTGGCACTTGAAGCAGAGCTTGAAGCTGTCGACGTTGAACGGGGCGTAGAACGCGGCGGGGTATGGTTCGGCGAGCATCCGGAAGTTCTTTCCGGCGTGCGGATCGTGGCAGGCGGTGCAGGCTCCCTGGCGGATAGGACCGTGCCAGTCGGGATTGGTCTTGAGCAGAGCGGCCATGTTGGTGATGGGCGCACCGTTCGGCGGTTTGATGGCCTTGTCGTGGCACTTGAGGCAGGTGTTGGGCTCGGGAGCCCGTTGAAGTGCGGGGAGCTGCGACGCGTGTGGGGCGTGGCAGACGGAGCACCCTCCTTCTTCAGAGATCGCCCCGTGGATGACCGTTGCGCCGGCGGTCATCTGGTCGAAGCGGTCCTTGTGGCACGACAGGCACAGGCCGGGCGAGGCCTGTCGCAGCTGGAATTTGTGGTCAGAGGCATGGGGGTCGTGGCATCCTGTGCATCCCTGCTCGAGCGCGGTGTGAATGTGGGTCGTGCCGTCGGGCTTGGTCTGGACTTCCGAGTGGCACGTAAGGCAAATCGTCTTGGGGTCCTGGATCAGGAGCTTGGGCTGGTCGGACGAGTGGGCCTTGTGGCAGACGACGCAGGCGCCGACCGCGACAGGGCCGTGGACGAACTTGGACTTGGAGAACTGTTGCGTGTGGCACTTGAGGCACAGGTCCTTGCGTGGATCGGCGATAAGCGCCCGCGGATGGTCCGACCCGTGCGGGTCGTGGCAGGACAGGCACTTGCCGTCTCTGACGGGGGCGTGGGTCGATTGCTCATGAGGGAGGGAGTGGCACCGGATGCAGAGCTCTTCCTTGGGCGCGATGAATGTGAATACGTGGTCCTTGGCGTCGCCGGTCTGGATGTGGCACGCGGCGCAGTCGCTGAGCACGGGTCCGTGCATCACCTTGTGACTCACGACTTCTTTGTGGCACTCACCGGCGCACGTCCGGGCCGCTGGGGGGGCACCGGGGTCGGGTCTTTGGGGCGTGATCTGCCCCATCACTTCGGAGAAGGCGAGAAACGCGACCATGGCGAAAGCGCACTGGAACCATGCTCTGGGATAGCGAGCACGCATGGTGGGGCATCTGCACGTTGTGTGCCACGAGCGGTTTCGCTGCCGGAGCGAATCCTGAATCCCAGGCATGAGACAGGGACATTCCCGGCGGTCTCACAGGTGAGAGATTCAGGTCCGGAGCAGAGCGTCAGGTCAGGGGGGAAGGGGTCGGAAGGGGATGGCGCGCCAGCCGATAATGGTGATGGCGTCGGACCTGAACGCGTCAGCGGGCTCCATCTGCCGACCGAGGTCCGTGCTGAGGTACTTCTTGTTGCTGTCGGGGAACACGGTGACGACGGAGGCCTCGTCCCCGAGTTCGTCGAGAAGCTGGTCGGCGCCGAGAAAGTTGGCGCCGGAAGAGATCCCGACGGCGAGACCCGATCGGCCGAGGCGCTGCGCCATCGCGATGGCGTCGCCGTCCCATACATCCACGATACGGTCGAGTTCGTCGAGATGGACCAGGTCTGGCACGAACTCGTCCGAAATCCCCTGGATTCGGTGCGAGCCGCACTTGCATCCTGTTCGGAGCGTGGGGGAGTTGGCGGGCTCAAGGGGATGAACACGAACGCCGGGCCAGATCGAGCGCAGATGTCGGCCGACCCCCATGACGGTCCCGCCGGTGCCGACGCCGGCGATCAGCGCGTCGACGCGGCGGCCAATGGATCGGAACTGCGAAACGATCTCGGGACCGGTGGTCCGCTGGTGTGCCTCGGAGTTTGCGGGGTTTCGGAACTGGTGCGGGAGAAACACGCCCGGGCTTCCGCGTGCGAACTCATCCGCCATTTCGATGCTGCCCTTGAAGCCACCTTGCTCGCGGGATACCGGCACGACGGCGGCGCCCATCGAGAGTATCAGCGCGACGCGCTCTCGACTCATCCAGTCCGGCATGAAGATGGTGACGGGATGACCCAGGGACCGCCCCATGGCGGCGAACGAGATCCCCGTGTTCCCGCTGGTGGCCTCGGCGATGGTGTCGCCCGGGTGCAGCTCGCCGGAGGCATATGCGTCGCGCAGGATCCACAAGGCCATTCGGTCTTTGATACTGCCGGTCATGTTGTGCTGCTCGTACTTGGCGTAGAGGCGGCGTAATCGGCCCCGCGAGCGGTAGGTTACTTCGATGAGCGGTGTTCCCCCGACCATGGCGGCGAGGCCGTCGATCCCGGCGAGCGCTTCGGTTGGCGGCGAGGCGGCGGTCGAGGTCATCGGCGTCTCCTTCGTGTTCTTCGGCCCGCGTGCCAGAGGTGCGCGCCATACCCCAGGAGTAGCGCGAGACTCACGGCGTAGGCCACGATGACGTATCCGGAGTCGGTCACGTGGCGTATCTCCGGCTCTGCGCCGCGTGGAGGCGGTGCGGCGTCGGAGTGGACGTGCGCCGGCGCGCCAACGAGACGCCCGCGGCGATGAGGCCACCGGTGAGCATGGTGATGGCGATGAACCACAGCATGAGTGTGCGCCTCGTGTCGGCGTTGAGCTCCATGTGCGTGGGGTGGACGTCCGGGATCAGGTTCACAGAGAGGTAGACCAGCGGGACGTCGAGAAATGCGAGGATCCCGTATACCGATGCGATCAGAGCGCCGCGCGGCGAGGAGCCGGCCACGGGCCGAAGGATGAGGTACGCGCTGTAGAGCAGCCAGAGCAGAAGGCTGAACGAGAGTCGCGGGCTCCAGACCCACCAGTGGCCCCACGCGACGCGGGCCCAGACCATGCCCGTCAACATCAGGACCGTGCCGTTGAGCACCGTCACCCGTGCCGCGCAATGGGCCAGATCGTCCCACACCTGTCGGCGACCGCCCAGATAGGCGACGCAGGCGATGAAGACGACGACGCAGGAAAGAAAGGTGTTGATCGCGACGGGGAGGTGAAGGTAGAAGAGTTTCTGGATCGGGCCCATGGACGGGTCGATCGGAGCGAGGGCACTGGCGACCAACGCCGCTCCAAGGAGCAGGACGGTCGCCGCCCAATAGGCCTGAATGCCCTTGTGCCCGAGGCCGGTCATGAAGCACCCGCAGGCAAGGTGGATTCGCGGGCGAGCCGACGCTGGATCGCCCGGAAAGCACAAGTGCAATTCGGGTACCAGATCGAAAGCAGGGTTTCTTGAGCGCCACGAGGGTCACCAGCCCGAAACCCGCACGGGCGTGAGACGGCACGAGACCGACGGGCCGCGGTTCTCAGTTGCGGGAATGCCAGCGAAGAAGCCTTCCCAGTTCCAAGAACAGGCGATTCATTGGCGGTGACAGGTGAGGCAAAGCCTGCTCTTGAGGTTGTCGATCACCAGGAGGTTTTTTGCCTGGCTGTAAACGCTGTGACACGATCCGCAGCCCACGGCCTGGTCGAAGAGCCGCACGCGTTTGTCGATGGACTCCGGGCCGGCCATGAGAAGGTCATTGCTCGAAGGCCGCGTCAGCCGGGCGTCCCTGCCGATCGGATGGCTTCCCAGATCATGGATCGACGAGCGTCCTTCCGGGGCATCTCCCGCGGCTACCCCGTCGTGGCAGGACATGCACGATGAGCTTTCTGGGTCAACAGCTTCGGCGGCGGCGTGGTGCTGGAGGTTATTGTCGAGATGCGCCTGACCGCCGGCGACATGGCCGGCCTCATTCGCACGGTGACACTCGAGGCACAAGCCATGTCCGGAGGTATCCGTCCGGACACCTACCCGGGCGCCTTCTTGAGCGTGGGAAGGCGGTGCATCGTGGCATGTGACGCAGTCAATCGCGCCGTTCACCAGGGGCAAACCTGCGGGCGTTCGCATTGACGGCACGACACCCACAGGGTGGGTCAGACCGGAGGTGAACCGATGGCAGTCCATGCAACTCCGCATGGATTGGGTGGCGCCGGTCGGTTCCGAGGTACCGGTGGGCGATGCCAAGAGTGATGTTGAGGCAATCACGCCTCCCGCTGCGATGGCGAAGCAAGCGCCGAACCCGGCGCGAGAGCATCCGGTCAAAGTCATTCCCCCGTCCCTCCCCGCGAATCCCGGTCGGTGCGCATCGGGAGCGTTGGAATCCGGCATCGGCCGGGGGCGGGGGGGCACTGAAGGGCATTCCACCCGCTGAGACCGGTTCACTCCTCGGGTTCCCAGTCACGGGAGATACCCGGGCGTCCGACCGGCGTTATTGGGTCAGGAAGCGGGTTTTTGAAGTACCGAAAACTCGATCGGCGCTGGTACGCGGGTTGCAATAAGGAGTGTGAAGCAACAAGACAGGCTGGTCCAAGCGTGGGAGTGCCCGCTTCACGGAATCCGGCCCCGGAAACAGTTGAAAGGGTGAAGCCATGAAACTCAGAACACAATGGCTCGCAGCCGCTGCCCTGCTTGGCCTGGCGGGAGCCGCGAACGGACAGATCACCAACTCGAGGCACGACTTCAGTTCGTACTCGTGGTCGGGCGGCGAGATTTGCAAGCCGTGCCACACGCCTCACTTTGGAAATCCTTCGGCCGGGGCGCTGTGGAACCACGCGTTGACGACGGCGACGTACACGATGTTTGAAGGTGAACCGGGAACCGCAGAGGCCAACCTGGACTCGAGTTCGCGGCTGTGCATGTCGTGCCACGACGGCACTGTTGCGCTCGACAGCTTCGGGGGGACCACGGGCACAAACTTCATCCCGGGCACGGCGAAGATCGGCACGGACCTGCAGGACGATCACCCGCTTGGCAGCGACGCGATCTATCCCACGGCCACGAGCACCTCGTTCAACCCGCAGGATGCGAACCACCGTGTCGTGAGCACCTGGGGCAGCCTGTCCCTGCGTGCCTGGGTCGACCCCACCGGAGCGACGCAATACGTCGTCGGTTGCAGAACCTGCCACGATCCGCACAATCGCGGCAACTTCGGGCACATGCTGAAGTTCAGCAACGCTTCAAGCCACCTGTGCCTGACGTGCCATATCAAGTAAGAACTTGATCCGTCGAGCTTCAATCGCCGCCCCGGCTTCCGAACTCAGGAGGGAAGCCGGGGTGGTGTTCAATTTGGATACAGGCGAGCCTTGCAGGACTGCGCCGGCAAGAAACTGGCATCACGTTTGTTACGTTTGCATGAGCGACCGCATGGGAGATCGCCATGACTGCAAGAGTTCTCCTGAGAGCTGTGTGGATGCTTGGCTTCTGTGCCGTCGCCGCGTGCCAGAGTCAGCGGGCGGCGGCGCCTAAGAGCCAGTCGTACGCGTTCTGGCCGCCATTCCCGGATGACCAGAGAGTCCAGTTCTTGGCGTCGTTCACCTCGAGCGAGGATGTGGCGCCCACTCAATCAACGCGACTGGAGAAAATTGTGTTCGGCGCGGACAGCACCGCCGCGGCGGTGGTGAACAAGCCCTACGGAGTCGCGATCCACCAGGGCCGGATTTACATCGCGGACATGCGGGGCAAGTCTCTGGTCGTTCTGGACCTGAAGAACAAGCAGACCCGGCTGGTCGGCGTGAACGGAGTGAACAGGCTCGAGCACCCGGTCGCGGTGGCCGTGGCGGATGATGGGATGATCTACGTGGCGGACAACTCGCGGGGTGCGGTGTTTGTGTACTCGGCGAGCGAGCGGTACTCCACGGTCTTTGGCTTTCCGAAGTTCAAGCCGGTGGCGGTCGCGGTGCACGGGGATCGCTTGTACGCGGCGGACATTGCGGGGCAGAACGTGGTGATGTTCGACCGCACGAGCGGGAAGCAACTGGGCTCATTCGGGTCGGTGGGAGATGAGGATGGACAGTTCCGCGTGCCGCTGGGGATCACCACCGATCGCCAGGGCAATGTGTATGTCATGGACATGATGAGGTGCCGTCTGCAGAAGTTCACGGCGGACGGCGCGTTCATCTCGGCGACGGGCAGCCTCGGGGACCACGTGGGCGCCTTCGCCCGGCCCAAGCACATCGCCGTCGATGGCGACGGCCTGATTTATGTCGTGGACGCCGCGTTTCAGAACGTGCAGATGTTCGACCGGGACTACCGGATGCTGATGTACTTCGGCTCGATGGGCGAGTTCCCGGGGGCGATGAACCTGCCGGCCGGCATCGCGGTGAGCGATGAGGGGCTGGACCTGTTCCGTGACCGGCTGCACCCGGGCTTTGACGCCAAGCGGCTGGTCGTGGTGTCCAACCAGTTCGGGCCGACCAAGATCGTGGTGTACGCCCTCGGGGAGCGGCGGGCCGGGTATTCAGCGCAGGACCTCGCGGCGGCATCCATGACGCTGCCGACGGGGACCGGTGTGCCGTCGGCGGAGCGGCTCAAGATGCAGAATCCCGGCGGGGAAGAGCCGCCGATTCCCGACGCGGGGGCGCCCCCCGCGGAGCCCGCGAAGGCCGAGCCGCCGTCCGAGCCTCAGCCGCGATGAGGCGCCAGGGTCCCGATGTGATGCAGCCCACCCGCCACATGAACGCGAAGCTCCGAAGCGCCGTTGCAACGGGCGCGGTGGGGGCCGTTCTGGCACTGGCGGTCGTGATGGGGTGTTCCGTTACCAAGGGAAACTACAAGACGCTGAGTTTCTTCTTTGATGGCGTGCCGGACCCGGCGCTGACCGACGGGACGGTATCGCGGGTGGAAGGCGGACAGGTGGTTTCGATGTCGCTGCACCGCCCGTACGCCGAAGAGAAGTGCGAGGCGTGCCACCGGACGCGTTACCGGCCGACCCGCAACGACTCGAGCATTTGCCTGCCGTGTCACGCTCCGGTCAAGGGCGAGCATTCGCACATGCACGGCGCTGTGGTGGCCGACGCATGCCTCTGGTGCCACAACCCGCACGAATCGTCGCGGACTTTCCTGCTCCGCGATGTCGACCGCAAGGTGTGCGGCCAGTGCCACACGACGGCGATGCTGAACTCGACGCGCGTTCCGGAACACGCGGATGCGTCCAGGGGATGCCTGGAATGTCACTCGGGGCATGGGGGGTCGACCTCATTCATGCTCCGGGCCGGTGTGCGCGGAGCGCCGCAGCCGGGCGCTTCTCCGGAAGGGAGTTGAGGCGACTCCATGGGGCGCGAACCCGTCCTGATCGCCGTTCTCGCCGGTGGCCTGTGGGCGTCTGCAGCGCCGGGCCAGCCGCAGGGACAAGACGGCCCGGTGGTGGTGGGCGATCGGCGGGACAAGTGGAAGGCGTTCGAGCTCCGATCGATGAAGGCGGACTTCGAGTTTCTGGGACAGTACCGCAACGACCGACTCCGGCAGTCCGGCCAGGACACGATCGTGGAGCGGGAGAGCCTGCTGCGAGAGAGCCTGAATCTCTCCAGTGAGGCGTCCATCGGGCACAAGAACCTGATCGACCTGTTTGGCTCGGTCCAGTTCGGACTCGACAACCGGACGTTCGACGGCACCACACCCGGTTCCGAATCCAGCGATTGGACCTTTCTCAATCTGTACGACGCCCGGGCGCTGGTGCTCGGGAGCGGACGGGTGCCGACGACGATGTACGCCCGGCGCGAGCAGAACGTCTTCGACCAGGGATTCGGCGGGCGGGTCGACCAGACGATGCAGGAAGAGGGCGTCATCGTGCAGGTGCAGTCGGATGTCGCGCCGACCACCCTGCAGTACTTTCATCGGCGGCAGGAGTTTGACAACGCCTTCGACATGGGCGGTGGGATTACGACTCAGGACACGTTCACAGGCCAGAGCGGGATCCGCATCAACTCGAACCAGCACCTGGATGTCAACTACACGTTTGACCGGGTCGAGGAGGAGCAGGGCGGGGCGCTCTTTGACTCGCTCGACCGGCACGATGCGAACATTGTGCACACGGTCGGATTTGGCCCCGAGGCGCACCGGCACGAGCTCCGTTCATCGCTGCGGTACTTCGACCAGAGCGGCCGGTTTGCCCAGCAGGACCTGCGGTGGGATGAGCTCCTGGTGCTGCGCCACACCGACCGGCTGGAAACCAGGTATTCCGCCACGGTGGACGATCAGTCCCGGACGGGGCAGGACCAGCAGTTCTACCGGGGCGAGGCCTCGATCCGGCACCGCCTGTTCGACAGCCTGATTAGCACCGCGTCGGCCGGTGCCCAGCGCCTGTCCGGGCCCGAAGGGTTTACCAGTGACGACACCTTTGCCTCCGGGCACCTCGACTACACGAAGAGAGTGCCGCTGGGCCGGCTCAACGCGTCGGTCGGCGTGACGTACAACGCGCAGGACAACAGCGACCGTGGGTCCCCCGTTTCGGTGACGAACGAGCCGCAGGTGTTCAACGATCCGCTCCCGATCGTGCTTCAGCGGAGGAACGTGGTTCCGGGATCGATCGTTCTCCGGCCTCCCAGCGGGTTCCCGCCCTTTGTCGAGGGGCTTGACTACACGCTGCGGTTCTTTCCTGATCGTGTGGAGGTGAGCATTCCGGTGGGAAGCGCCATCCAGAGCGGGCAAACCGTCCTGGCCAACTACGTGATCGGGCCAGAGCCCGGGAACCAGATCGATTCCCTGGGCACGACGACCAGCGCCCGATACTCCCTGACCGAGGGGGCGCTGCGCGGGGCATCGGTGTACTCGATGTACCGAACGCTGGATCAGCAGGTGACGGCCCAGGACCCCAATCTCTTTGCGCTCGATGACTTCCGGGACCTGCTCCTGGGCGCGGAGTTTGAGCGCGGCGGGTTCGACGCCAAGTTTGAGCATGAGCGTCGATGGAGCGATCTCACGCCCTTTGAGAGCGACCGGATCGAGGCCATGTACCGGTTGAACCTGGGGCGGGACTCCGTGGCGAGCATCGAGTACAGCCACGATTCCATCCGGTATCCCCTGGAGCACAACCGGTGGGATGTCGATCGCATCACCGGGCGGTGGGTGCAGCGGATCTCACCGCGGCTCGACTTCAATGCCCGGCTCGAGTACCGAAGTGAGAACGATCGGCTTCGCGGCGACACAGAGGGGTTCGATCAAATCCTGGGCGTGAACTGGCATCGGGGCCAGACGAGTATTTATTTCACCGTGCAGAATGCATTCGTGAACGGTCCGGGATTTGAAAGGACGTCGCAGCTCTTTCAACTCGGGCTGAAGCGAGACTTCTGAAAGGCGTTGAGCATGGATCGACAGCCTTCCAATCGCGACCGCCGGGCTTGGGCGTGGGGATGCATCGCCATGGCCTTGCTGGTCGGCCTTTGCGGGTGCGGGCGGGCCGCCGGTGTGCTCTTCGAACCCGGGCCCGGTGCGCCGTTCTGGCCCGCCGCCCCGGAGCGCGCCCGCATCAGGTACCTCGGCGAGTTGCGGACCGACGCCGACCTGCACGCGGGGCGAAGGGCCGGCCAGCGGCTGGGAGAGTTCCTGTTTGGCAAGGAGGATTCAAAGGCGATGCTGAGCCCGATGTCGGTGTCGACGATCGGCTCGCGGGTCTTTGTTGCCGACAGCAACGGACAAGTGGTGCACGTATTTGATCTGGATTTGCGCCGTTACCAGCAGTGGCGACCCGGGCACGGACAGCGCGCGTTCGCCATGCCCGTGGCGGTCGCGGCCGAAGTCGGCGGAGGCGTGCTCGTGTCCGATTCGGTCGCCGGGCAGGTATTCCGTTTCAACGCTTCGGGTGCATGCACGGGCGTGATAGGGGCGGGAAGCCTGCAGCGCCCCTGCGGGATCCTGATCCGGGGAGATCGGGTTCTGGTCGTTGACTCCGCCGCGCACCAGATCGTCGTGTTCGATCGCGAGGGACGCGAGGAGAAGCGTGTGGGGCAGCGCGGCGTTCACCCGGGCGAGTTCAACTTTCCCACCAGTCTCACGGCAAACGCAGGCGGGCGGGTGTACGTGAGCGACACACTGAACTTTCGTGTGCAGGTCCTCGACCCGGATCTGCGGCCGCTGCGGGTGATCGGGAAGAAGGGGGATGTGCCGGGAACGTTCGGTCAGCCCAAGGGTGTCGCCGTGGACGGGGATGGCCATCTCTTTGTTGTGGATGCGAACTTTGAGGCGGTCCAGGTGTTCGACGATGCGGGTCAACTGCTGCTGTCGTTCGGGAGCGAGGGGCGTGGGGCCGGGCAGTTCTGGCTGCCGTCGGGGATCTGTATCGATGGCACGGGCCGGGTCTTCATCGCCGACGTGTACAACCGGCGAGTGCAGGTGTTCCAGTATGTTGCGGAGGACTCTCCATCATGACGCGAGCCTTGATGATCGTGACGGTCGGGCTGGTGACGGGGGCGGCCGCGGCGCAGCCGGCGAGCATCGTCGCGAGCCCGCACAACCTGTCGGCGGGGGGGCCGGGGCCGATCCGGGCGACAATGGAGAGCGAAGTGTGCATCTTCTGCCACGCGCCGCACAATGCTTCGCCGGCGCGGCCGTTATGGAATCGCTTTGATACGCGAGAGTCGTACACGATCTACATGAGCCGGGCGCTCGATGCGCTCCCGGGGCAGCCAACGGGCGCCTCGAAGCTGTGCCTGTCGTGCCACGACGGGACCATCGCGATGGGGAGCGTGATCTCGCGCGAGTCGCCGATCCAGATCACCGGCGGCATCACGACGCTGCCCCCGGGCGCCTCACATATCGGGACCGACCTGCGTGACGATCATCCCATCTCCTTTCGATTCGACAGCGCGCTGACGGCGAAGGACCACAAGCTTCACAGCCCGGCGTCGCTCCCTCCGGAGCTCCGGCTGGACGCCAACTCGGAGCTTCAGTGCACGACCTGCCACGACGCTCACAACAACTCGCTGGGCGGGTTCCTGGTCCGGAGAAATGAGTCCTCACAGTTGTGTGTGACTTGCCATACTGTTGGTTCGACGACCGTGTCCGGGCATCAGCAGTGCGCGGCGTGTCACCAGCCGCACTCGTCCCCCAGCGGTCCCTACCTGCTCAAGCGGCAGACGATTACGGACACGTGCGTCGCGTGCCACGACGGCCAGACGGTGGGGGCCGCCAATGTTGCCACGGACCTCAAGAAGTACTCGGTGCATGACACGAGGAGCCCCGTTGACCCGCCCGATCCGCAGCTCTCGCACACGACGTGCACGAGCTGCCACGATCCCCACACCATGGGGCACGGCTCGGCCCAGGCGCCGACGATCCAGCCCAGCCTCGGGCGGATCACGGGCGTGAATGCTTCGGGGTCGCCCGTGGCGAATGCGGCGCTTGAGTGTGAAGTCTGTTTCAAGTGCCACGCCGAAGGCTCGGTGGTCGTGTCTGCGGTTCCACGGCGGATCGCTCAGAACAACACCCGCCTCGAGTTCAGTCCTTCGGCGGTGTCGTTCCACCCCGTGGAAAGCGCGGGAAAGAACCAACAGGTCCCGAGTCTGCGGCCAGGGTGGACCGAGTCGAGCACTCTGTACTGTTCGAGTTGTCACGCCTCTGAGTCGAGCACCGGCGCTGGCGGGTCAGGTGCCGCCGGGGTCCACGGGTCGAGTTTCAAGCCACTGCTCGCGGCCCGGTACGAAACCGCGGATCGAACGTCGGAGAGCGCCGCCGCGTACGCGCTCTGTTACCGGTGTCACGACCGCGCGAGCATTCTGGACGGGGCGTCATTTCCCGGGCATCGCAAGCACATCGTCGAAGAGCGGACGTCGTGCGCGGCGTGCCACGACTCTCACGGCATCTCGTCGAGCCAGGGCAACAGCGTCAACAACAGCAACCTGATCAACTTTGACACGAGCGTGGTGCTGCCGGATCCGGTGACCGGACGGCTCGAGTTTCGCGATGGCGGTTTATTCTCGGGCGAGTGTTTCTTGAGTTGTCACGGCGTCGCGCACTCTCCCAAGAGATACCCTGAAGGCGCTCGGCCGGGTTTCCTGCCGGCCGGGGGGCCTTCGCGTCGTTGACCTGGCCCGTCGAACGCGGTCGGGCTTTGCCAGGTATTCTCACTTGCGGGAAAGCATTTGAACAGGTGTTCCGGGTTTTGAGAAATCTGTCGCCTGTGAACTGGGCAAACGCCCCAACCCGTGAGCAGGCCGAGGCACGAGCTTTGCATCGCGACAGATCATCAAGCAGTCCTTGGGAGACGCACCATGAAGAAGATCGCCGCGGCGATTCTGGTTCTGGGAGGGTACCTCGCCCTGGCGATGGGGCAGCCCGCCGATCCGGCGAAGCAGCCCAAGCCGGCCCTCCCGCCGGGACACCCGGGAGCGCCTGTGCCTCCGGCCTGGCCCAAGGCCAATCCGGAGGACGTGAAGTCTGTGGAAGCGATCCTGGCCGCGATGTATCAATCGACGGGCGGCGCTCCGGGCCAGCCGCGCCAATGGGATCGTTACAAGTCCCTCTTCGCGCCTGATGCGAGGCTGATCGCGGCGCGCCCGGGTGCCGAGGGCGGCGCGACGGCGATGTTCTTGACGGTCGGCAACTTCATCGACATGAACCGGGTGTACTTTGAGAAGGGCGGCTTTTTGGACACGCAAGTGGCCCAGCGCGTGGAGACGTTCGGCAACATCGCTCACGTGTGGAGCACGTACGAGTCTCGTCACAAGGCGGACGATGCGGCGCCGTACATCCGCGGGATCAACAGCGTGCAGCTGCTGAGAGACGGCGGGCGATGGTGGATCGTGAATCTCTTCTGGGACTTTGAGCGGGAAGATACAAAGATTCCCGACAAGTACCTCAAAGGGGCCGCGAACCAGCCATGAGCGAGGAACCACGCAAGAACACGGCGATTCTCCTGGTCGAAGATGAGCGGCTCCTGCGGGAGTCGCTCTCGCAGCTTCTGACCGAAGAAGGTTTCCAGGTGTGCCAGGCCGACACGGGGACCGCGGGGTACGAGGCGGCGCTGGCCAGCCCGTTCGATCTGGTGCTTACGGACATCCGCATGCCCGGGATGGACGGGCTCGCGCTGCTGGAGAAGCTCCAGCACCTGTGCCCGCAGACACCCGTCATCATCATCACGGGCTTTGGCACGGTGGAGAGCGCCGTGACGGCGATGCGTGCCGGGGCGGCGGACTACCTGCTCAAGCCGGTGCAGTTCGAGGATGTCCTGGTTCGGGTGAGACGGGCGCTCGAGGTGGGAGAGATGCGCCGCGACCGGAGGATCATGACCGAGCAGCTGGCGGCCCAGAGCAAGTTCCACAACTTGATCGGGGAATCGCCGTCGATCGCCAAGCTGTTCGACCTGGCGAAAAAGCTCTCGTCCGTCCGGAGCAGCGTGCTGATCGTCGGCGAATCCGGCACGGGCAAGGAGCTCTTCGCCCGGGCGATCCACTACAACGGCGTGACGCGGGACAAGCCCTTCATCGCGGTCAACTGCGGCGCGATTCCGGAAAGCCTGATCGAGTCCGAGCTCTTCGGGCATCGCAAGGGCGCGTTCACCGGAGCGATCAAGGAACGCATCGGGTACTTCGAGGCGGCCAACGGCGGAACGCTGTTCCTTGATGAGATTTCGACACTCCCGCTGGCCGTGCAGAGCTCGCTGCTCCGGGTCCTGGAGGAACGGGTCGTCGTGCCCGTGGGCGACACGCGTCCGCGCCCGGTGGATGTTCGCATCATCGCGGCGTCAAACCAGGACCTGCAGGTGCTGTGCCGCGAGGGGAAGTTCCGTGAAGACCTTCTCTACCGCCTGGACGTCGTCCGGCTTCAGCTTCCATCGCTCCGGCAGCGGAGGCAGGACATACCGCTGCTGGCCCATCACTTTCTGGACAAGTACACGCGCGAGATGAGCAAGAACGTGACCGGGATCACCAACGCCGCGATGCGGGCTCTGCTCGGTCACGAGTGGCGTGGCAATGTACGGGAGCTGGAGAACGTCATCGAGCGCGCGGTGATCTTCGCCGAGAGCCGGGAGATTGACGTTTCGGATCTTCCGTTCCAGGCGCCGGAGTCGGGCCCGGATATCGGGGAGGATCTCAAGCAGGCTCTGACGCAGTTTGAGCGCCAGCACATCATCTACAGCCTCCGGCGTCACCGGTACGACAAGGCCGAGACGGCGCGGCACCTGGGAATCGGGGTTTCGAGTCTCTACCGGAAGCTGGAGGAAATGGCGATTCCGAAGGACCTCGAGGAACAGGAACGGGGGGAACATTGACGGGCTCTGGCCCGGAGTTTGCAAGGAGTCCTGACGAGCCCGCCATGTGCGGGGCGCGAAAGGGACGGGAATGCTCCGGAGGAAACTCCTCACTCGCATCGGATTGCTCATCATCGCGTTCATGACGGGCGCGGTCGTGGCGATCTACCTGCTCCAGGGCACCCTCGCACAGATCGACAAGACCAATCAGGACGCCGTGGTTCTCATCGGCGGAGTCCAGTCCGTCGGCGGCGCGATTGCAAGTATCCAGGCGGCGCGCGAACGCCATGAAACCGGTGCCAACATCGACTCGGTCACGGATGGGATGACCCGGGCGATGAAAGACATCGGGATGCACGACGCGACGCGTGATCCGCAGTCGCCGGCGGGGGCGGCGTATGCCAGGCTCCGCGAGGCGCTGGAAGAGTTTGCACCAGCGGGCGACCGTTCGGCGGCGCCGCAGGCGCATCAGGCTCTCGCCCCGGGCGTTGCGGCACAAACGGCTGTCCAGAGTCTGAGCGAGGCCCTCCGCACGTATGTGGCGATGGAGCAGACGAACCTGGGACGATCCTTTCGTGCGCTGGTGCTCGGGTTGACTCTCGCGGCACTGGTGATGGTCAATGTCGCGATCGTCGTGCTGCTCCGGACCGCGCAGGTGGTTCTCAAGCCAGTCGCGGCCCTTGTGGAGGGGAGCCGGGAGCTGGCGGCGGAACGATTCAGTCATCGGGTGGTGGTGGATCAGGAGGACGAGTTTCAAGAGCTTGCCCACGCGTACAACAGACTTGCGGGGCAGCTCGAGGCCAACGAGGAACGCAAAGCCGAGGCGCTCCGGCACCTCGCGGTGACGCTCAATCACGACCTGAACAACGCCATGGCGGTCATCGAGTTGCAGCTCGGCCTTCTGGATCGGCGCACCGGCAGCAACCCGACGCTCGGGCTCCATCTCAACGAAATACGTTCGCACCTGTCGCAGATGTCGGACACGGTGGCGTCGCTCAAGCACATCAGGCGGGTGGTGCTGACGGAGTACGTGCCGGGCCAGGCGATGCTCGACCTGCCCCGATCGGTTGAGCCGCCGCCACCGTCGGAGCACGCCGCGTGAAACGCACAATCGGACGCCACTGGGCCCGTGGGAGACGCTCATGAAAAAGTACCTGCCTTGGCATCACACGCGAGCCGGGTCCGTCGTTCTGTCGCTGGGGAGCATCGAACTTGCGGTCCCGGTGCTCGCGCTCACCGCCATCGCGCTCGCCGTCGGAACGTACCTCGACTCGACCAGCGGCGCCAAGGTCGCCCGCGAGGCGGTGTACGGGTCGTGGTGGTTCCTGGCCACCATGGGGCTGGTGTGCGTCAGCCTGATCTTCGCGGTGGTGACCCGGTATCCGTGGAAGCGCCGGCACATCGGCTTCATCACGGTCCACGCAGGGCTGCTCGGCGTGATCGCCGGAGGGTTCGTTTCACTCTTTGGACGTCTCGAGGGGCACCTGCCTCTGGAAGAAGGCAAATCAAGCCGCGTCATGGAAACCCAGGATGAGCAGGTCGAACTGGTGGAGCACCAGTCCGGTCAGTTTGCGACGCTCGCGGCAGCGCCGGGGCCGGACGGCCCGATGGTGCTCTCCCTCGCGGGCATCCGGATCCAGGTGGTCGAGCGCTGGCAGAATACTCGCGAAGAGCAGGTCGTCAACGATGATGCGCCGATGCCGTTCCGCGCCGTCCTGATCGCGGCGCAGCAGGGCCAGACGCCGATCTGGGTGGGTGAAGAGGGCCGCGCGGGCGCGGCGCCGGTGATCTCGGACCTTCTCATTCGCGTTCTGCCGGATGGCGCCCCGTGGCAGCCGCCGGCCAAGGAAGCCGAGGCCACGCCAGCCAAGTCCGAGTTCGTCTTCACGGTCAACGGCCGCGCATATCCCCTTGCCGAGGCGGGCAAGGAGGCATTCCCCGGCTGGAGCGTGACATCGGTCAAGCGCTTCGCCAAAGCCTTCGTTGGCTCGGAGGGCCTGATCGAGGCGCCGAACGGCCCCGACAACCCGGCGGTCGACGTCCTCATCTCGGACGGCAAGGGGACCACCGAGAGGCATACTGCGTTCCTGAACTTCGTGGACATGGTGATGAGCCGTACGGTGGACGGAACGGCCGTCTCCGGCGCGAGACTTTCGCCCGCCAATGAAGCGCGGACCGAAACGCTCGTTGTCTTTGGTGCCGTCGATTCACCCCAGATCGGTTACATCGGCCCCGCAGGAGATGCGAGGGTGGTCGAATCCGCCGGCTCATTCCCGAAGACCCTCGAACTCGGGCTCCGAAAGGTCACCATCGCCAAGCAGTTCGCGCGGGCCCGCGGCGGTTGGGAAACCCTCAAGGCCGATCCCACCAAGGACAATCGTCCGGCGCTGGTGGTTCGCGTCGGCGACTCGAAAGAGCTGACGGTCGTCCCCTACAAAGGGGGCGCCCCGCTCGCCGCCGAGGCGGTGGGCGGTCGGCACCTGATGCTGCGCTACGTGCCACGGACATTCGAGGTCCCGTTTGAAATCAAGCTCCTGGACTTTCGCAAGACGGACTATCCGGGAACGGAAATGGCGATGGCCTACGAGTCGGACGTGGAAGTCACGCTGCCGGGCCAGGCCGCGGCGAGGCATCGGATCCACATGAATCACCCGTTCGCGCACGGTCCGTGGAAGGTGTACCAATCGGGATTCGCGGGAGAGACGGTGTCGATATTCAGCGTGATGCGCGACCCGGGCCTGCCGCTGACGTACGGCGCGTGCATCGTGCTCTGTGTCGGCATCATGATCACATTCTTCAGTCGCTCCATGAGCTGGGGTCATCCGGGCATCCCGGTAAGCGCTGTTTCGAAGGAGAAACTCCATGAAACGTCTGCCCTTCGCGTTGTCACTGTTGGCGCTGGTGCTGTGCACAGCCCTGTCGGCGCGGGCAGCCTCTGAACCCCCGCAGGGGCTCGACACGCTCGGCGCCATCGCGATCCAGGAAGGTGGTCGCGTCATGCCGCTGGAGGCGTTCGCGAAACGGGTAGCGGTGCAACTCACCGGCAGGGGCCACTGGTCCGCATCGAGCGGGCCCGAAGCGTTCGCGGGTCGATCGTCGATGCAGCTGTTGTGCGACCTGACGTATCGCGGCCAGGACATGCTCCAGCGGCAGCTTATCGCCGTAGAGAACAAGCCGTTCAAGCGGACGATCGGCCTCGATCCGGAGCGGCGGTTCTTCACTCCCGTTGAACTCGCGTCCAACAAAGGCATCAATGAACTGCTCAACGCGTTTGCGGCGGCCCGGCAGGGCTCGCCTGAAGCGCAAGCCACGCGAGACCAGCGCCGGGCCATGGACATTCGCGATGCGGTCGAGCGCGTCGCCACGTTTGTGGACGGTGGTGTGCTGGCGATAGTTCCGGCGGTTGAAGGCAAGCCGTACCTGCGAGTGGGAACGACTTCGGGCGACCCGGGTACAGATGCCGTGCGTGCGGCGCTCAAGGCCGTCGGGGATGCGTACCTCGCGGGCGGCCCGATCGAGGCACAGGCACAGGCCCTGCGGGAGGCCATTGGAAGCGCGGGCGCCATGACCGCCAACGACGCTCAATCGGTGAAGCTCGAACTGATCTATGACCGTCACAAGCCGTACCTGAATACCGCGATCCTGTACGGGCTGTCGATCGTCCTGTTCGGTGTTTCGCGGCTGGTGCTCCGCCGACCGTTGGTCATCCTGGCCGTCGGCGCGGCGGCGGTCGGCGTGGCCGAGCACATCCTCGGGCTTGGGCTGCGCGTGGCGATTCTGGACCGCGCTCCGGTCAGCAACACCTACGAGGCGCTCCTCTGGATGGGGCTTGTCGGGATCGCCATTGGCGCGATCGCCCAGGCGCTCAATCGCAGGGCGTACTACCTCTTCGGCGGGCTGTGCGCGGCGTTCATCTCGGTGATTTTCGCGGGGATGGTGCCGCTGGGAGACCAGACCAACTCGATTCCCGCCGTGCTACGGAGCAACTTCTGGCTCACCATCCACGTGCTGACCATCGTGGCCAGCTATGGGGTGCTGGCGGTTGCGGCGATTCTCGGGCACGTGTACCTCATCAAGGAAGTCCTGGTGTCACGCACCGCGAAAGCCAAGCTTGACGGGCAACCCAAGCGCTCGGCGCCGCTCATCGTGCAGACGTACCGGACGATTCAGGTCGGGCTCGTTCTCCTGACGGCGGGAACGATCCTGGGTGGCGTCTGGGCGGCCGAATCCTGGGGCCGGTTCTGGGGCTGGGATCCCAAGGAAACGTGGGCTCTGATCAGTATTCTGACGTACTTCGCGGTCCTTCACGCGAGGTACGTACGCTGGATCATGGACTTTGGCTTGGCCGCGGCGTCGGTCCTGGGCTTTGTGGTGATCGTGTGGACGTTCTACGGCGTGAACTACGTGATGGCGACGGGGCTGCATAGCTACGGCTTTGGGACCGGAGGCGAGCTCTGGGTCGGTCTGTGGGCGCTGGCGGAATGTGGGTTCCTGGTTGCCTGCCGGGTTCGCATGGGCGTCCGCGGCGAGCGCTCCGGGGAGGTTCCGACGCTCGCCGCCAGCAAGCCCTCGATGCAGAGCTAGAACCGAGTCGATCCGCCGTTGTTTCTAGGATAGAGGGCCGATGAGCGACGAGTCACCAGCCAGGTCAGCGCCGGAGTGGGATCAGGAGCGATTGCTCGCCATTATTGACTCCGCGATGGATGCGATCATCACGGTCGACGAGGCGCAGCGCGTGATCATGTTCAACCAGGCGGCCCAGCGGCTGTTCGGTGTGCCGGCGTCGGAAGCGATCGGGGCCCCGCTGGAGCGGTTCATTCCGGACCGGTACCGCAATCACCACGCCGAACACATCCGTGCGTTCGGCACCACCGGTGTCAGCATGAGGCGGATGGGCAGGCTCGGCGCGCTCTCGGGCTTGAGGTCTGACGGCATGGAGTTTCCGATCGAGGCGTCGATCTCTCATTCGTCTCACGCCGGTCGGCGTCTCTACACCGTCATTCTGCGCGATGTGTCCGAGCGGAAGCGATTGGAAGAGCAGCTCCTGCACGCGCAGAAAATGGAGGTCATCGGGCGCCTCGCGGGGGGCATCGCCCACGACTTCAACAACCTGCTGATGGCGATTTTCAACTACCTGACACTGGCGACCAAGGGGCTGGAGCCCGAGCACCCCTCTCGGGCGGCGCTGGCGCAGGTTCACGAGGCGTCCAACCGGGCCGCGACGCTGACCCGCCAACTGCTGACATTCGCGCGAAAGCAGGTCGCCAAGCCGCGCGTGGTTTCACTGCGTGAGGTCGTGGCGGGTCTGGAACCGATGCTGCGCCGGCTGATCGCCGAGGACATGGTCCTCACGACGCGCTACAACGCCGATACCGGAAACGTGCGTGCCGATCCGACGCAGATCGAGCAGGTCATCATGAACCTGGTCGTCAACGCGCGCGACGCGATGCCCGGGGGCGGCACTATCACCCTGGAAACAGACGGGGTGGCGCTCGACGAGGCCTACTGCATGACGACGGTCGGGGCTTCGCCCGGGCCGCACGTCACGCTGACGGTCACCGACACGGGCACAGGGATGAACAAGGAGGTCATGTCCCGGATATTTGAGCCCTTCTTCACCACCAAGGAACCGGGCAAAGGCACCGGATTGGGGCTCGCCACCTGCCACGGCATCGTCACGCAGGCGGGAGGGCACATCACGGTGCAGAGTTCGCCGGGCGCGGGAACCAGCATCCGCGTGCTCCTGCCGCGAGCCGACGGGCAGCCGGGGCGCCCTCCGTCGGTCGCCAAGGCAATGACGGTCGCTCGGGGAACCGAAACGGTGCTCCTCGCGGAAGACAGCGGAGTCGTCCGCGATCTGATGGCGGCGGCGCTGCGTCAGGCCGGGTACACGGTGCTTGCGGCCTCCCGCGGGAGCGAGGCTCTGCGCTTGGCGCAGGAACACATCGGGCCCATCAACCTCCTGGTGACGGATCGGGTCATGCCGGGGATGAGTGGCAAGGAACTCGCGGCGGCCTTTGTGAGGGTCCGTGGCCACGTGCCGGTGCTCTTCGTTACCGGTGGAGGCGAAGAAGACACTGCTCGGAAAGACGAACTCGGCACCGCGACTCTGGTCAAGCCGTTCACAACCGATGCTCTGCTGAATCGAATTCGATCGATGCTGGACCAGCCTCGGACGTAGCTTCGACACCGGCGAGCAGCGCTTCAAGCCCTCAACACGTTCGGCACCGTCACGGCTCACGCCTGACAGCGATCAGGGTTCGGTCGTCGCTCGCCGGCGACCCGCTGGTAAAGGCGGCAATCTCGGCGCACACGCGGTCGATGCACGCGGCGGGTGAACGTGCTCTCGACGAGAGAAGCACCTCGTCCAGCCGCCCCGGACCGAAGAGTTCCGGAGATTGGGATGGGCTCGTCGGCGCCATCGCCTCGGTAATCCCGTCGGTGTAGAGAACCAGGAGGTCGCCCCGATGCAGATGAATCGTCGCCTCCGAGTAGGTCTGGTCTTCCGAGATGCCCAGCGGCAGAGAAGAGGCCGCGCTCAACGCGGTCACTTCGTTCCTAACCAGTCTCGGTGGGTTGTGCCCCGCGGCGGAGTAGGTGAGTGTGCGCGAGGCCGGATCAAGCACGGCGTAGAACGCCGTGACAAAGGTGCCCGACCGGGTGTACGACCGGGTGAGATGCGAGTTGAGGTGAGCGAGGAGCGATGCGGGCGGAGTGTGTCGTCTCGGCTGCGAGTGAGCGATCGCATGAGTGATGGCCATGAGAACCGCGGCGGGGGTGCCGTGCCCTGAGACGTCCGCGATGAACAGGCCCCAGCGGCCGCCCTCGAGAGGGAAGAAGTCGTAGTAGTCGCCACCCGCGCGAGCACTGGTCAGGTAATACGCCGCGAGGTCGAAGCCGGGAATGGCCGGAAGTTCGCTCGGGAGAAGCGATCGCTGGATTTCGCCGACGACCTGAAGCTCCCGGTCGAGGTCGGACAGCGCCTTGGTGAGTTGGTTGCGGAGGACCAGGTTCTGCGTGCCGCGCCCGAACAGTCCGGATTGCCACGCGAGCATCGGGATGATGGCACGGTCCAGCTCTCGGCCGGGCGTCAGCAGGTTGACGGAGATGTTGAGGGCTTCGCCGTTGTCGTACTGGGGAAGCGCGATCACGGATTGGAAGCCCTGCAGGTAGAAGTACGCCGGGTCATCGGCGCGGAGGCGTGCCGGGAGGTCATCTATGAAGACCGGCCTGTCGGCATAGGCGATCTCGCCGAGAACTCCGCCGGAAAGACGGGGAAGGCGTTCGCGCTGCGTCCACGGGTTAATGTCCTCGGTGAACCGGGAAGACCGTGTGATGAGGTAGAACGGTGGCTCGACTCCTCGGCGGGAAAGGGCGACGTAATCGGTGATTGGGAGAAGTTCGCCGATGCCGTCCCAGTAGACGTCAACAAGCTGTTGCGGATCGGTGATGCCGGAGATCGCGCGCATCGTTCGGTCGATGATGGCGAGTTCTTCCTCCCAGGGTCGGCGGGTGGTCATTGAGGATCATAGAGACGGAGGTGTCGACCGCTTGCTACCGAGCGGGTTCCGCGAGGCGGTAGCGGTAATACACCTCGAGGCTCAGCGTACAGATCGCGGTCTGGTAGACGCGCCCGCCCAGGCGCGACCACGGGTCCTGCGGGTCCCAGCTGCCGCGAGTGTGCTCGTCCTTCCGCTGGTTCTTCAGCAGCTCGCGGGCGATCGATTCGTTCCAGGCCGTCCAGTGGTCGCCCTGCTGCTGGAAGAGCGCCAGCGTGGCGTAGTACCAGTAGTAGGTTGGCGCCTCCCGGCGCCATGCGGGCGGGGCGGTGAGGATGAAGTCGGCGGATTGCCGCATACGGGGTTCGTCGCGTGTGTGGCCAAGCAACTGTTGCACGAACATGGCCTCGGCCGTCGCTGCGGGATTGGGGCTTCCGCCGGGTGTGTACCCATAGCGGCCGGATGAGCTGCGAGAAGAGACATCGTCGAGCCAGCGACGTGCCGAGTCGAACGCGGTGGTGGGAACGTCGAAACCGGCGCGCTGGGCGCTCTTGATCGCCATGATCTGCCACCCGAGGACCGACGTGTCACTCGCGGACGTGTTGCGACCGGTGGCAGCGCCGCGGGCGACGAAGGTTGCGGCGCGCCGGGCCGGGCTTTCCAGCCATGGGTCGCGGGTCATCGCGTAGGCCTCGCACAGGGCGACGGCGGCGATGGTCTGGGAGTACATGGTCTCGCCGCGGCGGAGGTCGCCCGAGGCGTCCGTGCGATTAACGATCCAGGAAAGGGCCCTCTTGACCGAGTCGCGGTGCGGGCCCTCAGAGAAATGTGTGTGTCCTGCGCCGAGGAAACACAGGAGCGTCATGCCGGTCATCGCGGCGTCCGCATCGATCTCGGCGGGCGCGGAGCAATGCGTGCACGCAGCGTCGAAGCCCTGCCCACTCCAGCGGCCGTCGGGAGACTGGTGGGCCTTGAACCAGTCGAGGGCCGCAGCCACAGCCCGTTCCGTCTCAGGCGAGCCGCCCGTCCGTTTGAGGACCTCCTGGCGAATCTCGGGCGCGCGCTGGGCGAAGTTCTCCGCCTTCGGAGCGGCCTTGGGCGGTTCGTCGGGAATGGCCGGAAGAGAGGGCTTCACGCCGACCGTTGGCAGACCCTTGAGGTCAGTGCCACGTGCGGGCATGGCGGCCCGACCCGGGCCTGCTGGGGCATCGGCGGGCGTTGCGAGCGATGCACCAACAGAGGAAGGAGCGACGAGGCCCAACTCGGAGTGTGTCGGTGCGAGGTGGACCGACGAGGTCCTGGCACCAGACCCGAAGGCGAGACTCGGGCGAGATGAAGCGCCGCCATTGGGCAATGAGGGCGTGGACCCACCTTGAGACTCCTTGCCCGAGGACTGCACGGCGGTCAATCGTGACTCTTCAGGGAGCCGAGATTGAATCGGCCCGCCCCCGGGGACTATTCGTGCGGAGGCATTGGGGCTCGCGGAAGGGGCCGACGCCATTGATGTTGGCGCCTCGGACGGCTCGATACGGGTGCCGTGGTTTGGAGAGTTGGAAATCGATGCGGGGGTGGGTGAGATGGACACGCTGGAGAAGACCGAGGTGCCCGGTACGGCCGGTTGAACTGTCGACGGGAGTTCACCGCTCACCACCGTGCCGGTCGTGGAGGCCGGTTCGGTTGCGGCCGCGATTGCAGACGCCGCAGGAAGGCGACTGGCGATGGGGGTCGGCATTGAGGTCGCGGAAAGTCCCGGCAAACGAGCGGCGACTGGCGAAGATGGTTCGCCGCTTGTCGGCGTCGGAGATATGGCACTTCCAAGCGGCACCGGCGTCGTTACGGGAGCCGTGGTGGGGGCGAGGGAGACTCGTCCTGCTGTGGCGCCCGACGTTTCGATCGCGGCGGCACGCGGCGCGGGCGGTCCTGCGTCCGCGGCCAGGTCCGTGCGGGCTTCGAGCATTGGGGACGGCGCCATTTCGTTCTCAGGCGTGCGGGACGGAAGCCGCAGCGACGGCGGTGTCGCTACCAGAGGCGAGTTCGGCGAAGCGTTCGGGGTTGGTGCCTCTTCGAGCGTGTAGCGCGTTGGGATCACGGTGAACGAGAGGCTCGCTGGCGTTGTTGCGACCCGGATCGACGGAGCGTGGATGTCGAGAGGGCTCACTTCTGGGCGAGAGGATTGAACCTCGGGGGCCCTGACTTCCGCGGTGGTGAACGTGCCGCGGATCTGCGATTCGAGCGATCCGGCGCCGTCGGCACTGCCGAGCGTGACATGCGTGCCCTGACCCCTTCCTCCGTCACGAAGCAAGTCGCCGATCGCGGTTCCCACCCGCCAAGCCGCGAATGCTGAAAGCAATGCCGCGTGGATGAGGAGAGAGACAAGCAGGCACTTGGCCATCAGGCTGAGCTGGGCGAGCCGATGACGAATCGCGGCGTCCCGCATCGCAAGGTAGAAGAGCGTCGCGAGGATGGCCGCGGCTAGAAGAGCGAGAAGCCAGGGCCAGGCGACGCCCCAGAACCGCGCCAGCATGCTTCCGGCCTGAAGGGGGTCGGACTCGATGAACACTTCCCGCGATGCGGAGGCCCAAAGCGAGTACGTCGCGGGTTCAATGTTCGAGCGAGGATCGGCCGTGGGAGAGGGTGGAGCCGTGCCGCCCGTCGGTGTGCGCCGGTCGGAACTGAAGTAGATGCGGAAGCCGTCGGCGCTGAGACACGGATCGAGATCGTTTGATGAGGAGTTGATCGCCGGGCCGAGGCTTTCGGGTCTTTGAAGGCGCCCCCGGAGGATCCGCGAACGCAGAATATCGAATCCGCCGGTGGTTCCGGGTCGATCGGATGCGAAGTAAAGGAAGTCGCCGGCGGGACTGACCGCCGGTGCGCCTTCATCACTCGTGGTGTTGAGTTCGGCGACCGGCGAAGCTTCGGCGAAGCCGGAGGTCAGCAGGTCGGCCTGGTAGATGTCGTAATCATGCCGCGAGCGCTGTTCGCGGATCGTCGCGGGCCAATCGTCGCGCTGGCCGCGCGGCTCTCCGGGACGGGGGCGATTCGAAGAGAAGTACAGGTGGGTGCCGTCGGGTGTGAGAGCGGGACCGTACTCGTTGAACTCCGTGTTGACAGCGGCGCCGAGATTGACCGGGTCTGTCCAGTGTGCATCCGTCCGTTCGTCGCGTCGGGACAACCAGAGGTCGTACCCGCCGAGTCCGCCGGCCCGGTCGGAATAGAAGTACAGCGTTTGGCCGTCGGGAGAGAGTTCCGGCCCGAGTTCATCGCTCGCGGTGTTGATTGACGCGATGGCCTCCGGCGTTGACCAGCCCTGTGGTGTGCGGCGGGATTGAACGATGTCGGCGTTGTGGCCTGCGCGACCGCGCACAAAGACCAGCGTTGTGCCGTCCAGGCTCACTCGCGGCTCGTACTGGTCCGCGGACACTTCACCGTCGTGCGGAAGGGGCGCCGCGGGCTGCCACAGGATCTGCCGGATCGGCGCCGATGCCACCGGCGTGTTGATCCGGTCGGCGTCGGTGAACCGGGATCGCTCGCGGAGGTTCACGCGCCATCCCACCAGCACAGCGCCGGCAAGCAGTCCGAGCCCGAGCAGCGTGTACACGATGATCCGGCGAGTCATGCATCACCTCGCGGCGGAGTTGATCGGGATGGTGTCGAGATACGGTTCGGAGATTCCCGCGGCCTTGCACGTGTCGAGAACCGCGGCGATGTTGGCGTACGGCGTGTTCCGATCGCCGCGCACAGAGACCTTCTGTCGAGGATTGCCCTTCACAGCGGTGGCGATCTGGTCGTGAAGTTCGGCGAGCTGCATCGGCCGGCCGCCGACCGTGATCGCGCCGTCCTTGTCCACGTTGATGATCAGCTCGCGGAGTTCCTGGCTGATGGGTGCCGCGGCGCCGGCGGTGGGGAGGGCGACGCTCATCTCGCGTTCCACCTGAGCAATGGTCGTGGCCAACAGGAAGAAGATCAGCAAGTTGAAGAGCACATCCGCCATCGGCACGAAGTCGATGTGGATGCTGGATTCGGATTCTTCATCGTGGAAGAGCATGGGGCATCCTCAGGCGGTGGTCCCGGCCAGTGCGGTTGCGGCGCCGTTCGACGTTGCGGCCGTTGCGGGGCGGTGTGGCTCCGCCGCGAATGGAGTGTCTTCAATGAAGTCCGAAGCGATGCGATCGAGCTCGGCGACTCGGCCGTCGATGCGTCCCATCAGGACGTGGTACATGATGATCGTCGGGATTGCGACCATCAGTCCCGCCGCGGTGCAGGCCCAGGCCTCGAAGATGCCCCGGGCGAGGAGTTCGGTCTTGCCCAGAGACTGGCCCGATGCGGCAACGGCCTGAAAGGTCTTGATCATGCCGAGAATGGTCCCGAAAAGCCCGAGCATGGTGGCGACCTGGGGCAGCGCCCCCAGGAGCCGCATGCGGTGACGGAGCCTGACGATTTCGCGCTTGCCGGTGTCGGCGACGGCCTGCTTGATGAAGTCCTTCGGTTCGGCGCGGTGTCGCACGGCCGTCGTCAGAATGGTCCCGAGTGCCGAGGCGCTCGCGCGGCACAGGTCGAGAGCTCTCGCCGGTTCGCCCGCGGCGGCTTTGACGTTCGCCGCCAAGTCGGGCGGGGCGACCGTGCGCCGGCGCGTCAAGATCAATCGCTCCGCGATGACCGCCAATGCGACCAGGGAGCACGCCGCAATCAGGATCATGGCGGGCCCGCCCTTGACTGCAAAGTCCCAGATGGTCAGAGACGTTGGGGCGCCCGCGGCGGGGGCGGTCTGCGGGGCGGCGAGGAACAGAATCGCGAGGGGTGCAAGCAGCGGTGTCATGATGATGGTCCTGGTTCAGCGTGATTCCGCCGCCGCCCGGCCGGGCAGCGTGGTCGCCGCCGCGGATGTTTTTTGGAGTTGCTCGGCGGCGAGCCGGGCCCACTGGGTGTCCTTGAATCGTTCGGTGACCTGCGTGAACTGCGTGCGTGCCTCGCCGGTCTTGTTGAGCTGCGCCAGGCACCGGCCGGCTTCGTACAACGCGGCGGCGGACCATTCGGGATAGGCGTACAGAATGTCCACCTTCAGCAGTTCGCGCACGGCCTCGTCGTACTGTTTCTGGCCGAAGAGGCACTCCCCGACCTGAAACTGCGCGCGGGCCGCCGTGGCGCCGGTGTGCCGCGTGATAACGTCCCGGTAGGCGCTGATCGCCTCCGCGTGCCGGCCCTGGTGCTCGAGCGCCCACGCAACGCCGAACTGCGCCTGAAACCAGAGTTCGCTCGTGGGAAACTGCCTCAGGTGCTGCTCGAACGCCGCGTGCGACTTGTCCCACTGCTGCGTGGACGCTCGTGCCTCGCCCAGGAAGAGCAGCGCCGAGCCGAGTGAATCGCCGTTCAATCCCGCGCCGATGGCGGACTCGAGATGTTCCGCCGCGGCCTCGGCCTTGTTCAGTTTGATGAGGGCCTGTCCGGCAAGCAGGTGAGCCGTCGGTGCGACCTCGGACTTCGGGAATCGAGAGAGGAGGTCGTCAAGCGCGGACGCGGCGTCGGCGGGCGTGTTGAGCATGAGGCCGCAGACGCCGCGAAGGTACAGCGAGTGCGGGATCACAACCGCCGCATCGGTCGGGGCGAGATGTTCCGCGGCCTTGAGCGCGCGGGCCAGCGCCGGAGCGGCCGCGACATGCTGCTTGGATGTGACGAGCAGTTGAGCCAGATCCAAACTGGCATGCGCCTCCAGGGCCGGTGGAAGGGGCGATGAAAGCGCCCGCTCGTACGCGGCCCGGGCCTCGTCCAGCCGGCCCAGAGACTTGAGAGCCCACGCCCGTTCGTAGCGAAGCGCGGCCAGCACCTCGGGGCGAACCGCCGGCGTGTCGGCCTCATCGAGGCGCGGCAGAGCTTGCTCGCATTGGCCCATTCGTGAAGCGGCGATGGCCCGCTGGGCCGCGGCGTCCGCGGCCCGCGGATGCGATGGCGAAGTCGCAAGAAACTTCGCGAACGCCTCGTCGGCCTGTTGGTACTGACCCGCCGAAAGCAGTGCCGCGCCGCGCTCGTAGAGCGCATCGGCCGCCGCCGAGCCGGCCTCGGGTGAGTCGGCGATGCGTGCGAGCAGTGCCGCGGCATCGTCCGCCCGGTTCTGCTGAGAGGCGATCGAGGCGAGATGCCTGAGGGCGTGGACGGTGAAACGGTGGCTGTGTGAGTCGCGCTCCGCAATGACGACGGCGTCGAAGTCGCCCTTGGCAGCGTCGAGCTTTTCTTGTTCGACAAGGATCTGCGCGCGTTCAAAGCGGGCCTGGATCGCGGCGGGATCAGACGCCGCCCTTTCAACCACCCGCGCAAACAGGTCAAGGCTTTCGGAGGTTCGACCCTGGCGCTGCAACGCCACTCCGAGTTTCAGAAGTGAATCGGGGGTTGCGTCGGTGCGAGTCAGTTCGAGCAGCCACTTCTCAGCCGTTGACCAATCTGCACGGGCGATTGCAGAGTCGGCCAAGACCGTTCGAGCCGCACGCCGAAGGGCTTCATCGGCCTGCCCGGGCGAAGCCAAGGCCTGCTCGAGAACGCCGGCGGCATCGGCGTGCCCTGCCCGTGCGAGCGCCAGTCCGCGTCGAAGAGCGGCCTCGACAGATCGGGGATCATCGGCGTGCGCCGAGACAAAGTCCCTGTACTGGGCCGCGGCCTCAGTGTCTTTGCCGGCGGCGCTCAGCGATTCGGCCAATACGAGTTGCACCGCTCCAGCCCGAGAGTGTGTTGCGTGCTGTCGAAGAAAGGTGCGGCACAACTCGGCCGCCCTGTCCGCGTCACCCTCCTGAAGCGCGATCGAAGCCATCGCGGCGAGCGATTCGATCGCGAGAGCGTTCGCCGGGAATCGGCTCCGCACCTGCGCGTGCAGATCGGCGGCTTCGCCCGGCTTGCCGTCGCGGGAAAGGGCCACGGCGCGATCGAACAGCATGGCGGGCAGCAAAGGGCTCTCGGGGTAGGCCGCCGCGGCGCGTGCGAGTCGGTCCGCCGCGGCGGCAAATCGATCCATGCGCAGCTCGGCTTTGGCCGCCAGGTGGGACGCATCCGCCGGTGCCACCGGCCTTTGGAGCAGTGGCTCGAGCGAGGTCAGGGCGCGCTCAGGCTTGTTCTCATCGAGATAGGCGCGAGCCCGTTCAACTCGCGCCGCTTCTGACACGGGGGAGCGGCCGTGTGCGGTGAGCAGGTCGTCGAGAATGCGACCGGCCTTGGCCGCATCTCCGGAAGCTCGCGTGAGTTGAGCAAGGCCGAGCATCGCGTCAGGCGCGAGGTCCGCCTCGCCGGCGTCCGCCAGCGACCGGTACAGCGCGGCCGCGCGTTCGGCTTCACGGGCGTCGAACGGCCCGGACACGGCGATGCGGTGCCGGGCCTGCGCTTCGGCCAGCATCGCCTGCCGTTCGACTTCATTTCCGGGCGCGTCTCGGCGAAGCCGCGCGAGCCGGTCGGCGGCTGCCGCGTCCTTTCCATCGGCCGCATCGAGCGAGGAAAGCAGGAACTCGGCCCGCGGGCGAGAAGGGCTCGTGGGCCAGTCGCGTTCAAAGCGAGAGAGGACCGTTCGTGCATCGCCGGCTCTGCCTTCGCGAACACACAACTCGCCCAGCAGGACCCCGGCGGTATCCGCCTGCGCAAAGCCGGCGTACTCCCTGAGCATTCGCTCGAGGCACTCGATCGCCGCGGCCTGCTCCTTCGCGTTCAGGTGGCACTGGGCGCGAAGGAGCAGGCAATCGGGCGCGAACTCAAACCCGGACCGTGATACGAGTTGATCCAACTCCTTGGCCGCCTCTTCCCACTTGCTCAGTCGAGTCAGGCACACGGCAAGGCCGTATCGAGCCAGATCGGCGCGGGCGTGGGATGGGCTTTCGCGCAGAAACGCCCGGTATTCCGCGGCCGCCTGTTCCGGCATGTCTCTGTGAAGCAAGCCGGTAGCGGCGCGATAGGCGGCGTCGTCCGCGGTCTGAGCGTTCGCGGAGGCTGACACTGCCGCGATGAGGGCGAGGGATAGGCGTCGACGGAGCATCATCGCTCTCCAGGTTGAGGTGGAAAAGACGGACCCGCGCGGCGAGACTGCGGAGAGGCCCCGCCGCGCGGGTCAGTGATTCAGCGGGCCGGGGCGGGCGAGGTTGCCGTGCCGGCCGTGGTCATGGGCATCCCGGGAGCCGCCGGCGCGGCAGGGGCAGCGCCGGGCGCGGGAGCCGCGCCGGGAGCCGGTGGTGCGCCGGGCGCGGGTGTCGCCCCGCGAGCCGGAGCGGCGCCGCGTCCCGCCGAAGCGCCTCGAGCGGCGGGGGACGCCGGTGCGGCCGCGCCGACAGGTGCGATCGCCGACAGTGACACCGCGGCGGGGGTTGGCGGAGTGGGGGCCGTGGGAGCGCTTCCCGGTGCAGGCGCCGCCGGGGCCAGCGCCGGCATTGCGGTGATGGGATCGTTCGAATCAACCCGCTCGGCCGCTTGATTCAGGGCCTCGATCGCTTCCTCCAGCGACTCGATCTGGCAATCAAAGTTCTCACACACGCAGTCAAGCTGCTCGATCCGGGCCTCGAGTCCCTCGATCTCGGCGTCGATCGCCTCTTCTGCACGGACGGCATCAGCGTCGTCACCCTTGCGGGCTCTTTCACGGGTCCGTTCGGCATCCCGATGGGCCCGTTCGATCTGCCGCCTCAACTGCTCGGACTGGCGTGCGGTGTCGGCCTTCTGCCGGGCCAGATCGCGAGTGGTTGCGCGCAGCTGCTCGGCTTGGGCGCGGATGGCATGGTCGTGGGCGACCGCGGCGTGCTCCCCCGCCAACTCGTGAGCCCGAAGAGCATCCGCGAGGGCGGCCGCGTGGGCCTCGCCACCCGCGTCGCTGCGAGCCTCGGGGTGGATCATCTGGACAAACGCCTGGAAGATGCGGTGCTGGCTTGGCGTGGCGTTCACGGTGATGCTGTTGCCGTCCGAACTGATGAAGATCGGAACATCATCGCGGGACATCAAAGTCACCAGCGCCTGGAGCTTACCCTGGGGAAGTGAATACGCGCGGGCTTCGACCGCGCCCTCGGCACCGGCGACGGCTTCACGGAAAGTGGTCGCTCGGGGGGAGGTCGCGGTCAGGCCCGAACGAAGCATCGGAGAGACGGTGATCGCGCGGGGGGCGACCGCCTCCGCGAAGGGCGAACTCGAGTTGCCGCTGCCTTGGGAGCGAGGCGTCGCGCTCGGCCGCTGCATGGACTCGATCCGGCGCTGCATCTCCTTGAGCCGCTGCTCCATCTGCTGGAGCGATTGCTCCATGTCCTTGAGCGCATCCATCTGCCCGCCGACGGCCCGAGCTTCCGGTTGCGTCGCCCGACCACGACGCATCGCCTCGAGGGCGGGAGCCTCGCCCAGGAAAGCCTGGCCCTGGGCCGCCTTCTCCTTCTGGGCCTTGTGTTCGATCTCTCTCTTGGCTTCTTTTTGCTTCGCCACAACCTTGGCTTGCCCCGACGGCTTCTCATCTTCGGGCGGGCACGCCAGTCCGGGCATGACGAACATGCCCGCGGCACCCACGGCCAAAGCGAACGCCAAACCCATCATGGAGGCTCTCGGGGCCACGCGCTGTGTCATCACCATCGTGATTCTCCTTGCAAGCTGCCTGGTACGGCCAGAGACAACGGACAAGCCCGGGGCCCCGCTACGGCCGGGCACACTGAGGAAAGACTTGGTCGCCACGAGGGCTTCGGCGTACGCGCGCCGGCCTCCGGGCAAGAGCGTGGTCACCCACGCGTCGCAGCAGGCCTCCGCCTCGTCGCGAAGACGATGACGGGCCCACCACGCGATCGGGTGCCACCAGTACACCAGCCCGATGAGAGACTCGATCACGCACAACCGATGGTCACGCCGGCGCAGGTGCGAAAGCTCGTGAACGATGACGGCGCACTGGCACCGCGAATCAAGCTCGCCCCAGAGCGCACGAGGGATCACCAGCCGCGGTCGCACTCCACACCAGATCATGGGCGAGATGCGGTCGTCAACAACCAGCGTCTCGGGAATGCTCTTCACGCCGGCGACTGCGGCGAGTCGGCGGACCAGGGCCACGAGCGGTTCCGGCGCGGGCTCCGCCCGCCGGAGCATGCGCCGGACCCTCGCGGCTCGCACGATCCACACCGACACGACCAGAAGCGCTCCCGAGAGCCAGATCAGCGGCGGGATCGCGGGCACCGCGGCGACGGCGTCCCGCACCGCGAGCATGCTCCGAAGCCAATCTCGCACGGGCGTCGTGGTCGCAGGGCGGGCCGAAGAGGGCGCGGCTTCAACGTTTACCGGCGGCACGGTCGCCAGCGGCCGCTGAGGTTGGCTTCGCCCTTCGCGTGCCGGGCGACTCTGTGTGGTGAAAGTCGGCGCCGGAGATGCGAACACGGGGCCTGATTCGCCCGCCGTCAGCAAAGCATGCTCGGTGGCCGAGGCCGACATCGGTTCGGACCGAGACGAGTGCACATCGGCGCGCGGCACCTGCCAGTCGGTTCCGAGTGGGCGGGAGCCAGGGCGGTTAGGTTGAGCCGCTGACGCCGCGGGCGCTGTGGACGCCGGAGCGTTCGCCGATTTTTCCGGTGACGCCAGCGTCGGCAACGCTTCGATCATCGCGACGGGTTCGGGTCTTTGAGCCAGCGTGGAATAGCTGGGTTGTCCCGAATCGACCGGTGAAAGCACGGCATAGGCGGTCTTGGCGGTTTTGGCGGATTGAACGACCGTCTCGACCGCCGTATCAGCGGCGGCGAGCACCCGCTCCGATCGGAACCACGAGGGCCGCCACAACCCGATGAGCGCCGGGCTGAGCAGCGTCGCGAGCACCGCGAACCACAGGGCGTGCCGGGTCGCCGGCCGAACCCACTTCCAGCGGGAGCAGAACGCCGCGAAGAGCGCGACGGGCACCGCGGCGAGGCTCGCGGCCCAGATCAACTCCACGCTGCGTGACGACCAGTCCATTCAACAACCCCTGATGCGCTTTCCCACACACCCCGCCAATGTCTCTCAACGATCCAGGTCTTTGATCAGTTTGCGAAGCTGGGCGATCTCGTCCGCACTGAATCGTTCGTGCTCGATCAACTGGAGCACCATGGGCCCCGCGGCCCCGTCGTAGAGCTGTTCGAGCAGCGATCGCACCCGCGACTTGACCACGTTGTCCCGTGAGACTTTGGCCCGGTAGACATGGGCAAGTTCCGCCTTGTCGCTGGTCACAAAGCCCTTGGTGGCCAGGCGAGTGAGGAAGGTGAGAACCGTGGTGTACGCGACTTTCTTGCCGCGTTCGTGCAGCCGGTCCATCACCTCGCGCACCGTTTGCGGCCCCAGATCCCACAGGACCCTCAGGACCGCAAGCTCCGCCTCACCGAGTTCGTATTCGCGCTTCGTCACATGGGTTCCCAAAGGGGCGATCGGCATGACTCTACTACCGCTGTCGTAGGCATCCTACTACATCGGTCGTAGCCTGTCAATGGCTTTTCTTTGGGGACGCGGAAGGATTGTTTTCAGGCCGAGCGAGAATCTCAAAATCGCACCGGCCTGGCCTTATTCCCACTCGATCGTTGCCGGCGGCTTGCTGGAAATGTCGTAGACGACGCGGTTGACGCCACGGACTTCGTTGATAATGCGGTTGGAAATCGTGGCCAGCACGTCGTAGGGCAGGCGGGCCCAGTCGGCCGTCATGAAGTCCTGCGACTCGACGGCTCGAATGGCCACGCAACTCTCGTACGTGCGCCCATCTCCCATCACGCCGACGGATTGCACCGGCAGCAGAACCGCGAAGACCTGGCTGGTCGACCGGTACAGGTTCTTGGCGACTATTTCCTCAAGGAGGATTTCATCGCAATCCCGGAGCACATCGAGCTTGGGCCTGGTAACCTCGCCCAGGACGCGAATAGCCAGGCCGGGGCCCGGGAACGGGTGCCGCCAGATGATCTGATCCGGAAGACCCAGGACCTGGCCCAGAGCGCGGACCTCATCCTTAAAGAGGTCTCGCAATGGTTCGACCAGCTCAAATCCGAGTTTCTCGGGTAGGCCGCCGACATTGTGATGAAGCTTGATTCCCGCCGATTGACCCGCGTGGCCGTGCCCGGACTCGATCACATCCGGATACAGCGTTCCCTGCGCAAGAAATCTCGCATCCCTCAAGTCGCGTGCCGCGGCCTGAAACACGTCAATAAACCGGTGTCCGATGCGACGCCGCTTTTCCTGTGGTTCGGAAATGCCGTTAAGATCGCCAAGGAAGTCCTTCTCGGCGTCCACGACGCGCAGGTCGATCGCGAAGTGGTCCCGGAACGTCGTTTCGACCAGTTCACGCTCATTCTTCCGGAGCAGCCCCGTGTCCACAAACACGCAGGTGAGTTGGCTGCCAATGGCCTTGTGCAGCAACGCGGCTACGACGGCGGAATCGACCCCGCCCGAGAGCCCGCAGATGACCCGCGATGAGCCCACCTGTTCGCGAACGCGTGCCGCGGCGGTGGAGGCATAGTCCGCCATCTTCCACGTGCCCTTGCACCCGCAGATGTCGTAGAGGAAGTTGCGCAGGATGTCCACCCCGTGGGGAGTGTGCGTGACCTCGGGATGGAACTGGACTCCCCAGAACTTTTTGGTGTTGTGACGGACGGCGGCGAACGGGCAATCCGGGGTCGTGGCAAGAGGGATGAACCCGGAAGCTTCCAGATTGGTGACCTGGTCGCCGTGGGACATCCAGACCGTGGTCCTTTCCGGGATGGCGTTGAACAGGCCCTTGCGATCGGTGATGTGGATGCCGGCGCGGCCGAACTCGCGGGCGCGTCCGGGGGCGACCTTCGCGCCGAGATGATGCGCGGCGAGCTGCATGCCGTAGCAGATCCCGAGAACCGGAATGCCGAGGTCAAAGATCGCGGGGTCGCAGTGGGGGGCGCCCTGCTCATACACGCTGGAGGGGCCGCCCGAAAGAATGATGCCCCGCGGCTTCATGGCGCGCAGTTCGGCAACGGTGATGGATGGATTGACCAGGAGGGAGAAGGCGCCGGCCTCGCGCACGCGCCGCGCGATGAGCTGAGCGGTCTGCGACCCGAAGTCGAGAATGGGGATGACCTCGTCGTGAGGAAGTGGCGGCATGCGGGGTCCCTAAATGACAGGCACGGGCCAAAGGTGACCCGTGCCGGAAAGGGAAGTGTACGGCGCCACGGGGATAGAGGTTCGTGCTCGCGAGATCGCCCACCGCGAGCAGAGCAAGCCCACGTGCGAGTGATCAGGTCGCCACCGAGAGCCCTGAAACACGCAGCCGGAACGACCTTGGCGCAAGCAAAGGGTACGCCGGCCATTGCGAGCCTCTATCATGACGATGTGCGGTACTCGTGGACTCTTGTCGTGATGTGCTTTCTCGGCGGGTGCGCGAGCCCGCCCGGTGGATTTGACTCGCCAGTCCCGGCCGAGCGCCTCAATGCCGTTTCGAAGGCAGCCCGGGAAAGGGATCAAACGGCGATCCCCAAGCTGATCACATTGCTCAACAGCGACGACCCGGTGGTCCGCTTGGCGGCGATTCGGACGCTGGAACTGCTCACGGGGCAGACCCTGGGCTACGACCACGCCGCGCCGGAGTGGAGGAGGCAGGAAGTGGTTCGCGCGTGGGAACTCTGGAATAACCATCGAGAATCTGGGGGTATGGGAGGGGATGCCCGGCCGGGCTCCTCGTCCGTGGTTGGGGGCCGTTAAGGGATCGGCAGTACCGGGGTCGGGAACGCCGATACAGTTGCTTGAGCATGACGGCCCCCCACGTATCCGGTCAGCATTCGTCGGCACTGGTGGCATCGCCTCCGGACCTGAAGCTCCAAATGGTGAGCGACCCGGTATACCTCAGCGGTGCCCGGGAGATGGTCGCATCGGTATCTCGCCGAATGGGGTTCAGCGAGGAGGCCTGCGGGCAAATTGCGCTGGCCGTGGATGAGGCGCTGTGCAACGTGATCCGGCACGGGTACGAGCGTCGCCGCGACGGGCCGATCTGGCTCTCCGTCTGGCCGATTGCCGGGGACAATGGAACGACCGGCGTGTGCGGGATCAGGATTGTCGTCGAAGATGAAGCGAAGCAGGTCGATCCCTCGCAGATCAAGAGCAGGGACCTGGACGAGGTCAGGCCCGGCGGCCTGGGTGTTCACATCATCAAAGAGGTCATGGATGAGGTGAACTTCGAGAAGCGGGAACGTGTGGGGATGAGGCTGACACTGGTGAAGCGCAAACCCAAGGACGGCGGAGGGCAGGGTTGCTGCAACGCCGGGGGAGCTTGAAGATGGCGGACGATTCTGGAATCAAAGTGCAGAGTGAAGTGAAGGATGGAGCGGTGATCGTCTCGCCGGAAGGAGATGTGGACCTGTCTCGCTCGCCGGTGCTGCGCAACTCGCTCAAGCAGGCGCTCACGGCCAAGCCCAAGCGGCTGGTGATCGACCTGGGCCTGGTGGACTACATGGACAGCTCGGGCGTCGCAACGCTCGTCGAAGCTCTCCAGATTTCGCGCAAGGGAAACACGCGGATGGTCCTGTGCGGCATGAAGGACCGGGTTCGCTCGATCTTTGAAATTGCCCGGCTGGATACGGTGTTCACCATTGCGAACTCCCGCGATGCCGCCATGACCGTGTGAGGCTGTCCCGGTGTGCTTGACGGCCGGGTCCCCAGTGGCGATAGTCGTTTTCCATGGTCGAGCCCGACGACAAAGCGGACAAGAGCGACGGGCTGGTGTCGTCAGTGCTGGCTCCTGTCGCCTACATCGGCGAACGGACGCTGGGCCTCCTCGACCACATCGGCAGCATGGTGGTCCTGACCGGGAAGGCCCTGGGCTGGCTCTCCCGGGCGATCTTCAACCGGCGGGTGCGGCTCGGGCACAACGCCATTATCTCGCAGCTCGTCCGCGTCGGGGCCAAGTCCCTGTTCATCATCTCGCTCGTCTCGTCCTGCATCGGACTCATCCTGGCGCTGCAGCTCTCGCCGCCGCTTGACGAGTTCGGGCAAAAGGCCCTGGTCGCCAACATTGTCGGCGTGGCCGTACTCCGCGAACTCGGTCCGTTGATCGCCGCCGTCGTGCTCACCGGCTTTGCCGGCGCGGCGATCGCCGCCGAGATCGGCACCATGGTCGTGGGGGAGGAGATCGAAGCGCTCGAAGCCCACGCTCTGAATCCCGTGCGGTTCCTCGTCGTGCCGCGGATCATTGCCTCGACCATCAGCATGACCGCCCTCGCCGTCGTCGCGGACTTTGTGGCCATTGTGGCCGCATTGATCACCGCCATGCTCGCGCTCGACATTCCTTACGCGACGTTCATGACCAACTTCCTCGACCAGGTCAAGCCCGTGGACTTCTGGACTGGCGTCGGAAAGGGCGCGGTGTTCGGCTTCCTTATCGGCGTCATCGCCTGCGGCAACGGCCTGCAGGTCAGCGGCGGCGCGGCGGGCGTCGGGAAGGCAACAACCGCCACCGTCGTTGAATCCGTCGTCGCGATCATCATCACCGACATGATCTTCACCGCGGTGTTCTACGCCCTGGGTCTGGTGTAGAGGGACGCGGTCCTGGCGGCCAGTTCACGCACCCGATCGGCCAGAGCCTTGGGCCTGATGACCCTGCAACTCGGCCCGAGTGAAAGCACCCACCACACGATTTCGTCGAGGCCGGACACGGTACAGCGAAAGGTCGCCGAGCCGTCCTCGTGGTCTTCAATGTCCTGAGTCGCGTGCCAGCGCGTGTCGGCCAGCAGTTCGGCAACGGTCGCATCCAGGCAAAGCTCGACCTCGTAGTCCTTGGTTCCGGGCACCATCGCCCACGCGTTGCCAAGGTACGCCCGGACCGAGAACCCGGCCGGGATTCTGTACTTCATTCCGGTGTCGCTGATCGGCCCGAATCGCTTGAGCTTGAGGCAGCGGACCTCGTCGTGCCCGCCGTGGCGCCCGATGGCATACCACGCCCGGACGCCATAGAAGAGCGCGTAAGGCTCGAAGGTGAAACGCTCGGTGCTCTTGCGCCGCGGCGATTCATACTCGCACTCGAGCGCCGTCCGCGTGCTGATGGCGGTACGGATTCGTTCATAGACATCCGCGTGTCCGTCAGCGGGTGTTGCCGGCGCCGTCTGGATCACCAGGTGGCTGGTGACACTGGCCAAGTCAGCGTCCAGCTGCGCCGGAAGTTGGGCGCGGATCTTCTCCAGAGCCCGTGCCGCCGGACGCAGGAACGGAATCTGGCCCGAGCCCGCGACGTGCTCGCACATCGCGGTCAGGGCGAGCGCTTCATCCGCCGTGAGCTGCAAGGGCTGAAGGTAGAAATCCCCGTCGATGTGGTACGTGTCGAGCACATGATCAAACGTGATCGGGATGCCCGTCAGTTTGAGCTTTTCGATGTCACGGAAAATCGTGCGCTTGGTCACGCCGCACTGCTCCGCAAGCGAACCGGGGCTGATTCGTCGTCCGGACTGCACGAGGGTGATGATCAGCAGAAGCCGGTGAAGGTCGGAGTGGTGCTTCATGACTACCCTGACAGGGTGCGAACTTTCGCGGCGTTGTCAAGTCGAGGTGTCCATCGGGTGACAGCGCTCTGTCACCGGTTCGGGTTCCGGACATAGGGCCAGCGGCATCGGAATGGGTACGGTGAGGCGATGGCGGTGAACAGGACATTTCTTGGTTGGGATGCTCCGCCCCTGACCAGGGCGTGCGACGCCCTCCTGCATCGCGGAGGGGACCTGTCGTCCTTGATCGTTGTCACACCGGGCCGGCGCGTCGGTCGCTTGCTGCTGGGCCTGCTGATCGATCGCAGCGCGGGCCGACACTTGTCGCCGCCGATGTTCATCACGCCGGGTGAAGTCGCAGACGCGGTCTTTGGAGCACTCGGCACGCCCGCCAGTCCGGTGCAGAGCCGCGCTGCGTGGGAACGAGCACTCGCGCAGAGCGGCACCTTGAAGTCTCTGGTGCCGCGGCGGACCGGCGGAGAGAGCCAGAGTCGTGGTATCGCGGCGCTCCTTGCCAGGTGTCACGACGAACTCATCGGCGAGGGTCTGCGTTTTGGAGACGTTCCGGAACGGGGCGGACTGGATGCTCATGAGTCCGTTCGCTGGGCCGATGCCGCGCTCGTCCAGACCAGGTACGAAGAGGAGCTGGCCTCGGCGGGGCTGGTCGATTCGGGGCTGGCCCGATGGAACGCGCTCGAGCAACACACTCCGGCAAAGCCCGTCCGCATCGTGCTCATCGGAGTCCCGGACCTGAACGAGGTGTCGAGTCGAGCGCTCCGGCTGCCGGGTGTTGACGTCGAAGCGATGATCGCCGCGCCGGAGGCGCTCGCCAGTGCCTTCGACGACCTGGGTGTGATCATCCCGGCGGTGTGGAAGAGTCGGGCGGTGCCGGTGCGAGATGACAGCATCGTGTTCGCCGATGGCCCATCGGAACAGGCGGGCTTCGCCATGGAGGCGCTCGCCAAGCTCGACGGGCGATACTCGGTCCACGAAGTCGCGATCGGGATACCGGATGCCAGCGTTGCGCCGTACCTCGAGCGCGCCGCGAGACGGTATGCAGGCGTGACGGCCAGGCCCGCGGCTGGATCTCCCTTGAGGACCTCTTCCGTCGCCCGGCTACTGGAAGCCATTCGCGAGTTGCTTCAGGAGGGAAACTTCGCGGCCTTCGCCGCGCTCGTGAGGCATCCGGACATGGAGCGGTACCTGCTGCGATCGCAGGCCGGCGACCGACTGGAGAAGTGGCTGGGCGCTTTGGATGAGTATGCCGCGAAGCGATTGCCGACTTCCCTTTCGCGTACCGCCGCGGATCTGTCGCCCAACGACCCCTGCGCCAAGGTTCTGAACTCGGTCCTCAGGCTGATCGACCCCCTGGCCGCGCCGAATCCGCACCCTGCCGCCCTGATCGGCGTCATGCGGAAAGTGTTCGCGGGCAACCGCGTGAGCCGCGAGGATCCAAGCGCGGCAGAAACCATCCGCGCGTGCGAAACAATCCAGCGAGAGTTGGCGCAGGCCGCGGCCATGCCAGAGTCGTGGCGCCCGGAGAGCGGGGCGGCGCTGATCAGGCTTGTGCTGGACGCCGTTGGCGATGTGCCGCTGCCCGACCAGTCCTCCGCCGATTCGCTGGAGCTCCTCGGCTGGCTTGAGCTACCGCTGGACCCCGCGCCCGTCGCCATTGTCACGGGGGTCAATGACGGGATGCTGCCGGATTCGTACGGCGCGGACGCGCTCCTGCCCGACGGGCTGCGTGCCCGGCTGGGGATCGCGTGTTCCGACCGACGCCTGGCGCGGGATGTGTTTCTCATGTCCGTCGTCGTGAATTCACGCCGGGAAGTAACGCTCATTTCGGGGCGCCGCGATGCCGCGGGCGATCCGCTCCTGCCGAGCCGGCTTCTCTTCGCGGCCGACTCATCAAGGGTGGTGGGGCGCGTCCGGAGGCTGGGCGAAACCAATGACCGCGGAGTTCGGGTACGCGCCGTCGAGCCGGCCGCCGGCGTGGACAGGTTTCCTGCATTGCCGCGGGTGGAATGCGGACCGGTTGAGTCCATGGCGGTCACGGCTTTTCGCATCTATCTCTCGTCGCCGTACCTGTTCTACCTGACTCATGTCTTGCGGTTGACAGAGTGCGAGCGACCGGAACCGGAACTGGACCCGCCTCAGTTCGGCAATCTGGTTCACAAAGCGCTCGACGGCTTCGGAAGAAGCGACATCAAGGACTCGACGGATGAGCAGAGAATCCGGGAATGCGTCCTGGATCATCTTGAAAGTGCGGCAACCGCGATGCTTGGCGCAGCGCCGGCGCTCACCGTTCGCGTGCAGCTCGAAATCGCGAGACAGAGGCTCATCGAGTTCGCGGCGTGGCAGGCCGAGCATCGAGCCCTGGGTTGGAGGATCACGCATACCGAGTGGGCTCCGGTCGACGGTGTGTTGCTACCCGGTCTGGAAAGGCCATTTCGCATTCGCGGAACGATCGACCGGATTGACACACACGAAGACGGAAGGGCGATGATCGTCGATTACAAAACCGGTGAATCGGCCGAAGGACCGGAACGGACTCACGGCAAGCCCGGCAAGTGGAAGGACCTCCAGTTGCCCCTCTACCGACACCTCGTCGCAAACCTGCGCCTGCCCGCCGCGGGGCTTGAGCTGGGGTATGTTTCGGTGTCCAGCCGTCCCGGAGAGGTGGCCTTTTCGCGGGCGCCATGGACCGAGCCTGAGCTCGCCGACGCGGACGCCAAAGCCCGCGAAGTCGCCACGCGCGTGAGAAACGGAGACTTTTTCGACCTCGGCCCCAGGCCGCCCGACCGGCGAACCCTGGCGGCGCTGTGCGGGACTGCACTTGCAGCGCCCGCCAGGCAGAGCGGGGAGGCGGGCGATGCATGACCCGCACCTCGCCGTTCTCGCCTCGGCGGGAACCGGCAAGACCCACCAGCTCACGAGCCGCTACATCGAACTGGTCGCTCGCGGCGTCGAACCAGCGTCGATCCTCGCGACGACATTCACGCGCAAGGCGGCCGGAGAGATTCGCGGTCGAATCCTGCGGCGGTTGGTTGAGGCGATCGATGACGACAGAGTGCTCCAGGCGCTCAATGGTGAAATAGGGCTCCGTCTCAACCGCGTGGATTGCGAACACCTGATCGTGCGTCTCGCCAGGCAGATCCATCGGTTGCACATCAGCACGATCGACTCCTTCTTCGCTCAGATCATGTCCGGCTTCGCCCTTGATCTGGGTATTCCTCCGGGCTCGACCATGGCGGACGAGGAGCAGGATGTGGACCTCCGATCGACGGCGGTCGCCACCGCCATCGAGAGCTCGGGCATGGAGCGGGAGGTCCTGGCCGGTCTGGTGCGGATGCTCGCTTCGGGGCAGTTCAAGCGATCTGTGCACGGGGCCGTGCTCGGGGCGGTGGATGTGGCGTACGAGGCGTTTCTGCCATCGCGAAGCACGCCGCGTGCGTGGGAGGTGTTCGGATCAGGGATTCAGGCGCCCGACGACGATGAAGTGAATCGACTCCTGGCCGAGGCCCGGTCGATCCAGGTTCCCCGGACGCAGGGCGGTACGCCGCACAAGCACTTCGCGTCCAATGTCGGCGCCCTCGTGCAGAACCTGCACAGGCGAAGGTGGAAGGAGTTGCTCGCGCAGGGGCTGGTTGCCAAGGTGTCGGCGGGTGGAGATACGTTCAGCTCCGCCGTCATCGCTCCCGATGCGCGGGCCTCGATCGAACGCATCGTTGAGGCCGTCCGCCGGGCCATACTCGCGACGCTCTACCGCCGAAACACCGCCACCCGTGACTTCCTGCACCGATTCGACGTCGCGTACCAGCAACTCAAGGCCGACCGGCGAGTGCTGCGATTCGATGATGTGCCGCGAGCGATCCTCGAGGCGTGCGTGCAGGATCGACGCGATGAAATGTACTACCGCCTCGACAGACGGATCGATCACCTGCTGCTTGACGAGTTTCAGGATACCTCGCTCGACCAGTTCGCGATTCTCAAACCGATCCTCGACGAGCTCCTTGCTCACGCGGACGGCTCACGGACCGTGTTGTGCGTCGGCGACGTCAAACAATCGCTGTATTCGTGGCGCGGCGCCGAGCCGGAACTCCTGCCGGCTCTGCCCCGCCGGTGGCCGCAGATCGTCCAGAAGAGGTTGTGGAAGAATCGTCGTTCGTCTCCGGCCATTCTCGCCGCCGTCAATGACGTGTTCGAGGGCATCGCGGGGAACCCGGTCGTCTCAGGGTTCGCGGCGGCGACGCGCTTCGGCGAGGGCTATGTCAGGCACGAGGCCCACAAGGCGGACTTGCCCGGCGAGGTACGCCTCACGTGTGTGCCCGACAGCGATGACGACGAACCGGACAGCAAGACCGAGGCTGCGAGGTTCATCGCCCGCCGCGTGTGGGACCTGCGGGAGTTGGCGCCCGGCGCTTCCATCGCCGTTCTGACTCGGACGAACGCCATGATTCCGCGGCTGATTTTCGAGTTGCGCGACCAAGGGGTTCCGGCGATCGGCGAACGGGGCAATCCTCTCACCGATACGCCCGCGGCGGCGGTCGCCATTTCCGCATTGCACCTCGCCGACCATCCTTCCGACTCCGCCGCCCTGTTTCATGTCGCTACTTCGCCGCTGGGTGTTGTGCTCGGCGTGAAGTGGCGTCCGGACCGGGAGGCCAATCGAGCGGAAGGGCGGTGGATCGCGTCGCGGCTGCGGATGAAGCTGGCGAAGGACGGGATGCGGGCCGTGCTCGAACGGTGGCAGCGACGGCTTGCCGCGAGCATGGACCCACTCGGCTACGCCCGGTTTGACCAGCTCATCGATGAGGCGGACGTGTTCGACCGGACGGGCGACGGGCGGCCGGAGTCCTTCGTTCAGCTCGTTCGGCGCAAGAGCATTGAACCGCCCGCAGGGATCCATCGTGAAGAGAGTGAAGGTGGCGAAGCAAGCGTGAGAATCATGACCATTCACGCCGCCAAAGGGCTTGAGTTTGACGCTGTCATTCTTCCGGAGTTGGAGCGAGCGTGGAGCGTAAGTGCCCGTTCGGTGCTGATCGACCGACGCGATGAGAACCGAGAGCGCGACGCTCTCTCACCCGTAGCCGCGGTGACCACGTACCCGTCGGAAGAGGTCAGGTCCGCCTCGCCGGACCTTGAAGATCTGTATGCCCACACCCTCGATCGAATCGTCGGCGAGGAACTGTCGTCGCTGTATGTGGCGATGACGCGGGCGAAGCGATACCTCGAGGTGATCGGGCCCGAGTCCGAAAGGACACAGAGCCGGCCGACGGCCCTGAGGGTGCTTCGTTCCGCCCTGAAACCCGACGGGTATCGAACAGACAAGCCCTGGCACTCGGGCGTGTCCGCGCCGCGCGCGGAACCACGTCCCGAGAGGTCCGTGCGGTGGCGCGTCGGCAGCGACGTGCCCGCGGGCCGGCTTTCCACGATGAGTCCTTCGAGCCTGGAAGGAGAGCCGCGACTGGATCTCGGGGATGTGTGGCGTTCCGTATCGTCGTCCGCCGGCCTCGGGGCGAAGGATCGTGGTACCGCAATCCACGCCATGTTTGAGGCGGTCGGGTGGCTGGACGACGCAACGCCGAGTCGAGCGGACCTCATCAGGGCCGCGGCCGGCGCTGGGGCCACCGGAGCGCTCGCCGACCAGTGGGTCGACACGTTTTCCGCCCAGCTTCGCGGCGATGTTGAGAGGGTCTTGCGCCGCGAGCGGTACGCAGGCCAACCTGGGGGGCACAATCTCGAGGTCCGCCGCGAGTGGAGCTTTGCAGTCCGCGAAGCAAGGCCGAACGAGGTCGGGCACATCCTCAACGGAACGATTGACCGCCTGGTGCTCGGCCTGCGCGGAGGGACGCCGTTGTGGGCCGAAGTCATCGACTTCAAGTCAGACGACGTCAACGGAGAAGCCGAAGTCACTTCACGCGTCGAACACTACCGCCCCCAGATCGAGGCGTACAAGCGCGCGGTCGGCGCGATCTACGGGCTTGAACCGGATCGCGTGAAGGCGTGCCTCGTCTTCACAGGCCCAGCCCGGATCGTCGCGATCTAAACCGCGACCATCGACTTCTGCGCATCCAGGCTCCGCTTCTCGGCTTCGAGAAGCGAGGTCACCGCCGCGGCGTCGGCAATGGTCGCGCGGGGGGTGGCGCCCGACGCGATGCACTCGACGAAGTGAGCGGCCTCGCGGTCGTACGCGGAATCGGTGGGGAGAGGGACATTCTCCGCCCTTCCGTCCCTGACCAGCAGCAGCTGCTGTGGACGCATCAGGTCCCAATCGGCCACGGCGTACTCAAACTCGACGGTGTATCTCATGCGGAACGGGAATCCGCGGGCGGCGAGCCAGGCGCCCTCGGCCGTGACATGCCGCGGCCCGTTGTCGCCGTACTCGTACATCGTGGTGATGTGGTCGATGGAGCCCATGCTCCGCACCGCCCGTGGCGGGCCAAACAGCCAGAGAATCACGTCGGCGTCATGGACGTGCAGGTCGAACATCGCCCCGCCCGTTCTGGCCGGGTCGTGGTAGAAGTCCCTCGACCACTCGGGTCGGCTTCCCATTCGCGTGAATGTGGCGCTCAGCACACGCCCGAACGAACGATCGACAATGCGATCCTTGAGCCAGTCCCAACCGGGCCAGAACCGCATGCACATGGCGGGCATGCAGACGCGTTTGGATTCACGGGAAGCCTCGACAACGCGCCGGACGTCCGGGGATGTCACCGCCAACGGCTTCTCGACCAGCACGTGCTTGCCGGCGCGAAGCATTTGGATGGCCAGGCTCGCATGAGAATCCGTCGGCGTGCAGATGCTGACCAGATCTACGCCGGCGTGTGCAGCGATGGCCGCGGGGTCCGTCGTCGTGGCAACCACCGACGGATCGAACGCACGCTCGGTTCCCGCCATCGAGGCGAGATTGCCCCCTTCCCCGGTTGTGCCCGAGAGTTGACGGGGATCGTCAGAGCACACAGCGACGAGCCGGCACGGCAGGCCTCTTGCGGCGGCGGCGTGATACGCCTTGATGTGGGTCTTTCCCATCACCCCCAGACCGATGACGCCAACGCCAAAGACCTTTCCGGGCGCGGACACGGTCATTGCGGATCTTCCTTCATCTCGCGTTCAATCAGCGCCTTGGCCGTGGCAACATCCTCCAGGCGCCGTTCACCGGCCTCGCGTTCGATGACCAGGCTTCCCGGGATGCCCCTGATCGCTTCGAAGAACTGGCCCCACCGGACCGAACCCGTGCCCGCCGCGACCTCCTCGCCCCAGGTGCCCGGTGTGCTTGTCGGAACGGCGTCCTTGATATGAAACTGCAGAATACGTCCCGCAAGCTTCTTGACAGCCGCGACCGGGTCGCCCATGCCGTACAGGACCATGTTGGCGGGATCGAAGTTCACCCCGACATTCGGGCGCTCGAGTTCATCAAGAACTCCGAGCAGCGTGTCGGCGGACTCCTGCCCAGTTTCCAGCGCGACACGCACGCCACCGGCCGCGAAAACGTCCGCGATCTGCCTCAAGCGGTCCAGCATCTTCGATCGCTCCGGCCCCGGCTCGTGCGGCAGGAAGCCCGCGTGAAAGGTCACCAGCGGAATCTTCAGGCGCTTGGCGATCTCGGCATTGGACTTGGCCGCCGCCAGATTCTCCGCCCAGGTGGAATCCGGGCGGACCCCGCCCGTGGCGCGAATGGACTCCAGCGTCGAGTAGTCCTCACCCTTCATCCCCATCATGCCGGAGAGAATCTCAATCTTGCCGATGCGCAGGGCCTCTCGCGACTCGGCCTCTCTCCAGTCCTTCGCGCGGATCGGGTCGAGAGCCAGCTGCACCGCGGCCAGCCCCGCAGACTTCACTTTGGTCACCAGCGACTTCGCACCGATGGGGCGCAGCGACCATGAACACACACCCACGCGGCGGCTCACGCCGCTGCTCCGGGGTTTGTTGACGCCGTGCGCTCACGGAACGCGAGGAAGAAGATGACAGCGATCACGCCCGCGGCGATACAGGGCACCGCCCACACGGCCTTCCAGTCAACAACTTCGGTGCCCGCCACCTTTGTGGTATTCGCCTTGACGATGCGCCCCATGACCTGAGCCCCGACAAAGAGCCCGAGGCCCTGGGTGACCAGCACGAGAAGGCCCTGAGCCTGCCCGCGAATCTCGGCGGTGGACTTCTTGTCGACATAGATCTGGCCGGTGACAAAGAAGAAGTCGTAGCAGATGCCGTGGAGGATGATCCCGCCAAGAACCATCCACATCACGTGGTTCCCGCCGGTGCCGGCCCAGGCCTGGGAAAAGAGGCCGTATCTCACGAACCAGGCGAGCATCCCGAGCAGCAGCATCCACTTCACGCCCAGGCGAGCAAAGCACAGCGGCATAATGAGCATGAAGAAAATCTCGGACATCTGCCCGTAGGACATCGTGATCGGCACATCCTCCGCGGCGACGCCGACAGCTCCCGTGTAGACCCCCGCGTAGGCGTAGTACGCCGCGAGAGGAATGCAGACCAGGACTGAACACACGACGAAGACCGTGAACGAGGGCGACTTCATGAGTGCCAGTGCATCCGCGCACAGCAGGCTCGAGAGCGACGCCTTCCTGCCCGCAGCGGGAGGCGGCGTGTGAGGAAGCGTCAGGGAGTAAAGACCGAGAAGGATCCCCGCACCCCCCGCCAGATAGAAGAAGATCGGGGAACTCGCGCGGGCGGCGTCGGTCGCAGCGCGCGCGGCTTTCACGGCCGACTCAGAAGTGTCCGCAGCGAGAACGGCGGGTACCAACTTGGCGGTGGCAAAGCCGATAGCGAGCCCCGCCACGATCCAGCCAATGGTGCCCAGGACGCGGATCAGCGGGAACTGCTTCTCCGGGTTCGTCATGTTGTGAAATGCGAGCGTGTTGGAAAGGCCGAGCGTCGGCATGTAGCAGAGCATGTGGCCAAGGAGAACACCGACAAAGAGCATGTGAGAGCGGACGGGGGCGCCTTCAACCGTCGCGACCGCCGCGGACTGCGCGACCAAGGGAGCCGCGAGCAGAAACAGCCCGCCGAGAAAGTGCATCGCCGCGAGCACGCGCTGCGTGGCGAAGAAACGGTCGGCGATCATGCCGAGAAAGATGGGCGAGATGATGGCGGCAATCGGGCCGACCGAGTAGGCGTCGCCGATTCCCGCGCCCATCTTCATGGCGGTCATGAACGGCCCCAGCATGACGTACCACGCTCCCCAGACAAAGAACTGGAGAAACATCATGACAGACAGCCGCGCGGAGACGCTCGTGGTTTCTGGTGTCAATCTGGGATTCCCATGGACGCCGGCGAGTCTAACAACGAGAAGGGCGTGGCACACTCCAGCGATGGAGGCGGGACTTCAAGCCAGAACCGGGGGTTCCCGAGTCGTCGATTCACCCGCGTAGGGGGTTGCGTTACCGACGAATCTCGGCGAGTATGGGGGCCCGGAGGTTCCCCATGTCCATCACCCGACGCGATTTCGTCAAGTCCGCCGCCGCCCTCACCGCCGCGAGTGCTCTCCCGGCAATCTCCTGGGGCCGGGTCCTCGGCGCCAACGACCGCCTGAACATTGGCGTGATCGGCACCGGGGGCATGGGCACCGTCCACGTCGAAAGTCTCGTGAAGAAGTCCGCGGCAGAGAACATCGCCGTCACCCGTGTCTGCGATGTGTACCGAAAGCGACTCAACCGGGCGATCAGCATCATCAAGGGCGACCAGAACTCCGGCTCCATGGAATACGAGCGAATCCTCGACGACAAGAGCGTCAACGCCGTCCTCATCGCCACGCCCGATCACTGGCACACCAAGATCGCGATCGAGGCAATGGAAGCTGGGAAAGATGTCTACGTGGAAAAGCCCCTCTCGCTCACCATCGAGCAGGCCATCGCCTGCCGCGAAGCGGTGAAGCGGACGGGACGCGTGCTGCAGGTCGGTCCCCAGGGCACCAGCGAGGGTCGCTGGCGCGTCGCCCGCGAAGCGATCAAGTCCGGCCGCATCGGCAAGGTGGTGTGGAGCCAGGCCGGGTACTGCCGCAACTCCCGCAACGGTCAGTTCAACTGGGACATCGACAAGGATGCGGGACCGACCGGCACCGGCGACAACTACATCGACTGGGATCGCTGGCTGGGCCACAAGTACGGACTGGCGCCGCAGATTCCTTACAACGCCGACCACTTCTTCCGCTTCCGCAAGTACTGGGCGTACAACGGCGGCGTCGCGACCGACCTCATGTACCACCGCCTCGCCCCGCTGCTTATCGCGATCACCGGCGAGAACGGTGAATACCCGACGCGCGTTGTCGCCGGCGGCGGGCAATACATCGAGAAGGACGGCCGAGACATCCCCGATTCCTTCATGCTCATGATCGACTACCCCAGCGAGCACACCATCCTGCTCGTTTCCGTCATGACCAACGACATTCCCCTCGGCGACATGATCCGCGGCCAGCACGGCACAATGGAACCCGCCGGCAGCGGGTGGAACTTCAAGGAGCAAGGCGTGTGGGCTCCTGAGTTCCGCCAGGCCAACGCCGACAAGGTCACCGTGAAGAAGATTAAGGACGACAAGGGCAAGGAGAAGGATGATCCCGCCCCCGGCAACGCCGCCTTCACGCTCGACGCCAAGGACGGTCGCGACCACGAGGACAACTGGCTCGACGCGATCCGCGGCAAGGCCAAGGTCAACTGCAATATTGACCTCGGCTGTTCCACGATGGTTGCGATCAAGCTCGGCGTCGAGTCCTTCCGGCAACAGAAGATGATGCGATGGGACGCCAAAGCGGAGAAAGCGGTCTCCTGATGGCGTCGGGCCGGCCGGGTGCGCAAGTTCGACGGGCCGCCGCACCGCCGGCAAAACCAATCCGCTCCCCTCGCTTGAAAGCCTCAGAACCTGTGGTAATCTGGAGGCTGGTGGTCGCTTCCGGTTCGGTATCCGGGCGAGAATGTGATGGAACCAAAGCAGTACGCTGTCAAGCTGCGGAATCCCGCGGCCCATAGGCCGATCCTCGCCGTCGCCCACGGGGTGCTCGCGGCGGCAGAGCACGTGGCTTGCGCCCACCGCGTCATGACCCATTACTTCCAGGCCGCCAAGCGGCCCGGCGATCGTGTCGTGATCTGGCAGCAGTACTTCGATGCCGCGGGCGCCGTGGCCGACCTCCGCGCCAGGCTCATGCGATACAAGCCCTGCGAACTGGCCGCCCGCGAACACCTGGCCAGAACCAAGCCCAATCTCGTCGCCGTTTTCGATCGCCTCGTCGCGAGACAGATCCGCGGCGACCTGCCCCTCCAGATGTGCGCCTTCGCGCAGACGCACTTCTGCTCGCACTGGAACGAGGCGGTCTCGACCGAGTTTATCGCCTCGCTCGAGTTCGACGGCAGCGACCCGCCGATCATCGTGACGGTCGATGACGAGGAAGGGTCATCCACCGGCAGCCCATGGCTCAAGGAGGCCTGGCGTCGGACATGGAAGCGGGAGTTCAACATCACCGAGGCCAAGCTGCGCGTGATGATGCGCGAAATCCAGGCCCTGTGCCACGACTCCGCCAAGATGGGTCGGCACGCGGCGATGGGAATCCTGCTCTCGACCGGCGCCACCATTGAGCCGCGAGCCGAAGCGGTCATCGACGATTCGAACGATGACGCCGAGGCAACGGTCGTCGTCGCCAAGAGCGGGATTCGCGCTCGTTTGGCGGTGTGACGCGGTCTTACTCGAGCGGCGTCTTTCCCGGAACAGCAACCGCCGCAACTGGCAGAGACCCAAGGGCATATTCCGGCGGCGAAAGATCGAGTTTCGAGTTCAGCGCCTGCTCCCACGTCACGGTCTTGCCCGTGTACGCCGCCATGCGGCCCATGATGGCGGTAAGCGTCGACTCCGCCACCTGCCGCGCTTCGTTGACGTGCTTGCCCGAACGGATCGCCGCCAGCAGATCCTTGTGCTCCTGCACGTAGGGGTTGGTCATCTGCCCGGCGAACTTCCACGCGTTCTGACCGGAAATCTGCGCCGTTCCCGGCCGGGTCAGCATCGTGCCCGCCGTCCCGTGTACGACTTCCTCGACCTTCCCGTCAGTTCCGTCAATCTGCCGGCACATGGACAGCACGTGCTCGCCGCCCGGGAACTCATACTCGATCGCGAAGTGATCGAAAATGTGCCCGTATTCAGGGGCCGTCCGCACCTGCCGCCCACCCATGCCCGAAGCCTTCACAGGGTGCGCACCCATCGCCCAGTTGATGACATCCAGGTTGTGCACGTGCTGCTCGACGATGTGATCACCGCTGAGCCACGTGAAGTACAGCCAGTTGCGCACCTGCCACTCCATGTCGCTCCACGCCTTGTCGTGCTTCTTGACCCACAGGCCTCCCTGGTTCCAGTAGCACCGCGCCGACACGATCTTTCCGATCGCGCCGTCCTTGAGCCGCTTCATCGCCTCGAGATACTCCGGCGAGTGGCGGCGCTGCGTGCCCGCGACTACACACAGTTTCTTCGAGTCCGCAACCTCGGCCGCGGCCAGCACGCGCCGGATCCCCGCCGGGTCCACCGCCACCGGCTTCTCAAAGAACACATGTTTGCCCGCCCGGATCGCCGCCTCGAAATGGATCGGGCGGAAGTGGGGGGGCGTCGCGAGGATGACCAAGTCCACGCCCGAATCGATCACCTTGCGGTACGCATCGAACCCCGTGAAGCACCGATCATCCGGTACATCCACACGCGACTTGAGCTCTTCCTGCCCCAGCAGTTCATTGCGGGCCGAGGTCAGTCGATCGGAGAACACGTCGCCCATCGCCGTGATCTGAATGCCCGGGTCGGCCGCGAGACAATCCACGGCGGCGCCCGTGCCGCGCCCGCCGCACCCAATCACGCCAACCTTGACCGTGTCCGCACGCTTCGCAGCCAGCACCGAGATGGGTGTCAGCGACAGCGCGGCGGCGGCGAGCGATGAGGCCTTGACGAAGTCGCGGCGGGAAAGTTCAGACATCGGGAGCTCCTATGGGGCCGCGCCCGCGGGAAGCGGCGGATGGTGTAGCGCAGACTCCGCAATCGGCGCTCCAGCCATCCGCCGCTCCCGGCGTGCGAGACGAACCCATTACATCACAACGCGAAGAGCTTGTCCATCTGATCGGAGACCGTGCGGAGACGTTTTTCATCGCCGCCGCCCACTTCGGACGTCGCCCAGTTGCCCCCGGCCGCCGTGGAATACCCCGAATCATCGAGCGCCTTCATCACCGCCGGCCATCTCGCGTCACCCTCGCCGAGCTCGACCTTGAATCCCTCCCACAGCCCCTGCTTGTCGCGTTTCTGACGCGAAAAGTCCTTGATATGCAGCTTGCAGACCCGCTTGCCAAGCACCTTGACCCACTGGTCCGGCCACCCGAAGTTGATCACGTTGCCGATGTCGAAGTGCCACGCGACCATCGGGTCGTCGAACTCGTCGACAAACCTTGCCGCCTCCATCGGGCTCATGATGAACTGGTTCCAAACGTTCTCGATCCCGATCTTGACGTTCAGGTCTTTGGCCAGCGGCAGCACCCGCCGGATGTTCTTCTGAGTCAACCGCCAGCACTCGTCGTACGCGAGGTTCTCTCGCACGATCCCCGGAACCAGCAGAATGCTCGTGCACTTGAGCCGCCCCGCATCCTTCAGGCACGTCTCCAGCGCGGCCACGGCATGGTCCTGGGCCGCCTGGTCCGGTGCGTTCAGCGGAGTACGCCAGTGCTCCGAGTTCACGAGGCCATGAACTGTGATGCCCGTCTTCGCCGCGGCGGCCGCGATGTCGTCCATGCTCAGGTTCGTTGGCGAGTCCATCTCGACTCCCTCGAACCCCGTTCCCTTGAGGATCTTGAACTTATCCTCGATCGAAGCGCCCGCCCCAATCATCCCGTACATCACCGCCTTGCGGAGCGTGCGCTTGGGCTTCACGGTCGATTCCGCCGGCTGTACGCGCGCGACCACGGCAGCCGCGGCAAGCGCGGACGCGGCAAGGAATGATCGACGCGAAAGCGGGACACGCATGTGTGATTCCAGATGTCGATGGGTGAACTTCCACCCCCGGATTCCAACAGTCAGGCCAGCGATCAGATCAACGCCTTCTTTCCTGGAATCGGAACCTCCGGCGTCGGGAACGGTCCAAACTCCAGCGTGTCCGGCACCAGCGCCTCCTTCGACTCCATCGCCTGCTGCCAGCTCACGGTCTGTCCCGTGTACGCCGCCATGCGTGCCATGATCGCCATCAGGCAGCTGTTCGCGCCGCGCTGGACATCGTTGATCGGTGTGCCCTCCCGGATGGACTTGAAGAGCTCATCGTGCTCGTTCTGATACATCGTCGACGCATCCTCCGGTTTGCCCGGCCCCTTCCAGGTGACGGTGTTGTTCCGGTCGCGGATCTCGTAGGTCGGCACCCACCCGTTGACCGTCGCCGATCCCGTCGTCCCGAACACGTAATCCGTGTTGTCGCTGGGGCACTTGTCGATCTGTCGGCACGAGTGGAACGTGCGCCGGCCGTCGTCGTACTCGTAGATCGCGGCGAAGTGGTCGAACACATCGCCGTGCTCCGGCCCCGAGCGTGCCGCGCGACCACCCAGGCAGGTCACCTTCGTTGGCATCTTGTCCTTCATCGCCCACGCGAGCCGGTCGATCGAGTGGATCGCCTGCTCCACAATGTGATCGCCGCTGATCCAGCCAAAGTGCCACCAGTTGCGCATCTGGAACTCGAGGTCCGACCACTTCGGGTCCCGCGGCCGCTTCGACAGCGTGCCCGTGTGATAGGTCGTGTGGGCCGACACCACGTCGCCGATCGCCTGATTGTGGATTTGCGCGAACGCGCCCTTCATGCCGGTGTTGTACCTCCAGCAGAATCCCACCAGCGAGGCAAGATTCTTCTTCTTGGCCTCCGCCGCGGTCTCAAGAACCGACCGGATCCCCGGCCCATCGACCGCCAGCGGCTTCTCCGCGAAGACGTGCTTTCCCGCGGCGATGGCGGCCTTGTAGTGCGCGGGGCGGAACGCCGGATACCCCGTGATGAGCACCACATCCACGCCGCTCTCGATCACGCCGTGGTAGCAGTCGAACCCGGTGAACTGCTTTTCCTTGGGCACTTGCACCTTCGCCGCCGCGTCCTCGCCCATTTCTTCCGTGATCGCCTTCAGGCTTGCGTTCAGCCGATCAGCGAACACATCTCCCATCGACACGAGCATCGCGTTCTTGTCGGCGCGAAGCGCCTGGATCGCCGCGCCCGTGCCACGCCCGCCCGTGCCGATGATGCCGACCTTGATCGTGTCGACGCGACGCGGCGACGCCAGAGTCGGCCCGCCAGCGAGCATCGTGCCCGCAACGGCCCCCGCGGAAACGCGAACAAAATCGCGACGGGAGAGGGAACTATCGCGGGACGGAGGGTGCGGGGTGGTCATCGATGCGGTCCTTGGGTTTCTCAGGTGCGGAAGGTGTCACTGGCGCTTTGGTCGCCGGAGGCTGCTCCGTCGGACCGGGCGCATCCATCTCTCGAACAATCCGGAATCCTACAAACGAGCAGTCCGCCAGCCACCACTTGCTCTTGGGCATCTGCGGGTCGCTCGCGTTCCACGCGGCCGATTGCTTGACGCGGTCGGCAATCTCCAACTCCCCCGCCTCATCCTTGAACGAGCCGCCTTTGGTCACGGGCTTGCCGTCAAAGCCGACCACCCATTCCGCGGCATTGCCGTGCATGTCGAACACGCCCCAAGCGTTGGCTTTCTTTGATCCGACCGGGTGCGTCTTCGCGTCCGCGTTGTCCTTGAACCACGCCACATCTCCGAGCTTCGCGGCATCGACGCCGTACGCCCCGCTGGCGCCCGCGCGCGCGGCGTATTCCCATTCCGCTTCCGTGGCCAGCCGGTACTTGTGCCCCGTCTTGCTCGACAGCCAGGCGCAGAACTCGTCAGCTCCCTTGTACGACATCCCGATCGCCGCGTATCCGGCGTGACCAAAGCCACGATCCGGCGGGATGTAGGGCTTTGATGGGCGCGTCGTCGCATCGGTCCCCGGGGGTGGTTCATTCTGATCGAGTCCGTACACGAAGACGTCGTACGCGTCGAACGGAACCTCCGTCGTCCCGATGCAGAACGCGCGGATATCGACCTCGTGCTTCGTCGATGCATCCGCGGGATCCGTAACCACGACCTTGCCCGGTGGGATCGGAACAAAGGAGAGCTTGACCGCCGTGCCCGGGATCGTCTCCGTGACGGGCTGGAAGGGCTGGGCGACCGCTGCACCGCCGAGCGTTCCGCACACGCACGCTAGGGCAATCCGGGATAGGCTCAGGCCGGGCGGGCAAGAGGTGCCGACAATGCTCCGAGTTTCGCGTGTGCTCTGCGTCATCGCGTCTGGTTCCCTCGCATGGGGAGCGCCCCCCGCCGAGCCGCCGCTCCAGCGGGCCGAGTTTACACAGTTGCTCATGGGCGTCCAAGCCCGGGTTGTCGTCTACGCGCCGTCGAGGGAAACCGCCGAATCCGGCGCCAAGGCCGCGTTTGATCGAATCGCCGAGCTCGAACAGGTCATGAGCGACTACCGACCGGACAGCGAGCTTTCCAGGCTCAACGCCGCCGCCGGCGGCCCGGCCGTGCCCCTCAGCGCCGACCTGTGGTCGATTCTCAAATCCGGGAAAGCGATCGCAGAACACACCAACGGCACCTTCGATCCGACCATGGGGCCGCTCGTTCAACTCTGGCGAGAGTCCCGAAAGTCCGGATCGCTCCCCTCAACTCAAGAAGTCCACGATCGCCGCCAACGCGTCGGCGTTTCCATGCTTGTGCTCGACGAGCGGAAGCACTCCGCCACACTCGCCGCTCCGCGCATGGCCTTGGACCTCGGAGGCATCGGCAAAGGTGCCGCGGTACACGAAGCCGTCCAAGCGCTCAAGCAGCGGGGTCTCCCCCGCGCGCTCGTCTCCCTCGCGGGCGACATCGCCACCGGCGATGCGCCGCCCGGTGAACACGGTTGGACAATCGCCGTCGAAACAGGTTACGAGGGCGGCCGCGCGACCATCCAGGTTTCCAATGCGTGCTGCTCCACCTCCGGCGATGCCGAGCAGTTCGTGGTGATTGGCGGAGTGCGCTATAGCCACATCATCGACCCCGCGACCGGTCTCGGATCAACCCGTCCCGCCGCCGCGTGCGTCGTTGCAAACGATGGCGGCACCGCCGACGCTCTGGCCACGGCGCTCGCCGTCATGGGTGTTGACAAGGGACGAAGCGTGCTCAGCTCATTCCCCGGCGCTTCAGCGATGATCGTTGAATCCCGCGCCGCTTCCACCGTGCAGAAGTTCGTGTCCGAAGGATTCCCCGTGGTGTCTTCCACCTACGACCCCGAAAACGAACCCCCCGCCGGCTTCTTCGCGCTCTTCAACGGCAAGGACCTCTCCGGCTGGCAAGGTCTCGCTGAATCTCCTCCGGCGCTCGCCGCGATGACCGCCCACCAGCGCAGCGCTGCACAGGCGAAGGCCGACCAGGGCATGCGAGCCCACTGGAGTGTCGACAACGGTGTCCTGAAGTTTGACGGCAAGGGCGAAAGTCTCCAAACCGCCCGCATGTTCCGCGACTGTGAGCTGTATGTGGACTGGTCCATCGACAAAGCCGGAGACAGCGGGATCTACCTGCGCGGGTCGCCGCAGGTCCAGATCTGGGACAACCCCATCGGCTCGGGCGGCTTGTACAACAACCAGCGCAACCTGTCCAGGCCATTGGCCGTGGTCGACAAGCCGCTCGGTGAATGGAACCGGTTTCACATCATCATGCGAGGCGACCGTGTGACCGTGTACCTCAACGGCACCCTGGTCGTGGACGACACGCACATGGAAAGCTACTGGGAGCCCGGCAAGCCGCTCTACGAGCTCGGGGCGATCGAGCTCCAGGCCCACGGAAACCCGCTCCGGTTCCGCAACATCTTCATCCGCGAAGTCACAGATCCCCCGGCGCCGACCGACCAGGACCGCCGAATGACCTGGTGGCGCGACGCTCGCTTCGGCATGTTCATCCACTGGGGTCTCTACGCGATCCCCGCCGGCGAGTGGAACGGGAAGGCCTACGACGGCGCCGCCGAATGGCTCATGAACTCCGCCAAGATCCCACCCGCCGAATACGAAACGCTCGCGCCGAAGTTCAACCCGGTGAAGTTCGATCCCAACGCCTGGGCCGACCTCGCCCGCGATGCGGGCATGAAGTACGTCGTCATCACCACCAAGCACCACGACGGCTTCTGCCTCTTCGATTCCGCCTGCACCACGTACGACGTGATGGACGCCACTCCCTTCAAACGCGACATCATGAAGGAACTCTCAACCGCCGTGCGTGACAAGGGCCTCCACATGTGCTGGTACCACTCGATTCTCGACTGGCACCATCCGGATGCAAACAAGGACCACTGGGCTCAGTACGCCTCCACGCTCCGCAAGCAGGTCGAAGAAGTCCTGACCAAGTACGGCCCCATCGGCGTCATGTGGTTCGATGGCGAGTGGGAAAACGAGTGGACCACCGAGCAGGGCAAAGCGCTCTACGACCTCTGCCGCAAGCTCCAGACCGATGTCATCGTCAACAACCGCGTCGGCAAGGGCCGCCAGGGCATGCAGGGCCTCACCGCAGAAGGCGACCACCCCGGCGACTTCGGTACGCCCGAACAGGAAGTCCCCCGCCGCGGCCTGCCCGGCGTTGATTGGGAAACCTGCATGACGATGAACGACACATGGGGCTTCCACCGCAAGGATGCGAACTGGAAGTCCGCCAAGAAGCTGATCCAGATGCTCGCCGAAACGGCCAGCAAGGGCGGCAACCTCCTCCTCAACGTCGGCCCGACGGAACTCGGCGAGATTCCCGCCGCCAGTGTCGAGCGGCTCAAGGCCATGGGCGCATGGATGCGGGTCAACTCCTCCAGCATCTACGAATCCCAGGCGGGGCCCTTTGCCCGCCTTCCCTGGGGTCGATGCACAATGAAGGAGAGCCCCTCCGGGTCCATCCTGTACCTCCACGTCTTCGACTGGCCCGCAACCGGCGAACTGCAGGTGCCCGGCCTGATGAACGAGGTCAAACGTGCCTACCTCCTGGCGAATCCGGCGAAGCCGCTTTCCTGCTCGGCGTTCTCGCAGGGCCTCGCGATCTCACTTCCCGCAACTGCCCCGGATGCCAACGACTCGGTCGTCGTCCTCGAACTCATCGGCCATGCCGCGATCGTGGATTCGCCCCTGTCGCAACAGCCCGACGGCGGACTGGTGCTCAGCGCCGAGGACGCCGAAATCACCGGCGAGCATGCCAGGTACGAAAGCGACGACGCCAAGCGATGCATCGGGTACTGGACTTCCGACAAAGACGCCGTCAGCTGGAGCTTCGCCATCCGGCGCCCGGGCAAGTTCCAGGTGGAAGCCGAGTTCGCGTGCGATGGCCCAAGCGCCGGCAGCGAGGCCAAAGTCGAAGTCGCAGGCACATCTCTACCCTGGGCCGTGACCGGGTCCGGCGGCTGGGACAAGTTTGAGACTCGGGACCTTGGCACCGTCGATCTCGTCAAAGGCACGCAGACCCTCCGCGTCGCCCCCGCAAAGCTCGCCAAGGATGCCCTGGTCAACCTGCGTGCGATCCGCCTCGTCCCCGTGCCGCGAATGGAATGAAGGAGCAGCCCATGCGTCAGTTGAATCTCGTGGCCGCGGTCTTCCTGTGTGCGATGGTCGCCGCCCAGCCGGGCTGCTCCTCGACCACCATTGCGATCAAGGAAAAACTCGGCATTCCCAAGCGCGAACAACTCGTCGCCCGCGTCAAGGACGCCCGGGATGAACAGCAGCAGGCCAAGCAGCAGTTCTCCTCCGCGCTCGAGGAGTTCCTCTCCGTTACCGGCGTCAGCGGCGGGGATCTGGAAGCCAAGTACACCAAGCTCAAGCGCGAATACGAGCGGAGCGAGTCACGCGCTGAGGGAGTGCACGCCCGAATCAAGGATGTCGAGCGCGTCGCCGAGGCCCTCTTCAAGGAATGGAAAGCCGAACTCGCCCAGTATTCCAGCGACACTCTCCGCCAGGCCAGCCAGAAAGAGCTCGACGCCACCCGATCCCGCTACGACGGTCTCCTCGCCGCGATGAAGTCCGCCGAATCCAAGATGCAGCCCGTCCTCTCCGCCTTCAAGGACCAGGTGCTGTTCTTGAAACACAACCTCAACGCCCGGGCGATCGCCTCCCTCCAGGGAAACGTCGCCCAGATCCAGTCCGAAGTCGGCCGCCTGATCAAAGACATGGAAGCCTCCATCGCCGAGGCCAACGCCTTCATCGACCAGATGCAGAAGTCCGACGCGAAGTAGCTCTTCCGCCACGGAGCCGGCCTTCCCCTCCCCGAATCAGGGCGACTCGGTAACGTATGGGCGTGCGCGGCATCAAACCCGCACACGCGGGTCCCGTCGGCCCCGGGAGTGACGATGACGCCCACCGAGCTTGTGCTAGCCGGACTCGCCTTGTACCTCGCCACGGGCGTCATCATCGGCGCCGCCTTTGTCTTTCGTGGCGTCAATCGCGTAGACCCTGCGGCCCAGCATGCTTCCACCGCCTTCCGGCTCCTGATTCTTCCCGGGGCAGCCGCCCTGTGGCCCCTCGTCCTGCGCAAGTGGGCGGCAACGCGGAGGCCGAGTCCATGACGCGACGGCAGCGCCGCTTTCACGCCGCGTTGTGGATCGTGCTCGGCCCGGCTCTGCTGGCGGGCTTTGTCGCCCTGGTCTGGTCCGGTCCGACCTTGCCCGCCGCGCCCTCAACGCCCCCCGCCACAGGGGCCGTCCCATGAGTGTCAGCTACCGCCTCGTCCAGTGGAACTCGCACAAGCGCGCGTACGACGCCCTCATGCTCCTTGCCGTCGCGGCATACCTCATCGCCTTCATCGTCGCCGGAAAGCTCCTCTACCGCGGCCGCGAAGCCTTGAGTGACCCCATTCTCCTCATCCGCGCTCTCGGCACATGCGCGTTCGTTATGCTCCACATCATCCTGTGCATCGGCCCACTCGCCAGGCTCCACCGCCGCTTCGCTTCTCTCCTCTACAACCGCAGGCACCTGGGCGTATGCACCTTCCTCATCGCCCTTGCACATGCTTCCGTCACCCTCGCCTACTACGGCGGATTTGGTGTGCGAAATCCTGCCTCCGCGGTCATCGCCGGTTACGGATCGTTCGGTTCGCTCAGCGGCTTCCCCTTCGAGGCCCTCGGCTTCGTGGCGTTGCTGATCCTGTTCCTGATGGCCGCCACCAGCCACGACTTCTGGCTCAAGAACCTCTCGCCGCGAGTCTGGAAAAATCTGCACATGGGCGTCTACGCCGCCTACGCCCTGCTCATCGGCCACGTGGCCCTTGGCGCCATGCAGGCGGAGCGAACACCGATCTATCCGGTTCTGCTCGGGCTCGGAATCACAGCCGTGGGGAGCCTGCACATCGCCGCGGGCAGGCGCGAAGTCGTCAAAGATGCCGCCCGAGCCGTCGACAAATCCGCGGCCCTCGCCGCCCACGCCTCAGGTTGGATAGACATCGGCTCGGTCGACGAAATCCCGCCCGACCGCGCCAAAGTCGTCTGCCTCAAAGCCCGCGAACGAATCGCCGTGTTCAAGTACGACGGCAAGGTTTCCGCCGTCTCCAACGTCTGCGTTCACCAGGGCGGCCCGCTCGGTGAAGGCAAGATCGTGGGAGGCTGCATCACGTGCCCGTGGCACGGCTATCAGTACCTTCCGGGCAACGGTCAGTCGCCCCCGCCTTTCACCGAGAAGATCCCGACGTACCAGGTCCGCATCGAAGGCCGCCGCATTCTGCTCAACCCCGCGCCCCTCCCCCCCGGCACACCCGTCGAGCCTGCACAGTTCGAGGAGCGTGCCAATGCCTGACCGCACCGACGAGTTCTACGTCGGCTACCTGCCCATTCCACCGGGCCATCTTCGTTTCATCCGCATCGCCGTCCCGACGCTGCTGTGGTTGATGGTCCTCGCCGCGTCAGCCGTCGCGCTGTTCCAGCGCGCCCCCGGCGACTCACACTGGGACCAGGGCAAACCCATCGAACGAACCGGGGTCCTTCACGAGAAGCCGTACCCGTGCCTGCTCTCCGACAACTCCGCCGTGTTCCTTGTCGAGCAGGGCAAACGCGGTGCTCAAGCTCGCGCCCGCGGCCTGGATGGCAAGCGAGTGCGTGTCCGTGGCTGGAAGCTCGATCGCGATGGACGGGAGATCCTCGAACTCATCCCCGAGGCAAACGCAATCGAGCCCGTACCCGATACAACGATCGTCACACCACGCCGCCGCGTGATCGGCCAGGCCACTCTCCGCGGCGAAATCGTCGACTACAAGTGCTACCTCGGCGCCATGAAACCTGGTGACGGCAAGGCACACAAAGCCTGTGCCATCCTCTGCATGACCGGGGGCATTCCCGCAATGCTCGTCTCCCACGAACCCGGCGGCCCGCGTTACACGGTGCTCGTTGACGCTCAAGGCGAACCAGTCGGCAAAGACACCATCGAGTTCGCGGGCGAACCAGTGGAAGTCTCCGGCCAACTCGTGGAACAGGGCCCTCTGCGCCTCCTCCAGCTCACCAGCATCCGCCGCCGATAGCGCCCCGGCCTTCGCGCTTGAACCCCGTTCGATTAGACTGCGGTCAATGCAGCCCACGGCCGCCCTCGTCGAGTTCCTGGCCTTCGCGTCCGCCACCGCGGCGGATGCGCCCTCGCTCGTGGACCGTTTCGGGCGAGCCGCCGGTCGTCTCCACCCCATCGCCGTCCACTTCCCGATCGCGCTGATCGTGACCGCCTGTCTCATCGAAGTCTTCGGTGCCACGCGCCGCCAATCCAAGCCCTCGCCCGCCGCGCTCATGTGCCTCGCCATCGGCGCCGGCGGGGCGTGCTTCGCCGCCACCTCAGGCTGGCTCAATGCATCCTTCGAATCGGTCACCTCCGACACCGCCGAACTCCACCGCTGGCTTGGCGTCTCTGTCGCCGGCCTCTCCGTCGTGCTGGCGTTCTTCGGGCTCGCAATCCGCGACAAGAACAAAGGAGTGATGCCGTTTCGCCTCGGCCTGCTGCTCGCCACAGGCATCGTGGGCTACGGCGGACATCTCGGCGGCGGACTCACGCACGGCGAAACCTACGTCACCGATGCCCTGCGTGAAGTCTTCTCTCCGCGCCCCGCCCTTCCGCCTCCCAGTGCATCCGGCCCTTTGCCGCCGCTTCCCGCGAGCCTCAAGGACATCCACTTCCCCGCCGACGGCAAGATCGACTTCAACCGTGATGTGCGTCCCATTTTCGCGCTCTCCTGCTACGAGTGCCACGGCGAACAGAAACGCAAGGGCGGTCTGCGTGTGGATGTGAAAGCCGCCGCGATCGCCGGCGGAAAGACCGGCCCGCTCTTTGTCGCCGGCGATCTCGAGGCAAGCCACCTCATCCAACGGGTTCTCGGCGAGGGCGACGACCAACGCATGCCCGCCGACAAGGACCCCCTGCCCGAGGACTGCATCCGCATCCTCAAGGCCTGGGTCGAGCAAGGCGCTCATTGGCCCGACGACGGCCTGTCGAAAGACCACGGCACCGAAGACAAGCACTGGGCGTATGTCGCCCCGGTGCGCCGCGAGCCAAGCGCAACCGGCGACTCCCGCTGGGATGCCCACCCGATCGACCGCTTCATCCGGACGAAACTGCGCGAGAAAAACCTCGCTCCCTCTCCAGAGGCCGACGCGCCGACACTCATCCGCAGAGTCACTCTCGATCTGACCGGCCTCCCGCCAACCGTCGAAGAAGTCGGTGCATTTCTTTCCGACAGACGCCCCGACGCCTACGAGCGCCTCGTTGATCGCCTCCTCGCCTCCCCTCGCTACGGCGAAAACATGGCCCGGCAATGGCTCGATCTTGCCCGCTACGCCGACTCCAACGGCTACGAAAAAGACGGCGGCCGGAGTATCTGGCCCTATCGCGACTGGGTGATCGACGCGCTCAACGCCGACATGCCCTACGACCGCTTCACACTCGAGCAACTCGCCGGCGACCTGCTTCCCGACGCCACGCAGTCCCAGCTCATCGCTACCGGGTTCAACCGCAACTCCATGATCAACGAGGAGGGCGGCGTCGATCCCGAGGAGTACCGCGTCAACGCCGTGATCGACCGCGCCAACACGACCGCGACCGTCTGGCTCGGCCAGACCCTCGCCTGCGCTCAGTGCCACGATCACAAGTTCGACCCCTTCACGCAGAAGGATTACTACCGCTTCTTCGCGTTCTTCAACGACTCGCCAGAAGAGTCCCGCCTTGCCGCGGGCTCGGAGTTCCAGGAAATAAGCCCCAAGCTCCCCCTCGCCGACGAGAACGAACCGCGCCGGGCACACATCCGCCAGCTTGAGTCGTTCATTCAGACAGTGGGGGACCAGGCTCCGGAAGCGGCGGCGTCAAAGCGCCGGCTCGACCAGCTTCGTGCCGAGACGCCCGCAATGGTGACCACCCTCGTCATGCGCGACGAACCAAAACCGCGAGATTCCCACATCCTCAACCGCGGAAGCTTCCTCAGCCCGGGCGATCCCGTCGACCCCGGTGTCCCTGCTTCAATCGGCGAGCTGAAGTCCCAATCACGGGCCAACCGAGTCTCCCTCGCACACTGGCTGACCGACCCCGCCAACCCCTTGACGGCCCGCGTCGCTGTCAACCGCCTCTGGGAGCATCACTTCGGCCGCGGCCTCGTTGAAACCAGCGAAGACTTCGGCACTCGCGGCACTCCTCCAAGCCATCCCGAGCTTCTCGACTATCTGGCGACAGAGTTTGTTTCACGACGGTGGAGCGTCAAAGCCATGCACCGCCTCATCGTCACCTCCGCCGCCTACAAGCAATCGGCGCGAGTGACGTCTCCCGTCATCGAAGCCGACCCTTCGAATGTCTGGCTCTCTCGCGGCCCACGCGTCCGCCTCACGGGTGAAACAATCCGCGATCAGGCTCTCGCCATCGGGGGCCTCCTCTCCCTCAAGATGGGCGGCCCGCCCGTCTTCCCCGTTCAGCCCGAAGGGATCTGGCAGAACCCATACAGTGACAACACATGGACCGCGAGCCCAGGCGAAGACCGCGTCCGCCGCTCTATCTACACCTACTGGAAGCGTTCCTCTCCATACCCCTCCTTTGTGACCTTCGATGCGCCGACGCGACAGGTCGCCTGCACCCGTCGCCCGCGCACCAACACCCCCCTCCAGGCCCTCACCACGCTCAACGATCCTGTCTTCTTCGAGGCCGCCGCCGGTCTCGCGCGCCGCATCACATCCCTGTCCGACAGCAGGCCCGAAACCAGGGTCGACTTCGCCGTGCGCGCGTGCACAGCCCGGTCCCCCGACCCTGCAGAAAGAACCAGGCTCCTCGCCCTGTTCACCCAGCAGCTTGAAGCGTTCAAGGCCGAACCAACCGCGGCGAAACAGCTCATCGAGGGAGCCATGGGTCGCAGCGCCCCTCCTGTGAACCAGGCCGAACTCGCCGCGTGGACCATCGTCGCCAACGTGCTTCTGAATCTGGACGAAACCTTGAACCGGGGCTGAGCCCAGTGACAGACAGAAGCCACAACCCACCCTGTTCTTCTTCGCTTTCGCACCAAAGCGGATGGTCCGACCCCGCCCGACTGCTCGGCGTCACCCGTCGCCAGTTCTTTCGCCGCTGTTCGACCGGCATGGGCCTGATCGCACTCGCTTCGCTCCTTCAGGACAGCGCGCTCGGTGCACGTGGTGGCGGCGAGCCAGCAGACGCCCTTTCCGTCCGTCCGCCACACTTCCCCGCCAAGGCCAAGCGCATCATCTTCCTCCACATGGCCGGCGCGCCGTCGCAACTCGATCTCTTCGACCCCAAGCCCAAACTCAAGGAGCTCGACGGCAAACCCATCCCCGATGAGCTCGTCAAGAACGAACGCTTCGCGTTCATCCGCGGCACGCCCATGGTCCTCCCCAGCCCCTACGAGTTCTCGCAAAAGGGCCAGAGCGGCGCCGTCCTCTCGAACCTCCTCCCTCACATCAGCAGCATCGCGGACGACATCACGATCATCCGGTCCATGAAGACCGACCACTTCAACCACGCCCCCGCCCAGCTCTTCGTCCACACCGGCTCCCAGCTCCCCGGCCGCCCCAGCATGGGCTCCTGGCTCACCTACGGCCTCGGCAGTGAGAACCGCGACCTCCCCGGCTTCGTCGTCCTTACCTCAGGCCCCAACGGTCCCGATGCCGGCAACACACTCTGGAGCAGCGGCTTCCTGCCCACCGTCCACCAGGGCGTTCAGTTCCGTTCCAAGGGCGACCCCGTCCTCTACGTCTCCAACCCACCCGGCGTGAGCCCGATGACCCGCCGCCAATCCCTCGACGCCGTGCGAGACCTCAACCGCATCAACCTCGGCCGCGTCGGCGACCCCGAAATCGCCACCCGCATCGCGCAGTACGAGATGGCCTACCGCATGCAGACCAGTGTCCCCGAGCTCATGGACATCGCGAGCGAACCAAAGGAAATCCACGAGCTCTACGGCACCGAGCCCGGCAAAACCTCGTTCGCCAACAACTGCCTCCTCGCCCGCCGCCTCATCGAGCGCGGCGTCCGCTTCGTCCAGCTCTACCACTGGGGCTGGGACAGCCACGGAACAAGTTCGGGCGACGACATCATCACCTCTCTCCCCGCCCGCTGCAAAGAAACCGACCAACCCTCCGCCGCGCTCATCAAAGACCTCAAGCAGCGCGGCCTCCTCGACGACACCCTCGTCATCTGGGGCGGCGAGTTCGGCCGCACCCCCATGAACGAAGCCCGCAACAACTCCAAGTTCCTCGGCCGCGACCACCACCCGCACGCGTTCACGATCTGGATGGCCGGCGGCGGCGTCAAACGCGGCTTCACCCTCGGCGCGACGGATGAGCTCGGCTACAACGTCACCGAAGACCCCGTCCACATCCACGACCTCCAGGCCACCATCCTCCACCTCATGGGCCTCGACCACACGAAACTCACCTACCGCTTCCAAGGCCGAAACTTCCGCCTCACCGACGTCTTCGGAAACGTCGTAAACAAAATCATCGCCTGAATCCCCGGAGGCCTCCCATGCCCACCCGCCGCGCCTTCCTCAAATCGACCACCCTCGCCGCCTCCACCCTCGCCTTCCCCCGCATCCTCACAGCCTCCAACAAATCCGGCCTCGATCCCATCATCCTCGGCGAAGGTGACCATCGCTACGAAGTCCAGCACGACTGGTGCACACCCCCAGAGGGCATCGCCTTCGGCAACACCCACGGCGTCTGCGAGGACTCCCAGGGCAACATCTACATCAAGCACACCGTCCACGCCTCAAGCTCCAAGGCCGACGCCATCGCCGTCTTCGACCCCAAGGGCAAGTTCATCCGCTCCTGGGGCCCCGAATACAAGGGCGGCGCCCACGGACTCCACTACTCCAAGGAAAAAGACGGCGAGTTCCTCTATCTCTGCGACCAGGCCCGCGGCGTCGTCGACAAAACCACCCTCACCGGCGAAAAAGTCTGGACCAAGACCGCCCCAATGGACTCCGGCGTCTACGCCAACCCCAGTGAATACCACCCGACCAACGTTGCCGTCGTCCCACGAGGCGACCGCATCGGCTACTTCTTCATCGCCGACGGCTACGGCAAGTCGTGGATCCACCGCTATAGCTCCAAGGGTGACTACCTCGGCACCTTCGGCGGCGTCGGCAAAGAACGCGGCCAAATGATCTGCCCCCACGGCCTCATGATCGACACCCGCACGCCTCACCCCCGCCTCGTCGTCGCCGACCGCGAAAACCACCGACTCCAATACTTCGACCTCGAAGGCCATCCCCAAGGCTTCATCACCGACGAACTCCGCCGCCCCTGCCACTTCCACGAACACAAGGGCGTACTTCTGATCCCCGACCTCGTCGCCCGAGTCACCCTCTTCGATGCCAGCAACAAACTCATCACCCACCTCGGCGACGGCGCCGACATGAACCTCCGCGACAAGCCTCGCGAAAAATTCATCCCCGGCAAGTTCATCGCCCCCCACTCCGGAATCTTCGACCACGAAGGCAACATCTTCATCGTCGAATGGGTCGAAGTGGGGCGGGTTACCAAGCTTCGAAGGGTCACCTGAGCCGGCCTTGGTGATTCGCGCTCAGTCCGGTACACTCGGCTGATCGTGCGAATCCTGCTCGTCCTGCTCATCATCCTGTTCACCCCCGCCGCCGCGTTCGCTGCCGACTCCCTCCCCGACCGCCTCGGCACCTTCCTCGGCCGCCTCCACCAGGCCGTCGCCCACTTCCCCGTCGGCCTGCTCCTCATCGCTGGCCTCCTCGAACTCATCGGCGCCTCCTTCCGAAACGACCGCACCCGCCCCGCCGCCAAGATCTGCCTCGTTCTCGGCGCCGCTGCCGCCGTTGTCGCCGCGATTTTCGGCTGGCTCAACGCGAGCTTTGACCACCCCGGCCCGGACTCCCTCACGCTCAGCCTCCACCGCTGGGGCGGAATCGCACTCGCTTCCTTGGCCGCCCTCGCCGCAATCTTCACCCTCTCCGCCCGTCGCCCCGTGCTCATCGGCCTCTCTCGCCTCGCCAACATTCTCGTCGCTGCCATGGTCGTCGGCGTCGGCCACTGGGGCGGCACCCTCGTTCACGGCGAGGGCTACCTCCTCGCCGCGTTCGGTTCGGACAAACCCGTTTCCCCTCCGCCATCTCCCGCTCCACCTGCATCCGTGGCCACGGCTCCATCTCCGCCTCCACCGCCATCCGTCCCCGCCGGCCTCCCCGCTGCCGCGCTCGCCATCCTCAACGGCTCCAGCGATCAGGGCGTCTTCGAGCTCCGCCGCGCCATCCGCCTTGCTTCGCTTCCCGCCCCGCCCCCCATCCCCCCCGTCACTGATTCCCCGACCAACGAAATCGACCGCTTCGTCGCCGCCAAGTGGAAGGCCGCCAATCTCCCCGAATCCGCCTCCCCGCCCCCGCTCTGCGACGACACCACCTTTTGCCGCCGCGTGTATCTCGACGTCATCGGCCTCATCCCCACCATCGAAGAACTCGACCGCTTCCTCGCCGATTCACGCGAAGACAAACGCGACCGCCTGATCGATGAACTCCTCGCCCGCAACTCCGACTACGCCGACCACTGGACCCCCTTCTGGGAAGACGCCCTCGGCAGCTCCTACGCCAGCCTCCAGGGCGGCGTGCCCACCCGCGGCAACTACCGCCAGTGGATCAACGACTCCTTCAAGTCCAACAAACCCTTCGACCTCTTCGCCGCCGAACTCATCGACACCCGAATGCCCGGCGCCAAAAAGCCCGAACGCGCCAACGCCAACGGCAAGGAAAGCAAGATCGCCTACATCCGCAACGAGACTCACACCGACACGCTCCAGTCCGCCGCGGCCGTAGCCCAGGTCTTTCTCGGCACCTCTGTCAAGTGCGCCTCCTGCCACAATCACTTTGAAAACGACGAGTGGCCACAAAAACGAGTTCTAGGCTACGCAAGCCTCTTCTCGCCCAAGGACATGGAGATCATCCGCTGCGAGCGCAAGACCGGTGAGGTCGTCCCCGCCGAGTTCTGTTTCTCCATCCCCGGCGCGCCCGGCGATGTCCCCGATGATGAAGAGGGCCGCCTCCACCGCGCCGCCCAGCTCATCACCGATCCCCTGAACCCGCGCTTCGCCAAGGCCATCGTCAACCGCCTCTGGAAGCGCTACCTCGGCCTCGGCCTCTTCGAACCCGCCGACGACTTCCGCCTCGACATCCCCCCGAGCCACCCCGAACTCCTCGAATGGCTCGCCCACGATCTCGCCTCGCATGCCTACGACCTGAAGAGAACCATCCGCCTGATCCTGACCAGCCGCACCTACCAGCTTCGCTACGACCACGCCCTCGAAGACCACTTCGACGTCGCAAAGAAAACCGACCCGCGATTCTTCCGGTCACCTTCCCTCCGCCGCCTCACCGCCGAGCAAGTCGTGGACAGCATTCACCTCGCGTCCGACCAGAAGCCCGATCCCAAGTCCCGCCTCTTCAACGTCAACGAATCCACCGCCCTCTCCCGCGCGCTCGGCAAGCCCGCCTCGCGAAACGAAATCAGCACCAACCGCGCCGACGACGCCGCCGTCGTGCAGTCCCTCGAACTTCTCAACGGTGAAGAGTTCGGCGCCCTCGTCTATTCCGCGGCCATTCTCGACGGCGAACAGCCCCTCGACACCCGCATCTCCGCCCTCTACAAAGCGATCCTGTCCCGCCACCCGACACCAGGCGAACTCTCCGCCTCTCGCGAGTACGTAACGAGTGCCACTTCGCGCAGCACGCCACCTTCTCCTCCGGCAACTCCTCACACCACCCTGCTGCTCGACGACGACACTCCCGAATCAGCCCGCCTCGGCGGCGAATGGAACTGGTCCAGCGACAGCGCCGCGGTCGGCGCACGGTCGCGCTCCCAAAAGGCCGAGCCCGACAAAAAGATCCAGCACTTCGCCCTCAACCTCGCGCCCATCCGCGTCGGCCCACGCGACACGCTCTTCATCAACATCTTTCTCGACTCCGCCGATCCTCCCCAGGAAGTCCTGATCCAGTGGAACGACGGCCAAACCATGAACGACGGCGGCTGGATGCACCGGGCCTTCTGGGGAGCCGACAAGATCCCCTTCGGTAAGCCCGACTCTCCTTCGCGCCGCCGCCTCGGCGATCTCCCCGAGGCCGGCAAGTGGGTCCGCCTCGAAGTCCCCGCCAAGCTCGTCGGCTTCACCGGCGCCGGCGCCAATCTGGTCGGCATCGCCTTCGACCAGTTTGGTGGCACGGTCCGCTGGGACGCCGCCGGCGTCACCACCCGCCCCGAAGACCCCGCCTCCGCCGCCCTCGGCGACGTCATGTGGTCCCTGCTCGCAAGCCCCGAGTTCCAGTACATCCATTAGAGGCCCGACCGACCCCGCCCCGATTCGGAACGCAGCGTGAACACACTCCTCGACAGACGAACGCTCCTTAAAGCCGGCCTCGCCGCCGGCGCCGGCCTGATGCTCCCGCGCGCCGCCCGCGCCCTCCAGCCCGACCCCGTCGCCCCGATCGATCCCAACGCCGCCGACTCCATGATCCTCATCTGGCTCCCCGGCGGAATGGCCCAGACCGACCTCTGGGACCCCAAGCAGCACACACCGTTCCGCGCCGGAATGAAAGGCAGCGAACTCCTCGGCACCTGCCCCCTCATCCCAACCAGGGCCGACGGCATCCAACTCGGCGCCGGCCTCGAAAACATCGCGAGCGTCATGGACAAAGGCTGCATTATCCGCAGCCTCGCCAACGACGTCATGTTCGGCGCCATCCACCTCAAAGCCCAGTACTACATGATGACCGGCTATCTCTTCCCCGCCGGCGTCAAGGCCCCCAGCATCGGCGCCGTCGTCGGCCGAACCCGCGGCCGCCGAAACCCCCAGGTCCCCGCCTACATCTACATCGGCCGCGATATCGACTCCAGCGATGAGGAACGCATCTTTATCAACGAGTTCATCGGCCCCGGCTTCTACGGCATCCCGCACGCACCGTTCATGATTCCCGACGCAACCCAGGGCCTCGCCACCCTCTCCGCCGCCGCGGGAATCACCACCGACCGCCTCGACCGCCGCATGGCCCTCTTCCGCAACCTGAACAAACTCTCCGACCAGTCCCTCCGTGATGCCCGCAAAGCCGCCGAATACGCCCAGGTCATGGACGACGCCCGCGCGATGATGGATTCACCCGTCAAGCAGGCCTTCAACTACGCCTCCGAAGAACCCGCCGACCTCATCGCTCAATACGAGCCCGAAATCGCCGCCGGCGAAGTCGCCGACAAGTCCTACTACTACGGCAAACGCTTCGGCCACGGCCTGCTCCTCGCACGCCGCCTCGTCGAGCGCGGTGCACGCATGATCCAGGTCGAATACCAGTACGGCCCGTTCAAAGGCTTCGACATGCACGAGAACGGCTGGTCGCGCATGGCTGAAATGAAAAAGCAGATCGATCGGCCCATCGCCCGCCTCATCCGCGATCTCGACGAGCGCGGCCTCCTCGACAAAACCCTCATCGTCCTCGCCACTGAGTTCGGCCGCACACTCGCCGCCAAGCCCGCCGCCGGAACCGAGCCCGACGGCGCCGCCGAGGTCCAGTCCGGCGAAAGCCTCACCATCGAGCACGAGGGCATGTACGGCTTCCACGGCCACTTCTCGTCTTGCTCATCAATGGTCTGTTTCGGCGGCCCCATGAAGCGTGGCATCGCCTACGGCAAGACCGCCGACCATCACCCGATGATCGCCGTTGAAAACCCCGTCAAGCTCACCGACATGCACGCGACGCTCTACAAGGCCATGGGAATCCCGCCCGACACATCCTTCATCACCGAGGGCCGCCCCTTCTACGTCACCAAAGACGGCCACGGCAAGCCGGTCAAGGCCTTGCTGACCTGACGGATCGTCGAGGCGCCCCCGTTCCGCTCACGCGGACTTGGGTTTCTCAGGCCAACCTCTCACAACGGCTTGTAGTTCAGCTTCTGCCCGCCGATCGCGGCCTCCGCCATCAACCCGCCCTTGATCGCGATGAAGGTCGACACCCCGCTCATCGAATCGACGCTCGCCGCCGCGCCCGGCTTGACCGCGACCGCCGTCGCGTTCGCCGCAAAGCTGAACTGCCCGGCCTTGAACTCCGCCATCGAAGCCTTGTCCTTGAACACGATCAGCTCGCTGAACACCTGCCCGCCGAGTTGAAAGCCAATCGTCCCCTGCACGATTTCGCAATACCCGATCTTCTTCCCGCCCTCATACACCTCGCCATTCCCGAACGCACCGCCCACGATCAACCCACCCTTCCCCGCTTCCGGGATGACCGCGTATCCCACCGCCCGCTCCAGCAGCTTCTTCAGGCTTGGGTCGTCCGCTTTGAACCGTTCCACCGCGGCGTTCGACTCGATCGCGAGGTCCGACCGCCCCTTGGCCGTGTCCGGTGTTGCTCCGCACCCCGCCACGCCCGCCGCCACGCCCCCGGCGATCAACAGCGCATACAAATTCAGTTTCATGCTCGGTCTCCCGGGGCCGGCGCGTTCAAGCCCGGCCGCTGTATCAATTCTTACGACGACCGCCCCGGTTTCCACTTCACAAACCCCTCGATTGCCTCATACTCCGCCAGCCCCAGCGCATCGTAAAGTTTCGCCGTTCCCTTGTTCCTGTCTTCCGCTCGCTGCCAGAACTCGCGCGGGTCGCTCGGCCCCGGAAACAGCGCCAGGTCCTTCTGGCTCTCGTGCTTGAAGATCGCCATCCGCTTCCGCACCACCTCATCCGGCGACAGCGGCACCGCCATCTCGATCTCGTGCGGACCCCATTCCTGCCACGCGCCCCGGTACAGCCACACCACGCACTCCGACATCCACGCCCGATCCTTCAGCCGCTCCAGCGCCGACAGGATCGCCGCCAGGCAGACCCGGTGCGTCCCGTGCGGATCAGAAAGGTCGCCAGCCGCATACACCTGCCGCGGCTCAATCCGGTCCAGCAGCTCCGCCACGATCCGAATGTCCTCCTCTCCCACCGGCTTCTTCCGAACCCGACCCGTTTCGTAAAACGGCAGGTCCAGAAAGTGGATGTGCTCCGCCTTCACGCCGGAGTATCGCGCCGCCGCCCGCGCCTCCGTCCGCCGGATCAGCGTCTTGACCTTCTGCAACTCCGGCGCATCCACCTGCCCCGGCGCCTTGTGGGCTACAAACGACTCGATCGCCGCATCCACACGGTCCACCAGCTCCCGCCCCATCCCCGGAAACTCGTGCGCAAACTCGCGGATGAAGTCCGCGTGCCGCAGCGCCGATTCATCCCACACCGCGATATTCCCCGACGTCTGGTACGCCACGTGAACCTCGTGCCCCTGCTCGCACAGCCGGATCAGCGTTCCCCCCATGCTGATCACATCATCATCCGGATGCGGACTGAAGATCACGATTTTCTTGGTGCCCTCTTTGCTGGCCTCCTTGGTGGCACGACTCTCCGAGGCGTGCGCAACGGTCTCCTTGGTGGCACGACTCTCCGAGGCGTGCAACTCCTCCTCCGAGCCCTTGCGACCGGCCTCGACCCCCGTCTTCCCCCCCGGCCACCCCGTAATCGTGCCCTGCAGCGCCTTGAACACCTCAATGTTGATCTCGTACGCGCCCGATCTTCCCTTCCCCTGCCCCCCACGCGCCGTCAGCAACCCCGAGAGTCCGCGCTCGTTGTAATCCTCATCCGTCAGCTTCAAGATCGGCTTCCCCACCAGCATCGCCAGCCAGATCACCGCTCGCCGCGTCAACCCCACATCCCACGTCAACCCCGACTCCACCAGCCACGGCGTCTTGAACCGCGTCAGTTCCGCCGCGGCCGCCGGATCCAGGTGAATCGTCGTGTCCCCGTGCTGCTGCAGAAAGCTCGCCGCCACCGAAGCGCTGATCTCCCCCTCAACCGCTCGCTTGACGATCCCTGCCTTGTGCTCCCCGAACGCCAGCAGCACGATCCGCCGCGCCTCCAGGATCGTCCCCACCCCCATCGTGATCGCATGCCGCGGCACGTTCCGTTCGCCAAAAAAGTCGCTCGCCGCATCCATCCGCGTCACACGGTCCAGTGTGATCAGCCGCGTCCGTGAATCCCGCGCCGACCCCGGCTCGTTAAACCCGATGTGCCCCGTCCGCCCCACGCCCAGGATCTGCAGGTCCACCCCGCCCGCCTCACGGATCGCCCTCTCATACCCCGCGCAGAACGCTCCTACGCCCTCCCTCGCGACCTCGCCCTCAGGCAGATGAATGTTCCCCCGCGGCACATCCACATGATCAAACAGGTGCTCATCCATGAACCGCCGATAGCTCTGCAGCTCCGCCGCCTTCATCGGCCAGTACTCATCCAGGTTAAACGTCACCACATTCGCAAACGACAACCCCGCCCGATGAAGCCGCACGAGCTCCTCGTACACCCCAACCGGCGTAGACCCCGTCGCCAGCCCCAGCACCGCCCGCGTCCCCTCGCGAGCCCTCCCCCGAATCAACTCCGCAATCTCTCCCGCCACGGCCCGGGCCGCCTCCGCACTGCTCCCATGCGCCTCAACCGCGATCCGTTCCAGCTTCCCATTTCGCTGTCCATCCATGTCGTTATTCCTCGAAGAAGCCACACTCTACCCCAGTTGCTTCCAAAACGAGCCCGGAGCATGAGCGACGGGCCAGCAACGAGCCCGGAGCGTAAGCGACGGGTCACCGCGCCCCGGTTCCACACGCGAAACCCCCGTTGTTCCGTCGCATCGGTCGCACGCTCCGAACATCCGGTGGTCTCCGCCCGCCGCGCGCCCCAACGACGCCACCCGCATCCCGCCCGCAGGGCGCACGAAGGTAGCCGGGGCGTGGCCCTGCACCCCCGGTCAAGAACCCGCGCTGCCGCACGCACCCGGCAGGGTGCGCGAGAGATTCCCGAGCCCGCGAACGTGACATCAATCACGTGCGCGGCCAACTTCTCCAGAGTGCCCCCGCTCCGACGCTCCCTCGGCCCGCAGGGCCACCAGTCGAAAGGCAGGGGCAACGCCCCTGCACGGTGCGCCAAGCCACCAGACCCCGCAGGGGTCAAAGTAATGCCGCGCACCAGCACACCCAATCGCGGGTGTCCCGCGGTAGTTGGCCTTCTTCAGGTTCGGGTGGCATGCACTCTGGCTCTGCAGAGGCATGATGCGGCGCCCCATCTGTGACCACCTTCCGCTCCACCAACGCCAAAGAACGCTTCATCTACCACACCGCCGGTCTGGACGGAACGGGCTCGGGGAGTTACATTGACGACGTGGTCCTGTGCGATGCCGACATGAACTCGGGGTGGACTTCCGCCGCGGACTCAACCAAGGAGGTCCGCAGGACGTACCTCCAGAACTGGCGTCACGACATCGTCGTCGTCCTCGACGCCAGCGGCCGGCTCCTGGAGAACGTGAAGTACCTGAGCTACGGGACGCCGTTCGCCTGCCCGGCGGGCGACACGGAGCTCAAGGGCTCGTGGCAGAGCAGCGACTCGACCAGGATCAGCTCCTACGCGGGCTCCTACGACATCCGCTTCGACCCCACCCACAACGGCGTGATCGACGCGGCGGACATCACCTACGCGAACTCGATCAAGAGCGGGTACCAGACGCTGGGCCTGGGCGTCCTGAGCTCGACCGCCGTCGCCAACCGCAAGGGGTATGCGGGGTACGAGCACGCGCCTGAGCTGGCGGGGACGAAATGGCACGTGCGGAACCGGGTGCTGGATGCAGAACTGGGGCGGTGGACGAGGAGAGACCCGATGGGGTATCACGATGGCCCGAATCTCTACCCCTATGTATTTTCGTCCCCCTATCGTATGTAGATCCTAATGGGGCTCAGATTAGACTGCCGGGGCATGGCGTCGACCCGAGATCGGTCCGTTGCCGCCAATTCCCGGAGGCGTCGATCCGTTGCCGCCACATCCCGGCGGAATCGTGTGCAACTTAACAAGCCATGACATAGTAGTGTGTGGCACGGACCTGCTGCATCGACCCCAACCATGCATTGTTCTCCATCCGGGGAGTGCTCTGCACAACAGTTAGAAGACGCCGATTTTTGGTTCATACCAGGGCACGGTTGGTACAAGTGCCGGTGGGATTCGTGGTGCTCGCCATCGGATGTGGAACCCGACGACGGCTGGCCGGGACGTCCGTGGCACCCAGATGACCATCCATTGATAACTTGGCCGATGCCAACACTGCCAAGCACCTGCGACAGCTTCTGTCGGTCACTTGCGAATGGAACGCCGGATCCTTGTCTCGCATGGAGCGTGTGCATGGCACAATGCATGCAGGCTGGACAGCCAGGGGTTCCCGGCGTGCCCAATTGTCCGTTCACTCCAAATGATCCTGGCCGACAAATTGCCGGGGTCGGTGGAGTTGGGGGAATGTGACCTGACTACTGGACGCTTGAGAGGGTGCCATGATCAACACGTGCAACTCGATTTGGTCCTTCGACCCATATGTTGGTTATTAATGATCAGTGTATTCGTTGCTGTAACATGCGGAACAATGTTGTCGGCACTCATTGTGCAGCTGACGAACCATACTGGGATTGGATATCGTATTACGTATCGTTTGTTTGCACTTGCGCGCACTAAGCAGCGTGATTGGTGTGCTAGCTCTCGTGAGTGCCTTAGCAGGAATCAGAATCGTTAGTGGCAGACGAGCGTGGACAAGCATGCGAATGAATCGTCGATCATGCACGGCCGCCTTTGCCATGGCTAGTGTTTCCATTGGGTGGAGTCACTTGTACATGCTCAATGCAATGGATGATCCTTTGTTCGGAATGCACACGCGGCCGCAGGTGCCAGAAATCATGTCAAGTGCTGCAGCTGTCGGTGGAAGTATCGCGATGGGTGCCATTATCTGGTGCGTGGACGCTTTCGTGGCTGTGCGAGTAGTTGCATTGGTTGCAAGAACAATAAAGGCCGACACCGGTTGTCAGGATGCGGCTACCCGCTTGACGGCACTATCATAAGATGTCCGGAATGTGGCATGTTCGGTGCATTGCCACGAAGACCCAAGGCGAGATTAGTCCTCAAGAGGACCCTTGCCTGACCGCGTCTGACCAGGCTGGTCGGACGTGAACAGGCGGGTGGCCTCTGCCGCTTTGACCCGGGTGGGCGGCGGGTGGCCTGCCTCATGTTCGGGTGGCATGCTCTCTGGCTCTGCAGAGGCATGATGCGGCGCCCCATCTGTTAACACCTTCCGCTCTACCGACACCAACGCCAAAGAACGCTTCATCTACCACACCGCCGGTCTGGACGGAACCGGCTCCGGCAGTTACATTGACGATGTGATCCTGTGCGACGCCGATGTCAACGGGGGCGGGGTGGGTGAACGCCGCGGACTCGACCAAGGAGGTTCGCAGGACATACCTTCAGAACGTGGGGGGGTGGCGGCACGACATCGTCGTCGTCCTCGACGCCAGCGGCCGGCTCCTGGAGAACGTGAAGTACCTGAGCTACGGGACGCCGTTCGCCTGCCCGGCGGGCGACACGGAGCTCAAGGGCTCGTGGTCCAGCAGCGACTCGACCAGGATCAGCTCCTACGCGGGCTCCTACGACATCCGCTTCGACCCCACCCACAACGGCGTGATCGACGCGGCGGACATCACCTACGCGAACTCGATCAAGAGCGGGTACCAGACGCTGGGCCTGGGCGTCCTGAGCTCGACCGCCGTCGCCAACCGCAAGGGGTATGCGGGGTACGAGCACGCGCCTGAGCTGGCGGGGACGAAATGGCACGTGCGGAACCGGGTGCTGGATGCAGAACTGGGGCGGTGGACGAGGAGAGATCCGCTGGGGTATGTGGATGGGATGGGGGTGTACGGATATCTCGCAAGCGCGGCGATGCTTGCGACAGACCCATTGGGGCTCCACGGCCCATGGCCCCCCAGAGTAACCAATCGGGGTTGCCCTGAAGGCATGGTCTACGACCCTGTGAGACAGCAGTGTCGGCCTGCCCAGCCCGGCGAGCCTGGATACGAGGGCCCAACCTCAGTTGACCCCAACCCAACGGGACCACCTTGGCCTCCACCGCAGGATCCGGCGCCGAATCCAGATCCGGAGCCACCCAATCCATTCCCCGATCCAAGATTTGGCCGGCCAAGCTCGAAACCTTGTTGGGACCGTCCGAGTGTGATAAGGCACATCAGCCCGATTGTGGCTTGTATCGATTGTTGCAATGAGCCGCGTGAACGGTGTTTGCTGGACAATCATTGTTACGAACAGGCTCGTCAGGCGTATTCTGAATGTCGTCGGGAAGGGGGGACATTCCACGAGTGCTATAGTAAAGGTGTGTTGGAACTGGAAAGCTGCGCCGAGCGTTCCGGCTGCAATGGGGAGCCAAACGGAAACGGTTTTCCGGGCCTAAGAGACTGCGTAGCAGAGTGCGAACGTCGACTTGGAGGCGGGTCGCACGGTGGAATGTAGACGTCATTTCATCTGGTCGATCGCGACAAGTGCGGTTTTCTTTTGCTTCATCGGATTTTGTGCGTCCGTTGCTACTGTCTTGCTGTCATATGAACTCGATCCCCAACTCGCTTATGCCAACGCTAAGCGGGTTGCGGTCAGGAGTACCGGCCAACCACCAAGGGGCGTAGGCAATATCTGGGCAACTGTTCGCAGGTCCTGGCATGCCTGCAACATTGACACCTCGGTTGGACTGCAGACACCGGCCCCAACTACAGATACTGATCCATATCTTATCGTCCCGCCTAGTCTTCACAGCGAAGCATTCCCTTGGCGTGCTGGTTGGTCGGGCCGTTTCGATTCCTGGTGTGTTGTTGCTCGGGGATGGCCACTGTTGTGCGCGTACGCCTATTATCACACATCTGATCCGAGTTGGTACCAAGGCGTAGTTAAGATGCATGGAGGCATTTGTCTGAAGCGGCACTCGACAAAGTATCGTCCTTCGGTGTTGCCGTTCGTGCCGATGGCTGGAGGATTGGCAGGGAATACTTTGTTTTTTGGCGGACTTTGTGCGGGCATTCGCGTCAGCATTAGTTCACTGATTCGGCGGCGACGGAAGGCCCATTCCCAATGCCCTCATTGCGGCTATCCGGCTGACGCAAGTCGGGGGGTATGTTCAGAATGCGGTTCAGGATTGAACGGGCTGGTGGCCGGAACCTCGCACCGTGGCACGGAACTCCAAGCCGTCAACCATCCGACTCTTCCGAAGCCCTGAACTCAGGCTTGAAGATCCGTGACCGAAGTGCAACCGCGCTCCCCCGAAGCCCTCGCTTCTCGGCGATGCATCCCAACCCCAGTCCTTCCCGCTGACCCTGCCTCCGACCCCAACCAAGCCGCCCGCAGCGGCCCTCACCCACTCAACATTGAGTCCAGACCCTCATTCCGGCGCCCCGCGCCCCGCCCCCGAACCGGACCTCCCTATCGCCAAACACAACAATGAGTGCATCCACTTGCACACCCCACCCCGCGGCGGTATACCACCGCTGCCGCGCCGCTGGGCCGTGCCGGTGCGCGGCGGAACCGCCCGGCCAGCCAGGCCGCGGCGAGAGCTCCCGAGCGGAGGGTGTATGGAAGGGCTTCCCGACCTCAACAAAGTCTTCGCGTGCCCGACGCGCCTCGAAGTCCTCATCGCCTTCTCCGGCCCACGCCGCTCCGCCGGAGCCGTCACCAAGCTCCGAGCACCTTGAGCATCTTCATTTCCCACCGCTCCCACCCCAATTCCTGACCACCATTTCGCGCACAAACGCGGCCCCCCAACCCTCCACACCCCTCATCCACGCCCCAATTCCCAGCCCCAAATCACCCTCCCCAAACTCCCCGATTCCCCGTCCACCTCCGTCACCCCCGTCCGCACAAACCCATCCCTCCCCTCCAATTTCAAGATGCTCAAAACCATCTCTCTCATCTTGAGCATCTTCTTTTCCCCTCCTGATTTGCCATTTGCGATTTGCCATTTGGCCCTTTAACTCCCGGCCCTCCGCTCACCCCCCCTTCCCCGAACACCCCGCGCACACCCCATACAGCACCAGTTCATGCGACCTCAGCGTGAACCCTCCCGGCACCATCCCCTCCAGCCCCTTCGGGCACCCCGCCACATCAAACACCTTGTCGCACATCTCACAGTGGAAGTGATGGTGGTGGTGCGACGCCGCCTCCCTCAACTCATACCGCGGCGGCTCTCCCGGCAACTGCACCGGATGAATCTGCCCATCATCTGCCATCGCCTTCAGATTCCGATACACCGTTGCCAGGCTCAGCGACCTCACATGCTTCCCCGCCGCCTTCAGCAGTTCCCCCGGGCTCATCGGCCGCGCCGACTTGCTCAGAGCCTCCATGATCGCTTCGCGCTGTCGAGTCATCCGGTGCACGTGTCGCTCCGTCCTCAGTCTAAACGCCTCACCACGATGTTCCTGAACATCACTTTCAACTCACTCTCCCGCTTCCCGATCCCGTGCACCTGCAAGCCGATAAACCCCTCCGCCGTCATCGAGTCCCGCAGGTCCGCCGTCGCCACCCCATTGACCCATGTCCGGATCCGATCCCCCCTCGCCTCCACCCTCATCCGATTCCACTCGCCCTCCCGAAATGCCTTCTGAGCCTCCGGCTTCCCTTCCAGCGACGCCAGCCACCCCCGCCGCGATTCGTCATAGATCCCCCCGGTCCAAGCCCGCGCGGAAGGATCAATCTCGACCTGGTACCCATGCACCACGCCATCCTTATACCCCGGCGTGCTCTCGCTCCGGATCTGCACGCCCGAGTTCAACTCCGGATCCACCTTGAACTCAAGCTCCAGCACGAAGTCCCTAAACGTCTGAACCGTGCACAGAAAGCTGTTCGACGTATTCGGGCGCGTTGCACCCACGATGCACCCATCGGTCACTGTGTACGACGCCTTTCCACCCCGCTGCGTCCAGCCCTCGAGCGTCGAGCCGTCAAAGAGCTTCTGCGGCTTCGAAGCGCACGACGCCACTCCGATCAAAACCCCCGCGATGCCAATGCGCGTCATCACTTGACCTTCTCCAAGTCTTCCGACGTCCACGGCCGATTCCTCGTATTCGTCAGCATCCTTACTTGCTTCACCATCTCTTCCGTCACCGGATCGCCCCCGTTGCCCCACGCCCTCCGCACATACGTCATCAGCGCCGCCAGGTCCGCATCGTTCGACCTCGGCGCCGCCGGCATCACACCGTTGTACAGCACACCCTCCCGCTGAATCTCCCCCTCAAATCCATGCAGCAGGATCCTTCCCAGCCGCGTCACCGGCCCCTGCACGCGCGCCGAACCCGCCAGCGGAGGCCCAAGCCCCGCCAGCCCCTTTCCGTTCTCCCCATGACACGCCACGCAATCGTTAAACAGAAACTGCCCGCGGCCGTACCGTTCCATCTCAGCATCCGTCAGCGGCCGAAGCTTCCGAGGTGGGTCCCGACGCGGCCGGCCCGGCCAGGTCAGATACCAATCGCTTTCCCCCGCCGCCTTTGACGCCGGGTTCTCAGCCAATGCAACCAGCCGCGCCCACCCTGCGGGTTCTCCCGACAGTTCCACCGTCCGCGGCGACTGGGTATCAACCCGCTGCGCCTTGCCAAGCATGGCCAGCATCACGGAGCCCCGCGAATCTCCCGAGATCGCGAGCGCCGCCAGCCGCTCCACAAACGCCCTGCGCTGCCCCGCATCCTCCGACCGAAGCACGCACTCCGACAGCACACTCGCCAAGTCCTTCTGCGCCGGTGACGCGGGCCAGTCCTTCGCCTCCATCAAGCGTGCGAGGAAGGCCTCTTCCCGTCCCCGCAGTCCCGACACGATCGCGCTTCGGATGAACGCATCGGATTCGTACCGCTGCATCGCCTCGACATAGAACGCTTCCTGATCCCTGGCCGCACCGGCCGAGAGCACCGCCTGGACCCGGACCATCCGATCCGCGTCGCCGAGCAGCGTGGTTATCCGCGCCCGCACGTCGCGTTGACTGATCCAGGCCTCGCCGGCACGCAGACCCGCGGCCCGCACGGTGCTCGCTTTGTCCTCCATCGCACGGACCGCATCTTCCGCAGTCGCTTCACCCATTCCTTCCAGTGTCCACAGCGCGTGCAATCGCGTCGCAGGCGCACTCGCCGCGAGGGCCAACTCGCGCAGCCGCGGCACCGCGTCCCGAGATCGACGTTCAACGAGCAGCCGTTGCGCCGTCACCCGCCACCACCGGTCCGCGTGCTGCAGGCACTCAATGAGTTCTGCGGTGCTCGCCCGCGAGAGCTTCGGCCGCGGCGTGAGAACGCCGTTGCCCGGCATGATTCGATAGATCCGGCCCAGCCCGATCGGCCGTTCCAGCCGGTTCTTGCGAGTCAGATCGCGAAGGTAGTCGGTGACGAAGTTCTTGTGCTGCAGCAGTCCGCGGTGCATGTCCGCGATGTACAGCGCGCCGTCGGGCCCGACCGCCAGATTCACCGGGCGAAATCGGTCATCCGTCGAAGTCAGGAACTCGCGGCCGGGCTGAACTGTGGAGGCCCGCGGCACGCCGTTCTCATCCTTGAGCGTCAGCCTCTTGACCAGGTTGCCCGCCGGTTCGCAGACAAACGCGTTGCCATTGCATTCGGGCCCGAAAAGCGAGGCGCTGTAGATCTCCGGGCCGCACGCCGCGGTGTGAGACTTGAGCGTCCCATCGTCCCGGAGCGTGCCGGCCTGGTACCCACGATTGACCGATGTGGCGTGCGCTGGCCAGACGGTCTGCTCGCGGCAGGCGGACACATACACGCCGGCCAGTCCCGGTTGCGCCGGGTTGCGCGATCCGTAGTGGTTCGGGACGGCGTCGACCCGGAGCGACTCAGAGTTGGGCGTGTAGTACACGCGGCCGACATCATCTTGAGCGATACCCCACTGGCCGTTTGCGGGTGTCGGGTGCGCGACAACCGTTTTCCCGTCGAAACGCAGTCGCAGCGGGTGTTGGCTCAGGCGGATCCAGTTGTCGATGCCGTACATCAGGCCGTTTCCGGCGTGTTCCGGGCTTTCGAGCCCGGCAAACCCTGTCAGCACCTGGATCTTTGAATCCGCCCGGCCATCGCGGTCGGCATCGGGGCAGAAGTAAAGAGTGGGCGGCTCAAGCACGAGCGCCCCGCCATAGCACGGCATCACCGCCCGTGGCAAGATCAGTCCCTGCAGGAATGGCGTGCTCTTGTCCATCACGCCGTCGCCGTTCTCGTCTTCAAGGATCACGATGCGGTTCACCGGGGCGAGTTCGCCTCGACCCTCAATGTCCGGCATGAAGCTGTCCATCTCCACGACCCACAACCGGCCGTCCTCGTCGAACGTCATGGCGACAGGCGCGGCGACCATCGGCTCGCTCGCAACCAACTCGATTCGAAAGCCGTCGGCGACCTGGAAGTGGCTCAAGTCCGCGGGAGCAAACACTTCGCCGGGGTAGGGGTCTCCCGGCCCGGGATGAGACAGCCGGGCCGCAATCCCGAGGGCTACCGCCAGGACGCCGCCGATGATCCATGAAGTCCTGCGCACAGCCGAATGATAACGGAAGGAGCTATGCCCTCGGATGGTGCTTCCGGTGGACGTCCTTCAGACGCGACCGGTCCACGTGCGTGTAGATCTGCGTGGTCGCAATATCGGCGTGGCCCAGGAGTTCCTGGACCACGCGGAGATCGGCCCCGCCGGCGAGCAGGTGCGTCGCGAAGCTGTGGCGGAGCATGTGCGGGTGAATGCCCTTGAGGCCCGCCGCGGCGGCCTGACGCTGGACGATCTGCCACACGGCGACTCGTTCAAGAGGTCGGCCTGAGCGAGAGAGCAAGAGCCGACCCTTGTCACGGCCATCGGGCTTCGCGAGCTTTGGCCGACAGTCGTGCAGGTAGGCATTGAGCGCCGCGGCTGCGGGCTTGCCGACGGGCACGAGGCGCTGCTTGCGGCCCTTGCCCGTGACGCGAATCACACCCAGCGTTTCGTGCACATCGTTCAATCCGAGAGCGCCGACTTCCGACGCCCGCAGTCCGCTCGCGTACATGAGTTCGAGCATGGCGCGATCGCGCATCCAAAGTGGGGGGGAGCCGTCATCGCCGTCCGGCCGCGGCGCCGCGAGCAGCGCCTTGAGCTGGGCCTGCGTCATGACGCCGGGCAGGCGCTTCCATCGGTGCGGCCGTTCCAGGACCTCCGCAGGGTCCTCGGAAACGAAGCCTCGCGCCGCGAGCCAGCGTCCGAAGACTTTGATCGTCGCCATGTGCCGGATAATGGATGAGGACTCCATCTCGCGGTCGGACTTGAGCCGCGCCAGGTGCTCAGACAGGTGACGCGGCGTGATCGACCTGGCGGTTCGGACGCCGCGGCCGTCGAGTTCGGTCATCAGGTCGCGCAGGTCGTGGCTGTAGGCCTCGAGGGTGTTATGGCTGAGGCCGCACTCGACGCGGATGAAGGCGAGGAACTTGGAGCGCAGGTCCTCGAACTCAGCGGGCAGGTCGGCGTGCTTTTTGCGCGGTGCAGAGCGGACGGGCATGGCACTTCTGGATCGACTGGCGCTGGCGGAGGGGGTGAGAAAGGAGATGGGTTCCAAAAAAAAGACCGCCTCAGGCGTCCTTGCCCGAGGCGGTCGCGTTTTGGTCTGGGTTCTGCGGTTAACCGCCGAGGAGCTGGAGGGCGCTCTGCGGGGCCGTGTTGGCGAGTGCCAGGATCTGCGTGGACGACGACACGAGGATCTGCGAGCGTGTGAGGCCGGCGGTCTCGCTGGCGAAGTCGGCGTCGCGGATCACGCTCTCGGCGGCCGCGGTGTTTTCACTGGCGATGCCGAGGCTGCGGATGGTGGCGCCGATGGTGTTCTTCTGGAACGCACCGAGGCGACCCCGGAGCGAAGAAACCTGGTCGATGGCGCCGCCGACGACCTTCTGGGCGTCGGTCAGGTTGCCGGTGACGACGTTGAGGGACTTGCCCGAGCCAAGGTCGGCCAGGAAGCGGAAGGTGCCGGCGGTGTTCGTTTCATACTTGCCGAGCTTGCGGGTGGCGACGTCGACGATGCCGAGACTGACCTTGCCGGCGATGTCGACCTGGCCTGCGAGCTGGAAGTCTGCGCCGCCGCCGGTGATCTGGAAGGCGCCGTTGGACCCGCCGACGCTGCCGAGGGCCTGGGCGAGCGAAGTGTCGAGCGTGAGCTGCACGTCGAGGAAGTCGGTGTTGATGCGGGCGGTGCGGCCGTTGGAGGTCGCGGTGATGCCATTGATGGTGGCGCCGACGTCCTGGCCGGAGTCACGCACGCCGTTGGTGGCGGTGACGGTGGAGTAGTCGGTGATGCGGGTGGTGTTGAGGGTGTTGAAGTCGCCTGTGTTCCAGTTGTAGAAGCCGAGGTTGGTCGTGCTCATGCCGCCGTCGTTGACGACCTTGACGGACACGAACTGGCCCGTGCCGAACTCCTTGCTGGCGAGCTTGATCCCGTTCGAGGTGCCCGAAGCGACCACGGAGGCCTGGATTCCCGTGATGTCGGTGAACGTGTTGATGGCGGCGGCGATGCTCGCCATGGTCGTGCCGGATGTGAACGTCAGTTCGCGGCTGCCCAGGCTGCCGGCGATCTCGATCGTGTACGACGAGTTCGCGGCGGCGAGGTCGAGGGCGGTGCCGCCCATGGACAGGTACATGCCGGCCTGCTGGGCCGACTGGGTGACGAGGACGTTGACGGTCTGCGAGCCGCCGGTGAACTTGGCCCCGTTGACGCGGAAGTCGGTCACACCGGTGGCGACGGACGAGGCCTTGTAGTCGTAGTTGCCGTTGAGCAGGCGCACGCCCTGGAAGCTCGTGGCCGCGGCGACGCGGTCGATGGTCTGGAGGATGGAGTCGATCTGGAGCTGGTTGGCCTGCTTCTCGGACGAGGCGAGGCCGGCGTTGCTGGCGGTGTTGGTGATGAGCCCCTGCAGCTCGGTCAGGAGGTTGGAAACCTCCTGCAGACCGCCTTCGGCGATGTTCACCACCTGGTCGGCGCGTTCCGCGTTGTTGATCGCGGCGTTGGTGGCCTTGAGTTCGGAGCGAAGGTTCTCGGAGGCGATCAGGCCGGCAGGGTCATCCTTGCCGCGATTGATCTTGAAGCCCGTGCTCAACCGCTCGAGGTTGCGGGACAGGCTGTTGGTGTTCTGTCCAAGCACCCGCTGGGCGATCATCGACTGCACGTTGGTGTTGATGCGGCTCATGGTGTGTTCTCGGGGGTCGCGAGTCTTCCGGATTCTCCTGCCGCAAGTCCTGTGAGGGCCTTGCGACCTGTGACGATGTCACGAGCTATCGGAGTTCGGGATAGCGGACTCAAGCAACAGGTCCGGAATTCACACACCAGAAGTGAGAAAAAAGAAAGCACCCCGGCCTCAAGGGCCGGGGTGCAGGGTTGTGTTCAGGTCCGAAACTGGATTATCAGGTCGGGATCAACCCAGGAGCTGGAGAGCGCTCTGGGGCGAGGAGTTCGCCAGGGCCAGGACGTTGGTCGAGGCCGAGACGAGGATCTGTGCCCGGGTGAGGCTCGCCGTTTCGGAGGCGAAGTCGGCGTCGCGGATCACGCTCTCGGCCGCGGCCGTGTTCTCGGCGGCGACGCCGAGGCTACGGATGGTGGCTCCGATGGTGTTCTTCTGGAAGGCGCCGAGTCGGCCGCGGAGGCTGGCGACCTGGTCGGAGGCGGCGGCGACGGCCTTCTGGGCGCTGGTGAGGTCACCGTTGACCAGGTTGAGGGCCTTGCCGGAGCCGAGATCGCTGAGGTAGTTGAAGCTACCGGCGGTGCTTGTCTCGAGCTTGCCCAGCTTGCGGATGGCGACGTCGCCGATGCCGATGCTGACCTTGCCCGCGATATCGACCTGGCCGGCGAGCTGGAAGTCAGCGCCGCCGCCGGTGATCTGCAGCGCGCCGGTCGTTCCGCCGACGGAGCCCAGCGTCTGGGACGTGGAGGTGTCGAGGGAGATCTGCACGTCGAGGAAGTCGCTGTTGATCCGGGCGGTCTTGCCGTTTGAGGTGGCGGTGATGCCGTTGATGGTGGCACCGACGTCCTGGCCCGCATCGCGGACGCCGTTGGCGGCCGTGGTCGAGGAGAAGTCAGTGATGCGCGTCGTGTTGAGGGCGGCAAAGTTGCCGGTGTTCATGCCGTAGAGGCCGAGGTTGGTCGTCGAGAGGCCGCCGTCGTTGACGATCTTGACGGAGGTGAAGTGCGACGACCCGAAGTCCTTGCTGCTGAGCTTGATGCCGTTGCTGGAGCCCGAGGCGACGACGGTGGCCTGGACGCCGGTGATATCGGTGAAGGTGTTGATCGCGGCGGCGATGCTGGTCATCGTGGTGCCGGAGGTGAAGGTGAGCTCGCGGCTGCCGAGGCTGCCGGAGATTTCGAACGTGAAGGCCGAGGTGGCGCCGCCGAGGTCGAGGCCGGTGCCGCCCATCGACATGTACATGCCGGCCTGCTGGGCGGACTGCGTCACGAGGACGTTGACCGACTGGGAAGTGCCGTTGAACTTGGCGCCGTTGACCTTGTAATCGCTGACGCCCGAGGCGACCGAGGAGGCCTTGTAGTCGAAGTTGCCGTTGAGCAGCTTGACGCCCTGGAAGCTGGTGGCGGAGCTGATGCGGTCGATGGTCTGGAGGATCGAGTCAACCTGGAGCTGATTGGCTTGACGCTCGGAGGCGGAGAGGCCGGCCTTCGAGGCGACCACCTGGTCGGCGCGCTCGCTGTTGGCGATGGCGGCGTTGGTGGACTTGAGCTCGGAGCGGAGGTTCTCGGAGGCGATCAGGCCTGCCGGGTCGTCCTTTCCGCGGTTGATCTTGTAGCCCGTGCTCAAGCGCTCGAGCGAGCGAGCAAGGCCGCTGGTGTTCTGACCGAGCACCCGCTGGGCAATGAGAGACTGGACATTCGTGTTAATGCGGCTCATCGTTGTATCCCCTCTTCACTTTCTGGGGCGTCGCCCCGGCCAACCCTTACGTCCGTGTATGTTCGACCAGAGAGTCGGGCGGCGCAGACTTCGCCAGCCGAGTGGACTATCGGGGAAGAGGCAAGAAACCTGAACGATTCAATCGCGCACGATGCCGAGCCTGTGCGGTCTGTAGCGACTGCACAAACCTTTCCAAAAGAAACACCCCAGCCTTGTGGGCTGGGGCGCTGAAAAGGTTCCCATAACGCGCGCCGCTTCGTGCGGAGGGCCGTGAGGGCTTATCCGAGGAGCGACAGAGCGCTCTGAGGGGCGGTATTGGCCAGGGCCAGGACGTTGGTCGAAGCGGCGACCAGGATCTGGGCCCGCGTCAAACCCGCCGTTTCCGCGGCAAAGTCGGCGTCACGGATCACGCTCTCGGCGGCGGCGGAGTTCTCCGCGGCGACGTTGAGGCTGCGGATCGTGGACCCGATGGTGTTCTTCTGGAAGGCGCCGAGCCGGCCGCGGAGGCCCGAGACCTGCTCGATGGTCGTGGCGATGACCCGCTGGGCCTGGGTGAGGTCGCCGTCGACGACGTTGAGCGTCTTGCCCGAGCCGAGGTCGCTCAGGTTGTTGAACGTGCCGGCGGTGCTGGTCTCGACCTTGCCCATCTTGCGGATGGCGACGTCGCCGATGCCGATGCTGACCTTGCCGCCGATGTCGACCTGGCCGGCGAGCTGGAAGTCAGCGCCGCCGCCGGTGATCTGGAAGGCGCCGCTGGAGCCGCCGACGGAGCCGAGCGTCTGCGAGGTTGAGGTGCTGAGGGTGACCTCGACGTCGAGGAAGTCGGTGCTGATGCGGGCCGACTTCCCGTTCGCGGTGGCCGTGATGCCGTTGATCGTGGCGCCGAGATTCTGTCCGAGATCGCGGACGCCGTTGGACGCGGTGGAAGAGGCAAAGTCGGCGACGCGGGTCGTGTTGAGCGCGGCGAAGTTCGTCGAGCTCATGTTGTAGAGACCGAGGTTGGTCGTGCTGACGCCGCCGTCGTCAATGACCTTGACGGAGACGAACTCGGAGGAGCCGAAGTTCTCGCTGTTGAGCTTGATGCCGTTGGCCGAGCCCGAGGCGACGACCGTGGCCTCGACGCCGGTGATGTCGGAGAACGTGTTGATCGCGGCGGCGATGCTGGTCATCGTGGTGCCGGATGTGAAGGTGAGTTCGCGGCTGCCGAGGGCGCCGGAGATTTCGATGGTGAAGGCGGAGGTGGCGCCGCCGAGGTCGAGCGCGGTGCCGCCCATCGAGAGGTAGAGGCCGGCCTGCTGGGCCGAGGCGGTGACGAGCACGTTGACGGCCTGCGAGGCGCCGGTGAACTTGGCGCCGTTGATTCGGAGGTCGGAGACGCCCGAGGTCAGCGACGAGACCTTGTAGTCGAAGTTGCCGTTGAGCAGCTTGACGCCCTGGAAGCTGGTGGCGGAGCTGATGCGGTCGATGGTCTGCAGAATCGAGTCGATCTGCAGCTGGTTCGCAGCCTTTTCAGACGACGAAAGGCCGGCGGACGAAGCGCTCGAGGTGACCAGGCCCTGGAGTTCGGTGAGCAGGCCGGAGACTTCCTGGAGGCCGCCTTCGGCGATGTTGACCACCTGGTCGGCGCGCTCGCTGTTGGCGATGGCGGCGTTGGTGGACTTGAGCTCGGAGCGGAGGTTCTCGGAGGCGATCAGGCCTGCCGGGTCGTCCTTTCCGCGGTTGATCTTGTAGCCCGTGCTCAAGCGCTCGAGGGACCGGGACAGCCCGCTCGAGTTCTGGCCGAGCACGCGCTGGGCAATGAGACTCTGGATGTTCGTATTGATGCGACTCATGTATCAACCCCCATGCGGCCTGTTGAGGCGTCCCCTGTGGACTGCCCTGGCTTCAGGCCGCCTCGCTCGGCCCCCCTGGTTCACCGACCCCGCGAGACGCGGGCGTTCCCGGCTTCCGTACCGGGTGATGGATTCAGGGCGAAGACCTGAACCCGCCATTTGGGCGATCAGGCATCGACCCACTCCAAAAACAGGTTGAGATTGCGCGTCGGAGAAGCGCGAGTTCTGCGCTACTGGACGTGCATAAACCCTCGACTTCAACACCGATCGAGGCTGAATCCGCGAACGGACCACTGGCCGCGAACCACGGGGAGTGCGAGTCCGGGCTCAGTCGAGGTGGTCGCCGTCCGGAAACACGTGGGGAGCAAGCAACGTGTGTGATCAGTTCATGGGCAGGCCCTTGGCCTGCCAGAGGTCCGCGAGTTTCTGGAGCGTTGTCGAGGTCCAGGCCATCTTCTGGGCGGAGAAGATGGTCTGCAGCAGTTCAGACTTCTCGTTGAACGTGGAGACCTGGGGCGGACGGTCCTCGGTCTGCTGGGTGGTGAGCACCCAGTGGCCGGAGCCGTCGGTCGCCTGGGCGAGGGTGTCGCGGCGCATCGTGATGGGGAGTCTTTCATTCTGCGACTGGTAGACGTAGAAGGCGTAGTCGCCTGGATTCTGAGATTGGGCCAGGAGCGTTGGCAGGAGGAACGATTGAACCTGGGTGATGTAGCCCATCTTGGGCACCTCGGGCTTGATGCGGCGGGTGTCCTGTCCGGTACCGGAGATCGCGACGGTCATCTGGTCACCTTCGCGGGCGCCGGTTTCGGTGACCACCGACGGGTTCTTCTTCTTGGGGTCGCGCGAGGCCTGCTGCAAGGTCCACGCCTCGGTCTTGGCGTCGTTCGACATCCAGTACACGCCGACGACGTCAACGACCTGGCCGTCCTGCAGATAGCGGGCGTCGAAACGGACGACGATGCCCATCTCGCTGTCGCCGTCGGTCCACTTTTCCTTGCGGCCGCTGGTGTCGATTTCGCCGCGGGAGCCGCGCTTCACGCGGATGCGGCGGTAGGCGATTTCTTCGGCGTCCTTGTCGGCGCCGGTGGGTGCGGGCTTGGCGAGGCGGTACCACTGGTCGTTGAGGAGGGCGATGGCGGCGTCGTATTCGGGCTTCTGCTGGCGGGCCATGAAGGCGATTCCGGAGTTGATCGAGGCTCCGCGCAGCGTGGCGACCAGGGCCGCATCGGTGAATCGAGCAGTGGCGACCGTGGATTCGTAGATCGGGCGAGCGTGGGTGAAGTTGGGCTCGGGCGTGGCGAGGTCGAAGGTGACGAACTCGCCCGGCGCGGTCTGGAAGACGGTGTAACCGCGGATGATGGCGGCTTCCTTTCCTTCGCGCGGGATTCGGATGTAGAAGCGGGCGGCGGGACGTTCGTACTCGGCGCGTTCCGCGCGGACGATGACGTTCTTGATGGGCTCGACGATGGTGGCCTTGGTCTGGACGACTTTTTCAATCACGTTGCCATCGCGATCGGTCTGGCTGCGGTCGACGACGCCGACGGCGGCCTGAAGTTGTTCCATCACCTTTCGGGCAACGGACTCAGGGGTTTGGCCTTTGTCTCGACTCCGGGGGGTCTGGATATCGATGAGCCAGGCGCCGGCGCTGCCTTCCTCGACCCCCTTGGGGGTCACCTTGGCGGAGGCGGACGTTCCCGCGGTGGAGATTTGAGCGACCGCCCCCATGGGCAGGTTCATGGAGAGGCCGGCGGAATCGAGCCGGAAGAGCTCGTCGGACATCTCGACCGAGCCTTGCGCGAGGGTGACGGATTCGAGCTGGGACTTGGGCTGGGTGGTTGCCGGCTTGGTTCCCGGCTTCGCATCGCCGGTCTTGGGTTGGGAAGGGGGTTTGCTGATGCGTGTCGGGGGCTGCGACTTGCCTGGTTGGGACTTGGCGGGCTGGTTTTGGCCCAGAACGGCGGGGGAAAGCATCAGAAACGCGGCGATTGACACGCGGAACATGGGAGTCCCTCCTTGGGCCGGCAGTCGAACCCTGTCTTATATGGATCGACCGGGAGCCGCGGGGTTCCACAGGGAGATGTCAAAGGCGAGGTTTCGTAGGCGTTTGGGTTGCGGCGTCGCGGGCAGGGGCGCGGGATCGACCGGGCGGAAGGACCGGCCGCGTGGGCAAGTTGTGGGAAACTCGGCGAGTTGACATCGCGTTTTGGGTCCGTAAGCTTGTCGGCTCGATTCGGTGTCCCGTGGATTGGGACTGGTGGGGCGGAGCCTCGACCGAGGTTTCGCCAAGTCTCAACCTCACGTAACGAGAGTTGGGAGTTTCATCGACCGGCGGCGGACCGCCGGAAGGGTTTCACGCCCGAATGTTTCGGGCGCGGATGTTCCGGGCGCGAGAGACTGCGACCGGCGGCACAGGTCGGAAGAAATGAGCACGCGATGACAGGCGGGAAGATCAGAATTCGGATGGAGGCCTACGACCACCTGGCGCTCGATGCGTCGGCGAAGGAAATCGTGGACCACGCGAAGCGGACGAACGCGAAGGTGGCCGGGCCGATTCCGCTGCCCACGCGGATCGAGCGGTACACGGTGTTGCGTTCGCCGTTTATCGACAAGAAGAGCCGCGAGCAGTTCGAGATCCGCACTCACAAGCGGATCATCGACATTCTCGAGCCGAACGCTCGCACGGTTGAAGCTCTGAATCGGCTGGTTGTTCCCGCGGGCGTGTTCATCAAGATCAAGGCATAAGTGACGGGCGCTGAGAGGCGCCCGTTTGCGTTTCGGACATCAAGACTTCCTCTGACCCGGTGCGGCGTACAAGCCGGGATCACGAAGCGGCCTCGGCGAAGGCTTTTCAGGACGATTGATCATGCTGCTCATGGGAACGAAAGTCGGGATGACGCGGCTGCTCCAGCCAACGGGCGAGAGCGTGCCGGTCACCGTGATCAAGGTGGGCCCCTGCGTGGTGACGCAGGTGCGGACCGTCGAGAAGGACGGGTATTCGGCGGTGCAGATCGGTTTTGGCGCCATGAAAGCGCGGAACTCGACGCAGCCGCAGATCGGTCACGACGCCAAGGCCGGGAGCGACCCGCTCCGGTTCCACCGCGAGTTCCACTGCACGGCGGACGACGCGGCGAAGTTCGAGCTCGGCAAGGCCCTGACGGTGAAAGAGCTCGAGGGGCAGATGTACGTCGACGTGATCGGCACGAGCAAGGGCAAGGGCTTCCAGGGCGTGATGAAGCGGCACCACTTCAAGGGCATGTTCGCTTCGCACGGAACGGAAAGAAAGCATCGCTCGCCGGGCTCGATCGGCTCACTCTGCTCGAATCGTGGTTACGGCGGCGGCCTGGTCAAGGGCAAGCGCATGGCCGGCCACATGGGCGATGAGCGGGTGACCTGCCGCAGTATTGACGTGATCAAGATTGACGCCGACAAAGGTCTGCTCCTGGTCAAGGGGCCGATCCCGGGGTCGAACAATGGGATGGTGATGGTGCGGCCGGCGACCCGGCTGTACAAGAGCAAGGCCAAGAAGGTCGCGGCCGCCGCGGCGAAGTAGTCGGTGAGAAACAGCCGCCGGTCCTGGAACAAGGGGCCGGCGGGTTCGGAAGGTCGCGAGAGCGAAACCACCGGACGAGCACAGGAAAGTAACGTGCCCCACGCGAGTGGGGAGAAGACAGCCGAGTCGAATCCGAGCCGCACCACCCAGGGCGTGAAGCCCACATAGGAGGCGAGCCGGATAGGCGAGGAACGGAAGCCGGGACGATTCCCGGAGAAGGCGTCTGACGAGGAAAGACACAGATGGATGTCCCCGTCTACAACATGAAGGGCTCGGAGGTCGGGAAACTGACCATCGACGAAACGAGCCTGGGCGGCGAAGTGAACGCCGCTCTGATCAAGCAGGCCTATGTGCGGTACCACGCCAACACCCGTCAGGGTTCGGCGCGGACGAAGAACCGTCACGAGGTCGAGGGCTCGACCCGCAAGATCTACAAGCAGAAGGGCACGGGCAACGCCCGTCACGGTGACCGCAAGGCCAACCTGTTCAAGGGTGGCGGGCACGGTCACTCAAAGAAGCGGACCCGCGAGGATTACCGCCTGGACATGCCCAAGAAGATGCGGCGCAAGGCCAACCGCAACGCGCTGCTCGCCAAGCTGGTCGACAACGAGGTCCGCATCGTCGATCGCTTCGAGATGGCGACGCCCAAGACCAAGGACTTTCAGTCGTTCCTGACGGCGCTCAAGATCGATCGCAACGCGCTGGTCGCGCTTCCGGTCGAGGGCGACAGGGCGGCCAATGCCCGGCTCTCGGCGCGGAACGTGGACCACGTCACGCTGTGCCGGGCCGACCAGCTCAACTGCTTCGACATGCTCAACCACCGGTACCTGGTGATCGGCAAGAGCGAGCTCGAGGCGTGGCTCAAAGGCCCGACGTCGCAGACCGGCAAAGAGGCCAAGATCAACCCGCTCGGGCGCGGCGCGGCCGGCAAGGAGGGTGCGTGATGCACGACATCCACATCATCAAGCAGCCGATCCTGACTGAGAAAAGCACGTTCGCGATGAACGAGCAGAAGAAGTACTCGTTCCTGGTGGCCCGCGAGGCGAGCAAGGACCAGATCAAGACGGCGGTCGAGCGGCTGTACAAGGTCCGCGTGACCGGCGTGAACACGCAGAACCGCAAGGGCAAGGCCCGGCGGATGCGGTACGGAGTGGTGCAGGAAGCGACGACCAAGAAGGCGACCGTGACGCTGCACGCGGAGGATGTGATCGAGTTGTTCTGAGTGGCCAAGCGACGCACTGAAGACACAGAAGAGTTACGACCATGCCGATTCGCATCTACAAGCCGACGAGTGCAGGGCGCCGAAACGCCTCGGTGAACATGAACACCGAGGTGACCAAGTTCTCGCCCGAACGCGCTCTCCTCAAGCCGCTGCCCAAGAAGGGTGGACGCAACAACCGGGGGATCATCACCTCCCGCGGCACCGGCGGAGGCGCGAAGCGCATGTACCGCATGGTGGACTTCAAGCGCAAGGACCGTGAAATGATCGAGGGCAAGGTCACGGGGATCGAGTACGACCCGAACCGGACCAGCCATATCGCGCTGATCGAGTACAAGGACGGCGTGAAGCGGTACATCATCGCCCCGATCGGCCTGAAGGTCGGTCAGGAAATCATCGCCTCCCGCACGCAGGCGGTCGAGCCGACCGTCGGCAACGCGATGGCGCTGCGGCACATTCCTGCGGGCCTGGATGTTCACTGTGTCGAGTTGTTCCCGGGTCGCGGCGGCCAGATGTGCCGCTCGGCGGGGACGTTCGCCAAGCTGTCGAACAAGGAAGGCGATTACGCGACGCTGGTTCTGCCCTCGGGGGAGACGCGGCGCGTTCCGATCGACTGCATGGCGACCATCGGGCAGACGGGCAACCCGGACAACCGGCTCCGCCGGCTGGGCAAGGCGGGCATTACCCGTCACCTCGGGCGTCGGCCGATTACCCGCGGCATGGCCAAGAGCCACCACGCGCATCCGCTGGGTGGCGGGTCGGGCCGGTCCAAGGGCAACCGTCCGCCGTGCGGGCCGACGGGCGTGCACGCCAAGGGCGGGCGAACGAGGAACAAGAAGCAGCACAGCACCCAGCTCATCATCCGCCGTCGCATGACCAAGCGGTTCGGCCAGGTGACGTGAGCAGAGAACAGGCACGAAGGCACGTAGGCACGAAGCGAAGAAAAGCAGTTGAAGGAACGTTGACATGGGACGCAGTCTGAAGAAGGGACCGTTTGTGGATGAGAGGCTCTACCGGAAGGTGGAGAAGCTCAACCAGACGCGCAAGCGCGAGCCGCTCAAGACGTGGTCGCGTCGCTGCACGATCGTGCCAGAGTTTGTCGGGCACACCTTCAAGGTCCACAACGGTCGTGCGTTCCTGGACGTGTTCGTGACGGAGGACATGGTCGGGCACAAGCTCGGGGAGTTCAGCATCAGCCGGACGTTCCGCGGGCACACGAACAAGAAGGAAGGCATCGAGGGCGGCGATAAGGGATCGGCGGCGCCGGCGGCAAAGTCCTGAGCACGGTCGTAAGGAAAGGTTGGCACGTGAGACTCCGAGGCGAAACACTGGAACAGTTGGCGGCGAAGCGCAACGTCTCTCGCGAGCAGCTCGCCCAGGCCATCGAACGGACCGGCCTGGCCGGGACGCGGGCGATGTCCGCCATCGACAACTGGATGAAGGGGCGCGACCATCCGCGCTGCAAGCCGGGCGACATCGCCAAGCTGGCCGCGGCCGTGGGCGCGACTCCCAAGGACATCGCGCGGTTTGTGAGCGAAATCCGCCATCACCGGGGCAGCCCCCGCAAGGCCCGCCTGCTGGCCGACCTGGTCCGCGGCAAGACCGTGGATGAGGCGCTCAACCTGCTGACATTCACGACCAAGCGGGCGGCGGTGAACATGAAGAAGGCGCTCAACGCGGCGATCGCGGACGCGGAGCGGGCCGAGGCGGATGTCACGACGCTCGTCATCGTGGAGAGCCGCGTGGACGACGGCGGGATGATCAAGCGTTTCCAGCCCAAGGACCGCGGGCGGGCGCACCCGATCGAGAAGCGGCTGAGCCACATCACCATCGGACTCGAGGAGAAGGCCAGGGCCTGAGCTGGACCAGACTATGGGACAAAAGACACATCCATTCGGGCTACGGGTCGGGATCACCGAGGCGCACAAGAGCCGGTGGTACGCCCCCAAGGCGCTCTACGGCGAGCTGCTGGTCGAGGACCAGCGGATCCGGAAGTTCCTGGACACGAGGTTGAACCGGTCCAAGGACCGACCGGTCGCGGCGGTGTCGGACATCCACATCGAGCGCACGCGCGAAGAGCTGGTGATCGTGATCAAGACGGCGCGTCCGGGCGTGGTGATCGGCCCCAAGGGCGCCGAGGTCGATCGGATGACCGAAGAGCTGCAGCTCATGACGGGCCGCAAGGTGAAGATCTCGATCATCGAGGTCAAGAACCCGGACCTCGATGCGCAGCTGGTGGCCGAGAGCGTGGGCGAGCAGCTGATCAAGCGTGCGGCGTTCCGTCGCGTGATCAAGATGCGGGCCGAGGCCGCGATGGCCGCGGGCGCGAAGGGCGTGAAGATCCAGATCTCGGGCCGACTCGGCGGAGCGGAAATGAGCCGCCAGCTGGACATCCGGCTTGGGTCGCTGCCGCTCTCGACGCTGCAGGCGAACATCGACTACGGGTTCGCCGAGGCGTTCATGAGCTACGGCGCGATCGGCTGCAAGGTGTGGATCTACAAAGGCATGTACGGCAAGGTGGCGTCTGAAGAAGAAGGCCAGAGCAACGCGGCGGGCGGCCGGGCGCGTGCGCGTGGTCGGCGGTAAGAAGACCTGTCCGGCGAGGTTCGCCGGTGTTGGAGTGTGATCGATGGCGTTGATGCCCAAACGAGTGAAGTTCCGCAAAGAGATGCGGAGAGTCCGGCCGCGCAAAGCGACCAAGGGCAACTACGTCGCCTACGGGGACTTTGGCCTGCAGGCGCTGGAAGGGTGCTGGCTGAAGGCGACGTGCATCGATGCGGGTCGCGTGGCGGCGATGCACTTTGTGAAGCGGCAGGGCAAGCTGTTCATCCGGGTGTTCCCGAACAAGCCCATCAGCAAGAAGCCGCTGGAAACGCGAATGGGAACGGGCAAGGCGGATGTGGATTACTGGGCGGCGCGGGTGAAGCCTGGCACGATGCTCTTCGAGATGGCGGGCGTGCCGGAAGTGGTCGCCAAGCAGGCGCTGGTGCGGGTGGCGATGAAGATGCCCGTGAAGACGCGGTTTGTGGCGAGGAGGACCCAGATATGACGGGCAAGGAAGCACGAGCGATGACGACCGAGGAGGTCGGCGTGGAGCTCAAGCGGCTCCGAGACCGGCTGTACCAGCTCCGCACCCAGGCGGTGACGGAGAAGGTCGAGGACAACTCGGAGTTCAGGAAGGTCCGGCGCGACATCGCGCGGCTCCTGACGGTTCGCAAGAGCAAAGCGGTGGCGAAGTAGGCGGCACGTCAACAGAGGAATCACATGAGCGCAGCGATGCAGTCAACCAAGGCCCCGGCCGGCCCGGCGAAGAAGACCAAGAAGGTCGTGACGCTGACGGGCCAGATCGAATCGGACAAGCGGGCCAAGACCCGGACGGTCGTGGTGCGCTACCAGAGCAAGCACGCCAAGTACGGCAAGTACCTGCGCCAGCAGACGGTGATCCAGGCGCACGACGAGAAGAACGTGAGCAAGATGGGTGACACGGTCGAAATCGGCCCGTGCCGCCCGGTGAGCAAGACCAAGACGTGGAAGGTGTTGCGTGTGGTTCAGGTCGCGGCGGCCCCGCAGCACGCTTTGAAGGACTGATCATGCTTCAGCAAGAAACCAGGTGCGAAGTCGCGGATAACTCGGGGGCGAAGATCGCCTACGTGATCCGCGTGTACGGCGGATCGACGCACAGCGGAAAGTTCACGCGCCGGACGGCGGGCGTGGGCGACCGGGTGTTCGTCTCGATTAAGAAGGCGCTGCCGGGCGCTGAGGTCAAGCAGGGCGACAAGTCCAAGGCCGTGGTCGTGCGGACGACCAAGGCGACGCGGCGGCCGGACGGGTCGTATGTAAAGTTCGACTCGAACGCCGTGGTGCTGATCCAGGACGACGGCAACCCCAAGGGTACGCGCATCTTCGGGCCCGTCGCCCGCGAACTGCGTGACAAGAACTACATGAAGATCGTGTCGCTCGCGACGGAGGTGGTGTGAGATGGCTAGGCACGTGCGCAAGGGAGACACGGTGGTGATCACGGCGGGAAGCCACAAAGGCACCGTCGGCGAGATCCTGCGTGTGATTCCCGACAAGAGCCAGGTGATCATCAAGGGTGTGAACCTGAGGACCAAGCACCTCAAGCCCACACGGATCAACCCGCAGGGCGGGATCATCACCAAGGAAGCACCGATCCACGTCAGCAATGTCAGCCCGTCGGTGGACGGCAAGCCCTCGCGTGTGCGGTTTCAGACGCTGCAGGACGGCAGCAAGGTTCGAGTGGCGGTCAAGGGCGGCGGGATCCTCAGCGAGGTCCGGAAGGCGAGCAAGTAAGCAGGCGACTGGCCCGGGCGACCGGCCACGTCAGGTAAGCGAGTAATCAATGGCGAAGGACAAGGACAATCCGAACAAGCCCGAGGGTGCGAAACCCGAAGCCAAGGCTGATGGCAAGCCGGCCGGCAAGCCCGAAGGCAAGCCCGAGGGGAAGCCTGAAGGCAGGCCTGAAGGTAAGGGGCGGCCTGACGGCAAGGGCAAGGGTGCGCCCAAGGGCGGGACGGGCAAGCACAAGTACTCGGAAGCGACGGTTGCCGAGGCACTCAAGCCCGGTGGGACGCCGCGCCTCAAGACGCTGTACGACGAGAAGATCCGCGGCGCGGTGGCGGAGAAGTTCGGGCTGAAGAATCCGATGGCTCAGCCGCGGCTGCAGAAGATCACGATCAACGTGAACATGGGCCGTCACCTCGACGGCACGAAGATTCCACCGAACATCAAGACGACGGTCCTGGACACGATCCAGAAGGTGTCGGGCCAGAAGCCGATCGTGCAGAAGGCGAAGAAGAGCGTGGCGAACTTCAAGGTTCGCTCGGGCGTGGAGACGGCGGCGATGGTCACGATGCGTCGAGAGCGCATGTGGCACTTCCTCGATCGCCTGATCAACCTGGCGACCCCCCGAATCAAGGACTTCCGGGGCCTGCCTCGTCACGCGTTCGACCGCCAGGGCAACTACGCGATGGGCCTGCAGGAGCAGGGCGTGTTCCCGGAAATCAACATGGCGGAAGCGACGTTCACGCACGGGATGAACATCAACTTTACGTTCAGCAACTCGACGCCGGACCGCTCGCGGTTCGTGCTCGAGCAGATGGGTATGCCCTTCGCCAAAGAGGGCGACGACATCGGCAAGAAGGACGAGAAGAAGAAAAAGAAGAAGAAGAAAAAGCCGGCGGACGGGGCGGCTCCGGCCGCGGCCAAGCCTGAAGCGGCGAAGGCCTGAGCCGGTGAAGAGTGATCGAGCGTTGGTGTGACGGAGTGAAGACGAGAAGTCGGGCAAGCAGGAAGAAACGATGACGACCAAAGCCCAAATGGCCAAGAGCAAGCGGAAGCCGAAGTTCAGCACGCGGACGGTGAGGCGTTGCCAGCTCACGGGGCGTGCGCACGGCGTGTACCGGAAGTTCCGGATCAGCAGGATCATGCTGCGGAAGCTGGCGCTCGAAGGGAAGATCCCGGGCATGCGGAAGGCGAGCTGGTAATAAGCCGTGGAATGCGGGCGGACAGCCCGCACCACCTGGACTCTGAAGGACTGCAATCGATGGCTGTGAACGACACGATTTCGGACATGCTGACTCGGATCCGCAACGCAACGCGGAACAAGAGCAAGACGGTCAACTGCCTCAACAGCCGGGTGTGCCGCGGCATCGCGGACGTGCTGCAATCCGAGGGGTACATCGTCGGCTACGACGTGATCGACGACGGGCGGCAGGGGCAGATCCGCGTGCGGCTGAAGTACGGCCCGCGGGGTGAGGTGCTGATCCACAAGATCGAGCGCCAGAGCAAGCCGGGCCGGCGCGTGTACACGGGGGTTGAGGGCCTGCCGCGTCCTTTGCAGGGCCTGGGCATTGCGATTGTCTCGACGAGCAAGGGCGTGAAGAGCGACCGCGCGTGCCGGACGGAGCGGATGGGCGGCGAGTTGCTCTGCGTGATTGAGTAAGAACGGTAACGAAGTGAGTGAGTGACGAAGCGGCGCGGTGAGAACACGTTGGAAGGGCTGAAGGCATGTCACGGATCGGAAAGCAACCAGTTCCAGTTCCCGCCGGGGTCAAGATCGGCGTGCAGGGCCGGAAGGTCACCGTCGGTGGCCCGGGCGGCAATCTCACGCTGGATTGTCCCGAGCGAGTGAACGTCAAGTTCAACGAGGCGGACAAGGCGATCGTGATTTCGATCGCCGACACGGACAAGGACAACGCCGAGGTCAAGGCGCTGTGGGGCTCCACCCGTGCGCACCTCCGGAACATGGTCGAGGGCGTTACCAAGGGCTACGAGAAGGCGATGGAAGTCGTCGGGGTCGGCTGGACCGCGGCGGTCAGCGGCAAGAAGCTCAAGCTGACCGTGGGGTACGCCAGTCCGATCGAGATGACGATCCCGGACGGTCTGAAAGTGGTGGTCGAGAAGCAGTTCGTCAAGATTTCCGGGGCCAACAAGCAGATGGTGGGGGAGTTCGCCGCAACGATGCGGGCCCACCGCAAGCCCGAGCCGTACAACGGCAAGGGAATCAAGTACACGACAGAAGTCATCAAGAAGAAGCAGGGCAAGCAGTTCGGCGCCACGGCCTGAGTGGCCGCGGGCGGCGTGATTCAAGAGGTAGTTATCGATGGACAAGAGCAAGCACAAGACGAAGCGGCGTACACGGCGGCGGGCAGAAATCCGGCACCGGGTCATCGGAACGCCCGAGCGTCCGCGTCTTTCCGTGTACAAGTCGCTCAACCACTTCTACGCCCAGGTGATCGACGATCTGGCGGGCAAGACGCTCGCGGCGGCGTCGTCCCGGCTCAAGAAGAAGGCAGGCGGAGCCTCGGGCGCGAAGACGGGCAACTCGGCCAGCGCGGCGACCGTCGGCAGCACGCTGGCGGAGAAGGCCAAGGCGGCGGGCGTGAAGAAAGTCGTGTTCGATCGCGGGGGTTTCAAGTTCCACGGTCGGGTGAAGGCATTCGCGGAAGCGGCGCGCAAGGGCGGGCTCGAGTTCTAAAGGACAGCCATGGCAGAACTGATCGACGAATCTGGTCAAATAGAGTCCACCACGGTGGCGGTGCAGCGCACGGCGGCGACGGTCAAGGGTGGCCGGCGGTTCAGCTTCGGCGCGCTCGTCGTTGTTGGTGATCGGCGCGGCAAGGTGGGTTACGGCTACGGCAAGTCGAACGAAGTGCCGTCGGCGATCGAGAAGGCCCAGAAGTACGCCCGGCGTGCGATGGTCCCGATCCCGATGGTCGGCACAACGCTGCCGCACGAAGTCGAAGGCAGTTTCCGGGCTTCAAAGGTTCGGCTGATTCCGGCGTCGCCGGGAACGGGCGTGGTGGCGGGGCAGAGCGTCCGCGCGGTGCTCGAAATGGCGGGGATCACCGACTGCCTCACCAAGTGCTTTGGCTCGACCAACTCGGTCAACACGCTCAAGGCCGTGTTTGCCGGGCTCGAAAAGCTTCGCACGGCGATGCAGGTGGCCGAGCTCCGGGGCGTCGAGCTGGGACGGACGGAGATTGAGAACAAGATTGAAAAGGGCAAGGCGTTCGTCGTGGCCATCCCCAAGGTTCGCAAGCCCGAGCAGAAGCAGGAACGCGGTGGCCGGGGTCGCGGCGGTCCGGGCGGGGGGCGTGGCGGGCGTGGTGGTGGGGGCGGCAAGGGCCGGGGCAAGCCCGCCGGGGACGAGGGCGGACCACCCGGGGCGGCCGAAGGCGCGCCGAGCTGATTCGCAGAGGTTGGACACACGATTCAAGATCCAGGACTTTCTCCCATGATGATTCACGAAATCACCGCCCAGGTCGGCAAGTACAAGGCGCGCAAGCGCGTCGGGCGCGGCAAGTACGGAGCCCGCGGCAAGACCTCGGGCCGCGGCCAGAAGGGCGCGGGCTCGCGTTCGGGTACGGCCACGCGGTTCCAGTTCGAAGGCGGTCAGATGCCGTTCTTCCGGCGCATCCAGAAGTTCGGCTTCACGAACGCCCAGTTCAAGCAGCAGTTCTGGATCGTCAATATCGGCGACGTGGTCAAGCACCCGAACTTTGCCAAGGGTGGCGAGGTGAGTGCCGACACGCTGATCAAGGCCGGCCTGGTGCGTGATACGAGCCGCCAGCTCAAGATCCTCGGCGGCGTTGGTGAAGAAGGACTGCGAGCCAAGCTGACGGTCACGGCCGCTCGCGTCTCTGCCCCCGCTCGCAAGATGATCGAGGGCGCCGGCGGCAAGGTGAACGAAACCGGAACCCGCAAGGACAAGGTCCGCGGCGTGGATCGAAACAGCGAAGACAAGACCCCCAAGAATCTGACCAAGAAGCTCAAACAAGCTCCGAAGAAGGCCGCTCCCGCGGCGGACGCCGAGTGATCGCACGCGACGGCCGGGGCAGGACAAGAATCTCTGAATGATCCAGGCTCTGATCAACGTCTTCAAGATCCCGGAGCTGCGGAACAAAGTACTGTTCACGCTCGGGTTGCTCGTGGTGTACCGCATCGGTTTCTGGATCCCGCTCCCGGGCGTGGACCAGGAACAGATGATGCAGTACTTCGCGAAGACCACGTCCGAGGGTTCGGCGGCGTCGCGGGCCGCGGGTTTCGTGGCGATCTTCTCGGGCGGTTCGCTGCACCAGTCGACGATTTTCGGCCTCGGGATCATGCCGTACATCTCGGCATCGATCATCTTTCAGCTCATCACGACTGTCTCACCGAGGCTGAAGAAGCTGCAGGAAGAGGGTCCGACGGGACGGCAGAAGATCACCGAGTGGACGCGGTACGCCGCGGTGCTGCTGTGCATCTTCCAGGCCATCGGGTTCATGTCGTTCCTGTCGGCCACGCACATGGTGCAGCCGGGTTGGGCGCACAGCCAGTTGTGGTGGGCGATGGCGGTGACGGCACTGACGGCGGGAACCATCTTCCTGATGTGGCTGGGTGAACAGATCGATCGCTACGGCATCGGCAACGGCGTTTCGATGATCATCACGGCGGGCATCCTGACGGGTATTCCGCGGGCCATCAATCTCATCGGGAAGAACTGGGGCCCGGGCGAAGCGGGCAAGATGGACCTGCTGAGCGTGCTGATGCTGGTTGGCGGGTTCGTGCTGGTTGTCGCGGGGTCGGTCGTGCTGACGGTCGCGCAGCGGCGAATCCCGGTTCAGCAGGCCAAGCACACGCGCGGGCGGCGCGTCTATGGCGGCCAGAAGAGCTATCTGCCGCTTCGGGTGAATCACAGCGGTGTCATGCCTGTGATCTTCTCATCGTCGCTGATGGTGTTCCCGTCGGTGATCTTCAAGAGCCTGGCGGACTCGGCCCATACGGGCATGCCCGAGTGGTGGCAAGGATTGACGACCTGGCTTGCGGCCAACTTCGCGCAGGGCGAGTTCCCGTACGTCGTATTCGAGTTGGTGCTCATCTACTTCTTCAGCTACTTCTGGATCACGGTCCAGTTCAATCCCGACGACATGAGCAAGCAGCTCCGCGATCACGGGTCGTTCATCCCGGGCCTGAGGCCGGGGCCGCGGACGGCGGAGTATCTCGAGACGGTCATGACCCGGATCACGTTTGTCGGGGCGGCGATGCTGGCGGTGATCGCGCTCCTGCCGATGGTCGTGAACAAGAGCATGAACATCGACTTTGCGGTCACCCAGTTCCTGGGCGGCACGGGCCTTCTGATCGTCGTGTCGGTGACGCTGGACTTCGTGCAGCGCATCGAGGCGAACCTGCTCATGCGGAACTACGCGGGCTTCCTTGGCGGCGGCGACGACGGCAAGGGGCCGCGAATCCGCGGGCCGCGATAGGCCGGGTTTTCGGGTCGGAATCGGCCGGATTGAAGCGGCGGGCAGTGGATTCCCGAGGTCGAGCGGTAAAGACTTTGCTAGGGTCGGGGGGTTTGATTCGGGGGATTCGGGCCGCCCGTACGGCTCGCAGGGAAAGGTATGACCAAGCAGCAGGATGAGAAACTGACGTTTGAAGCCGTGGTGACGGAAGCGTTGCCGAACGCGATGTTCAAGGTGCGGCTGCCGAACGAGCAGAAGACCGAGGTCTTGGCGTACGTGTCTGGGAAGATGCGGATGAACTACATCCGAATCCTGCCAGGTGACAAGGTGACGGTGGAAATCAGCCCCTACGACCTGACGAAAGCCCGGATTACCTACCGTCATTGAGCCATTCTCGGCTCGACGAGGACGCGACAGTGGGGGAGCAGGGGTCTAGTATTGCGGCCCAAGGCCACGGCTGGCCGGGGTTCTCAGAAACACGATGGAAAGCCGGCGGCCCAGGTGGGGCCGGAAGGGTTGAGTGTCAGATGAAGGTGAAGGCAAGTGTCAGGCGAGTCTGCGGTCAGTGCCAGATCGTGCGCCGCAAGGGCAAGGTCCGCGTGATCTGCAAGGCTGATCCAAAGCACAAGCAGGTACAGGGGTAATACAGCGTGCCACGTATCGCGGGTATTGACGTTCCGGACAAGAAGAAGATCCTCTTCGCTCTCCAGTACATCCACGGGATCGGCGCCAAGTTCGCGGCCGACATCCTCAAGGAAGCGAAGATCAATCCCGATGCGCGGGCCAACGAGCTCGACGAGAACGCGCTCGCCTCGATCAACGCGCTCATCGACGCCAACTACCTTGTCGAGGGTGCGCTGCGTCGCCAGGTGCAGCAGAACATTCAACGACTCAAGGACATTCGCTGCTACCGCGGCGAGCGTCACCGGCGCGGCCTCCCGGTTCGGGGCCAGCGGACCAAGAGCAACGCCCGCACCCGCAAGGGCAAGAAGAAGACGGTGGCCGGCAAGAAGGGCGTGAAGGCAAAGGCCTAGCGCAGTGACGCAGTGATAGCAAGAACAATCGCGGGTAGGGCTTAGCCCCGACGATCCGCGGAGGGAAGCATGGCGAAGGTCAAGAAGATTCGGAAAAACGTTGTTCGCGGCATCGTCCACATCAAGGCGACGCAGAACAACACGCTCGTCACGGTGACGGACATGAACGGCGAGACGATCGCCTGGGACTCGGCGGGCACGATGGGCTTCAAGGGCGCGCGCAAGAGCACGCCCTTCGCCGCGACCCGCGCCGGCGAGTCCGCCGGGCAGAAGGCTCGCAAGCTGGGCATGTCGGAAGTTGAAGTTCGGATCCGCGGCGCGGGCTCGGGTCGAGAATCGGCCGTCAACGGCCTGGTTTCGACCGGTCTGCGCGTCACGGCGATCGAGGATCACACACCCGTACCGCACAACGGCTGCAGGCCGACGAAGCGTCGCCGGGTGTAAAGAGCTTTTTGTCCCGCCCCCGGGCAGAAGGGTGCCGCGTGGTTCAGCAGCACGCGGCCTACCCGTGAACCGGTTGGCGGATCGCGTTCGAGGGCGACTGCTGAGATTGGAACGTACCTATGCGAGTTCGCTGGCGTGGGCTTGAGTTGCCGTCTCGGGTTGTGACCGACCCGAAGTTCAAGAGCGATACGTTCGGCCGGTTCTTCATTGAACCCTTCGAGCGGGGCTTTGGCACTACTGTGGGCAACGGCCTGCGGCGCGTGCTGCTCTCGTCCCTTGAGGGCGCGGCCATCACCTCCATCAAGATCAAGGGCGCCCAGCACGAGTTCAGCTCGCTGCCGGGCGTGATGGAAGACGTGACGGACATCGTCCTCAACGTCAAGAACCTCGTCGTCCGGATGGAGGGCGATGAGCCCAAGACGATGAAGCTCGCGGCGATCGGCCCGGGCGAAGTCACCGCCGACCTGATCGAGGCCGACCCGTCGATCACGATCCTGAACAAGGACCTGGTGCTGGCGACGCTGACCGACAAGCGCGAGTTCGAAATGGAGCTCCGCGTGGCCAAGGGCCGCGGGTATGTTCCCGGCAACGAGCAGTTCAACAACAAGGATGAGCAGGAGATCGGGCTGATCCCGGTCGATGCGATCCACAGCCCGGTGCAGCGCGTCCGCTACAAGGTCGAGGACACGCGCGTCGGGCAGCGGACCAACTACGACAAGCTCACGCTCGAGATCTGGACCAACGGGACCGTGACGCCGGAGATGGCGCTGGTCGAGGCGGCCAAGATCTTCCGCAAGCACCTCAATCCGTTCGTTCAGTACTTCGAGCTCGGCTCGGACCGCGTGACGGACGAGGCGGCGGCCGCGGCGGGAGTGGACGAGGAACTCATCCGCAAGCTCACGATGCCCATCGGGGAGCTGGAGCTGTCGGTCCGGGCGAGCAACTGCCTGGAGTCGGCGCGGATCGAGACGGTGGCGCAGCTGGTCTCTCAGAACGATGCGGACCTGCTCAAGCTCCGGTCGTTTGGTCGGACATCGCTTCGTGAAGTGAAGAGGAAGCTCCAGGACCTGGGGCTGGAACTGGGCATGGACCTGCCCGAAGGTGTGAGCGGTGCGCCCTCGGCCCCGCCGCAGGTCTGATCGAGTTCTTTCACCGGGCGGCACGCCGTCCGAGAGGTGGGTTATGCGTCACGGCAGAGCTGGTTACAGGTTGGGACGGACGACGGCGCACCGGGCGTCCACGCTGCGTCACATCGCGTTCGGGCTCTTCGAGCACGGACAGGTGGTCACCACGATCCCCAAGGCCAAGGCGGTTCAGCCGATGGTCGAGAAGATCATCACGCTGGCCAAGAAGGGCACGCTGGCCTCGCGCCGGCTGGTTATCGCCAAGCTGGGCGGCGACCGGATGGGCTTCGAGTGGCTGTACCTGCCCAAGGACGCCAGCGACGCCGAGAAGGACAAGGTCACCAAGCAGCGTGACCACGCCGCGCAGTTCTTCGACGTGCCCGAATCATCGGCCGTCGAGCGTAACCGCTACGGCGAAATCCGCACGGCGCCCAAACTTGTCAAGCACATTTTCGAGCACGTGGCGCCGCGCTTCCGGGACCGTCCGGGTGGCTATACGCGGATCGTCAAGCTCGGCCGCAACCGGCTCGGCGACGGTACCGAACTGTGCGTGATCCAGTTTGTCGGGGCTGAAGAAGGCCCGGAGATCGGCGGCAAGCCGAGCACCCGTCGTCGTCAGGCCGACCGTCGCACGGCGTTTGCGTCCAAGGTTCGCAAGGACAAGGCCGCCGCGGGGACCTGAGAATCCGCTCTCTGAATCGATCAAGGCCGCGGACATGCATCCGCGGCCTTGTTTGTTGTGGCCCTGCGCGTGAAAGAGCCGGCGTGGCATTGACTCCACACCGGCCCCCAAGGAGACGAAGGTCGTCTCCCGCGGCAGAACGCCGCGGTATTAGTCGTTGTGATTCTGATCGCTCTGGTCGTTCGTTCCGGCCTGACGGTCGAGGAGCTTGCGGAGATACTGGTTCTCGCGCCGCGTGGCTTCCAGGTCGAACACGAGGTACTTGACCGAGAGCCGGAGATAGTCGAGCGAGTCCTGCAGCTCGCCGATGGTCTTCTTCATCCGGTCGTGCCGGGACTTGGTCTCTTCCGCGAGCTTGAGCAGATCGGTCCGATCATTCTCGGGGACGTTGTTGATCTGGCTGATGAGTTCTCCGAGCTTGGCCTGGAATTCCTGTTCGTTCATCTCGCTTCCTCTCTCTTGGTTTGCGAACACGCCGCGGCCGGCGACCGCGACGCAAGAGAGATGAACAAGGGAGGGGCCCGGGAGCCCGAATCCGCGTGCCAATTGGGCCTGGTCCGGAAAGAACGGCGATCGCGACCGTGCAATGCGGTTGCGTCGCGTCACTGTCGTCCGCGCGGCGATGCGTCAGCGGTCGGACTGTGTCAGATGTTGCCGGAAGTCAACGAAGCCCGTCGGCCCGCCTCAACGCCTGCTTGGCGGTGGGGGAGGCGGAGGCGCTGAGTTCTGCGAGCGCCGCGGGGTCAGCCTTCTTGAGTTCCAGGACCAGGCGCTTGAGGTGGGAGTCGAGCGCGAGGCGGAAGAGATCAAAGAGGCGTTCGAGGTCGTGACGCGTGAAGCGTGAGAGAGGGTCCTTGAGTCCGCTCTGCATGGCGGCCCAGTCGAGCAGGGAAGATCCCGTTCCTGTGAACCGGTAGAGGTTGAGCGTGGATTCGAGGCGGGCCTTGCGAGTTCGGAAAGGGTCGCTCGCATCCTCGGGAACGCGGGTCATCACTTCATCCGTGGAGCCCGCCTCGGCTTTTTGAAGCCAGTCGGAATCATCGTGCCCGTTCTCGGATGGCGGGTGATTGGGTACCTGCGGCATTTCATCCGCGGGCCGAAGGTCCGCGAACGCAGTGGCGAGCGTCTTGACGCCCGCTCGGTCGAATCGGATGGTCAGCCGTTGAGCCTTCACGCCGTCCTGCACGACTGCCTCTGCCGAACGAACTTCGCCGATGCCCCATTCGGGCCTTCCCGCGTGCATCAGCCGGTCCCCCAGTTTCCATTCTCGCGTCGTCATCGCCGTGTTCCGGGCCTTGCGGCAGGGGCCAAACTCCAGCCCCCCAACGGGGCCTGGACGAGTCCTGGTGCTCTTCAGCGCCGGCCCCGACGGCTCGGCGGTTGCGGGGTGGGAAAGTCGCGTGGCCCGGGCGGCCCGGCGGCCGCGAATTCCCCAACCCCCGGCGAGGCCTAGTATATCTGTTCCTACGCAACAGCGGGCCGGACTGTTGCAGAGATCCCAGGGGCACGCCGGCGGGCAAGGAACGACGATGATCGAAGCGCTCAAAAGCGACACGATTGTGGAACGCGCCGGTGGCCGGTTCAAGCTCTGTGCGCTCATTCAGCGCCGGCTGGTCCAGCTCATGGAAGGCGCACGGCCGCTCGTCGAGCGGCAGGGACGGTCCGACCTTGAGCTCGTGATCGAAGAGATCATGCAGAGCAAGATCGAGTTGGAATACGTGGCTGAGGCGGCGGCGCTGCCCGAGGCCGCGGCGGAGCCGGCGGCGCTTCCGGACTGAGCCGGCCATGCCCGAGAAGCCGGGTAACCCGAGTTCTTCGAAACCGACGGGAAGTTCGTTCGCGGACGCGGTACGCGGCAAGCGGGTCATCGTCTGCGTGACCGGCGGGATCGCGGCGTACAAGACGGCGATGCTGGTGAGCCGCCTGGCGCAGGCCGGGGCGGAAGTCACCGTTGCCATGACCGACGCCGCGACGAAGTTCGTCACACCGCTGACATTTCAGGCGCTCTCGGCGCGGCCGGTGTACACGAGTTCGTGGGAGCACATCGAGTCGAAGGACCCGCAGCACATCAGCCTGGCGGACTCGGCGGACGCGGTGGTGGTGGCCCCGTGCACGATGGACTGCATGGCCAAGCTGGCGACGGGTCGGACCGACGATGTGGTGTGCCTGATTCTGAGCGCCGTGGATCGGGCGAAGACGCCGGTGCTGCTGGCACCGTCGATGAACAACGTGATGTGGGCCCAGCCGAGCACACGCCGGAACCTGAGCACGCTCGTGGCGGATGGATTTACGATCGTCGGCCCCGGCGAGGGGTGGCAGGCGTGCCGGCACGTCGGGACGGGCCGGATGAGCGAGCCGGAAGCGATTCTGGACGCTCTGGCGGCGGCACTCGTCGGCCGGCCGGGTGCGCCCCGGAAGGGTTGACGCAGGTCTTTCATCTGGCGTGATTGGTCGCATACACTGTGCACCACGCGGGTGTAGCTCAGTGGTAGAGCGTCAGCCTTCCAAGCTGAATGTCGAGGGTTCAAATCCCTTCGCCCGCTTTCTCGCAAGTTCGGCGTCGTCACCTGGGATGGCTATCGGTTGCGGGGCGCCCGGCTTCAGGCGGGCAATGGTGTCCATAACAATGGGCCGTTCAAACTCGCTCAGAAGCTGAGTTGGAGTCCAACCGTTCCGATCAACTGTGTCTCCCGGTCGTTGTGGTATTCGGCCGTGTGATCACCGAGGAAGAGAGCAGAGACGCCCGCAGTGAGGATCCACGCGCCGTAGCGTTCGCCGAAGGGGAGTGGGACCGAAGCTTTCGCGCCGACCTGGGCGAAGCCGAAGGTGTCGTCCTCGCCCGCGGCGTTCTGGTAATAGTCGTGCAGGCTTAGTCCGACCGCCACAGGGAAGGTGATCGTGACGGGCGTCTTGCAGGTCTCGAACGAGAACCCCGGGCCAATGCCGAGTTCCAGGTACGTTCCACGATCGGAGTTGGCGCCGTCGGAGGAATCGGCGCTGGTTTCAAGGGCAAGTGTCGCGTACGGGTGAAGCGCGAACTTGCCGAGCGGTTTGCTGTCGTCAAACGCGAGCGTGAAGTCGAGCTCCTGGACGGTTTCATAGGCGCCGCTGGGGCTCGTGTAGAGGGCATACTGCGTCGAGAGGCTCCACTCACCCAAGGTGATCGCGATTCCGCCGAGGAGGTCGGATTCGTACCAATAGTCGGTGAAGTCATCGTTTGTCTGGGATGCGGTCCTGGCGCTGTGAAAGCTGTTCCACGTGCCGAGAAAACCGTCGAGCTTCAGGTCATCCTGGTTGTACAGGTTGATTGTGAGCTTCGCGGCCGGCTGGAGAATGAGACCTCCGTCCTCCTGGATAATGCCGTGGTAGTAATAGGCCGTCGTGTAGTCGAGGTTGAGCTGAACGCTGAAAGGACTCTTGGCTGCCTGATCGGCGGCGGGTGCTGGCTGCACGGCCGGCGCAACCGCTTGTTCCGAAGCCTTCGTCGCGGTCGGTGCGCTGGATTCCTGGGCACGGGCCACGCCGGCCATCATGATCGGTGCGAGCGCGAGTGCCGCGGCAAGCTTTCGTGTGAGAAACTGACGCGGAGATTCGGCGCGGGCTGCCGTCATTCGGTTCTGGCGACCTGAGCGAGGCTCTGCGCGCCGGCCCTCTCTCCCGTCACTGATGAACATGCGAAGCAGACTCAGTTCCGCGAGCAGACCCGCGGCAACCAGGAAGAAAGCGACGACGCTCGTCCAAGGCTCGTGCACAGTGCACCTCCGATCGCCCGATTGGACCAGTCTCACAGTCCCATCGAGGCGTGAGAGAGTGTCTCCAGCCTCGGACGCTTTGTCGCTCAAGGACACATCAAGACTCCGTGCGAATCCATAAGCAGGGAGCAAAGTCTTCGGCGCGACCGTCTGAACATTCAGCGCATCCATCCTGAGTCAGCGTTCGTCGGCAGAAGGTCGGGGCGACTTCCTTGAACGTATGCATGTAGTCATCGCTGAACTCTCGCGGCGCCGCGCCCTTTATGCCGCCCTTATGCCTTACCCAGCACAATTGATGCCGCGCTTATCGCCGACAGGTTCCGGCCCGGGATACTGGCTCGGTACGGAGACAGAAGCATGGACGACCTGTTGTACATCGCGGTGTTTGTGATCTGCGGCGGGGCTACCGGCGGGCTTCTCGCGCTCTGCGAGCGGCTCATGCCGCGAGGGTCGGGAGACAGGTCATGACCTGGATTTACCTCATCGGAGCGGCTGTGGCGCTGGCATTGCTGATCTATCTCGTCTGCGCCCTTTTGAAGCCGGAGTGGTTCCAATGACAATGCTGACCGGGAATGCCCTCCTGCAGGTCGCGCTGTTTCTTGCGGCGCTCCTCGTGCTCGTCAAGCCGCTCGGTTGGTTCATGGCGAGTGTCTTTCAGGGCAAGTCGTGCGGCCTCGACCGGGCGCTGGGCCCTCTCGAGCGGCTCATCTATCGCGTTTCGGGCATCCGCGCCGACCAGGAAATGAGCTGGAAGCGATACACCGTCGCACTGCTGCTGTTCAATGCGATGGGCTTCGTCGCCGTGTACGCCCTCCAGAGGTTCCAGGCGTCCCTTCCGCTCAACCCGCAGGGGCTGGGCGCTGTTCCGCCCGACTCTTCGTTTAACACTGCCGTGTCGTTCGCCACCAACACCAACTGGCAGGGCTACGGCGGCGAGGTGACGATGTCGTACCTCACGCAGATGCTGGGCCTGACGGTCCAGAACTTCGTGTCCGCGGCGACAGGCATGGCGGTGCTGGTAGCGCTCATTCGGGGACTGGCGCGCCGATCGGCCGCGACGATCGGCAGCTTCTGGGTGGACCTGACGCGCGCCACGCTCTACATCCTGCTGCCTTTGTCGACCGTTCTCGCGATGGTGCTGGTCTCTCAGGGTGTTGTGCAGACGTTCAAACCGTATCAGACAGTGACCCTGACGCAGCCCCTGGGCTATGACGACCCGGTGAAGGACGATGCCGGCAACGTGGTCAATGGTCCCGACGGCAAGCCGCAGACCAAGCACGTCGATGTCACAGAGCAGACGCTCCCGCTCGGCCCCGCGGCGTCTCAGATTGCTATCAAACAACTCGGAACCAACGGCGGCGGTTTCTTCAACGTCAACTCGGCGCATCCCTTTGAGAACCCGACATCGCTGGCGAACTTCCTTGAAATGCTCGCGATTCTGATCATCGGCGCAGCCCTGTGCTGGACGTTCGGGGAGATGGTCGGGGATCGACGACAAGGGTGGGCGGTCCTCGCGGCGATGACGGTGATATTCGTCGTTCTCCTGGCGGTATGCGCCGGCGCGGAACAATCGGGAAACCCAAAGCTGGCCCCCCTCGGTGTCGACCAGGCCGCGTCAGCCTTTCAGCCGGGCGGGTCCATGGAAGGAAAGGAGGCCCGCTTTGGCATCGCCAACTCGGCGCTGTGGGCGACGGCGACCACGGCCGCATCCAACGGAAGCGTCAACTCGATGCACGACTCGTTTACGCCGCTCGGCGGTCTGGTCCCCATGTCGCTGATGCAACTCGGCGAGGTGGTCTACGGCGGGGTCGGCTCGGGGCTGTACGGCATGCTCATGTTCGTCATCGTTGCCGTGTTCATCGCCGGGTTGATGGTTGGCCGCACGCCCGAGTACCTGGGCAAGAAGATCGAGCCGTACGAGATGAAGATGGCCGCGATCGCCGTGCTGGTGCCCAACGCGCTCGTGCTCATCGGCGCCGGCGCGGCGGTCCTGTGGCCGAGCAACGGCGCGAATGTTTCCAACCCCGGCGCTCACGGCTTCAGCGAGGTGCTGTACGCCTTCTCGTCGGCGTCGAACAACAACGGCTCGGCGTTCGGAGGTTACGGGGCGACCAACCCGTTCAACAACGTGACGCTCGGAGTGGCGATGTTCGTCTCGCGATACTGGATCATCGTCGTGGTGCTTGCCATGGCCGGGTCGCTGGCGGCGAAGAAGTCGGTCCCCGTGAGCGCCGGCACGTTGCCGACGCACACAGCGACGTTTGTCGGCTGGCTGATTGCCGTCGTGGTGATCGTTGGAGCGTTGACGTACGTCCCGGCGCTGGCGCTGGGACCGATCATTGAACACCTGCAGATGATGTTGTCCTCCGGAAGTTGACCAGCACTCTCCGCGGGTTTCCCGCCGCACTCGGCCGCGCAGACCAAGCACGTGCCACGCCCTCAATCAGCGAGGAAATCATGGCCAACGCCACGCCCAGTCGTTCCCTGTTCGAGCCGACCATCGTCAAGCGAGCGATCATCGACGCGTTCGTGAAGCTCGACCCTCGCGAGCAGGTCCGCAACCCGGTGATGTTCGTCGTTTTCATCGTCAGCATCCTGACGACCATTCTCTGGGTCCAGGCTCTGGTCAGCCACGGCGAGGCACCGGCCGCGTTCATCGGGTCTGTCGCCATCTGGCTGTGGTTCACGGTGCTCTTCGCCAACTTCGCCGAGGCCATGGCCGAGGGCCGCGGCAAGGCCCAGGCGGCCAGCCTGCGCAAGACGCGCCGTGACGTAATGGCCAAGAAGCTGGCGTCCGCCAACCGGAACGCGGCACAAAGCGAGGTCGCCAGCGGCACGCTCCGCAAGGGCGACATTGTGCTGGTCGAGACCGGCGACACCATCCCCGGCGATGGCGAAATCGTCGAGGGCATCGCGTCGGTGAATGAGTCCGCCATCACCGGCGAGTCGGCGCCGGTGATTCGCGAGGCAGGCGGAGACCGGTCCGCCGTCACCGGGGGAACGACCGTTCTCTCCGACTGGATTCTCGTCCGAATCGCGGCCAATCCGGGTGAAACGTTCCTGGACCGCATGATCGCCCTGATCGAGGGCGCCAAGCGTCAGAAGACGCCCAACGAGATCGCGCTGGACATCCTTCTGGCCAAGCTGACGATCATCTTCCTGCTGGTGTGCGTCACGCTGGTGCCGTATTCGATCTACGCCGTACGGGCGGCGGGGACCGGCGCTCCGGTGACCGTCACTGTCGTGGTGGCGCTCCTGGTATGCCTCATCCCCACAACGATCGGCGGTTTGTTGGCGGCGATCCGCATCGCCGGCATGGACCGGTTGGTGCAGGCCAACGTCATCGCGACGAGCGGGCGAGCGGTCGAGGCCGCGGGAGATGTGGACGTATTGCTGTTGGACAAGACCGGCACGATCACGCTCGGAAACCGGCAGGCCAGTCAGTTTCTCCCGGTTGATGGAACGAGGCCGGAAGAGCTCGCCGATGCGGCGCAGCTCGCGTCCTTGGCCGATGAAACGCCGGAGGGCCGGAGCATCGTGGTCCTTGCCAAGAAGCACGGCCTGCGCGAGCGCAAGCTCCACGAGCTGGGCGCCACGTTCACTCCCTTTTCCGCGCAGACCCGGATGAGCGGCGTCACCCTCAACGGACGCGAGATCCGCAAGGGATCGGCCGATGCCATCGAGGCCTACGTCGGCCGCATGGGCGCCAGGCCGAGCGAGGAAGCCCGGCGCATTGTCGCCGAGGTTTCCAAGCGGGGCTCGACGCCGCTGGTCGTCGCGGACGGCAAGGGCCGCACGTACGGCGTCATCGAACTCAAAGACGTTGTCAAGGGCGGCATTTCCGACCGCTTCGCTGAACTGCGCCGCATGGGCATCAAGACCATCATGATCACCGGCGACAACCCAGTCACCGCCGCGGCGATCGCCGCCGAAGCTGGCGTTGACGACTTCCTGGCGCAGGCCACACCGGAGAACAAGCTCGAGCTCATACGCCGCTACCAGCAGGGCGGACGCCTTGTCGCGATGACTGGCGACGGCACCAACGACGCTCCTGCCCTCGCCCAGGCCGATGTCGCCGTGGCCATGAACACCGGTACCCAGGCCGCGAAAGAGGCCGGGAACATGGTGGACCTTGACTCCAATCCGACCAAGCTCATCGAGGTGGTGCAGATCGGCAAGCAACTCCTGATGACCCGCGGTTCGTTGACAACGTTCTCGATCGCTAACGACGTCGCCAAGTACTTCGCGATCATCCCCGTGGCCTTCGCCGCGACGTATCCGCAGCTCAAAGCGCTCAACATCATGGACCTCAAGCCCGCGACGGCGATCCTCTCCGCGGTCATTTTCAATGCACTGATCATCGTGGGGCTCATCCCTCTGGCACTGCGCGGCGTCAAGTACAAGGCTGTTGAGGCGTCCAAGCTGCTTCGCAACAACTTGCTCATGTATGGCCTGGGCGGCCTCGTGGTCCCGTTCGTGGGAATCAAGGCGATCGACCTGCTTCTGGGTGTGTTCGGGTAAGGAGTTCCGGCTATGAGCACGCAACTGCGTCCCGCCATCACGGTCTTCATCCTGCTGAGCGTTCTCACGGGTGTTCTGTACCCGCTGGCGATCACCGGCCTGGCGCAGGTCGCGTTCCCCGCGCAGGCGAATGGGTCGCTCATCACCCGCGACGGCAAGACCATCGGCTCAACACTGATCGGGCAGGAGTTCAGCGGGGATGGCCGGTACTTCTGGGGTCGGCCCTCCGCGACCGGCCCAGTCCCGTACACCGCGTTCAACGCCGACACGTCCACCGGCTCCTCGGGATCGAACCTGGGACCGACAAACCCGGTGTTGGTCAGCAGCGTCACAGCACGGATCGAAGCGCTCAAAGTGGCGGACACCGCTGCGGGGTACCAGCGCCCGGCCAACCAGCCGATTCCTGTCGATCTCGTGACATCCTCGGCCAGCGGGCTCGATCCGCACATCAGTCCCGCGGCCGCGGACTACCAGGTGGGCCGCGTAGCGAAGGCCCGTGGCTGGACCGACGCTCGTGTCCGCGAAGTACTGGCGAATCACTCGCAAGGTCGCCTGTTCGGCGTGCTGGGCGAACCCGTGGTCAACGTGCTGGAACTGAATCTCGCGCTGGATGACGCCAAGTAGCCAGCCCCTCTTCGGCTTAGGATTCACGACATGCCCGAGTTCGGCCGTCCAAGTCCCGAGCAGATGCTGGCCCGAGCGGCGGAGGAAGAGTCCAAGGCGCATCGAGGTCGACTCAAGATCTTTTTTGGTGCGGCTCCGGGCGTGGGTAAGACGTACGCGATGCTTTCGACGGCTCAACGGCTCGCCCGCGAAGGGGTGGACGTCGTCATCGGGCTCGTCGAAACACACGGCCGCGCGGAAACTGAACAGATGCTGCTGGGGCTGGACATCCTTCCGCGGCGCGTCGTCGAATATCGGGGGCAGGATGGAACCGCCGCGCCGGTGAAACTGTCAGAGTTTGATCTCGACGCGGGCGTGGCCCGCAAGCCCGAGATCCTGGTTGTGGATGAACTGGCCCACACCAACGCGCCGGGCTCCCGGTTTGAGCGACGCTGGCAGGACATCCAGGAGCTGCTTCGTGCCGGAATTGATGTGTACACGACGATGAATGTCCAGCACATCGAGAGCCTGAATGACGTGATCGCCCAGATCACCGGCGTGCGGGTTCGCGAGACGGTGCCGGACAGCGTTATCGAGGAGGCGGATGAGGTCGAGCTGGTGGACCTGCCCCCCGATGTCCTGCTGGACCGACTGCGTGCCGGGCGCGTCTACATCCCCGAGAGTGTTCAGCACGCGACCGAGTCTTTCTTTCGAAAGGGAAACCTGACGGCCTTGCGCGAGCTCGCCCTCCGCCGGACGGCCGAATGGGTGGACGGGCAAATGCAGCGGTACAAGGAGGGCAAAGGCATCCGGGCGATCTGGCCCGCGGCCGATCGAATTCTCGTCGCGGTCAGTCCCAGCCCAGCCTCGGGCAAGATTGTCCGCGCCGCCAAGCGAATGGCCGCCGGGCTGCACGCGGACCTGATCGCCGCGTACGTTGAGACACCGCGAACCAGCAAACTGCCACAGTCCGACCGCGACCGGGTGACACAGACGCTCCGGCTCGCGGAGAGCCTGGGGGCACAGACCACGACGCTCACCGCCGACAACGCGGCCGCGGAGCTCGTTGACTTTGCGCGCTCCCGCAATGTGAGCAAGATCGTCGTGGGCAAGACCGGCCGTTCCCGGATCGGCGAAGCCGTTCTGGGCTCATTCGTCAACAACCTCATTCGCTTGACGGGCGACATCGATGTGTATGTGATCCGCGGAGACTCCGAAGTCCGCGGCGACCGCACGGTCGATTCCATCCCCAACCCGTGGCGGCGGCGCTCCGGACCTGTTCGGTACGCCCTATCCCTGGGGCTGGTGGGTGTGGTCACCGCCCTCGCGATCGTGGTGTTTCACCGACTCGAACTGGCCAACATCGCGATGGTGTACCTCGCGGGGGTTGTCGTCGCCGCGGTCTGGCTGGGTCGGGGCCCGGCGGTGCTGGCGGCGGTCGTCGGCGTCGCGGCGCTCGACTTCTTCTTTGTTCCCCCGCAGCTCACGTTCGCGGTTTCGGATGCACAATACCTGCTCACTTTCGCCGTGATGCTCGGAGTGGGTCTGCTCATCGCGAATCTCACCACGCGGATGCGCGACCTCGCGCGGACCGCCCGCGAGCGCGAACGCCGAACGTCCCTGCTTTACGCCCTGTCGCGCGAACTCGCCGCGGCACGAGACAGTCGCGAGGTCGCCGAGGTTTCGGTGCGACACGTCCACGACACGTTTGACGGAGACGCGGCCGTGCTGGTGGTTGCCGCCGCCGGCGCTCCACAGGACCTCGGGGTACTCGCCCGAGCCGGTTCGCCGGACTGGCTCGACGAACGCGAACGCGCCGTCGGCCGGTGGTCCCTCGATCACGGCAAGCCCGCCGGCACGGGGACGCAGGCCCTGCCGGGAGCGGCCGGACGGTATCACCCCCTGTTCGCGTCCCAGGGCAAGGTCGGGGTGCTCGCCCTGCGCCCGCGCGACAAGGCGAGTTTGCTCGAGCCAACGCAGCTTCTGCTGCTCGAGACTTTTGCCAACCAGTCCGCACTGGCGCTGGAACGGGTGTCACTGATCGAGGGTCGTCAGGCGGCCCGCGTCGAAGCGGAATCCGAACGACTTCGCAGCGCCCTGCTCAGTTCCGTTTCGCACGACCTTCGAACTCCGCTCGCCACGATCGCGGGCGCGGCCAGCACCCTTCAGCACGGGGACTTGCTCAACGAAGCAACCCGGAGAGAACTCACAGACAGCATCGTCCACGAGTCTGAACGCCTGAACGATCTCATCGCCAATCTCATGTTCGCGACCCGGCTCGAGGCTGGAGGCGTCGAACTTCGGTCGGAATGGACCACGGTCGAGGAAGTCGTGGGCGCCGGCCTGGCGAGGCATCGCCAGGCCCTCGCTTCGCACCCCGCGCGCCTTCAGATTCCCGCCGACCTTCCGCTGGTCCGGGTCGACAACTCCATGCTCCCTCAGGTGGTCTACAACCTCGTCGATAACGCCCTTCGGTACACCCCGCCCGGCACGCCGATCGACGTCGCCGCGTGGGCCAACGACACGCAGGTCGTCATCAAGGTTGCTGACGAAGGGCCCGGCATTGGCGCGGATGAGACCTCAAAGGTGTTCCAGCGCTTCTATCGTGGCCGCGCCGCCCGCTCCACCGGCAAGGAGAGCGGTATCGGGTTGGGCCTCACGATCTGCGAAGGGATCGTGAAAGCGCACGGCGGTCGCATCTGGGCGGAGGCCAACCAGCCTCGCGGCGTGGCGTTCTACATCGCCCTGCCGATTGAGCGTCCACAGCCCGTCGTGCCCAAAGAAGCGACGGAGGTGGCGACGTGAAGGTGGGAAGTCACAGTCCGCTCGTTCTCATCATCGAAGATGAGTCGCCCATTCGCCGCTTTCTCCGCGCCACCCTGGAGAGCCGGGGGTACCGCGTCAGGGAGGCGGAGACGGCCGGCGACGGATTGCTACAAGCCCGAACCCAGCGGCCGGACCTGATCCTGCTGGATCTGGGTCTGCCCGATGGGGATGGACTTCACATCACCAGGCAGGTCCGAGCCGAATCCACGGTGCCCATCGTTGTGCTGTCCGCGCGCGGGCAGGAATCCGACAAGGTCGCGGCCCTTGACGCGGGTGCGGACGACTATCTCACCAAGCCCTTTGGTGTCGATGAACTCACCGCGAGGCTCCGCGTCGCCTTCCGGCACGCGAACCGCCCGGCGACGTCCAGCGGGGCAACCTACGAGTCGGCCTGCGACGGGCACTCGCTCCGCGTCGATACGGACGCAAGGACGGTTATGGTCAAAGACCACGGACGAACCCGAGAGGTCCGACTCACGCCGACGGAGTTCAAGCTGCTTGCGTTTCTCGTGAGACACGCGGGCAAAGTCCTCACCCATCAGCAGATCCTGAAGGAGGTCTGGGGGCCGACGCACGTCAGCGATGTGCAGTACCTGCGTGTCTATGCGGGCCAACTGCGGCACAAGCTCGAACCCGAGCCCGCGCAGCCGCGGTTTGTGCTGACGGAGCCCGGCGTTGGGTACCGGCTGCTGGCGCCGCCCTGACCGTCCACGAGCGTGCGCCCGCGGGTCTCAGGCGGAGCGCGGAGTTCTGGCGGAGTGCCCGCACAGCGCCTAAACTCCCTGAAACCAAGTGGTATTTGGGTTGTTCAGCGGGATGGTGAACCGGTTCTCTCAAGCCGCACGATGCGGGTTTGACGAGATCCGCCCGCGCTCGGTCACGGCCCAGTCCTGGACAGGTTCGCGGGAGATCGAGGAACATGTCAGGCGATGTTGAACTGGGCAGTCCGCGGGGAACTCCGTCGCGAGTGCCGTCGCGAAGAAGTCCGAAGGCCGCCCGGTGCGACGCGTGAGACCGGCTGCCCGACGGTCGTCACAGGTGAAACCCTCCGGTGACCCGATGCGAACACAGGGAGTCCCACTGAGTTGTTGAAGCGGGAGAGAGTTTGATGCGAGTTCAATCAGAAGTTGCCGCGGCTGTGCTGCTGGGTGTGTGCGGGGCATCGGCGGGCCAGTCATTGACAACCGTCCGGGTGGCGAGCGGGTTGACGCGTCCCGTGTTCGTCACGTCGCCACCCGGGGACACGGCCAGGCTCTTTATCGTCGAACAGCGGCAGAGCGGCGGAATACAGACTCAGGCCCAGATCAAGATCCTGAATCTGGCCGACAACACCGTCAACGCCACGCCGTTCTTGACGATCGGCGGCCTGGCGACCGACACCGAGCAAGGTTTGCTGGGCCTGGCCTTTGACCCGAACTACGCCACAAACGGGCGGTTCTTTGTCAAGTACGTCGCGAGCGGGATGCTCGGCGTCGTGGCGCGGTACACCGTATCGGCCAATCCAAACGTCGCGAACCCGACGGGGACAACGATCCTCACCCAATCCCAACCGCTCGGCAACCACAACGGAGGCTGGGTGGCCTTTGGTCCCGATGGCTTTCTCTACGTCTCGCTCGGCGACGGCGGCATGGACGATGGAAACGGGCAACTGCTCACCACACTGCTCGGAAAGATCCTGAGGCTGGATGTCAGCGGTTCGAGCTACACGATCCCTCCCACCAACCCGTTCGTGAACTCGCCGCCGGCTCGCGGCGAGATCTGGGCCTTCGGCCTGCGCAACCCCTGGCGTCCGTCCTTCGACCGTCAGACGGGCGACTTGTGGATCGCTGATGTGGGCGAAAATGCGTGGGAAGAAATCAACGTTCAGCCGGCGATCGGGGCGCCCCCGTACGCCGCGCGCAACTACGGGTGGCGCTGCTACGAGGGCAACGAGAGCCATTCCACGACGGCCTATACCGGTGGTCCCCAATGTTCAACGGTTCAGAGCCTGGTGTTCCCGATTCATACCTACGACCACTCGCAGGGATGCTCGATCACCGGCGGATATGTCTATCGCGGATGCATGATGCCCGGGCTCCGCGGCACGTACTTCTTCGCCGACTACTGCTCGAACCAGATCTTCAGTTTCCAATACGCCGGAGCCCTCGTGCAGCACTTCACCAATCGCACCGCCGAGCTGGCCGTGCCCGGCTTCACGATCAACCAGATCGTTTCCTTTGGAGAAGATGCGCGAGGCGAAATGTACATCTGTGACCAGGGTGGCGGCGAGATCTACAAGATCGTCCCGCGCTGCTGGCCCAACTGCGACGGCTCGACCCTGGCGCCGGTGCTCACGGCCAATGACTTCCAGTGCTACCTCGATGCGTTTGTTTCTCAGAGCTGCTACGCCAACTGCGATGCAAGCACGCTCGCACCGGTCTTGACGGCCAACGACTTCCAGTGTTTCATCAACAAGTTCGCCGCCGGGTGCACCTGAGAAGCGACTCTCAGGCGTGGCCGTGCGGGGCTCGCGCCGTGCGTTGCCACACGCCCGTGTGGCCACCGCGCAGCCAGCGCACAAACCCGAACAGCAGCGCGGCGTTCATCGCCACAAACATCGCGCACAGCCGAACAGGCCGATTCCAAGGTCGAGACGCGGGAGCCAGTGAGGCCACGCCGCAGAGACCGTAGAACGTCACCTGCGCCAGAGCGGCCGCGGCGTACACCGGCGAGGCGCTCAGCACCACGGAGGAAAGCACCGCCCCGATCATGAGGAACGGACAGGCCCACCGCAGGATTTTGTGGGACCAGAACGTGAACGCGGTCCAGCCGTAGCGAGGGCTGAGCAGCGGCCAGAGAGTTCCCAGCGCCTGCCATCCGCCGACGCCGATCCGAGCGCGACGACCAAACTCGGCGCGAAGATGCGCTGCGGTCTCTTCAATGGCCGTGGCTTCCCGGTCGTACACGAGGCGGAAGTTGCCGAGCAACTTCGCGTGAAGCGGGATCACAAAGTCGTCCACGATCGTGCCCGCCGGGAGTGGCCTGAACAACGAACGCCGGATGGCGTAGAGCGCGCCGTTGGCCCCGAGCAAACCGTTGAGCCTGCCTTCGCAGGACTTCAAGAAGGTCTCGTAACGCCAATACAGGCCGTCGGCGTTCGCGCCGGACTGTCCATCCGTCAGGATCAGCCGGCCGCACACCGCGCCCACCATCTCGTTCCCGAACCAGCGGGCAAGCATCCGAACGGAGTCCGGCATCATCTCCGTGTTGGCATCAGAGAACACCACGATGTCGGCGCTCAGCTGTTCGACCGCCGCGTTGAGCGTGGCGGCTTTGCCCCGCCGGACAGGGAACAGCAGGGGGATCACCCGCCCCGCGTATCGACGGCAGATGTCCGCGGTGTCGTCGTCACTGCCATCGGAGGCGATCACAATCTGCAGCCGTTCGCGGGGATAGTCAAGCGCAAGTGCGTTGAGAATCCGCTGCTCGATCACACCCGCTTCGTTGTGGGCGGCGATGACCAGGGCGACAGTGGGGGGATCGCGAAGAACGGGCGGACTGGGGCGACGGCCGAAGATTCGGGACAGCGCGAACAGGACCATCGGGTAACCGATGTACGCGTACGTGACGCCCGCGATGCAGCACCAGAACATGGCCGCGAGGAGCGTGGAACTGGCTGGAGTATCGATATTCACGCGGCCGGCCTCAGCTGGTGAGAATCCGCCGCCGAGCCCTGGGGGACCATCCGTGCCGGCACGCCGACCGCGTTGTGTCGCGCCGGTACATCATCAATCACGACCGCGTTGGCGCCAACCCGCACGCCATCTCCGAGGGTGACGCCGCCGATGATCTTGGCTCCCGCTCCGACAAAGATCCCGCTTCCCAGGACCGGCGACGAGCGCCGTTCAGCGCCGATGGTGACCTGGTGCTCGAGGTAGATGCCGCTCCCGCCGCGCACCGAACCGTTGATCACAACGCCAGTCGAGTGGATGAGCACGAAGCAGGGACCAAACTCCGCACCCCTCCCGATGATGCAGTTGCACAAGACGGAATTGAGCTTGTTGAAAAGCAACTCGAGCGGGGTCAATCGATGCCGACGCGACCATTGCATGAGCCGGTACAGCACCATCGCCATCGTCCCGTCCGTGCAGAGCGCACGCACCATCGCCGACGGCTGATCGCTCTCGTAGCACCACAGCGCCTTGCAGCGGACGTCATCTTTGATGGTTGAGTAGAGCGAGGGCATGTGACGGGGCCCAGGATCGGATCACTACGCGGCGGTTCGAAAGGGGAGAGGCGTCTGGATGGTGCCGCTGCGACGCTGCGCGGCATTGGTGAGGTGCCATTGAACTTCCGCCAGCCGGGCGTCCCAGCTTTCGTGGCGGACGGAATCGCTGATGGCCTCTGTCGGGCCGGGTGAGGACAGGGCCTGGAGCGTGTGAGCGGCGAACTCGTCCGGGGTGCGGCCGATCCGGCACGAGGTCAGCGACTCGACCTCGGGAATCGCCGTCGAGATCACCGGCAGCCCCGCCGCGAGGTATTCGCGCGCCTTCAGCGGACTCGAGCTGAGCGTTACTTCACTGATCGGGAACGGGATCATGGCGGCGTCGAATCCGCGGCAATAGGACGGCAGCGACTGGTAGGACCGGTGGCCAAGCAGGTGAACATTGGGCAAGGCCCGCAGCACCGACACATCCATCGCGATCTTTCCGAGCATCACGATGGACACATGAGGGAGGCGTCGCGCCACGGCCGCGATCAAGTCCACATCCACCCAGTCGGCGGCGATGAGACCAAAGTACCCGAGAATCGGCCCCGGCATGGCCGCGAGTTCAGGAGCCACGGTTGTCCGCGGGTCGAGCGCCTTGCGGAAGTGCCTCCAGTCAACGCCGTGCCGGACGAGCACGGCATCTGGGCGCGATTCGCGCTTGGCCCGCCACAGCCGCTCGGAGGATGCGATCACCAGGTCGGCCCGGGCGAGAAGATCCTGTTCCATCGCGCGCAGCGCCGGCGCGGATACCCCCGAAAACGCGGCGTACTCATCCACGCAGTAGTAGATGAGCATGTCCTCATTCAGCGTGCCGGCGATGATGGACGCGGCGGGGTTGAACACCCAGTTGATGGGCGTGGCGAACTTCAGTTCGCTCATCGCCCGCTGGACCTGGTGACGCAGAAACCAGCGGTTGAACGACTTGACCCACGACTTGCCGTGAGCCGGCACCACCAGCGGATTGAGCACGAACAGATTGGGTTCCGGTTCCTGAATCGGGGTGACCGCGGCGAGGACCTTCTTCATGGCGCGGCCGGCGTCGCTCCGCGAAACGGTGGGAGCCCGGTACCCGATCGAGTTGATCCACAGCACCCGGTTGTGGCGGGCCAACAGGCGCATGAGATGGGTCTTGGAGAGCGGGTCTCCGTTCCAGTCGTGACTGAAGCACAGCATGTCGCGGTCACGCAGCAGATCGGCCGCGTGAGCGTCGCTCGGTGGCTTCATTCGACTGTTCTCCGGTTGTAGCGTCGTCGTCCGTGCGGGCCAGTTCCATCGCCCCGGTGGTGAGTTCAACATCCTCCGCCCGCGTGTGACGGAGCGAGGCAAGAACGTTGACCACCAGCGGTCCCAGCCTCATGATCTGCTCGGGCAGAGTTCGGCCCTTGGTCTTGTCCGCGAGCTCCCGGGCCTTCACGTCGATGGGCAGGTCCGAGGGGTCGGCGCGATTGAACACGGCGACCGAGAGCGAAGTGCCGAGCATCTCCACCTGGTCGACCGTCTGCTTGACTCTCTTGGGGTGCTGCCCGTTGGTGACGGCGAGTATGACGCTGTCGGCCTGCGGCGCGATCACCGTCGAGGTGATTCCAGTCAGGAACGGATCGCCCACGACCAGGATGACCTCGAATCGTTCCCGAAGCGTCGTGAGAACTCGCTTGAGCGCGGCGGGCTCGAGCCGGCACGCATCCAGGGTCGAGCTCCGGCCCGTGGTGAGGATCGATGGGCCCGCCCGGATCCGCTGGATCGGCGGGTCTTCCCCGGAGATCGCCTGTGTCAGTCCGGGCGCTTCTCCTGCATCGAACGAGAGTGTCACGCCACGGGACGTGAGGTCGCCGTCCACGATCAGCGTCCTGAATCCTGCCGCGGCGAACGAGAACCCGAGAGCCATCGCGAGCGCACCCTTGCCCTCGTCCGGAGACGAACTGGCGACAAGGTACACCTTGGAGCCTTCCGGACCGTTGGGTTGCAGGCGTGCACGGATATCGTGGACGCAGCGGGCGGCCATCATGCCCAGCGCCCCAGGTCCGGAGACCTCGGGCAGGACTGCGACGAACGGCGCGCGCCCCGCCAGGTCCTCGGCGAGTTCCTCGCCCGACCGGTATCGGCGCTTGACCAGCGACGCAAGGACGATCAGGCCCATCGGCGCCAGGCCGCCGACCGCTCCGCCCATCGCCGCCATCTTGGTGCGGTTGTCGATCATGGCCGTCATCGGGCGGTCGCCGCCGCTGACGACGGCGAGCCTCCCGCCGAGCGACGCCTCGGTCGTCAAGGCGTCAAGGCGGGTTTCGGTGTCCGACAGCTGCTGGTGAAGCACCAGCGTTTCGCTTTCGAGAGACTTGAGCTGCTCGCGCTCGATCGACAGTTGCCGCATTTCCGTCTGCGCGGAGTCGAGCAGAGTGCGAAGGCTCCCCTCTCGTTCACGAAGTACGTCGGAGGGCCGTTCGGCGATCCGGGCGGGAGCACCAGGTGTCCGCGGGATCGCCGCAATCTGGGTACGGCAGGCCTGGATGGCGTTCTCGAGGCGGACCACCGTGGGATGCGCCGACAGCAGGCCGTGGCTGCGGGCCTGGAAGAGCTCGCGTTCGAGCTTTGACTGCATCGCGAGGTACCACGTGCCCTCATCGACCGTGGCCGAATCGGTGTCGCCGGACTTGCTGAACGCATCCGAACCGCCCGCGATGGCGATCTGAACATCCGTGAGAGCGTTGCGAAGCTTCCGGGCCCGTTCGGCGGTCTCCGCCCACAACGGTTCAACCTCCGTCAGCGTTCGGCCACGAGAGACCTCGGCCATGCGAGCTTCGAGCTTCTTGAGTTCTCCCTGGAGCGAGGCGCGCCGATTCTCAAGGGCCTCCATCCGGGGGCGCTCGGCTCGTTCCTGCTCACGAACAAATACCTGCTTGTACGCCGCGATGAGTGACTGCACCGCCGTCGCCGCCACAAGGGGGTCAGGGTGGGTGAACTTGACCTGGAGGAAGTCGCTCCGCACCCTGGTATCGACCTTGAGCCCCGCGGCGAACTGCTCACTCGTGCGGACCCGGCGCCGGGCACCGAGCTTGATCCACGACTCTTCCTTCATCGCTGCGTCGATGACCTCGCGCCCGGTCATCACCTCGCGCTGGGCCTGGAGAAACCCGTCGAAGTTCGCCATCGGGCGGTTCTGGTCCGTTTCCTTCATGACCGCCGGGAGTGCTGAGGCGATGCGCACCAGCCCCGTCGCCGAGTACAGGCGCTTGCCCATGGAGAGTCCCGCGTAGATTCCCACGGCCGCTCCCATCACGCCGAGCAAGAGAACCACACGCAGGCGGCCTCGGAGCGCGCGGTACGCCGAGCGCCACAGGTCCACCGCGTCGGCCGCGGACGGGACGCGCGACATCGCGACGCCAGTCGGCGTGCCCGGCTCACTCGGTCTGGAAACGGATGCGCTCACCTCTCCTGAGTCCCCTGGGACCGAAACTGTTCCGCGCACGATTCGCGGCCTCGAACGTTGGTCCATGACGTTTATCGGCGCGATTCAAGGGCCGGTGTGGCTGACTTAACGAACTGCTCAAACTTGCGCGGCGCCCTGTGACGATTTGGAGGGCCCACTTCAAAGTCGAGCAGGTCCGCAACTCGACCCTTCGAGCCGGATTCCGCGGCCCGAGCGAGGTTGAACATCTCGCGGGCGGTTACATAGTGGTAGTGAAATCCGGACCCACGCGCCGCGATCGCGGCGAGGGACTCGTGAAACTGAACCATGGGACGGTCCAGAATAACGCGTTGATTGGATTCCGTGGCCCCGTGCGTGTGGAGCTTGACGAAGTACCAGTCGGGTCGGGATGCAACCTGCACCCTCGCGCGAAGCCACGATTCCAGGCGGCGAACGCTCGGCGGCTGCGAGAGCTGCAGGCAGCCGTTCTCAACTGCCGGTCGCCATGGTCGCTTCCACCACAAACCGAGCGGGCCCTGGATTAACATAAGGCTGTTGGGGGGTGGATGGCTGTTCCCAGCGGCCACGCCGCGATCGTGCGACTTGCGCCGCCCGTCGCACCCGGATGCGTAATAGATGCTGTTCACGGTCCGTGTCTGGGTCGCATCCGGGGCCGACGGCAGCGTGAAGTCGGCGTAGCAACCCGTGCGGCGAAGCACTTCGAGTTCATTATCGACACCGCACCAGCGCCCGTCAGGTCTGGAGTTGTCGAGGGCCCAGTTGCCGTGAACAAACCCGTAGGCCGGGCGCCCGTCCGGCCACGCCCCGAGCAATCCGTGCCGATGCGAAAGCTCTTCTGTGAACCCGCGGAGGGTCCGCTCCAGGTTGGCCGCGGTGTCATGGTCGTGATGCAGGTGGATCTCGACCTCGCCGAATCCCCCGCGGCACAGCTCCGCGAGCGAACCGACATGGCGGGGCTGATACTGATCAATAGGATAGAAGAACGTGTGCCGCGGGCATCGTCCGTCGCTGTCTCGCAAGCCACCGAAGAGTTGAGGGTACTTCTCGATCCACGCCGCAACCCGTTCATCGGCGACCCGATCCGACGCTCCGCCCCACTCAGGCTCAAAGTGGTCGGCGATGCAGAGAATCACGTGGATGGGATTGGAAGGGCCTGACCGCGGGCGGCTTCCCCGCCGTACCGACTGCCGGAGATACCCCGGGAGCCACAGGTGGGCATTCCTACGCCGTACCGCCCGGACCCCGACGGCCAGGACCGCGAACAGGCAGAACCCGAGAATGGCCAGCGTGATCGCCATGGGTGTCACGCGGCCCGCCTCCCAAGAGAAGGAACATGGGCCGCGACCGATTCAAGAATCGTGCCAAGTTCGTGAGCCGATTCCCGCCATGAGCCCGGTTGGAAGCGGACGCGTGCGGTACGCCTCTCATCGCCGCGAGCCAGCGCGCCGCGGATCCCTGCGGCCAGCGCGGCCGCGTCATTGGGCACGACCAGGGCGTCCGGCGGGGCGATTTCTGAAACTCCGCCCACGTCCGCGGCGATGAAAGGCGTACCGCACGCCGCGGCTTCCAAGAGCACGTTCGGAACGCCCTCGGAGCGACTTGGAAGGATCAACGCATCCGCGGCGCGATACCAGTCGGCGAGCTGGAGCTGCGGTCGAGACCCGAGGAAAGAAACTCGGTCGCCCAGGCCGGCGCTCGCGGCCCGTTGCCGCAGCGACCCCTTGAGGGGGCCGTCGCCGACGAAGACGCACTGCAGGTTCGGCGAACGATCGAGCTGCGTGAGCGCGTCAATCAACAGGTCCGGTCCCTTCACGTGATCGAGGTTTCCGGCAAAGAGCAGCACTGTGCCGGCCAGACTCACGCCCAGCCGCTTCCTCGCCTCCGCGCGCGGACCGGGGCAGAACACCAGGGTGTCTATGCCGTTGCGGACGATGTGTGTGCACTCCGGTCGAGCGCCAAGGAACAGGGCACGATCGCGGAGGTGGCTCCCGATGGCGATGACCGCATCGGCCTGCCTGAGCACGCGCCGCGTCTCACGGCAGCGTGCGTCGTCACCGTCCGTCCGCAGCGTCAACAAGTCCGATCCATGAACCTTGACGGCGACGGGCAGCCCTGCTTCGCGGGCCAGGTGCACCGCCGCCCATCCATCGGGATACGCCCAGCACCCGAGCACGATGTCCGGGTTGAACTCTCGCACGGCTCTGCGGAAGCATCTCTCGACACTGAGGCAGTAGAAGTGGCCATACAGCCCGCGGCACATCTTGGGCGTGAAGTAGTAGGGGGGATGCTCAACGACGAGCCCGCTCTCGCCGCTGACATCCGCCGCGGCTGGACGTCCCGACTTCCATCGGTCTGTCCAGGCGACGGGCGCGATGATCCGAACGTCGTGCTCCTGTGCCAATGCCCCGAGCTGCCTCCGATTGAAGCTGGCGCGATGCGGCTGCGCGGCGTTGGGGTAGAGGTTGGTCAGGGCGAGGATTCTCATGCGACGGCCCTCACGATCCGCGGGCACAGGTCTCGATAGAGTCCTTCGTATCGCGCGACCATGGTTCGGACGTCAAACCCCGCCTCGACCCTTCGGCGACCTTGAGCGCCCATCGTGCGGGCGAGTTCAGGGTGTGTCGCGACGTCCGCGATGGTCTCCGCGAGCCGCGGGACGTCCGACGGCGGCACCAGCACGCCGGTGACGCCATGGTCCACGACCTCGGGAGTTCCGCCTACATCCGTAGCGATCACCGGGAGTCCCGACGCCATGGCCTCCAGCACGGCGACGGGCATCCCTTCCGAAAGAGATGGGAGGATGAGGAGTGATGCCCGACGCAGAAGTCCGGGAACATCCGCGACATCACCAAGAAACTCGACGCGAGTGCCGAGGGACAGGTCCGCGGCGAGCCGCTCCAGGTCCGCCCGGCAAGGGCCGGCGCCCGCGATCGCGAGCGTCAGCGACGGAACGCGGCCCGATACGGCTGCGAACGCGCGAAGCAGTGTCGCGCAGTCTTTCTCCGGCGACAGCCGACCCACAAACACCGCCGGGCCGCCCATATGTGGCCCGGCGTACGGAAAGCGTGAGAGGTCAATGCCATTGCGAATGATGTCGACCCGGCCGGCCCGAACGCCCTCACAGAGACTGAGCCGCCCCGTATCGTCCGATACACACACGAGGCGGTCTACGCATCGAGTCGCGAGCCGGAAAAGGCGGGCGTGGGCGGGCGTTGTGCCGAGCCGTCGGCCATGTCGGGTGTGGACGACGCCCGGAACTCCCGCCAGTCGGGCCGCGGGCCCGGCGTACAACAGCGGCTTCACATTGTGCGTGTGAACCACATCGATGCGCTCTGATTGAAACAAGCGTGCCAGACGATACACGAGCGAAGGGCGAACCCCATCGCGCGCGTTCATCAGGGTGACCGGCCAGCCGAGGGCGGCAAGTTCGTCCGCCCATCGACCCCGACCGGACAAGGCGACAAACCGAAGGTCAAACGCGGATCGATCCGCGTGCCGGGCGAACTCAACAAGCAGTCGCTCCATGCCGCCGGTATCAAGCTGGAGGGCGATGTGCGCGACGCGAACCCGCTGGGATTCGCCGGTGCGAAGCGCGATTGAAAGCGGGAAGAGCGTCATGCGCGGTGCGGGACAATCTGGCCATACACGAGCGACACCACCTCGAAATGCGAGGGCGGCGGGTGAAGTCTTATCGGCCGTTGCGAAAGGGCACTCGCGTTGAAGGGCGCGAATCGCGTGAGTTATCGGAAGTCGATGTCCGCGACCAGCGGCCGGTGGGCCGCGTTCACATCCGGGCCTACCCAGCAGTTCAGAACATCGCACGATGCATCCACCACGACATGGTCAATCCGGATCTGCGTGTGGTTATTCCAGTACGTGAAGCCAAGGCCGAATCCGCGCTCCAGGAACGCGTCGGTGAAATCTCCCCAGAACTGGCGGAAAATAGGGCTCTCGCTCGTCGTGTTGAAGTCGCCCGCGAACACGAGCGTGCCCTGGGTCCGGCCTGCCAGCTCGCGAACCTTGGCCGCCTCCCGTTCGCGACGGGCCACGTTGTCGGCAAGCCGTTCGCCCTTGTCCGACCACATGGAGTTCAGCCCCGCATGCGGTGAAGCCAGGTGCAGGCTGATCAGGCTCACGGTCCCCCGGGGCATCCGAATCTCGTACAGCGCGGCCGAGCCCTGCTCGCCCACAGCGACATCTGGATCGTCCGCGAGCTTGAGCGTCTCGATCCTGCCGACCGGAAAACGACTGGCCAGCAGAAGTTCTCCCTGGCGATGCACTTCCCACTGCCCTTCCGGAAACAGGGCCTCCTGGTGCATGTCCGACCAGCCCTGGAGTGCAACGACTTCGGGCTTCACGCTCTCGATGTACGACGCCAACTTCGCGGCGTCGAGATTCTGCCGGTGAATGTTGCAGCTCAGAAGGCGGAGCTCGCCTCGCTCTGCCGTAGCGCGGGGCATCGCGACCCGAAAGCCGAGGACCGGACCGATCATCACCATCGAAGCCATGGCCGTCGCCGCGACCGACCACCACCGCCTCATCACCAACGCCCATGGCCACAGCAGCACCAGCGGCACGGCGTACGGCCAACGAGGAGCAAAGAGCAGCAACGCACCCGCCCAGGATTGGTCTCCAAGCTCCCGCATCGCCAGCCACAATCCTCCGGCCAGTGCCAGGTAGCCCCAGCACGCCATGGCGAGAAAAGGACGACGCGGCCGAGTTGACCGCGTACGAACCGGAGACGGTTGCTTGGGTGTTTCGATAATCATGCTCTCATCCCGCCTTTCGCATCGGCAGGATGGAGCCCGCGTGTGAGGCCCCGACCGCGGTCATCGATCTCGACGCCGCCCCAAACGTCCGAATCGATGCGCCCGCAAGGAACGATGCCCGAACAGCCGGCCGAAAAAGCATCGACCAGCACGCGCCTTCGATGCCAAACCATACGACCAGACCGATGGACCCCACCAGGCTGATCGCCGCAGCATGAACGGCGAGTCGTGCCTGCAGCGAGTCCCGGCCCGCGGCACTCAGCGAGTATCCGAGCACCAGTTCGATTCCGATAAGAGGCAGAGACCAGATCGTTACGCGGACAACGAATGCAAAAACGTCAGCCTCTGCCGGAAGCAGCAGTCTTCCAAGCGGCCCGGCGAGCGCCGTGCCTGTTCCCGCGATCACCAAACTGCCGGCCACAACGATCGCGAGGTAGCGGAGCATGATCAACCCGCCGGGACCACTACCTCGCCGGTTCGCCGCGGCCATTACGGGATAGGCCGCCGCGCACAGAGCATCGGGCAATGCCACGAGGCGATTCGCCAGCATCGCGCCGGCCGCGAACACCCCGAATGTCTGCATTCCCAGCAGTCGCGGCGAAAGCAGCGCCTCCACATGCCCGCTCCCGGCGAAGAGCAGTTGATGCGCGGCGAGAAATCTGCTCTGAACCAGCAACCCACGAAACCGGGCCGCCGACCACCGGAGGGACACCGGGCACACCCGTCGCTGGACATGCACCGCCAGGAGCACCGCCGATACGGCCGGCCCCGTGATGTACGCCGCTGCCATGCCCAAGGGCCCCGCTCCAGCCGTGGCCGCTGCAACCGAGGCCGCGGTGAGCGCGAGGCCCGAAATCAAGTTCACAATCGCCAAGGAGCGGATTCGGTGTGTGGCCTGGACCAGGTCGCCCAGCGTCGTCGCCGCCGACGTCAGCACCAGCCCGAGTGCCCCGAGCGCGGCACAACCAACGACGGTCCCTGAGTACCCGAGCAGAACGCACGCGACCAACGCGATCGATCCCGCGACGATGGAAAGCGTCACCCGCAGGCCCAGCTGGTCGGCCAGCGCGTTGCGTGCCGCGCCGGGGTCGCCCGCCACGGTTCTCACGAACGCCGCCCGCAATCCAAGATTGGTGAGAACGGTCAGAAAGGCCAGCAACCCCACCGACGCCGCCCACTGGGCATACCGCTCCGGACCAAGCTGGTGAATGATGTACGCCATCGCCGGCACGCTCAACGCGTTGAGCGCCAGCGGCTGAATCGAGAGAAACGCGGCACCGATGAGCGTACGGCGCACCGTCGGCGGCGAGCCCTCCGGCGTGCCAGGAGCCGTGAGAGAGGAGGTGTTCACGCGGCGGCCCTATCGGTCGCCGCACTTGTCGCCGGCGAGGTGCTTGAGCACGAGTCAGGCAATCTCCGAATCACGCGGGCCGGGTTTCCCGCAACAATGCAGTCGGCGGCGACATCGCTGGTGATCACGGCCCCAGCGCCGACGACGGCCCGATCCCCGATGCGCACTCCCTTCAGGATGACGGCGCCGGCGCCGATCCACACATCGTCTCCGATGTTCACCGGCCTGATGGCCTCCCGCGGCGGAGGTTCATTGCGGCGGCGGGCGTCCGCATCGACGGGGTGACCATCGTGATCGCGAATCGCCACTCTTCCGGCGAGCAGGCATCGCTTGCCGATCGTGATCGAGGTTGCGGCATGCATGGAGCAGTCGTGCCCGATGAACGTGCCATCTCCGATACAAATCGCGGGCGTTGCCGCGAGATGTCCTGCAAAGCCGAATCCGGACTTTCCCGACAGCCGGACATCGTGCCCGATCGTGAGGCGGCCCGATCCGGAGAGGTAGGGCAGCCTCTCCATGTGAAATCGCCGCCCAACCGATTCACACTGGCTCCGAAACAGTGGCTCAAACCAGACGAACCGAACCGCCCACGCGAACGATTCCCGGGCGAAGACGTGCGCGGCGTACAGCACTTTGAACAGCGGCCGCGTACCGCCCCAGACGGGCAGGTGCACCGTCAGCGCCGCGCGGGCGGCCGTTCTGAGCGCACGTCGCGCCGTGCGGGCCCGTGGAGTATTCACCGTATCGCTCATGCGCCTCCCGCCGGGTTAAGTCGTGAGCCTCGCCACCACCGGAGCAGCGTGCGCACGAGTAGCCGCAACCGAGCCCACGGCATCCGCACGTCGTCGGCCTGATACGGCAATGGGTACCGAACGAGCGAGCCAACAATCTTTCGGAGGGCCGTCACCTGGTCTCCCGCCGCGCCGTACATGTACGCGCACGAGTAACCCGCATAGCTCCTCGCCTTGCACCGCAGGAGCCAGCGTGACTGCCACACCTGTCGCGCATCAAGCTTGCCGAGAATGCGTGTGAGCCCCTGTTCCATCGACGCCGGCTTGCCGCCGAGGCTCCCCGCAACCGTGCGGTACCCGGTGAGCGGCGCCACGAGGGTCGCGATGGTGGCACGTTCTGCGATTCGCAGCCACAGGTCGTAATCCTCAGGCCCCCGCAGCTCGGGGTCGAATCCGCCTGCCTCGTCAAAGATCCGGCGGCGCAGCATGACCGAAGACGTCGCCAGCCTGTTGCGCACAACCAGCCGACGCCACGGAATCACTTCAAGAGATGCATCGGTTGAATCGACCGCCGGTACGTCGGCCGCCGGCCACTCGTACACACGTGCGCCGATCAGTCCAATCTCCGGATGGCCCGCCATCGCCCTGAGTTGCAGTTCCAGTTTCCGGGGGTGCCAGACATCGTCCGCATCCAGAAAGGCGATCAGAGACCCCGCAGCCAGCGCGACACCGTGGTTTCTCGCCGCCGCGACGCCCGCGTTGTGCTGGTACACATAGCGAATGCGGCCCTGATACCGCTCGAGTCGCGCCCGCGTGTCGTCCGTCGACCCGTCATCCACAACAACAAGGTCAACCGGCGCAACGGTCTGAGCCAGCACGCTGTCAACCGCCGCTTCGATCCACTGTCCGCTGTTGTAGGTTGGAATGACCACGCTGACGCGCTGCGTGATCGGGTCCTGTCCTCGTGCGGGCGACGGATCGACAACCCGTAGGCCCCCGGGAAGCAGGGAGTCGTAGTACTCCATGACCTGTCCGACAACAGCGTGTTCCCCGAAGTGTCGAACACAGTGCTCGCGCGCCGCGAATCCCAACGCGACCCGATGCTCACGGCGATTCAGCAGCAGTGCAACCGCCGCGGCCATCGCGCCCGGCGATGCCATGTCGATCGCCTCGCCTCCCGCGCCGGACACCCACCGCAGAACCGGGTCGTCATTGACCACGAGCGGCAGCGCACTCGCCGCCGCCTCAAGCAGCGCGATGGGCATCATCTCGGTAAGGCTTGCCAGCACGAACACATCCGCGGCTCGGTAGAGGTCCGGCATCCGCTCCCGCGGGAAGCGAACCAGGAAGCGAACCCGTTCGCCGAGCAAGTCCCGGCCCAGGCTGACCAGTTCATCCGTGTCCGCTTCCTTCCCACCTGCGATGACCAGCCACACGGGGAGGTCGGGATGAGCCTCTCGAAGCCGGGCGCACTCGTGCAACAGGGCGTCGATCCGCTTGTGCGCCCTCTTGATGGCCGCGGCGGTGAGCACGACCAACGCATCCCTCGGAATGCCCAACTCATCGCGCAGGGAGTCGCACCGACCGGGCCGGAAGCGATCCGTGTGAATGAAGTTGGGGATGGTGGTCCAGCCCCGCCTCCAAAGCCCGGCTTCGCGGCACGCCCGAGCATGCTCAGGGGCAAGATGCTGCACCCACGGCATCGATCGAAGGAACCGACGGGACTCTTCCGTTCCATGGGCGAGGATGGTCCGCGTGCGGATGATTCGCATCTGTCGTGCAAGCCCCGCGATTCGCGCCACCAGCGGATCCTGAACATGGAGCACGTCGGCGTTGTGCTCGCGGAGGAACCGCACCAGATGCCACGCGAAGGTGACCTGCTCGGCTCCATAGGTTGTGCCAAGGCCAACCCGCCAAGCCAGCCAGCGTGGCAGCCGCCCCGACAGCCGCCTCGCCTCCTCCGACGCTCGCCGGTGGCACGGCAGCACGCGTTCGTACGGATGCGCAGCCACGCCGCCGCCTTTGCATAGCGTGATATCCACACCGCGTACATGCAGAGCCTGAGCCAGGTCCGCGGCCCAGGACTCAACCCCGCGCGCGACATGCCCAAGGCCGCTCGAAGCGACCACGACGCGTGCCCGCCTGCCGGGACGGCTGGTGGCGCGGTCAGAACTCGACATGGCAGCGCGTCTGACTGTCACGATGCTCCTCGCCGCGCTTGCGCATAACCACGCACCGCCCGCGGATATCCATGGCCTCGTCGGTGTGAAGAAAGTCCGGTCTCAACTTCCCGCCAAACTTTGGAAGGGCGTGTGCCGCGGCACGAATCACCCGCGCCGAGAGCGTCGGAGTCGGCCGCCGATGTTCAATCACGATCCTTGGAAACGCGACTTCGTAGTCGCGGTTCGCGAGAACGAAGCGGATCGCCCGTCGGACCGCCGGCCAATCCGAGTCGTCGAAGGCGATCAAGCCGCCAACCTCCAGCACTCGGTCGATGCACAGAAAGTCCGTGATCACATAGTCAAACAGGTGGGCCCCATCGATGAACGCGAACTGAGCTCGGACCCCCTCGCGTTCGAGATCCGGCAGCGCCCGGTGCGAGTAGTCTTCACGCACCTCGACGAAGCGCTCAAGCCCCGCCCGCCGGAGCACCGCGGTCCCGGCGCCCCGCCACGCCGTTGTCTGGAACGGGTCGATCGCGATGTGCCGACCGGAGCCGTTGTCGCGAAGGGCCGCGGCGATGAACAACGTCGAGAGCCCATTGGCCATCCCGACCTCGATCGAAGTCGTCGGCCGTGCATGGCGGACAAGCGAGTAGAGGTAGTCGCCCTCTTCTCGAGGAATATAGACGTTCATGGCCGTGGAGCCGCCGCCCGCCACCGGCACGCTGCGAGCGCGATACAACTCGTCAACCAGTGGGTGCCGGCACTCTTGAAGCGAGAAAGTGCCGACGGGTCCGAGGTGACGCCGTCCCCTCGTGGGTCCTTCATGCCGGCCGCGGATGTCGAGCAGTGGGGAGGTCATGGTGTGGTGCTATCGCCCCCCGCGCGCCATTCGTCGGTACAGCATGTGCCGCTTCACGCGCCTCGACAGCGGCATGGAAACTTCAACCGTCAGGTCTGGCAGCATCCTGGCCTGGTGCGCAAACGCGCACAGTTCATCCACGATGGCCTGTTCCCGAAACTCAAGTATCTCGCGGGCCCCGATCGACCCAACCCAATCGAGCGAGAGCACCGAGTGCCGCGGGTTGATCCGGCGGCCCGGAGACACGTCCGTCACGATCGCGTCATTGATCGAGTGCAGCAGGTGTGGCTTGTGTCGAAACTCCAGGGCATCACCAACGCGGCTCACGAGCCAGCGGTGATGGCAATACCCCGAGTAGCACGGGTTCTCCACGCCGCGCGATTGCTCCTCAACCCGCGACGGAACCTCGACATACCCGGCGCGGGCGATCCGGGACATCTCGGAACACACCCAGATCGGGTCTCGCACATCCTCCAGCAGGTGGGAACACACCGCAAAGTCGAACGTCTTGTCCGCAAATGGCCAGGGCCTCCGGTCGCACAGGTCGACCTGTGTCCACGTCTCGCGCGAGAATCGGGGCTCGACGCCAAGCGAGCGGTGAGCGTTCCCGTCGCTGCCCGCGCCCGATTCGTCGAATGAGAGCGCATCGATCACGTGATTCGCCCGCTGAAAAGGCGATGCGCCGCCCCCGACATCAACGACGCGGGCGTCGGGCGCAATCTCCGAGAGGAGGCGTCTGGCCTGGCTCAGGTCCATACCGGGATATCGGTCCTTCGGGTCGCCGCCTTTGGTCCTATCGCGGCCCCGACTCGACGGACATCGACCCTGCCTACAGACCCCGAAGAAGCATCATGCGCACAAAGAGGTACGTTCCCGCGAGGAAGAGCACGCCGATGGCGGCGCACCGTTGCAGGGTCCCGCGGTTGACGCGCGGCACGACCGCCCCTCCACACTCCGCCGACAGCCGCAGGTGCACGGTCGCGATCGCGAGCAGCAGCTGCGTGGGTACGGTGTAACACCGGGAAAGCGCGAGAATGCCCGCCGAGTACCCGACGACAATCGCCACAACATACGGCCGCATCCGGGCGAGCGAATCATCCGTCGGGCGCGCACGCCACACACCCCGGGCCGCCAGCGCGAAAGCGCCTATGAACGCCATCCCGCCGAGCAACCCCAGCTCCGCGAACGCGTGCAGAAACGAGTTGTGCGCCACCTGGCCGATCTCATCCACCAACCGGCCCTGTCCGATGCCGAAGAGGGGAGCGCTCAGAAAGCAGTCGAGCGCCGATCGCCACAGGTCCAGCCGCGACTGAAACGTGTCTTCCGGATTCGAGATGTTCCATTGCGCCTGCCGGCCCCAGAATGGCGCCAGCAGGACCAGGGACAGGAGAGCCACCACGGGAAGCGCATTCTTCCACTTCAATCTTGCCGCGAGGAACGCTGTAGCCGCCGCCGCGCCCGACATCAGTCCACCCCGGGAGTGCGTCAGCACCAGCGCAAGCCCGAAGAGCGACATCGGCAGGAGCACGAGCCATCGCCTCGGCCCAAGGCCTTTCCAGTTGAGGGCGTACCCACAGACCACCAGGCTCTGCACCAGAACAAGCCCGTAGTCGTTGGGGTCGTTGAAGATGCCTGTTGCGCACAGGCGCAGCACCGGCGTCGCTTCGGGATCCTCCATGCTCCGCTGCGCGACCGTCTCCAGGGCGGAGATATGCACGATGTGATAGAAGTTCAGGAGGGCCGCAAGCGTGACGCCGCCGACCCCCGCCGCAACCGCAAAGAGCAGCGCCCGTAGCCTCGCCGTCGTCGTGATCAGCCCCACCACCAGAAGGAACAGGAGCCCGGCTTTCACCGCCTCGGCCGTTCCCATCCTCGCGCTCCAGGTGTCGCCCCGCATGAGCTGCGAGAGAGCGATCGCGGGTATCAACAGGAGCGACAGCGAGGTGATGGCGTTCCCAGATAGCGCCCGCGCCGAGAGCTGCCGAGCCACCCGCGGCAGCCCCGCGGCCAGGCAGCAGACCACCAGGGTCTCATACAGCGGGGTGCCTTCCAGCGAGGGAATCAGGTCCGCCGGACGGAACATGAGCGTCATGATCGCAAGGATCAGCAGGACCACGCCCGCCATGTCGCTGATCCGGGCCAACCGCGCCACCCACGCCTCTCGTGCCGCCACCCTGGCGGGAACGCTGGCGCACGAGATGACCAGCGAGGCCCCCGACGGCAGGTCCGGTCCCAGGCCGGGCTCTGGCAATGATGCCGTGCTCAGAAAGCACCCCCCGCCGTGCATGGCAGGGCCGCCGGCCACCCGCGCGGTGAGACGCCGATCAGCCGTTGAGCGACTTCATGGAGCATGGCCTAGGCCGCCTTGGAAAGTTCTTGAACAGGTGGGGATTCAGCTGTCCCGGTGATCCGGAGCGTCGGCACGGTCAATCGGAGTGGAGCAGCCACCTCCGGCGCCTCAATCGGCCGGTCCGGGGCATACGCCGCCGCAATCCAGCGTGACGTCCGCGCACCAAGCCCCACCATCCGAACCGCCGTTGCCAGAGCGATGCGGAGATCAACAATCGGGCCCACCCGGCGGATGTACGCCAGGTCGTGCGCGAGCTTGAAGCACACGGTGTGCAGGTCGACATCCGCCGGCTGCATCACCTGCGCAAGCCCTGTCAATCCCGGGCGAACCTGCAGGCGCTGGCGAAACTCCGGCAGGACCCGCTCGATCTTCATAGCCAGTTCAGGCCTCTCCGGGCGAGGACCGATCAGGCTCATCTCTCCGCGAAGGACATTCCAGAGTTGCGGCAGTTCATCCAGGTGCGACGCTCGCAGCCACCGGCCAAAGGGCGTCGTTCGAGGATCGTTCACGATCGACCAGACCGGTCCTGTCTCGGCCTCGCAGTGGGCCGTCATCGTGCGAAGCTTGTAGAGGCGAAATGGCCTTCCATCACGTCCCAGTCGCACCTGCGTGTAGATCGCGGGTCCTCGTGATGTGGTTACCAGGATGAGCGAAAGCGCCACAAGCAGCGGCAAGGCCACGATCAGCAGCCCGAGCGAAAGCACCCATTCCGCCGCGAACTTGACCGCGCTGTACCAACCCCCCAGGCGCAGAGCCACAGCATTGAGTGGAGCGCCGGGTGGTCCGGGCCCCGCTTCGGGTCCGAGTGGCAGCACTGTCTGCGCAACGGTCATGAGGAGCCTCGCCGCGAATATCGACCGGCCTTCTCTTCAGGTTGAGGGCTCATCCCCCCTCATGCCAATCTGCGAAAGCCGCCAACCCGAGTGATGGAGGCCCCATCCGCGGCCGATAAGCCGTTGCACAACCCCGGTTCGGGCCACTCTGGCCTGCATCCCAAAGAGCATTGGGCACCGGCCCTTCGAAGCAACGCATGGATGTTTACGACGTATTGCAGAACCGGATTCGCTCGAGAGATGCCCTCGTCGGCATCATCGGCATGGGCTACGTCGGCCTGCCCCTGGCGCACACCCTGCACGCCGGTGGTCTCCGCATCCTCGGTTTCGACACGGACCCAAAGAAGGTCGAAGCCCTCACACGCGGTCGGAGTTACATCAAGCACCTCGGCGATTCGGTTGCTCAATCACTCGCCGAGAGCCCTCGGTTCTCAGCGACCGGCGATATGTCCCGCCTCGGCGAGCCCGACGTTCTTATCGTCTGTGTCCCAACTCCCCTGGGCAGCCACCAGGAGCCGGACCTCTCCTACGTCGTGAAGTCGGCCCAGGCGATTGGCAAGACCCTCCGTCCAGGTCAACTGATCATCCTCGAATCCACGACCTATCCCGGCACCACCCGCTCCGACTTCGCTCCGGCCATGATGGCAGCCGCAAAGAACCCGAATCTGAGGCTCGGGGAAGATGTGTTCGTGGCGTTTTCACCCGAACGTGAGGACCCGGGCCGCAAAAGCCACTCCACGCGCACCACACCCAAACTCGTGGGCGGCCTCGACGCCAGGTCCACGGCCCTCGCCGCCGCCACCTACCGCGCCGGCCTCGACCACGTCATTGAAGTGTCTTCCGCAGAAGTCGCCGAGAGCGCCAAGCTCCTGGAAAACATCTTCCGCGCCGTCAACATCGCCATGGTCAACGAAATGAAGATCGTTCTGACCGCGATGGGCATTGACATCTGGGAAGTCATCGCCGCGGCATCTACCAAGCCCTTTGGCTTCATGCCCTTCCACCCTGGGCCCGGGCTTGGCGGACACTGCATCCCCATCGACCCGTACTACCTCACCTGGAAAGCCCGGGAGTTCGGCCACCCAACCCGCTTCATCGAACTCGCCGGCGAAATCAACACGTCCATGCCGCGATACGTGGTTGAGCGGGTTGCCGCCGCGCTCAACCGCGAGCGCAAGCCGCTCTCCGGTTCGCGAGTGCTCATCCTCGGCCTGGCGTACAAGGCCGATGTGGACGACACCCGCGAGTCCCCATCGTTTGAACTCATCCACCTTCTCCGGGCTCAAGGCGCCACCGTCGAGTATTCCGACCCTCACGTTCCAGCCACCTGGCCCGCCCGCAAGCACGACCTCGCCATGAGGAGCGTGCCCCTCACACCAAAGGCCATCGCCGGTTACGACGCCGTCATCGTCGCCACCGCCCACAAAGCCTTCGATTTCGCGGCGATCGCCCAGCACGCCCGGGTGGTCGTCGATACCCGTAACGCGATGTCCCGCTTCGCCGCCGACATGGGGCCACGCCTGGTCAAGGCGTAGCGACCCGTTCAGCCCAACCAGCCGAACGACTTCGCCCGCGCGACGGGTATGTGCTTCCGTCAGTGGTCTTCCGATGGGCCAGCGTTCGCACAGGGGCCGACATCGGGGAAGTTTCCCGGTGGTGCCGTACGCGGCGGCCGCAATCATCTCAGTAGCGGATTCTCTTTCGGAGGGCCGTCCACATGCCCACGACCATGAAGTCATTTGTCATGCACGGCATCGGGGAAGTCGGCATCATCGACAAGCCCATCCCTCGTGCAGGCCCGAACGACGCGATCATCCGCACCACGGCGGCCCTGATCTGCACGTCCGACACCCATACCGTCGCCGGCGCCATCGGCCCGCGCAAAGATCTCACGCTCGGGCACGAAGCCGTCGGCGTGATCCACGAACTCGGTGAGGTCGTGGCCTCTGCCGGCCTTTTCAAGGTCGGTCAGCGCATCGCAGTCAACGCCATCACCCCCTGCTACGCCTGCGACAACTGCCAGCGCGGCTATTCATCCCAGTGCGGCGGAATGCTCGGCGGCTGGAAGTTTGCGAATGTCAAGGACGGCAGCATGGCCGAGTACTTCCACGTCAACAACGCCATCGCCAATCTCGCCCCGATCCCTGACGGTCTCACCGACGAACAGGCGGCGTACTGCTGCGACATGCTGTCAACCGGCTTCATCGCCGCCGAGTTCGGCAACATCCCCATGGGAGGAAGCGTCGCGGTTTTTGGCGAAGGCCCGATCGGGATGATGGCGACAGTTGGGGCGAGGCTCCTCGGCGCGGGCCTGGTCATCGGCGTCGAGTCCAAACCCAACCGCGCGGCCATGGCCCGGAAGTTCGGCGCCGATCTCGTCATCGACTACACCAAGGAAGACCCCGTTGAGGCGATCCGCAAGGCCACTTCCGGCAAGGGCGTCGATACCGCCATCGAGGCGCTCGGTTTGGCGCAGACCTTCGCCGCCTGCATCAGCGCCACGCGCCCCGGCGGAACCATCTCAAACGTCGGCTACCACGGTGACGGCGACACCGTGCCCATCCCCCGCCTCGATTGGGGTGTGGGAATGAGCGACAAGACCATCCGCACCGCCCTGTGCCCCGGTGGATCCGAACGCATGGGTCGTCTCATGCGGCTGATCCAAGCCAGGCGCGTCGATCCACTCCCGATGACGACCCACCGCTTCAAGTTCGCCGACATCACCAGGGCCTTCAAGATGATGCAGACCAAGGAAGATGGCATGATCAAGCCGCTCATCACGTTCAACTAACTCCAGCCGGAGCGCCCGCGGCTCAGAAAGGCTCGCCATGAACCAGCTTCAACATTGGATCGTGACCGTTGACAACCGTCGCGCCGCCCTCTTCGCCTGCTCGCGCCTTCCCGGCGGTGGTCTTCATGTCGCGTTGACCAGTTCCATCGAGAACGCGCACGAGAGCGAGCACGAACGACACAGGCCCTCTCATCTCGGCGGCGGCGAACGCCGCGGCGGCGCCACCGCAGGTTCCGGCCACATGGCCCCATCGTCCGCATCGCTCGGGCATGAAGCCGAGGAATCGCAGCGGCGCTTCGCGGGTGAGTTCCACACCTGGTTCAAGAGCGCAACCCAGGAACTCGGTATCCCGCCCGACCGCATCGCTGTCTTCGCAGCTTCCGGTGTTTTCGGCCAGCTGCGCACCTTGCTCGGAAAGACCGAGGTCCGCCAGGCCGAACTAACTCACCTACATCCGAACCAGCTCGCCGTCCACCCCGCGGTCATCGCGGCGGTGGTCGGCCCGGCCGGCGCGGCGAAGCGGTAGACCTCGTCAATCACCCGTCGAGTCAACGCAAACAGCACGAACCGATCATGACGAACTGTCGTTGTTCGGTTCACCGTCCTTGGGTCCGATGTCGTTCGCCAGGATCACCCGGCCGCCGGTCCTGATAAAGCCCGTCGGCACACCGAGATCCGCGAGCAGTATCCGCAGCTGTGAGTCCGTGATGGTCCGGGCGGAAAGCTCTCCCGCCGGAACGGCGAGGCGATCGAGAATCGTCGGGTCAGTCGCGATCATCGCCACCATCGGACGTGAGCCTATCGCTTCCGCCACCGGCGGTGGGGGCGCTGTTCGCGGCGCCATGCCCACCCACGCGATCGCCACGGCCCCCGCGACGCCCGCGATTGCGGCGGACGCCCGCCCCGCCGCGCGCCCGATGTTCCGCCGCCTCATCGCGCCATCGAGAACCCGAAGCATCGCGGCCCGTCGCGCTTCGCCCTGCGCAGAAAGCCGCACCTCCACCGATTCGTCCACCCGCGTCGAGTTCAGGTCACTCACGATCGGCCTCCTTCGCCCACCGCCGGAGTTTGTCGATCGCCCGGCGCAGCCGCCCGTGCGCCGAATCCCCGGAAACGCCCGCGCCCGCTCCCACAGCCTCCAGCGACCGGCCCTGGCCGAACCTCAGCGCCACGAGCGACCCATCCCCGGGTGGAAGCTCCTTGAGCCTCGACAGCACCCACGAGATTCGCTCGTCCGTAGCTTCCGCCTGGACGCTCGAGCCCACGCACCCGCGCGCTGCTTCTCGCCTCAAACGCCTCGACTCGCGCCGCAGTAGGTCGAGAGCGGCCGAATGGATGGTTCTTCCCATCCACGCCGAAAGCTCCGCCGATGAGTCCATCGGGCGGAGCGTTCGGATCACACGGAGCATCGTTTCCTGTACGGCGTCCAGGCAGAACGACTCGTCGCGCCCCGTGATAGAGCGGGCCATCGCAAAGCATCTTCCAAACCACGCTTCGTAAAACTCCCCAAGCACCCTCCGATCTCCCCGTGCGATCGCCTTCGTGGTGGCCTGCACCCACGCCTCGCTCTCCGGTACTGCCTTCCGATCGGGCAAGCGTCGGCTCCGAAGGACCCGCCATGAAAGGACCCAGCATGATTGTCACTTCCCGCCGGGGCGCTTGGTGGTCTTCGCAGGAACCTGACCCTTTCCCGCTGGGTCCGGTACCGGACTCGCCGGCGCGGCCTCCCCCGGGCGTTCTTCCGCACTCGTCGAGTCAGCCGGGACGATCTGGGCCCGGTCCAACGCGAGCTTCGCACGCTCAAGATTGGTGCGGGCCCGTGCAAACTCCACCTCCATCCGCTTCACCTCCGAAGGCGGCAAGGTCCCCTTGTCCGCCATCTGATGAGCCTGATCCAGATTGGCCTTCGCCGCCTCAAGCTCAATCTCGCGAACCTCGATGTCCAGCTTGGCCTCTTTGATGCCGATCTCGCGAACCGCGCGTTCCGCCGCTCGCTTCTCGGCCGCCGCCGCCCTCACCTTCGCATCGTCCGCCAGTCGCCCCACGATCGAACCGACCAGCCGAACGTCCGCGCTGCTTCCCCGGACAAAGAGCAGCCCCGAATCCGAGTGAAACTGAAGGTCCGGAGGCTGCTCCGTTCCCTCATTCTGCAGCTTCAAGCCGGTCTCAATCGCCGTCAAGACGACTTTCGGATCAAGCCCATCGCCCTTGCTTTCGGGCCGGATGATCCGCTGAAGCGAATACGATTCCACCACAACGTCTTCGCCGCGCTTGCCGAGGGGATAGAAGTCGACCGAGTAGGCCTCGCCGGCGCTGTACATTGCGGTGCCTCCGGGAAAGCGCGGTCCGGGAGGTTGGATCACGTCAATCCTCCAGTTGCCACTCCCAGAAGTCGCCGCCGCCTGGATCGAGAACACGGCCACCCCGACCGACACCTGGCTGAGAGATACCGGTGAGAGTTGCTGTTTACCCGCCCGCTCCGAGGCGACGATGTTGACCGCCTTGCCCGACTTTTTCAGGGCCTCGATGTACTGCAGAACCGTGCCACCCTTGAACTCGACCGAAATCACTTCGGGCGCCGTCACCTGCACGACCTGCGCCCCGGCGATCGAGGTCACCGGCGAGACGGGCAACAGCATTCCAGCCGCGAGAATGGCGAATATCGTTCGACGCATGAGAGTCTCCTTGGGTGTCCCCAGTTGAACGCCGCCGCGGTCTGCTGTCGGCGCATCAAATCAAGAAATCTCTTCGTGGCAACCCTAAACTCCCCGTCCGACACCCCCACGGAGCCCTGACGTGCACTACGACGCCCACCAACCTGTCATCAACGATCTCGAGGCGCGGATCTTGACGATCCGCGATTCGCTTTAACTACGACTCCAAGGTCGAGCGCCTCAGGGAACTCGAAGTGCGGATGGGTGAGGCGGGGTTCTGGGACAACCAGGCGTCCGCAAAAAAAATCCTGGCGGAAATGAAGGGCCTCAAGGCGCAGGTCGAGCCGCTCCGCGACGTCGTCAAGCGATTCGAGGACGCCCACCTTGGCTACGACATGTCCAAGGAGGCCGGGGACAAGGAACTCCTGAAGGAGGCCGACGAGCAGCTCTTCCAGCTCCAGGCCAAGATGGCCAAGGTCGAGCTCCAGTCGCTCCTCTCCGGCCGCCACGACCACCGGAACTGCTTCCTCACCATCTCGGCCGGCGTCGGCGGAACCGAAGCCAACGACTGGGCCGACATGCTCTTCCGCATGTACATCTTCTATTGCGAGAAAATGGGCTTCTCCATCGAAGAGGTCGACAAGGGCTTTGGAGCCGAGGTCGGTATCGACTCGGTCACCGTCCACGTCAAGGGCGCTTACGCCTTCGGTTACCTCAACTGCGAGCGCGGCACGCACCGCCTCGCCCGCGTCAGCCCCTTCAACGCCCAGGGCAAGCGCCAGACGAGTTTCGCTACCGTCGAAGTCATCCCCGAGTTCGAAGAAGCGACCGTTGACATCCCGGACAAGGACCTCGAGATCACCCCCTTCGTTCGCGCCTCCGGCCCCGGCGGTCAGAACGTCAACAAGGTCGCGAGCGCCGTCCGCGTGGTCCACAAGCCCACCGGCATCATGGTCGTGGCCAGCACCTACCGCGATCAGCCACAGAACAAGGCCCAGGCCCTCGCCGTCCTCCAGGCCAAGCTCGAGCAGCTCGCCGAAGAAAAACGCGAAAAGGAAATCGCCGCCGCCGCCGGCGGGTCTCTCGATCGCGGATGGGGGACCCAGATCCGCTCGTACGTCTTCTACGACAACCGCGTCAAGGACCATCGCACAGGTCACGAACGCACCGACTACGAGTCCGTCCTCCGCGGCGACATCGAGGACTTCGTCGACGCCGAGCTCCAGCGCCGACGCGCCGAGAAGGAAAAGGGAAGAAAGTAGACCCTCGCCTGTGTCCGATTCGCTCCGAGAATCGAAGTGGAAGTACGTCGCCCGCGTCGCGGCGTGGCACCGGCGCCTTCGCGATCGATCGCCGCGACTCGCTTCCTGCGTCGGCGCGTGCGTGCGAGCGGCCGTCGGTGCATACGCGAGGCTCGAACTCCCTCGATCCGTAGGTCTCGCGGAGACGGCCATCGCCGCGCTTGACGGCGTCTGGCCCGCCTCGGGTGACCGCCGGATCCGCGCCAAGTGGCACCACTACTCCTTTGACTTGAGCCTTGACGACTACTTTCAGCGGCTCGCATGGGTGATCCGGCGCTGGCCCGACGTCCCGACGCAGGCGCTCCTCTGGAAAGCACTGCAAACCGGCGACACACTTATCGACGGCGGCGCGAATATCGGCGCGATGACCCTCATGGGGGCCTGGCGCGTCGGCCCTGCCGGCCGCGTCCACGCGTTCGAGCCTAGCCCCCGGGCGCTGGACCGCCTGCGGTGCAACGTGGCCGCCAATCACCTCGGTCACGTCTCGATTCACGCGGCGGGTTTGAGTGATGCCGAAGCGACGCTCGAGCTCTCCCTGCCGCTCGACGGCAACCTCGGCGCCGCCACGTTCTCAAGGGTGCCCGATCGGTATCGCGGTGTCGGCGCCCTGTCCTCCATCGCCAGGGCGATGCGCCTCGACGACGCCAATGTCGATATCCGGGGTCAACTCGTCATCAAACTGGACGTTGAGGGCTTTGAGTTCCGGGCTCTCCGAGGCATGACCCGAATACTCGACTCACACCGCGCTCTCGTCATCACCGAAGTCAATCCGGAGATGCTCGAGCACGCCGGGACGAGCCCCCGCCAACTCGCCGAGTTTCTCCTGGATCGAGGCTACTTGCCCCACGGTTACACCACGCGGCTTCGCCGTCGTCTTCTCCTCTGGCGGGCGAACGCGGCGGAGCTGCCCGTGGACGTCGCCTGGCTCCGACCCGAGTCCGAGGCCGCGCATCGGCTTGCTGATTCTCTCGTGGCCGCGCCGCCGGATTCCTACCATCCGCCCGCATGAGCACCGTCCGTTCCAAGCGTCTGCAGGCTCTCCCGCCCTTTCTGTTCGACGAGATCGACCGCAAGAAACGCGAGCGTATCGCCGCCGGCGCGGACGTGATCAACCTCGGCGTCGGCGACCCCGACAAACCGACACCCGAGTTTATTGTCGATGAGATGAACCGCGCCATGCGGACGCTGGTGAACCAGCAGTACCCGGCGGTCGGCGGTGGACTCAAGGCCTTTCGCGAAGCCGCCGCGGAGTTCATGCTGAAGCGCTTCGGCGTCAAGGTCGATCCCGTCCGGCATATCGTCGCGCTGCTCGGCAGCAAGGACGGTATCTCACATCTGCCGTGGGCTGTCACCAACCCGGGGGACGTAGTGCTCGTCCCCGACCCGGCGTACCCGGTGTACAACATCGGTGCGATCCTCGCCGAGTGCCGCGTTCACAAGCTGCCCGTATCGCGCGAGACTGGCTGGAAGCCGTCGCCCGAGGCGCTGGCCGAGAAAGCCTGCGCCGGCGCGAGGCTCCTCTGGGTCAACTACCCGAGCAATCCAACAGCGTCGACGGCGGATACTCGCTTCTACGAGAACATGATCGAGTGGGCCGCGCCCCGGGGAACGATCGTCGCTTCCGACCTCGCGTACTCAGAGTTGTACTTCGAAAGTAAACCCCCGAGCCTCTGGCAGGCCCGCAATGCCGACATCGAAACCACGAGGGCAATCGAGTTCCACTCGCTGAGCAAGACCTTCAACATGACCGGATGGCGTATCGGCTTCGCGGTCGGGCACGCCGAGGTCGCCGGCGCACTCCAGGACATCAAGAGCAACGTGGACTCGGGCACCTTCAACGCGATCCAGGAGGCGGGCGCCCTCGCCCTACGCCGTTTCGACGATCCATCGGTCGACGCCATGCGGGCGCTCTACCGCCAGCGACGCGACGCCGCCGTCCAGGGCTTTCGCGAAGCGGGCTGCGAGATCGATTCACCGGGGGCCGGCTTCTTCGTATGGGCCCGGACGCCGGGGGGAATGGATTCGATGCAGTTCGGCGCCCGCCTGCTCGCAGAGGCGGACGTGGTGGTTGTCCCCGGGGCCGGATTCAGCCAGCGGGGTCGCGAGTACTTCCGGGTGGCGTTAACGGTGGACGCCCATCGCCTCACCGAAGCCGCCCACAGGATGAAACGGATCCGCTGGTAGGCACGCGCCTCGACGCCCTCGGGTACCCTGTGCGCTGGTGAACATGGAGGCCGCCCATGGGCGACAACAAGAACTGGGCACCCAATCTCAGGTCTCGACTCGGCATCGCCGCCATTGAACTGGTGCTCGTCGGCGTCGCGTGGTTCGTGCTCAAGCTCGACGACCTCCTCGCGGGGGCGATCGCGGCCGTGATCGTCGTGGCCACCGTGGTCCCCGGCCGTCTGGGGACTGCCGCGTCCGGCCTCGGAATGATCGGCCTGGCCGCGCTGGTCCACTTCCATTACCACAACAGGCCTCTGGCCATTGTGCTGCTCGTCTTCGGCGTAGTCACGTTGACCGGCGTCACGGGCAAACTTGGCGGTCGCTGAAGCGCCCAGGAGGACCAGTGAATCGAATCTGCGTGATCGACTCGCACACCGAGGGAGAGCCGACGCGCGTGGTGGTAAGCGGCGGGCCGGACCTGCATGGCGGGAGCGTGGCGGATCAGGCGCGTGTGTTCCGTGACCGATTCGATTCCGTTCGCAGCGCCGTGGTAAACGAGCCGCGGGGGTCGGACGCCATGGTCGGGGCGTTGATCGTCCCGGCGGTGAACCCGCGGGCCGTGTGCGGCGTGATCTTCTTCAACAACGTCGGACTGCTGCACTCGTGCGGGCACGGGACGATCGGGTTGGCCGCGACGCTCGCCCACCTCGGGAAGATCGGCGCGGGGTCGCACATCGTCGAAACGCCTGTCGGCGAAGTGACAATCCAACTCGGCGCTGATCGGATCGTGAGCATCGAGAACGTGCCGTCCTACCGGCACGCGGCCGGGGTTTCCGTAGAAGTCGAGTTCGAAGGCTCGCGCCGCACGGTCAAGGGCGACATCGCCTGGGGTGGGAACTGGTTCTTCCTGATCAGTGACCATGGAATGGAACTGGTCGCGAAGAACATCGAACGATTGACGGCCTTCGCGTGGGCGACGAGGCAGGGGCTGGAACGCGCGGGAGTGACCGGTGCGAACGGCGGCGAGATCGATCACGTCGAGCTGTTCGGCCCTCCGCAGACAAGCGACTGCGACAGCCGGAATTTCGTGCTCTGCCCCGGCAAGGCGTATGACCGTTCGCCATGCGGCACCGGAACGAGCGCGAAGATGGCGTGTTTGTATGCGGAGGGCAAGCTCAAGCCAGGGCAGGAGTGGCGGCAGGAGAGCATCATCGGGAGCCGGTTTGTCGGGCGGGTGCGGGTGCAGGACGACAAAGTGATCCCGACGATCTCCGGACGGGCGTTCATCACGGCCGAGAGCACGCTCCTGATCGACGACCGCGACCCGTTCAAGCACGGGATCAGGCTGTGAGCCGCGAGGCGATCGTGATCGGCGCCGGGATCGTCGGCGCGTGCTGCGCGTGGAGGCTTGCTCGTGAAGGGTTCGCGGTCCGCGTGATTGATCGGCGCGGCGTCGGAGCCGGCGCGAGCGGCGCGGGGATGGGGCACATCGTGGTGATGGATGAGCCGGAGGCGGAGCTGGCGCTGACGGCGCGGTCCCGAGCGCTGTGGGACCAGGTCCTGCCGCGGCTGCCGGTGGAAGCGGGATGGCGGAGATGGGGAACCCTGTGGGTCGCGGCGGACGCGGAGGAAATGGCGGCCGCGAGGGCGAAGGCAGAGCGGTTGAACGTTGCGGGTGTGGAGGCGATGGTGCTGAGCGGGGCCGAGGTGGCGGCACGTGAGCCGCGGTTAAGGAAAGGCCTGGCGGGCGGTGTGGTCGTGCCCGGGGACAGCATCGTGCTGCCACCTGTTGCGGCTGCGTGGTTGCTGGTCGAGGCGGGAATCGTGGGAGATCGGATGATGACCGGGCGGGCGGTGGCGAAGGTCGTGCCGCGCGGCGTGCTGATGGACGATGGAACGAAGCTATCGGCGGATGTGGTGGTGAACGCGGCGGGGATATGGGCTCGGGAGCTGTCGCGAGGGTTGCCGCTGCGGGCTCGCAAGGGGCACCTGGTGATGATGGAAGAGCGACAGGGATTCTGCTCTCATCAGATCGTCGAGATGGGGTACGTGAAGAAGGCGCACGGCGGCGGGGCGGAGTCGGTGTCGTTCAATGTGCAGCCGCGGGCGAGTGGGAACATCGTGATCGGGTCGTCGCGGCAGTTTGATGTTGAGAGTGAGGACGTTGACGATCGAATGATCGGAGCGATGATGGCGAGCGCGGCGGCGTACATGCCGGCCGTTCTGGAGTTGAAGACGGTGCGGATGTGGACGGGGTTGCGGGCGGCGACGCCGGATGGGTTGCCGATCATCGGGGCGCATCCGTTGATGGATGGTGTGTATCTCGCGGGAGGGCACGAGGGGTTGGGGCTGACGATGGCGATGGGGACGGCGGAGTTGATTGCGGATGTGGTTGCGGGAAGGGAGCCGGTGATGGATGCGAGGCCGTATTCTCCGGCGAGGATGGCGGGGCTGTTGAAGGAGCAATGATGAAGAGGTCAGACTGGCACGGCGTGATTCCGGCGATTACGACGCCGTTCAGAAAGGACATGACGATCGACCTGGCGTTCGTGCGGAGGCACGTGGCGTGGTTGGTTGACGCGGGGTGTACGGGGATTGTGACGCCGGGGTCGCTGGGGGAAGGGGCGACGCTGTCGATGGATGAGAAGCGGGAGTTGTGGAAGGCGTGTGTGGATGGTGTTGGAGGGAGGGCGCCGGTGATCGGGGCGGTGGCGGCGGCGGGGACGGTGGAGGCGGTGCGGATTGCGGAGGCGGCGCGGGAGGGCGGGTGTCAGGGGTTGATGGTGTTGCCACCGTATCTGTACAGAGGATCGTGGCGGGAGATGAAGGCGCACTTTGGCGCGGTGATGTCGGCGACGGGGTTGTCGTGCATGCTGTACAACAACCCGATTGCGTACGGGGTGGATGTGGTGCCGGGGCAGGTGGGGGAGCTCGCGGCGGCGCATGGGAATCTGCACGCAGTGAAGGAGTCGAGCGGGGATGTGCGGCGGGTGACGGCGATCCGGGCGGAGGTGGAGAAGGTGGCGGTGTTGGTGGGGATGGATGACTTGATCGTGGAGGGGATCGCGGCGGGTGCGGTGGGGTGGATCGCGGGATTGGTCAATGCGCTGCCGCGGGAGTCGGTGAAACTGTTTGAGCTGGCCCGGGATGGGAAGCGAGCGGAAGCGGAGAAGCTGTACCGGTGGTTCCTGCCGCTCCTGCGGATGGATACGACGTACGACTTTGTGCAACTGATCAAGCTGGTGCAGTTGGAGGTGGGGTTAGTGGGGGAGGGGGGAGCGGCGGTGCGGGGGCCGCGGATGTTGCCGGAGGGGGAGGAGCTCAAGAGGGTGCGGGGGGAGATTCGGGGGGTGCTGGGGG
>JBGANS010000025.1:0-43125 GCA_044222195.1 Phycisphaerales bacterium
GGCATGGCGCCGAAGCCGAAAAGAGGCGCCGGCGCATTCTGGGGGAGTATCCGTGTTTCAAGGGGCGACCACGCAGCCCCGGGCATGCCGTTCGTGGACTTGCGCCACATCAAGGAGTCAGTCAGGTCCGGGTGATTCACGCGCGTGAACCCCATGTACATCGTTTCCGCTCCCGGATTGCCACGGTCCGGCCCGACAGCGATCATCCCCTTGTCGTCCTTGGGGCCCGCAAACGGATCGATCACGCTCGGATCAGTCAGCGACAAGGTTCCGGTCCCCGCCGGATTGCGCTACACGGCAAACCCGGCTGTGCTGACGGGAATAGGGCCAAGCCGGAACACGCAGCCGACCCAGAGGTTGTCGCCAGTCTGCGATGAGGCTGTCATCGGGTCGAACCACTGCCACGCGGTTCCGCTATACCCCGGTGGAAGCGGGAGTAAGCCTTTTTCCGACCACTGCGACCCATGATTGCCCAGAATCCCCGTGGTGCTGATGGCGTAATAAATCCAGCGCAGGTTCTGAAAATAGGGCGCCTGCTGGAAGTTGCACGCGGCGATCAGGTGATTCGGATTCGTCCTGCTCACCGAGATGCTGGTCTCGTTGTAGGCATCCCCATTCACCAACGGGAAAGTCATCGCGACGGTGTTGAACGTAGGCGGCAGTGCCTGGCCCCTTGCGATCGATCCGCACGCAAGCGCGGCCAGCAGACCCAAGGGGACGCCGTTTCGCATGATGAAGTCTCCCTGAGTCGACCCCTGTTCCGGCCCTGCCCGAATGCGAATTCGCGTCAAATTCACAGAATCCGCTTGCAGCCCTGGAGGTCTTGGGTCAAATTAGCAAAAGCCATGGTCGTTTGCAAGCCATACCCGCTCCGCGCATTTCTGTGGAATGTTCAGATTGCGCTATCACTCGCACTTGGAGGGGACTGCCTTGCGCAGTTCCAGGCCTTTGAGTTGCCAAGCAGCCCGCAAGTGGATTCCAAGGTGTACGCGGTCGCCGGCGGGAGTTTCGGAGGTTACTCGAACGGTCAAGCAAACTTCTGGGCGTCGGTAGTCGTCGCTCCTACGAATTTGTCCCCCAATGGACTTCCGTATGGTGGTGAAGTTCATGCGATGGTCGGTCAGATTCAGTATGGAGAGTTCGGCGCCCGCGCCGCCATGTGGCAGGGGACACCTGGCAGCCACGTAGACCTTCACCCGAGCTGGGCTGACGCTTCGGTGATCCTCGACGCCAGCACCCAGTGCCAAGTGGGTCGAACCCAGGCCTTTGCCACCAATTTTGACTCAAGAGCCACGGTCTGGTTCGGCACCGCCGCCTCAGCGGTCAATCTGCATCCGGCGGGCGCCAAGGACTCCACCGCCTCCGCCGCGTGGGGCAACATGCAAGGCGGTTTTGTAAGTTGGCTGCAGCCGGTTGCGATCGGCCATGCCGCGCTCTGGTCCGGCAGCGCGGCGAGCTTTGTCGACCTCAATCCGGAGCCGGGATCCAACTCCGCAATCGCTGGCATGTCTGAACACGAGCAGGTCGGCGACTGCGCCTCCAACTCAACCAATGGTCAGTACCACGCCGCCATCTGGAACGGCACAGCCCAGTCCATGCGCGATGTGCACCCCTTTTCCAACCCGGGGTCCTTCTCCGCGTTGTTTGCAACGTGCGGTTCCGCCCAGGTCGGACACTACAACCGCGGCACGGGTGTCAAGCCGGGCATCTGGTTCGGCTCGCGAGACAGCTTCCTCGACCTCTACCAGTTCCTCCCCCCCGGCGCCGGAGAATCCGCTGCGCTCTGCGTCGAGGAGGTCAACGGTGTGTTCACCGTCGGCGGGTACGCGAGATACGGCGTGAACTTCCGGCCGTTTGTGTGGGTGGGTGTGCCCGCGCCGGCCGCAGCGCTGCCTTTGCTCGCCTTGTTCATTCCCCGGCGCCGGCGCTCAACACATACGCGCTCACCTGAGATCCCAGTTGCGCACATCACCTTGCCCAACGTTTCCCACGACCAAGTCTGTGCGACTCCCCCTCACTTGAACTGCGCACCGTGATCCTCAAACGACCCGGTCCTTGGGCGTAATCGGCCGCGTGATGCGCAACGCCCGCTTGCCCTTGAACTGCCCGATGTGGGACAGGAACTTGCGTTCCCCCTCGACGCACAGGACGACGGGCTGGCTCGCGGGCTTTTCGGTCACGATCAGGTCGCCCGGGGCCATGCTCATGAGGTCGCTGAGCGTGATCGTCGTTTCCGCGAGCATTCCGGTCACGCCGAGCCCGGCCCGGGACAGGCCCCGCGTGATCTGCTCTTCGATCGGCTTGGAGCGCTGGTTCTTGAGCGTGCTGAACCAGCTCCGCGCCGAGAGTTCTTCGACGACGGGCTCGATCACGTTGTAGGGGATGCACAGGTTCATCGTGCCCGCGCGGTTGCTCATCTTGAGTTCAAAGCCGAGGACCACCACGACTTCGTTGGGCGGGACAATCTGGACCAGTTGCGGGTTGCTCTCGGTCGCCGCGATCGTGAACGTCATGGGCCGGATGCTGGCCCACGCCTCCGAGAGCGCGGTCAACCCGCGGTTGGTCACGTTGCTGATCAGCCGCGTCTCGATCAGCGTCATCGGCCGCTGCGGGATGAAGAGGTCCGTCGAGGTGCCACCGAGCAGCCGATCGATGATCGGGTAGATGATCAGCGGCGAAATCTCCAGGCACATCTGACCTTCGAGCTTGTCCGACTGGATCAGGTTGAACGAAGTCGGATTCGGGAGACTCGAGATGAACTCCGAATAGGTCATCTGCTCGCACGTTGCGACCTTGACTTCGATGATCGTCCGCAGGAAGCCCGAGAGCGAAGCGCCGAAGTTTCGGGCGAAGGTCTCGTGCAGCGTCTGCAAGGCCCGCATCTGGTCCTTGGAGACGCGCTCGGGCCGTTTGAAGTCGTACTCGCGGACCTCTGTGTTCTCGCCGTCACGCCGGTGCCGTGAAAAGACCCGGGACTCGCGCGTTTCCTCCTCGATCGCCCCGGAATCAACCGCGGCGAGAAGAGCATCTACCTCTGATTGGTCAAGAATGTCAGGCAACGCGGCGTCCTCGGGGCCCGCCTTGGCGAAGCCAGACCCCGATTGAGTATCGGACGAGGTTCGGGCGCGGCTTGAAACCGGGCTAACAAATGCCGCATCGAAGAACCCGGAACGCTCCGCGGCGTTTAATGAGGGCTATGAGCATGCGATGGCTGATCGTCCTGGCGGGGTTGGTTTCGGCGCTGGTGGCTCCCCTGTCCGAGGCCCGGCAGCCGGCGGACCCGCTCACCGCCCGGGCTGTTCCTCAATACACCAAGGTTCACGCCGGTGAACAGTTCGCCGTCGCGGTGATCATCGAGGTTGAGGATCACTGGCACATCTGGCCCTCGGCCTCTAAGGGCAAGCTGCCTTCTGGGGTGGACGGGCTGGCGCCCTGGTGGACCAAGATCGGGCCGCGCGAGGGCGCCGGAACCGACGCGCCCGCGCCCGCCGAGGTTCGCCTGCCCGGGTTCCGCGCATTTCCGGGCGGAATCCAGTGGCCTGATCCGGTCGAGCTCAGCACGGCGGCGCTGACCGGTTCACCCATCAAGCTGCTGTCCTACGCGGGCCGCATGGTCGCCTTCGTCCCGGTCGTCGTGGATGCCGATGCCGCTCCGGGGGTCCAGAAGCTCGAGTGGGCGCTGTCATTCCAGGCCTGCGACGATTCAGTCTGCCAGCAGCCGACCGACCTGCCGCTTTCTGCGACGTGGGAAGTAGTCGCCAATGAAGCTCCACTCTCACCCCATTCCGACACTTCGATCTTTACACCCTTTGAAGCCAAGGTCTTCGGCACCCTGGGATCGCTGAGCTCCCAGGCTCCCACCGTTCCGGTATCGGGTCCAACATCGACGCGGGCATCGTTCGACTTCTTCGGGTATTCGTTCACCCTCGGCGCCAACCAGTACGCGTTGATCTTCCTCATCGCATTCGTCGCCGGGATCCTGCTGAACCTGACGCCGTGCGTGCTCCCGGTGATCCCCATCAAGGTCATGAGCCTGCAGAAGCAGGCCGGAAACCCCGGCAAGCTGCTGCTGTACGGCGCGGTGTATTGCATCGGGATTGTCGCGATGTTCGCGGTGCTCGGCCTGCTGATCGCGTTCGCCCGGCAGCAGTGGGGCCAGCTCTTTTCCATGCCCTGGTTCGCTGCGACGATGGGGGCCATCGTTCTCGTCCTTGGAATCGGCATGATGGGCGTGTTCACGATCCGCCTGCCGCAGGCCGTGTACATGATCAACCCCGCCGGCGACACGCTGCAGGGCAACTTCCTGATGGGTGTGCTCACCGCGATTCTCTCGACGCCCTGCACAGGGCCGTTCTTCGGCGCCGCCCTCGCCTGGGCCGCCACGCAGCCGACCTGGGTCGGTCTCACAACGCTGATCGTGGTGGGAGCCGGCATGGCATCCCCATACGCGCTGCTCATTGCGTTCCCGAAACTCATCGACAAGATGCCGCGCTCAGGCCCCGGCGGTGAACTCCTCAAGCAGGTGCTCGGCGGGCTCATGGTGGCGGTCGCGGCCTATCTGTTCAGCAATCTGGTGCACGGGTCGTGGACGTGGTGGGTCATCGGCGGCATCGCGGCCGCGGCGTTTGCGTGGGCGTTGTTGCGGATCAAGTTGCTTCGCACCGGCCGCGGGAGAGCCATGGTCGCCGCCGTTTCGATGCTGGGGATCGCGGCGTCGCTCGGCCTGGGGTACGTGATGACCCGGCCCTCAGGCATCCCGTGGCAGACCATTTACACCGCTTCGGCCGACAGCAACATTGTTCAGAAGGCCATTGACGACGCCAGGGCGTCGGGCAAGTTCGTGGTGGTGAAGTTCACCGCCAACTGGTGCGTCAACTGCCATGTCATCGAGAAAACCGTCTTCAACACGACCACCGGGATTCAGCAGATGAACCGGACGGATGTGGTCGCCATCAAGGTCGATCTGAGCCGCGGCAACGATGAGGGATACCAGGTTCTGAAAAAGCTCAGCGGCGGGACCGGTATCCCCTTCAGCATCTTTTTTCGCCCCGGCGAAGAACCCGTGTCGTTCAGGAGCTTCTTCAAGGTGTCCGACCTGCGCCGGGCCCTGGAACGAAAGTCGGGCCGGCCGACGGCCGGGGCGCCCGCTTCCGGCCGCTCCGGGGCCTGACCGGATTGACACGCCAACGCGACCGGTCTACGTTCATCCCTGCCTTTCCGGGAACCGATACAGTTCCCTGTACTTCGCGGGCGTAGCTCAGTGGTAGAGCGCTACCTTGCCAAGGTAGAAGTCGAGGGTTCAAGTCCCTTCGCCCGCTTTCGGAAGTTTGGTCCGCTGAAACAAGGCTCAAACTGGTAGCTGAGCGTTTCAGAAACCAGTCAACAAAAACGAGCCTTACCCCTTTTCTCCCCCCTTTCCTGACAAAAGGGGTAGCGAGAATGGCGGCACTTACCAGCGTCTCAAGCAAAATCGGCAAGCGGGGTTTCCCGTCCCTTCGGCAACATGCGACGGGGGTTTACTTCTGGCGAGAGAAGGGCAAAGACCGCTATTGCGGGTCCGACCATGCCGCCGCTCAACGGGCTTGGCTTGAGTACTTCGCCGAGCGGCTCGTGCCCGTCGCTACCCCCCAAGAAACCGCTACCCCTTTTCCTACCCCCAAGGTCTCCGCTCCTGTCATGGCTCAAGCTGTCGCGGCTCCCGCTGTCCCGATGGTCGTCAAGGGTCGGACGGTTGCCGACTTGGCCCGAAAGCTTCAAGGTCAGATTGACGGACAATGCACCCCCGCGCGGGCTCGCGTCTATCGGTTTGAAATGGCTCCCTTCGTAGAGCGGTTCGGAACCGTCAACGTTTCCGAGCTTGAGCCCTCCGCATTGCTGGCGTACCGCTCTGAGCTTGTCAAAAAGTACAAGCCCTGGACGGTCAACGGGCGGCTCTGTTTGATTCGTCGGCTCTTGGCTCTGGCGGACACCTTGGGTTGGGATACCGCGCGAGTTGATTCGCTCTACCGTCTTTCAAAACCTTTTTGAGATAGGCAAGGTCCGGGGAGTCGAATCGGGTAGCGAGGTAGTCCATTACCGCCCAGCCGAAGACGCTGATTTCAAAGTGGTTGTAAAGGTTGCTACCGCCCTTGGTGGGTTGAACCGCTAGAGATGCGAGTTTGAGAATTCCGCGCTCAAGGTGCTTTTCAAGAGCGTCGAAGTTCGCCTTCTCGTGGCGGCTTGTGACAATCTTTCCCCCGTGCTGAGCCATGCGAATCAAGAGGGTGAATTCGTCGGCTAAGACTTCCTCCGCCACCCTGCGAACCAATAGCGACTTGGTGAGGTCAATCTCTTTCAGGGCGTCTTGAATCGCGGTCGTGATTTGAGTCTTCGTTGTCGCTTCGTCTTGAACCTTGTACCGCTTGACGCGGACGTTGGCGATGTCGAACAGCGAATCTGTTTCCGTATCTCCTCGAAACAGAATCACCTCTTGAGGCTGTCGAGTTGCATGCGCGATGCCGACTTCGTACATGACATTCGGACTTGGCTTTCCCCCTGGTCCGGAGAGGTCGGCGAAGATGAGCCCCGATTCCCCAATGTCCGTAAGGATTTCGGTCAGAATGGAATCGCTGACCGTTGTGCGGGCAACAATTTTCGGTTTCATCCCGGCGGCAACGATGGCGTCTTCGATGAACGCGGAATACCTCGTCATGTAATTCGGGTCAAAGCTCATGGCCACGAACACTTGATTCTTCCGCTCGTACGCCGGGAACAGGTCGAGGTAGTGCTTGGGGTACATACATACCGCTCCTAGTAAAGGTATCGCTTCGTCGCCAGCCTCTTCTGGATGTAGTCCTCTCGCAGCGCAGAAAGAAAGGTGCTGCAATCCTCAGTCATGTACACTCTGCCCTGACTTACCACGACCAGCTTTGCAAAGCCTGTCGGCATGGTTAGCTCCCACGGCTGGGCAACGGTTAAGTTGCCGCCGTAGTCCCAACTATCCCCCTTCTCTAAGAAGGTCCGCCCTTGCGTCTGTAGCTCAAAGCGAAGGGGAGCAAACCCGGTCGTGTTCGATAGCCCCTTGCGACAGCACGATTCGCAGAAATACTGCTGCGCGAGCGTGAGTGTTCGTGACTGAATCTCAACAATCAGAGCGTCAATCTTGATTCGCTCGCCTTCGTCGTGATGAACCGTCACAACTAGTCGATGCTCCCAATAATTCGGACCCTCTTTGAAGACTGCGGTGCGGTAGTTCATGCGAAGCTGAGCTTCGCTTGTTGGGTTCGGATGAATCCGTAGGAAACGCTCAAGATACTTTTCGGGCATTCGCAGAGTCAGCGCAACACCAGCGGAGGGGAGCCCATCGACAATCAAGAGCCCTTTGCCCGAAAGGCGCTTCGCGGTCGAAACCAACTCAATCTGAGTTTCCTGCTTGTCTGCCGAGTAGATGAATTCTTTACGGTCGGTAGAGAGAAACTCTTTGTTGTGCGAGCGCGGCTCAAAGCTCCGGACAGCAAGCCGCTTGTTCCGCGAGTGGGCAAGCGCCTTCAAGACCCCAATCTCTAGTTCCGACAATCCGTCGAAGAGTCCATCGCTTCGTGGGTTGAAGATGTCGGCAACAGGAAGGGAGCCGTTGCTTTGTCCGGCGGGGGTGACGCTCGGGGGCGGGGGCGGAGGTACTGGCGGCGGCTCCGCGAGCTTGTCAAAATCCTTGACGACAACAGGGGCACCGCTCGGCTCTAGAGCCTTGGCATGGCGCACCGCCCGTTGATATCCCTTCTGCCCGGCGAAGATGAAAAGGCGGATGAGTCCAGCAACGCCAGCGATGAAGTAGTACTGAGCGGGAATCTTCTGAAAGAGGTTGAAGAGCCCAACTGCTGCCGCCGCGATTATCACCCAAAACAGACTAGCCCACAGGTTTTGGGCGATGTCCCTTGGACGCGGCTTGACCGTCTCCCACAAGCTCATGCGAAGAATCGTACCGCGCCCACGGGAACCTGTCCCGCCCGTGAGCCACCATGTCCGCGACGTTCTGACTCTGAGTCCCCGCGTCCAGGTGGTCGGGGTTGATGCACCTTCGGTTGTCGCATGAATGGCGAATGACCGAGCCCGGCGGAATCGCGCCCTTCGCAACCTCAAAGCTGAGCCGATGCGCGTAAACCGTCTTCCCGTTCCGGCGGCAGGTGCCATACCCTCTTTCTGTCTTCCTGACCCGAAAGGGGGTAGGAAGGGGTCAGCGGAAAACATCTTGAAAGACGGGCGAAACGCAAAGTGGTGGAGCTAGTCCCGCCCTTGCCAAGGTAGAAGTCGAGGGTTCAAGTCCCTTCGCCCGCTTTCAGGTTGATCCGGCCTCCGTCGGGCCCTGAGCCTCTTCAACTATTGCAGATCCGGCAGCTTTGGCCGCAGCCCACGCCGCTGTTGCGCATTCGCGGCCGCCCCTGCGCCTTCACCCGCGCACTCCGAAATTCAAGGGGCACCCTCGCTGCAGATCGCCCTTCCACCCCCGCCGATACGCGAGTTGGAAAGCGCCCACCTCTCCCCTTTGGACCGGTGCGGCGCCTTGTCTCGTTCACCCCGCGGTGGAGGCACCCATGCGCCGATCCAAGTCTCGCGGTATCGCTCATCGAATCTCCCGCGCCGGCACGGCACTCCGTAAAGCCCGCACACGCCACATCGAGTACCTCTTTGAGCGCCTTGAGGACCGCCAGCTTCTCGCCACCATCACCTGGGACGGCGGTCCCGCGGGCACAGGCACCGATTGGGCCGATCCCGTCAATTGGGTTGGGGACATTGCGCCGGGCGCCCTCGACGACGCCCTTATCAACGCTTTCGCGGGTCCCGCGATCCAGGTCAACGGCGCGGCGACGGTCCGCAGCGTCAACAGCGCCAAGTCTCTCTCCATCGCGGGAACGCTCACAGTCTCCGACGCCTCGATCTTCTCCGCACCCGTGCTCCTCTCCGGCACGCTCGCCGGCACAGGGGACTGCACCTTTGCATCGCTGCTCACGTGGACCGGCGGCGTCATGGCGGGGCCCGCGACGACCGGCGGCCCCGTCGGCCGCGTCACCATCAACGGCTCCGGGTCGCTCGCGATCTCCGGCACCACGCACGACCTGAATCGCACGCTCGAAAACAACGGGGCGGTCACGTGGACCGGCGGCGCCATCCGCATGGCCAGCGGCACGTTCAACAACAACAGCCTCTTCACCGCCAGCACCAGCGGCAGTGGGGGGGCGGGGCTTCAGAGTTTCGGCTCCGCGGGCACGAACGCATTCAACAACGTCGGCACCTTCACCAAGCTCGGTGGCGGCGAGGTTTCATTCTCTGTTCTCGCCGCGGGCGTCGCATTCAATAGTCTCGGGACCATCGTCCTCCAGGAGGGCATGCTCACGCTCGCCGGCGGCGGGTCCATGAGCACGCCGCTCACGGTGAACCCTGGCGCGGCGTTCACGCTCGGTGATTCCTACACCTTCACGGGCAACGGCTCGATCAACGGCTCGGGCGAGGTCAACTTCACCGGCGGCACTCACTCCCTCCCCGCGGGTCGCTTCAATCCGACCGGCCCCGTGAACTTCACCGCCGGCACGGTGACCATCTCGACTCCTTTCACACCCTCGGCCCTTGGCCCAATCGGCGGAAGCGTCACGTTCCAGGCCGCGCTCAACTGGTCCGGCGACCTGAGCGTCACAGGAACGGCCAGCTTCGCGGTCGCACAGGCGTTCAGCAACCTCGTGCTGTCGGGCACGCTCACCGGCGCCGGCGATATCACGATTCCAGGCACGATCACGTGGACCGCAGGCACCATGTCCGGCTCGGGCAAGACCTATTCCCTCGCCGGCGGTTCGATCGCACTGAGTTCGGTCGGCGCCAAGACGCTCTCCCGGACGCTCAACTCGTACGGAACGGCAACCTGGACCGGCGGGGACTTCGCCTTTGCAGGGGGCACGTTCAACAACAACGGGACGTTCACGGCGGATTCCGCCTCCACCTTGCTTTCGTACGGCAACGGCGGCACCAACTCGTTCGTCAGCAACGGCACCTTCACCAAGCTGGGAGTGGGTGAGACGCGATTCACCACCAACGTCTCGGGCGCGTCGTTCAGCAACATAGGGACAGTTTCTGTTGCCGCGGGCCAGCTCACGCTGGGTGGCGGCGGCTCGGCGAGCGCGGCGTTCAACGTGCTGTCCGGCGCGATTCTCGCTCTCTCGGGCAACTACACGTTCAGCGCCAGCGGGTCGATCGCCGGCGCGGGCGAAATCCGCTTTGCCGGCGGGACTATCAACGTACCCGCCGGGCTTTTCAATCCCACCGGACCGGTGAGTTTCACGGGCGGCACGGTCACGATCAACAACGCGTTCACCCCCGCAAGCCTCGCTCCGATCGCAGGCACGGTGACGTTCGCTTCACCACTCGCGTACGCCGGCGCAATCGCCATCTCCGGCTCGGTGAGTTTCGCGCAGGCACAGACGTTCACTTCGCTCACGCTCTCAGGCACTCTCACGGGCGCGGGTGATGTCACGGTCACCGGCGCGCTCACCTGGGTCTCGGGCTCGATGACCGGGACCGGCCGGACGCTCATCCCCGCCGGCGCCGCGCTCTCGATCACCAGCGGAGCCACGCACACGCTCAGCCGCCAGATCGTCAACACCGGGGCCACGACATGGTCCGGCGGTGGTATCGCTTTCAGCGGCGGCACGTTCACCAACAACGGTTCGTTCATTGCCGATGCCCAGGCCACGCTTCAGGCGTACGGATCCGGCGGCACCAACGTCTTCACCAACACCGGCACCTTGACCAAGCAGGGGCTCGCGGATGCGCTGCTGTTCGCCGCGCCCGCCGCGATGCCGCTCGTGAACACCGGCCTCATCACGATCTCGCAGGGCTCACTCGCCCTCGGCGGCGGGTCAACCACCACGCCCCTGACGGTCCAGGCGGGAGCCATCCTTACGTTTACAGGAAGCTTCACGCACAATCCCGGCGGCGGGCTTGCCGGCGCCGGCACCGTGAACTTCAACAGCGGCACGCACACGTTCAGCGCCGGACAGTTCGGCACCACCGGCCCGCTCAACTTCAACGGCGGCTCCGTCACCATCAACGGCACGTTCACGACCACGGCTCTCGGACCCGTGGCCGGAACGCTCATCCTCAACGCCAATGTCTCGTTTCAAAGCCTCACGCTCTCCGGGACGCTCGGCGGCAGCGGCGATGTGACCGTGACCGGCCCGACGACGTGGATCGGCGGAACTCTTTCGGGTACCGGTCGCCTCGTCATCCCCGGCGCGGCGAGTCTCACCGCCTCAACAGGTCTTCACACGTTGAGCAAACGCATCGACATCTCCGGATCGGCATCCTGGATCGGCGGCGATATCGCCTTTGCTTCCGGATCGTTGAACCTTCTCACCGGCGGCTCACTCGCGATCAACTCCAACGCCGCGCTCCAGGCCACGGGGACCGGCGCCGGAAACGCGCTGAGCAATGCGGGCACAATCGTTAAGCAGGGCCTCGGCGAGGTCCAGTTCGTGCCCGGCGCCAATGCCGTGGCGTTCAACAACTCCGGTATTACGACCATTCTGGAAGGGGCATTCACGATCGGCGGAGGAGGGACCACGTCCGGCTCGTTGACCGCCGCGCTCGGAAGCACGCTTCGCTTGGCAGCCGACTACTCCTATTCCGGCGGCACCGTCACCGGCGCGGGCACGATCACGTTCGGGGCCGGCACGCACGCCCTCAATCCGACCACGCTGACCCCGACCGGCACCGTCAACTTTTCTGGCGGGACGGTGACCATCGGCAACTCCTTCTCGCCCCTGGCCCTCGGCGTCATCGCGGGAACGGTGACATTCAACGGTTCGCTGAACTTCACCGGCGCGATCACCGTGTCCGGTTCGGTCACCTTCAACACGGCGCAGACATTTTCTGATGTCACACTGTCCGGAACGCTGGCGGGATCCGGGGCCGTCACTATCTCCGGCGAACTCGCGTGGTCCGGCGGAACCATGTCCGGCACGGGTCACACGCTGATCCAGGCCGGCGGGTCCTTGTCCATCTCCGGCGCGGCACACACGCTTGCGCGTGTCCTCGATCTCTCCGGCAGCGCCACGTGGTCCGATGGGGCCATGACGTTCAGCGGCGGAACGATGGTCGTGCGCGCCGGCTCGACGTTCACGGTGTCCGCCGCGTCGACGCTCACCGCGACCGGCACGACCGCGGCGAACGCTCTCAACATCCAGGGCTCGCTCGTCAAGTCAGGCGTCGGCGCACTCCGCATGGTCGCCGGCGAGTTCGGCGTGGTGACCAATCTCACGGGCGTGGTCAACGTCCAGGACGGAACGCTCGATCTCAGCGGCGGGGGCACCGTTGCCGGGGCGATACAGATTCTTCAACCCGCGACCCTGAGCCTGGGCGCGACGACGACCTACTCCAGCGGATCCATCACCGGGCCCGGCACGATTGCATTCACGGGCGGAACTCACATCCTCGGGGCCACCGTGTTCAATCCCACGGGGACGGTCAACTTCACCGGCGGCACGGTCACGGTGGAAGATCCATTCACACCCGCGACGCTCGGGACCATCAGCGGCACGCTCGTCATGGATGCGCCGCTCGGATACTCCGGCGCTCTGACGATTTCCGGCTCCGCGTCGTTCGCCGCCGCGCAGTCCTTCACGGATCTCACGCTCTCCGGCACGCTCGGCGGCGCCGGCGCCATCACGGTCACCGGCTCGTTGGCCTGGTCCGGCGGTGCCATGACCGGCACAGGCCGAACCGCGATCCCGGCGACGGCGACCCTGACGCTCACCGGCGCTTCGCACGCGCTCTCCCGCGTCATCGACCTGTCCGGCACCGGCACATGGACCGCCGGCGATCTCACGATGTCCGGCGGAACGCTCAACATTCTCGTTGGTTCCGTCCTGACCGCCACGCTCTCCGGTGCGGTCAATGTCTCCGGTGCATCCGGCTTCAACGTGTTCAACAACGCCGGCACGCTGACCAAGCGCGGCACCGGCACGCTGGCATTCACGACCGGGGCGCCGGGCGTGCAACTGGTCAACACCGGCACCGCGTCCGTCGAGAGCGGTGCGCTCAGCCTCGGCGCCGGCGGAACCACGACCGGAAGCCTCGCCGTCGGGGTCGGGGCCTCGCTCACATTCGCCGCATCCTTCGATTACATCAACGGCGGGCCAATAACGGGCGGTGGCACAATCAACTTCACCGGCGGCACCCACACCATTCCCGGCGGCCAGCTCGCCGTGACGGGCGCCGTGAACTTCACCTCGGGCACCATCACCGTGTCCGGAGCGTTCAACCCCGCTTCCCTCGGGCCGATCGGAGCATCGGTCACGTTCCAGAATGTGCTCGGCTACACGGGCGCACTCACGATCACCGGCACCGCGGCGTTCAACGCCTCCCAGACCTTTGCGAGTCTGTCGCTCTCGGGCACGCTTTCGGGAGTCGGCAATGTCACCGTGACCGGCACACTGGCATGGACGGCCGGGTCCATGGCCGGCGCGGGCACGACCATCGTCGCGGCGGGCGGCACGCTCGCCCTCACGGGGGGCACGCGGAGCCTGTCCCGAGCGCTGCACCTTGCCGGGACCGGCACGTGGACGAGCGGGGACCTCACGTTCAACGGCGGCGACTTCCAGGTGCTCGCCGGCAGCACGCTCACGGTCACCACCAACGGCACGATCTCGCTCCTGGGCTCGTCCGGAGACAACTCGATGGTCGTGTTCGGCACGCTCGTCAAGAACGGTTCGGGCGTGCTCGCCTTCCCAACCTCGGGCACCGGAATCGACTTCAGCAACGCCGGCACCCTTCACGTTCAGGTCGGTTCGGTCAACCTCGGCTTCGTCACCAACTTCACATCCAACACCCTCACGGGCGGCTCCTGGATCGTGGAAAACGTCGGATTCCTGAACTTCATCTCGGGCACCCAGATCTACACCAACAACGCCACGATCCGGCTCAACGGCGTGAACTCTTCGTTCGGCGCGCTCATCAGCCTCTCCACCAACGCGGGCTCGCTCACCCTCGCCGACGGCCGCCTCGCCACCTTCTCTCCCCTCGGCAACCTGTTCACCAACACGGGCACGCTGACGAAAACAGGGTCGGGGTCCTCCACGTTCGCTCTGGCCATCACCTTCAACAACACCGGCACCATCAACGTCTCCGGCGGCACGCTTACTCTCGCCGGTCCCATCAGCCAGGTCAGCACCTCCACCCTGACCGGCGGGTCGTGGAATGTCTCCGCCGGCGGCCAACTCATCATCCCCGGGGTGAACATCGCCACGAGCATGGCCGCCATCTACATCCACGGGTCCACCTCGGCGTTCCCCGCCGTCGCCGGCCTCCGCACGAACATGGGCTCGCTCACCATCACGGGCGGCAAGACGTTCTCGCCCGCCGCGTTCACCAATCTCGGCAAGCTCACCATCGGCCCGGGGAGCAGCATCACCATCGCCGGCGCTTTCGATAACTCGTTCTACGCCATGAACCACGGCGGCTCCATCGCCGCGACCGGCGGCGGCAACAGCGTCGGCCCATTCTGGTTCTTCCAGGGCGGTTCGATGACGCTGGGCGGAACGCACGCGTTCTCCGCGACCTCCACCATGGGCGGCGCCGGCAGCCTCGCCATCACCAGCGGGTCCAGCAACTTCGCCGCGCCCGTGAATCTCCAGGGAACGCTCAACGTCGCCGGCGGGGCCGCTTCGTTCGGCACCGATGTCTACTTCTCTTCCGCCGTCAACACGGGCACGCTGAGCCTGGGAAGCAACCGGCTCTCCCTGACCGGCGTGTTCACGCAGGGGGCCAACGGCGTCCTCAACGTGCGCATGGACGGTGACTCACTGTTCGGCCGCATCACCGCCGGCGGTGCGATCACGCTCTCCGGGCGTGTCAACATCACCTGGGGCGCCGGATACACCCCCGCCGTGGGCGTGGCCTTCAACTTCATCACCGGCTCGACTCGCGTCGGCGCTTTCAGCCAGTCGAGCATCGCCTCGCTCGACGGCCGCCTCGCCGAACTCCAGTACGACCCCGCCGCCGTGCGGCTGGTCATTCAGCCGCCCTGACCCTCGCCGTATACTCAGGCCGTGCGTCGCCTCGTCGAGCCCGAGATCATCGACGACCCTTCCACCACCCAGGAAGACGTCGCCTACCTGCTGCGCTGCGTGCAGGTCACCAACCGCCGCCTCGGCGGTATCGACTCCATGCTCGACTGTCTCAAGGAGTGGTCCGCCCGCTGGCCGCGGACCCAGCCCGTCACCATGCTCGATATCGCCACGGGTTCAGCGGACATTCCGCTCGCGGCCATCGCATGGGCCCGCGACGCCGGGTTTGATCTTCGCATCACCGGAATCGACGCCAACCAGCGCGTGCTCAAGGTCGCCCGCGAGTGGTGCGCCACCGAACCAGCGATCCGCATCGTTGAAGCCGACGCGATGCAGCTCCTGGATGATGCCGCCTCACCGTTCGCGCCCGAGTCCTTCGACTACGTTCACGCCGGCATGTTCCTGCACCACCTCAGCGATGAAGATGTGCCCCGCATGCTCCGCGCCATGCACCGGCTCGCCCGCGTCGGCGTGATCTGGAACGACCTGATCCGGTCCCGGCGCGGCTACGCCGTCGCCTGGATCGCCACCCTCGGCCGCGCCATACGGCACGACTGCCTCGCGAGCCTTCGGGCCGGGTTTCGCGAAGACGAAGTCAACAGGATCGCCTCAGCCGCCGGAGTGACCTACGCGAAGTATCGGGAGCGATTCCGCGACCAGCGATTCGCCATGGCGGGCGAGAAGCCGGGCGCGTGGTCGTCGTCCGGCGCGGTCACCATCCCTCCTCCCGAGCCCGCCCGCGTGTTCGCCGGCCGCGAGTGACGAGTGACCATCCCCGCCCCATTCCGCCCCGTCGCTCTCCTGCCGACCTACAACAACGCCGGCACCCTGGACGCCGTCATCCGTTCCGTGCTCGGAACCAGCCTCCCCGTGATCGTCGTCAATGATGGCGCGACCGACGACACTCCCCGAGTGCTCGAAGCCTGGGCCGGCCGAATCACCGTGATTGTCCATCAGCCCAACCGCGGCAAGGGCGCCGCGCTCCGCACCGGTTTCGCCGCCGCCCGCGAGCTGGGCTACACGCACGCCGTGACAATCGACACCGACGGCCAGCACAGCGTCGCCGATCTTCCGTCCTTGCTCTCGCTCGCCAAAGCGAACCCCGGCGCGCTCATCATCGGCGCCCGCGACTTCGCCATCGAGAACTACCCCGCGAAAAACCGGCTCGGCCGGCGCCTTTCCAACCTCGCCATCCGCCTCGAATCCGGCGCCCGCGTCCGCGACTGCCAGAGCGGATACCGCATCTATCCCCTGGCGGTCGCCGCGCAACTTCCGGTCACCGCCGATCGTTTCGGCTTCGAGGTCGAGATCATCACCCGTGCCGCGTGGGCCGGGTGCTCCATTCTTGAGACTCCCATTGCCTGCACCTACGAGACCGGCGCCGCCCGGGTCTCGCACTTTCGCCCCGGCCTCGATACGTGGCGCTCGCTCAGGATGCACGCAAGGCTGCTGGCGCTTTCGTGCAGGCCCTCGCGCCGCGTGCCGCGTCCGTAGCTCCCGAGTCTCCGAGCAGTTCATCAAGCCTGACCGGCTCCAGCCCCTTCTTCCGCAGCTCCCGCACCAGTTCCGGAATCGCCCGCACCGTCGCCGACACGTCCCTCGCCCGGCCCGGCTCCGCCCCGTCGTGCAGCGCGATGATGTCGCCCGCCTTCGCCCGCGGCAACACCCTCTCCAGAATCTCCTCCGTGTTCTTCGGCACCCCATCCATCCCGCGAAGGCTCCACGTCACCATCGTGTACCCGCACTCCTCCGCCGACTTCACCATCCGCCACGACTTGAACCCCATCGGCGGCCGGAAGAACCCGCACCGCTCCGGCCCGCCCGTCCTAGCGATGGCGTCACTCGTCCGTCGGAACTGATCCTCCCAGTACCAGCTACGCCGCCATATCCCCTGGCGTGCGTGGTCAAAACTATGGTTGCCGATCAGGTGTCCCTCCGCCGCCGCCCGCCGCACCAGGTCCGGACGTCGTTCGACGTTCCGGCCGATGACAAAAAACGTGGCACGGCAGTTCGAAGCCTTGAGCGAATCGAGGACCGCGCCCGTTCCCTCCGCCGGCCCGTCGTCAAAGGTCAACGCCACCCGCGCCGGGCCCGACCTCGGCCCGTGGACCACAATCGGCCCCATCAGCCGGCTGGTCGGCGCGAACATCCCTCGCAGAAACACGCCCAGCGCCGTCCCCGCGGACGCCGCCACCGGAACCACCAACGGAATGAACGGGTCGCCTGACACGGGATCAATCGGTAGCACGCGCCGGCTGCTTTGTCGCCCGGCGAGGCGGTACAAATGCCTCCGGCGCCGGCTCGGCATTGAACTCCGGTGTGCCCAGGCGGATGGTCACTCGCCCTTGGTCCCCCTCGGCGACCATCCGCGTCGGCCACACCGTCTTCTCTCGCCCACCGGGTCCGCCGCCAAACACGCGATAGTCCTCCAGCCGGAGTGTCTGTCGAACGGCGCCCGCGGCGTCCCTGAACGTGCATACCCGCACGGTCAAGGTTGTTTGATCGATGTCGTACACCACTGTTCCCCCGCCCGCGCTCCGCTCCCCGATCGCGCGACGCGCGACAATAGATCCCGCCCACGACCCCGCGTCGACCGTCGCGCCCTCCAGCGCCCGCGGCCCAAAGAGCCCCCACACCCGCCCGAACTGCTCTCCGGTCACCGCGAATCCACCGTGGTCCGCCATCTTCTCCTTCGCCTCTTCCGGCAGATACACCCACAGCCCTTCCGGCGTGAACGTCAGGTCGAACGCCGCGTGCCCCAGCTTCCACGCACGCAGCCGCAGATGATCGGGCCACTTCGCCACGATCGCGGCGTCAAACGACACGCTCGAACCTTTCTCATCGCGGAGCGTCACCGTCGCCGTCGAGGTCATGGTGCCGATCTTCGCATCGCGCTCGCGAAGAGTGTCCAGGGCCGCCGCGGGTTCCATCGGCGGATACGTGGGCAGGGGCGCTGCGCACGCGCTCAGCACCGCCGAAACGGCAATCGCCGCCGACCGAGTCAGCCACTTCACGCCGAGTTCTCCAGTTCCCGCCGCAGCACCTTCCCCGTCGCGGACCTCGGCAGCGATGCAACGACCTCGAAGATCCTGGGAATCTTGTGCTGCGAAAGCCGCTCCCTCGCGAACGCGCGTACCTCATCGATGTGCACCGCGGCGCCCGGCCGCGGCGCGATCAGCGCCCGCAGCCTCGACACCGTCTCGGTTACCTTTACCGGCAGCACCACCACCTCGCCCACGCTCGGATGTTCGAGCAGTGTCTGCTCGACTTCCAGCGGATTGACCTTGAACCCCCCGACATCGATCAGCAGCTTGAGACGCCCCGTAATAGAGAGCGAGCCTCGCGAGTCGAGCCGCCCCAGGTCGCCCGTCAGGAAGTACCCATCAAGAAACGCCGGGTCGCTCCGATCTCCGCCCAGGTAGTGTGACAGCATCGACTCCGCCCGGACCGCGACGTGCCCTTCCTGGCCCGCCGCCCGCGGTCGATCCGCCCGAGGCGACTCCACATCCAGAATCGCAATGTCGACACCCGGTAGCGCCCGCCCGACGCCTGCTTCGCCCGGGGCCGCGAAAGTCACCGATCCCAGTTCCGTCGCCCCATACAACTGCCCGACGCCAACTCCATACCTCCGCGAGAACTCCTGAGCGACTCCCCGCGGCAGCGCAGACCCAGCCGTGTACACCAATCGCAGCCGGGTCTTCAACCCTTCCGGCGCGAGCTTCGCCAGCGCATCCACCATGAACGGCACCGCCGGAAACACGCTGACCCCGCCGCGCTCGATCTCCGCCGGAAGCTCGCCCGTGTCAAACCCGCCCGCTCGTTCGACCACGTGAATGCACGATCCCGCCCAGATGGGGCCGAGCAGCCCGTTCTCCATCCCGTACGAGTGAGACATCGGCACCGCCGACAGCACCACATCCTCAGAGGTGAGCCGCGCGGCCAGCGCCACGTTCGCCGCCACCGCATCCAGCGATCGGCGCGATCTCACGGCAATCTTCGGCAACCCCGTCGTTCCCGAGCTCGGCAGGTACAGTCCCGCCGAGGCCTCATCCGCGGCGACGTCTTCAACCCCATCGCCCCCCAACCCGAGCACCGATTCGATCGGAATCGTCCGAACCGCTTCCTTCGATGCGACTCGCGAAGCCGCGTCCGCAATCAACACAGGCGCCGCCGTTGCCCGGAGAAACGCCGACAGCTCGCTTGCTGTCGAGTTCCGCGGCACCGGATGCACGATGCACCCGGCGTGCAACACCCCCAGATACGCCGCCGCAAACTCCACGCCCGAGCCCGCCGCCAGCGCAACCACGTTCGGCGTGCGTGACTCGCGACGCAGTTTCGCCCCAACGCCTCGCACCGCGTCCGCCAGCTGGCGGTAGGTGACCACTCGGGTGCGGCCATCGCCGGCGACCCGGACCGCGTGCGACTCTGGCCGCCGCCGCGCGTGTTCAAAGAGCCGCGCCAACACGTTCGTGGGGGGCGCGTTCATGCCGCACCACGGCCCGGTCCTGCACGGGGCACGACGCCAATGGCCCGTTGCTCACCCACGACCGTTCCCCCGTGGTGCTCGCAGTTGCGCCGTCCCTTCGATCTCCACAAGCAGCGTCCTCCGGCACACATCCGCGCGATTCAGTTCCAGCGAGTCCAGCCCCGGGAAGTACACCTCGACGAGATCACGCAGGACCTGCAGGTCCGCCGCGCGAAGGCAATACACCCGCAAAGTTCGGTATCGCGCCAGCGCCAGTCGCAGCGCTGAATCCCCGGGCCGCGTGCTCCCGGACATCTCGCCCGAGCGATCCGCCAGGCACGCCAGGTTGTGGAACGTCTCGAGAGCCTGCTCGTGAATGTCGCCGAGATGGACCGAGCTCTCCCCGCACACACTCGACGTTCCGCCGACCAGCAGCAGGCCCGACTCTTCCATCATCGTCGCCCGCGCAAAGCACGGCGGCATCGGCCCGCGCCGACGGGAGTATCGATACGCCGGCACCTGCCTCGGGTTTTCGATGGCTCTCCCGGTCCGGCGCGACGTCAGGCAGTGCACCACCAGCTCCGCGCCCGTGTGGCCGATGCCCGTCGCCGTGGCCACCCGCGGGCCCATGTCCCCTTCGCCGTACCACTCCGCATACGCGGCGAACCGCCCCGCGTTGAACATCATGTACCGATCGAGAAACCCGCCGTCGCCACCCCCCATTCGGGCGTGGATGCCGGGAATGAAGTTCCAAAGTCGCACCGGCTCTTTCGCATCAAGCCCCGCCGCCGCCCGCCGGATGGAGAGGTACAGCGAACACACCGCGTGCTGCAGGTCCAGCGCGCCCAGCTGCTCCGCACCGTCGATGGTCCCGGAAATCAGCGCCCACTCCCCGCCGTCGATCACCCGGACGCCCGTTCGCCCCGACACCCGGCCCGGCTCAGCGCCTACCACGCCCGCCACCCACGCGGGAGGAGCCACCGTTTCCAACGCCGGTCCCGCCCTGAGCTTTCCATCCGTGATCATGGTCATCGGTCTTTCGTGCTGGCCCGAATGCTATTCGGATGCTACCAGCGTCGCGCTTCATACGCCAATACGCGCACCGCGACCGAGCCCGGCGAGTGCCGACCCGATTCGGTCTGCGCCGCGCCGAGCGTGACTCACAACCGGCGAACCGCGACCCCCGAAACTCCGCCCGCGTAGTCGCTGGCAAGGACCCCGAACTGTTCGATGTCCGTGGCCAGCGGTGCACACTCGGGCGTCTCCACGCCCCGCGGCATGCGCCCCGCCAGCAGCACGCCCGCGATGGCCGCCAGCGGCCCAGCGCTGAACAACTCGTGCGTGTGCCCGCGCAATGTGGACACACGCACTCCCCGTGCGCTCCCAGATGAAAGCCCCGCCCGTTCCTCTCCATCGATCCACGTCCCGTTCGACGAGCACACAACGTTGTCGAGTCCTCCAAGGGACGCGGCAACCCTCGCCACCCGCGACGCCAGCCCCTCGCGGCCAGATCCCGACGCCGCAGCCCCCGCGCCAACGCTCGCGATCGCCCTCCGCCCTTTCGCCGAGGTCTTGCTCTCGAGGATCAGGCTTACCGCCCCGCACGAAATCTGAAACCCGCTGCGGCCCGGAGAATGGCCGTCCTGTTCGTCGGCGCACAGCCCCGCGTGCCGGTACGCCGCCGCCAGCACGTCCGCATCCTCTTCCGCCGCGCTCACGATGGCGCGCTCCCACTGTCCCGACGCGATCCGCAGCGCCGCCAGCCGCAGCGCATCGAGCCCCGCCGTCCGCGACCCGATGATCGTCTGGCATGACCCTTTCACGCCGAGCATCAGGCTCAACTGCGCCGCCGCCGCGTTCGGTACGCCCTCAGCAAACAGCACAGGGTTCGCCGCCCCCATGCCCTCGCGGACAATCGGCCCGTAATAGTCACGGCAGAAGACCGCTCCGCCGTGGGTCGACCCGAGCATCGCCGAACTGCCCTCGGCAAACCCCGCGACATCTTCAATCCCCGCGTGCGCCATCGCGATCGACGTCGCCGCCAGAGTGAGTTTCGAGTAATCGCTCATCCGCCGAACACGCCGCGCATTGATGAGATGCGCGTACTCGCTCTCCGCCAGCATCCCCGCCCGCGCCGGGCCCAGCGGGCCTTCCGCGAGCAGGCGAGCCGCCAGCGCTTCGTTCCCCACCATCCCCGGCGCCAGAAATCCCACGCCCGTGATCAGCACCTCGCGCCCCGGCGTCGCCGGCGCCCGCCTCGGATCATCCTCGCCCGCCGAGCCGGTCACCGCTCCCGGTCCTCCCGCACGCCCCAGCACCACGCACGTATTGGCCCCCCCAAAGCCGAGGGATGTATTCACCGTCGCACGTATGTCAGCTCGCTCCGCCTTCTCGCGAATCCCGATCGACTCAAACTCCAACTCCTCCCGCTTTACATTCGCCGTCGGCGGCGCCACTCCCTCCCGCATCGCCATCAGCGACAGGATCAGTTCCGTCCCCCCCGCCGCGCCCAGGGTGTGCCCGACATGGCTCTTGAAACCCACCGCCGGAATCCTCGCCAGCCGCTCCCCGAACGCCCGCGCAAACGCCGCGTACTCCGACGCGTCATTGTTCGGCGTGGCCGTCGCGTGCGCGGCGATCAGCCCGACCTCCGCACGATCCATCCCCCGCAGCGCCTCTTCGATCGCCCGCAGGGCCCCCTCCCCCTCCGGATGAGGTTGCGTCAAGTGATGCCCATCCGCCGATTCGCCGATCCCGCGAATCTCGGCCAGAGCCTTCCCACCGCCCCCCTCCCGCTCGAGCACCACCACCGCATACCCCTCCGCCAGCTTCATCCCCTCCCGTCCCTTGCAGAACGGCCGCAGCGTTCCCGGCGCCACCAGACGCATCGAATCAAACCCCGCGTACGCGTACTCGCTCACCGGGTCGTATCCGCCCGCGATCACGACATCCAGTTCGCCGCTGAGCAGCATCGTCGTCCCCAGTGCAATCGCCCCAAGCCCCGATGAGCACGCCGAGCACGTCGTCGCCGTCAGGCCCTCAATCGGCAACCCGCGCAGCGACTGTTCCATCGTGTGCGACGCCAGGAACGAACACAAGACTTCGTGCTTCCCCGTCCTCAAGAACTCCCCGCCCTGCCTCATCCCGTGCAGAGTCGTTCCCATCACGCACCCGCACCGTGCCGGATCAACGCGCCACCCCCCGCCCCGCACGAGCCCCGCCTGCACCGTCGCCTCGTCAATCGCCCGACGCAGGTACCTCACTTCTCGCGGCCGCTGCGCCATCCAGTCCCTCGGCAACTCCGGCGCCTGCCCACCATTGCCCCCCGGCTTGTCCCCGCCCGCCGGCCGCTGCTCCAGCGCCGCCATCAGGCCCATGCCACTCCGCCCCGCCTTCACGTTCTCCCACGTCTCCGAGACGCAAAGCCCAAGGCTCGTGACCAGCCCCACACCCGTGATGACGACTCGTCCGCTCACGCCCGGTCCTCGCACCACACCGGATGAACCATCATCCACTGCTCCGGATACCGTCTCACCCAGCCCTCAATCACTTTCGCCAGTTTCAGTTCCGCCGGATGCGGCGCCGTTGCGCTCCCACGCTCCGTCGTCTCTTCAATCCAGATCGGCTCCTCCATGATCACCCGTACCCGCCCATCCGGCATCCGCGGCGAACACACCGGCACAATCGGCGCCCCGGTCGCCATCGCCAGTTTCACCGGCCCCTGCGGAAAGTTCACGTGCCCGCCCATGAACGGCACCTTCCTCCCTCGCTGCCCCGGCATCGTGCGATCGCCCTGCAGCAGAACCACGTGATCCGCGCGCAGCGCATCCCGAAGCCGCAGCCACACGTTCCACGTGTCCTCTCCCGAAGCCGGATCCACCGGCGTCTCAATCAGCCCAAGTCGCGCATGCCGCTCCGCTCGCCTGGCCTCGAACTCTCGAATCGGATCCCGTTGAAACACCACGTGCACGTGTTCTTCCCGTTTCCGCATCGCCGCGGCACCCACCTCGAATGACCCGATGTGCGCCGTCACGACAATCGCGCCCTTGCCCGCCTCCCTCGCTCGGAAGTAAGCCTCAACGCCCTCGACGCTCTCGATCCCTTCCAGCAGGGCGCTCGGCGAATCGCCCCCATGACCGCCCATCTCCACCAGGAAGTCGTAAAACGTTCCTACCACCCTCTTCGCCAGGGCTCGCGCTTCGCGCTCCCGCCCCGCCCCAAGAATCCGCCGCGCATTGGCCAGTGTCGCCCGCCTCATCGGCCCCGAACAGGTCCACGCAAACCACACGCCGACCGGCCTCATCAGTCTTGCCACCCGCGGCATCCGGTTCGCCAGAGTCACCAGCGCGCGGATCCAGAACTGCGCCGCCCGCAACCTCGCACCACCCGCGCCGCGCAGCGCCGGTGCCTCCGCGTCAATCGTGGATGCCGCCGCCTGCATCACCGCCCGTCCCCCGTTCCACCCGCCAGCGGCCTCGTCACGCGAACGCCCGTCGGCGTCTCCAGTGCCACATCCTTCTCCGTCAGCCCCGAGTTCGCCCTGAGCTTCGTGAACACGACCACCGTCCTCTCCCCGTCCGAGTCCGTGATCTCCATATGCGTCGCATACGCCGCCGCGATGTCGATCACCACCCGCACCAGCTTCACGTGCTCCTTGATCTCCGCCACCGTCGGCGTCATCGCCACGCCGACCACCTTCGCCGGTTCCGCGCCCGCGTCCAGTTCCTTCGCGTCAAATCTCGCAATCGAAAACTGCCTCCGCAGGTTCTCCAGCCGCGGCAGCGGAGACGAAGAAAGCCTCCGCATGTCCTCCCCGATCGGGTACACCTCGACCACCGTCTGCGCCGGGTAGTAGATCCGAAGCTCCCGCTCATCGATGCGCATCACGCTCGGCTCGGGCTTGATCGTGTCCCAACGGATCACCGCCCCCTTCACCTTCACCCTCCCGGTCGAGACCATCGGGCTCTTGAGCAGTGGTGTGAACTTCTTCTGCTCAAACTCCGCCGACAGGTCCGTGATCTTCGCCGTCCGCGCGTTGATCTCCTCCAGCTGCTTCATCAGGGTCGCATCTTCAGCCGGCGGCTCGGTCGCCGACACGCCCGGCACTCTCCCCTCCTGCGCCGCGCACGACACGCACACCACCGCCAGCCACGCCCATGCTCTCACGCACCACCCCCTTCAACTTCCGCCAGCGTCAACATCCCACGCGCTATTCGCTCTCCGCAGGCTTCCGCGCTCACCTCAAACTGCCGAAGCGCCCCCAGCTCCCGCGTCAGCCGCGCCCGCAGCGAAACCACCGCCGGCGGCCTCACCGCCCGGTCAAACCGCACATCGATGTGCACCAGCCGCCCACCCTGTGTCCCGCGCCCGATCGTGTCTTTCCCCGGCGCATCGACGTGCAGCCCCACCAATCCCGCAACCTGCGCGAGCCCTTCCCCGATCAGCACCCCCGGGACCACCGGGTCCCCCGGAAAGTGCCCCCGGAAGAAGTCCTCCTCACCCGAAACATCCCACTCCCCGCGCCCCTCAACGCCCGCCGTGAACTCCACGAGGCGCGTGACAAACACAAACGGCGCCCGATGCGGCAGCCGCTGCACAATCCCTTCACTCGTGTTGATCGAGTCCCTCACGAAACAATCTTACGGCCGCTGCGCATCAATGAACCGCGCCAGGGTCTCCACCGTCCGGAACACCTCCCGCCCCAGCGACCCGCTCGCGATCTTGATCCCGAACTCCTTCTCCACGCTCGTCACCAGCAAGAGCATGTCCAGCGAGTCGAGGTCAAGGTCCCCGCCCACCAGCGGCATGGTGTCCGCGATGAGCGCACTCTCCCCAAGCTTCAAATCCCTTCGCAGGATCATCTTGATCCGGTCCAGTGTTGCCGCCGATGCAGGAATCGCCATACGTCTCTTCTGCTTCCATCCCACCCCACCATCCGTAGCATATCCGATGCACACGAGAGCCAACTCATGAAAGTCACCTTCTTCGGAGCCGCGGGCGAAGTCACCGGTTCCGCCTACCTCCTCGAGACCTCTCAGTCGCGCATCCTCATCGACTTCGGCCTCCATCAGGGCGAGCCCGAAGCCGATGAGCACAACCGCTTCCCTCCCTCCCTCAACCCCGACCGCCTCGACGCCGTTCTCCTCACCCACGCCCACATCGATCACTCCGGCCGTCTTCCCATGCTCGCCGCCGCCGGCTACCGCAACGCGATTCACGCCACCCCCGCCACACGCGAGCTCTGCGAAATCCTTCTCAAGGATGCCGCCTTCCTCCAGGCCGCCGACGCCGCCCGCGCCATCGCCTACCGCAAGCCCGGCGAGCCCGCCCCCAAACCACTCTTCGACGCCACCGACGTCGAACTCGCCATGCGACTCTTCCGAAACGTCCCCTACGCGCAGCCCGTCCCCATCTCCCGCGGCATATCCGCACGCTGGTTCGACGCCGGCCACATCCTCGGCGCCGCCAGCATCGAACTCACCGTCCAGGAAGACGGCCGCTCCACCATCCTCGGCTTCTCCGGCGACATCGGCCCGACCCACCAGCCCATCATCAAGGACCCCACACCTCTCCCACGCGCCGACATCCTCTTCCTCGAAACAACCTACGGCGACCGCGACCACCGCTCCCGCGCCGACACCATCCGCGAAATGGAATCCATCCTGACCGACTGCCGCGACTGCCGCGGCAAGATCCTCATCCCTTCCTTTGCCGTCGGACGCACCCAGGACCTCATCTACGAGCTCGCCCGCCTCCAGCGCGACGGCCGCCTGAACAACATCCCCGTCTACATCGACAGCCCCATGGGCATCGAAGCGACCGAGCTCTACCGCGAGCACTGCGACCTCTTCGACCCCGAAATGCGCGAACTCGTCCGCAGCGGCCGCGCCCCGCTCAACTTCCCCGGCCTCCGCTTCTCCCGCACCGGTGAAGACTCCAAGCGACTCAACGATGTCCAGGGCCCCGTCATCATCATCGCAGGCTCGGGCATGGCCAACGGCGGCCGAATCGTCCACCACCTCAAGCACAACCTCGACAAGCCGAGCACCCGCGTCGTCTTCGTCGGCTACCAGGGCCAGGGCACCCTCGGCCGCCGACTCGTCGACGGCGCCCAGGAAGTCCGGATCCACGGCCAGCAGGTCGCCGTCCGCGCCAAGATCCACACCCTCGGCGGCTTCTCCGCCCACGCCGGCCAGTCCGAACTCGCCGCCTGGGCCATGTCGCTGAACCCAAAGCCACGCCGCCTCATCCTCACCCACGGCGAACCCAAGGCCCGCGACACCCTGCGCGATGTGCTCATCAGGAAGTGGGGGATCGAAGGCGACCGCCCGATGCTCGACGAGACCTACACGCTCTGACCCGGCCCTCCATCCCGAGGCCGATGCATTCCGTCAGTACGTGTAGTTCGCGTTCGGATCCGTGCTCGCCAGCGACCCCGCGCCAACGCTCCCATTCACCCCCGCGGCGTTCGCGTCCGCGTGCCGGCGGGAGACTCCGCTCCGGCTCGCTCCGCTCGCCTGCGCTACGTCCCCCGCCGCCACGCGGGGGTTGGAGGTACCATCTGTTCCTCTCATCTGAGGTGGTACAGGAAAGTCAGGCAGGTCACGACTGGTCGACCGGGGTAGCTTTTGAAGTGTGTGTAGCGGTGTACATCCTACCCGAGCTTATCAATCCCTGGGAGTGAGTCGCGCATGCGGAGTGGGTGTCAACGAGTAGACATTCGCCGCTGCCTTGAGGCCGTGGCATACAGCCTCTTGATCGTTGTGGTAACAAGCGCGTTGCTAGCACTCGTTCCACCTACCGGCGGACTTCCAGCTATATGGATTCTGGACGAACAGACTTATGTCGTAGAGTTTTCGTCGTTTCGAGAAGAGTATGAGCTCGTTTGCGATCACGCGATAGTGGAGGCGTGGTGGCGAACTGGTGCCATATCGCCACCTGGGCCAATGCGATCACATGATAGTGTGGCGGTGCCCATTGGTGGAATGTGGATGGCACGGCGAGTCGTCGGGTGGCCATTTAGGGCATGGCGTGCCGATGTTGTCATTGTTGACGGCTCTGGCGGCAGCTTCAGCACCGTCGCGCTCGGTGGCGTGCTATTGGGAAATATTGCAGAAATGAAGTGGGCGCGTGGATCCACAACAGCAACGGTTGGCCCGGCATGGCACGTGTTGCCACTGCTCCCGGTTTGGAAGGGGCTGATCGCCAACTGGGTGCTGGTGTGTGCGGCGGGTGGCCTGCCTCATGTTCGGGTGGCATGCACTCTGGCTCTGCAGAGGCATGATGCGGCGCCCCACGATGCCCTCGCTTCCCGGCGATGCATCCCAGCCCCAGTCTTCTCACGTGACCCTGCCTCCGACCCCAACCAAGACGCCCGCAGCGGCCCTCACCCACTCAACGTTGAGTCCAGGTCCTCGTACCGTCTCACCGCACCCCGCCCCCCGAACCGGACCTCCCTATCGCCAAACACAACAATGAGTGCATCCACTTGCATACCCCACCCCGCGGCGGTATACCACCGCTGCCGCGCCGCTGGGCCGTGCAGGTGCGCGCGTGGAACCGCCCGGCCAGCCAGGCCCGCGGCGGGAGTTCCCCGAGTGGAGGGTGTATGGACGGGCTCCCGACCTCAACAAAGTCTTCGCGTGCCCGACACGCCTCGAAGTCCTCATCGCCTTCTCCGGCCCACGCCGCTCCGCCGGGGCCGTCCTGCACTCCTTTCCATCCGGCCGCACCCTCGCCTCCATGCACCTCCGTACCCTCACCACGCCAGGGCCTCCTCGAAGTCTCGCGCGGCCACCCCAGCCCTCCGCGAGCGCGCTGAGCATCTTCATTCCTCGGACGCAACACCCCAGTTCCTGACCACCACCGCGCGCGCAAACGCGTCCCCCAATCCCCCAAAGGCTCATCCGAGCCGCAATTCCCAACCCAAATCACCCACCCAATCCCCGATTCTCCCTTCACCGCGCCCACACCCCCATCGCACAAATCATCCCCCACCCCAAAGATGCTCGGCTCATCTCTCATCTTGAGCATCTTCTTTTCCCCTCCTGATTTGCCATTTGCCATTTCCCTCTCCGCCCCCCACCTAAACCCCCTCCACCCTCCCCCTCGCCTCTTTCAGCGCCTGTCTTACCGCCCCTGGCCCCGTCCCTCCCGCAACCTCCCGCCGCCCAGCCGACGCCTCCAGCGTCAACGCCTTGAACACCATTCCCTCCACCGTCGGACAGATCTTCTGCATCTCCCCCAGCGGCATCCGCTCCAGGTCCACCCCCATCTCAATCGCCCGCCTCACAATCTTCCCCGTTGCATCATGCGCATCCCGGAACGGCATACCCCGACCAACCAGGTAGTCCGCCAGCTCCGTCGCATTCGAATACCCCCCAGCCGCAGCCGCGCGGCACGCTTCCCGATCCACCTTCATCGTCCCCACAACCCGCGGCACAATCCTCAGGCAGAGCGACAACGAGGCCATCGCATCAAACAGCGGCTCCTTGTCCTCCTGCATGTCCTTGTTGTACGCCAGCGGCAAACCCTTCAACGTCACGCACAGCGCCGTATGCGCCCCCACGATCCGCCCGCACTTGCCCCGCATCAGCTCCAGCGCATCCGGGTTCTTCTTCTGCGGCATCAGGCTCGACCCGCTCGTCACCGAGTCATCGAGCTCCACCAGCCCAAACTCCGCCGTGCAATACAGGATCAACTCCTCCGCCAGTCGCGACAAGTGCACCGCGCACAGCGCCGCCGCCCCCAGCGTCTCCACCACAAAGTCCCGATCCGCCACGGCATCCAAACTGTTCGCCGTCGCCCCATCAAACCCCAGGTCCTTCGCCAACGCCCCCCTGTCAATCTCATAAGCCGTACCCGCCAGCGCCCCCGACCCCAGCGGACACACGTTCACCCGCCGCCGCGCATCCCGAAGCCGGGCCGCATCGCGCTCCAGCATCTCCACATACGCCAGGCACCAATGCGCCAGCAGCACCGGCTGAGCCCGCTGCAGGTGCGTGTACCCCGGAAAGAACGTGCCTTCTTCGCGTTCCGCCAGATCCAGCAGCGCACGCTGCGCCACACGAAGTTCCGCCAGCCGCGAATCAATCGCCTCCCGCGTCCACAGCCGCAGGTCCGTCGCCACCTGATCGTTGCGAGACCGCCCCGTGTGCAGCTTCTTCCCCAGGTCGCCGACCGCCTTGATGAGCTGCATCTCCACCCACGAGTGCACATCCTCCACGTGCACGCTCGCCGCATCCGCCACCGGAGCCGCCGGATGTTCCTCCGCCAGCACCGCGAGATCCCGCAGCGCCGAAACCAGCCGCTTGCACTCCGCGCCGTCAATCACGCCCGCCTTCTCAATCGCCTTCGCCCAGGCGATCGAGCCCGTGATGTCCTGCTTGAGAAGTCGGTAATCAAATCCGACGGAGTCATTGATCTCGCGAAAGAGCGGATCCGAATCCTTCGAAAATCGGCCGCTCGCCATGCCGCGCTGGGTCGTCATTCCATCAGCGTATCGGGGTTGGTCGCGATTATCCGGACTCGCCCGCCTCCCCCCGCCCGACCAGCCCGCTCGCGTTATGGGCGGAACCCCATTCGCCATCGTTCCGCGTTCCCTTTGGCCCGATGCACTCTTCATGACGTCAGTCAGCCCATTCGCGCCGTCGATGGTCGCCCAGCGCCAGGTGTCGCAGGCCAACGCCGCGTTCAACTCCTCTCTCATGAAGCTGGCCACCGGCTCCCGCATCAACCGCGGCGCCGACGACCCCGCGGGCCTGATCGCGTCCCAGCAGCTGGACTCCGCACTGGCCTCGCTGGACGCCGAATCTCGCTCTATGGAACGCGCCGATGCCGTCGCCAACACCGCCGATGGCGCGTTGGCCGAAATCTCCGGCCTGCTGTCCGATGCCAACGCCGCGGCCGTCTCCATGGCGAACACCGCCGGCATGAGCCAGGCCGAGCGTGAGGCCCACCAGATGGAAATCGATTCCGCGATGCAGTCCGTCGATCGCATCGCTTCGACGTCCACTTTCAACGGTCAGAAGCTGCTGGACGGATCGATGACGCTGTCGGTCGGTGATGCGTCGGTGTCGATTGGCAACGCCTCGATCGGCTCAATCGGAGCGACCTCATCCGCCGCGGGCAACTTCACCATCGCCGACATCCAGTCCGGCGGCGCGCTGAGCCCGATGAACAATCCTCAAGGCGCCCAGCAGTCGATCGCGTCGGCAATCTCCGAGATTGCCACCATGCGCGGCCAGATCGGCTCGTTCCAATCCACCGCCCTGGAGCCCATGCAGCGTGCGAACGCCGCGGCTTTCGAGAACACGAGCGCGGCGTATTCGGCGATCCATGACACCGACTACGCATCTGAGACCGCAACCCTGAGCCGGGCTCAGATCCTGTCGGCCTCATCGATGCGAGCCCTGGGCCTGGCGAACTCCATGCCCGGCCGCGCGATGCAGTTCCTGTCCTAGTTCGTGCAACCCGGCGATGAACCGGCGGTACCTTGTGTGCACCACCAAGGGAACACGCCATGCGCCGAGCCTTCACGCTGACTGAACTTCTGGCGACTCTCGCCGCCGTGTCCCTGCTCTCGCTCTTCGCATTCGCCCAACCCCAGGACCGCGCGGCGATGGAAGCGCTGGATGTGCGAAATATCCGCTCCATCGGCCAGGCGATGGTGATCTGGGGGAACAACCACGGTGATCAATACCCGATGCCCTCCTCCGAAGACAAGAACGATGCAACGATCCCCGGCGGTGGGATGGCCAAGAACACTACCAGCAACATCTTCTCGATGCTGGTCTTCAACAAGAGCGTGACGCCGGACACGATGGTGTCGCCGCTCGAGACCAACCCCAAGATCTCCAAGTGCGACGCATATCAGTTCGAGGGTCCCAAGGCCGCGGCGGTGCCTGACCGGGCATTGTGGGACCCCGCGTTCTCCGCAGACTTCACGAAGAAGGGGAACGTCAGCTACGCGCATCAGCAACCGAGCGATGGCCGCATGCCCAAGTGGTCGGTGTCGTTCTCGAGCAGCGAGATCGCACTCGGCAATCGTGGGCCTGAGATCGCAGGACTCGATCGTCCGGCGCCGGGCGCCATCGCCCCGCGCTTTGCCGAACCACCCATCGCCCCGCCGGCGGGTTCGCCGGAGGGCACGCCCGGCAAGGGCACTCGCACATGCACGTTTCATGGCACGGGTCAAACATGGGCTGGAAACTTCGCATACAACGACAACAGCGTTCGAATCCTCAAGCCCGGGCTGACTCACGGCGAAGCCATTCCGAAGCTTGATTCCAAGTCCGACTTTCCGACCTATACCGTTGACGCGCAATCGCGCCCGGACATCCCGTTCTTCGACGAAACGGACGACGTCTCCGAATCCAACAACTTCATCGCCATCTTCATCGAATCCGGCCGAAGCAGGAAGCAGTTCAAGGCGATTTGGGATTGATGCGAACCGGCGCGGTATCCTGAAGTCATGTTGATGCTCATCGCCGTCGTCGCCGCGCTCGCCCAGCCCATTTCGCTCGATTCGCTCCTGAAGGAATTGGTAAGCCGCGACACTCTCGCGCGGCTGCCGGACCCTCCATATGTCTGCACCCAGTCGAGCAGCTACGACCGAGCATCCATCTCGCCCGACAAGCCGGGGTGGTTCGCCAACGACGATTCGCGGCAGTTCCTCCGCAGCGAGAACAACGCCGGTCGGACCGAATGGGTGATGCTCGATCAGGATGGCCCCGGCGCGATCGTGCGGATCTGGTCCGCCAACCCCGCGGGCGTTCTGCGCATCTACCTGGACGGCGCGAACCAGCCGTCGATTGAAGCGCCGATGGCGGACGTGCTCGGCGGGAAGTGGAAAGCGCCCGCCGCGCTGTCGTACGAAGCCGCTCGCGGATGGAACCTCTACCTGCCCATTCCCTATTCCCAGCACTGCAAGGTGACTTCAGACTCGAAGGAGTTCTACTACCACGTCAATGCTCGAACCTATGCCCCGGGCACACGAGTGGAGACCTATTCAACGGCAGCGCTGGAGGCGGCCGCGCCGACCATGGAGCCGGTTCTCAAGGACCTCACCGCCGATCGCACCCACGGACTTCCTTCCTTCACGGCTGAAGAGCGTGGCATGATGCAGGGGCGGACAGCTCATCCGGGCGAGTCACTGACCATCACGCTGCCCGAGGGGCCCCACGCGCTCACCGGCATGATGGTGTCGCTCAAGACGGCGGACCTCGCACAGGCGACTCGGTCGTGCATCATCCGGGCCGAGTTCGACGGCGAGAGGACGATCTGGTGCCCGGTTGGAGACTTCTTCGGTTCCGGCGTCGGGCTCAACCAGTTCCAGGACTTCTACCGGTCGGCCGGCGAGGACGGCTGGATGCGCTGCCGGTGGGTGATGCCGTACGAAAGAACGTGCACATTCACGATCGAGAATCTGAGTCCCGATACGGTGCAGATCGACTTCCGTGCCCGCGTGAAGCCGTGGGTGTGGGATGAGCGGTCGATGCACTTCCACGCGGCGTGGCACCACGAGAGCCCGATCCATGTCCTTGGCGGCAAGGGCACCAGCGACTTCAACTATGTCGATGTATCCGGCAAGGGTGTGTACGTCGGCGATGTGCTGAGCGTGCTCAATCCGGTCAAGGAGTGGTGGGGGGAGGGCGATGAGAAGATTTACGTGGACGGCGAGACGTTCCCCTCGCACTTTGGCACGGGAACCGAGGACTATTACGGATACGCCTGGTGCATGCCGGAAGTGTTCCATCGGGCGTTCCACGCCCAGACGCGCTGCGATGGCCAGGCGCGGAACAACAACTGGGGGCGGACAACGGTGACGCGGAGCCGCGCCCTGGATGCGATCCCGTTCACCAAGTCGCTCAGCATGAACATCGAGGCGTGGCACTGGCGCGAATGCAACGTGGAATATGCGAGCACGGCGTACTTCTACGCGCGGCCCGGCGCGGCGACGAACCGGGTCCCGCAGATGGACGCGGCTAAGGCGAAACTGATCGAGCTTCCGCCTCTGCCGCCGCCGCTGGTGATCAAGGGGGCGCTGGAGTTCGAGGACATGGCGCCGAGCGCGAAGTCAGATGAGGTCGTGGCGGTGAAACAGGGCGGGTTTGCCGAGGTGTGGTCGAAGGACCACCAGCTGTGGGTGCAGGCTCACAAGGTCGGCGACTACGTCGAGTTCACGATTCCCGCGGCAAAGCCCGCGGCGGTCGCCGTGTACGCGACACGGTCGTGGGACTACGCGACCGTTCGGTTCACTGTGAACGGGAAGAAGGCGGGAGAGGATCTGGACCTTTGCAGCGGGGTGCGAGAGGTGAAAGCGACGGGCCGCATCGCTCTGGGCACGTTTGAGCCTCTCAATGGTGCTCTGACGCTGCGGGCGGAGGTGGTCGGGGCCAGCGCCAAGAGCGAGAAGCCTGGGACGTACTTCGGGCTGGACTGCGTCGTGCTGGAGCCGGCCCCGTAATCGGTCCCGGGCGGGGCTTGCTCTGGGGCCTTGAGGCCGGAACAATGGCAGCGAGTGCGGGCGTAGCTCAGTGGTAGAGCAACGCGTTCCCAACGCGTAGGTCGAGGGTTCAAGCCCCTTCGCCCGCTTTCAGGCCGTGAAGCCTGTTGTCCTGTTCAACTCGCGCAACAAAACAACCCGGCGCGCTTGGGCGCCGGGTGGATGTGTTTCATAGGTCGTGATCGGATCGGCCGGATCAGGTCAAAGCCGGATCAAGCGAAGGCCGAATCAGCCGCGGGCGCGCATTGGGCCGTCGCCGAGCAGGAGCCACTTGGGGGAGACCTGGAAAGCGCGGGCAACTTCGGAGATGAAGTGGACGGGGGCGCGGCCGTTGCCCATGTAGCGGCGGACGTTCTCCGGATGGCCGCCGGTCATGTCGGAGATCTGCCGGAAGTTGAAGCCGTCGGCGGCTTTGCCGAGGCGCTCGGTGAGGCCGCGGTAATACACCGACTTCTTGACGACCGGGCCGCGCTTCTTCTTGGGGGACTTCTTGGCTGCCATGCATCGACTCCTATTTGTAAACGCCCGCTGACCCCACTGTACCAGCGTTCCTGACCCATTGTGGGTGTTGGCGTGAGTTTTTCGACGTGGGGGGGACCATTATGACACAATACTGTGTAGCAGGTCAACCCACGGAGGCGGAAAATATTCGATTCTGCCAGGTCACTGTAACGATTCTTGCTTTCGAGAGCGATGGACCCGCGTCGGCGCTAGGTAGATTCCCCATGCGGTGCTCGGAAATCATGAACACCCACCGAACGCGCAGACGTGTGGCACTCGGAAACGGGGTCGGGAACAGAGTCGGCGGCGTGCCTTCGTTGAGGTATGCTGCCAATACGGCGGCTCATGAGGGTGATCGGCCGCGACGGAGGTCGGCATGGGAGTTCGTTCGATCCTGTTCGTGCTGTGCGTCTCCGCGCCGGTCTTGGCGCAGGGCCCTGTGAAGCCCAAGGAAAGTCCTCAGAAGAATGGCCCGCCGGCGGAGCGTGTGCCGGGTAAGGGCGTGCCCGATGAGGCTCGGGAACCGGACAAGGGGTACCCGACCCTCAACCTTGAGCGCAAGGGATCGGGCGCGGATGTGATCCGGACGGCTCGGAAAGTGCAGGATGAGGCCAGGTGTGGCCGTTGCCGCGGGGATGGGATGGTTGAGGTGGAGGAAGTGAAGTATCCCAAGTCGAACCCGCGGAGCAACGTGCCGTTCAAGGAGGGCGTGAAACGGACGCGTAAGGAGAAGTGCGACAAGTGCGGGGGGACGGGGCTGACGGCGGACCGGTCGCTGGAGTTGGCGATGGACAACTTGACCAAAGCGATGGCGGCGCTCAAGCCGGAAGACCCCAAGTGTTCCGAAGCGATGGACAGGGCGACGGAATGCTTGCAGGCGGCGTTCAAGGACAAGCACGACGCCGCGGCAAAGAGCTTTGGCGAGTTGGCGAAGCGGCGGACGAACGATCAGCCGCTGAAGACCGGCGTGCCGGTGTACTGGGTCGGATACCTGCTGGATGACCCGGCGGCGGGGGAGGGGCGGCCGTTGCGGGTGAGCGTGAGCCGGGGGTCGCTGACGGCGGTGTGCTGGGTGTCGGAGCCGGTCCTGTGCCGCGCGGCCAAAGGGGAGCGCGTGGTCGTAGGAGGATTGTTTGCGGGGCGGCAGACAGTGCGGGAGAACGAGTCGGTGGCGGTGGCCCAAGGTGGATGGGTAGTGATGGTGCAGTAAGAGAGGGGAGGAAAGAAGATGCTCAAGATGAGAGAGATGGTTTTGAGCATCTTGAAAGCTGGAGGAGATGGGTCGGTTCGTGCCCACGAAAGTGGCGCGGTGATTCGCGAGATCGCGGGCCAAGGGGATGTTGATTTCGTGCTGGGATTCGGCAAGCAGTTGAGGGTGCGGGGGCCTGGGCAACCGCCGATGTGCGCACGAAAGTGGTCGGGCAATGCCGTGGGGTTGCCATCGGAGCGTGCGGCATTCAAGGTGCTCAACTAGGGTTCCAGAGGTTCGGCGCGGACCCAGTTCGGGCACGAACTGGCCAGCATTGGCCAGCCAAGATTTGAGGCCGCAGCAGTTGCGCCTGGCCGCGGGTTCAGCCCGCATCAGAGAGGTGGCGGGACGCAGGACTCGGAAACGGGTCGTTCATTGATCGGCCGCGCACGGGGCGTGGGCCTGATGCCTCACTCATGTATTCCGCAAGGCGCTGTTCAGCGCCGGCTCGCGGAATGGGTCGTGGGTCACTGAACGAGAGGTAGAACATGTGCCCTTTCGCACGAGTTATGGCATTGGGGTCGGTGCTGGTGCTCGCGGGAACGGCCGCGGCGGACGTTTCGGTCGCGAAGAAGGCGAAGCTGACGGGGCGGGTGAGCGTTTCGGGGAAGTCTCCGAACACGACGTACCACGTGTGGCAGAGCGATATCATCGCGCTGCCCGGCGCGCAACTGAGCTACGTGGACATCGGAGCGAGGATTACGACGGACGCTTCCGGGAACGGGACGGTTGAGATTCCGAACACGAGTGCGAGCACGCTGCAGGTGGGGCACCGGGTCGCGATCGGGGATGCGGAAGAACGCGACCCCAACCAGGCGGCGCCGATCGTGGATACCTCGGAAAAGTACTGGGCATCGTCCGATGTGCTTCCGGGTCTGAATGGTCCCGGGACGGGAACGCTGGCGCAGGCGGTGCTGGGGCAGGGGAGCACGCTGCTGGAAACGTGGGACGCCAATGCGGTGTATTCGCTGAGTCTGAACCCGGCGGAGGCTTCGTGGGTGAACATGGGGGTGGGCATCAGCGCGATGGGAGATCTGCAGGTCGAACTGACGCAGGTGACGGCCCAGACCATCGCGTTCCGGGTGTTGTCCGACCCGACGTTTACCACGCTCGACGACGTCCACATCACGGGTGTAGGGATGAACGTGGTTGCGCCGATCGGAGGGAGCGTGGGCATCCAGCTCGGCTTCAGCGGCTCGGCCAGCAACTACATCGATGGTCAGTACCTGGACAGTTTTTCGGGTGCGGGGCAGTACGAGTATCAGCGACTCGCGGTTGTGCCGGCGCCGGGGACCTTGGCGCTTCTCGCGGCGGCCTTCGGCATCGGCGGAGGGCGCCGGCGGACGGCGGCTCGTGTCGTCGCGTGACTCCCGCTCAAGGTCCGGGGCCGGGCGCAGCGGTCGAGAGGCTCAGACGGTGTGAATCCGATGAGCGGCCGAAGGCGAAGCCGACGGACAGGAGTCTCCCATGATGCGTCCGGCCCTGATTGTGGTCATGTGTGTGCTGAGCGGGTGTGTGACGACGACGCGGCAAGCAGCACCGGGCCGGGCGCGGGTGACGGAGGCGGACATCGACAGGCTCGCGGGCGGGCCGTGGGTGGGGACGTTGACGTATCTCGACTACGGGAGTGGGAAGCGGGTCAGCATCGATTCATCGCTGGTGGTGCGGCGACTGGAGGGCGAGCCTCCATCGTGGGAGTTTGGGGTTGGCTACAGCAAGGAGCCGCACGCGGACTCGAAGGAGACGGTGGTTCTGGGCCGCGGCGGGGAAGTGCTGGGGGACGAGGTTGTGGTGTCGCGCGAGGTGGTAGCGGGGGGCGTGAAGATCGTGACAGAGGCCGATGGGGAGGATGATGGGCGGAAGGCGCGGTTCCGGTTTGAGCATGTGATTTCAGAGCGGGAGTACACGCGGAGGAAGCTGGTGCGGTTTGCCGGGGCGGGTGAGGGGGAGTTTTTCGAGAGGCATGTGTATCGGTGGGGGAGGTGACGGGGGCACCCGCCGCGGGCGGCATCGCCTCGCTGGCGTGCCGGGCGTGGGCCTGTATACTGATCCGGTCGGCAACTGCCCGGAGAGAGAACATGACCCATATTCGAACCGTCACACGGTGCGCCCTCATTGGCTTGGCCGTGGTTGGTCCCGCGTCCGCTGACGAGATCTCGTCGGTCTTTTCCGGCGGCATACACGCCGACGGATCAACAGCGCCGGGTTTTTTCAACTACTACGTCGGGTACTCGGTCCCTTCGACGCCGATCGAGCGCCGCAACTACTTCATCTTCGACATGGCCGGCGTGAGCACACCCGTGGCCAGCGCCAAGCTCAAGCTCTTCCTGCCCGGCGGGCCCTCCATGGCCTTGGGCTTCATCAGCTCCGAGCCTACGGAGGATTACCGCATCAGCGGCTCGGCGTTCCCGTGGACGGCGTTTGCCGACGCCTTTTCGGGAGCCGCGCCCCCGCCGCTGCTGGGGGCCATGTTCGGGACCATGGGCGCGGGCCCGGCCTACGGGCTCACCACGATCTCCGCGGCCGATGGCGGCACGGACATCGTGATCGACCTCTCCGCCGCGGCGATTCTCGAACTCAACGCTTCGCTTGGATCGAAGTTCCTGATTACGGGCCGCCTGCCCGACATCCATCCCGCCGCGCCGGGCACGCCACCGTCGGAACTGGTCTTTGCGTACACCGACATCCCGACGCCGCTGATTCCGTTCCCGCGGCTGGAGTACACATTTGTGCCGGCGCCGGGGACCATTGTCCCTCTCGCGGCGATAGGGTGCGTTGGGGTTGCGAGGCGGCGGCGGCGGTAGGGCCGCTCGGGAGACCGTCGGCCAGCGGCTGAAGACCACGGACCTTCGAAGCAAGGTCCGTGGCACGCGAAAGTTCCGGCCACCTGCCATGTGTATGTGCTGACGAGGTGAGGGGGATGAGAGACGTTGGCGTGTGCAGAGCCACGGGAATGCGAGCCAGGTTCGGGTATAAGCCACTCGCGGCCATCGACAAGGTGGTGTCTGTTGCGGCAGTCGTCGTTGCCGGGCACCACCTTTCTGGGGACAGAAAGTTGATGGCACGGCGGTCGTGTCACCCGCGGGCTGAGGGCGTTTGACGACGGAGCTACTCCTTCCAGAACGCGGTGTAGGTGATGCCGTCGGTTCCGACTTGGTCTTGGGTTCGGATGTTGCCGGCTTCGGCGGCGAGTTGCTTGACCATGGCGTTTTTGGCTGGCTGGTCGAGCTTTTGGAAGGCTTGCAGTTCGTCCTGGGTCCAGTCTCGTTTTTTGGCGAGTTGGAAGAGGTCGCGGAAGCTCATGGAGCAGGAGGTCTGGGCGGTGGCTTGGGTTGCGGTGGTTGGTGGATTGCTGACCGGCGATGTGGTGGAGCAGCCGGCCGCGGCGAGGAGGGAGAGGAGGAGGAGGGGTTTCATGGGGAGGGAGTGTAGAGGGGGGAGGATTTTGCGTGGAGTGGGCGTTGTTGGCCGCGGAGCACCACCTTAGTGAGGACAGTCAGGTGGTGGCATAGGGGGCGTGGCTCTTGTCGTGATGGTGGTGCTACCTGCCTGGCCCCCCGCCGCAAAGTCCTATGTCCTAATCTATAGCTAGGGGCATGCCACTCAGAGTTGGGTGTCGGACGGGCCATTCGCCGATCTCGCGGTTCTTTCGCGTACGATGACCGGATTGCAGATAGGAATATCCTATGAGATACCGCATCGTCCTCGTCTTGGCTTCAGGCATGCTGCTCCTGCCGACTTGCGTTTGCTTCGCGCAGACATGCTGTCCGTCCGCTTGTACTGATAGCGTCGGCGGCGACATCGACCTCCGTCTGCCCTTTCGCGTCGGCGAGCAGTATCGGGTAACGCAGGGCTACTGCTTGGTTTGGAACAATGGGAATCCAATCCAGGGGGACCATCACGGATTCGAAGTAGATTTTTGTATGGACGAAGGCACACCAGTGTTAGCTACAGCCGCAGGAACAGTCGACTATCTTGAGCCGAACGGGGCTCCGTGCGGCGATCCACCGATGGGCTGTCCCAACCCCTATCAGTGGAACGGTAAGCACGTTCGGCTCCGGCACAGTCAAGGCCAATTCGTCTGGTACTCGTGGTACCTGCATTTGTCCGAGGTCAAATCAAGTCTGGCAGTAGGGCAGATTGTCCTACAAGGGGCAGAGATCGGTCTGTCTGGCAACACCGGATGGTCGAGCAATCCCCATCTGCACTTTCAGATGCGACGCGGTGGGATCACGCAGAACGATCCCGGTGCCCGACCCGTCCCGATGATATCGCAGAGTATTTTCAACTTCCAAGAGGGCCAGATCTATCCCGCGATTGGTCCGGCCATATTCGCGGTCAATCAGACCATCGAAGTGCGTGGATTGCCGGCCGGAAGTCCACTGAACGTGCATGATGCCACGAATCCATGTGGGGCGACAATCGGAACGGTGGTGAATGGCGCCGTAGGGACGATCACCGGTGGGCCGCTATCCTGCGACTTGGGCTCTGGATGTTCGCCGAACTACCGAATGTGGAAAGTTCAATGGTCGGGCGGATTGGAGGGTTGGAGTGCTCAGAACTGGCTTCGTGCTGCCGCGCCCCCCCAATGGACGGTCATCAACCTGCATCCTGCCGGCGCAAATGGCGATTCATTTGCCACTGGCGTTTCTGGTGGCCAGCAGGTGGGCTATGTCACAATCAACGGTAACTACCGCGCCAGCATGTGGAGCGGCACGGCCACATCATGGGTGGATCTCACTCCAGCTGGGCACACCTCATCGATCGCCTATGGCGTGGAGAGCGGCCAACAAGTGGGTACAGACCAATTCGGGGGCGGGCACGCCAGATTGTGGAACGGCGTTGCGCCTGGGACGGACCTGAATCCCACCGGGGCATTTCAATCGCAAGCGCTCGCTGTCGGCAGTGGTCAGCAAGTTGGTTGGGCCTACTTCGGCGGCAATTCGCAGGCTTGCAGATGGAGCGGCACCGCCAACTCCTGGGTGAGCTTGAACCCTGCGGGGTTTTCTTTTTCGATCGCATATGGCGTACATAACGGCCAACAGGTAGGGGATACCAATGTGGGAGGCGTTCTTCACGCCAGCTTATGGACGGGAACCGCCGCTTCCTGGGTAGACCTAAACCCTCTCGGGGCGACGTCGTCCAATTGCCGGGGCGTGCGTAACGGCCAGCAAGTGGGGCGTGCCACGATTGGGGGGGTGAACCATGCTGGCCGGTGGGCCGGAACTCCGGGTTCGTGGACGGACCTGCATCCAGCGGCTGGGTTTCAGTCTGAAGCTACCGCCGCAGATGGCGGACAGCAGGTCGGGAACGTCTATTTCGGCGTCCCCAGCCACGCCTCGATCTGGAGCGGTACAGCCGCGTCGTGGGTGGACTTGCATTCGTTCCTGCCGTCCCCCTTCGCCGGCAGTAGATCGGAAGCTCTTGGGATTTGGCACGATGGAACCTCTACCTACGTCGTCGGGAGTGGATACAACATCGTGACCGGGCGCAACGAGGCGCTAATGTGGGTTGGGCCGCTAGGGCATGGAGGGCCAGGGTGCTACCCCAATTGCGATCTGAGCACGGGCTCTCCAGCACTGACACCCAACGACTTCCAGTGTTTCTTGGATGCCTATGTCGCCGGACTTTCATACGCGAACTGCGACGGGTCCACTGGGACGCCGACCCTGACACCCAACGATTTCCAGTGTTTCCTGAACTCGTACGTAGCCGGATGTCCATAGGGCCAATAGCGATAACGGGAGGTACGGTAAGCAGGCCACCCGCCGCGTTGTCAAAACCCGGCAGCCAATTGCCGCTACACGTTCATGCAGCAAATACGTTGTGCAGGGCCGCGAACAGGTCGAGCATCGTGTCTCGGACCAGCTCCGTGTCGGCATTCTGTGGCGCAGTTTTTAGACCAGGAACTGGTGGTACGCCATGGGCAATGTGATTGCGGGTCTCGGTGAGACGGCTCCAAGCCTCCCAGAATCGTTGGTGCGACACGTCAGCCGAAGCTTTCTCGAAGGACTTGCCGGTGAGATTCTTGAACAGTTCAAGGAGCCGCCGCCTCCCATCGCATAGGTCGAGGAGGATGTCGATGTGTTCACCCTTCGCACCTTGGTGGCGGAGAATGCTTTGGTCCAATTCGCCGAGAAGGTGCTCCGCGCACGCGCACAACATGAGGACAAGAAAGTAGCGATCGGGCTCACCATCAACCTTGTGCTCGTTGAGGGTCTGCATCCAAAGGTAGCCAAAGCTTGACGGCCAGCCTCGTCTACACGTCCCCGACTGACCGCACAGCGGGCACTTCTCGGATGGTGCAACCAGGGTGTGATTTGGATCACGCACTAGTCTCAGGCATTGCATGCACTGGACATACGGGGATATGAACATGCGCGATTCTCACAGCTCTTGAGTGTCAGCGCCACCCGCAAGGCGTTCCATGGCCTAGTCAGTCGATGAGGGTGGCCAGCGTGGCTCGTGCGGGAAGGGTATTGGTTACGTAACTTCCGTGCCAAGGCCGTATCTGCCATCCCTCATTTCGCCGGATTGATCCGAAGTGATCTAGTTCGATGGCCCAGACGCAGAGATATGTCTTCTGCCCTGAGTCTGGTGGACACCATCGGCACGCGTAACGCACGCGATTTCCCCAAGCAAGCACGCCATCGCATTCGTTCCGGTCCAGGGCGCCTCTCAGAAGATTTCGGATCTTGCCGCTGAGCGCGTCGGTATCAGCGACGGTTTCGATGTTTGTTGGCGTGTGGTCAGTTTCCGAAGTATTTCGGTACGTGTAACCCGGAACCGGAGGAATGATTGAGCCCAGCGTCTTGCGATCTAGGAATTCGTGGTAGAGCAGCGTGTGAAAGCCACGGGCCCAATGCCATACGGTCGACCGTAGTTTTCCGATCCCCGTGAGCACAAGGCGAGGTTTATCTTCCCCTGGCGGAATCAATACTGAATGCTCGGGTAATAGTTGGTTGATCTCTTTCGGCCACTCGCCCGGCGAACGGGTCATCATTGTGTGCCACAGATGAAGCGACTCTTCGCCAACATTCTTGATCTCTTGGTGGCAATGCCGGTGAACATCAAGTATTGGTGACCAATCCGACGACAACTGAGAAGGTCCGCGAGCCGCCGAGGGAATAATGTGCTCCCGATCAACCGTGGCCTTACGTTCCTTCCGTGTTCGTGGAAGCGGCTCGCCGCAAAGATAGCAGAAACTGATCGCGTTTCTGGCAAATGCTGCCTGAGCGATCGTGTTGATCAGAAGCGGAGTGTTCTTGTCGTCTGCGCCGACCAACTCGCGGTTCACCCCCCCGCACTCCCCTCC
>JBGANS010000026.1:0-39243 GCA_044222195.1 Phycisphaerales bacterium
ACTTCCTCCTCACCCTCGTCCGCGGCGATGAACCGCCCCATCCCAACTGCTGGCTCATCTCCGACATCTCCCACGACACCAGCTAATCAGAGCCGAGCGGCGCAAGCCGCCGGTCCTCTCCGCGGTACTGGGTATTGAGTTCTGGGTATCAGTGGTATTGGAGTCCCGCCCGTACGTACCCAAGTCCCACACCACCAACGCCATCAGCGTGGATGAAACCCCACCCGCGCATCTTTCCAAGCCGGAAACTTCTCGCGCCAACCCCTGACCTCACCCGGATCAATCTCAACCGAAAGCGGCGCTTCCTCCGGCCCAAGTTCGCCGAGAACTTCGCCGCGCGGGCTGACGGCGATGCTGCCGCCCGCGTACACCAGGTTGGGATCGCTCCCGGTCCGATTCACCCCTAGCACGAACGCCTGGTTCTCAATCGCACGCGCAACAAGGAGAGACCGCCAATGGTGCTGACGCGACTGGGGCCAGTTGGCGCCGAGGGCATACATATCCGCCCCACGCTGCAGCGCAACCCGAAACAGCTCCGGAAACCGAAGGTCGTAACAGATCGCAGGACAGACCGTGAGTCTTTCACCTTCTTCATCGATTCGTAACGGATACGTCACGACCTCTTTCCCACCCGGAAACCGCTCATGCTCTTTCCCCAAAGAGAACGGGTGAATCTTGGCGTAGTCCGCCAGCGTGGATCCATCGGGCCCGATGACGGTCGCCCGGTTTTCGGCCTGTCCATTCTTCAGAACCGTGCGCGAGCCCTGGACGTACACCTCCAGGTCCGTCGCCAGCTGCGTCAGATACTTGAGCGTGGCAAGATCGCCGTCCGCTGTGCGTTCAACGTTGAAGGAAAAGCCCGTGTCGAACATCTCTGGAAGAAGGATGAAGTCGCCGCGGCCCGGCCCCGCTCTCGCAATGAGCCTCTCGGCCCTGTCATAGTTCGCCTGCCGGTCTTCCCAGGCGATGTCCATCTGAATCAAGTGCGCCCGCATGGTCAGTAGCGTAGGAACATCCAGCGCCCCTCACTTCGCACCGAGCGCACCAGCCTCATCGCCCAAGGACTTCGGTAGACTCGAACTCCAGATGACCCCGACCCTTCCCATCCTCCACCTCGCCAGCCAGTCGCCGCGACGGCGCGAGTTGCTCGATCGGCACGGGATCGTCCATCGCGCCTCTCACCCCGGGATCGATGACGGGCTCTTATCCGCCGGCAGTGTTTCCCCGGAGCAGTGGGTCGCCTCGCTCGCCTATCTCAAGGCCTGCGCAGGCCTGAACGATGCGGGCTCGCTGATGGTCCTCGGGGCCGATACGGTCTGCGTCAAGGACGGCCAGCTCATCGGCCAGCCCATCGACGCCGACGACGCCCGTCGAATCATCACCCTGCTTGAGAACGGAAGCCACGAAGTCCTCACCGGCGTCGCCATGCTCTGGCCGGGCTCCAGCCGCCGCGAGATCTTCGTCGATAGCGCCCGCGTTCACGTCGGGTCCATCGGCCCCGATCGGATCGACGAGTACATCGCCGGCGGCCAGTGGCGCGGCAAGGCCGGGGCGTACAACCTCAGCGAGCGCCAGGCCGCGGGCTGGCCGGTCCGCTGCGACGGGGACCCCTCGACCGTGATGGGGCTGCCGATGGTCGCCCTCCTCTCCCGCCTCGCACGCAACGGTGCTACCGTTCCCGCGTCCGGCAACTGAGGAACCCTTGATGCCAACCAGCAGCACCTTCCTCCCCGTGTGGGTCGTCGCGCCCATCGGTCTGCTGACCCTTCTCGTCCTCGCCGGCCACCTTCTCGCCGTCCGCGCATCGGTCACCGACCCGCGCCGCCGCCGCATCCGCCTCGCCAGCAGCAGCCTCATGATGCTGGTGGTCCCGATCCTGTGCTACGGCCTCTGCGGGGCCACGACGGCGCGGTCGCGGGAGTTCATCCTGGTCTGGCTCCTTGTGGCGGTGCTTATCCTGATCGTCATCCTTCTCGCGCTGGCGGACATGATGCACTCGCTCCAGCTCCACCGCGCCCAGCTCCGCCAGATCCGGCGGAACCTCGCGTCGGGCAAGTCCGGCACCCAGAGCTCTAAACCGCATGCGTGAGCGTGGGCCCCCACTTCCCGCGCCACTCGGCATTCCGCTGTCGTGGCTCTACGCCGCGGCACTTGGGCGTATCCGGCGGCGGTTTGATCGTGGGCGCGGCGTCGTTCGCTTTGACCGTCCGGTGATCAGCGTGGGCAACCTTTCCGTGGGCGGCACGGGAAAGACGCCGATGGTCCGGCTCATCGCGCAGTGGCTGCTGGATGCGGGGCACCGGCCGTGCATCGCGATGCGCGGGTACCGATCGGTTCGTGGCGAGTCCGATGAGGCGGAGACATATCGGCGCGACTTGCCGACGGTCCCGATCGTGGCTCAATCCAATCGCACGCTGGGTTTGATCCAGCTCTTCGGGCGCGAGCACGATGCGGACGGCGAGCACTCGGACTGCATCATCCTTGACGATGGCTTCCAGCACAGGCAGATCGGCCGCGACCTTGACATCGTGCTGGTCGACGCGACCCGCGACCCGTTTCGTGATCAACTTCTGCCCGCGGGCTGGCTGCGCGAGCCTGTCCAATCGCTGCGGCGGGCGGGGGCTGTGGTCATCACCCATGCGGAGAGTGTGACGGCATCGGATATCGCGGGACTCGAGAAGAGCGTTGCGGCCGCTCGCGGGGGTACGGGAGTGACGGCCTTGTGTGGCCACTCGTGGTCGGCGCTGACGACATCGCGGGGAGGAGTTGAGCAGAGTCTGCCGGTGGCGTCGTTGTCGGGGCAGCGGATCGTGGCGGTGTGCGCCATCGGCAATCCGGGGCCATTCATCGCCGCGGCGGAGAAGGCCTCGGGCGGGCCGCTCGCGGCATCTCTCGTTTTGCGCGACCACGATTCGTACGCGGCGGGCAAGGTCCAGCGGATCATCGAGTCGGCCCAGGGGACGAGCGCTGCGTTCATCGTGACGACGGAGAAGGACTGGTCAAAGCTGCGGCACGTGCCCGAGCCGCGATGGCCGTGCCCGGTGGTTCGGCCGCGGCTTGAAATGAGGTTTGACCGCGGCGAAAACGAGCTTCAGTCGCTGGTGCTGGACGCGGCGGCCAAGGTTGAGCCTGACGAGGGCGATCAGGGCCAGGTGATCGCGAAGGTGTAGCCGGGGCCAGACATGGCGCCGGCGCTCAGCTGCATGTATGACGCGCGGCCGTCGAGGAACCCGACGACGGACATGTTGGCCCCGCCGAACTCGCCGGGGGTGGTGGTCGTCGTCCATACGGCGAGGGTGCCGATCTGGTCGGTCAGCCACACGAAGTTTGATGGAAGGCGGGTGACAAGCCTGCGTGGGAGCTTGCTGATCGCGCGGGTGCCGGCGTCGAACTTGGCGGTAAAGTTGGACGGCCCGCCGGGGATGTCCCACCAGTTCATGTTGACGTGGTAGCTGGATCCGACGTCGTCGTAGCAACTGACTCCGGGGGTCGCGACCGGCCAGTTGCGCTGGCGTGTGGCGATGTCGCCGGGAGAGCGGCATACCTTGACCCGGAACGACGTTCTCTGCAGGGCCGTGATGGTCCCTTGATTGAAGTTCCATGTAGCGCCGGACCCGGTATTCGAGTACCCGACGGGCATGGGAGGCAGTGCGTCCTGGAGGTACGGGTTCAGAAAACGGTTGTAGGCGTGCTCGTCGAAGGCGCCGCCGGCCCAGAAGCTGCTGCAGTTCTTGCCGGCGACATGCCACGTATCCCAACCGCCCTGGATTTGCCCGTTCTGGTATCGACTCCCGCGCATGGGCACGCGATTGGCGTGGTCCCAGCGGTACTGCTCGTTGGCCTGCAGAATCTGGCGGACGTTGTTGACCGAGTTAGACTGGCCGTCGGCGTTCCAGCGCTGCTTCATCATCGGCGCGAGGAACAGGCCGATGACGGCGAGCACCACTATCACCATGACGAGTTCAACGAGTGAGAATCCGGTCCTGGGTCGGTTCATGGGCATCTCCGCATTCCAGCCAATAACTATGGATTGAACGCACCCAGGTTGCAATCCGGCCAAGGTTGACCCGTTAGGCCTGCGTCGGACGTTGGCGTCCACATTCACGAGAGGATTCGGCAATGGTGAACACACGGTTGGGCAAGGTTGTTTTGGTGGCGGTTGGGACCTTGATTTCGAGTGCCGCCGTAGCGCAGGACGGGCGGGACCGGCCGGACAAGCGGCCCGATCAAGCCGACCGACGGCAGGATCAGGGGCCCTTTGGCGGCCGGAATGATGGCATGAATCAAGGGCCCCGTGCGGGGCAGGGCCTGCGAGAGCAACGTGGCGAGCGTCGTCGGCCCGAAGGGGGACAGGCGGGGCCCGGCGAGGGCGGACGCGATCAGGCCGGTGGCCACCGGCAGCCGGAACGCGGCGGCACAGCAGGCCCGGGCGGCGGGCATCGCGGCGAAGGAATGAAGCACCGCATCCGGAAGTTCCTGCGGAATCATCCCGAGGCGCGCCACCGCATCGTCGAACGCATGCGTGAACATCGCCGACACATGCAGGGACCCGGCGGGCAAGCGCCTCGCGGCCCGGAGGGACGCGGACAGGGTCGCGGCGGTCCGGGACCGGGTGGCCAGGGACGTGGAGGACCTGAATTCGGTGGCCGTGGTGTTGGGCGTCAGGACTTTGGGGGACCGGCGATGGGCCGCGGCATGGGTGGCGGACGTCCGGGCCCCGGACCCATGGGCGGCCGCGCTGAAGGCGGACCTCAGAATCGTGGGCCGGATGCAGGAGGAAGTGAACGCCGCGGACCGGAAGGGCGTGGCTCGGAAGGTGGAGGTCCCCGGATACGGCGTGGCGACGACCGTGGCGGCGAAGGGCGGGGCAGGGACGATCGCGGCGGCCCGATGCCGCGTGACCGTCAAGACGATTAAACAGCGTTGAACGTGCTGCTGAGTGAGACACGCGGAAGCCAAATCGAAAGCCCCCGGCGCATCACGCCGGGGACTTTTCGTTGCTGCTCACTGATTGGCGCCAAGCGGCCATCTGGAGATGAGCCGGTTCGAGTCGAGGCGGATCCGCATCACTCGGGAGGGAGCGGGCAGGAGCCGCCGTGCTTGGCGTGATAGTCCTGGTGGTAATCCTCAGCCGGGTAGAACGGGCCGGCGTCGGCGACTTTCGTGACTTGCGTGACAATCTTGCGTGACTTGAAGCGCTCGGACTTCTGCTGCTCCTCGATGAAGGACTTGGCGGTGGCGAGTTGAGCGTCGCTGTCGGCGAAGATCGCGGACCGGTATTGGTCGCCGACATCGGGGCCCTGGCGGTTGAGGGTCGTGGGATCGTGGAACTTGAAGAACCACTTGAGCAGCTCTGCATAGGTCGTCACAGCCGGGTCGAACGTGATGCGGACGGTTTCGGCATGACCGGAATCATGCCGGCAGACTTGCTCGTACGTCGGGTTCTTGGTCTTGCCGCCTTGGTAGCCGCTGACCGCGTCGATGACGCCGGGGAGCTGCTGGAACTGATCCTCCACCCCCCAGAAGCACCCGCCGGCGAAGTACGCCGTCTCGGTCTTGACGGGCTTTGACGCGGCGGGCCAGTCGATCTTGCCGTCGGCGCCTCGCTCGACAAAGTCGAGGGAGGCGGAGTTCACGCAGTAGCGGAGATTGGTGGGCTTGGGGCCGTCGTCGAAGACGTGGCCGAGGTGAGACCCGCAGCGCGTGCAGAGTATCTCGACGCGCGTCATCCCGTGGCTCGCATCGCGCTCATAGCCGACGTGATCACGGTCGAAGGGCTGAAAGAAACTGGGCCAGCCCGTGCCGGAGTCGAACTTGTCGCTCGAGGTGAACAGGGGGAGGCCGCACAGGCGGCAGACGTACACACCCTGCTTGTGGTTGTCGTAGAGGTTGCCGCAGAAAGCAGGCTCGGTGCCCTTCTTCAAGAGAATCTTGGACTCTTCGGGGGTGAGCTTCTGGGCGAGCGTTTCAACACGATCCCTTGAGAGCGGACGGATGTCGTACGCGGACTTGGAATGGGTGTGCCTGGGGTCTGCTTTGGTTGACTTCATTGGAATCTCGATCTTGGACTCGGGCTGCGGCCTGCGGGCGGCCGCGGCCAACACGAGGGAGCCGGACACGATGAACGCGGCAAGCGCGAGCATGGACAGGGATACGACTTTCATGGCCTGGACTCCTGTTCGAGACAATCTGCCCATGTCTTCGATGCCGTGGACGCTTTGGATTGTTCGAGGGTTTCGTACGATCGGGAAGCCGTTTGGGTTCGGTCAGGAGGCGATGCCGGCTTTCCGGCTACGTGGAGGGCTGTCCCTCGTACAACTCCAAGGGGAGGCCATCGGGATCCTTGAAGAATGTGAATCGACGGGCGGTGAGTTCATCGACCCGCACGGGTTCGACCGGGACGCCGAATCGAGCGAGCCGGCCGATGGCCGCATCAAGGTCGGGCACCTCAAAGGCGAGATGACGGAGACCGCAGGCCTCTGGGCTTGAAGGCCGCGGCGGCGGATGCGGGAAGGAAAACAGTTCGAGCTGGGAGCCATCCGGCAGAGCGAGATCGAGCTTGTAGGATTCTCGTGCGGCGCGGAAGGTCTCGGCCACGATACGCAGGCCGAGCACGTCGACGTAGAAGCGTCTCGACACCGTGTAGTTCGAACAGATGATCGCGACATGATGGATTCGTGCGAACATGGTTACACGGACATGGCTACTTTGGCGTGAGGGCAAATGCGGAAGCGCCGTGGGGCGGCAGGGGGCCGACGCTGACACCGGTGAATGCGCCCTTGTCGCTGGTTGCGAAGTCCGAGAGTGAAGATGTCCCGAGCGCATCCTTGCCGGCCAGGGCGCCGCGGAGCGGCCCCTCGGCGAGAGACAGGCGGCACTGTCTCACTTCGCTTTCGCCGAGATTGACAAGCACGAGCACCGAATCCAGGCGCGGCCGGGATTCGGCCATCTTGGGACCGAACTTCGCTGCCCGATGGCGGAGAAAGGCAACGACGCCGGGCTGGTCGGTCTCGACCATCCACGTTCCGCCCGTGGCGAGGGCGGCGTCGGCGTTGCGGAGGTGGATCAGTCGGCGGTAGAGGTTCAGCAGCGAATCCGGAGCGGCGGACTGGCTCTCGGTGTTCAGCGTTTCGAATCCGGGGTTGAGCGGCGCCCATGGCTGCGCGGTTGAAAATCCCGCGTGCGCGCCGCTGGTCCACTGCATCGGGGTTCGGAGTTGTTCATCGGGTTTGTCCCCCGTCATGCCGATTTCCTCGCCGTAGTAGATGAACGGCACGCCCGGACCCAGGAGCAGAAGGGCCGCCGCGGCGCGCATGGCGCCGGCATCGCCCTTGAGTTGGGTCATGACCCGAGTCTGGTCGTGGTTGGAGAGAAAGCGGCCGTATTGATTGGGGGGATAGAGCGCGAGCACGGTTTTCTGCGCCGCGACGAACTCGTCTTTCTTTCCGGACTTGGCTGAGGCAATCATCGCATCGGCGAGTGCGAACTCGAACGCCATGTCCATCTGATCGCCGACGTAGCTCGACGCCTGGGCGCTGTCGGCCCAGACCTCGCCGATCGACATCGCATCGATGCTGACGCCCTTGAGATCGAGAAACCAGTCCTTGAGCCAGGCGTGGGTGGCCGTGGTGTTCTGCTGAACCTGGCCCTCTTCGATGAGATGGCGGATGGCGTCGAGGCGGAGGCCGTCGGCGCCAAAGGTGCCGATCCAGGTTCGGGTCACATCTCTCATCGCTTCGGTTGCACCGGCGTTGCGGAAGTTCAGGTCCGGCATCGTGCCGGAAAAGAGGCCGTAGTAGTACCGATCGTTGGCGGTGGGCCCGGGCGGCAGGCGGTGCCACACGCGCTGGTTCCACGGCCCTTTCCAGCCCGGGTCCGTGTCCGACCAGATGAACCAGTCCCGGGTCCTGGATCCCGGCTCGGCGGCCTTGGTGAACCAGTCGTGCCTATTGGAGCAGTGGTTCATCACGAGGTCGATGATGACGTTGATGCCGCGCGTGTGGCATTCGGACACGAGTTTCTTGAAGAGATCGATGGTGCCGAGTTGAGGGTGCACTTCGTAGTAGTCAGTAATGTCGTACCCGTGATAGGACGGGGATGGGTAAAAAGGCGTGAGCCAGATGCCGCCGATGCCGAGATCGGTCGTGGTCTCTGGGTTGCCGTCGTTGAGGTAGTCGAGGTGTTCGATGATGCCCTGAAGGTCGCCGATACCGTCGCCCGCGAGCGGGCCTGTCGCTGAGTCGGCAAATGAGCGCGGAAAGATCTGGTAGAAGACACGGTCATTCCACCAGTTCACGCGGTCGGGACCGGAGCGGCGAACCTGGGCGCCAGGAGCGGGCACGGCGGCCGGATCAGCCAACTGACCGAGAGCGCCCTGCACGAATGCCATCACCACAAAAGCTGCCCATCGCATTGTGGAGCGTATGCGGGCGGAAAGGCGGGGCTCGCGCATCCAGTGTGGCGTCGGCCGTTGCATGTCAACTCACCCCCGAGACACACGATGAAAACCGCCGCGATGCTTGCGTTGAGTTTCCTGCTGGCCGGATGTGCCCAGCAGAGCTTCAAACCCGGGATGACGACGACGCTGTCTCCGGGGCAGACCATGCTGGTTCGTGCGCAGGGAACGTCGCCCGTCGTGAAGGTGGCCAATCGTGGGCCGGGCTCGATTACCGTCTCGGTGGAGGGCCGGGCCGGTTCGGTCGTGAAACTGGGAGCCCCCGGGATCGCAGAAGTGCCGGCGAAGGGGCCGGTGTCCGTAAAGAATGGCTCGGATGAGAAGGCGGACGTCGATGTGACCGTGACGGGAGCGGACCGGACGGACATTCACGGGCCGGCGGTGACGGGAAAGTAACGATCGGTTCGCCCCCCCGAAATCGGGATGCGATGGGTGATTCGATTTTTCTTGGCCAACCCGCCGGTGTCGATGATGCGAGCCGGGATCTTGCCGCGTTTGCCCGTGACAAACTTGGCGAGAGCGAAGCCGAGGTCGATGCGTGTGTTCGTGCTGGGCTTGATTTCGGCGAAGACATGTTCGCGATAGAGCGGGACGATGGTCTGGCAGGGACACACTTTGACATCCTTGCCGAGGGAGCGGCCGAGTTTGACGAGCGTATCGTGGAGCGGCTTGAGTGCGGCTTTCTTGCCCGCGTACATGGATTCAACGTACCCCGCGGCCGCGGCGAGATAAGCGTCGGGATCGCCGTCTTCGGTTTGCCTGCCGACAGACCAATCGGCGAGCCACCAGGCGTAGTTGGTGCCGAGCTTGTGTTTCTTCTTGAGCCAGTCGCGGCGGGCTTCGACTGTCTTGGGGCCTTCTTTCTTGATGAAGGCGATCCACTGGTCGAGTGAGCGGCCGGTTTTCTCCTTCATGCCCGCGATGACGGACTGGATCATCGTGACGCTGGGATGGACGCTGTAGATGGATGGCTTGGGCATGGGAGAATCCCGCGGGGATGGGCGGGTCTTAGGCCGCGCCGGCTTCTGGGATGGAGGGTTCTTCGACCGGGGGTTGGCGAACAGACGTGGGCATTCGCGACCAGATGGAAAGTATGGGGAGGAGGGAAACGGCGGAGAGAATGGCCCCGGTGAGAAAGGGCGCGCCGCCAGGCTGGGGGAGATCGAAGGGTGGTTTGGCGGAAGTGAACACGCGGAAGATGTTGGTGGCGACTAGGGCGCCGAGGATCTGTGCGATGCTTTGGAGACCGGTGAGGCCGCCCTGGAGCCGGCCTTGCTCCCGGGGTGACACGGCTTTGCTCATGATCGCCTGCGCGGCGGGGCCGGCGACGCCGCCGATGGAGGCCACGGCGATGATGGCGTAGATCATCCATCCGTGGTTGGCGAGGCCATAGCCGAGAAAGGCGAAAATGCCGAGTGTGATCCCTCCGATGAGGCAGGCGCGTTCTCCGAGCGCGGGGATGATTCGGCGAGCGAGGCCGCCCTGGACGACGGCGGCCGAGAGTCCGACCACGAACATGGACCACCCGATGTCGGAGGTGGTCCACATGAAGCGGGCGGTCATCGAGAGGGCCCAGGTCACGTGAAGGCCGAGCTGTCCGACGTTGATGAGAAAGATGGCGGCGGCGAGCACGGTGACAACCTTGTGCTTGCCGAGCCAGGCGAGCGACGCGAGGGGGTTGGCATTCTTGAGGGAGAACGGTCGCCGGTGCTCGCGGGGGAGGGATTCGGGCAGAATGAAGAGGCCATAGCACCAGTTGAGCAGGGTGAGGGCGCCGGCGGCAAAGAAAGGATAGTGGATGTCGTACTGGCCAAGGAGACCGCCGGCGAGCGGGCCGAGGACGAAGCCAAGGCCGAAGGCGGCGCCGATGATTCCGAAACCGGCGGCGCGCTTCTCGGGCGGGGTGATGTCGGCGATGTAGGCGCTGCAGGTGGTGATGCTGGCGCCGGTGAGGCCGTTGAGGGCGCGGGTGATGAAGAGGAGTGCCAGGTTCGGGGCCAGGGCCATCATGAAGTAGTCGAGGCCTGAGCCGAGCAGAGAGAAGAGGAGCACGGGGCGGCGACCGAAGTGGTCGGAGAGCGAGCCAAGGATCGGCGCGAAGATAAACTGCATGAGGGCGTAGATCGCCGCGAGATAGCCGACGGCACTCGAGGCTTCGCTCTCGAAGCCGGTTTCCTTGAGTCCTTGAACGGTCGCAATGAGACGGGGCGCGACGGGAATGAGCAGGCCAAATCCGAGCACGTCGAGGAAGACCGTGATGAAGATCAGGATCAGGCTGGGGGTGGGGCGTTTCATGGGGCTCCGTGGGCGGGATGATACCGCGGAGAGCGCGGATCACGTTTGGCGCCGGGGGTTGCCCGCGTGGTGATCACTCTGAAAAAGACTCGCGGCGGCGCTGTGCTGACGTGCCTGCGCAGGACCGGTTCGGCCGCGGTCCAGCGGACGGGCCATGCGGGATTCTTCGCGTTGCACGACCTGATGCATTACGCGGTCGAGACAACCATGGCATGGCGGAAGGCGTTTTTCGGCCTGGTGGAAGAGGGATGGGACTTTTCCACCTTCGAGGACCACGGAGATCCCAGATACCGAGCTCTGCCGGCGGAGGCCCTATGGGCCGAGCACCTGGTGGCCGCGATGACCCGAAGGGTTGTTGAGGGCCACTGGAACGATCCGGAGTTGCTCTCGTTGTTTACCGAGGACTTGAACCGGGAACTGGCCGCGACGCTGGGTGCGACGGTGGTGAACGTGTCGCCTTCGCAGGCGCTGCGCATATACACGCGCTTTGTCGAACTTGAACGACGGTGGTCCCGCGTGATGATCGGCGAACACCTGGAGTTGACGTATCCGTCATGAACCGACGGTGAGGCGTCGCGTGCGGGAGTGTACGCGGGACCGGCGGCGGGCGCGGCGGAGCAGTGAATCACTGTTTCTTGAACATCTGCTCGTGGTGCGGCGTCCACCTGGCGCCGTCGTCAGACACCTCCGCCTTTTCTGTGATGCCGTCGCTGCCCGAGATGAGCGTGACACGCACGCGGACGCCATCGCCGCCGATTGAAGTCTCCCGGCCTTCGAACTGGAACCCGCCGTCCGTCTGCTTTCCGGTCATGACGAGCGTGCTGCCCATGCCGTCCGCGGCGGTCCAGGTCCACGTGCGGTCGAGCGCGTTGGGGACCAGCAGGCCGGTCCGCATCGCGCCGCCGGAGGTGGAGTCGGTGGTGACGATGGCCTGGCTGCCGGTGAGGGGCCGTGTGAACGAGCGGGCCTGCGCGACTTCGCCTTTGTCGTTCATCCGCGACCAAGTGCCGAGCACGGCGTCGAGCTGCTGGTCCAGGCGGGGCGTGGTTCCGATTCCATCGACCAGCTTCTTGAACGCGTCATCGCCGCGGAGCGAATCCACATCCGTGTCTTTTTCGAGCTGGCTCTTGTCGGTGAACCCGGCGTCGATCGCGTATTGAAGGTACCTGAGAGCTTCGCCCTTGTTCCCGAGGAGCGACTGGGCGCAGCAGACGTTGTAAAGGGCGTCGATGCGGAGGGCTCGGTTGCCGATGCGGGTGGCCAGGAGGTGGTGCTTGAGCGCTTCGTCGTAGCGCTTGAGCATGTGGAGGGAGTACCCGAGACGGAAGTGCACAAGCGGTGTGTTCACACCGCCGGCGAGCGCCGCCTCGAAGGACTTGGCCGCCGCGGCCCAGTCTTCGGCGCGGAACGCTTCGTTCGCGGCGGTGATGTTGGGGTCTTCGGTTCGCTGCGCCGACGCGGGGGGTGAAGCCGGGGGCAAAGCCGGCTGCTGCGCGAGGAGGGCGGGAGACGAGACGACGAGGGCTGTGAGGAAAGCTGTTCGGAACCGCATCGGTGGACTCCGGGGCCTGACTTATGCGTTCGAGATGCGCGACGGACAGGCTTCCGTCGGCGTGATCCCCAAGGGCGGACGCGGCGCGGTTGGACCTGCAAGAACCGATCTAGTTCGCGTCCAGTTCCTTCGCCATCGCGTGCAGCCTTTCGATGGTGTTCAAGTTGCGGCATGTCCCCGGGACTCCCAAGACCTTCTCCACGGTCGACATGGAAATCTGAGCGTCCGCGACCCCGTCGGGCAGGTACAGGTACGCCTCGGTTCCGACATGCCGGGCCCGTTCATTGCCTGTGTCCATCGCCCGCAGGGCCTTCGCGGCGGTGGCCAGAGGCTTGCCCTCCAAGAACATGATCAGGCAGCGGCTCTTGTTGAGATCGCGGACTTTCGCAAACGGGTTGGCTTCCAAAGCGGCCTGAACCTGCTCCATGGTCCGCACGACGATCGACGGGCGAAAGCCTCGCGACCTTTCGATCGCCGCGGCCAGGCTGGACGCGGCCTTGTTCACCGCCGCGGTTTGGAAGACGACGTTCCCGCTCTGTATGTACGTCTTCACATCCTTGAATCCGAGTTTTTCGCAGAGGGCACGCAGCTCGGCCATCGGGAGGAGGTTCTTTCCTCCGACGTTGATGCCGCGGATGAAGGCGAGGGCGATGGGCATGGGGGAGGGTAGCGGATGGCGGCCGCACCTGTGGCACGGGCTTCCGGCTCAGCGGACGCCCGTGCGGGAGTCGACGGGCGTCGGCGGAGCACGTGGGTCGTGACGCGTCGGCCGTCAACCACCGCCGGACGACATCAGCAGCTTGTTCCCGTCCTGATCCTTGAAGATGGCGAAGTTGCCCCAGTGCTGTTTGGTCGGCGGTTTCTCGAACTCGACACCTTTCTCGCGGAGCTCTTCGTAGGTCTTGTCCACATTATCGCATTCGAAGGACAGGTTCATGAAGGTGCCGATGCGTTTTTCTTCTCCCTCGCCGGTGAACAGCACGACGCGGGTGTCGCCTTTGGCAGGTCGGAGCTCGATCCAGCGTTGCGGGCCGAATGGTTGATCCGTCACGATCGAGAAGCCGAGCTTGGTTGTGTAGAACTCCAGCGCGGCGTCCTGGTCACGGACGGGGATGCTGACGAACTTCACCGAGCGGATCATGCGAGTGCTCCTGAGGATGGGCTGACCATATCACGCGGGTTGGCGAACACAAGGGTGTGATGGAGCCGGGCCGCGAAGTTGCGCCTCCGGCTGCTATAGCAGTCATTGATATAGTGTGGGATCGGCGGCTTGCGCCGCCCCCCCCCCACCCACCTCAGCCCTGAGGGATGAGCATGGCGTCGAATCTTGTACTGGACCCGTACATCGTGGACACGCTGATGCCCGACCTGGTGGGCCACGACAAGCGAACGTCTTCGTTTCTGGTGTACTTGTGCCTGTGGAGAAGGGCCGCGCCGGGGTTTTCGGCTCCGGTGCGCATGAGTCACCAGGCGATTGCGGACGCGACGGGCCTGTCGCGGAGCGCGGTGCAGACGGCTCTTTCCAATCTGTGGCGGCGGAGTCTCGTGACTTCAAAGCGGGCGACGCCCACCGCCGTTCCCCAGCACACGATCAACCGGCCGTGGGTGCGTCGCCCCAAGTCCGGGACTGCTCGGTAGGCTGAGTGCGCGATTGTGGGCGCCGCTGAGTTACGAGAGGACACGCATGCCCCAAGTCAAGATTCTTGCCGAAACACCGTACCTGGACGTCAGCCGCTCCATGGGGAAGATCTTCGCGGGGTGCGTGGTTCTGGTTGTGATCGTGATTGTGGTGAAGAAGATCAAGGGAAAGAGGTAGGAGTCTCGCCGCGCGCCGCCCTCGTCTCCTACACTCCGGCCATCGCTCGGGGCGCGGCGGCCGCACGTGGCCGTCCGCTGAGAAGCACCCGTTGAACCTGATCCGGTTTGCACCGGCGGAGGGAAGCGACTCGTGATTCTGGGGCTCGTTCGCAACTGGGTGTGTGTCGCTGGCGTGACCGCAACGATCGCTGTGGCGCAGCCGGCCGGGCAGGCATCTCGTCTGGAGATGCCCGTGAGCGCCGGCGCGCTGTTGCACGAGGCGATCGGTGTGCTCTCGACCAAGGCGCTCGGGCACGAGCGGGTGGATTGGAAGGCGGTTGAGAAAGAGCTCGGAGCGACGATCCAACGGGAGGGAGACGGGGAGCGGGCGTACGCCGCGATTCACGCCGCCGTGGGACGTCTGGGAGATTCGCACGCGCGGTTCACACCGGCCACTTCGCCCGCCACTCCTGCCGCTCCCTCTGTCACAGCCGCGCAGCCTTTCGTAGAACAAACGGGGGCGCCCGCCGCGCCGGCGCACGCGCCAATCCCCACATGGCCCGAAGGTCGGATGCTCGCTGACGGAGCGGCCTATCTGGTGGTGCCCGGCTGCTCGGCTCCGACGGTTGGAGGTCTGCGCGACTACGCGAGGCACGCCGCGGCAGAACTCAAGCGGCTGGACGCGACGACCCCCAAGGCCTGGGTGATAGATCTTCGTCTCAACAACGGGGGCAATATCTGGCCCATGCTGCTGGGTCTGCGCCCGCTCCTGGGGGATGGCGTTCTAATGACCATGGTTCGGGGCGAAACGATCGAGAGCCAATTCGGGGTCGATGAAGGGGCGTCGTGGATTCAGTGGCCGGGCCGCGAAGCGCGGGACGTCCAGCTTTCTTGGGGTGGAGATGGGCCCGACACGATCGCGCCGTACAAGGGCCGCATCGCGGTGCTTGTCGGCCCGTGGACGATGAGCAGCGGTGAGTCGCTCGCGATTTGTTTCGCAGGCCGCGAGAACACTCGGACGTTTGGCGAGAAGACGGCGGGACTGACGACCGTCACCAACCTCTTCACGCTGTCGGACGGCTCTGTATTGAACCTCCCCGTGTCCCGCATGGGCGATCGGCGCGGCAGGGCTTTTTCGGGCTCGATCGAGCCGATGCAGACCGTTGCTTTCGAAGATTGGCCTGATCCGGATGACACGGCCGCCCGCGCAGCTCGCGCGTGGGCGATTCAGAAGTGAGCTTGACCATGACCACACCGATGTCCCGCTTGAACCTTCCCATGCACGGCGCCGCGAATCCGGGGCGATCATCGGGAGTTACGACTCCCGGCTCGTTCGCGTTGGCGCCGGACATCGGCGGCCCGCTGATGTTCGCCTCGCCGGATACGCCGGGCATGCCGGCGCCGAGCAGGAAGACGGCATGGGACTTCATGCCCGATGGATGGCTTGTCGAGGATGTCACTCTGGGCCAGCCGACCCAGCCACTGGCGTCAAGCCCCTGCATGGGGTGCGAGTCGGTAGTGTTTACGGATGCACGGGGCACGACGCGGCGCGTGACGCCCACACCGGGTTTTTCACCGGTGACCCAGCTTGAGCATGCGCGGCTGGGGATCGTGACCGCACAAATGAAACGCGTGGCGGAGCGTGAGACGCATCTGACTCCGGAGCAGGTTCGCGATGAAGTCGCGGCGGGTCGGATGGTCATTCCGGCGAACGTGAACCACCTGAAGCACCGGCTGGACCCGATGTGCATCGGGCGGGCGAGCAAGACGAAGGTCAACGCGAACATGGGGGCGTCACCGGTGTCTTCGGGGACTGATGAGGAACTCGAGAAGCTCGATTGGTCGGTCAAGTGGGGCGCGGACACGGTGATGGACTTGTCGACCGGTGGAGATATTGATGCCTGCCGCGAGGCGTTCTGCAGGCACTCGACGGTGCCGATCGGGACAGTGCCAATTTACTCGATGATCATCGGGAAGAAGATCGAGGACCTCGACTGGCCGACGATCGAGGCCTCGCTGCACCACCAGGCGCGGCAGGGAGTGGACTACTTCACGATCCACGCGGGCGTTCGGCGCGGGCATCTCAAGTACGTCAAGAACCGGCTGATCGGCATCGTGTCGCGGGGCGGGTCGCTGCTGGCGAAGTGGATGCTCGTGCACAACCGCGAGAACATCATGTACGAGCGGTGGGATGACATCTGCGACATCCTGCGGCAGTATGACGTGACGTTTTCGATCGGGGATGGCTTGCGGCCGGGCGGGCTGGCGGATGCGACCGATGATGCGCAGCTCGCGGAGCTTGAGACGCTTGGCGAGCTGACGGAGCGGGCGTGGCGGCGGGGCGTGCAGGTGATGATCGAGGGGCCGGGGCACGTGCCGTTTGATCAGATTGAGTACAACGCGAAGATCCAGCGCACGCTGTGCCATGGGGCGCCGTTTTATGTGCTCGGGCCCCTGGTGACGGACATGTTTCCGGGGTATGACCACATCACCAGCTGCATCGGCGCGACGGCCATGGCGTATCACGGCGCGGCGATGCTCTGCTACGTGACGCCGAAAGAGCACCTGGGGTTGCCGAAGAAAGACGATGTGAAGCAGGGGTGCATCGCGTACAAGATCGCGGCGCACGCGGCGGATGTGGCGTTGGGGATTCCAGGCTCCCGCGATAACGATGATGAACTGACCAAGGCCCGGGCGGCGCTCAACTGGGAGAAGCACTTCGAGCTTTCCTTCGACCCGGACACGGCCCGTGCGTATCACGATGAAGACCTGGATGTGGACACGGATTTTTGTGCGATGTGCGGGCACGACTGGTGCAGCGTGCGGATCAGCAAGGAGATCCAGGAGTTTGCGAGCGGGAAGGCGGAGGGGTTTGAGCGGATGGGCGGGAAAGATGGCGTGACACCGGGAGCGGCCAAGAAGTCGGCCGCCCTCACGACTGAGCAGCAGGAGATTCTCGCGAAGCGGGGCGTGCTGAGTCCGGATGAGATTCACACGCTGGCGAGCAAGACGAAGAAGGCTATGGGAGGCGCAGGGGTTCGGGACGATGCTCCCACCGCCCAGAAGGGCGGTGCCACGACTGACAAACTTTCGTGCCACTCCGATTACGTCGATCCGGATACGGCCAAGCAGCTTCAGGCCGCGAAGGCGGGGCGGGAGGTGCTGGTGCAGGTGGATGTGAGGCCGGCGATGGGGATTGGGAAGGAAGATCGGGTGGTGTGATGCACACCCGTTGTCCTCAGTGTGGCCGCGACTTCGAATGGCCTCCTCTGTGCATCGCTGCTGAGGCGCCGTGGCGAGAGCTTGGCGTGACCGAGGAGCAGTTCGAGCAGCGCGTCGAACTCACCAAGGACCAGTGCGTCGTTAATCGCAGGCACTTCTTTGTTCGTGGTCATGTTGAGATTCCGATTCGTGGGAGCGATGAGACGTTTGCGTGGTCTGTGTGGTGCTCGCTTAGCGAAGACAACTTCTGCCTGATGACGGACCGGTGGACATCGCCCGGCCGGGAAGCAGATGTTCCCATGTTCGGGTGGCTCCAGACCTCGCTGCCCTGTTACCCGGAAACCGTTCCGACACAAACGCGCGTACACACGCGGCCTGTTGGACAAGTCCCATTTGTTGAGGTCGATCCCGAACATGCTCTTGGCCGCGAACAGGTCGAAGGTATTTCGCTGGATCGTCTTCGAGAATTTGCCAAAGCCGTCATGGGAACCGATGGATTGCCGCAGTGCGACTCCTGCAAAGACACTCAGCAATGACAACATCTCATGCTTGACTGGTCTCAATGCACGGCAGTCGAACGCGTACCCGGCAAGGTGAACGGTGCGTGGGTTTTCAAGGGCACGCGCCTCCCTGTGAAAGCACTCTTCGAGAATCTGAAGTCAGGGGCGCGGATCGATGATTTTCTGCAATGGTTTCCAGGCGTGACGCCTGACCAAGTCCAGGCCGTCCTCGCTCACGTTCAGGGGACCTTGGACGTCGCCTGACGCAACTGTCACTTCAGGAATTGGCTCGCCGCGCTCACCCTCTCCGCCTGCATCAAGTGCCGCACCTGGTGCCGCGACACGATTTCCAACCCGGTCCCCACAGTGAACCGGATCAGCGGCACAAACGGGTTCTTGAATCGAATCCGGTTCACATCGTGCTCGCTCGCGCCGAGGACAAGCTCCCTCGCTCCCTCGTTGCTGCGAAGAAACGAATCGAGGATTGAGCCGTCGATCCGTGATGGAGGGACGATCTTGGCCGGCGCCTTCGCCCGCTTCTTTCTCGTCTGCGGCTCGATGTAGTTGCGCATGAACCAGCGGCTGAACCATCCGGGATAGATGTATTGCACGGGTGACCGCGGCCGTCCGTGCAGGGCCGCCGCGATCGGGGGGAGGTACACCTCGTTCGCGAGCAGCAGGTGGTGCAGGCACTGGCCGATGCTCCATGAGTTCGGGCCAGGGTTCCAGTTGAGTTGCTCGAGGCTGAGTCCGTTCATCACGGCCCGGGCACGCCGATCAACATCTGCGAGTTCGGCGAGCAGGCGGATCGACCACGCGGGTTGGGCGATGCCGGATGGGGGAGCCATAGCCCAGCATACCCCGCTGGCGAACTGCCGCGGGAGTGCGGCGGGTGAGGGCGCAGTTTGCATGTTCACTCGCCCGGCTGCACGGTATGCTTGAGGCATGAGCACCACGAAAGCCCCAGCCAAACCGTCCTTCCAAATGCCCCCCATGTCCGCGGAGCACCAGGCCACGCAAAAGGTCGCGAATCGATTGGTCGAACTTTGTGCCGCCGGCCAGCACTCGGACGCTCTCAAAGAGCTCTACGCCGACAACGCGCGGCACATCGAAGTGATGGACAGCCCGGCGTGCGCTCGGGTGATCGAGGGCAAGAAGACCTTGCTCGAGAAGGCCGAGAAGTTTGCCAAGACAACGACCATCCACGGCGCGACCGTCGGCAAGCCCATCGTCAACGGCGACCAGTTCATCTGCCCGATGACGCTGGACTGCACATCCACCGAAGGCCCCATGGCCAACCAGCGCATGAACATGACGGAGACGTGCCTCTATACCGTGAAGAATGGCAAGATTGTCGAGGGCAAGTTCTTCTATTCGATGGGGATGTAGAAGTCTCTCTCCGGGCTGTCGTCTCGTCACGGGCGCCCTCGCTGTCGCTCCGAACCGAACTTCGGGCGAATGGGTCACGGCGGTTCTGCCCGATATTCTCCCTCTATGGACACCAGCGCCACCCTCGCCAAGCTCGGCATCGCCGCCGGTCTTGGCCTCCTTGTCGGGATGCAGCGTGAGCGGGCCCGATCCCGGTTCGGCGGGATCAGGACGTTTCCACTCATTACCGTGCTCGGCGCCGTCGCCGGCCTTCTCTCCGTCGAACTCGCCTCAGCCTGGATCATCGCCGCGGGCGTCATCGCCCTCGCTTTGCTCGCCGCTGCCTCGAACTGGATTTCGGCGGACGACGAGGCCCGCGACCCGGGCATGACGACCGAGGTCGCTGTGCTGGTGATGTTCACCCTTGGCGCTCTGGCGGTCTTCGCTCCGGCGCCCGTGGTTCTGGCCGCCGGCGTCGGCGTCGCCGTGCTGCTCTACGCCAAGGAAGGTCTTCACGGCTTCGCGGGCCGGCTGGGCGAGAAGGACATGCGGGCAATCATGCTCTTCGCGGCCATTACGTTCATCATTCTCCCGGTGCTGCCGGATCGCACGTTCGGCCCGCTGTCGGTGCTCAACCCGCACAATGTGTGGCTCATGGTGGTGCTCGTCGTGGGGATCAGTCTCGCCGGCTACGTTGCGTTCAAGATTTTCGGGGCTCACGCCGGCACGGTGCTGAGCGGGATTCTCGGCGGGCTCATCTCCAGCACCGCGACAACCGCCACGTACGCCCGGCGGGCCGCCGAGAGCCCGGAGTCGTGCCGGCCCGCGCTCCTGGTCATCACGATCGCCGGCGCGGTGCTCTTCTGCCGGGTCCTCACCGAAGTCTCGCTCATCGCGCCGGACTTCTTTGATCAGGCCGCCCCCCCTCTGCTCATCATGCTCGGTACCGCGGCGACGCTGGCACTCGGGCTCTGGTTCGCCACACGAAGCCAGGCCGGGCATCTCGCCGAACCGGAGAACCCCACGCAGCTCAAGTCCGCGCTCCTGTTCGCGGCGATGTACGCCGCCGTCACGATCGCCGTGGCCCTGGGCCAGCGGTACTTCCAGAGCGGCGGGCTCTACGTGGTCGCGGCGATTTCGGGCCTGACCGACATGGATGCCATCACGCTCTCGACGTCTCGAATGGTCCGTGAGGGCACGGTGGCGCCCGGCGTCGGCTGGCGCGTTGTGCTCATCGCCGCGATCTCCAACATGGCGTTCAAGACCGGGATCATCGCCTCGCTGAGCGGGGGCAGGCTCTTCAGGCTCGCCGCGGCGTTTGCGGCGGTGCAGATCGGCGTGGCGGTGACTCTGATCCTGGTGTGGTGACGGCTAGGGCTGGGCGGGCGGACCCGTCTGAGGAGCCGCATCCGGCGCGGGTGTGGGTTCTTCGGGCGCGGGGTCTGGCGGAGGCGCTGGTGGATCTGCTTCCGGCTTGTCCCGGGGCGTATTGAAGATGAAGTCGGAGCCCTTGCCGACCTTGCGGCGGAACGCGTCGACATCAATCTTCGGTGCGGGTGTGCCCCCGTTGTCCGTCTGGTCGGCGCCGAACGAATAGAGCAGGTACCCGCGGCCGCTGGGGTCTTTCCCCGCTTCGAGCACGCGGTACCCGAACCCCTTGCCGGTGAAGGGGTCGATGGGCGGCCTGGCCAGGATCCTGGGAGAGAGTTCATCGATCGTTGCCGGGTACGTTCCGTACCGCTTCTTGTACAGTTCGACCGCGATCATCGCCCGCGTCCCTTCCCGGCAAGCAACTTCGTGGTCGTTGGATTGCATCGCCTTGCCCGTCGCCGGCAGCATCATCCGGAGCAGCACGTAGCGCTGAGGGAGGGCTTCGGTCAGGGCATCGACGGTGGCCTCCGCATTGTCGCGCTGGTAGAAAGGCTTGCCCATCGCGCCCTCGATCAGGTCGAAGATCTGCGTGACCTTCCTGATATTGGCGGCCTTGGAGGGGAACGCGGCCCCGCCAAGGTTCATGATCTTCCACGAGCCCGCATCCTGCAGCCAGCTTCCCGTGGAGCCGCCGAGACCTCCCCACATGCCGCTGAGCTGGGAGAGGTTGGAAGTGATGAGCCGGCCGGAGCCCCGGCCATCATCGGTATGGGTCCACTGAATCGTGTCGAGAACAGCGAGGCGCTCGCCCTCGACGATCTGCCGGATCGGCGGCATCTGCTGGCGGTCCATCGCCGCGAGCAGGCGGACCAGCACCTCCTCGCTGGGGACCCTCTCAACCAGCTCGTTCCGGAGTTCGTTGAACGCGAGCTGATCGATCGCGATGCCCACGAGGTACTCGATGAGGAACGAGCCGTGTGATGAGATCCTCGCCAGCGCCAGCGTTTCCTCATACGCCTGGGCCATTTCAGCGTCATCGCCGGCCTGGTGCGCGAGATACATCCTCGATCCGTTGAGTCGGGCGAAGTTGCGGTACTTGCCGAGGCTCGGCAACAGGTACCCGATCACCAGCCCGGTCTGCGGCGTTGAACGGACGGCCCGACGCGTGGCCGCGGCTTCAGCAAGGAGCTTGAAGCACTCGGTCTTGCGAAGGTCCTCGATGGCCTGGAGCGAGTTGGCCTGGATCTGCTCGAGCACACCGGGCTGGTAGGCCTTGGCGCTCTGCGGCCCGCGGAGGGTGGAATAGTCGATCGGGTACTGCCCGCCCGCGAGCTGGAAGCGAGCGCGGTAGTCGGCCTGGATCTCCGCCTCGATCACGATCGCCTTGTCCAGGATGTCCACCGCATTGGGCGAATCCCGCGGCACATCCGGGGGCTGTCCGGCCTCGATCAACGCCGCGATCTTCTCGCCGAAGTTCACGGAAGTACCGGGCACGGCGGTGACGGCCAGATAGATCTCGCGCCCGACGGCGAAGGCGAAGACCAGTGCCAGCGCGATCATGATGTTGCGGAGGCGGTAGAAAGGCTTCTTCTTGCGACGCATGACCTGTGGTACCGATCGCGCCGGGCAGAGTTGCCTCTACTTCGGGTACTCAAACACCCCCCGCCCCGTCTTGTCCCCAAGCCGCCCCGCGGCGACGAGCTGCTTGAGCAACGGGCAGGGCCGGTAGCGGTCGCTGTTGAGTCCGTCGGCGAGGACGTTCATGATGTGGGCGCAGGTGTCGAGGCCGATGAAGTCGGCCAGCCGCAGAGGTCCCATCGGGAAGTTGCAGCCGAGCTTCATGATCTCGTCGAGGTGTGAGGGTTCGGCGACGCCCTCCATCCAGGCGTAGAACGCCTCGTTGATCATCGGCATCAGCACGCGGTTGGACACGAACCCGGGCCGGTCGTTGGCCGGGATCGGCGTCTTGCCGAGCGCCTTGGCCAGCTCGATCGTGCGGTCGGTCGTGTCCTTGCTCGTCTGGAGGCCCTTGATCACTTCGACCAGCTTCATGATGGGGACCGGGTTGAAGAAGTGCATCCCGATCACGCGCTCGCCCGCGCCCTTGACGGAGTGCTCCGCCGCGGCGGCGATCTCGGTGATGCTGATGGAGGATGTATTGCTCGCGAGAATCTGGTGGCCGGTGAACATCTTGGCGAGGTGGGTGAAGAGGTCCCGCTTGGTCTTGGCGTCTTCAACCACCGCTTCGATGACGACGTCGACGCCCTTGAGTTCGTCCAAGGCTCCGACGTAATGGAGATGCCCCTGGGCCGCGGCCATCTGCTGCTGCGTCAGGCGGCCCTTCTCGACTTCGCGGGCCATCCGCTTGTTGTGCGTGTCCTGGCAGCGGCCAAGGGCCGCGGGAAAGGTGTCGAACACGATCGCCTTGAGCCCGGCGACGGCGGCGACCTGCGCGATCCCTCCGCCCATCTGACCGGCACCGATAACCCCGATTGTCTTGAGCTGGTTCATGCCAGTAGGGTACCGACGGACGGGTCGGCCAGTCCATGTTCGCCGGGGTGGGGCGCACCAAGCCCGACGGGCCGGCATCCAGGCCCCGAATCGCCTTGTCTGCCAATGAGGGCCCGGTTAGGCTTGGCCATGCCGTCGCTTGAACAGCTGGAGAAGTTGCTCGCCGCGGATCCGGACGACGCCTTCGTGCTCTATGGGATCGCGCAGGAAAGAGCCAAGCGCGGCGAGTTGGAACAGGCGGTCGAGTTCTACGATCGGTGCCTGAGGGTCGATGCGGCGTATTGCTATGCGTACTTTCACAAGGCACGCGTGCTCCGGGACCTGGGGCGAACGGACGATGCGATCGCGACGCTGCTGGCGGGTCTCGCAAAGGCGAAGGCCCTCGGAGATGGACACGCGGCGTCGGAGATTTCTGGTTTGCTCGACGAGATGGAGTGAAAGGCGACTGACGGAAGGTGTGCCGTGAACACATTTGAAGAGCGAGTTCAGGGTGCAAAGGACGCCGCGACCAGGGCGGTGGCCGCCCGCGATCTGACGCGGACCGAGATCGTGGAACTGCTGGTATCGCGCCGGCACGGAACCGACGTCGTGGACGCGGCGATTGCCGAGCTGGAGGAGCTGGGCATCATCGATGACCGCCGGGTGGCGGAGGCGTTCGTGCGCTCCAAGATGTCGGACGGGATCTCGCGCGTCATGATCGAGGCGTCGCTGATCGAGCGGGGCATCGAGCCCGGCTTGGCCGCGTCGGTCGTTCATTCCCAGGCGCAGGGGCGGGTGGAGGACAGCGAGGCCCTGGAACTGGCCAGGGTCCGCGTCAGGACGAGCCCGGCGAATCTCTCGGTCGAAGTCGTGAAGCGCCGGGTGTTCGGCTACCTGGCCCGGCGCGGCTACGACGAAGAGACCGCTCGGCAGGCGGTGGACACGGCGGCGGATGAATACCTCGGGAGGCCCTGAGGCCCGGGATGGGAACGCCGTGCTACGCTCTTGGCGTGAAAGCACTTGCTGTGACCATACTGGCGTGCGCGACCCTGCCGGGGTGCATCAGCCCCGAGAACGACCGCATGACCGTGGGACGTTCGCTCCGGCTGGAGGCGTTCGAAACGACACGGCCGAGCACGGACCCCGCGGTGCCCGCGGCCCTGGTGGCCCCGTCCGTGGTGAGCATCGAACGCGACAACTGGAAGAAGACGACGGTGCTCGTGCCGGTCGACGGCGTGGCTCACAACCCGACGTACACACGGCGCGTCATCGAGACGAACAAGAACCGGCGGCAGCGTGACCTGTATCCGACGGCCGCTTCGGCACTCGAACTCTCCGCGGGAAGTGAAGGACAGCAGCAGCGCGAAGCGTTGTACAACATCGCGCGGGCGGGCACGGACGTGCTGTTCATCGTGCCGCGGATGCTCTGGCGGGCGCCCTGGCGGACCGATGCGAGCCCGGATGAGGCGTACGCGAGGTACTGGCATCCGGGCTTGGCGCCGGGACAGAGGCAGCCGCTGCCCGATGCGACGGATCCGTTCGCCGAGCCTCGCCCCCGGAGCGTGACGCCATGAGCGGAGCGGCGGCGGGGCTTGATGCGCGCGGGTTGCCGACGGGATACCCGTATCGGCCCGAACTGGAATCGACGCCGAGAGAAGTAAAAGAGTTGCTCTCCCGCGCGGGCCTGTACCTCGTGGATTGCCGGACCGCGCCGGAGGCCGCGACCGCGAAAATCGACGGGGCGGTGCTCATCCCGCTGGACCAACTGGCAAGCCAGGTGGAAGCGATTGAACAAGCCGCGGGTGACCTTCCGGTGGTGGTCCATTGCCATATGGGTGGCCGCTCGATGAAGGCCGCGCTGTTTCTCCGGAGCCGAGGCATCGAGGCGAAGTCCATGGCCGGTGGTATTGACCTGTGGGCCGTGGATGTGGACCGGCGGGTCCCGCGATACTAGTTCTGCGCCAGCCCTCCGCGCCAACGGGACAGGAATCGGGTATAAGTAAGTCGGCACAAACCTTCGGTCCCGCGTCGGGACCGGACGAGGTGCTGGTGGATCGGTGCGGCAGGGAGGCAGTCATGATCACTCGCGTTGCTCTGGTGATGGGCGTTCTCGCGGCAGGGGCGGCGGCGCAGGAAAGCCAGGCGCCACCTGCGCGGCCGGTGACGTGGACCTTTCGTGTGCCGACGGCGGTGCAGTTCAATACGAACTTTGACGATGGACAGCCGGGCGATGTGACCGTGACGCGGCTCGGGGCGGAACTGGGCGTGGGGATCCCGATCGCGACGATGTCTCAACTCGATCTTGGGTTCGAATACGAGTATTCACGGTACGACTTCTCAAACGCGACGGGCTTTGGCGGGGTGGCGAACCCGTGGACCGACATCCACCGCGAAACGTTCCGGGCGCGGTACGGACAGCAGCAGGACATGCAGCTCTCGTGGCTGGTCGGCGGATTCGTCGGGCTCTCGGGAGAGGAGGGAGCGGACGCGGGTGACAGCGTGCACGCGGGGGTGTACGGGGGAGTCGGATATAACCTGTCGAGGTCTCTGAAAATCGGTGGCGTTGTCGGCGTGTTCACCCGGATCGAGGATGATCCGATCGTCCTGCCGATTCCATCGCTCGACTGGGAGATCGATCCGCAGTGGCGGCTGAGCACGGCGGGAAAGCCCGGGCTGACGGTGTTCTTCTCTCCGAACGATCAGTGGACGCTGAGCCTGGGTGCGTGGTACGAAAGCCGCGACTTCCGCCTGGATGAGAGCGGGCCGGTCCCGGGCGGGGTGGGCCGGGAAGAAGGATGGCCGGTCGCGTTCGGGGCGACATTCCGTCCGACGCCGAACTTGAGCCTGGACCTCGGAGCCGGCGTGCGAGTGCTCGAAACCTACGAGTTGCTGGACGCTTCGGGCAACGGCCTGGGCAGGATCGACGCTGATCCCACCCCGTTCGTGTCGTTCACGCTCGGCGTGAAGTTCTAGAGGTTCTAACGGACGGCTGGCTGCGTGGCCGGTGGCTTGCTGACAGGGCGCGGGCCATCGCCCCGTGGCGGCGCATCGGTCAGTCGGCAACGCTTGATGATGGGGGGGTCCTTCGGTCGATCCGAGCCCGGCACGAGTTCGAGTCCCGCGATCTTCTGCAGCACCTCGCCACCGGAGACGACCTGGGCGAAGGTGGTGTACTTGCCGTCGAGATAGTCGGTGCCTTTGCGGCTGAGCGCGAAGTAGAACTGGGAGCCCGCGGAGTTGGGCAGGTTGTTTCGGGCCATCGCGACGACGCCAAAGTCGTGCGGGAGGTTGCTCGGCTCGAGGTTGATCGAGAATCCGGGGCCGCCTTCGCCGGCGCCCGGCGCACTCGCTTCCGGCCGCTGCAGCGGGTCACCGGCCTGGATGATGAACGGCGCACCGTTGGGGTGCGTCGGCTTGATGCGGTGGATGAGAATGTCCGTGTAGAAACCGCCGGCGGCGAGCTGCAGGAAGTGCCACGAAGTATTGGGCGCGCAATCCGGGCGCAGCGCCAGAGTGATGTCGCCGAGCGTGGTTTCGAGAACAATGTCCCGCTCGACGTACGCGCGAAACCCGGAAAAGAGGCCCCGGCTGGCGCGATACGTCGGCGTGCCGTCGGCCTCGAGGAGCGGGGCGTACGCAGGGTCGATGAGCGGCTGGATCACGACGGCGGGTCCGATGCGTTTGTCGCCGACCGCGAGCTGGACGTACATCAATGTCGGAGGGGGGCCATCCTCCGCCTTCTCCCGCCACAACGTGGGGAACACAGATGCCAGATTGATGGGGCCCGCGGCGACAGGGGCGGAATGCCTGGATGCGCTCGCGCCGGGTTCATAGAGCCGGACGGTGGCTTCTCCCGCCGCGTCGGACGGGATGCGGACGGTGAAGGGCATGGGTCGATACCGCGGGTAGTACGCGCGATCTGGGGTCACCTGCGCGGGCGCGGAGAGCGACAGGAAGGCGGACACCAGAGGGACAAAGACGCCGCGCTTCATGGCAGCTCCGGAATTTGAGGTGAAGAGCGAGCCCGTCTGGACGCCTCGGCCGATCAGCGGATATCGGCCTGATCGAAGGTGGTCCATGCACTCTGGATCGAGGACGACGAGACAGACTGACCATCCTTGGGCAGGCTCTCGATCATGGTGCGGGCCGAATCCTGGAACCAATCGACCGAAAGGTCGGCCCGGAGGATGTTGGCGCCGACGAGATGGTTGAAGTCGGCCTGGGTGCGAAGCCCGTCGGCGACCAGGGCGGCCGAAGGCCTGATCAGATCAAGCCGGTTCGACATCCGATTCGTGCCGTTCACGATGGTCGGTCCGCGTCCGCGGTACTGGAAGTTCCCGACCACGGCCTGGTCAACGCTCCGCCACTGTTCGATGCACCGGTTGTACGGATTCTCACCGCGGTGGGAAGGACAATAGAAGATCTTCGGCACCGGCAGGTACTCGGCGTCGAACAACAGTCCCAGCCCGTCCCAGCGCGGCGCGGTGATCTGTGTGTATCCCCCATCGGGCACGAACCGCAACGTGAGCGTGTTGTACGACGTCTCGTTGGTGAAGTCCTGCATGTTCGAAATTGTCAGCGTGGAGGGGATGTAGTTCTTGTTCCCCTCCGCGTACATATCGACGGCGAACGCCATCTGGCGGATGTTGGACCGGCACACAACCTGGTGAGCGGTTTCCTTGACCGACGCAATCGACGGCAGCATGATCGCGATGAGGACCCCGATCACGGCGATGGTGACCAGGATGTCGATAAGAGTGAACGCGCGGACCGCCGCACGCGAGGAATGCATGCGCAGGCCCGATTCCGCCACACCGATTTCGGCCACACGTGCCGGCACCAGCGTTCTCCACGAGGACTCGCGAACCTTAGAAAGGATATCGAAAACCACCCATAAAAACAACCCCAGTCCTCGGGGTTCCCATAATGTCAACGGATTGAGGACAATTGCCCGACCGCTGGCCTGCCGTGGCCAGCACGGGCCACCAACTCCCCGGGTTTCCCTTGGGAACCCGAGGCCGCCGCCTGCGGATATCAGATAGGCCGGTCGTATGAGTCGGCCCGCGAGTAGGATGTGTGAACGGATCCCCCATGAGACGTTCCACGGACCAAGGTGATGTGGATCTTGCGCTGATGCGCAGGATCGCTGAGGATGATGCTTCTGCCGTGGCGGAGATGTATGACCGCTTCGGCTCGTTGGTGTACCGGATGGCCTACCAGGCGATGCCCACGCGGGCGGATGCCGAGGATGCGGTACAGGAGATCTTTGTTCGGTTGTGGAGGACCGCTCGCCGATACGACCCCAAGCGTGCCGCGTTGGTGACCTGGGTCATGTTGATTTCCAGGCGCCACCTCGTGGACAAGCTGCGGCGGAGCCAGGCGAGGGTGAAAACAGCAGGCTTGGAGCCGACTCAGGGAGAAACTGAGAAACCGGCGGAGTCGGGTGATCGGATGGAAGTTGACGAACGCTTCGCGGCGGTGCTCAAGCGAGTGAGCGACCTGCCGGAGCTTCAGAGGATGGTGGTGACCAGGGCCTACCTCGGAGGGCAGACCCTGCGGCAGATTGGGGAGGAGTTGAACACACCGATCGGCACAGTGAAGTCCGCCCTGAGCCGGGCGCTGGTCCGGCTGAGAGAGCGAACGAGCGAGGAAGCGTCCACATGAGTTTGCAGGAACTGATCGAACTGGCCATTCTCGACGCGATGGGGCTGCTCGATGAACGCGAGCAGGCGTCGTTTGAATCCGCATTCCGAACCGCTTCACCGTCGATCCAGGCGCAGGTGCGCCGGGAACAGACACGCCTGTCTCGCATCGAGGCGCTGCTGCCCGATGTGACGCCGCCGGCCGGACTGCGTGCCGCCGTGCTGGCGGCGGTGCGCGAGCAGATCGCGACCGCGCAGCGGAGCGACTCACAGATCCTGGCCCCGACCATGCTCAAGAGCCGCGGGGTGTCCCCGATCTGGCGCATGGCCGCCCTCGGACTCGCCGCGGCCGCGGTGGTCCTGGGTGTCACCACCATCGAGTGGAGCCGGCAATACCAGCGCATGGAGCAGAGTCTTCGCGAGGACGGCATGATGGCCGGCCTTCGGCAGGAGCTCGGCGCCACGTACGTGAAGGATGTGCTCTTCTCCCGCGACACCCGGCGCGTGCTGATCAAGCCGGTGGCCGCGGGGTTCCAGGGCGAGGCGTCCATCTTCGTCAATCCCGACTGGAAGACGGCGAAGTTCTTCGGCCAGGCGATCACCACGCCGGACAACAAGAACTATCGCCTGGCGCTCATCGACGAGAACGACCAGGTCGTGCAGGTGCTCGCTCCGATCTCGTCCGACGGCCGGCTCTTCAGCCAGGACTTGGCGCTGGCGGCGAACGCGAAGGGCACGATCGCGATCATCGATGCTCCGAACGAACTGAGCGACAAGCCGGTCATACTCGGGAAGGCCGACCTGTCGTCGTAACGTCGTGGCGGCTGCACAAAAGTCTGAGGTTCATGGCACGCCCCGCGAGTGATTCGCGGGGCGCGTCGACTTCAGGGCGACGACTTGCCATCCAGCGCGACTTCCTCGATCGCGTCCGCCGCGCCGGCGGAGGCATCTCGCCCTCGGAAGAGCTCGACGATTCGCGCAAGTTCCTGCCGTTGCTGCTCCATGAGCTCCGGCGCATCGAGCAGCCGACGCGCGGCGACCACGACCTCCTCGGCCCCGCCGAAGTGCGGCACCATCTCCGGCACGATCTCGCGATGGGCCAGGATGTTCGGAAGCGTGAAGAACTTGGTCGAGACGGCGACCAGCCGGACCGAGTGGTACACCATCGGGCTCGACTGGTACTTGTAGAAAATCACCATCGGCTTGGTCTGGCGTGCGATCTGCAGCGTGATCGTCCCGCTCTTGACCAGCGCGAGGTCACACCAGCGGATCACCGCGTCCGCATCACCCGCGAGAATCTCCAGCCCTGGGGGCAAACCGCCCAGGTCCGCGGCACGGGTCGCGAGTTCCTGCTTGACCGCGTCCGTGGTCGCCGCGACCACCCCTCGGGCCTCGGGATACGCCGCCTTGAGCTCGCGAAATGCATCGAGCAGCAGCGGCCAGCTCCCCTGGAGTTCCTTGGGACGTGAACCCGGCATCATCGCGATCCGCGGCGAGCCGCCGCCCAGGCGGGAAGCGCGATGGTCAAGTTCCGGGAGATTGAGCGGCTCATCAAAGAGCGGGTGCCCGATGAACCGGGCCGCCACGCCGCGCTTGAGAAAGAATCCTTCCTCGAACGGCAGCAGGCACAGGACCATGTCCGTCAGGCGCCGCAGCTTGCGGATACGCCACCGTCCCCAGGCCCAGATCTGCGGGGCCACCAGGTGGATGACCTTGATGCCCAGGCCCTTGGCCGCCTTGCACACCGGGAAGTTCGCCGCCGGCGAATCGACCGGGATGTGCGCCAGGGGCCGGTACTCGCGCATCCAGCCGTCGATGCGCTCGTTGATGAACGTGTGCTCGCGAATCTTGCGCCAGCCGGGCATGCCCATGACGGCGTCGTGACCCGTGCGCTCGACGATGGTCGCCCCGGCGCGCTGCATCTTCGGACCTCCCCAGGCATAAATGGGGAGCGATGGCCGGCGGCGTTTGAGTTCCGCGATCACGGCCGACGCGTGGTCATCGCCGCTGGGCTCGAACGCCGTGAACAGAAGGCACTTGCCGGCATGGGATGGATCGGTTCCGCTCACGCGCACCAGTCAAGGGGCCCGCGCGGGCGGAGTCAACCACGGCGCCCGGATACGCTCTGGCCTCATGCATCCGGATCAGCCCAGAATCTGCGTGCTCGGCTCGATCATTGTCGACCTCGTCGTTCGTGCGCCCCGCCTGCCCCGCCCCGGTGAGACGGTCATGGGCGACCGGATTCAACGTCACCCCGGCGGCAAGGGTGCCAACCAGGCCGTCGCGGCCGCTCGCATGGGCAGCGTGGTCACCCTGATCGGCACCACCGGCGATGACGACGACGGCCGCCTCATGCTTCACACGCTCCAGGAAGCCGGCGTGGATGTCTCACGTGTCGCCACGAATCCGGCCTCCGCCACCGGCACCGCCGTGGTCAGCGTCGCAGAAACCGGCGAAAACTGCATCATCGTGTCGACCAGCGCCAACATGTCGCTCACACCCGAGCGAGTACTCGATGCACGCAATTCCATCGCGTCCGCGGATGTGCTCGCGATGCAGCTGGAAGTCCCCATGGACGCCGCCATCGCCGCCGCGGCGATCGCCCGCGATTCGGGAACGACCGTGCTGCTCAACGCCGCCCCGGTGCCCGATGCGGGTGTACCGGCCGAGCTTCTGGCGATGACCGATGCGTTGATCGTGAACGAGCGAGAACTCGCGTCACTGGCGCCGGGCCATGCGGACATCGACGCGGCGATGCTCGCCCTCGCCACCCGCGGACCCAGGGTTGTGGTCGCCACGCTCGGTGAACGCGGCGTGCGATACACCTTCGAGCGAGGGGCCGCCGCCGGTGTCGAGGCATTCCCGATTGACGCCGTCGACACCGTCGGTGCCGGCGATGCGTTCGTGGGCACTTTCGCCACGCGCTGGGCCGAGCATCAGGTCGGGGGAGCCCTCGACGCCATCTCCGTGATGGATGCCACGTGCTGGGGTGCCGCGGCGGGAGCACTGGCCGCGATGCGGCACGGGGCGATCCCCTCGCTGCCCATGCGGGCCGAAGTCGTGAGCCTTCTGCGCCGGGGCGCGCCGTCGGCCGGCTGAAGACACTCCCGGAAACGTCGGGCTCGAGCTTTCCCGTCGGTACACTCGTTCCGTGCCGAAAGCCGAGAGCCATGTTCGAGTCTTCACGCGCGATTCGATCCGCCGCCTTGATCGGCTGGCCGTCGAGCGCTATGGCGTTCCCTCCATCGTCCTCATGGAGAATGCCGGGATCGGCGTGGCGCACCGGGCGATGGCGATGCTGCGAGGCACGCCCGCGCCGCGCGTCGCGATCTTCTGCGGACCGGGAAACAATGGCGGAGATGGACTCGTCGCGGCCAGGCATCTTCACAACGCAGGCGTGAGCGTGGAGGTCGTGCTCGCCGCCCCGCGCGCCCGATACTCCGGCGATGCGGGGACGAACCTGAACACCATCCTGGCCATGCGGGTGCCCATCGTGACGCGGGCTGCCAACCCGGATCTGGTCATCGACGCTGTGTTTGGCACGGGGCTGGACAGGCCCGTCCGCGGCCGGGCGAAACGCGAAATCAGCCGCATCAATGACCTGCGGGACAAGCGTGTCCGTGTTCTCGCGGTGGACCTCCCTTCCGGATTGGAGTGCGACACAGGCGTTCCCCTCGGGGTTGCCGTCCATGCTGATGTCACGGTGACGCTGGTGGGCTGGAAACGGGGATTTCAGAATCCCGCCGCCAAGCCGTACCTCGGCAGGGTGGCCGTGGCGGATATCGGCGTGCCCCGAGGGCTGGTGGAAGAGTTGGGCTCGGAGTGCCCGGCGGCCAGGGGACGCCAACACAACTCCATGTCCGGTGACCATCGCCGGAAACCTGCTAAAAGCCGGGGGCGAGCGGGACGTTGACAATCGTATCCGGGCGGCGCACGATTCCCCTGCACCTGGGAGGCGTCCGACATGGCGATTCGGATGGAACTGTCGCGCATCCTGATTCGTGAGCTCAATGATTACCAGATCATCGAGCTCCGCGAACAGGGCGAGGGCGCAGCCCCGGAAGGGGAGAACGGCCGAAGGTCGTTCCCGATCGTGATCGGTCTGCCCGAGGCTCAGGCGATCGAGCGGCGCCTCAAGGGCATGACCATCAAGCGTCCGCAAACGCACGATCTCCTGGCCAACGTCGTCGAAGCGCTCGGCGGTGAACTGGTGTCCATCACCATCAACGATCTCGCCGACCACACCTTCTTCGCGACGCTGGATATCAAGAAGTCCGGAGAGGTCATCCACGTTGACTCTCGCCCCAGCGACGCCATCGCCCTCGGCATCGCGCACGATGTCCCCATCTTCGTCGAGGAGCATGTGCTCGACGCGGCCAACAGCGAAGAGCCCTGAAGCGCCGTGGACCCGCTTGACCCCGTTACGCCGCCGCCGCCCCCCACCGCCGCACTGCCACCTCTGGGCCGCCCCTCCGACGCTCCCTTTGCAACCGTGGACCTCCCAGGAATCGGAGGCACGATCAAGGCCCGACCTGAAGACTTCTTCGTGGAAGAGCAGCCCCTCTACCAGCCCTCGGGCCAGGGAGAGCACATCTACCTCTTCATCGAAAAACGCGGGCTCTCCACGCTTCGCGCCGCTCGGATTGTCGCCCGCCACTTCGATGTCCACGTCTCCGCCGTCGGGTTCGCGGGGCTCAAGGACAAGCGCGCCGTCACCCGGCAGGTCTTCTCCGTGCACGTTCCGGGCAAGACGCCCGAGGACTTCCCCATGTTCGAGCACGAACACATGGGGGTGCTGTGGGTCGACCTCCACCAGAACAAGCTCCGGCGCGGCCACCTCGCCGGGAATCGGTTTTCCATCAAGATCCGCGGCACGGAAATGAGCAAGGCCCCCGCCGTCGCCAGAATTGTCGGCGTGCTCGAGAAGCAGGGCGTGCCGAATCTCATCGGTGAGCAGAGATTCGGGTACCTGCAGCGCAACCACCTGATCGGCCGGGCGCTCATCCTCGGGCACCACAAGGCCGTCCTGGAATCGCTGTTGGCGCCCGATGAATCGACGCCCGATTCGCAGGTGGACGCCCGTCGCGCGTACGCCGCCGGCGACTACACCCGGGCGCTGAACCTGTTCTACCGTGAGTCGCGAACCGAGCGCCGCGTGGTGGGCGAGCTCTCTCGCGGGGCGTCGCCGTCGCGCGCGGTCCACGCGATCGAGCGGAGTGAAACCGAGTTCTTTCTGACCGCCTTCCAGTCGTCTGTGTTCAACTCGGTCCTGACCGAACGGATGCACGAAGGGACACTCGGCACGCTCGCTGTCGGGGATGTCGCGTTCAAGCACGACAACCGCGCGTGCTTTGACGTCGCGACGGTCGATGCAGAGCTGCAGGGTCGGCTGTCCCGTCTTGAGGTCAGTCCCTCCGGCCCCATGTGGGGTGCCGAAATGAAGCGCGCCGGCGGCCAGCCCGGAGATCGTGAAGCGGCCACCCTCGCGGCGACAGGCGTGTCGATCGAGGCCCTGGCGGCGTTCCAGGAACGCCGGCGCGGAAGGCTCACCGGTGAGCGCCGCCCGCTCCGGGTGCCGCTGCTGTTCCCGGATGTCGAAGGCGGGATCGACGAGCACGGGCCATACGTGCGGGTCGCGTTCGATCTGCCCAGAGGCGCCTTCGCGACGAGCGTCATCCGCGAGGTCACCAAGACCGCACCGGGCGCGCCGCCCGAGCCGGAGGAAACCGAAGAAGTGGACCATGAGTAGTCCGAGGGGGTCGGGCTTGGGGAATTCATCGGGACCGTCCGGCGCGTGACAAACGTCGCCCGGTCTGCGACACTCTCGGCATGACACCACTTGACCGCCGTCAGTTCATCGCCGCATCCGCCGCCGCCCTCGCCGCGAGCCAAGGAGCCGTCATGGCCGCCCAGCCGGAAAGAGAGCCCCCACGCACTGGGGACAGCCATCGCGGGCCGGTGATCATTTCATCGGGCAACGGCCTCCGATCAACGTCACTGGCCATGGAAATGGTCGCCGGGGGAGCCAACCTCCTCGACGCGATCGTCGCGGGGATCAAGATCGTGGAAGACGACCCGGAGGACATGTCCGTGGGCTACGGGGGCCTTCCCAATGAGGAAGGTGTCGTGGAACTCGACGCTTCGATCATGGATGGTCCTCTTCACCGGGCGGGCTCCGTCGGCGCGCTCAGGAACATCAAGAACCCGGCGGCCGTCGCGCTCCAGGTTTTGCGGCGCACCGACCACGTCATGCTGGTCGGCGAGGGGGCCCTGAAGTTCGCCAAGGCGATGGGCTTCAAGGAAGAGGACCTCCTGACGGACAAGGCACGCGAAGCGTGGGTCCGGTGGCGGGCCAACCTGAACAAGACCGACAAGTGGCTCGATGATGACCAGGTGATCCGGGCGGGCGAGGGCGGAGAGAAGCCACGGCCGCAAGGGAGGGCGAGCCCGCACAACACCGATCCGGGCGGGCCGATCCTGCCGGATTCCCCTATCCCCTACACGACCGGGACGATCCACGTCTCCGGCGTCACTCGCGACGGCACCATCGGGGCGTGCACCAGCACGAGCGGGCTTTCCTACAAGATGGCCGGAAGGCTCGGGGACTCTCCGATCGTCGGCGCGGGAATGTACTGCGACAATGCCATCGGATCAGCCGGAGCTACCGGGCGCGGCGAGGCGGTAATCCAGGTCTGCGGCGCGTTTTCGATCGTGCAGCACATGGAGGCAGGAATGACGCCGACCGAGGCGTGCCTGGCGGTCGCCAAACGCCTGTCGGATCGAACTCGGGAAACGCGGCTGCTGGACGCCAAAGGGAGGCCTGCCTTCAACGTCACGTTTTACGCGGTCCGCAAGGACGGGGCATACGGGTCCGCTTCTTTGGTGGGAGGAAGCCGCTTTGCAGTGAGCGATGAGAAGGGAAACCGGCTGGAGGATGCCCCATTTCTCTATCCTAAATCGTGATCCAACAATGAGTTAAGCTGCTGATCGTGAGGCCCAAGAAAAACTTCACTGGTTACGTGCTTTTCCCTATTTTATGAGCCTGTTTGGGTTGCAAAGGACCGAGAAGCCAATAGTATGTACTTGGTTATTGGGTCAAAGGAGGCGCCCTGAGAAGGTGCCACTGGCGGTTGGTCCCGCCAGTAGAGAGAAACATGTTCGTGGGGCGCTTCGACGCCTCGATTGGAGCGAGAGACATGATGAGCATTCGCACTTCGATGATGGCACGTTTGGTGCTCGGGGCGGGCATCGCGTGGTCTGCGACCGCGGCGAACGCGCAGGTCGTCAACCTGTTCGACGGCAATGCCTCAACGGTTATCGATCCTGATTCGCAGGCCGGTCAGAGCGACTGGCTGGTCAATGGCATCGATCACATGTTCCAGCAGTGGTTCTGGATCCGGGCCGGCGGAGATGCGTCCGAACGGTCGATCAACACACTGGTCAAGTTCACCCAGCAGGTCACGGACACAAACACGGTCGAAGACCCCCGTCCCGACACGCTCAGCCTCGGCTACGTCGAGCCCGGTGCTGCTCGGTACCAGGTCTTCGGCACGTTCACGCTTCGTGGCGGCGCTCCCGGCCAGACCCTCTCGGATGTGGCGGAAACGCTCACGATCAAGAACATCAGCAACGCTCCGCTTCCCTTCTCCTTCTTCCAGTACGCCGACTTTGACATCAACGGCACCGCCGCGGGAGACTCGGGCCAGATTCTGATCGGCCGGATCCCGCAGCAGTCTGAGACCGGTTTCTTCGTCACCGAAGCGGTCGAGACTCCGGCGCCGACCCGCTGGCAGATCGACACGTTCCCGACGATCATCAACAGCCTCAACGATGGGCTGCCGACGAATCTCAACAACTTCAGCGGCCCGCTCGGCCCTGGCGACCTGAACTGGTCTCTCCAGTGGGACTTCGTCCTCCAGCCGGGACAGGAGTACATCATCAGCAAGGACAAGATCATCGTTCCCGCGCCGGGCGCGATGGGCGTCCTCGCTCTCGCCGGCATCGCTGGCGCTCGCCGCCGTCGCCGCTGAATCTCTGGCGAATCCACGTCACTTCGACAGGCCGCTCTCACCCAGCGGCCTGTCTTTTTTTCGCCGCTTCCCATGCTTCGCGGCCCACTGGATGGCGCGATAATCCGCCCACCCGGGCATTCCCTCGCCGCGGGCACGAGTGATAACGAGCCCGGACTTCCCGGAAGCTCCGGAAACCTCGCTCGCGGCCTTGCAATCGTCAAGATTCGTAGTCAGAACCACGCAGAGCCTGTAGGATGGCGCCCGCGGGCGCGAAGGTAGGTGGCGCGGCCGTCAACCTGAGAGGCCTTATGAGCGCCATGTCAATCGTGTTCCCCATTTTCCGAGAGCTGGTGCGTCGCCGGTCCAGCGGTCCGTCCCGACTTCGGCTCTGTGTGACGGCCCTGAGGCTCGGTGTCAAGTATGTCATTCTGATCCGGCTGCTCAAGAGGAAGGTGACACACGAACGCCTCCTGGGCCTCACTGTCGAAGCCGGCCGGTACACCGAGATCCTTCTCCTGTTCATCGAGATCTTTCTACGCCAGGAATACCGGTTCGAATCGGCTTCGCAGGCCCCTCGGATCATCGACTGCGGCGGCAATATCGGGTTCGCAACCCTCTTCTTCAAGTCGATGTTCCCCAAGGCCCGCATCACAACGATCGAACCCTCGCCGGCTTCGTTCGAAGTGCTCGAACGCAACCTCAAGGCCAACGGCATGACCGATGTGGACGCGAGGAGGCTCGCGGTTTCGGGCAAGCGTGGGACCCTGGACTTCTACATCGACCCCGCCCAACCGACATCCGCCCGCTCGAGCACAAAGAGAGAGCGTGGCGGGCAGCAGCTGCTGCAGGTTGAGGCCGTCCCGCTTTCGGAGTTGATCGACGAGCCCATCGACTATCTGAAGCTCGACATCGAGGGCGCCGAGATGGAGGTCATCCCGGAGCTGGCTCGCAGCGGAAAGCTCCAGATGATCAGGGAACTGGCGATTGAATATCACCACCACATGACGGCGGGAGACGACCAGCTCTCGCGAATGCTCGCGATTCTCGAAAGCCAGGGATTCGGCTACAACCTCCACACACCCGGTGAACTTCCCGGGCCGGACCGATTCCAGGACATCATGATCTACGCCTATCGCCGCGCGACCGTCGCGAAACCATCACCCGAGGTCGTGGTTGTTCACGCTCACGAAGCGCTGGGACAGCCCGCTCGTTGACAGGGCGCACGCCGCTGGTATGCTTGAACAGTCATCGGTGCTCCGCACGCGGGTGCGGGGCTGAAAAGGGAAGCGTGGTGCGGGTTGCAAGACCCAATGCCACCGCGGACGCGCCGCCGTATCGGGCACTTTCCGCGAGTCCACCACTGCCACTGACCTTGCACGGTCGGGAAGGCAGGACTCGCTGACGCCCGGAGCCGGAAGACCTGCCGCTGATGTGTTTCGTGTCGGCCCTCGCGAATGCCTGCCCCCATCCATCATGGGGGGTTCCAGGCGGGGCCCGGCGAAAACCGCGGCGGACTTCTCCGGCGCCGCGGCCACCGGGTCACTTCACGAGCGGTCATTCCTGTTCCGGGGATCGTTCCGCGCGAATCGGAACGAATGGGGCGGTTCGACCGCCCGAAGGCCGTTCCTATGAATCGCTGTGTACTGATTGGCGCCTTGACCACCGTCACGCTGCGGGCGGCCGCGGCAGATTCGTTCGCCGTTTCCGTCGCCGGGTACGTCCCGGGCGCGAACCCCTCGCCCGGATACACCAACCCCGCCGTTGCGCTCGGAGAGCCGACACGGTTCACGGGCGTCGGGGTGTTCCCAAGCGCCGTGACACCATTCAACGCGCCATTCCTGGACAGCGAAATCGTCTCGATCGGAGAGGGCGGCTCTCTCACGCTCGGATTCGACCACCCGATCACCAATGACCCCGCTCATCCATTCGGATTCGACCTGCTTGTTTTCGGCAACGCGTTCTATATCGATTCGAACTACCCCACCGGCACCGCCGCGGGGATCTTTGGGGGCGGCGGCATTGTGGAAGTCAGCGCCGACGCCGACACCTGGGCCATTGTCCCCGGAACGCAAGCTGTCTCGAACTATCCCACGCTCGGATATTCCGATCTCACCGATCCCTACTCGCTCGTCCCCGGCACCGCTCCCTCCGACTTCACGGTGCCGGTTGATCCTTCGTTCAATCCAATCGGCCTGACGTTCGGCCAGATCGTCGCAGGGTACAACGGCTCGGGCGGGGGAACCGGCGTCAACATCGGGGCCGCTGGAGTGAGTTCGATCCTGTATGTGCGGATCTCCAATCCGGTGGGATCGGGCTCCGCGTTTCAAATCGATGGCGTCGCCGCGGTGGCCCCGGCGCCGGGAACATGGTGCGTGGGCGCGGGATCGGTGATCCTCGCGGCCCGCCGACGGACGAGGAGATAGCGATGGCGCCCCGGGGATACACCCTGGCGTGTCTGGCCGTCGCGGCCGGCGGCGTCCGAGCGCAGGACTGGACAACGCTCGCGCGTTCGTCCAGCCGAGATTCGCGCTCGGACGCC
>JBGANS010000027.1:0-37604 GCA_044222195.1 Phycisphaerales bacterium
GCCCAATCCTGGCTGAACACCATCCCGACCGACCTTCAGCCCGCGAGCGGCGCCGGAACTCCGCCCGCTCCTCCGGCTTCGCCCGCTATGTTCGGCGGAGGTGGTGGTGGCGGCGGCGGTGGTGGTGGGGGCGGTGGTGGCGGCGGCGGCGGTGGCGGTGGTGGCGGTGGGCCTTCGATGGGAGGTTCGTTCGGCGGCTCCGTGAGCGGCGGCGCGGGCGGCAGTTCCGTCACAACGGTTCGCAACGATCGGCCCGCGGCCTCGCGCCACACCGCCAACATGTTCAGCGCGGTAGAAATCCGGCGGGCTCTGCTCCGCGCACGCGGCAAGTCCGACGCGGTTGCCCCACCGCCGGAACCGCCGCCGCTTGTCGACTTGGACGACTGACCTCAATCTCCATCAAAAAGCAGGGCGCCATCAGTGACGGCGCCCCGCTGGAGGAGAGAGAGATCTTTGGGGAACAACCCGAATCAACCTGTGTCATCGGCCCAAGGCCCCTGACGCAGCTTGAACATTTCATGACAATCTAGGCAATCCGGCACCCCCCGTCTAGGGGGTTCGACGTACCGACATGCCGAACATATTACAAACTAAATTGATTCTTCAACTCACCTGTGTGTCCAATAACCTTACGCAGCTGCTTGCACTGGTGTTCTGACACCGCGCTCGATTCAGACACCGAGGCAGCATCGCGGCTGGGTAAAGACTGACCCGGGTCAGGCCTACTTGTCCTTGGAGCGCTCGGGAGATTTCTCGGGCGGCTTGTCGGAAGAGGGAGGACGCTCCACGTCGGGCGCTTCGGGAATGCCGCGCCTGTCGAGCTCGGCTTCGATGCGCTTGATGAGTTGCTCGCGCTCGGCCTCGGGCAGCTGAGCGATACGGCGCATGAGTTTCATCCCGCGCTCGCGGAGCGGCCGGGGCTCGCCTTCCGGTCCGGCGGCGCCCGGCCTGGGCGGCTGTGCCCCGTCCTGAGGCTTGCCGCCTTTTTGCTGCTCGATGCGGCGCTGCATGTATTCCTCGCCGCGGCGCTTGACCATTTCGTCGCGCACCTTGTCGAGTTCGACCTTGACGTGGGCCTGCTGCTTTTCGTTCAGGACGGCCCAGATGCGAGTCTGGAAGTCACTCGGGCGCGGGCCGTTTTTCATGATTTCCTGGGCCATTTCGCGCCGTTGGCCGCCGCCCCCGCCGCCCTTTCCCCCACCGCCCTCCGCACCGCCCCCCCCACCCTTTGGCCCGCGCCGGGGCTGGCCTTCGCCGCGCTCTTCGCGGGTCTGCTGCGTGAATGCCTTGACGGCGTCGCGGTACTCCTGCTCGATCGCGCCGAGCTTTTTCTCCTGCTCTTCGGAGAGCCGGATGTCCGCCGGGGCCTGTTCGCCGCGCAGCTTGCCGATGACATCGGCGTACGCACGCATCGGGATCTGAGGCCCCATTCGGCCCTGCTTCATGCCGTCGGCGAACTGGTCGTCGACGTGCGGGGCTCGGTTTTCCTTGACCGTGGGCCCCTGGAGCGGGGGCTTCTCGGGCCGGGCCGGCGCTTCCTGACCGAGCGCCGACCCGGCACACGTGATGAGAACGGAAATCCCCAAACCGACCAGGCGTCGATGCCGCATGAGAGACTCCTGTTTCGTGTACCAGCCAAACGCCGGCGGATCGCCGGGTATTGCAAACCCGCAACCGCCCTCACCCTACCATCGGGCCAGAACGACGTCTTCCCTTTTCCTGTATGCGAGATTGTCATGGCCTTGGACAAGTCCCTGGTGACCGAAGCGCTACGAACGGTTCCCGACCTTGGGTCAAAGTCTGACTTGGTCACCGCCGGACAGGTTGCCCATGTCGCCGCGTGCGATGGGGTGGTCAGTGTCCGTCTCAAGGCCGCGGGTGAGCCGGCGGCGGCCATGGACGCGCTCGCCGTTCGTTGTGCACAGGCGATCTCGAACAAGGCCCGCAGCTCCGGCACCAACCTGATCGGGCTGAACGTCGAGTTTGTGGACGCCGCGGGCAAGGCGATTCACTCCATCAAGAACCCGGGCGCGCCGGCCGAAGGAGGCCACCGCCCGATCTCGGGGCTCAAGACGCCCAGCGCGGGCCCGCTGCCGAATGTCAAACACATCATCGCGGTCGGCGCGGGCAAAGGCGGTGTGGGCAAGTCCACCATCGCGCTCAATATCGCCGTGGGCCTGGCCCGCAAAGGCCACGCGGTGGGCCTGCTCGACGGCGACATCTACGGGCCGTCGATGCCGACGATGCTGGGCCTGCACGCCTTCGACCAGGCCGTGATGAACGGGATGCTCCAGCCGTTCTACGTCCACGGCGTCAAGGCGATCACCATCGGCAAGCTGGTCGACCCGGAGAAGCCCCTGATCTGGCGCGGCCCCATGGCCCACGGGGCGTTCAAGCAACTCACCGAACAGACCGAGTGGGGCGAGCTTGACTATCTCATCATCGACCTGCCCCCGGGCACGGGGGATGTCTCCCTGACGATGGCCCAGAGCCTTCAGCTCACGGGCGCCGTGGTGGTCTGCACCCCGCAGAAAGTCGCGCAGGATGACGCGGTGCGGGCCGCGAAGATGTTCCAGCAGTTGCAGATCGAGGTGCTGGGTGTGGTGGAGAACATGAGTTCGTTCATCGCGGACGACATTTCCCCGCCGCGGGAGTACGACCTCTTCGGCAAGGGCGGCGCCGAGAAGATGGCGGCGAAGCTGGGAGTGCCCTTCCTCGGGGCGGTGCCGATCACGGTATCGCTTCGTGAGAACTCGGATTCCGGCGAGCCGACGGCGAACTTCACCAAAGGCACGGCGCTTTCCAAGGCACTCGAGAACCTCGTCACCAACGTCGAGAAACAGGCTTCCATCGCCGCCATCCGGGCTGGGAAAGCCCGCCCGACGCTGAGCATCAGCTAGCTCGCCTGAGCGAGCGGAACTTCGATCTCCTTCTTGGCGCGGCCGCTCACCACGGTCAACGACACTGATTGCCCGCTCGTGAGCCGGGAAAGAGCGCGATGGAGGTCGTCGATCCCCGTCACCAGCCTGCCTCCGACTTCGACGATCACGTCACCCTCGCGCACGCCCGCGCGGGACGCGGGCCCATCGGAGTCCAGGCTTTGAACACCGACTCCGGAATCGGAGAGCAGGTCGAGCTCGCGGGCGATCGCCGGCGTCAATCGCACCGGAGCGGCGCCGATGCCCAGATACGCGCGCCGGACACGCCCGTGGGCCCGCAACTCCTCGATCACCCAGGCCGCAGTCGCCGCGGGCACGCTGAAGCCAAGGCCCTGGGCCATCGCGACGATCGCAGTGTTGATCCCGACGATGCGTCCGCGCGAATCCACCAACGGGCCCCCGGAGTTTCCGGGGTTCAGGGGCGCCGTGTGCTGGACAATGCCGTCGATCATCCGGCCCCCGGGCGAGCGCAGCGACCGGTCGAGCGCGCTGACGACGCCGGTGGACACGGTCGAGTGAAGGCCGAACGGGTTGCCCACGGCGATCACGAGCTGCCCGACGCGCAGCGCCCTGGAATCTCCGAGCGCTGCAGCAGGGAGGTCCCGCGATGAGAGTTTGACCAGAGCCAGGTCGGTAGATGGATCGTCGCCGATGAGCTCCGCGTCGATGTGATCTCCGTCGCGGGTCGTCGCGGTCAGGCGCTGGCGGCCGCCCGCGACGTGGCTGTTGGTGATGGCCAGTCCGTCACTGGAGATCACCACGCCCGAGCCGGAGCCCTGGCGTTGCTCCGCATCGCTCTCGCGCCACGTGGTTCGCGGTCCGGAAATGCCGATCACAGCGGGACCGATGGAATCCACCACGCCCATCACGGCTCTCGAATAGCCGTCGAGAATGTCCGAATCGGACTCGGGCGAACGCTCGCCCCGCGGCCGGATTGTCGGCTCGCCATCGCCGGTTGCTACGCGAATGCTGCCAGGGACGCTGTTGTTAATCATGCCCGTGAAGCTGCAACCCGGGTGCCCCTCCGCCAGATCGCAAAGGTCCGTCCGCCGCTCCTGAAGGCCAGACCGGTTCGGCCACTCCCAGCACCCGGTGCCAGATTGACAGTTCTGCGCCGCGTTGGTTGTGTTAGGCTCGGCCCACCCAAAGGGAGCCACCGATGCCCATCCGCCTGCGCCGCCTTTTCCCTCTCGCCGCGGCACTCTTCCTCACGGCCTGCTCGGGCGGCGTGAACCAGGAGAGCTTTGACCAGATCCAGATCGGGATGAGCCAGCAGAAGGTCGAGGACATCATGGGCTCGGGGGAAGAGCAGACCTCGGGCGGGCACGGGATTTCCGCGGGCGGCGTTCTCTCGGGCAACAAGCAGGCGTCCAACGAGAAGACGTTCCTGTGGAAAGAAGGCTCGATGCAGATCATCGTGGACTTCAAGGATGGGGCGGTGGTGTCCAAGCGGAAGTTGGGCTTCTGAGAGAATCGCCTGTCACACGGCAGGTACCACGGGGCGCGCAGTGAAGCCGCAGGCCCTCAAGGCTTCGCGCATCAAGTCAGTGCCAAGACAAGCTCCACGGCAATCAGAATGATGATGATCCACTCCAGCACCTCCATGCGCCGGGTCGTGCGCCGGTCGGAGAGCTTCTGGTAGGTGCTCTCGGCGGTCTGGAGCTTGCGCAGGATGCTCGCGTCCCATTCCGGCAGGTGAAGTCTGCCGGCCGCGAGACGGTACAGACGGGCGAGGTACTGGTCTCCGACAAGCTTGAGGGCGTTGTTGACGCCCTCGAAGAGAAGCGCACTGTCCATCTGGAGCTCGGCGATGCGTCGGACCGCTCGATCCGTGGGCAGGATCACCCGCCACCAGCGCCCCAGTCGGGCCACCTGCTCGCGCGACAGGTCAAGCACATCGTCGAGCTGGTCGTCAAGGTGCCGCATCTCCAGGAGCTCGACGTTGGCGTACTCGAGAACGGCGCGGACATCCTCGGGCTCGGGCTGGAGCAGGACGATCGCGGCGTTCCAGTCGATGATCGTCTCTTCGCCGGGCGTGTACGAAATCCGCGCCGCCAGAGCGTCCACGACTTCGTTCTCGGCAAGTGATCCGCGTTCGGACCTCAGCACGCGGGCGAGCGTGTTCCGGTGCGACGCGATAAGGGCATCGGGCGAGGACGCTTCGGGCGTCAGCGCGTCGATCTGGAAGATCGCGTAGTCCTCCACGATGTCGGAGATACGCGGCTTGTCCAGCGCATCGCGGATCGTCCACACCAGGTCCGCGACTCGCTTGCGGGCATCGGCGAGCAGTTCCGCGTTTTCATAGAGCTCGTCGCTCAGGGCGAGCAGCCCCTCGAGGTTCGAATCCAGCGGGATCTGGTACGACACGGACGCCGCGCCGAAGTCGAAGAGCGTGATCTCGATGCGAGGGAGCGTCGCGAAGGCCCCGACCTTCACGGCCTCGCCGGCCTGAACGACGCGAACCGGTGTGGGGCGGTACTGAAAGGAGGCGGGCGTGCGGCGTTTGCGCGACAGTTCTTCCCGCTCGGTCTCGCGGCACAGCGCCGCGGCGGCGTCGAGATTGACGCCCAGGGCGATGTCGAACGCGAACAGGACGAAGCAGGAACCCGAAACCATCGGGGACTGAGGCATGCCAGAGCATACGTCGGCGCACGGCAACGCCCCCGAGGGCCGGGGGCGTTGCGAGGGTCGACGCCGCGGGGCGTCGGAGAGAGGGCTCAGTTGTTCACAAAGGTGCCCGAGAGCGCCCCCACCGTGACGGAGTCGCCGGCGACCACATGCGGGAGAGAGGGGACATTGCCGGGGTTGTCGCTGTTGACGCGAAGGTCCAGTGCTCCGCGCCCAAACTGGTTGACGGTCACGATTCCGAGCACGATTCCATTATGGGAGACGATGTGCGTGCTGTTCTTGGGCATGCCTTCGACCTGAACCTTGAAGCGCTGTTCGGTCAGGTTTCCCCGCGGTCGCTCCTCGTAGGTGGCGACGGCTTTGACGCGGGCGGCGCCACGCATGGTCGCCTGGAGGCGAATGTCCGCGGAGGCCTCCGCATTCGACGTCAAGCACAACAGTGACACAAGGGTCAGGACGAGCAGGGAGAGGGTCTTGAACATGCGAAACTCCTTCAATCAAGTTGCTTCGCCGCGGGCACGTCGCCCGCGGGCGGGAGGTTGAAATGCAAGCTTCGTGCCAAGCGCGTGCTGCGCAGAGGCGGCCACGCGTGCTGATGCGTGGCCACATGTCGGCCAGAGGCGGACGCTTCTGCCTCTCGCGGGTCACCCATACTGTTGAGGCGCGGCGCAGTGCCGGCGGCGGGACATCAACATGGCGACACGTGCGGCCACACGTCAGAGAATTGTTGTCATCGGCGGCGGCTACGCCGGCGCGTACTGCGCCCAGAAGCTCGAACGGTTGCTTTCTCGCGAAGAAGCCGAGATCACCCTCATCGACCGCAACAACTACTTCCTCATCTACCCCCTGCTGGTCGAAGCGGGCACGGGCAGCCTCGAGCCGCGGCACACCGTTGTCTCGATCCGGTCCTTTCTCAACCGGGCCGAGTTCAAGATGCTGTCCGTCGAGCGCATTGGCGCGGGATCGCGCCGGATCTACTGCCGAATCGAGGAGAGCGGCCAGGACGTCGTGATCGAGTATGACCACCTCGTGATCGCCCTGGGCAGCGTGACCCGCATGGCCCCGGTGCCGGGGTTGAAAGAGCACGGCCTGGAAATGAAATCGCTCGCCGACGCCGTCGGCCTGCGCGATCGCGCCATCCGGATGCTGGAGACGGCCGCGACGACCGCTGATCCCGCGGCACGCCGCGCGATCCTTCATCTGGTCGTGATCGGCGCGAACTTCACCGGCGCAGAGGTCGCCGGCGAAATGGAGGCGTTTCTCCGCGGGGCGATTCGGCAGTACCCCACACTCTCCCGCCAAGATGTCTCCGTCACGCTCATCGAACGCTCGGGCCGGATTCTCGGCGCGCTTGATGAAAGCCTCGCGCTGTTCGCCACCCGCAAGATGCGCTCCCGCGGCATCGACGTTCGACTGAACCAATCCGCCACAGCCATCGACGATGGCGGCGTCACGCTCACGACCGGGGAGCGGCTCGCGGCTCGGACCGTCGTGTGGGCCGCGGGCATCGAGCCGCCGCCGATTCTCGCCACCTCCGGCCTGCCGCGCGACGATCGCGGGTACCTGATCTGCGAGCGCGACCTCCGCGTCAAAGGGTTCGACAATGTCTGGGGCGTCGGCGACTGCGCTGTGAACGCTGATGAATCGGGCAGGGCCTACCCGGCGACGGCCCAGCACGGGATGCGGGAGGGAATCCACGCGGCAAGGAACATCGCCCGTGTGCTTCGTGGCAGGCCGGCAACGCCGTGCAACATCGTGTCGCAGGGCTCGCTCGCCGCGCTCGGCTGCCGCACCGGCGTCGCCACGATCTTCGGGATCAAGTTCTCAGGTTTTGCCGCGTGGTGGCTGTGGCGGACGGTGTACCTGATGAAGATGCCGGGCCTTGCACGCAAGGTCCGCATCGCCATGGACTGGACAATCGAGCTCCTGTTCAAACGCGATTACGTCCAGCTCGGCGTGCACCGGCTCGGACGCCACCAGGATCGATAGTCGCTCACGCGCCCCCGGGCATCGAACTCCGCAGCCGCTTCACGCATTCGATCACGGCGCCCGCGCCCTCATCAATCTCGTCGCCGGTCGTCTCTCGCGAGAGGCTGAACCGGAGCGACCCGTGGGCGAGCTCCGGCGCGACACCCATCGCCAGCAGGACCGGTGAAGGATCGAGCGAGCCCGACGAGCACGCCGCACCTGCCGAGGCGCACACGCCACGCTCGGACAGGAGAAGCAGCAGAGCCTCCGCTTCCAGTTTCGGGAAGGCGATATTGGTAGTGTTCCACAGCCGCCCGGCTCCCGCGGCGTTCACGCTCGCGTCCGGCACCGCGTCGAGCACCATCCGCTGGAATCGATCCCGCAGCTTTGCCTGCTGCTCCCGTTTCGATCGATCCGCCAGCCATTCCTTCGCCTCGCGGCACGCGACGCCCGCCCCGACGATGCCCGGCACGTTCTCCGTTCCGCCGCGGCGGCCGAGCTCCTGCGTACCGTGAATCATGGGGCGAAGCCCGAGCCCTCGCCGAACCCACAGCACGCCCACACCCTTGGGCCCATGAAACTTGTGGGGGCTGAACGTGAGCAGATCGCAGGGCGGGAGTGACGGAGTGACGAAGTGACGGAGTGGCGAAGTGGAAGAGCCGGCGACTTCCTGCTCCTGCCCGCTTCGTTCCGCATCGCCCCACTCCTTCCCGACCCACTGGGTTCCATCACAGTGAAACACGACGCCCTTGGCCCGGCACAGCTCGTGAATCTCGTGCACCGGCTGGATCGCGCCCGTCTCGTTGTTGGCCCACTGAATGCTGGCGAGCCTGGCGCCTTCCAGGAGTTTCCCGAGGGCATCGACCACAACGACACCGTTGGCGTCGACCGGCGCCCAGCGAACTTCCGTGCCGCGCTTCGAAAGATCCTCCAGCAGGTCGCGCACCGCGGCATGTTCGACCCTGGTGCTCACAACGACACGTGGCCCGCCGGAGTCCAGCACTCCGCGAATGGCCAGGTCAATCGCCTCGGTCCCGCCGGAGGTGAAGGTGACTTCCCTCGCGGAAACGCCGATGAGGTCCGCCGCATCGCGCCTGGCCAGCTCCACACGCTGGCGTGCCGCTTGGCCCGCGCGGTGGATACTCGAGGGGTTGTGCCAGAACTCGGTCAGGGCACCGTTCACGGCCGTGACTACGCCTGGGCTTGGACGGGTGGTGGCGTTGTTGTCGAGATAGACCACGGGAGATGGTACCGCCGCTGTTCCGAAACCCCCCGAACCACTCATCTCGCCGCATCCGTGACCGTGGCGGAGGCGAATAGACCGGGGTTTCCGGACCCGCTCTCCGGGGTTTCACCCCCTTCACTTCAATCCGTAACGTCCCGCGACCCGGAAATTCCCCTGTTTGTGCCCGCGGGCATGGTGGCCGCGGGCGTCTCGTGTACCCTTTGAGTTCTGGAATCGGGCGTGGTGTGGCAGGAGGATTGAAAGAGATGCACGGCACACGAGCGACCATCGTCTTGCTGGCCCTCGCGGCCGCATCCGCCAGCGCGGACGTCGTGACGTTGCCGCCCGCCAAGGACAACACGCTGTACATCTCGACCACCGGCTCGCTCTCGAGCGGGCAGGGAGACGGCATCTTCGTCGGCGACAACGGCAACGGCGAAACCAGGCGCGGTCTCATCGCATTCAACCTCTCCTCCATCCCGCCGGGTTCAACCATCAACAGCGTCACGCTCTCGATGTACGTGACGCGAACGCGGGCCGCCGGCCAGGCCACCACGCTCCACAAGGTGAGCGCGGACTGGGGCGAAGGCCCGTCCGCCGCGGGCGGCAACAGCGGCAGCGGATTCCCCGCCGAAATCGGCGACGCGACGTGGATCCATCGCTTCTACGACACGGTGCTCTGGTCCACGCCCGGCGGCGACTACACCGCCGCGGCCAGCGCCTCGACCAATGTCGGCGGCATCGGCACGTACTCCTGGTCGGGCGCGGGCCTGGTCGCGGATGTCCAGGGCTGGGTGAACACGCCCGCGACGAACTTCGGGTGGCTCATCCACGGCAACGAGTCCGCCTCCGTCACCACCAAGCGATTCGGTTCGCGCGAGATCGGGACCGTCTCGCAGCGCCCCAGCCTCACCATCAACTTCACTCCGCCCGTTGGCGCCGGCGCGTGCTGTTTCGCCAACGGCACCTGCTCGCTCCTGCCCTCCGCGCTGTGCGCGACGCAGGGCGGCGTCTTCTCCGGCGCGGGAACCACCTGCAATCCCAACACCTGCCCCCAGCCCACCGGCGCCTGCTGCCTCCCGAATCTGGACTGCCAACTGCTCACGCAGGCCGCCTGCGCCACCGCGAGTGGCATCTACCAGGGCAACTTCTTCCCCTGCTCGACCGGCTTGTGCACCACGCCGACGGGCGCCTGCTGCTTCGCCAACGGAACCTGCCAGGTGCTCCGCCAGGCCGATTGCACCTCCGGCAGCGGCGTCTACCAGGGCAACTCCGTCGCCTGCGGCACCTGCCCGATCCTTCTCGCTCCGTTTGTCGACGCCCTTCCACTCCCCAGCACCGCCGTGCCGACGTCCGGCTTCCCCGGCGGCGCGGCCACGTATTCCATTCCCATCCGCGAGTTCGCGAAACTGCTGCATCGCGACCTGCCCCCAACCCGCATGTGGGGCTACAACGGCCAATACCCCGGGCCCACCATCGAAGCCTTCCGGAACCAACTGGTCACCGTCACCTGGGTCAACGACCTGCGCGACGCCACCGGCGCCCTGCGGCAGCACCACTACCTCCCGGTGGACATGTGCCTCCACGGCCCGATGCAGGAGGGCGACGCCCCTCGTCTGGTCACGCACCTCCATGGCGCTCATATCGAGGCCGCGAGCGACGGACACCCGGACCTGACCAATCTCCCCGGCGAATCATCCTTCGCGTACCGCTACAGCAACACGCAGCTCCCGGCGACGCTGTGGTACCACGACCACGCCCTGGGCATCACGCGCCTCAACGTCTACATGGGCCTGGGCGGGTTCTACATTCTGCGCGATTCAACGGAGAACAACCTCGGCCTGCCCAGCGCCGGCTACGAAGTTCCGCTCCTGCTCCAGGACAAGTCGTTCAATCCCGACGGGTCGCTCAAGTATCCCGCGATGTGGGATGAGCACTTCTTCGGCGACTTCACCGTCGTCAACGGCAAGATCTGGCCCTTCTTCAACGTCAACAAGGGCAAGTACCGCTTCCGCATCGCCAACGGCTCGGGCTCGCGCACCTATCGACTCGCGCTGTCCAACGGCGCGGCGTTCACGCAGATCGGCTCCGATGGCGGGCTGCTCACGGCGCCCGTCCCGGTGAGCCAGATCACCATCATGCCCGGCGAACGCGCGGACATCGTCATCGACTTCGCGTCGTACGCCACCGGAACGCAGATCGAGTTCGTTAACTCCGCCCCCGCGCCGTTCCCCGGCACGCCGGGCGTGGGCGTGACTCCGAACGTGATGCGGTTCATCGTCCAGGCGGCCACCGGGTCCACCGCAGCGCTGCCCACGACGCTCCGGCCGGTGACGCCCATGCTGGAATCGTCCGCCGCCGTGAAGCGCGAGTTCAGCCTGCAGAAGTTCGCCGGCTCGTGCCCCTCGGTCCGCTGGCTCATCAACGGCAAGGAGTGGAGCGACATCTCCGAGTTTGTTCACCTCGATACCAACGAGGTCTGGTCCTTCATCAACCGCTCCGACGAGTCGCACCCCATGCATCTCCACCTCGTCCAGTTCCAGGTGCTCGACCGCCAGGACTTTGTCGTCAACGCCGGGCAGGTGGAGCCCACGGGGCCCAGGGTCCCCCCGCCGCCCGAAGAGTCGGGCTGGAAAGACACCGTGCAGTGCCCTCCCGGAAAGATCACCCGCGTCATCTCCCGCTTCGCCGACTACCGCGGCGACTTTGTCTATCACTGCCACATCCTCGAGCACGAAGACGGCGAAATGATGCGCCAGTTCCGCACGACGTGCTACGTCAACTGCGACTTCAGCACCGGGACCCCCATCCTCACCGCCAACGACTTCCAGTGCTTCCTCAACCAGTTCGCTTCGAACAGCATGTACGCCAACTGCGACGGCTCGACGGGAACGCCGGCCCTCACCGCCAATGACTTCCAGTGTTTCCTGAGCAAGTACGCGTCGGGCTGCCCCTGAGTCCCCGGGCCCCTATTCGCGATTCTCGTTCTTCATATCGCGCCCCACCAGCAGCCGCGCGATCACATCCTTGATGTGCACACCCGCCTGGTCGACGCCCTGGTTGGCAATCCCCATCGCCGTGAGCACGCCGTAGCCGAGGCCGTTGTGGATCAGGAGCCACGCGATGATCTCCGCCGAAAAACGGCTGGTCACCTTATGGTCCTTCTGGGCGACTTCCAGCTCTTCAACCAGAAACGCGTGCAGGCTCTTGATGTGGTTCCGCAGCGCATCGTGGATCACCGGGTCCTCGGTCTCGCTGATCGCCTGCAGGATCACGCGATAGGCGTTGCGCCCCCGCTCGCTCACCATCGGGTTGTCGCCGATGAGCCGGCGCAGCCGCTCCGCTGAATCGTCCGCATCGGCCAGGTGCTGCTCCCACTGGTTGATCGTCTCACGCCCCGTTCGCTCGATCAACGCTACAAAGAGATCCCGCTTGGAATCAAAGTGGCGGTAGATAATGGGCTCGGTCACGCCCGCCGCCTTCGCCAGCTGCGCCGTTGTCGCCCGCGCGTAGCCGTTCTTCGCGAACAGATCGGCCGCGCAGTCCAGTAGCTGCTCGCGGCGTTTCGGTGCGGGAAGACGGCTCACGCCAAGATATTAGTAAGTACAAGCGTGCAAGTCCCTGCCCGCTACGGTCCAAAGCACCCCGCCGCATAGCTATCCATGAAGGCTTGAAAGTCCTCCCCGCCGACGAGCCCGTTTTGCCCGTCGAAGTTGCACTTCGGGTCGCGGCTGGCCCACCCGATCATAAAGCACATGAAGTCATTGGCGGTCAGGGCCGGCGTGCCCGTCGACCCATCGCAGTTCGCGGCGCAGCTCTGCACGCCGATCTGGTCAATGAACGTGACCTCACCAACCGGGAGCGAAGAGTCGATCCCGATGCGCACACGCACGCGAGTGACGTTCTGCAGCACCGTCTGTTGACTCGCCTGCCACCAGCACCCGATGGCGCTCCACGTGTTCGCGTAGAGCCCGAAGCGATCGCTTCCGGAGGTCACAAGCCCTCCCGGGCCCTGGACCTCGACGCTGATGCCTCGCTGCGCCACGTTGGTCGTCGGCCGGTAGTTAAGCGTGAAACGCGGCCGGGAGCCGACCCAGTTGGCGTGGAACGCACTCGGCGCGACCAGGTACAACTCACCCGCTCCCGTTCGTGTCACCTTCAGATGCCCGCCCGTGCCCGGCGTCGCGACCCACTCAACTGTGCCCGGCCCTTCAAGCGTCCACCCTTCCAACCCTGAATCAAACCGAGACTCCACGTCGAACGCCAGCGCCCGGCTCGCCAGGGTCACGGCAACCAGAAGTGATGGGATGTTCATGGGATTATTCCTTGCGTTCGCTGTTCACTTCCTTGCCACTTCCCTCTCGCCACGCACGACAGGCCCCAGCTCAACTGCACCCCGCCGCGAACCGGTTCAGGAAACACTGAAAGTCGTTCGAGGTCAGCGCGGGGGTCCCGGTCGAACCGTCGCAGTTGGCGTAGAAGTTTCCGGAGGCAAACTCGTTGAGAAAGCACTGGAAGTCGTTCGATGTGAGCGTCGGCACGCCCGACGACCCGTCGCAGTTCACATAGCACGCGCACCGCCGAACAACCTCCATCTCCGAGAACACCACCACCGTTTCAGAAAGCGGCCCCGGCCCTCGCGAAGGAACCGAGGCAAGCGCCTGGTTGATCGCCGAGAAGTTCTGCACCGGCAGCGCCGCGATCGCCTCGACCACGGACCACCCCTTGGTCACTTCTCCAAAGACCGCGTACCCGCCGTTCTGAAAGTCCAGGACCTTCGAGTTGTCCACCAGGTTGATGTACCACTGGCTCGTCCCCGAGCCGGGATCAGATAACCGGGCCACGCCAAGGGTCCGCGCGACGTTGCCGTGAATGGGGCTGAACTCGTTGGGTATCGGCGCGAAGGTCTGGACCGGGCTCAGCCCGCCCTGAAACGCAAACCCGCCCCCCTGGAGCACAAAGCCCGACACCAGCCGGTGAAAGAACGCCGCGTGATACCGCCCGCTCTCCACGTACTGAAGGAAGTTGCCCGCCGTCAGCGGCGCGTCATGGTCCAGGAGCGAAATCTCAAACGCGCCCAGCGGCGTCGCGACACGAACCAGTGACCGGCACGTCTGCCCGTCGGCCGAAGTGGCGAGCGCCGAACACGCCACCACGCCCAGTGCCACCGCGAGACTGCGAGTGTGCATCATCCGTCTCCTGCTCAATCCGCGGCAACCGACTGCCTTCCCAGACTTCGCGCCTAAGCCTACCGCGCGGTTGAGTTTCAGCCAACGGTCTTCTTCTGTGCGGGCACAGGATCGAACCCTCCCTTGCACAGCGGATGGCACCTGACCAGCCTCCGGACCGTCAACCACGACCCCCGCAGCGGCCCGTGCACCCGATACGCCTCGATCGCGTAATGGCTGCACGTGGGATGAAACCGGCAGTGCCCGCCAAGCCATGGTCCGAGCATCACCTGATAGAGCCGGACCGCGAAGATGAAGGGGGCCGACGCCACCGGGCCCAGGCCCGAGCGTCCCCGTGCCGCCGGGTGAGGCTCCACCGTCGCGCGTTCAGGTTCCACTGGGTGCTCTCCTTTCCCAGTCCCCCGCCACCTTCTGCACCAGCCCCAGCAGCAACCGCCGATACTCGTCCGCCGTGAGCGCCTCGTGCTTTCGCACCGCCACCACCACATCCAGCCCCTTGCCCTCCCCCGCGGGCAACTCGTGCTGGATGTGTCGAAATGCCTCGCGCACTCGCCGCTTGAACCCGTTCCGCTCGACCGCGTTGCCCGCCCGCTTTCCCACCGACAATCCCAACCTGCAGAACGGCTCTGAACCGCGGACCGCGTACACCGTCAGCGGCCCCGCCGTGCGCGACACCTTCCCCGCGTACACCGCCGCGAACTCCGTCGCGTGCGTCAGCCGCTGCCGGGGCCTGAACTTGAGCCGCGCTGTTCCCACGCTCAACGGTAGGGGTGAAACCCCCTTCGCCGGCCCTCGGCACACTGGGAATCCGGGCCAGTCATCCGGGAACCCACGCCGTGCCCCACGCTCTGGACACCGCTAAACTCCCGCCCGAGCCGAGACCCCCAGTGCCCACCGCCGTCATCAGCGACATTCACGGAAACGCCGAAGCTCTCAAGGCTGTTCTCGCCGAGATCGAGCGCCGCGGCGTCACACGCATCATCTGCCTGGGAGACATCGTCGGCTACGGGCCCGAGCCCCTGCCCTGCGTGGACATGGTCCGCCAGAAGTGCCAGTGGTCGCTCATGGGCAACCACGACTTCGGCGTCCTCTACGAGCCCACCAACTTCAACCCAGGGGCCGAGTCCGCGGCGTTCTGGACCCGCGAACAGTTCGCCAAGGAACCCGACGAAAAGCTCCTCGCCGAGCGCTACGACTTCCTCGGCCGCCTTCGTGTCCGCGTCGTCGAGACGCCCCCGGACGGCGCCCACCCGATCCTCGCCGTCCACGGCTCGCCGCGCCGCCCGATCAACGAATACATCTTCCCCGACGATGCGATCAACTCCCCGGACAAGCTCGAGTCGGTCTTCGAGCGCGTGGACAAGCTCTGCATCGTCGGCCACACCCACGTCCCCGGCGTCTTCACGGATGAGCCCGACTTCTACCCGCCGACCGAACTCGGCGACTCGTGCTACAAGTTCATGGAAGGTGAGAAGGCCGTGATCAACGTCGGCTCGGTCGGCCAGCCGCGCGACGGCGACCCGCGCGCCTGCTTCATCATCCTCCACCCCGACAAGGCCGAGTTCGTGCGGGTGCAGTACGACATCGACGCGACGGCGAACAAGATTCGAGCGGTCCCTCAGTTGTCTCCGTGGCTGGCCGAACGGCTTTACGACGGCCGCTAGGCCTCGCCCGTACCATCTGACATGCCCCTGCGCCTCTTCAACACGCTCACGCGCCGCGTCGAGGACTTCATCCCCGCCGACCCCGCGAAGGTCACGTTCTACTCCTGCGGCCCCACCGTCTACGACGACGCCCATATCGGCAACTTCCGGTCCTTTCTCGCCGCGGACATTCTGCGGCGCTGGGTTGAGTCGCCCCTGTGCGAACTCGCCGATGGCAGGGGCGGCGTCTCCCGCGGCCCGCGCACCGTCACCCACGTCATGAACATCACCGATGTCGGCCACATGACCGACGATGCCGAGGGCGGCGAGCACGGGGAAGACCGCATGGCCGTCGCCGGCCGGCGCATCGCCGAGGCCAAAAAAAGCGGCAAGCTCCCCGCCGATGTCCAGATCAATCCCGGCGATCCCTACCAGATCGCCCGCTTCTACGAAGACCGCTTCAAGGATGACGCCCGCCGCCTGGGCCTCAAGCTCGTGCTCGACGCCGACCAGGGCGCCAAGAACATGCCGCGTGCCACCGACAATGTCGAGGGCATGAAGCGCATGATCGCGCGGCTCATCGAACGCGGCCATGCGTATGTAACCGGCGCGGCCGGTTCTCGAGTGGTCTACTTCCGGGTCCTCTCCTTTGCCCCCTACGGCCGCCTCAGCGGCAACACGCTCGACAAGCTGCGCGAGGGCGAGGGCGGGCGGATTTCGACCGAAAACCAGTCTCAGAAGGAACACCCCGCCGACTTCCTTCTCTGGAAGGAAGACAAGAGCCACATCATGAAGTGGGACTCGCCCTGGGGCAGCGGCTACCCCGGGTGGCACATTGAGTGCTCCGTCATGAGCGCCATCAACCTTCTCGGCGCGGGCGCCTTCGAATCCATGCTCGCCAGGGACGGCATTCTCGGCCCCATCATCGACCTCCACTCCGGCGGTGAGGACAACATCTTCCCCCATCACGAGTGCGAAATCGCCCAGACCTGCGCCTGCTTCATGTCGCAGTCGAAACTCGCCGATCCCGCCGCGGCCACCTATTCCCGCATGTGGTTCCACCCCCGCTTCTTGCTCGTCGAAGGCACCAAGATGAGCAAGAGCAAGGGGAACTTCTTCACCGCGCGCGACCTCTTTGCCAAAGGCATCGAGCCCGCAGCGCTGCGCCTCGAACTCATCAAGACCCACTACCGAAGCAACGCGAACTTCACCATGCAGGGGCTGGAAGATTCCAAGCGCACTGTCGAGCGTTGGCGCCGATTCGCCGCTGATGCTCATCGGAACCGCGACCGTCAGGAAGCGGACACCAGCGTCAAACGGGCCGCGACCGCATTCGCCGATTCCCTCCACGAAGACTTGAACATCGCGGGCGCCGTCGCCGCGATCAACTCGTGGATCAACGAGACCCCTTCTCCATCGGCCGCCGATGCCGAACGCCTGACCGTCTTCGACGCGGTCCTCGGTGTTCTCTCCCTTGAGAGGCCCGCGGAAGCGCAAACTTCCCTCGGCGTCTTCATGGACGGCCTCTCCCCCGACCCCGCCGTCATCGCCAAGCTTGAAGACCGTCGCGCCGCCCGCGCCGCCAAGGACTTCAAGAAGTCCGACGTCATCCGCGACGAACTCCTCGCCCTGGGCTACGCCATCAAGGATGTCGCCGGCGGAAAGGTCGAGGTGCGCAGAAAGTGACGGGCCCTCAAGGGCGCGGCCTCACGCCCCATGTCGCGCCGACGATGCGGCCGGTGCCCTCCCGCATCGCGCAGCGCATCCCCGTACTATTCCCCCTCATGCGGTTCCCCAAGATCATCTGGCTCTACACCCTCGCCGACCTCTGGCGCATCATCCTTCTCTCGACCGTCGTCCTCGTCATCGTCATCGCCTTCGCCTCGACCGTCCGCCACACCGCCGAGGGCAAGCTCGGTCCCCTCGAGACGCTCCGGTTCATGCTCTACGCCATGCCGCCGATGCTGCAGTACGCCCTGCCCTTCGCCGCCGGCTTTGGCGCCACCCTCGCCTTCCACCGCATGACCCAGGACAACGAGATCACCGCCGCCTCCGCCAGCGGCGTCAGCCACCGCTCGATTCTCTTCCCGGCGCTTCTCACCGGCATCATCATCGCCACGGGACTCTCCTACCTCTCCGGCCAGGTCATCCCCCGTTTCCTCCGCTCGATGGAGCAGATGATCACCCTCGACGCGACCAAGGTCCTCATGGGCTCCATCCGCGCCGGCCGGCCTGTCGAGTTCGCCGGCAACGTCATCCACGGGCGAAGCGTCTACCAGATGACGCCGCCGCCCGAGGGAGCAACCGATCAACTGGTCCTCTCCGACCTCAGCGCCCTGGAAATAGACCCCGCGGGACGGGTCCTGACCGAGAACTTCGCCCGGCGGGCCTGGCTCACGTTCTACCGAGCCCCCGTCGAAGCGCCCGATGATCCCGGCGAGCATTCCGGGCGCACGCTCACCGTCATCGCCATGGACCTCGAAGGCCCTCTTCGCTACAAGGAAGGCGAGGGCCTCATTTCCATGGGCACGACCCGGCTCATCCACCCCATCGCCGGCGGCATGCGCGACGATCCGAAGTTTCTCACCACACGCGAACTCGCCGAGCTTCCCTCACACCCTGATCGCTACGGCGACATCAACCAGGTCAGGCGAGGTCTCGCTCTCCGCGTGGTCGAGAACCAATGGCTCAAGGCCGTTGACCAGGCGCTCCGACGCGACCGCAGGGCCCGCCTCATCGACGCCGAAAACCGCGAGTTCATCATCGCGAGCGCCGGCCTCGACCGCGTCGACAACACCTGGAAGCTCCTGCCCCCCGCGCCCGGGCGTGACGTCGAGGTCGAACGCATCCCCGCTGCGCAGCCCGGCAAACCCCGCGAACCCGGCACCCGTTTCACCGCCAAGCTCGCGTCCATCTCACCCGAGCCCGACCGCGCCGACCCCCTCCAGGATGTCCGCCTCGTGCTCAAGATGAAAGACGTCGCGGGGCAGACCCAGGACCGGCCGGAGGTCACCCCCGATGCCGCGGGCGTCAGCACCGAGATCGCCTACGGCAGCCTGCGCCTCCCCGATCAGCCCCAACGCGAGGTCCTCGGACTTCCCTCCCTCAAGCTCCTCGAAGACATCCGTGCCCGCGGCCTCTCCACCGACCCCATCATCGGCCCCGGCGCCGCCGACCTCTCCGAACGCATCAGCAACCTCGGTCGACACGTGCTCAGCAAGCAACACGAGCGCGCCGCCAACGTCGCCGCGTGCCTCGTCATGGTCCTCACCGGCGCCGTCACCGCGCTGCGCCTGGGCTCGTGCCTGCCGCTGACTGTGTACCTCTGGAGCTTCTTCCCCGCCATCGTCGGCCTGCTCACCGTCAGCGCCGGCCAGCAGGCCACCCGCAGCTTCGGCTTCCCGGGGCTGCTCTTGCTCTGGGGCGGCGTCGCACTCCTCGCGGCGTACGCGGGCGGCGCCTTCTGGCTCGCCCGGAAGCACTAACACGTGAGCCCCGGCATGCTCCCCCAATCCGGTTCCACCCGTCGCGCAAACGGCGCAGCGCTGGTCCCCTGGATTCTGGTCGCGATCTCCTTCGCCCTCGTCTGGCGCTTCGACCCTGACCTGTACCGCTACTGGCGCGTGCCCGAAGCAGACCGCGATCTGGCCGCGACACGCGCGTGGTACCAGTTCCTTCGATCGATCGGGTACTTGCCTCTGTGGCTCGCGCTCGGGCTTGCCCTCGTGCTCCACCAATGGTCGTCGCGCCGACTCTGGGACGGTGTCCGTATCGCGTTCTGCGCTGCTCTGACATCCGGCCTTGCCGAAGGCCTCCGGCCCTTGGTCGGGCGCCTCCGCCCCGGCCTCTCCAGCGGTATTCACAAGTACCACGTGCAGCCCGACATCCCGGGCGCCGGTGTCGCGCACGGATTTCCCAGCAGCCACGCCGCCGTCGCCTTCGGCGGGGCGTTCATGGTCTTCATGCTCTATCCGCGTGCCGGCCTGGTCGCGATGGTCCTCGCGATCGCCTGTTCCTGGACCCGCCTCCACCAGGGCGCCCACTTCGCCTCGGATGTCTTCGCCAGCGCCATCCTCGGCTACTGTTGCGCTCGGCTCCTCGCCCCGCGAGGACCCGCACGATGACCCTCCTCGACCGCTACATCGCCCGCCAGTACCTGACCAACATCGTGGTGCTGATGATCATCCTCTCGGGCTTTGTCCTGACCGTGGACTTCTCCCTCAATCTCGGGCGCTACTGGGACGCCGAGTACTTCAGAGAAAACGGCGTGGGCTACGGCATCCGGCGGATGCTCATCATGACCCTCCTCGTGCTCGACCTCTGGTGGCCGCGCCTTATCCACCTTTTCAACTTCCTCATGGGTCTCATCCTCGTCGGCGCCATGGGCTTCACGCTCTCGCAACTGGTCCGCCACCGCGAGCTCGTCGCCGTCCTCACCAGCGGCCAGAGCCTCTTCCGCGTCGCCCGGCCTTTCTTCCTCGTCGCCCTCGCGATGACCGCCCTCACCGCCCTCAACCAGCAGTTCATCACGCCACGCATCGCCGACCGCATCACCCGTGAAACTCGGGACATCGGCCGCAAAGAGCTCGGCGAGTCCCGCGTCCGCCCGACCGTCGACGCCGCGGGCAGGTTCTTCTACGCGGCGTCCTTCGACGCCGACAAGGGCTCGCTCACCGATCTCTACGTCTGGGAAAAGTCGCCCGAGACCGGCCTCCCCATCCGCCGCCTCCACGCCGACCGCGCCCTCTGGCAGGACGGCGCCTGGCAGCTCGAACACGGCTTCTGGGAGAGCCGCCAGGTCGGCTTCATCGGCAAGAAAGAACCCGTCCAGCGCCTCGAGACCGACCTCGATCCCACCATGCTCAAGATGAAGCGCTTCGCCATCTACGGGCAGAATCTCAGCTTCACCCAGGCCGCGGCCATGCTTCGGCGTGTTGAATCCCTCGGCTCCGATCCCGAAGTCGCGCAGCGCAACCGGGACCAGTTCATCCGTGCCGGTCTGGGGCGTGTGTCCTCCATGGCCTCCGGCCTGCTCACGCTGCTGATCTCGATGTCGTTCTTCCTGCTCCGCGAGCCCCGGAACATGCCGCTCCAGGCCCTCAAGTGCGCCCCGGTCGGCATCGGCGCGATCATCGCCGGCGTGCTCGGCTCCTCCGCCAGCGTCCCCGGCGTGCCCAGCGCCCTCTCCGTCTTTCTTCCGGTGATGGTGCTCACACCCATCGCGATCGCGATGCTCTCACGTATCCGCACCTGAGCGCTCGCGTCAGAGCGACCCGCCCGCGGGCGAATCGCCGCCGTTGAGCCGCTCCGCGCCCGGCCCCAGTGTGATGCAGTTTTTCCCGGCCTTCTTGCTCTGCATCGCCAGCTCGTCCGCCCTCGCCAGCAGCGACTGCGCATCGGCCCCGTCCCACGGGTACGTCGCCAGCCCCCCACTGATCGTCAACGTCGCCGGCGCTTCGCGCAGCAGCTTCGGGAACTTGTGATCCAGGATCGCCTTCTGAAACCGCTGCGCGATCGGGAAGATATTCGTGGGTGGGCGGCTCGTCGGCGTGCGCGGCCCGGACGGCTCGTGGAACACGACCGCGAACTCATCCCCGCCGATCCGGCACACCTTGTCCGACGGACGGATCACGCTCCGCAGCAGCTTCACCGTTTCCCGCAGGATCTCATCCCCCGCCCCGTGCCCGTACTGATCGTTGAACGTCTTGAAGTTGTCGATGTCGAAGACAAGCACCGTCAGCGGCAGCCGCTGCTTTTTCGCCTGCTCCGTCGCCGCGCCCAGGAAGTGGTCGAAGAACCGCCGGTTGTGCGCCCCCGTCAATGGATCGCTGAACGCCGCATCCCTCAGCTGCACGTGCTGGTCACGAAGCGCCAGCCACGCCGCCAGCCACGTCGCCTGCGGCGCCAGCATCTCCGCCGGTATGTCCGCGCTCCGCAGCACACCCAGCACCCGGCCGCGCCACCCCACGCTCGCCTGGTGCACCGGCTCTTCCCGCGGCGGCGAAACATCCGCCAACTCTGCAGGGATGAACCGCACGTTGCGTCCCGGGAACTTGCGACGGATCAGTTCCACAGCGCTGTCGGTAATGTCCCGCCCCTGCACCAGCATCCGCACCAGGGCCTCATCGCCAACATCCGTCCAGCCCGCGCTCTTGCGTCCCAGGCCCGGCAACGGATCGTGCCGCTCCGGCCCCGTGTTCACCCGCACCACCGGCGGCGCATCCTCAGTCGGAGCACGCGTCACGCCGCGGACTTCCGCCCGCAGCGAGTCCGCCGGCGAATCCGCCCGGACCACCCCGTCGTACCCGGCCCGTGCGGGGGCCTCTCCCTCCATCGTTTCCAGCCGCAACACCCGAACGCGAGGGTCGATTTGCCGCAGGGCCGCCAGGAACTCGCCCGTCCGCGCGTGATCCTCAATCGCCGCGCCCGACGCATCCCGGCGAACCGCAGGGTCCGCATCCGGCGCGATGATCACCACCGACTTGACATTCTCTCCGCCCGCCTGCGGATCCGCGAGCTCGCCGACCGCTTCCAAAGGCGTGCGCACCCGGACCAGTTCGACCTCAGGGTCCAGCCTCAGTCTGCCGTCGAGCCCCGTGCGGCCGACCAGGATCACGCGCACCGCAGCGCCGACCTGCCGCAGGTTCTCGCCGCCCCGATCGTCGTGTGCCGCCGCTGAAGCCATCGACCTTTCCCGCCGCGCTCAGCGGCTCTCATCATTGTGTTCGCCCAGCAGCATCCGCAGTTCCTCATCCGTGATCAGCGGCGCGCTCCGAGGTGTCGTCGGCGCCGGCCCGCCCGCTAACCTTTCTGCATCGACCGGATTGGACGAGTTATCAAGCGCTTCCCCGCTTCCGATCACCCCACCCGACGCCCCCCCGCTCGTGCCCGCCCCCAGGCCTCCGACCGGCCCTTCCCCTGCCAGCCGGAGTTGCGGAACCCCCGGCGTCCGAGAAGTCTTCACGCGCTCAACCGCCTCCGGAACCACCACCACCGGCAGATTCCGCGCCCCCCACTTTGCCACATCACTCTCAACGATCGGCCGCAGCGTCGGGTTCGTCGCCGGCCCGAACTGCCACCGCGGCACGCCGGGCGCATACGTATCCGCCGCGACGCACAGGTCCCCCGCATCGGTCAGGAGCTCCGGGTACACAATCACCAGCCTCGCCGCCGTCGCCTCGACCACACCCGCGGCCGCCTTCTTCCGTTCCTCTCGCACGACACGGCACAACTCCGCCAGTGCCAGGAACGGATCTCCTACCACACGGACCTTCACGCCGCCCGCCGCGCCCTTGGCTCCCGACAGCGCGCTGAGCAACGCCGCCGGAACATCCACTCCGGAAGCGTGCCACAACGTCACAATGCAAGGTGCCGAATCCACGGCGCGTCTCAGCCCTCCATGATCTTCAACTGTACGCGCCGCTCCCCTCCCCCACGTTCCCCGCCTCATTCCTCGCGTAAACGGTGCTTCCGCCACGCCGCAACCGCCGCGAGGCCCATGAGCCCGCTCATCGCCGCCCACGCTCCCGGCGGCAACGGGACCAGCACCGGCTCGGCCTGCTGACGGTCCGCCACCGCGACCGGAGCCGCCGACGGACCCGGGTCGTAGAGCGGCGTCGAAGCCAGCTCAATTTCCGGCCCGAATCCAGGCGTCGACTGTTGGGTTCCCTGAGGCCTCTCGGCCCCGCACGCCAAGCCGGACATCGTTGCGCAGGCTGTCATTGCGACAGCCACCGCCCGATACGACTTTGAAGAGAACATGGCCCGCCTCCAATTCCGACTGCGCGGACGCGACAGCACGGGCGGCGAACCCGCGCCGCCGTTACCACGCACCTGCCGCATCCATGCACGAGCCGTCACGACATCCCCGTGACCTCGGCTCTGCTTCCTCTCCGGCGCATGCCTTGCGCCCCCTCACATCCCCACGACGGGGGTGTTCAAGAGATTAAGAATAACTCACGTGGAATCTGCGCGTCAATCGAAATCATCGCGACATTCCTGCTTGTTTTCAGGAGTTTCCCGGTGTGCACATAGTTGCGCTCAGAGGTGGAGCCGAAGCTACATTCCTGTCACACTGGCGAGGCTTGCTCGTACTCTGATCGGTGGTCCGCTAATCCAGCTCGCGCGATATTTGCGCTGCACCATCCGCGGGCCCCATCGCTTCCAGCCGCGCCTTCATCTCTCGACGTGCCCGTTCATCACCCAGCAACCGCACCAATCGATCCACCGCCGAAGTGTTCTGCCCGGCCTCGATGAGGTCTCTTTCGATCACCGCCGCCCCGGCCTCGACCAGTCTTGCCGCATTGTGCCGCTGATGCTGATCTCGGTGATACGGATTGGGCAGAAACAAGGTCGGCACCCGATACGCCCACGCATCCGCCACGCCGCCCGCGCCCGCGCGGCTCACAGCAAGGTCCGCCGCCGCCCAGGCCCGTCCCATCTGATCAAAGAACGGACGCACCACGCTCGTGATTCCGGCCGCGTCATACGCCGCGTGTGCCGCCGCATCCTCGCCGCGCCCGGTCTGGTGGATCACCTGCCACTCGCCCACAAACGCTTCCCTCCGCTCGCGCACCGCCCGCAGCACCACCTGATTCACCGACACCGCCCCCTGGCTCCCACCCGTCACCAGCAGCGTCGAACGCGACGGATCCAACCCCAGCGCCCGCCGACATTCCGCCGCCGTCTCGTTCGTCAGCGAACTTCTCCGCACGATGGGCGGAACCAGCCGCCACGCCAACGTCGACGCCGGCCCTACCACCTTCGCGGCGGAAAACAGCACCTCCGCACGCTTCGCGATCAGCCGATTCGCTTTCCCCGGAACCGCATCCAGGTTCACCAGCGTCACCCCAACGCCCTCCGCCCGTGCCGCCTGCGCGATCGGCGCGGCCACAAAACCGCCCATCGCCACGACCCGCACGTCACGCCCCGCCTCGCGAATCAGTTTCCGGCCCGCCCTCACCGACGGCCCCCACCCGCGCACAAAGCGATACATGCCCCGCACGCTCTTCGCCATCGGCTTGGCAGGCACCACGCGGAAATCGACCCCCTCCCGTTTCAGAATCGCAGCATCCAGCGGCCGGTCCGAGCACACAAACACCGCCCGCCGGCCCGCGCCGAGCTCTTCGTAGATCGCCAGCGCCGGAATGATGTGTCCGCCCGAGCCTCCGCCCGCGAAGATGATCATGTCGTCACAAGCATTGGCAGGTCGTTCGTTTCGATCTCGTCATGTGCCGATTCGGGCTCGGGCGCAGCCGCTCCCTCTGGGTCCATCGCGATCAACAGGCCCAGCGACGCCGCCGTCAGGATCCATCCTGTGCCGCCGGAGCTCACCAGCGGCAGTGCGATCCCCTTGGTCGGGCCCAGCCCCGTCACCACCGCGAGATTGATCAACGCCTGCAGCCCGATCGTCGTGAGCACGCCCAGCCCGAAGAGTTTCAACACCGGCGCCTGCTGCCGCCGCACAATGGCCAGCCCCGCCCACAGCAGCAGCACGTACATCCCGATCACCGCCGCCGCCCCCACGATCCCGAGCTCCTCGCAGATGATCGCGAACAGAAAGTCCGTCGTGTCCTCCGGCAGGTAGCCATACTTCTGCAACCCAAATCCCAGTCCCCGCCCCGTGCCCTCGCCACCAGACACCGCCAGCATCGACTGGATCATGTGGTACCCGGCCTTCTGCGGCTGCACGTACGGATCGAGAAACGTTTGGATCCGCTGCAGCCGGTACGGGTTCGCCGCGATGAGCGCGACAAAGCCCGCCAGCGCCGGCGGGATGAACATCAGGAACTGCCACACCCTCGCCCCCGCGGCCAGCAGCACCGCGCTCCCCGCACACACCACCAGCACCCCGGTCCCCAGATCCTGGTGCGCAATGGCCCCTCCCACCGCCGCGATCGCGAGCAGCGCCGGGGCTAGCCCCGTCCAGAACCGCCGCATCGCCACCCCACGCCATGCGCCGTACATCGCCATCAGAACGATCAGCCCCCACTTCGCAAACTCACTTGGCTGGATCGTCAGGCTGGCAAAGCCCGGCACCGCAATCCACCGCCGCGACTTGTTCACCTCGTGGCTGAGCCCCGGGATATACGCCGTCGCCACGATCGCCAGCAGGATGAGCGTTCCCACGCCAAAGGCCGCCGCCACATTCCGCCCCCGCCCCGGACTTTCCGGGCTCGCGTGCGTCTCGCCTCGGACCAGGGCCAGCATCCCGCCGCCGCGAATCGAACCGCCCGCGAACATCCGGTCCAGCGGGATCATCGCCATCGAGCACATCGCCAGCACCGCCAACGCCATGTACAAGCCGTTTTTCGAGAGCACGATCGCCGCCACCGCATCCACCACCGTCTGCGGTCCCGCGATCACATCCGTCGCGCCTCGCGAAGGAAGAACCGGCCGGACCTCCATCCCCGCCGACCCGACCATCAGCACGCCCACGGTCAGCAATGCCAGCGCGCAGAGAAAGACCACGTGTCCCGTCCGGATCATGCTCCGTGTATCGGGAAGAACGCCGCCGACGCTGGAATCCCGTCCTACCCCCGCCGGACCCCTGACCAGCCCCCGCCGCCCCTCACTTCACAACCTTCAACCTCACCCGGCTGTCGCTCTCCTCCACCGGCTTGGCTACCAGGTCGTACCCGTCCGCCCCCACCAGCACGCACCGGACGAGCTCCCCGGGAGAGAGCTTCTCCTTCGACTGCACAAACGTCACGGAATCGATCATCGGGGCCTGGGCCGTCGTCCGTCCCCGGTACAGCCTCCCACCCTTGCCTACGCCCGTCGTCTCCCGTCCGCTCGACGTCGTCGCCTCGTCGATCAGAACATCGACTTTGATCCCCGCGCCCGCCGCCGCGGCCTCCGCCCGCTTGAACGCCACCCGCTGCTGAAGCTCCATCACCTCCGACCGCCGCCGTGCCTTGACCTCCGCCGGGACCGCGAGCTTCGGATCCTCTTCCATCGTTCCCGCCGGCGTCCCGGGTTCTTTCGAATACTCAAAGACGCCCAGCGCGTCGAACTGCATCTCCTCCACAAACTCCAGCAGTTGCTTGTGGTCGTCTTCCGTTTCCCCGGGGAAACCGGAGATAAACGTCGTCCGCACCGCCATGGCCTTGACCTTGTCCCGCAGGCGCCGGATCACCCGCCCTTGCTGCGCACAAGTCACGTGCCGCCGCATCGCCGTCAGAATCCGATCCGAAGCGTGCTGGAGCGGCATGTCGATGTACGGCACGACCAGTCCATCCGCGCACAGCGCCGCAAATGCGTCGATCATCGCATCCGAGAAGTTCGATGGGTACGCGTACATCAGCCGCACCCAGCCGGCGCCACCCTCGCTCTTCACCGCGTCCGAGATCGCCCGCAGCATCCCAGGCATGTCCGTGGTGCCACGCCTCTCCGAGGCGTGACTGGCTCGCTCGCCTGGCAGAGGCGTGCCACCACGTATGTCATCCCCGTAGCTCGTCGTGTCCTGCCCGATCAAGTTCAGCTCAAACGCCCCATCCCGCACCAGCTCCCGCGCCTCCGCCACGATCCGGTCCAGCGGCTTCGACCTCATCTTCCCGCGGATCGACGGGATCGTGCAGAACGTGCAGTTCTGGTTGCACCCTTCCGAGATCCGCAGATAGGCGTAGTGCCGCGGCGTCAAGCGCAGCCTCGCCCCATCATCTTCAAAGTACCCGATCCCCTTCCCATCCTTCCCGTTCACCGTCAGCCCGACCGTGTCTCGCCCGCGCGCCTTGGCCGCCTGCAGCGCGTTGCCCGCGATCCAGTACTTCGGCGCATCTTCCGGCTTCTCTTCCGGTTCCACGATCGCCACGCCCCGCACCGCCTCAACGATCCGATCCCTATCGAACACCCCGATCATCGCGTCAATGCCCGGCGCCCACTCGAGCATCTTCGCCCGGTGCCGCTGCACCAGGCACCCCGCCACGATCACCCGCTTGACGCTCCCCGACTCCTTGGCCGCGATCGCTTCCTTGATCACGCCCAGCGATTCATCCTTCGAAGCCTCCAGAAATCCGCACGTGTTGACCACGACGGCGTCGGCCCCGTCAAACGATGAATCCCCGGAAAACGACACCGGCTGGATCCCACCCTCGGCGAGCAGGCCCAGCATCTTCTCAGAATCGACCAGGTTCTTCGGGCAGCCAAGGCTGACGAAGGAGACAGTCTGAATCTCCGGGGCCGAGGGCCGTCCCCGTGCTGACTTTTTGGGTGTCTTGGGCAAGCCCGCAATCGTAGGTAACCGCCCACCGACGTACAGAGGGGTTCAATCCCATCATTCCCTCTGCGCCTTGGCGTCCGCAGCGACCTCTACGTTCAGCTTCTGGTCTCGTTACGCCGGCGGACGCCCCGACACCACCTCCGGCGACATCCCCGCCATCGGATAGTGCCGCGTCAGCGCCTCTCCCAGCGCCATCGGCTCGGCCAGCACGAAGTAGCACTGAGCCCGGATCTTCCACCCCGCGAACTTCAGCGCCCGCACCAGGTGCTTCTCCGTCGTGCACACCATCAACTCCGTTCCGTCGTACCGAAGAGGCAACATCCGGAACTGCCACGCCTGCCTCCGGTCGATCAGGGGCAGAACCTCCGGATCGATCGCCTCGGCCCGCGGGTCCACCATCCGCGCCATCCCGGCGTACTGCTCGGCCCACGCCGATTCGATCGCCGATTCCCGGACGCCAAAGAGCTTCTCCGCCAGCTCGCCAAAGGGCCGTCCCGTCAGCCGCTGGTAGTCGAGAATCGAGTCACGCTGCACGTTGGTTATGACGCCGCGCTTTACCAGAACATCGCCAAGTCGAATCGTCATCCCGCCCCCTTTGACCGAGGAGCATCGGCCGACCGCGATGTTGGACTGAACCCCTCCCCCAAGCCAAGGTGAGCCGGGAGGAAAGGCGTTCCGAAGACTCTGCCTGCACGGGTTCGGGCGGGAAACCGCCTCGTTATGGGCCTACTCCGCCGGCTCGATCGAGACGTTCAGGCGCTTGCTCTTGAACTGCTCGATGTACAGCTCCGCCCGCTCACGATGGGTTGTCAGCAGCAGCGCCGCCCCCGTCTTGTGGGCTTCCATCATCGCCGTCGTCGCCGTGTGCGGATTCAGTGGCGTCAGATCGCAGATCGTCTCAACCACATAAATCATGTCGTTGACGGCGTCGTTGTGCAGGATCACCTTGAACGGCGGAAGCCGATCGACCACGGGCTCGGCGGGTTGAACCGCCGGCCGGTCGGTCCCTTGAACAACAGATGGGCCGACGGGTTCCTTGATGTCACTCATCTCTGCGAGCCTCCACACGCGGCCTCCGGCCGCTCTAGCCGGCCCAATAGTTCCCCGCTCCCCGTTCAGAATCGACCCCCCCTCACCCTCATTCTGATTCCACCACCCCCGCTCCTGAATGATTTTCCCTACGATCACGAAACCCCTGTCCGCCAAAGGGGTATAAGCATGTAGGCACCCGACCTTCCCGGGTTCCTTCACACCGCATCTCTCTCCTCCAGCGACCCGACGAGCCACGAGCCCGCGGGTCGCCCTTTGCAACTCCACGGGCTCCTTTCGCTACGCTGCCCCCGTGGACCCCGCAACCCCCCAGGTCAATCTCGCCCGCCTCATCCTCATCGTCACCGGCGCCCATCTCCTCGCCGAGGCCACCGACCGCCCCATCGCCTACTCCCTCCAACGCTCCATCGCCGAGCGCCTCGGCCGCCGGGGCCAGTGCATTGTCTGCTCGGACGTCTGGTACATGAACAACGAGCCCCTCCGGGCCTGCCCCACCGTCAGCATCGGCGGCCCCGCCGTCAACGCTCTCTCCGCATTCCTCGCCGACAAACTCCCCAGCGCCTTCGTCGTCGAGGGCCGAGTTCTCGTCCAGGCGGACCCGGACTTCGACGAGCCCGTGGCCTGCTGCTGGGGCGCCGACGCCCCGTCCACCGCCGCGGCCATTGACGCCTTCAAGGACCGCTACCTGGATGCCTTCCTGATCGCCGCGACCCGATCCTGGAGCTGAACTCACTTCCCAACGCAGAACGTAGAGAAAATCCGCCCGATCACATCATCCGGGCTGATCCGCCCCGTAACCTCCCCGAACGCATCAAGCGCCAGCCGCAGCGAACTCGCCACCACCTCGGGCGACTCCACTTCCACCGCATCCCGCAATCGTTTCGCGGCCTCGGACAGCGCCCTCGCATGCCGCGGCAGCACCGCCGCTTCCGCACCACCCGCGCACGCCGCGTCCGCAACCGCACGCCGGAGCACCCCGAGATTCCACCCATCGAGCGCGCACACCGGCACATCGCCCCCCGCCCTCCCGGGCAGATCCGCCTTTGTCCGCACGCGGATCACCACACCTCGTGCGTTCAGCGCGGGAAACTGTCCCGTCGGATCGCAGTGCAGCACCGCATCCGCTCCCTCGATCGCTCGCCGCGCCGCCGCTTGCGCCAGCGCACCGACCCCCTCAGCCCCCGACTCGACTCCCGCCGCATCGATCAGCACAACCGCTCCCGCTCCCGGCATGTCGCGCGATAGATCCAACTCCTCCTCAATCGCATCCCGAGTCGTCCCCGGCACGTCCGACACCACCGACCGCTTCCGGCCCAGCAGCGCGTTGAAGAGTGTGGACTTGCCCGCGTTCGGCAATCCCGCCAGCACGACCCGTGGCAGCCCCCGCGCCGCCTCCGCCCCTGCGCGCGAACCCATCCGCCCCTCGATCGCACTCACCAACGCCCCGACCCGTGCCCGCAACTCCGGCGTCGCAATCGCCACCACGTCCTCCTGGTCCGAGAAGTCGATCCCCGCCTCCACCAGCGCCAGCAGTGTCGCGGCCTCTTCTGCCCACCCGCGATACCGTTCACCCGCTTCCCCGGACAGCAACTCCCGGGCGGCGTCCAGCTGCGCCTCACTCTGTGCCGCGATCGTCGCGGCCACACCCTCCGCCTGATCGAGCGTCAGCTTCCCGTTGAGATACGCCCGGGCGGTGAACTCCCCCGGCCCCGCCGGCCGCACTTGGGGTATCGACGTCAGCCGCGCCAACACACGATCCACCAGCGCCGGATTCCCCGGCAGCACCAGCTCCGCCGAATCCTCCCCCGTATACGTCCGCGGCCCGCGCCCCGTCATCAGCAGAATCGGCAGCGACACCGCCCCGCTCAATCGCAGCCGCGATGCCGATAGCCCGACCGGCTGTCTCGATTCGCACACCTCGCCCAGCAGCTCAAATGTCCCCGGCCCCGAAATGCGGATGATCGCCCTCGCCGATCGACCCGGCGGAGATGCGAGCGCCGTGATGGTGTCGCCGGTGGGCACAATCCATTCTTGGTGGCATCGCTCTCTCAGGTGGCACGACTCTCCGAGGCGTGCGCTCGCTCGGTTCCCCCGGCTTCACCGCCCGTCTCGCGCGGCTCATTCGCGTGGGCACGTCCACTGCAGGGTGTGCCACCAACGACCTACACCCTCTTGCGCGGCGGGTACTGGCCCTTGGCCTTGAGCACCTGCTTCTGCCGCTCCTCAACCAGCTTCTGCAGCCTCGCGAGGAACCCGCCCGGCTTGGCCCCGCCCCGTCCCGCCCCGCCGGCGCCCCCCGGAGTCTTGGGCGTGAGCAGGTCGTACTTGGTGATGTGGGCCCGGATGTACCGGCTCTCGAGGATGCCCAGCGTCGAGTTCGTGATGAAGTACAGCGCCAGTCCGCTCGGCGCGTTGTACATCATGATCGGGAACATGAACACCATCATCCACTTCATCATCTTCTGCTGCTGCTCCTGCTCCGGAGTCAGCGGCGTCGTCGGCGGCGGCGTCAGGTACTTCTGCTGGATGAAGAACACAACTCCCAGAACCACCGGCAGGATGTTGATGGAGCTGATCGGCCCGAGGATCGGCACGTCAAAGATCGCCCGGCCGAAGTAGTAGAACCGGTCCGGCTGCGCCAGGTCGCCCAGGAAGTAGCCCAGCAGCTTGGGATGCCCGGAGAGCACGCTCTGGAACACCCCGAAGAACGCCCCCTGGTGCCGCAGTTCAATCGCGAAGAACAGCGTCGCGTACATCGCGATCCACACCGGCATCTGCAGAAACATCGGGATGCACCCGAGCGCGCCCGTCGGGTTGATGCCCTCCTCGCGCCAGAGCTTGCCCATCTCCTCTCGCATCTTCTTGGGATCGTCCTTGTACTTCTCCTGGATCTTCTTCTGCTTGGGCGCCATCCCTTGCATCTGCTTGCCAAACCGCTGCAGTCGGATCTGCGACCACTTCGTCACCGGGTGCAGCAGCGTCCGCACGATCAGCACCAGCACCATGATCGACAGCGCCCAATCAAACGTGATGTACGTGTGCAGGAAGTGCAGCAGCCCCAGCAGGAACCCCGTCAGGAACGAGAACGTGCACGGAGCGCACATCCCGCCGAAGTTGTACAGCACAAACCCGTCGAGGCCGATCGGGGCCGCCGCCGCATCCTTGCGGATCAGCGGCCGCTCCAAGGGGCCCGCGTACACGCCCATCGACACATCCACGCTCGCGCCGGCCTCAACCCTGTACGGCTCGCTCGTCGTCCGCAGGATCTGCAGCGGGTCGTACCCGTGGGCCGTCACCCGCTGGACCAGCACCCGGTCCACCTTCGCCGCGGGACGGAACACCTTCGCGTCCGGCCCCGCCGCCGCATCCACCACCGGGAACAGCGCCGTGCCGAAGTAGCGGTTGGTCACGCCCAGCCACACGATCCGGAAGTTTTCCTTCGTGCTCAGCGTGTTGGGCCAGATCGCCTGCACCTCGTCGTAATACCCGTTCGGCCCCTTCTTCCCGAGCAGCCGCTGCCGCGCATACCGGTACTCGTCCGACATCACCGTCGGGTCCGCCTTCTGCACTTCCGGCGGGTACAGGTACCCAAACCGCACGCGGCGCTTGTCTCCCCCATACCCCGCGGCGTCGTCCTGAAGGTCCACCGGACCGAACTGCAGCCACTTGAACGTCAGCGGCCCACCGGTCAGGTTGGTCACCGTCTGGCTCAACCGGATCGTGAACGACCCCGGCGTAAGCGTGTACCGCCGTTCCACCCGCGCGACCTTCGCCCCCGCCCCGTTGATGATCTCCGCCTCGAACACCCCCGGCGAGGTCTCCCGCCACACGGGAAGCACCTTCCCCTGCGCGTCAAGCTTGAACAGCAGGTCCACCACGCGGCCTTCGACTTCCAGCCCCAGCGCCGCCAGCGGCGTGACCGTCTCCGTGGCGCCCCCGGGTGGTGTGTAGGACTGTTCTTCCTGGATGACCGTGTGCTGCTTCTTCTCGATCGTTTCAAAGTGCCGCGTGAGGGAAATCGCACTCACGCCGGCGCCCATACTCGAGAACTGAATCTGCGCCTCGAACGGGCTCGACGCTTCCAGTGACCCGACTGGAGTCAGAGCCGCCGGTGCAAACGTCTGGGCCGTCAGCCCGTCCAGCGCCGACGCTGGCTGCGCCGGGGATGCGGGCGTCGCGGCCGGAGATGCGGAACCCGCGTTCGCGGGCGCCTGTGGCGCGGCCGCGGTTGTCTGCGGGCTCGGCGCAGGTGCCGTCGTCGTGGGCGCCGTAGTGGGGGCAGTCGTCGGCGTTGTTGCGGGCGTCGGCGAGGCTGCCTGACGGCCCGTATTCCGCGACACCGCGATCACCACGCCGATGCCCAGGATCAGCAAGCCGAGTGGAACCAGCAGCCGAAGTGTCTTGTTGGGTTCTTGGGGCATGAGAGGGCGGAAGGATAGCGGCGGCACCGGACCAATACCCGTCCGGGAGGCCATGATTCCGCCCTCTTCTTGCGGAATAGCGCAGAAACGGTTTTAGTCCCCCGAGCCCACCGTCTCTTCCGGCTTGGTTTCCGTCACCGTCACCTCGGGCTCAACGACCCGGGACTCCAGCCTCACGCGGCTCACCCTCGTCGGCTCCGCCTCCACGATGTACACCATCGCATCGCCAATCGCCAGCGACTCGCCCACCTCCGGAATCCTCCCCAGCGTCGTCACGATCAGCCCGCCCACCGTGTCGTAATCCTCGCCCTCCGGCAGCGTCACCCCGATCGCCTTGAGCTCGTCGTTGGCCCGATCGATGTACGCACGCGCATCGATATCCGCCGACCTCGCGCCGTCATTCACCGTCACCACCGGCGCATCATCTTCCTTGATCTCGTACTCATCCTGGATCTCGCCGAAGACCTCTTCCACGATGTCTTCCAGCGTCACCAGCCCGCTCGTGCCGCCGTACTCATCCGCCACCATCGCCACGTGTACTTTCTTGTCCACCAGTTCCGCCAGCAGCTCGCGGATGGTCTTGGTCTCGGGCACAAACAACGCCGGCCGCAGGATCGTCTTGAGTTCGAACGGCTTGCCCGAGCCCCGCGTCCCCTCACCCGCCAGCCACCGCATCAGGTCCTTGATGTAGAACATCCCCACAACCTGGTCCATGCTCCCTTCGTACACCGGGATCCGGCTGTGCCGCGAGCCCTTGATGAACTTCGTGATCTCACCCAGGTTGTTCGTGAGCTGCAGCGCCTCCACCTCCGTCCGCGGCGTCATGATTTGCTCAACCGTCGTCCCCCGGAAACTCACCACCGCCTCGATCATGTCGCGCTCGACCTCGTCGAACTGCCCCTCCTGCTGGGCCTCTTCCACCACCGACATCAGTTCCGCCTGGATCTGCTCCCCCTGCGTTTCCGAGTCCTTCCCCGTCAGCCGCCGCACGATCTCGTCGCAGAAATGCACCACGCTCCGCAGCGGCATGTGCGCGAGGTAACACCCGCGGATCAGCCACGACCACGTGTACGCCGTTCCTTCGGACGCATACTGCGCCACGCTGTGCGGCACCACCATCCCCAGCACCCAGATCAGCGCCGACGACGTCGCCACCCCGATGACCACATCCCACACATCCGGCTTCGCATCCCCGTCCAGCCCCGACACCCAGATCACCATCGCCACCGCCGTCACCATGTTGCACACGATCCGCGGCAGCGCCACCGCCGTCGCGTGCCCGTCCACGTCCCGCAGGATCTTCTCGATATGCCGGCGCGCCGAGGCCTTCCCCCGCGCCGCCGCCCGCTCCTCCAGCGCCGAACGCGACATCTCCTGCAGCGAGAAAAACAACGCCGCCAGCAGCCCGCCCAGGCCCAGCGCCCCAAGGCCGATCCAGAACACCGCCGCGGAGGAGATCATCGCTGCCCCCCCGAGGCAAACGTCGCCCCGACGCCCAGCGCTTCCAGGATCCGGTCTTCCTCCGCGTGCATCTTCGTCGCCGCTCCCGGATCGTGATCGTCATGCCCGCGGCAGTGCAGCACCCCGTGGATCACGTACAGCAGCAACTCTCGCTCCACCGGGTGCCCCCGGGCCGCGCCCTGCCGCGCCGCTTCATCCGCGCACACCAAAATGTCCACATCCAGCTCCTGGCTCCCCTCGTCCGCCAGGTCAAACGTCAGCACATCCGTCGTGCCCGCAACGCCGGCAAACCCCTGGTGTGCCGCGGCCATCACAGCGTCGTCCACCACCTTCACCCGAACCTCGCCCCTCGCTCCCATCACGCCAAGCGCCCGCCCCGCCTGAGCCTCAAGCCATTCCCGCCCCGTTTTCGCGAGTACTCGCGCGGGCGCAGCCACTTCGACCCGGGCGCAGCCCGAGACTAGCTCTCGCTCCACCCGAGATGGTTCAGCGCGCGCCATAGACATACACCCCCACGAACCCAGTCTAAGGCCTGACAGCGTGATCGCCAAGACCATGAAGAGTCCGATAACAACCTATATTCGGATTTCGATCGGATAAACCAGCCAGCGCAGACAAATACCCCCGGTCGGTCCCCTTGTTTCGACCGGGGGCGATGCCTCGGAGCGACCGGACTCGTGCGAACCGGGCCGTTCCGGGCATTTGACTCGATTCCGAGCCTCGCGGGTGGGGTTGGACACCCGGGGCAAGCGGAACCGAGGTTGACCGCGCAGTGAACGTCCACCAATGCGTTCACCGCGGCTTCTCTTCGTGATGTCCAGGCCAGGAGACTCCGGGGCAGAACACACACCCGGTCCGGGGAACAACTTCCGGCACATGTCTCTCCGGCGCAGGCTCATTCACGGTTGCACGATTTCCTGATTTCACATCTCGCGCCGCCTTCACGAAGCCATCGCGCACGGGCCGGTATGCTGCGCACGCACCACACCCGGAGGCCTATTCATGCGCGACCTGTCACGGCGAGCGGCGATCAAGACGGCGGGCCTCCTCGCGGCGGGAGCCGCCCTGACCGGCATCGCGCCGCCCGCCCGGGCACGCCCGCAACCTCAGGAAAAGGCTTCCCGCAAGCGCGCCATCCGCGTCGCTCACCTCACGGACCTGCACATCCAGCCGGAGAAGAAAGCCGATGCCGGTGTGTCGGCCTGTGTCGCCCACGTCCAAAGCCACGCCGACAAGCCCCGGCTGATCCTCATCGGCGGCGACATGGTGATGGACAGTTTCGAGGCCGATGACGCCCGCACCAGGACGCAGTGGGACCTCTTCACAAAGGTCTTCAAGGGCGAGTGCAAGATCCCCGTCGACGGCTGCCTCGGCAACCACGATATCTGGGGCATCAACAAGACCAAGAGCAAGACCAACGGCACCGAGCCCGGCTGGGGCAAGAAGCGGGCGATGGACCTGCTCCACATGTCCAAGCCCTACCGGAGCTTCACCAACTCCGGATGGAAGTTCATTCTCCTCGACAGCGTGATGCCCCAGGGCGAGAGCTACATCGGCCAGCTCGACGATGAGCAGTGGGAATGGCTCGACGGCGAACTCAAGTCAACCGACCCCAAGACGCCCATCCTCGTGCTCACGCACATCCCCATCCTCACCGCCACACAACTGACCGTCGCACGAAAGAAAGACAAGCCCACGCGTGAGCTCAGCGACTCGCTCATGATGTCCGACGCACCGCGCTTCATCTCCACGTTCCTCAAGCACCCCAACGTCAAGGCCTGCCTCTCCGGCCACGTGCACGAAGTCGACCGCATCGACTACCAGGGCGTGAGCTATCTCTGCAACGGCGCCGTGTCCGGTAACTGGTGGAAAGGCCGGCACAAGCAGTGCGATGAGGGCTACGCCCTGCTCGACCTCTACGACGACGGCACGCTGGACAACACGTACGTCACCTACGGATGGAAGGCCGAGACAGCTTGATCATCCATCGCGCCGCGCCCGGCGATCCGCAACCCGGTCACCTGCGCCGCGTGTCACGGTACACCGCGTGGCATTCCTTGCACGAGGCCGCGACCAGCTTCCACCGTCCCTCAAGCTGATCCTTGCTCTCGCCGCGGACCAGCCCCTCTTCCAGCGCTGAAGCGTTCGCGATCGCCGCCGTCAATCTCGCGGCGTAATCCTCGCCCTTGGCCCTCGCCCGCGGGTCCTCCGAACTGAACCGCAACTGATCCGCCAGCCGTCCCGCCTCTGCGGCGGGAATCAGGTCCGGATGATCCTTCGGCGTGTTCCATCCCGCCGCGCGAATGTTCCCCAGGTGCTCGTACGCGACGTCTACTTCCACCATCGCCGCCACCATCCCCTGCGGCCTCTGCACCGCCGGAAACTCGTCGCTCGCGCCGGAGATCGCCGCGGCCGAGGCCACCGTCGCTTCCGCCACGCACTGGTACAGACCCGTATAGTTCGGCGCCGTCCCCGCCGTCTTCATGAACGCGACACCCTCTTGCGGTGTCACCATGCCGAGCGCCACCGCCGCGGCCGCGGCGGCCGCCGGTGATCGATGCTTCCCGTGATGGCAATGGATGTAGACCGGCCCGGGCAAGTCGCGGATGGCTCTCGCAATCTCCAGCCGCTGCTTCTCCGGAACCTCGGCGTACGTGATCGGAATGTGGACATACCGCATGCCACGCGCCCCGGCCCGGTTCACATCCGGTGTCGCGCCGTCCACGGAAATGATTGTCCTGACACCCATCCGCTTGAGTTCGTCAAACGCCGCTTCGCCCTCCGGCACGCCCCCGCTGATGAGCTTGCCAATATGGTGCACGTTGTGAAGCGCGCGGCCCTCCTGCGGCGCCGCCGCGGC
>JBGANS010000012.1:0-146827 GCA_044222195.1 Phycisphaerales bacterium
CCGCCACCGCCACCCGGCGCGTTCGCGGTCGGCGTGATCATCACCGCACGCTGAGCGCCCACATGCATCACCTTGGCATGCGGATACAACTCCCGCAACGCCGCGACAGGATCATCGGCGTGCGCCGAGACTGCCGGGAACATAGCGATACCAACGCACATGAGCGACTTCCGCATGGATGCTCCTCGCGCCCGCCCCGAATGCCTGCCCTGAACGACTGCCCCAATTCCCGCCGTCCCGGGTTCACCTTCACGCCGACAAGTCCCAAAAGACTACCTCAGGGTTTCGACTATGCAAGGAACTTCCCCAAACTCTCAGTGCCCGCAGCGAGGCCGACTTCACTTAATAGTGTGTACTGGCCTCCGGTGGCCACTCCGGTCACAATAGTCCTGTTTCTGGCCCTCTCGGGTGGTTGTGGGCTTCCGCTCCCTGACGGTCGCGGTTCTGATCGGGATCACAACTGTTTGATCCAGGCGCGGATGATCCGCCGGAATGCGGGAACGTTGGACTTGAATTCCAGGCCGGCACCAAGGCTGAGAAGGCAGCGGTCGGTGGCGAGCCAGCGGATGAGGCCGCGGGGGTCGGGGATTTTCATGGCGGAGGCGTTGTCCTTGACCTTGGCGCCTCTGTGGAGGATGAGCTGGAGAGAGTCGCGGGAGCGGGTGTTGATGGTGGCGAAGTAGTCGGCGGTGCGGAAACTGACCGAGTTCCACTTCACACCTTCGTGGACTTTGGGGCGGATACCGAGGATGAGTTTTCTGGCCGCGTTGATCTCGGGCATCAGGGGGTGTTTGAGCGTGCGGAGGAAGAGAGTCAGGTCGGGGTCGGATTGGGAAGCGGGGTTGGCGATGGCTGCGCGGGGACTCTTCGATGGCTTTCGTCGGGACGGTTTGGCTGCCGCGGCCTTTGGCTTTGCGCGGGCCGGCTTGGGCCGTGGCGATGCGGATGGCGTTTGCCTTGATCGCGTTGGCCTGGATCGAGATGGCGTGGATTGGGCTGGTCTGGATTGAGCGGGCATGTGGGCGACCGACAGTTAATTGAGAGAGCCTCAGGGTTGCGATGACACATCCGAGCCGCGCCGGGCGCGGGCACGGCGCGGCACAAGAAGGGCGGCGAGAGTGAGAATGGTTGCCGGGGCGGGGACGGGTGTGGCTTCGAGCGAGAAGTCGTCGTAGAGGACCCGGGGGATGCCGTCGCTGCCCCACATATGGATGCCGAGGAACTTGTCGGCGAGGTTGGCTGGAAGGGTCGCGGGAGAGGTGTATTCGATGGAGTACGGGAGCATCGTGCCGAAGGTTTGAGGCGGCGGAACAGCGCCGGAGGAGAGGACAAGGCGCTCGACACCGGGCTGGCCTTCGTGGGGGAGAGTTTGGAGGTCGGGAACGACGATGAGTGACGTGCTGAGGAAGTAGTCGGAGCCGAAGAGGCCGATTCCGCCGCGGAAGCGGAGTGTGTAGTGGGTGTTTGGCTGGATCCGCGTCGTGAGCGTCTGGCCCATCCGGGCGACCTGAAGGGCCGCGACGTGGAGGCCGTCGTGGCCTGTGATGAATGGTTGGCCGGAGATTAACGGGGGGTTCAGCACCCCGGCGTAGACGAAGGCGGGGCTGCCTTGGGGCGTGACAATGGTTCGCCAGCCGGGAACCTCGACCGGGTTTTCCCACTTGAACTGGCCGCCGCCGAAGGGGAAGCGGGTGGCGACGAAGACGCCGGTGGCGCCGGCGCCGTTGGTTTGCTGGCCGACTTCGAGCGGGCGACTGACGATTTCGAAGCTGGGGTTGATGATGGGGATGAGGTCGGCGCGTGCGGGAAGGCAGGCGGCGACGGCGAACAGGAGCGCGTGTCGGACGGTCATGTGCGGCCCCGATGCTCTCGATCCTCCTATGGGGCTCTGGGGAAGTGTACTTCAGGATTCGCGGCCGGCCAGCGAAGGGAGAAGTTGGGATGGCGAGTCAGGCGAGTCTCTCAAGGGCATCCGGCGGCGTAGGTGTTGAGGAAGCACTGGAAGTCGTTGGCGGTCAGCACGGGGTTCAGGGTGCTCTGGTCGCAGTTGGCGTAGTCACTTCCAGCGGCAAACCGGTTGAGAAAGCACTGGAAGTCGTTGGCGGTGAGGACGGGATTGACCGAGCTGGCGTCGCAGTTGGCGTAGCAGGTCGGGCAGCCCCAGCGGGCGATTCTCGCCGGAGCGTTGTTGAGGGTGAAGTCTCCGGTGATGTAGAGAGACGAGCGGGCGGGTCCTGGGCCGTCGGCGTCCCAGGTGGAGAGGCCGAGGGCGGTTCCCTTGAGTTCGGGAGCGGCGACGGAGGTCCACTGGGTTCCGTTGAAACGAGCGATGGCGGCGTCGCCGGTGAACACTCCGGAACCGACAGCGAAGAGGGCGGGCTGGCCGGAGAGGGTGTCGTCGAGCCAGGCGAGGTCCCAGATGTCGGAGAATGTGGGCGAGACGTTCAGCCCGACATCGACCCAGGAACCGCTCGACCAGCGGGCGATATTGCGGATCGAGGTGGAGCCGGAGTTCGTGAATCGGCCGGCGGCGTAGAGCTGCGGCTTGCCGCCGGACTGGCGGACGATGAGGGCGTGGCAGCGGGCGTCGAAGATCGAGCACGTGAGGCCGGCGCCCATGGGTTCCCAGGAATCGCCGGACCAGCGCAAGACGACGCTCTCGTCGATGAGGTCGAAAAAGCCCCCGATGAGCTTGGGCGGGTTGGGGCCGGCGCCGTCTTCATCGAACGCGGCGAGAGCGTGGATCGAGGATGGCGCGAGACCGCCGCCGAAGACGTTCCAGGAAGTACCGTTCCACGCGGCCATGGCCTGGGTCGGCTGGCCGCCCGCGCTGGTGATCGAGCCGCCGATGACGAGAACCGGATTCAGAGGGCCTGAGCCGTCCTGATCCCAGACGGTCATCGCGTTGATCGAGCCGACGACGCCGCCTCCGACGGAGACCCAGGCCGACCCCGTCCACTTCGCGAAACTTGCGGGAGCGTTGTTGTCACCTGCTCCGAAGCTGCCGCCGGCGAACAGGGACGGGAGCATTGGTCCCGGGCCGTCCTCATCAAACACCTGAAGCACCTGAACGGCGCCGCCGAACTGAGATGAGGACCCGAGGCCGGAGCCGAGCGCGGACCAGGATTCGCCGTTCCAGCGAGCGACGCGACGCGCGGGAATGGCCCCGGCGGTGAGGAACGTGCCGCAGGCGTACAGAGCCTCACGCTGTGGCCCAGCGGCGTCTTCATCGAACACGACCGATCTGAACGCGAGATCGTTGACGTTGCCCGCAAACGCGGTATCCCAGGCCGGGGTGCACTGCCCTGCGGCTGTGGACGACAACAGAGCGAGCAGGAGAGGATTGATGGTGCGGACGGCGAGGACGATGCGGCCGTTCATTCTCGTGCTCCCTATGCGGAAACGGTGTTCCACTATACCGCAGGAATCGGAAAAATGATGCGGGGGAGTGGCGAAATGGTGACAGGCGACGGGCGGCGGCAATGAAACGGATTTCCGGACTCGGATGGAACCATTGAACACTCATGGGGGAGTGACCGGCCGGGTCCCTTGTGCGGAAAAGGGCCCATCGCCTCGTTCATCCGTGCCGGGGCTCAGGCTGGCGCGGGCGGGGGCCCGCCGTAATGCTCCGCGAGAAGCGGGATTTGTCGCATGTAGAAGTCGTTTCCGTTGCGCCCGTCGAGCGCGTGGGCGTGCAGCGTCGCCACTTGCCTGAAGTGTCCGGCGAGGATCGCGGGATCTTGTGATTCGGGCACGCCGGGGAGAGTGGGAAGATCGAGGCCCGTTTCGCCGCGGCGGGCGATGAGGTCCATGGCGAGAGCGGCGCGGCCGAACCAATCGGCACGGCTGGAATCCGACTTGAGGGAGACGGCCTGGCGCAGGCGGGTGCGGATCATGGAAACGGCCTGCTCGGTCTCGCCGATGTAGGCGGCGTGCAGGAAGTACGGCGCGGAGAGCGTGCAGCCACCCTCTTCGAGGCGTGCGACGAGGCGGCGGCCGCGATCGAAGAGAGTGCGTGCCTCGGCGTGCCGGCCGAGGCGGGTGAGGGGGAGGAGGAGGGTGCCGAAGGTGCTGTGGGGCACGGTGGCGCAGCTCATTCGGCCGGCGATGATGGGCCGGGCCTCGCGGATGGCGGCTTCATCGTCACCAAGATCGGCGAGGAGGGACGCGAGGCAACTGGCCTCGCACGCGTTGCAGTCGGACCCACGGTCGCGGGGTGCGGCGCGCCACGCGGCGACCAGGGGCCGGGCCTTGTCGTGATCGCCGGTGAGCATGTGGAGTTCGAGGCGCTTGTGGAGTCCCGCGCGCCGGCCCCAACCGGCGCGGATGAAGCGTTCATCCATGTCGGAGATGATGCGGTCGAGCACGGGGCGGGGCACGCGGGCGTAGGTGGGCGCTGCGGTCGCGACCCACTTGTATTGCCAGAGCACGGTGGAAGCGCTGAAGCGTTCGGGCTCGCGGTCGGAGACAGCGAGGCACCAGGCGAGGCACATGAAGAGAGACTCGAAGCGTGGGGCCTCGTGCGCGCTGGATGAATAGAGGATCTGGCAGCGCGCGGACCAGGCGGTGTCAAGGTCGCCCAGGGATTCGGCGCGGGAGGCGGCTCGCTCGAGGATCGCGTTTTTCGCGGAGCACTCGGGGAGCATTCCCGCTTCGTCGAGCATGGACTGGACCTCGGGTTCGATGCGCTTGCTGGACATTCAGGCGTTCTCACCTGTGCACCGGGAGAGCAGTTTTTCGAGGCCAGAGTGGAGCAACTCCATGTCCTGCTGCATCAGGGGGTGCTGGCCGTTCATGAGGGCCTGGACGAAGAGGACTTCGATCGCGGTGCGTTGAAGCCGTGGGTCGGGGATTGAGGCGATGCGCTGGATGAGGGGGCTGTTGCTGTTGAGGCAGAGGCGTGTGCGGATCGGTTCGGTGGAACGCGGGGCCATGGCGTCGAGGATTTCGTTCCAGAGGCCCGAGGCCATGGACTTGGTGCGGTCGAGCTGGCGATGCATCTCGGCGTCGAGGCCGAGAGCGAAGAAGGCGGGGACCTCGGGAGGGTTGAACGTACGGACGACCAGTTCGGCGTCGCGGCTTTCGAGGACGGGTTGGCCGGCGGCGATGAGGCGCTCGAAGTGGGCGGCGTTGTCGGGCGCGGGCCAGAGTTCCACCTGGTCGGACGAATCGAAGCTGCGGACTTCGAGTTCGGGGTGGAGTTCGGCGGCGCGGGTGAGGAGCTCCTCGTGGTACGTGTAGCCCCCGTTGAAGACCCGGAGTCCCGCGGCCGCGGCGACGGCATTGAGTCGGCGATACTGCTCGGCGGTGCGGGCGAGAAGGAGGCGGTGGTGCTCGCGCCGGAACTCGCCAAAGCGGATGCGGCCGAGGGTCGTGTCGAACTCGAGGAGGTCGATGATGAGGTCGAAGAACTCGCGGTCCTTGACGGCGAGGCCGCGGATCTCGGTGTCGTGGACGCCCATGACGACGTCGAAGCGGAGGCGGTCGTTGCGGAGGAGATGGGCAAGGCGGGCACGAATCGCGCCCGCGATTTGTTCACCGCATGCTTCGAGAGCGGCATCACGGTGGAGGCTCTCGCGAGAGGCGGTGAGCTTGAGCCCTTTGGTGTTGAAGACGCACCCGACAAAGGTGGCCCACGTGGGAACGAGGTCGCCGAGGTGTCCTCCGACGAACATGCCGCTGGAGTAGAGCTTGTGCGAGCCGCCGTAGGAGCGCGAGCGGTCGGGGCGGATGAAGATATAGCCCTCGACGTCACCGGCAGGGGCGGTCACACGGAAGGCGTCGATGGGGCGGAAACCGAGAAGGTGCTCGCACGTTTCGGCGAGTGCGAAGTCGGCGGATGGATCGAGGGCCCAGGGAGGCGTGTCGCGGTTGATGATCGTTTCGGACGTGCCCGACGAGACCGTGATCTGTGCCCTGAGCATTTCGGCGTAGCGGCGGGCGAGCTCGATGAGCTGCTCAAGCTCGAAGTACTCCTCGACTCCTTCCTTGGCGGTGAGGTAGACGCTTGTGCCGGGGCTGATGGTGCTGGTGGGAAGCTCGCGGACGGTGTAGTTGCCGTCCACGCGGCCGCGCCATTCAACCGCTGTCGCATTGGGCTCGCGTGCCGAGCGCGTGACGACGACGATCTCATCGGCGACCATGAAGCAGGAGAGGAGCCCGATGCCGAAGCGGCCGAGAAAGCCGCCGGCGTCGCCGACACGCTCGGCAACGGCTTCGGCGTCTTCACGCTTGGATGAACCGCCGACGGTGGAAAGGAAGTCGTGGACCTCGGGTGTGGTGAGGCCAATGCCGTTGTCGGAGATGCAGATGGAGCCTCGCTGGCCCTCGGAAAGAGTGAGTTCGAGGCGGATGCGGCCTTCGTGGGAGGGATCGAGGTTTCGGCGCGCGGTGATGGCATCGACAGCGTTCTGGATGACCTCACGGACGAAGACGTCCGGCGAGGAGTACATGTGGTTGGCGGCGAGATCGATGATGCCGCGGAGATCGACTTTGAAGCGGGTGCTCATGTGGGAGCAGCGTATGGGAAGGGATGTCCTTTGGCTAGGGGATTGCCCCCAGAGATTGCCGGCAGCCGGCGAGCCAGAGTTGTGCGGGTGGCGCGCTGGCGTGGATTACCTCGCCGCCCTCAGGCGCTCGAATCGCTTCGCGGCATCTTCGGCCCAGACATCGATGGTGTTCTTGACATCGGAGACAGTGGAGATGTTGAAGGCTTTGAACTTGTCGCCGACGCCGGACTGGACGACGGCGGCGAGTTGGACGCCGGTGGTGGAATCGACGATTTCGGCTTCCATGGCCGCTCCGCCGCGGCCGGCACCGAGGAGGCCGGAGGCCGGGTGGATCTTCTTCCACCAGGTGGCATCCTCGATGCTCGTGAGGGCGATGCGGAGACGACCGGTGTACGGGCCGGGGGTGGAGGTGATGGCGAAGCCACGGTCCTGCATCACGCGGACAAAGGCGTCGCGGCAGTACCGAGCGATTTCGGCGCGATCGGAAGGCCGGAGGTCGTCGTCGAGGGACTCGATGTGGACGGGGTCGACCATGAAGGACGAGTAAGACCGCAGGTCCGGGGAGACATAGCGGAGGCGGTGCTCGTCGACTTCCTGGAGCGAGGAGTAGGAACTGAGAAAGCCGGACTTGGTGGTTGGGGGAATAGAGGAGCAGGCGGAAGCGAGAAGGGAGAGTCCGGCGAGGAGGACGGCTGCAACGGGCGTTTGAAACGGGCGGGTGTTCATCGGGTGTCCTTGTGTGGGGCGACACCCGTTGTGCGGAATCGGCGGCGGCGGTGGCTAGCGATTTCTCGCGGGACAATCGGCCGGAGTGAAATGAGGGAATCAATGTCAAGAATACTTGACATGCCGCCGATGTCAAGTATACTAGACACGGTGTCAAGACGGCTTGTCATGGTCGGGCGTCGAAAGGAGGCCCTCGTGGGCGCATCGTTTGAGGAAAAGAGCGTCTGGGTCCAGCTGGTCGGGACGGTGGTCGGGCTGGGGGCGTACTTCGTCGTCGCGGGCAAGATGATCGCGGCGGGCATAACGGCACTGCCCGCGTTCGTGCCGCTGTTTGCATCAACGGTTGTGCTGATGGTCATCCTGCTGGTGGTCGGCCACATCATCATGGCGATCGCGAGCAAGCCTGAAGGGCGGGATGAGCGGGATCGACTCATCGTGCTTCGGGCTGAGAGCAACTCGGGATGGATTCTGACGACGGGGGTTCTGGCCGCGGTGACGGGGATGATTTTCTCGATCGAGAGCGTGTGGATTGCGCACCTGCTGCTGATGTCGCTGGTGCTGTCGGAGGTCACGGGGTTTGTGCTCCGGCTGGTGTATTACCGGCGGGGGGTGTGAGGATGGCGAAAACACGGGTGGTTGTGCGCAATCGGATCCGCTCGCTGCGGTTCGAGCGCGGCGAGATGACACAGCAGGATTTGGCGGACCGGATCGGAGTTTCGCGACAGACCGTGAACGCGATCGAGGGGGGGAAGTACTCGCCGTCGCTGGAGGTGGCGTTTGAGATTGCGCGAGTGTTCGGGACGCCGCTGGAGAGTGTGTTTGAGTGCGTCGTGGTTGCCAGGTGATGGGTCGATCGACGCGGCCGTAGACGAAGTTCCGGGATTGACACGGTGAGGCCTTGGAAGGCGAAACGGCAGCGGCGGGGGGCGGTATGCTGGCGCGCTATGTCCGACTCCCCCACCGCCGCGCCCGTTCACAGGCCCTATGTGCCGGCCTCATCCGTTATTCCCGAACTGCGGCCCTTGCCGCTCCTGGTCGGGACGGTGCTTGGCATTCTGTTCGGCGCGGCGTCGCTGTATCTCGCCCTGAAGATCGGCTTGACGATCTCGGCCTCGATCCCGATCGCGGTGATGTCGATCTCCATCTTCAAGTGGATCAGCCGGGCGTTCGGCACACGATCGGCGACAATCCTCGAGAACAACATCGTTCAGACGACGGGGTCGGCGGGTGAATCCATTGCGTTCGGCGTCGCGGTGACCATGCCGGCGCTGATGATTCTCGGGCATGACATGACACTCGCACGGGTGATCACGGTGGCGGTGCTGGGTGGGCTGCTGGGCATCCTGATGATGATCCCGCTGCGGCGCGGGCTGATTGTCCACGAGCATGGAAAGCTCGCGTACCCGGAAGGGACGGCGTGCGCCGAGGTGCTCATCGCCGGCGAGAAGGGCGGGACCAACGCGAAGACGGTCTTCGCGGGACTGGGCCTGGGGTTTCTGTTCAAGCTGCTCAATGGTGATGGCGGCCTTGGCCTGCTCAAGAACACGCCGGAGAAGGCGGTTTCGTTCTACAAAGGCGGCTCGATCTCCGCGGAATGTTCGCCGGAGCTGCTGGGTGTGGGCTACATCATCGGGCCGCGGATTGCGGGGATCATGTGCGCGGGAGGGGTTCTCGCGTACCTCGTGCTGATCCCGGCGATCCGGCTCTTTGGCGATGGACAGACGGAGCCACTGGCGCCGGCGACAACCTTCATCCGCGATATGAGTCCCGGGCAGGTACGCAATGCGTACATCCTGTATATCGGGGCCGGGGCGGTGGCGGCCGGCGGCATCATCAGCATGTTCCGGGTACTGCCGACGATCGCCGCGGCGTTTGGTCGAGGTTTGCGGAGCATGATGGCGGGCAAGGGCGCGGCGAAGACGGCGGCGCCGGAGCGTACGGACCGCGATCTGCCCATGGGGCTGGTGGCGCTTGGGTGCCTGGCGCTGGTGGCGGCGCTGATGTTCACGCCGAGCCTGCACGTGTCGCTGGTCGGGGCGCTGCTCATTCTGGTCTTCGGGTTCTTGTTTGTGACGGTGTCGTCGCGGTTGACCGGAGAGATTGGCTCCTCATCAAACCCGATTTCGGGAATGACGGTGGCGACGCTGCTGCTCACATGCTTGATCTTTGTCGCGCTGGGCTGGACGGCGCCGACGGATCGGCTGGCGGCGCTGTCCATCGCGGCGGTCGTGTGCATTGCATCATCCAACGGCGGGACGACCTCGCAGGATCTGAAGACCGGGTTCCTGGTGGGCGCGACGCCGCGGGCGCAGCAGATCGGCATCCTGGTGGGGGCGCTCACGGCGGCGCTGGTCATCGGGTTTACGCTGAAGCTGTTTGACGACTCGAAGACCATCTATGCGGCCAGGACCTTTCCTGCGGTCAGCGTTGAATCGAGCCGGTTTGAAGGCAAGGACACGCTTCACGGGGTTGACGCCGCGCGGGACAGCAAGGCGTACAACGTGGTTCACTTCACGGGCGACAACGCGCTGCCGGGCGTTCCGCCGGGGAAGTACCTCGTGGATGACGCGGGAGCAATTCGGTACCTCGTGGATCCCGGGATCAATGGGGTGCTGGATCATCGAGACCCTCCCGCCGGGGCCGCTGCGGGCGTTCAGGGCGCAGAGGTGAAGAAGTTTGATGCGCCCAAGGCGCGGCTGATGTCGCTCATCATCGACGGTGTGCTGGGCGGGAAGCTTCCGTGGGGGCTGGTACTCATTGGCGTGTTCATCGCGGTGACGCTGGAGCTGGCGGGAGTGGCCTCGCTTCCGTTTGCGGTCGGTGTGTACCTGCCGATCTCCGCATCGACACCTATCTTCATCGGCGGCATGGTCCGGCTGGCGGTGGACCGCGCGCGGAAGCGAAGAAGCGGCGCGGCCAGTAACGGAGAAGGCGATTCATCTCCCGGTGTGCTGCTCTCTTCCGGTTTAATCGCGGGCGGCGCCATCGCCGGGATGACCCTGGCGATCATCGCGGGGGCGAGCGAGCACCTGTCGCAGTCGCTCAACCTTGCACACCTGTTTGATCGGGTCACCAGTGGGCAGTTCTTTTCACGAGTTGCCTCGAGCGATGTCGCCGCGCTGGTGGTCTTCGCGGCGCTCGGGGTTGTGTTGTTTGCAACCGGAAAGGGAAGGAGGTAACCGGGTCTGCCCAGAAAGGGTCGGGGGATCCATCGGGCGCATTGCCTCATTGGTCCTACCCGATAGCATCATGGCCCGGGTCATGATTGACCATCCTCTGGAGTTCGGCAGCGGCCGGGCAGTGAGACAGTTCCGATCCGGCTCGAACGGATCCCCCACACCATGAGTGCCCCGCACGTACTTCCCCGCCGCACGTTCGCGATCATCTCGCACCCGGACGCGGGCAAGACGACGCTGACGGAGAAGTTCCTGCTGTATGGCGGAGCGATCGATCTCGCCGGGTCTGTGACGGCTCGTAAAGACCAGCGGGCCACCGCCAGCGACTGGATGGAACTGGAGAAGCAGCGCGGTATTTCGATCTCGTCCACATTGCTGCAGTTCGACTACGGCGGCTTCCGCGTCAACCTGCTCGACACGCCCGGGCACAAGGACTTCTCTGAAGATACCTATCGAGTGCTCACGGCCGTGGACTCGGTGATCATGGTCATCGATTCGGGCAAAGGCGTGGAGGCGCAGACCCGCAAGCTCTTCGAGGTCTGCCGTCGGCGGGGGGTGCCGATTTTCACCTTCATGAACAAGTGCGACCGGCCCACGCGGCCGCCGCTCGACCTGGTGGACGAGTTGGAGCAGGTGCTGGGCATCGGCGCGTTTCCGGTGAACTGGCCGATCGGCACGGGGCCGACGTTCAAGGGCGTGTATGACCGGCTCAGCCGGCAGATGCACGTATTCGAACGGACGCGCCAGGGCGCTTTTGTCGCGCCGTCGCAGGTCGGGGGGATCGATGATCCGGTGTTGCTGGCGGTGCTCGACGCGCCCGCGCACCATGAGTCGATTGAAGAAGTCCGAATGCTGGACCACACGGGCGGCGCGGGCGCGGAGTTCGATTCCGCGGCGGTCCTACGCGGGGCCATGACGCCGGTTTTCTTCGGCAGCGCCATCAACAACTTCGGCGTGCAACTGCTCCTCGACGGGTTCCTGCACAACGCCAGCGCGCCAACGGCTCGCAAGTCCGCGGCGGGGCTGATCCAGCCCGATGACCCGCGCTTCAGCGGGTTCGTGTTCAAGATCCAGGCGAACATGGATCCCAAGCACCGCGACCGCATCGCGTTTCTGCGGGTGGTGTCGGGAACATTTGAGCGGGACATGTTCGTGGTCCATGCCCAGAGCGGCCGGCGCGTCCGGCTGGGCAACGCGACCAAGCTCTTCGGCAACCAGCGCGAAACGGTGGAGCATGCCGTGGCGGGAGATGTCGTCGGGCTGGTCGGCAACGATCTTTTCGGAATCGGCGACACACTGACGGACGACCGATCCATCGTGTACGACGAGATTCCCGAGTTCACGCCCGAGTGCTTTGCCAACCTCACCAACCCTCAACCCGGCAACTACAAGCGATTCAACCTCGGGCTGGAGCAGCTGCTCAAAGAAGGCGTGGCTCGCAGGTTTGAAGCGGTCGGCGGGGCGCAGAAGGTCGCGCTTCTCGCGGCGGTCGGGCCCCTTCAGTTTGAGGTCCTGGTGTACCGGCTTGAGAACGAGTACGGTGCTGAAGCTCGGATCGAACCATCGCCCTGGGCGATCGCGCGGTGGTGGCGAATAAAGGGGCAGCCCGCGCCGGTGCGATCGGACGAAGCGGCGATGGACCTCCCGGATACGCCCGACGGCTCGCGGCTGGTGTACGACGATCGCGGCCGCGCGATGGTGCTGTTTACAGACCAATGGCCGCTCCGGTTCTTTGGGGAACGCAACCCAACCGTGGAGCTCTCGCCGATTCCCTTTGATCGGCCGGCGGCGGTTGCGGCCAATCCGGGTCAGTGAAGCCGCGTCACGTGCCGCGAGTACTCCGCCTCTGTTCAGCCGACGCGCCGTGTGGGGCGCACAATGGTGTGCACGTTCCGCCGTGGATATTGTGCAACCGGCCCAGCTCGGCGAGGATTGAGACTGCCCGCGGCCATGCGGGGGCGAGGTCCGCCGGTCATGACGGAATGCGATGCGAACCGTCACCGTTTACAGTGCCTGCGTTTGGCGGTTCATCCGGCAGGGCAGCCGGGGCCTCCGAGAGTCGAAGTAAACTGATCTCCTGGCTGTGCTAGACGCGCTTGTAGAAGTACGTCGTTCCGCACTCGCGGCCGTCGGGATACAGCGCGAACCCCGGCACATCGCCCACTCGCGTCCACCCCAGCCTCGCGTACAGCCTCGCCGCATCGCCGCCGGTCACGGCGTCTAACACCAGCAACGACCGTCCGCAGTCACGCGCCAGTTTCTCTGCGGCTGACATCAGCGCCGCGCCAAGCCCGGCCCGGCGCGCCCGCCGGTGAACGAGCATCTTGCACAGGTCCGCGCGGTGCGGCTGGTTGTCCGGCACATCGAGCACCAGTTGCACCGTGCCGCAGATTCCCGTCGAGTCGCGGGCCACGAGAAGCGCCCGCCGCCCCGCGACGACTTCCGCCGACGCGCGCCGCCAGAAGCTCTCCGCCCGATCGCGTGTGAGGGACGACATGAACCCGACCGATGCGCCGCCCGCGACGCAGTCCAGCAGTACGTCGGTGAGTCCCCTGACCGCGTGCTCATCGACGGAGTGCAGACGCTGGATGTCGAATTTCGGATCGTTCACGCGAACGATACTACGGTGCCCATGTCCCGACACATCGGGCAAGCCCCGGCGAGCATCGGTCGCTCAAGACACGAGCGATTCACGTCCGAAGCCCGGCCGTGTTTGCCACCCTGTGCCGCTTCAGCCCGGGGGCAACGTGTCGCTGGACACGTCCGCCACGGGACAACTCAGGCTCTTGTCATACATTCCGGACCGATCGAAGCAGCACGGGCGTCGCTTCCCTTTGGCGAGCATGTCGCACGCCTTGTCGATGCGCAGCACCCGAGTCTCGGCGCGCTTCCCGGAGGTGATCCAGTGAATGAAGTCCCGACGCGCGGCCGGCGTGATGTCCAACCACGCGTCGCGCGTTTTCTTTGAGGCCGCCGCGAGCGCCTTGCGCAGATCGACCGGCACCGATGGTTCGGGCTCCTCGGCCACCGGCGTGACTTCCAGCGTAACGACGTCGCCCGCCGCCGCAGCCGCCGCCATGCTCATCTTCCGGTCCACTTTGAGCCAGTGACCACCTTGGCCGTCAGGTTGCAGCGTCGCCCGGAAGGCCGAGCCGTTGAGCGTGCCTTCCACCGTTGCCTGTCCTCGCGAAGGCAGCTTCGCGCTGGCTTCCTTGGGAAGGGTGAGGAAGGTCCATGCAGCGGCTCTCGCGGCCGCCGGTCGTAGGAGCGTTGCGCGGAAACGGATTGTCGGGGCCGCCTTGGAGGCATCAGGTTCGCGATTGAGCCGGCGCTTCATCGGCGAGGCGGGGCCGTTTGCTGTCGCTCGTTTCATGGGTTGACCCTCCAACTTATTGTTCGCCACTCGTACGCGTGTCGCAGCACGAACATGTGAACCCGGTGACCATAAGCCTTGCGAGCGGCTCGCGGGCCGAGCGGGCGAGCTCGGACGACAGGGCCCCGCCACGCTCCAAGGCGACGATGTCGGAGGTCACCGCCAGCAGAAGACCGACGCGTGACAGATCCGTGCTGGCATCAGTTTGGTCGCCGCGCCTGATGATGTGGCGTCACGGCCACCGTGAAACCCGGCCGCACGCCATCGACTGCTGGAATTCTTCAGAAACGTCGTATTTCCCGCTTGACAACAAATGTTGTCAATGGTACCTTTTTGCCATGCTCGGCATTCAGGTCATCGACGATCCCGCGGCCGCCACAGTGGCCATGGAGCCCACACGGAGTCGGCTCCTCTCCGAGCTCGCCGAGCCCGCCTCCGCGGCCACACTGGCCACACGAGTCGGCTTGTCCCGGCAGAAGGTCAACTATCACCTCAACGCGCTGGAAGGACACGGGCTGGTTCGTCTGGCCCAGGAACGCAAATGGGGCGGGCTGACAGAACGGCTTCTCGTGGCGTCCGCTTCTTCTTATGTCGTCTCGCCAAGCGCCATGGGCCGCGTCGCCGTCGATCCGAATCGGGAACCCGACCGATTGTCCGCAAGCTATCTCATCGCCCTCGGCGCACGCCTCGTCCGCGAAGTTGGTGACCTGGTTCGCCGCGCGAAGGAAGCAGGCAAGCGCCTCGCAACTCTGTCCATCGACACCGAAGTCCGCTTCCGCTCTCCCAGCGACCGCGCCGCCTTCAGCAGCGAACTCACCGAAGCCATCACCAAACTCGTCTCGAAGTACCACGATGCATCCGCACCCGGCGGCCGCGCCCATCGACTCTTGGTCATGGCGCACCCGCTGCCCAGCACGTCCGATCCAAAGGAACCATCATGAGCGTCATGAAAGATCCCTCCGGCCGCCGCTACGCCGAAGTCCAGGTCGAAGTCCCCGGCACGCCGGAAGAAGTCTGGCAAGCCATCTCCACTGGTCCCGGCATCTCCTCCTGGCTCGTGCCGACCGAGTTCGAAATGAAGGCGGGCAAGCCCGTCGCTGTAAAGACCAACTTCGGCCCCGGCATGGAGATGACCTCTCCCATCACCGTCTGGAACCCGCCGATCAAGTGGGCTTCTCAGATGGAGAATCCGATCGTTAGCTCGCCTCCCATCGCCAGCGAGTGGAGCGTCGAAGCGAAAGCTGGCGGCAAGTGCATCGTCCGCATCGTCCAATCCCTCTTCGCCAGCACCGACCAGTGGGACGACCAGCTCGAAGCCGGCACCGTCGCCTGGGTCGGTTTCCTCCGCACCCTGCAAATCTACCTCACGCACTTCCGCGGGCAAAGCTCCGTCCAAATGAAGTACGTCGTCCCCGTCGAAGGCTCCGACGCCGAAGCCTGGGCCGCCGCCACCGCCGCCCTCGGTCTCAAAGGCGCCAAGGTCGGCCAGCGGCTGTCCGCACCCGCCAACGGTGTTCCCGCGTTCAGCGGCATCGTCGAGTTCTACACCGAAGTCCCCTACGACGCCCTCCTCCGCATCGACAAACCCTGCCCCGGCGTCGCCGCGCTCGGCGCCTTCAACTGCGGCGGGCCCAGCATGGTCGCCCTTTCCTTCTACCTCTACGGCGACCAGGCCGCCAGAACGGCCGCCCGCGAAACCCCGCTGTGGGATGCGTGGTTTCAGAAACGATTTCCGACGCCCGCACAGCACGGATGACGCGATGCGCCGCGCGGTACGCTCATGGGCCAAGTCCGTTTGAGCACAACTCAGTCCTTTGCCCTCGATCGGGATCTTCCAGCCATGCCCACCTCAAAGCCACCCCCCCCACCCCAACCCGCCGCCGACCGCCGCGCCGCGGAAGCCGAACTCCGCGCGCTCATCACCAAGTTCGCGCCCGACCATCTCTCCCTCGTGACCGCCATCCGCAAGTCCCTGCGAAAGCGCCTCCCCACTGCCTACGAAATCATCTACGAATACCGAAGCTGGTTCGTCATCAGCATCTCCCCAACCCAGCACGGCCACGAAGGCCTCTTCGGAATCCGCGGCGACTCTGACGGCATCAAGTTCTACTTCAACCACGGCAAGTCCTTGCCCGACCCCGACAAACTCCTCCAAGGCTCCGCCCAAGTCCGCTTCATCGAAGTGGACACCGCCGCCACACTCACGCGCCCAGCCATCGCAACCCTGATCGACAAGGCCATCGCCCACAACAAGGTGCCATTCCCCAGCGCCAGCCAAGGTCCAGTGCTCCTTCTCTCCGCCTCAACCAAGAAGGCCAAGAAAAAGACAGGTGCGGCGAAGGCACGGAAGTGACCCGTGCCGCCGAGTCGCCGGTTCCTCCGGCGACTCGGTGCTCGGCCATCCCGACGCCAACGAGCTCGATGCCGCTGATCCGACGGCACCCACATCGCGGCCAGCGGCCGGTAAGCTAGTGGCACAATGGCGACACCAAAAGCCCCCCGCCCCAACTACGGCATCGACGCCCCCAACGTCGTCCGCAATCTCTTCCTCGCTGGCTCCGCCGCCCTCCTCACCAGCATCCTGTCTTACGCCAACCTAATCCCTGTCCGCGGCCTCGAACGCTCCCTCGCTCCCATGACCATCGCCTGCCTCGGCATGGGCACCTGGATGTTCTACTCCAGCAAGTACGGCAAACTCCGCGAACGCGAATGGCTCCTCGACCTGCTTCCCGGCGGATGGAAAGGACCCGAAAACGTCCTCGACGTCGGCTGCGGCCGCGGCCTCATGCTCATCGGTGCCGCCAAACGCCTAAACACCGGCACTGCCGGCACCGGCACCGCGACCGGCATCGACATCTGGCAAACAGAGGACCTCTCCGGCAACCACCCCGACGCTGTCCTCGAAAACGCCCGCCTCGAAGGCGTCGAAGCCCGCGTCACAGTCAAGACCGCCGACATGCGGCAAATCCCCTTCCCAGACAACCACTTCGACGTCATCGTCTCCAACGTCGCGATCCACAACCTCTACAAACCCGACGAACGCGCCGCGGCCATCCGCGAAATCGCCCGAGTCCTCAAACCCGGCGGCGCCTGCATCCTCGCCGACATCCGCCACGAATCCCAATACACCACCATCCTGCGAGCCCACGGCGTAACCGAAGTGCACCGCCGCGACTTCGGCCTCTCATCCCCCTTCTTCGCGATCCTCACCCTGGGCCGCGTGCGGCCGTTTGTGGTGGTGGGGCGCAAGCCGTTGGCGTCAATTTGAGGATGTCGCGTAGGCGACACGATTCTCACACCTGCTTCAAGTGATTATCAGCGAGCCAAGCGCCGTCAGCGGCGGATCTGTGCTCAGCCACATTCGAATTACCGTTTCCACATCCCTTGCGGCGATCACATCGATTGAGAACACTTGGTTAACCAACGTCAACGCAGCTGCGCCAATCGCCCGACCATCCGCACGTTTATCTAACTCGTGTAGCAGAGCGGTGAGAATCTTCGCAGGGTCCACGCCGGGTGGCGTGGAACGCCAAAACTGCTTAAGAGTCGTGAGAAGCACCCGAGCAATAGCTGCTGGGGCATTCCCGGGCAACCCGATTACCTCAATCGCCTGCCGGGCCGGCCATTTGTTCATATCCCAACCGGCAAGCCGAAACGACGCCAACGCTGCGGCTGGGTGAAAGGGGAGGCTCGCCATGCGCCATCCGATGAGCTTGGCATGCGCATCAAAGAAGGCGCTCTCCGAAATCCGTCCGACGGTGTGTAAGTATCGAATGATGGAATAGGAGCTAACTCGGGTCACTCCGAATATGGCTCCGGCAATGGCCGCGAGTCTTCCATCGTCCATGTGCAGCGGCATTTTGTTAGCCTTTGCAATCGCGACTGCTCTGGCGCCGCTTGGTCCGGCTATCGTCGATTGCAAAGAGTCACGGTCCTGCGGATCAAGCGCGAGCAAGGGAAGACCGCTCGTGAGGTTGGCTCGCTCCCGTAGGGCGACAACAGCGTTCGTCCATCTACGGTGCCAAAGATCGTGCGCCTTCGGATCATGCTGCATGATCACGGGCACTCCCCGAGCCTCAGTTAGAGTATCCTGAGGTTGGCGCCGCTCACCGACCATGTACTCCAACTCGACGAGAAGGCGACTTGGCATCACAACCGGAATCGCTTTTGTGAACTCATCCATCAACTCAAGATGAGTCATGACAGTGATCGCGCTCGCATCCACCACTACGCCCTGACTCAAGCTCTTCAGGTGCGGACTTTCGTCTTCCGAACTGCCAGTGATGATGCAAGGAAACTCGAGTGAATCAGAAAACAATACAGACTCGACAACCTCAACGTGATCCCTTCCGAGCCGAAGAGAAAGGTTCCAAAAAGTGACCAGCTCAGATTTGAACTTTGCGACGGCTACTTCCGCGTGTCGGCGCAACTCGTCGACTGCCCGAGCCACAGGCTGAAAGGCCGCGCGTAACTGCTCTGGCGTAGGGTGAGGGGGCATATCACCCGCCCCAAATTTCTGAACGAACGGAATGTCTGGAAAAGTCGTGTCCCACTCGTCCAAGCACCGGGACGCTACATAGTGTGGCGTCGGAACGACTTGCTCTACCGTCGCAGTACGGACAAAGAACTGCCCAGGTACTTGTCTGGTCTCTCCGACCTTGGCGCCAATTATCGCAACAGCCATTTGGCTGTTCGGAGCATATTCACTCCACTTCACATCGGGGTCTGGTCCGATTTCTATCGACACCATCAAGGCTTTGTGTTCTCCTTCGATTCGCAATAGGGCCGTAGTACCAACCGCAACCGCTTCAGGCGTTGGCGGAGTTTCGCCGGGTGAAGTTGCCGTCATAAATACCGCGAGGAGGCCTCGCCAAGCCCGGTGGTCGGCACGATGTTGCCGCCACAGCCTGAACACAAAGCTCAATTTGTCGCCCTGTGAGAGCGATCGGCTCTTGACCACAAGCTGTAGAGCGCTATCGATCTCCTCTGGGGCGAATGTCACCCGACCGACAATTCGCGTAACAACCTCTTCCGAAGTCACTTGGTCGCCGCACGAGCCGCCAGCGAGCCCAAGCCAAAGCCAAGCCTCCTCATCATCTGGGTGAGACTCCAGCCAATCCCGGAGGACTGAAAGAGTCGTCGCGCCGTCCTCGTGGTTGACTCGAATCTGACATTCCAAGGCGATCAGTTCTCTACGGATCACACCGGCCTTGCGCAAAGACTCGCACCAGCGCAGCACTTCATCCCATCTTCCAGCCCGATACGCTGCGTCCACGTACATGGCCGTCAGAGTCGTCCATTGAGTTGGGCGGGCGTGCGAACGCAGGCACCGCATGGCGAGGTCTAACTCCTTCAGCCGCAGACACAGTTGTCCGCATGGAACAATTTCTGGTTCGGAGAGTCGCCGAAGTGCGCCATCCGTCAAAGCGGAAATGGCCGAGCGGGCGCCCGTGCGATCTCCAAATTCGCAAAGCCACCACGCATCAAGCACCGCTCGTCCTACCGGAGTTAGAAGATCCGAGAGGTCCCTGTGAGGCGGACTCTGAACTGAATATGCAGACGCATTTGCGGCGTGTCGCAATAACGACAGAATTCGCACGAATTCAAACTTCTCCTCAGGCCGGCATTCTGCCGCTTCTTGGCGCAGACCTTCTAGTTCTCGCACTCCACTCGCGATAGCCTCCGGCCCCTGGTCCAGTGCGGCGCCGGCCAGAACAAGCTCCGGTGCAATTCCACGACCATCCAATTCGGCGGCTCGTCGCCACTGCCGAGTTGCTTCTTCGCGATTGCCCGTCGCTTCAAGATTCGCGGCATACATCGAGACGACGCCGCGGTCGTTGGGAAGAAGTCGCAGGGCATGATCAAGGTCGTCGCGCGCCTCTGCCTCACGTCCCACAAGCCGGCGAACGCTCGATCTGTTTACGAGCGCCATGCCTCGAGCGTAGTCGTTCGATGTGGAATCCTCGGCTACCTTTGAGAGCAATGTCTCTGCTTCAGCGAGGCCACCCAGATCTTGTAGTGCGATTTTGCCATCAGGCGTAGTGACGCCACCGGCTTTGGCTTGTAGCAGTAACACGGTGGCAAGATGAGTTTGGGCAACTGTCCAGTTTGGCTCTGCGACCGTCGCGTCACGGGCATGTGTCTCAGCTTCTTTGAAACGCCTCTGGACAGTGGCCAGAAAGGAAAGGGCCAAAGCAACTTCCGCGTTGTCGCGGTAAGGCAATGGAATGCGTGACAAAGCGGTTTCGTACGGCTGCTCCTCCAGGTTGACCCTTAAGGCGTATGCCTGCGCGTGATTGGGATGTGCACGGATAACCTCATCGATTACTCTCCCCGCCTCGTCAAACTTGTTCTGGTAGACCAAAGCGCGAGCCTCCAAGCATCTCGCTGCTGGCGAATCCTGGAAGTTCCGAGCATTGAGGAAAAACTCCGCCGCGCGTTCAAGCGCCCCTTTCGCAAAGTACGCGGTTCCTATGTTGGCAAGAGTGCGATATCGCAACTTATCGCTGAGCTTGTCCCACGACCTCTCTTGAAGGTGAACAAGCAGTGCGATTGTTCGGTCGGGCTGTCCTCGCTTCGTGTGGGCGAAGGCCTCGTCTATCTGCTTGTCGGTGTCGGTCGGAGGCGAATCTGATGGAACTGCTGCCACCATCGCCGTTTGGATTTGCTCAACGCCGCGCAGGATTCTCTGGGCCGTGCTCCCCGGAAGAACTCCATCGAATATTTCAGCCGCAACGGAAGGCTCTCGCCCGAAGAAGTCCTCAAAATCCTCCCAGAACCAAATGTCAACGCCGAATTTGCCCTTGCGCTTGTTGGCGGCGTCAATCGCGAGCGCGTGCTTCTGAGCCTTTGAGTCGCGTCGGCCAGTCGTGGCAATTATGAGCCTAGCGAGACTCGGATGGTGCTGGGCTGTTTGCTCAACAACTTCGGTGATTTCCGCTTCGGACAGCGTTCCTGAGAGCTTCAGTCTGCACTGAACGCTCACAGACGAGCCACCGGAATCGTTGCCAATTAAGTCGATGCCACCTTGAGGCTGACCCGGTCGACCGAATCGAGCAAGTCCGGGGATCGATAGCTCGCACCGAAAGACGCGAACGCAAAGGTCTTCCCAATCTTCGTCATTACGGGGAAAATGCGGGAACCTCATTGGCTGAATGCCCATCGCCACCCTTTCGATAATCCGGCGGGTGGCATGTTCTTGGCTCTGCATGAGCATGCTTCTCAACCAGCCACCTCTACATTTCTTAGCTCCCTCAGGGTTTCCCGGCAACCAGAGTGACACCGTCATGTCACTCTGACACACTTCTGCCCCCTTGCTTCAACTCCAATCCGCTGTACCTTTCCCCCAATGGTCTCAGCGCCCTCAACAACCCCTCTTTCTCCGCCGCCCGCCGCGACCGTGCAACAGCGGGCCGGTCTCGAAGTGGCCGAGTCCGGTCATTCACGATCGGTCAGCGTAATTTTCTTCCACTCGCCCTTTTTCTTCGCCGCGGCGAGCGCGGCGGGCGCATCGGCGTGATCGAGCGCCAGGTAGATCAGGGTGGTCTGGCCGATTCTGATCCGGTCGCCGTCGTTGAGCACGACGTCCAGCACGATCTGCTTGTCGTTGACGAATACGCCGTGGGCGCTGCGGTAATCGCCGGCGACGTGCCTTCCCAGGCGGGCATCGAGTTTCACTTGCAGGTGCTTGCGAGAGACGAGGGGATCCAGGACTTGGAACGTGCAGGTATCATCGCGCCCGACTGAAACCAGCGGCAGGGTGAGCGGGAAGTGGGCCGTCTGACCCGGACCATCGACAACGACCAAAGATGCCATGCGGCGTGCCTCCGTTGACCATTTTACCGATTACTTCAACGGGTCGCATGGGCGTCGATGCGAGCGAGTCATTCAGACGGCGGTATCTGCGGCACGGTGCTCTTGGGCGCGGACGTCCATGAACCGGGACTTCGCGGCCGCTCGGGCCTACCGCTCGCTGAGGAGGGCGGGCTTGCTCGATGACATCGTCGCTCGAGTGAAGATCCGCCGCCTTCTGGGGGGTGCGAAGGCGTATATATTGCTGTCAAGGTACGGCTACCCGTGGCCGGTGGCGAAGCTGGAGCGATTCAATGAAGAAGAACACCATCTGTCTCTGGTACGACCACGACGCCGAAGAGGCCGCGCGTTTCTACGCCAGGACATTTCCCGATAGCAAAGTCGGGAACGTCTTCCGCGCGCCGTCGGACTATCCGGGCGGCAAGGCGGGCAACGTTCTGACCGTCGAGTTCACGGTGTGCGGCGTGCCGTGCCTGGGCATCAACGGCGGGGACACGTTCAAGCACAGCGAGGCCTTCTCCTTTCAGATAGCCACGGACGACCAGGCCGAAACGGACACGTACTGGAACGCGATTATCGGCAACGGCGGAGTCGCGAGCGAGTGCGGGTGGTGCAAGGACAAGTGGGGCTTGTCGTGGCAAATCACGCCGCGCGTCCTTTCTGAGGCGATGGCCAAGGGCGGCGATGTGGCCAAGCGGGCCTTCGCGGCGATGATGACGATGCAGAAGATCGACGTCGCGAAGATCCAAGCGGCCGTGGGCAACCAGAGTCGCTGAACTGAGCCACACGTGCAGATCGGATCAGTGACGGGGAAAGCGGGCACACTGATCCGGTAATCCCCTACACTCCCCGCCCATGCATCCTGCGACCATCGGACCTTATCAGATTCAGGGCGAACTCGGCCGCGGCGGCATGGGTGAGGTGTACCTCGCTCATGACACGCGGCTCGACCGTCAGGTGGCGATCAAGGCCCTGCCGGTGCACTTGGCTCAGGATCCGAACCGGCTCGCACGTTTCCAGCGTGAGGCCAAGGTCCTCGCGTCGCTCAACCATCCCGGCATCGGCGCGATTTACGGCCTGGAAGAGGCGGACGGACATCCGTACCTGATCCTCGAGTTCGTCGAGGGCGAGACGATGGCCAACCGCCTTGAGGGTGGTCCGATCCCGATCGATGAGGCACTTTCGCTCGCAAAGCAGATCGCCGAGGCTCTGGAGGCGGCTCACGAGAAGGGCGTGATCCATCGCGACCTCAAGCCGGCGAACGCGATGATCACGCCCGAGGGCGTGGTCAAGGTGCTCGACTTTGGCCTGGCACGCAGCGAGGAGGGCTCGCCATCATCGTCCGCCGTGGCCGTTCGACCCGATGCGCCAACATCGCCGGCCCGTGCACCGGCGCACTCGCCGACCATTCCCGGCGCGATCATGGGCACCGCCGGGTATATGAGCCCCGAGCAGGCCCGGGGCAAGACCGTCGACAAACGTTCGGACATCTTCTCCTTCGGTTGCGTGCTCTACGAGATGCTGACGGGTGCGATGCCGTTCCGCGGGGAGACGGTCGCCGACTCGATCGGCGCGACGCTGCACAAGGACACGGACTTCTCGATGCTTCCTGCGGGCACGCCCCGACGGGTGCGCGACTTGCTCACCAACTGCCTCGCCAAAGACCGCAAGAACCGGCTGCACGACATTGGCGATGCGCGGCTCGAACTCGAGCGGGCCATCAACGGGCAAGAGTGGGCGAACGCGGCCGGCGGCGGCCGCGCGTCGGGCTCCCGTCTGGTGCGGTGGGGTGTTGCCGCGGCGGCCGGCAGCGCGTTGCTTGCGGCCGGGTGGCTCGTGGGCGGGTCATTGCAGCGTCCAGCGCCCGCGGCCAGTGCGCAGGCGTTTCATGTATCGACGTCGGTCCCCGCGAAGCCGGAGCTCAACTGGGTTGTCGGTATCTCGCCCGACGCGCGATTTGTGGTCTACAAGGCCTGGCCTCAGTTGGAATCCGACAGCACCAAGCCCGGGGGGCTGCTGGTCGTGCGGCGGCTGGATCGGGATGAGACGAAGGTGATCGACGGGAGCGAGGGCATCATGGATGCGGCGCTCTCGGCGGATGGTCGCTGGATCGCGTTTGTTGCCGCGAAAGACCGAGCTCAGAGCAAGGTCACTCTGAAAAAGATCGCGCTCGATGCGGGGCGACCGACCGGAACGGCCGAGACCCTTTGCGACTTGCCCGGAAGCGGTTTCTACAGCCTCTGCTGGTCCTCGGAGCGCGAGATCGTCCTTGCGGCGGGATGGCAGAACACGATTCTCGCGGTCTCCGCGGCGGGCGGAGAGCCGCGGGTGGTGGTCAAGGAAGAGCACTCCAAGGAGATCGACAACTGGGGTGAGCTCCGCCCGCTCGTGGCCGGCAAGTCGATCCTTGCGAGCCGATGGGCATTGATTGGGCAGACCATCAAGGAGCGCGTCGAAGTTGTCGAACTGGCGACGGGCAAACGGACGCCGCTGCTTCAGAACGCGGGCGGGGCGAACCTCGTTGCGGGCGGCTATGTCGCGGCACGGCGAAACCAAAACAGCCTGATCGCCGCCCGCCTGGACCTGAACACGCTTTCCATCATCGGCGAACCAACGACGGTCTGGAGCGGCGGCGGCATGAACAGCTCGTTCTTCATCTCCGCGAATGGCACGCTGGCGATGACGACCAAGTCGGGCGAACTATCGGGGCGTCGGCTCGTGTGGCTTGACGAGCAAGGGCAACCCCAGCCTGTCGGCGCGCCCCCTCGGGCGTACGGCAGCATCCAGATCTCGCCCGACGGCGGGCGCGTGGTCACGAATCTGGAGTCCGCCAATGATGCCGAACTGCCCACTGAACTGTGGATTCAAGATCTGTCACGCCGCACGTTTGGCAAGCTCCCCACGCGGGGACCGTCATGGGAGTTCGTGTGGAGCACGGACGGGCAGCGCCTCACGTATGGCAGCGTGACCCCGGAAGGGTTTTCGATCTGGGACCGGCGGGCGGATGGATCGGGCGAGCCGGTGAAGCTGCATTCGAGCCAGAGTGCTCAGGTGATGCTGGCTCCCAACGCCTGGTCGCCCGACGGGAAGGTGCTGGCGGTCTATCAACAGGACTTGATCAGCAATAACGAGGATGTGCTGATGCTGGAGCAGGAAGCCGGGGGCGGCGTGGGGGCGAAGTGGAAGGCCGCCCCGTACCTGAACTCGGCCGCGAGCGAACACTCGTTACGGTTTTCGCCCGACGGCAAGTGGGTGGTGTTCTGTTCGGTCGAGTCCGGGCGACATGAGCTGTACGCGCAGCGGTTCACGGGTGCAACATCGGGGCCGCAGGACGCCGCGGCCGGGCGCGTGCAGATTTCGACGAATGGACACGACGGGGTCTGCTGGTGGAGCGCGGACGGAAAGGAGATCCGCTTTGTCGACGGCGACAAGCAGGTCATGAGCGTGCAGGTCCAGACCGAGCCGAACTTCTCCGCCACACTGCCCAAGATGCTCTACAGCTTCAAGGACCTGAAAACGCGGAACTTCTCGTGGTCGCCCGATGGACGCTTGATGGTCATCCTGCAAGGCGAGAACGAACAGCCGAACAAGATCGACCTCGTCGTGAACTTCCTCGACGACGTCAGGACCAAATTACCGGCGGCCAAGTAGCCACACGTTTGCACGTCGCGCCGCCGCCGGTCGATCAAACCGTGCAGGGGCTTACGGCCTGTTCGGCCAGGACGAATGGACCTCTTGCACGGCGAACTCCTCGACGAGCGCCGTACCTCCTGTGGATCTAAGCTCAACCGAGGCGGAGTTGAAGCGACCGGCCGTGAGCATCGATACTTCGCCGTGGTTGACGAACAGTTCGATCGATGTGCGATCGACCAGCACACGCATCGAGAGCCGATCTCCCTGAAAGGGCGCCGACCGCCCCCCACACGTCACTTGGCCCAGGCCCGCATCCACCTGTATGGGCATGCCGAGCACAAGCAGGTCAATGGTTTTCGCCGTCTTCAGTTGAATGGTCGTCGAAACGTCGAGGAGGTCACCCCGCGAATCGGCTCGCAACGTCTCGCCCGACCCGAGAGCCTTCTCACGCACTGTCCATTCGCGGCCGTGCAGCGCCGCAATCTCCTTCACCGGCCACGCGAACATACGCACGCCCACGGGCGTTGCGCGGAGCGTCAGTTCGCACGGGAAGGACATCATCTGGTTGAACGACATGCCGGGCGTATCGATGCGACCCCAGCCGATCTGGATGCGCCGGCCATCGGGCGTGCCGGAGAATGTCTGGGCCGCGTAGAAACGGTCGCCGCTGTTGCCCGGGTACTTCCTGCCGATCTTGCCGTCGAGCTCATCCGGCGTGAACTTCTGCCCGTCGAACTGTCCCACCATGTACCAACTGTCCGCGGCGGTGAGGACCCACTTCCGTTCCTTTCCGCCGTCCACGGGCAGCTCGAACATATCGGGGCACTCGAAAAATCCGCCGATGCGACTTGCGGGCTTCCATTGCTTCAGGTCCGGAGATGTGTAGAACGCGACTCCCCGCCGCTCGGGTTCCGGCAGCGTGGTGTCCTCGTCGTACACCGCCATGATCCAGCTCCGAGTCGGGGCATGCCACAACAGTCGTGGGTCACGGCCCTCTCCCTTCGCGTGCGTGACGACCGGGTTGCGTTCGAAGTCCGTGAACGTCCGCCCACCGTCATTGCTGAACGCGACACACTCGCCGCGGCCGGTGCTTGTGTATGCCGCGACGATCACGCGTTCAGTGCCCCTTCGCCAGCCCGAAGTGTTGTCCGAGTCCACCACGGCGCTGCCCGACCACACCCAGTCGCCCCCGTTCGCCCACGTGCGGGGCGACATCGCGGTCGGCAGTTCGTCCCAGTGCACCAGGTCGCGGCTTACTGCGTGCCCCCAGTGCTTGGGATTGTCGAACCAGGTGAACGGGCTGTGCTGGTAGTACATGTGGTAGAGCCCGTCGGCGTACACCATGCCGTTTGGATCGTTGATCCAGCCGCGCCGGCTGCTGAAGTGAAACTGCGGCCGCAGCCTTTCGGCGTACAGCCTCTCGCCTTTGGGTCGATCGCTCTGCTCGATCTCGCCGAGTGCCGCCCCACCCGCCGCGAGGCGATCGACCTTGACGGTGATCTGCCTCCCGATCCAGGGTGATGAATCCACGAACACCCAGTAGTCGGGAGGCAGCTCGGTGATTCCCGTGTCAAATTCTTTCGATACCTTCCCGTCTACCAGAATCGACACGTGCCGCAGCACCGCACCCCGCTCGTGCCGCACGGGGAAGTTGAGATAGCTCTTCTCGACCGAGATCGTGCGGGTGGCGTCCTTCACGCGTCCCGGCGGCGGGTGATCGGTGAGCACGATCTGATCGATGTTGATGTGCCCCCAGCCACCCGTGGCTTCATCCACGATCTCGAGCCGCGCCTTCTTGCCGACGAGGTCCGCGACAATCCAGTCGGCGCGTTCGAGGGCCTCTGTACCGCCGTCCCGGACGTTGGGACCCGCGGCGGTGCGCACGACCTTGCCTTCCACAAGCAGGTTCATGCAGGTCTTGCCCTCCCATCCGCCGCCGCCGATGAGAAAGGTGATCGCTTTGCGCTCGATCACGAACTCGGCAGAGGTGAGCTTGCCCGTCGAGCGGTCGCCGCCATGAAAGGAGTTGACAAGCCCGCGCCCCTCAAAGCCTGAGACGGGCCATTGGTGGGCGAGTGTGCCCCGGGCCGGCCCTGAACCGAAGGCTTCGCCGGACGTGGTCCAGTTCCCGTACCTATCTTCCTCGAAGTTGGCGATGACAATGTCATCAGGCTCAACAGCGGGCTGCGCCCGCTGTAGACCGATCGCCACCCGGATCAGAGCCAGGACACAGGTTGTGATCGCCATTTCCCACTGTAGTCGCTGCATGCGGCGACTGACTCGTCTCCACGTCGCGATCGATCGTTACGCCCTTTCCGCGATTCCGGCGGCGCGGCGCCACTGCTTCAGTTGGCCCAGGTGATGCGGCGGGTGCGCCACAAGGAGTGTGATGGCGATGTGCCCGATGGTCGGCGCGTGCGGGTGGAACTTCTCCGGTGAGGGTCTCGGGAAGTAGATGGAGTGTTTCTCAGCGACGACCGCCACGAGGCGCGCGTTCCGATCTCTGAACCGGTCAAGGAGTTCGCGCTTGGTCGCGTAGGCGGCGCGGTCGGGTACGGGCGTGGTGCCGAACCCAAACTTCTCCATCTCGGCGTCGGCCGTCGGCACACTCGGATCATCGAGCATGGACAGCAAGACTCCTGCGTACGCGTTGAGGTGCGACAGCGTCCATGCCGGATGATTGACGATGGCGCCCCCTCCCCCCCCTCCCATCACCGCAAGCTGCTCGGTCATACGTGATTCCGGAACGTCCTCGACGGCATCGAGGAGAAACCGGTGGATCATCGCGTGGATGTTCAAGATCGCGCCGATCGCTTCGTAGGGGCCAGGGGTGCTCATGATGAACGTTACGCGTTGAGGACCGCCAGGCTGGTGAATCACTCTGCGCCGGTGGTTATCAACGCACTGGCCAAGCCTCCCAAGTCAGCGCTGATACGGTTGCGTCTCCCGCTAAGGCGCGCTTGGAGCACATCCCGCATCGAGGAGTTTGGCGGTGAAACGGAGGGCTGCTCTGGTGTTGCGGAGCGCTGATCCGTAAACACAGATGGCCTCGGCACTGCTGCCGAGGCCATCTCGTCAATCGGGGTGACAGGACACGGTTTGAACTTTTTGTGGAGGGAGTCCTCCTTTGGACGCCAGAAACGCGGTTCTTGCTGAACGCGAACCTCTAAGTCAGGCGGAGTGACATTTTGCCACCACGGCTTGTGTTGTACAGCGTCAGGGAGTGACAGCTCCATTTTCGGAGGCTGCTTGGACTGTCAGGGTTACGCTGAGCGTGCCTTTGGTGCTCAGGGATGCGGTGAGGTTCCCTCCCATCGCTCGGGCCAATGTGCGAGCAACCGCCAAACCGAGACCGAATCCACTCTGATCGTGACGGGAGGGGTCCTTCCGCCAAAACGGCTCGAAGAGGTGCGACGCGTCTTCTGGAGTGATACCCGGCGCTGTATTGCTGATGCCGATCACAACGTGGTATTGATTGCTGCTCACGCCGATCAGGATGGGATCGGCCGCAGTGGCCGCGCCGTGTGTGAGGGCGTTGTCGAGCAGGTTGCTCAGGATCACGCCCAGCGCGGCGGGCTCGATGCGTGCGGCAAGGTCTGGCTCGCAACGCACGCGCACGCGGACCGCGTCGCCGCCGTGACGCGCCACGGATCGGGAGACATGCTCGGCGATGAGGGCGGCGACATCGGCGCGGTCCTCCGCGTTGCCCCGGCTCGGGGCGGCCTCGGCGCGGGCCAGACGCAGGAGCATCTCGCACAGTGCTTGCGCGCGGTCGAGCACGCCCAGCGCGCGCCTGTTGGTTTCCAGCCACTCCTCGCCCGAGCGCGGGCGGCTCCGCGCGACCTCCAGCAGCATCCGCAGTTCGGCGATGGGCGTGCGAAGTTCGTGGCTGGCCGCGGCGCTGAAGCGCCGCTCGCGCTCGAAGGCCTCGTCGAGCCGGGCGAGCAGGGCGGAGAGTTGCTCGGCGATGGGGCGGAGTTCCAGCGGCAGGTCCGCGCTGTCGAATCGCGCGCCGAGCGTTTCGGGGCGGAGCGTGCTGATGCGCCCCGACAGGTGCGACAGGGGCATCAGTCCGCGCCCCACGGCCCAGCGCACCAAGAGCACGCTCGACAGCGCGAGAGTGATGCCCACGCCGAAGATGCTCCAGCCGACGGCGGCGAGCGTGCGGTCGAGCGGCGCGCGGGGCAGCGCCACCAAGAGACGGACGGCGGACGCGGGCGCAACGCCGGCGGCCGGCGCCGCGGCCGCCTTGTCGCCGCCGCGCTCGCCCTCCTCGTCATGCTCGCGGGGCGCGGAGAACTCGATGAACGCGGCACGCCCCGCGTGTCCGCTGGGGAGCGTGATGTCGCGGACACTGGCCGGGCCGTCGCGCAGCGTCGCCGGAGGCCACGCGTCGCTCTTCAGAGACTCCGAGCGCTCGAGCACGCGCCAGCCGGACCCTTCGCGCACCCACGCGACGAAGTACTCAGCATCGCCGGAGCGTCCGACGGTATGGGCGAAGCGCGGCATGGCCTCGCCCGCAAAGTCCATTTCAACCTTTGTTCCGTCGAAGCGCGCGAGCGATTGCAGCGCCCCCGCTCGCGCGGCGAGGGCATCGTCGAACTGCGCTGTGAGGGCGGCGCGGATGACGACCATGAGCGCGACGCCCCCCAGCACCAGCAGGGCCATGATGCACACGGCCACAAGGGCGGCGGTGCGGAGGCGGATGCTGTTCATGGCGTGCCCGCCTTCAGCACATAGCCCACCTTCCGCCGCGTCTGGATGATTTCCGCGCACTCCGGCCCGCCGGCCGCGCTCAGTTTGCCGCGCAGGGCCGCGACGGCCGAGTCGATGGCGTTGGAGAAGACCTGCGAGCGATCGTCGTAGAGGTGCTCTTCGAGTTCGCCACGGGTCACGGGCTTGCCGGCGCGGGCCGCGAGGTATTCGAGCAGGGCGTATTCGCGCGGCGAGAGGTCCACGGGCACGATCCGTTCGTCCCGCCCGCTCGCGCTGCGCGTGACGGAGGCCGTCTTTGCCGCCGTATCGATCGTCAGCGGCCCGAGGTGCACGATCGGCGAGCGTTCGCCGTGCCGCCGCCGGGTCATGGCCTGCACGCGGGCCAGCAGTTCCTTGAACGCGAAGGGCTTGACGAGATAATCATCGGCCCCGGTGGTCAGCCCGCGCACTTTGTCGTCGAGGGTGTCCTTGGCGGTCAGCATCAGCACCGCCGCGCCACCAATCCTAGCCAAGCCGCCGGGGCCCGCGATCTTCTTCTCACTCGCCCACGCGCGGTAACGCGAGAGCATCGTCACACCGTCCATCTCCGGCAGCATCCAGTCCAGCACGATCACGTCGTAGTCGGTGGTCTGCGCATGGATCAACCCGCGCTTGCCGTCGGCGACGGCGTCCACGGCATACCCCGCCTCGCGCAGCCCCTGGGCCAGCGAGTCACGAAGGACGTCGGAATCTTCGACGATGAGAACTCGCATGGACTCCGAGGATTATTGGGGCCACCCGATGGGAAAGATGATGGCCGCATGACGTTTGGAGCAACGCGGAGTTTCGGGGCCGTGGCCACGCTTGGGCACCGATTACTTGCGCACCGCGGCGCGGACAAACGCCAGTGAGACCAGCGCCACCACCGCGAATCCCGCCCCGACAAGGAAGGCCGCCATCGGACCCGAGCGGTCCCACAACAAGCCCGCGATCAGACTCGCTGCCAGCGTGGTCAGGCCGGTCAGCGCATAGAAGATGCCCATCGCCGCTCCACGGCGCTCCTTGGGTGCGTGGTCGGCGATCAGGGCCTTGCCCACGCCATCGGTCAGGGCCATGTAAATGCCGTAGAGGGCCATCAGCGGCCACATCCCCCACGCGTGCGTCGCCGGGAGCAGCGCGAATCCCGCATACACAACCGCGTAGATCACCCATCCGGCAGCGATGATCCGCCAGCGCCCGAGCCTGTCACTGAGCGCGCCCGCCGGATACGACAGTGCGGAGTAGGTGACGTTGAACAGGGCGTACACCATGACCACCGCCCACGGCGAGTAGCCCAGGTCGCTGGCGCGGAGCAGTATGAATGTATCGCTGCTGTTGGCCAGCGAGAAGAGGACCAGCACGCCCAGCACCGTCCAGTAGGAGCGCGGCAGCGGGACACGGGCTGACCCGGTGGCCTTCGTTGACGCCGCTTCGTCAGTCGAAGCGGTGGCCGGTGCGAGCCGCTCTGCCGAAGGCTCCGCCGCATCGGACTCGCGCACGAGGAACGTGAGCAGGAACGAGGCCAGTCCGAGCGCCGCGCCGACGCCGAAGATGACGCGATAGATCCACGCGGGCGTGTGGGCGGCGGCGGGCACGACCTCGGGGTGGTCGAACTTCGCGGGCGTTCCCGTAAGCCACCAGAGCAGGAACGCCGCGAGCAGCACACCGATCAGCGCGCCCGCCGTGTCGAGGGCGCGATGCACGCCAAAGGCCCGCCCGCGCTGGTCGGCGTCCACCGCCCCGGCGATCATGGCATCGCGCGGGGCGCTCCGCAGCCCCTTGCCGAAGCGGTCAAGCAGCCGCCCGCCCAGCACAATCCCCCACGCTGTGGCGAGGGCGATCATCGCCTTGCCCACCATCGGCAGGCCGTAGCCGATCTGGATCCAGCGGACCCGCTTGCCCGAGCGGTCGCTGCGGAACCCGGCGAAGGCCGTCATCACCGCCACGATCAAGACCGCCGCTCCCTCGATCAGGCCGAGCTGCGCCTTGGACGATCCCAGCACGCCGATCAGGAACAGCGGCAGGAGCGGATAGATCATCTCGCTGGACACATCCGCAAAGAACGACACCCAACTGAGCAGCCACACGGCCCGAGGAAGGGGGCGTGGTGTTGCGGCATGGCCAGGAGTCTGGGTGTGAGTCATTCTGTGGGGAGTCTACGAGCCGGATGCCCCAGCCCGGCCAATCTGCCGGGGCAACAGCGCGAACGAAACGACGCTGCGCAACCTGGGCGTCGATGTTCGGCCGCTTGAATACACTTCAACCATGAGTATCCAACGAGTCTTGATCGCGGTCGATGGCAGCGAGATGTCCACGCGGGCGGTCGGGGTCGGGGTTGCGCTCGCCAGCGCCCTGGGCGCTCAGGTGGCGATGGTGCACGCGGTCAACGTGACCGGGGTAATCGCCGTCGAGGGCGGGCCGCCCGCGGCGGAGATGCGTCAGATTCTGTTGGACGAGGGCAAGGGCATCCTCGCCCAGGCGGCCAAGGATGCGCCGGGCGTAGCCGTCGCCCACCAGTTCCTGCGCGAAGGTGCGCCGGGCGCGGAGGTGTGCACTTCGGCGCGCGAGTGGGGCGCGGACCTGATCGTGATCGGCACGCACGGGCGCGGCGGGCTTTCGCGGTTGCTCCTGGGGAGCACCGCTGAGGCGGTCGTCCGGCACGCGCCATGCCCGGTCTTGGTCGTGCCCGCGACCGCCGCCTCCAGGACATGAATGGACGAAGACCCCACACCCGACATTCCGCGCCCATCCGCTCCCGCGCCGACGTCGTCGCCGCCGACGGAGTCCGCCGGACTGACGACGGCGGAGGCGGCCAGGCTCTTGGCGGAGCACGGGCCGAACGAAGTCTTGGAGCAACGCCGCCACCCGGTGCGAGCGCTGCTCGCGAAGTTCTGGGGGCTGTCGGCATGGATGCTCGAGATCATCATGGTCGTGTCGGCCCTGCTCGGCAAGTACGAGGACCTTGCCATCGTCGGCGGGCTGCTGGTGGTCAACGCCGTGATCTCGTTCGCGCAGGACCGGCGCGCCGCCGGGGTCGTCGAGACGCTGCGCCGGCGGCTCCAAGTCAGCGCTCGCGCACGCCGCGACGGAACATGGACACTTCTCCCGGCGCGGGAGCTGGTGCCCGGCGACGTGGTGCGTGTGCGCACCGGGGACATCGTCCCAGCGGACGTCACGCTCACGAGCGGGACGGTGAGCGTGGATCAATCGGCGCTCACCGGCGAGTCCGCGGAAGTGGACAAGGCGGCCGGAGAAACCGCCCCGTCGGGCGCCGCCGTTCGCCGTGGCGAGGGTGTCGGCATCGTAGCGCAGACGGGCACCCGTACGCTCTTTGGCCGCACCACCGAGCTCGTCCAGAAGGCGAGCCCGAAGCTCCACGTGGACGCGGTGGTGGGCCGGGTGGTCCGCTGGCTCTTCGCCATCACGGGCGTGCTCATCGGCGCGGTCGCGGTGCTGGCGGCGGTGCGGGGCATCCCCCTGCTGGAAGTTTCCAGTCTCCTGCTGGTGCTGCTCATGAGCGCCGTGCCGGTGGCCCTCCCGGTGATGTTCACCTTCAGCATGGCGCTGGGCGCACGGGAACTGGCGCGGCACGGCGTGCTGGTCACGCGGCTGAGCGCGGCCGAGGATGCGGCCACGATGGACGTGCTCTGCGTGGACAAGACCGGCACCATCACCATGAACCAGTTGACCGTCAGGTCCGTGACGCCGATGGGAAGCGCGACCGAGGCGGACGTGCTCACGGCCGGGGCATTGGCTTCCCAAGAGGCCAATCAGGACCCGATCGACCTGGCGTTTTTGGCCGCGGCCCGCGCCGCCGGCGCGACGATGCGGGCCCAGGCGGCGACGGTGGCTTCGTTCACGCCTTTCGACGCCGCGACACGTCGGACGGAGGCTCTGGTGTTGATCGACGGACGGCGCGTGCGTGTGGTGAAGGGAGCGGTGCGGTCAGTCGCGGAGGTGTGCGGGCTGGACGTGCCCACGATGGCGGGCTTGGAAGCGCGGGTCGCGGAGTCGGCGCGGCACGGGTACCGCACGCTCGCGGTGGCCCGCGCCGAGGGAGATTCCAAGCCGGTTCTCCTGGGGCTGGTGGCGATGGAGGACCCGCCCCGCCCCGACGCCGGTGCGATGGTCGCGGCCCTTCGTGACCTGGGGGTTTCGGTCCGGATGCTCACCGGCGATGCGCTGGCCGTCGGGCAGGAAATAGCCACTCGCGTGGGATTGGGAACGATCCGCCGCGCTTTGGAGGTGCGAGCGGGAGCCAGCGATGGCGCGAGGGCTCCGGCCGACGATCAAGCCGATCCGCTCGGGGGCGCGGACGGACTCGCCGAGGTCTACCCCGAGGACAAGTACACCGTCGTGCGACGGCTTCAGGGGGCGGGTCGCGTGGTGGGGATGACCGGCGACGGTGTGAACGACGCGCCGGCGCTGCGGCAGGCCGAGGTGGGGATCGCGGTGGCGGGTGCGACCGATGTGGCCCGGGGTGCCGCGAGCGTGGTGCTGACCGATCCGGGGCTAGCCAACATCGTGGCGCTGGTGGGCCAGGGACGCTCGATCTACCAGCGCATCCTCACATGGATCGTCAACAAGATCAGCCGGACGATCTTCAAGTCGGCGTTCGTGGCGGTCGCGTTCGTCGCCACAGGGCACTTCGTGGTGTCCGCGTTCGCCATGTTGCTGCTGACGTTCCTGACGGACTTTGCCAAGATTGCTCTGGCGACCGACCACGTGCGATGGTCTCGGAAACCCGAAACCTGGAATGTCGGCCCGCTCGTGACGGTGGCCGTGGCGCTCGGCGTGCTCATGGTCGCCGAGGCGCTCCTCCTGCTGTGGCTGTGCTGGGGAGCCTGGGGGCTGGGCGAGCGCACGGGCGACCTGCACACGTTCAGCTTCCTCACGCTGCTGTTCTTCGGCGTCTGGTCGGTCGTCTCGGCGCGGGAGCGCCTGTGGTTCTGGGCGTCGCGGCCCAGCGCGGCGCTGGCGGCGGCTCTGGCGTGCGAGCTGGCGATCGGGGCGGCGATCGGGCTTGTGGGCTTTGCGTCGCTGTCTCCCCTGGAATGGTGGCGCGTGCTGGCGATCCTCGCCTATGCCGCCGCCTGCTGCCTGCTCGTCAATGATCCGCTCAAGGTGCTGATGATGCGGCGGATGGCCTCGGGCGCCGCCGGGCGGACCGGTGGCGCGCCGGAGTAGCCGGGACCTGAGGCGGGCGCGTTCGTCAGCATCTCTGTGGAGCCGTGCGTCATGGGATTCAAGAATCTCGTCATCTACTTCCTGACCGGCGGACTCGTCACCGTGCTGATCGTCGCGCTGGAGGAACGTGGATCGCGGTTGTGGTCGGGCCTGGCGACGCTCGCGCCGGTCTTCACGGTCGTCGCGTACCTGTTCATTGGCTCGTCGCGGGGTGGTCAGGCCGTGAGCCAGCACGCCAAGCTCGTGCTCCTGGGCACGCTGGTGTCATGGGTGCCGTACATGATCGTGGTCATCCTGCTGGCGCCGAAGTTGGGCGCTGGCAAAGCAACTGCCGCGGGCCTGGCAACCTTCACTGTGCTTGCGATGAGCTACCTTTGGCTTGTGGGCCACTACAAATGGTTTCAATGATCCGATGGAGCGAGCCGGGAAGAGCCCAGCGAGGAGGCAGACTTCATCGAGTATATGATCATGCCCACGAGGATCGCCGCCAGGACCGCCGAGGAGCCGCCGGGGCCGAAGCCCAGGCCGCCCTCGTTGTGGCCGCGGGCGAGCACGTCGCCGAACGTCGCGCCGAAGGGGCGGGTCAGCACGAACGCGGCCCAGAAGAGGCCGACGTAGAGCGCGGGGCTAGCGAGTTTCAACTTGCGGGCGATGAAGTACGCCACGGCGATGGCGGCGATCACGCCGCCGATGAGGGTGGCACCGCCCATGAAGCCCAGCCCCGGCCCCTGCTCCTCGTCGGCGAGGTAGTCGCCCAGCGCCGTGCCCAGCGTGTTGGAGCACAGAATGGCGAACCAGTAGAAGCACTCGGCCCTTCGCGTGCGGACGCTGCTGACCGAGATCGTCCCTTCGACCAACCGCCAGAGGACCAGCGCGCCGATGAGCAACGCGATGAGGATTGCGCTGCCTTTGGCATAGCCGAGTCCGAGTGTGCGGTCCATGAAGTCGGACATCGTGGTGCCCGCCGTGCTGGTCGAGAGAATCACCGCCCAGTAGAGGAAGGGGATGAGCCGCTTGGTGAAGAGTTGCGGGATGAGCGTGGCGAGGAAGATGCCCAGCACGATGATCGACGCGAGCGCGTAGCCGAGGTTGATGCCCCCGTGCTCGGGGCCTTTGGAGAGAAGGTCGCCCAGCGTCTCGCCCAGCGTGGTCGCCGCGATCTTCATGATCCAGAACGCGAGCGTGATCGCGGGGAGTTTGCTGAGCGTGCTGGCGGCGGAAGTCGGCATCGGGCTTGCGTCCTTGCGGTGGGTGGGACGGGGAGCGGGACGGAAACCGCCGAGCGCCTGGCGGGGCACGCGGCGGTGAAAAGGTTGGCAGGGTCGCGCCGTGTCGGATCAGTCCTTCTTGTCCTTCTTGCCTTCGTGCTTCTCGCCCTTCTCGTGGTCTTCGCCCTTGGCGTGTTCGCCGTGCTCATCGCCGCCCTCGGACTCGTCCTCGATGTTGCCCGAGGCATCGACCTTGACCTCGTGCTTCTTGCCGTCGATCACGACCTCGATCTCGTAGAACATCTTGGTCACGACCTGCGGATCGGCAAAGGTCGCCTTGGGGTAGTCCTTTTTGAGTGCCGCCATGACCGCCGCCGGGAGTTTGGCCTCGGTCGTGGCCTTCTCCGTCTCCATCAGGTCACCCGCTGCGGAGAAGATGGCGGCGCACTTGATCGCAGCGGCTCCAGCACCCTCGTTGTACTCGACCTCGTACTGAATGTTGTCCTCGTCGTCCTCCTCTTTGATGACCTTGGTGATGTTCTTAGCGTCGCCCGCGAGCTTGATCGCGGCAGCGCGAACGGCTTCCGGAGCCTTGTCCAGCGTGATGATTTCTTCCTCGTCGCCTTCGTCCTCTTCGCCCTTGGGCTGCGTCGCATCGGCGGGCTTGGGCGGCTGGCCGGGCTGAGCGAAAGCCCAGGCTCCCGCACCGGCGAGCAGGGCGAGCGAGACGAATCCGACCGAGAGTTTCCGAGTATCCATGCGCATGCTCCGTGGCCGAGCGGGAATCTCCGCCGCGGCGTTTGGGGGTGAACGGCGGGACGCGCGTCCCGGCATCGAGATATTGATGCGCATGCGCGACGCGAAACATGACGGTTCTATGACCGTCGACTGGCGCGATCACCATGCCGCGCGCAGCGCCACCGATTATTTCACGGCGAAAGAACGAGCACAATTGGCGCTATTCGAGCGAGCGAGTTCAAATCCTCTCAACACTGACCCCAAAAAGGCCCTCGCACAGGCATTTCTGAGCTCGCGTTTGAACCGCTCCGCAACTGCGCAAGTGCCGTGTTTTCAACGAGAAAGCCCTTCGATGTGCTCATCGAAGGGCCTTACTCTCAAACAAGTCGGGGTGACAGTACACCAATAGAACTTTTCTTGGAGGGCGTTAGGGCCTCAGCCTCGGTCCTGAAGCCTTTTTGCGGCTAGACGGCTGATCCTGGCTGTCGTCAATACCCTTACGGCATGAATCATCCGGAGAGCACCGGCCACTCAGACCCCTCCATTTCGCCTGCCACTTGGCTGATTGCCGGGGGCCGTCCTGCGGACGTTGGAGAGCCTCTCAACACGCCGCTTGTGCCGGCGTCGAACTTCACCCTGGGATCGGCCCGCGCGTATGCCCGTGACGACGCAACTCCGGCATGGGAAGCGTTTGAGACTGTGGTTGGCGGTCTTGAAGGCGGCACGGCTGTCGCATTTGCCTCGGGAATGGCTGCCGCGGCGTCATTGATCGGGACGCTAAGCGTGGGAGCGTCGATCGTGCTGCCGACCGACTGCTACGCCGGAGTCGTTGGTTTGGTAGAGCAGGGCGTTGCAAGGCGGGGCTGGAAGTGCGTCCGACTGCCGGTCACCAATACTCAGGCGTGGCTCGCTCAATCCCAGACCGCAGACCTGATCTGGCTTGAGTCGCCCACCAATCCACTGCTCGATGTCGCTGATTTGCCCCGTATCTGCGGAGCCAAGCGCAAGCCAGGGTCGCTCCTGGTCGTGGACAACACCATCGCGACACCGTTGAACCAACAACCTCTCGCCATGGGTGCCGACGCAGTCATGCACTCGGCCACCAAGTACATGGGCGGGCACTCAGATCTCTTAGCGGGTGTTGCGGTTGCGAAGTCTCCGGCGCTGGCGCACGAGCTGCGAAAGGCACGAGAACTGTCCGGCGGAACGCCTGGCACGTTGGAGATGTTCCTCGCTCTTCGTGGGCTCCGCACAATGTCGCTCCGCTTGGCGGCGAGTCAGGCAAACGCACTGACGATCGCGAAGAGATTGAGCGAGCATCCGCAGGTGCACTCGGTTCGCTACCCAGGGTTGCCGTCGCATTCCGCACACCAGCTCGCTTCAACGTTCATGCGAGCCTTTAGCGGAGTAGTGACTTTCGAGGTTGAGGGCGACGCCGCTCGGGCTGACACCGTGTGCACCTCTCTGAAGATCGTCCGGCACGCGACGAGTCTCGGCGCGGTGGAATCAACGATTGAGCGGCGTGCCGCGGTCCCCGGTCAAGAACACCTTCCGCCAGGACTTCTGAGGATGAGTGTTGGCTGCGAAGACGTAGAAGATCTCTGGAGAGATTTGGCACAAGCGCTCGGCACACCCCGCACCTGAGGTTTGCAGTTCACACGGCTGAAAAGTCCAAACCGAGCCCATCTGACCCAGGGTGATAGGACATGATTGAACTCGTCCATAAACACCGATGGCCCCGGCACTTGCCGAGGCCATCCGGTCTGCTGAATCGGGGTGATAGGATTTGAACCTACGACCTTCTCGTCCCGAACGAGACGCGCTACCAAGCTGCGCTACACCCCGGAAGTGCGGCCATGATAGGCCGGGAACCCGGGGCTGTATCGGCCCGGGGCGAGGTGGACTTTGACGAGGAGGCCCCCACTGCTCGTTGTCGCGGGGCATGCCGTGCTCAGCACCCTCCGGCAAACTTGTTGAGGAAACACTGGAAGTCGTTGGCCGTGAGGGCCGGGGTGGCGGTGCTGCCGTCGCAGTTGGCGTAGGGGTCGCCCGCGGCGTAGCGGTTCAAGAAACACTGGAAGTCGTTGGCCGTGAGCACCGGCGGGACCGCGGAGCCGTCGCAGTTGGCATAGCAGGGGAGTGCGAAGGCGAGTTGGTCCATGATGGCGGGGGCGCTCTTGCCTGTGGCGACCCACTGGTCGTAGGCCACCTGTCCGGCGGTGTTGGTGTGGTTCTCGTCGCGTAGGAACTCCATGTATTCCTTGGAGGAGGTTTGGTAGTACACCGTGACACGGGCGACGGCGGCGCCCTGCGGGATGTCAAAGAGCGTGTCGTCCCAGTTCTGGCCGTCGGCGTACGAGTAGGCCACGGGGGACGCCTGGACCTGAGCAAAGTTGGCGTTTGTGAACCCCATCGGCGGGATGCGGTTGTCCTTGAACCATTGGTTGTTGATGGCGAAGTGGAAGCCGGGGCCCTGGGCGTTGCCCGTCGCCGCGGCTACGGCCGCGTCCATTCCCATTTCGGCTTCGTACACCTTGGTGGAGTTTCGGTCGAGAATGGCGGAGGCGGGGTCGTAGGCACCGTGTTCGCGAATCATCTTGCCGCGGCCGCCGAGGAACTTGACGTTGATCCACATGCGGCGGCCCTCGGCGTAGCCGGTGGGAAGCTTGTGGCCGCTGTAGTTGATAATTCGAACCTTGAGCTGATTGGAGGTGGGAACGACGGAGACCTGAAGATCGGAAGCCTTGGCGAGCATGTCGAGCGTGCGGGCAAGGGAGTCGGTCACGCTCAGGTCGGTGAGCATGGATTCCGAGTCGGGGTAGAGGTTGCGGATGGCGTTGAGAACCCAGGTGTTGCCACCGTTGAACTGGTGCTGACGGATTTGCGGGCGGGGATCGACCCAGCGGCAGATCTGGCCGGAGGTCACGGGCATGTGGCAGTCCTGACAGGAGCTGACGGCCGTGAGATCGCCGCCGAAACGGCCGCTGAGGTTGACAGGACCCGCGGCGAAAGCGCTCTGCGACCATTCGCTGAAGGTGCGCTCGATGGGGAACATGTTGCGCTTGTCGCCGTCCGGGTGAGGCGTGTCGAGGGCGTTGAGTGCGTAGGTGCCGTTTGTCTGGCGCGTGAAGGCGGGGTTGGACACATCGTGGCAGGTGGCGCACATGTCGGACTTGGTCTGGAACGGTGCCTGGAGCCAATAGTGATAGGGGAATTCGGGGCCGAGGTCGAAGGGGCCACGACGACGGTCGTATGGGTCGACGACGTAGTTGGCCGAGTGGGCGCCGTTCGGGGGATCGGTGAGGCCGGCGAGAATCTCGGTGTCTTCAGCCGGGTTGCCTGGATGCGCGATCGGATCGACCATGCGGTGACAGAAGTTGCAGTTCACACCCTGCAGATCGGTGCCGAAGAGCTCGGACCCGTCGGGTGGATTGCTTCGGCCGCCGAGCCAGCCGCTGGGGGTGTGACACCGGAGGCAGAGGTCACCGGCAAACGCCGCGTCCTGGTTGGCGATGGCGAGAGTCGCGTGGAATACGGGGTCGCGAACGGCTTGGCCCATCATGCTCGCGGCCCAGGGACGGTACGGCTCGGTCTGCAGGTTGTAGTTGCCATGGCAACCGGCGCACGCAGCGGAGGATTCGATGAGGTCGACCAGTTGGAGAGGCTGCGTGCCGCCGAGGAAGAAGTCCCTGACCGTGGTAGGGACCGTGCCGAGTGCCACCGTGCCGGCGGCAACGGCGATCGACAGCGCACCGATGCCGAAGAACATCGGACGGAATTTGCGAAAGCGTTTCACGTGCAGGGCCTCTCTCTCAGGAATCCACAGCGACAAATGTAGCGTCGATTCTGAATTTCCAAAGCTTCCGGACCACTTCGAAAGCCTACCGGCACCCGACGATGCGGCCTTGGAGCGATAACTTTTGGGCAAAACCCTGGCCTTGGCAACGGATTCGGATGCGTGATCTGTACGCCGCGGAATGCGGCGGGTTCCCGGACAAGCCACAAGCCCGGCAGGGCAGAACGTCTGCCGTGCCGGGCTTGTGTTGACGAAGCGGAAAAAAGCGCAAGTCGGGGGAGCTGGTTCAGGGACAACCGGTGATGTAGCGGTTGATGTAGCAGATCAGGTCGTTGGCCGAGAGCACGGGTGCGACGGTCGAGCCATCGCAGTTGGCCCAGGCGTCTCCTGAAAGGTACCGATTGACGAAGCACTGGAGGTCCAGCACCGACACGACCGGGGCCACGGTGCTGCCGTCGCAGTTGGCGTAGCACGAAGGCGGTGGCGGCGTGCCGGCGCTGAGGAGAACCGTGGTGTTGTTTGACGTCTCGGCGGTGATCGCGATATCGGGGATCTGATCGCGGTTGAAGTCGGCGATGGTCATGGCGTGGGGCGTTGCGCCGACGGGGAGGAGCGTTGCGGACGCGAAGGTGCCGTTTCCGAGATTGCGGAGTATGGAGATGTTGGCGGAGTCTTCGTTGGCGGTCACGATTTCAGGGTAGCTGTCACGGTCAAGATCAATGGCGCCGACGTGACCGGGGTTGATGCCGAGCACGGGGTAGTTGACCGGACCTGACAACGTGCCGGCGGTGTTGATGAACACCGACGCGAAGTTCTGCGTGTTGCCGCTGGTCGAGAGAACCAGGTCCGCATCGCCGTCGCGGTCCAGATCGGCGGCGACGACACCCTCGGGGCGCAGCTCGCTGCCGACGGAGATCGTGGCGGATGTCGTGTAGACGCCCTGGCCGTTGTTGGCGAGGATGGTGAAGTTGCGGGAGTCGTGGTTGGCGACGATCAGTTCGAAACGGCCGTCCCGGTTGAGGTCCGCCGTGGTGACCGATCGCGGTCCAGCGCCGACGGGGTAGGTCGCCGAGGAAAACGTCGTGTTGCCGGTGTTGAGCAGCACCGTGATGCTGTTGGAGTTGCGGTTCGAGACAACGAGGTCCATCGAAGCGTTGTTGTCGGCGCGGACGGCGGCGATCCAACGTGGGTTGACGCCGACGGCGAACGTACCGGCGGGAGTGAAGCCGCCGGCGCCGTTGTTCCGGAGGATCATGATCTGGTTGGTGTTGTGGAGCGTTACCGCGAGATCGAGGTCGGTGTCGCCGTCGATGTCGACGGCGCGGACGAAGTTCGGGCCCGTGCCGGAGCCCGTGAGGATGTTGACCGGGGCCGCGAAGGCGCCGTTGCCAGTGTTAAACAGAATCGAGACCTTGTCCGGCGTGTCGGTGGCGATCGCGAGGTCGATGTCTCCATCGTTGTCGAAGTCGCCCGAGGCGATGCCGTCGGGACGGGAGGGCGTCGGATAGGTCACCGGCGAGTTGTACGAAACTGCGGCGAAGGTGGAGCCGGCGAGTACGGCAAGCAGCGAGACGGAACTCAGAGTGCGGATGGACACGGTGGCCTCCTTGGCGAACGTGGAATGCCGCCGACGGCGCCATGCCGAAAGCGGGCCGCGGAAGACCGACCGAGTCGGGCTGTCGCGGTGGGAGCCCACATTGCAACACCTGTGCCAAGCTCGCTTCGCAGCGATTTCAGTCATTCAGCGGCGTCGCTGCGAGCTTTGGCGCGTATTCATGGCCATCACCGGCCAAGGATGGCCAGTTTGCGGTTGCCGCCATCCCAGTTGGCGAACCGCCGTTAGTTCTTGGAGACAAACTTCGGCGTGGTCAGGTAGACGTTGTCGTCGATCGTGGTGGGATCACCGTCGGGACCGCAGGAATAGAAGTAAGGTCTGTTGGCTGGAGAAACGCCGCCGTCGGCGTCGAAGGGCCCGCCGTTGGCGAATGAACCGTCGGCGCGGCGGATGTCGGAAATGGCGTAGGTTTTCCCGGCGGGTGCAGCGCCGAGCCGAGCCGACACGGCGACGGCGTCGGCCTGCGTGGCGTTGGCGTCGAGCACGACCAGTCCCTTGAACGCGGGATGAACGTATCGGATGGGATTGCCCCATCCGTCGAACGCCGTCAGGAGCATCGGCTGCTGGGTGAAGACCGGGCTCGATGGAGCGGGGTCGGCCTGATCGGCGTCGTATTCACGGACAAGCTTTGGGTCAATTCTCTTGAGTTCATCACCCGACGAGGCGACGTCACGGCACTGGAGCATGAAGAGCCCCACGCTGTTGATGATTGCGCCGGGGCTGCCACCGGTGAAGTTCCGGCCGTCAACGACGGCGATGAGCCGGCTTGACCCACCGGGCCGCGGATCTTCGACCGTCGGTGGCGGGTTGCCATGTTTCTCGGAGATGTAGGACGACAAGGCGGTATCAAGGATTCGGAGCGTCTGCTCGGTCGCGCGGTGCTTGCCCGAGCCCGACACCTTGTTGGCGATGAGCAGCGTCAGGGAAATCAGGATGGCGATGATCCCGATCACCACCAGCAGCTCGATGATGGTGAAGGCGCGGCGGGCCGGGACGGAATGATGAACCATGGGCGGTTTCCTCGTCTGAGATTCTCGACAGCATACCGCCCGGATCGGTCTGGCTGACTATACGCCGCGCCGGGCCCGCGGATGCGGCTACATCATTCCGCTGGCAGGGTTGGTGGTATCAAAACCAGGTCCTGAGATGGACCCGAACGCCGAAGTCGGTCCGCCGCGAGGCCCGCCGACGGGCTGGGGTGGCGGGTTCCGTGGAGCGGGCGGCTGGGTCGGGGGCGGCATCCCGGCGCCGGGGGAGAGCCGGACCTTGAAAATGTCGTCGGTGATCCGGTCCCGGACGCCCTCAAGCATCTGCTTGAAGGCCTTGGCCCCCTCGCGTTTGAACTCGATGCGAGGGTCCTGCTGGCTGTAGGCACGGTAGTTGATCGTGTCGCGAAGGACGTCCATGGCGTAGAGGTGGTCCTTCCAGGTGTGATCGAGGGTCTGGATGAGCAGGGCCTGCTCGAACTGGACGAGCTCGGCGCGGAGGATGCTCTCCACGCGGGCGCGGACGGCATCGTCTCGCTCCTGGCCGTGGAGGAACCGCATCCAGTCGGGAATCCCGACGCCGTACTTGTCCTTGAGGTGCTGGTCCAGTGCATCGTCGGACTTGAACGCCATCGCCTCTTGGACCGCCTGGGCGAGGCGGCCGGACTTGAGCGCCTTCTCGCACGCTTCGAGCAGTTCCGCCTTGGCCGCCTGCGGCGGACGCGAGCGAAGCGTCTCGACGGTCCACCCGAGGCTGTAGCGCCGATTGGCCCAGTCCACCAGGAACTGTGCCGCCCCGGTTGGATTCTGACGCATGAGCATCATCGTGACGTCCATGGCAAACTCGACGGGGTATTCGATCTCGCGTTTCTGGTACTGATCGCGGGCGCGGGCCATGATGACTTCGGTGGGCGGGTTGTCCCTGTCGTCACGGGCCTTGATGACCTCGTCGACGCTGACCTGGAGCTCGAACTTGTCGCGCATGGCGTTGACGAGGCGGATCACTCCGTAGTTGGGTACGAGGAACTGTTCGATCCCCGCGAGGTCGGCGTCGTCGATGCGGTGGTGGGCCGCGGTGGTAAGGACATCCCGGACGTGGGCGCGGCTGCCCTGGGGGCCGCTCTTCTCGAGCTCCCCGGGTGTGAGCTCAACGCCGAACTTGGTCCTGGCCCAGGACATGAGGCCCTGGACGTCGAAGTCCATCTTGATGTCGGACCCTTCGGCGGGGATGTACTCGCCGAGAGTGACGTCGATCATCGCCCGGGCCTCGGCCTTGGCTTCCTCGCGGATGCGCTTGTCGATCTCCAGACTCTCGAGATTGCGGAGGCGCTCGGGCTGGACAGCGACATCCAGTTTCTGGCGGGCGAACTCGGCGACGCATACGAGGGGGTAGTCGCGGTCGAGGAACTCATCGCAGGCATCCTGGATGGCCTCGTGGATGTAGTCGAGGATGATGCCCTTGGTGTCGCGGCCTTCGAGGACCTGCTGGCGGAGCGTGTAGAAGCGCTGACGCTGGTGCTCCATGACTTCGTCGTATTCGAGGATGGTCTTGCGGACCTGGAAGTTGCGCTCTTCGACCTTGCGCTGGGCCCGCTGGACGCTCTTGGAGAGCCAGGGGTGCTCGATGGAGTCGCCCTCTTTCATGCCCAGGCGGGCGAGCAGCTTCATCTGGGTTTCGCCGGCGAACATCTTCATCAGGTCGTCTTCGAGGCTGACGTAGAACCGGCTGGAACCCTTGTCGCCCTGGCGGCCGGAGCGGCCGCGGAGCTGGTTGTCGATGCGGCGGGATTCGTGGCGTTCGGTGCCGATGACGTGGAGACCGCCGAGGTCCTCGACCGATTCGACCCAGCCGATGCGATGAAGGAGAAAGCGGGCGCTGCCGTCGAGCGCGGCACGGAGCTCGTCGGCGTTCATGGTGTCGGTCTTGGCACCGGTGTAGGTGTGGGTTGCGGCCCAGTGGCGGAGGAGCTCGAGTTCGAGCTCGGCGAAGGGCATGGTTTCGAGGTCTCGCTTGTTCTGACCGAGCTCCTTGGGAGCGATCTTGCGGTAGACGGCTTCGCGGACTTCCTCGTTGGTCGAGTTGACGGTCAATGTCCGCGGGGCGAGGCCGCGGCGGAGCCAGTGATCGAGGAGGGCTTCGCGGGTGCAGGTGCCGAGCTTGATGTCGGTGCCGCGCCCGGCCATGTTAGTGGCGATCATGACGGACCCGAGCTGCCCGGCGTTTTCGACGATGTTGGCTTCGCGTTCGTGCTGCTTGGCGTTGAGGACTTCGTGCTTGATGCCGTGCTTGCCGGTGAGCATCTTGGAGAGCAGCTCGCTCCGCTCGACGCTGGTGGTTCCGACGAGAACGGGGCGGCCGACGTCGTGGAACGCCTTGATTTCGTCCACGATGTGATCCCACTTGTCCTTGGCCCGCAGGAACATGAGATCGTCGAAGTCGTTGCGGATCATCGGCTTGTTGGTGGGGATGGAGACGACGTCGAGCTTGTAGATGTCGTGGAACTCCTGGGCCTCGGTGTCGGCCGTGCCGGTCATTCCGCTGAGCCGCTTGTACATCTTGAAGAAGTTCTGGATGGTGACGGTCGCGACGGTCTGGGTCTCCTGCCGAACCGGGACCTTCTCCTTGGTTTCGCACGCCTGGTGCAGGCCGTCGGACCACTGGCGACCGATCATGGGGCGGCCGGTGAACGCGTCGACGATGACGATGCTGGGCTCGACGCGCCCGGTCATGGGGTCGGGCGTGTTCATGATGATGTAGTCGCGGTCGCGCTGGTAGACGACGTGGGCGCGAAGGGCCTGCTCAAGAAGGTGAGGAAGATCGATATTCTCGCCGACGTAGAGGGACCCGACGCCCGCGACGCGCTGGGCTTCGGCCACACCGTCGTGAGACAGGTGACAGGACTTGCGTTCGAGTTCGATCTCGTAGTACTGGGTGTGCTGCTTGCGGTCGGCTTCCAGGCGGGGCAGTTCGGCCTTGGCCTGTTTCAGGCGTTCCTGCATCGCGGGAACGTCGGCCTTCTCGCGGGCCTGGCGGATGTCGCCTTCGATGCCCTTGATCTGCTGCATCATCCGTTGAACCTTGTCGTCGGCCTCCTGCCACGGCTTCTGCCTTTCGACGAGGTGGCGGGCGATCCGGTCGGCCAGGTCGTAGCGGGGCGAGTCCTCGTGGGCGGGGCCCGAAATGATCAGAGGAGTCCGGGCCTCGTCGATGAGAATGGAGTCCACTTCGTCCACGATGGCAAAGTCGCGACGGCGCTGGACCTGTTCATCCACGCGCCGCTTCATGTTGTCGCGCAGGTAGTCGAAGCCGAACTCGGAGGTGGTGCCGTACACGATGTCGCAGTGGTACATCCGGCGCTTCTCATCCTCATCCTGCAGGTGCTGCGGGTGGATGGCGCCGACGGTGAGGCCCAGGGCCCAGAAGTACGGGAAGGTCCAGTCGCGGTCGCGCTGCACGAGGTAGTCGTTCACGGTTACCACGTGGACGCGCTTGCGATCGATCGTCGCCAGGTAGCACGCCAGCGGGGCGACAATCGTCTTGCCCTCGCCCGTGCGCATTTCAGAAATCTTGCCCTGGTAGAGCACCATGCCGCCGATGAGCTGCACGTCGAACGGGCGGGCGCGGAAGGGCGGGCGGCTGACCGGGTACAGCTCCCGGACGGCGTTGTAGATCTCGTTGGGGATGTCCACCTGCATCCACCCCGGCTGCGGCGCGGTGCAGCCGTTGAACTGGCCCTCCGGCGGCGCGGGAGGCAGTGAATCCATCTGGGCCTTGGTCCGGTTGTACAGGTCCTGGATCTCGGGCGTGAACGCCGAGGGATCGAACTTGTGGCGTGGATTGAAGATGTTGCGGATTCCCACCGACCGATCCATCGCCTCCCTCGCGACGGCGAACGCCTCGACGAGCACGTCATCCATGTGCGTGCCGTTCTTCACTCGCTCACGAAACTCGGCGAGCATGCCGCGAATCTGGGCGTCGGACATCTGCCGGACGCCGGACTCAAGAGCGTTGATGGCGGCGACGCGCTGGGTGTACTTCTTGACGAAACGCTCGTTGCGGCTGCCGATGAAGTACTTGATGATCGGGCCGATGAGGGGAATGCCTTGCTCTGCCATGGGATCAGTCCTTTCGACGCCTTCGCTCTGAAGCACGTCGAGCGGTCGAACCGCGAAAGCCGTCTGGGCGGCGCGGCTGGACCGGGTGTTCAATGTGGATGTGGAGTGACGGGACGCCTGGATCGGAAGGTTCAGGCGGCGGGAGGGGGAAGAGAAAGAAGGCATTCCCTCAGCAGAGTCACGCCCCGCGAGTCGACCTCACGCGTCACGCAGAAGACCGCGACCGGGGCCGTCGGAACGGAGGCCGAAACAGTCCGGACCATCGCGGGGCGGTGCATGTCACCCAGGCCGCGGACCGCCCGTACGAGCGTCTGTGCGATGTGCCGGGTCGCCAGCAACTCGGCCGAAGCGTCGCGGTGGAGGGCCCGAACGCCGGGCGTGATGGCACTGACTGTGACGCCGATGAGCAAACCGACGACAAGCAGCGCGGGAAGCGTCGCACGTCCGGTACGGGTGGTCTGACTGGGGTTGGGAATGTCGTGGGTCAAGGTGTGCCTGTCGAGCCGTTAAGTATCGGCCGGACCGGCACGTGAAGCAACAGGCATGCCCGTGGAGGCGGCCCTGGAGCGCAATTACCGGGGTGAGGAGGGCAAAATGGCGCCAGCCTTTGGGCCGGACGCGGCCAGAGTGGCACATCGATGCTCGAAACTGGCGGGCCGTCACAACGGCTGCCGATAACCCATAGCTCTTCGCCGGCTCGTGATACTCTTGGCCCCATGACGACGCCGGCCCAACCTGAGAAGGACCCGATGGTCGCCACACGCACATCGCTCCCCCCCACTCGCGAGTCCGTCACGCACAAGTTCAGCGTGATGCGGCACGAGGGCTATCTGACCATCGGGCTCTATCCGGATGGCCGGCCGGGAGAGATCTTTATCAAGATGGCGAAAGAGGGCTCGACGATTTCGGGATTCTGCCAAGCGTTCTGCCGCGCGTTCAGCCTGTCGCTTCAGTTCGGGCTGTCCGTCGAGGAGGCGGTGGTTCGGTTCAAGGGGATGCGATTTGAGCCTATGGGCTCGACGAGCAACCCGGAGATCCCGGAATGCAGCAGCATCGTGGATTACGTGGCCCGGTACCTTGAGATGCACTACGGCTCCGCGCTTCGAGGCGCCTCTTCTCGCACGGGCCTCTAGCGCGTCCGCGCTTCAACATCTGTCCTACCCGAGACTGGCCGCCCCGATCCTCGGCCTGATGCGAGGCGGTTTTGTCCGCCGACTGGTCGATCTCCCGATGGATCGCTGCAAGATCGGACGCAACCAGACGCACTCTCGGTACCACGTGCTCGCGCCGCCGGGGGCCGTGTGCGGCGTGCGCGGCCGGTGTTTCCCGCGTCGCTCAGGAGTTGACGGCGGCCACTGCGGCGCTCGACCAGAGCGCATGGGAGAGACATGAAGCGATCCATTTCCGCCGTGCTCTCGCTGTCCGCGGTTTCGACTTCGCCCGCCATGGCCATTCTCAACGAGTTCAGCGTTGCCGACGGATACGGCGGCGCGTTCTCGACGCCGGTCTGGACGTACCACCCCAACTGGTTCTTCGATTCCGGCACATCGGGGAATAACTACGTCGCCCAGCACGGGTATGGATCCGGCTTTCCGTTCGCCGAACCCTTCGGGCTCGTGTTTCGCAATGACATCCCGCCCAGCAACTTCCGCCTCCGTTACGCCTTTGACGCGGCGGACCTGGGCGGCGCCAATCCAGCGTCCGTCGGCGGCTCGACCATCACGCTCGGGTGGGACATCAACGGGTTCATGGGCTCCGGGAACAGCCCGGTGATCCCGCTGCTCGCGCTGGGATTCGGAGGGACGGCGACCAGCCCGGGATTCCGCGTGGCGATCAGCAACAACAGCAAGATCATGTACTCGGACCCCTCCAACAACCTGGTGGAATCCACCTATTCGATCGGCAGCAGCCAGTGGAACCGGGTTTCGCTCACGATGGATTTTTCGACTTTCACGTACGATCTGAGTGTGTCGACAACGACCGGCAACCCCAACAACGCCAGCAACACGTTCACGATTGTGCAGACCTTTCCACTGGTTTCCAACGCCCCATTCTTCAACAGCATCACATCGTTGAACAACATGTGGGTTGATCTGAGCGCGGGCGCCAGCGGGTTCAGCAAGACGTTCTTTGATCACTTCACCGGCCAGCTCGCGCCCGCCCCGGGAAGCCTGGCCCTGCTCGCCATGGCCGGAATAGGCGCCTCGCGGCGACGCCGATGACTCTCCCTTCGTGACGAGCCCGATCACCAATCGGGTTGACCGACCGCGGCTCCTTCGCTCGCATCCGCGAAGTTGCCCGCCCGGGCCGTCGCCAAGGACCTCGGCCACGAGTCAACTCACCTTCTCGTGTCAAGTCATGGAAGCGCCGGCCGAAGTCGCCTGGTGGAGTGCCTTTCCACGCTCCGACTCAGTGAACGCACGAGAGCACAATCGCCGGTGAGCAAGGGCTTACGGGCGTTTGTCCTTCATTCGAGGTGCCGGCATACCAACAGAACTTTTCTCGCCGGGCGTTAGAGTCTGGGAATCGGGAATCCATTGTGTGCTGCTCGGCAGCACCCCTCGCCAGAGCCGACTATCGCGCCGCGCATGGTGATCTTGACACGTATCGAGCAAGAGGGATCGGCGTATCGTCGAAGGCCCTCCGAGAGGAGATGGATTTGTCAAAAGGACATTCCACGAAGCGGACATTGATCCAACGTGTTCTACTCATGCGCTCCCGCGAGGACGATATCGTGCGTGCAGAAAAGACTTGGATGAAGTCGATCGGCAAGTCGCTCGCCTGTCCCGGGCGGACGCACCTGGGTCGGCAATGGCGCGAGCAGCCGACGGCCGTCGACGTACGGCTTCGGCGGGAGCCAAAGGGCGTAAGGGCCTTCTGCTTTGACATCGATGTTTCGTTCCTGCGTCGGGACCTGTACAAAGCACTCCGATCACACCTGAAGGGAGTCCTCGTTGGAAAGGTCCTGATTGCTCCCGAAACAGGTGCCGCGGCCTCCAAGTCGGCGTACGTGTCAATTGTGGTTCCACCCGGAATCGCGATCGATCCGTACAGGGGCAGAGAGTGCCAGCACGTCCAATGCCGCAGGTGCGGCGAAATCCGATCCACCAACTGGACCGATTCCGTTGCCGCCACATCGCTCGCGGGGCGCCGGCTCTGGCCTCTCGAAGGCGGCGGGTTGTACATTGATTCCGGCCTCGTCGAGGAGCTGGACCTTGCACGTCGGTTCCGCGACCTGCTGTTCCTTCGCGTCAAAGTCATCCCCGAACCGCTCGATGGAGACATACTTCCAGGGGATCCCGGTTGGGACGGCACCTTTCGACCCCAGAAAGCGAAACTCAAGAAGAGGACATGAAGCGAGCCGGGCACTCGTTCGCGGTGCCATGTCCAGAGCGGTCGTAGTCGATGCTTGCCGCGAGAAGCCCTGCGAGAAGTGGTCATTCCGAACTACGCGAATCGAACCAGGCTGGAATGCTCCGCGAAGCAATCCGGCGCTTGCCAAACGACAACGCCCGCAAGCCCTAGCTTTGCGGGCGTCAAGTCGTCAATCGGGGTAGGCGGATTTGAACCGCCGACCTTTTGACCCCCAGTCAAACGCGCTACCAAGCTGCGCTATACCCCGGAAACTGAGGCTGAGGATAGGCCCTCGCTGGCCGGCTGACTATGGCGGCGGATCAGTGGCCGAACGCGGGCCCGCCGCCCGATAGGATCAGTGATGCGGGTCCTCATCCTCACCGACGAGTCCTTTGCCAGCCGCGAGCGTGCGATGCTCACGCGGCTGGAGGTCGGCCTGGCGGATGATGGAGTCCGCGTGGTGCACGCGATCCCTCGAAAGGCCGCCGGTTGGCATCAGCCGGAAGTTTTCTCGCAGATGATGACGTACGAGGCCAAGGGAATGATGCTGAGCCGGGGGTGGCGTGCGCGGCAGACGCTTCGAATGCTTGAAGACCTTGCGGGCGGAGAGGGACGCCCGGCGGATGTCATTCATTGTTTCGGGCAGCGGTGCTGGCCGTTCGCGGCGGAACTTGCCCGGTTGACCGGGGCCTCCGTCGCGGTGGAACTCTGGTGCGCGGAACTGATTGGACAGGGAATCCGGGTCCGGTCGAGCGAAGGCTTCGACTCGCCAGCGCCCGTGTACTTTGTTCCCGACTCATCACTTGAGCGGGCGGTTCGCAGCCAGGACCCCAACCTCCCGTTGCGACTGACGCCGTGGGGTGTGCACACACCGGGGCACGCGCTGGACATTCTGCCGCCCGGAAAGACCGTTTCGATCATGATCACCGGGAGCGGTCGCGACAGCGCCGCGATGCACGCGATGCTGGAAGGGCTAGCCCTCTCGGCGCAGCGGCACCCGGAGCTCATCGCGTTCGCGGATGCGGCGGCTGTTCGCGCGGCAGACGCGTGGCCGGTCGTCCGCAAACTTGGCCTGCTGGAACGGCTGACATTGATCCCCGATATGGAAGCTCGTCGGGAGCTGGCCCTTCGCGGGGACATCCTGATTCAACCTGAGGCCAAGGGCGAGAACCGGAGCATCGTGCTCGACGCCATGGCGCACGGGATGCTTGTCATCGCCGCGGCGGACCCGATGAGCAGCGTGCTGGTTGACTCGCGCACGGCTCGGCTCGTGGACAAGCCGCTTGGCGAGCGGTGGGCGGCGGCGCTCAACTGGGCCCTCGACGATCCGCAGCAGGCCAGGGCGCTCGCGCTCGCGGGGCGGGAGCATGTGCGGCTCAATCGGCGCGCCAGTTCCCATGTGGCAAGCGTGGTCGATGCGTACGAATGGATGAGTGCCGGAGAGGCGATCCCGTTCGGAGCGACCTGACGAGCTTCGGTTACCGCTCCCGCGCGTGTCCGATATCAAGGCCCATTCCTAACAACGGCACCGGCACGACCCGCAATCTTGGTCCCGGCGACCAGATTGTCTTGGATTTTGCTTGAGTTCGGGTCATGCTATGTGCGGTAGGAAGGTCGCGGGCGTACGGGCGCGGCTGGATGCTGCGCGGCGGCCGCTCGACACAACAGGATGCGAGGTCTTCATGGTTGGCACGATCGTCGGAACGGCGCTGGCAATCAGCTCCATGGGGTGGTGGCACGACAACACGCGCCTGGGCCGGCCCATCGCCACGCCCGCGGTGTACCCGGCGGGAATGGCGGATGACGTTCATCGCCCGGGATTCAACGGCCGGCTCTGGCTGACGCGCCCCATCATCGGCGGGATGCAGGGACCGTACGCGACGGAAGAAGGGCTGCTCGCGGAGCGGTACGGCGGATACGGCAGCGAGGACGCCACGGTGTACGCACGCGTCGGCAGCCTCGTCGTCGGGATCAGCGCCTACGAGCCGATCACCAAGAACGGCCTTCGCCGCTTCGAGCAGGCCCGGAACTTCTGGCTCCAGGAGCAGGGGTACACCGGGGGCGTGCGCACCTTTGTCAATGACGCGTACGTGTTCCGCAAGGAAGACGGCTCGCCGCGGGCGGAAGCGCCGGCCAAGGCTGAGCCTCTCGCCACGATCCGGGTCCCCGATGACATGCCTCGTCGCCGGAATCGTCTCCGCGTGCAAGGCGCGGACACCAGCGGCGCGGCGGCGATTGTGGTGCTCGGCGAGGGTGAAGCGCGGATCTCGTGGCCGGCAATCGCGCCGGCGGAAGCCGTTGCCCGCACGGCCGCTCATGGCAACATCATTCAGCTCGGTCAGACAGCCTCAACCGCTGTCGCCGCGGCGAAGTAACCGGTCGTAGGAGGGGGTTGAGAGAGCCTGACGCCCGGGATGTGTCCTCGGACCGCCGCGTTCCTGGTGGGAACGCGTCGGTGTGGGAGGTGCATCCCGGGCGTCCACGTTTGATGCCGGGGCTCGGGTGTGGGAAGATTGAACGCGATGAGCGGGCGACTTCCATTCAACCCGAAGATGATGGCGCAGCAACCGGCCCCGGGTCCGGCGAGCACCCAGCCCCTGACCGTCTCGCAGCTCGCCACGCGGATTGCCGAGACGGTGGCGGCCGGATTCAAGACCAAGGTCTGGATCGTCGGCGAAGTCAGCGGGTTCAGGGAACGCACTCACTGGTACTTCGACCTCAAAGACGCCGCGGCGGTGGTGAACTGTGTGATGTTCGCAGGTGCGGCTCGCAAGTCCGGACAGGCCCCGCCGAACGGCATGCAAGTCCTGGTATCGGGGCGGGTTGAGTTCTACGAAAAACAGGGGCGGGTGACGCTGATCGTGGAGAGCGTTGAGCCGGTCGGCGCGGGGGCGCAGGATGCAGCGCTCCGGGCTCTTGTGGAAGAACTTCGGAAGCTTGGGTGGCTGGAAGAGGCCCGAAAGCGGGAGTTGCCTTCGTTCCCGCGGCGCGTAGGAGTTGTGACAAGCCGAACCGGGGCAGCGCTGCAGGATGTGATCGACACCATGCAGAAGAGGTGCCCCGCCGTCGGGATTGTGGTGGTAGACGCCCGCGTGCAGGGCGACGGCGCCGCTGGTGAAGTCGCGGCGGCGATCCGATGGCTGGGGAGTGCGCGGCAAAAATTGGGGATCGACGCCGTCCTGGTGACGCGCGGCGGCGGCTCGAAAGAGGACTTGTGGGCGTTCAACGACAGGATCGTTGCCGAGGCGATCGTTCTTTGCCCGGTTCCGGTTGTCGCAGCGATCGGCCATGAGACGGACACCACGATCGCGGAACTGGTGGCGGACCTGAGATGCTCGACGCCCACGCAGGCCGCGATGCGACTCACGCCAGACCGGGAGGCACTGTCGGAGCAAGTCGACGCGATAAGCCATCGGCTCAGAGCCTCGCTGGTGCGGGATGTTCGGGAGGTCCGCCGGCGCACGGACGCGGCGGAGAGATCGCTGCGGCAGGCAGGGCTTTCCTTGACGCGCGGATTTGCCCACGTGCTGGAACGGTTCGCACGCCGGCTGGAAACGCACCGGCCCGCGGCGGCCCAGGCGCGGCGACAGGCGGCACTCAGCACGGCCCAGGCTCGGCTGGTGGCGTCAATGAGGGCCCGGCTCGCGGAACCTGACTTGGCGGACTTGTCGCAGCGACTGGCCCGGGGGAGCCGGAGATCTGGCCAACTCGCGGCGGAGCGTCTTGGGTCACTCTCCAAACGGCTTACGTCTGTCGGTCCGGCAAGCGTTCTGAATCGCGGGTACTCGTACACGATGCGGGAAGACGGCGCGATCGTCCGCGCGGTGGCTGACGCTCGTGCGGGCGATGTCCTCCGGACAAACGTTTCGGATGGTGTTGTGCGATCGGTGGTCGAGGGTGGGTCGCGGACGCCCCCGTCAGTCCCCGCGGCGACTGTGGAGGCTTCCCCCGCCAAGCCGCGCCGAAGCGGACCGGTCCGAGACCAGATGGACCTGTTCGGTGGCGGTCGATAAGGTACCCGGACAGGAGCCCGAATCTGAGCAAGACACCAGGCACCCCCCCTTCCGGCATGGACTTCGAGCAGGCGATAGCCCAGCTTGAAGAGATCATCGAGCGGATCGAGTCCGGGCAGGTCGGGCTGGAGAAGTCGATCACGGAATACGAACGCGGGGTGGGGCTGATCAAGCGGTGCCGCGAAGTGCTCGAGCGGGCGGAGCAACGCGTCGAAGAACTGACCTCGCAGATGCAATCCGAGTCACGGACGGGCACGGATAATCGCGGCTCTGGTGCCGCGGAAACCAAGGATGGGGCTTCTACCTGATGCCGAAGTACCAGGTTCTCTTGTGGTGCCTAAATGCGATGTGGGTGCTCTTTGCGTTCGCCTACGGGGCGTGCCTGGGCTCGCTGACCAACGTGATCGTGTACCGATGGCCCAGGGATGAGAGCATCGTCCGGCCGCCCTCGCGCTGCCCGAAGTGCGGGACGAAGCTTTCGTGGCGCGACAACATTCCCGTGCTCGGATGGATCCTGCTCAAGGGAAAGTGCAGGTACTGCAAAACGCGAATTTCGCCGGAGTACCCGATCGTCGAAGCGGCGGTCGGGCTGCTGTTTGTTGTGTTCTATCTCATCTGGTACGCCATGCCCGCGGGGACCACGGTCCTCGGCGTACCGATCTACACGATGACGCCGCGGTGGGCTATGTTCAACGATCCGTACCACTCCTGGCCGGAGTTTGTGGTGCTTCTGGCACTGGTTGCTTCGCTGTTCGCGATGACGCTGGTGGACGCCAAGACGTTCACGATTCCGATCAAGCTGACCTGGGCCCCAGCGATCGTGGCCATCGCGGTATATCCCGCGCACGCGGCGTGGTCGTCGGTAGCCGGGCATACGGCGTTGCGGGCCACTCCGGGATGGCGCTGGGTGATTCCGACCCCCGAGTTGGAGCGGTGGGACCTGATCGGTCTGTCGGCCGGGGGATTGTTGGGCCTGGGAATCGGGCTGCTGCTGGTCAAAACGGGCCTGATCGGACAGAGCTTCGCCGACTTCGCAGAGTGGGAAGAGAAAGCGAATGCCCAGGCTGAAGCGAAGAAGTCAGCAGGGATTGAGCCGGCGCTCGATTCGGGCTCAGCGGCCGCGCCTGGCGGACCAGGCACTGATCCCGCACCTTCTCCCGCTCCCGTGCAGTCGCCGCCCACCGCGGGCTCGCCCGCTCCCGAAGCGTCGGCAGTGCCAGGGACCTCAGACCCCGAGCTGTGGATGGACTATCCCCACGCACGGCGTGAGATGGTCCGGGAGCTCGCATTTCTTGCTCCCTGCGTGCTCTTGATGATCACCGGCTGGTACCTCGGGGGACACCTGGCTGGAATGAGCGTCGACCACATCTCGGGCCTCCACAGAGCTCAAGTGCTGGCCCCTCTTTGGCTTACCGTTCTGAGCGGCGTGATCCTGGGATACCTCATCGGAGGTGGCGTGGTGTGGTTTGTGCGCATCGCGGGGTCGATCGCGTTCGGTAGGGAAGCGATGGGGATGGGAGATGTGCACTTGATGGCTGGGGTTGGGGCCTGCCTTGGATGGATCGATGCCACCCTCGGGTTCTTCGGAGCGGCCTTTGTCGGGCTGGGATGGGCGATCCTGGGCCGGGTGGCCGGGGGTAAGTTCAAGCGGATGCTTCCCTATGGACCCTTCCTGGCGGTGTCGACGGTGTTGATTGTGCTCGGAAAGCCCCTGGTGGAAGTGTTGATCTCCCGGCTGGTGGGACACCATGTTCGGCTCCCCTGAGCGGGCTGTCGGTTGCGGGCAAACCGGGCGGGGAGCCGATACGCTAGGACGAGGTGCGCCGGGGACCGGCGCCGTGTGGCTTTTTATGGAGAAGCAAGGATGATGCGCAAGGGAAGGATCGCACGGGTGCTCGGGCTGACGCTGGTCGTCGCCGGCATCGGAATGGGTGGATGTCGGAACGTCTCCAAGGGCGAGTACGACATGGTGATGCAGGAGAACCAGACCCTGCGCGACACGCTCGAGAAGGAAAAGCAGGCGAGGACCGAGGCCGAGACCCGGAACGCCTCCCTTGAGCAGGAGAACCGCGACCTCGCGGGGCAGCTCGACAAGTCTCACGGCGGCGTGGCGACGGGCGGCGCCAAGGGCAACCCCAACGACTTCAAGGGTGACGGGGTCACCACGATGACCCGCGGGAGCGACCTGGTGGTCAGCGTCGCGGGCGATGTGCTGTTCGATTCGGGATCGGCGAACCTGAAGTCTTCCGCGAAGAAGACCCTCGACGGAATCGCTTCGACCCTCAAGTCCAAGTATTCATCGCAGACGATCCGGGTCGAGGGGTACACCGACTCCGATCCGCTCGTCAAGACCAAGGACAAGTGGAAGACCAACGAACGCCTGAGCGGTGAACGCGCGATGGCGGTCGAGGAGTACCTTTCGGGCAAGGGCGTTCCGAAGAACCGGATCTACTTTGCTGGATTCGGGTCTGACCGACCCAGGTCCTCGAAAAAGGAAAGCCGCCGCGTGGAGATCGTGATCCTCGCTGGCGCCAACTGAGATTCCGCGATTACAACCTTCAGGCCCGGGGCTTGCCTCGGGCCTGTTGTGTTTTTGAGGGTCACTCACCGTTATCAGCGGGGAAGCGAGGGCCTGAGACTGATCCTCAAGGCCGTTTCATCCGTACATAGAGCAGGGAGTAACCGCGCACGGACGCCCCGAGTGCTCCTCAAAGTGGGCCATGGTCAACAAGATCGAACAAGACCACCAGCGCTTCCGGCAGATCGTCCGGGGGAAGATCCGCAAGGACCTGCGGAAGTTCCTCTCTCGCGGCGAACTGATCGGTCGCGAAGGGCGACGCTTCGTCTCGATCCCCGTTCACGACATCGACATCCCGACGTTCCGCTACGGCGACAACGCCGGCGGCGTGGGGATGGGTGAGGGCGGCGAAGGAGACGCGGCGGAAGACAAGGGCCAGGGCGGCGAGCAGGAAGGAAAGCACATTCTCGAAGTGGATGTGTCGATGGAGGAACTCGCAGACATCCTCGCGGAGGAACTGCAGCTCCCGCGGATCAAGCCCAAGGGCGCCCACCGGATTACCACCATCCGCGACAAGTACACCGGCATCCGGCCCATCGGGCCGGCGTCGCTGAGGCACTTCAAGCGGACCTACCGCGAGGCCCTGAAGCGGCAGATGGCGATGGGCCTCTACAACCCCGACGAGCCCATCGTGGTGCCGATCCGGCGCGACCTGCGGTTCCGCTCGTGGAACGAGGTTCGCAAGCCCCAAAGCAACGCGGCGATCGTCTACATGATGGACGTCTCAGGCTCGATGGGTGATGAACAGAAGGAACTGGTTCGCCTGGAAGCCTTTTGGATCGATACGTGGCTCCGTCGCAATTATGAAGGGATCGAGCGCCGGTACATCGTCCACGATGTCCGGGCCAGCGAAGTGGACAAGAAGACCTTTTTCTCCGTTCGCGAAGACGGCGGCACACGGATCAGCTCCGCGTTCCAGTGCTGCCACGAGCTGCTCGAGCAGCACTACGACCCCAACGAGTGGAACATCTATCTCTTCCACTTCTCCGACGGGGACAACTCGTCCGAGGCCGACAATCGCCTCTGCGTGAAGATTCTGGATCAGCAACTTCTTCCCAAGTGCAATCTCTTTGGTTACTGCCAGGTGACAAGTGCGTACGGAAGCGGGAGTTTCCTGAACGTTGTTCGCGAGGCGTTTCCGAAGGGGCTGGCCGACAAGGATGGGCCGCGGATCGTCACGAGCAAGGTTGATGGGCGAGACGACATCCTCGACTCGCTGAAGATGTTCTTCAAGGCCGGGCGCTAGCGGACCGCCTTGGAAGGCCGGGGCCCCACTATCCTTGTTCGTAGGCGGTCCGAGACTGCCCAATCCTGACCTGACAGGAGCACCCGGTGTTTGCGTTCGTGGTCTACGCCATGCTGGTCTGGTACGCCGCGGCGAAGTGGCGGCGTCAATGGCCTGCGTTCGCGTGGGTTGGCGTCGGGCTGATTGGTCTGTTGGGCGTGGCGTATCTGCACTACAGGCTGAACGTTTGGACCCATGGCAAGATCAACTTGCCGGTGCTTCGGTCGCTGCTGTACCCGTATGCGATCCTGGTCGTGGCGGTCGGGATCTACATCGCATGTCTGCCGAGGGCCATACCCGGCGAGATCCGCTGTACCAAGTGCAGGTACGACCTGGCGGGATTGAAACTGCCGGTCATATGTCCGGAGTGCGGAACCGGGAATCGGCCTACCCGCGGACGGCCCGCCAAACCAACCCGAGGAGGAGAACCAGGGTCGGCATCCCCACGATGGCCAGCACCCGCAGCGCCATCCGCGTGGTTCCGCTCATCTGACCAATGAGAGGAGCGGCACGGGCGGTCGGGCTCTGGGCAATCAGATCGTCCTGACCGGCGAGCCAGGACACCGCGGCATCAAAGAGTTCGGCGTTGCCGGGATTGGCGGAAACGGGGCGGCCGTCGACATCGGTCATGTCCTTCAGAATCGGGTCGCTGAACCATGTGTTGGAACCGACCGCCACCAGGCGCTGGACGGTATCGCCGGATGTGCGCTCGACGGCGGCGGCCAACACCCACGGCCCCTTGCCGTCGTCGCGGTCCGAATCGTTGGAAGGTGGATTGGGATGACCCGGGTGCTGCTCAATGGGGACCTGCAGGAACTTGAGCCACTCGGACTCGGCCCACAATCCCGGGTCGTTGACCTCGAATATCTTGGTCACGCGGGCGCCCTTTGCTTCGACGACTCGCATGGGTATCGGCCATTGGAGTCGCGTTGGCAGCCCCTTGATGGCTCGGACGATCGGGTGGTCGGAACCGGTCGCGCGAACGAGTTGAACGGCCTGAACCTCGCGACCGGCGGGCTTGATCACTTCCTTCAGCAGCGGCCTTCCGGAGTCGGCCCGCAGCCCGAACCTGGAGAGAAACGAAACGGTCGGGTCAGGCTGGCCGTATGTCGGCAGCGTTGACGGGAACATGGACAGGAGCAGCGGCCGACCGCTGTCGACAATCCAGTTCAGGGCCCTGCCTAGTTTTTCTGCCCGTTCGGCGCCGGTTTGACCCTGGGGCCCGCCGCTGGGACTATCGACGTTGAAGCACACGAACACGACCGGCCGGTTGCCGACGGGGTCGAGGCGTGATGTGCTCGGCGGGTCCGGATTGATCGCCGCTTCCCACACCAGCATGTCAATGCCCCGGAAGGCCAGGCGCTGGGTCGCGGCTTCGAAGACTTTGTTTCGTTCGAAGAAGCCGCGGGGCTGGCCGTGGACCAGGACCACGATGGGCTTGACTGGCTGCGCGAGGGCGGCAAGGGCGGTGGCGAGCAACTCCTCGGCATTGCGGCCGAGGTCGGCGCCGCCAGAGGCGTTGATCGCGGAAGTCGTTGGGAGCAGCGCGCGAAGATCGATGGCGGTGACACCGACCTCGGGTGGACCGATCAGGATCGCGGCGGTTGCACCTTGCAGAAGGCGCGCGATTCGGGTGATGTCGAGCCGCGCCATACGCTCCAAAGAGTCGGAGGCAACGGCGCACGTAGTGCGTTCACGAGCGGCTTCGAGTGCAATGGGGCGCGCGTCGTCGCGAACGGGTGTCGGCGTGCCCGCGTTTTGCGCCAGAGCATCGAGATTCTGGGCCATGTCGCGCAGGCCAAGCTCCAGATCGACCAGGGGTTGACGCAGAACTTCTGCGGCGGCCTCGATGTCGGGGATCCCAGCGGCGGACCCCGATTGAAGCGATGCCCGCGAGCGCTTGACGAGATCCTTCAAAGCCGCAGCGGATGAACGGCATTCGCCGGCGCGGCGCTCGAGGTATGTCCTGGTCGTCGCCGAAGCGGGAGCGTCGGGACCGACAAGGTCCCTCAGTGAGAGCAGCTTCGGAGACGCCGCCTCGAGCCACGCGACGAACGATTCGGCCGCGACCTGGGCGGCGACCACTTCCGATACTTGTTTGTCAATCTTGGATTGATCGCGCTCACGAAGCCTTTCGAGAAGTTGCGTGTACTGGGCAGTGCCGCCTGCTGATCCGGTGTCGATCAACGACACGGCCACGCTCGAACCGGGCTTCACTCCGGCACGCTTGAACTGATCGAGCACATCCGCGAGACGCGACAGGGCCCGGCGGTCAACGGCTCGCGAGTCCCGGAGTGGGGCGGCGATCACTACTTCGTACGCGCCGCTGAGCCGTGCCACAAGCGCCTTGGAACGGGGAGAGAGTTCGTGTTCGCGGGTCGCGGTGACGTCGATTCGCCTCGAAAACTTCCTGGCCAGTACGTTGGCGAGCATGAGCGACGCCGCCGCGGCCACGACGAGCACGGCTGTCATGACGATGAACTTGGCCCGAGATCGGCGGCGGGTGGTCATCGCCACCTCCTCATCTGCACGGCGATGTAGGCGAGGAGGAGGAAGAACACCACGCCGCTGAGAAAGAACATCACGTGGGCTGTGTCGATGACGCCCTTGGCAAAGTCGAGAAGCCGCGGACCGATGGACATCTCCGCGGCCCACTTGGCGGCGGCGGGCGGAAGACCGACGATGTCACTCGTCACAAGAGTGTAGAGCAGCAAGAAGAGAAACGTACCGAGAAAGGCGAGCGTCTGATTGGCGGTGAGCGCGGAGGCAAGCGTGCCTACGGCGAGGTAGAGCAGACCCAGGAGCGCGAGGCTGAGATACCCGGCGACCATCGGGCCGGGGTCGGGTCTTGGGTCGGAGACCGCCATCAAGATCGCGGCGTAGATGAGCGTTGGGAGCACCATCGTCGCCAGGAACAGGGCTGCGCCGGAGAACTTTCCAAGGACGATGCTCGCGTCACCCACCGGCGAGGTCATGAGGGGCTCGATGGTGCCGGACTTGTATTCCTCGCTAAAGAGGCGCATCGAGATCGCGGGCACGACCGGGAGAAGCAGGAATCCGGAGATTCCGAAAAAGTACCGAAGAGAGGATGGTTCACCCGGAATCAGAATCCGCTCGGCGAAGATCACGCCGGCAAGGAACAGGTAGAGGGCCACCGCGACCCATCCGAGAGGGATTCGAAAGAACGACCGGTATTCGCGGATGGCGATGGCCCACAGGGACTTCACGCCGCGCCCTCCTTCGGGGAATCATCATCGCTCTCGATGAGTTCCAGGAATATCCGTTCGAGTGAGGGCGCCTGACGGCTGAGTTCTCGCAGACCGAGGCCGGCCCTCATCACGGCGGCGCCGATGGACTCTTCGAGAGATCCGCTTCCACGGATCGTGAACGCGTGCCATTCTCCGATGCTCACACCGGACTCAACAGAACTCACGCCGGCCGCACTCGCGAGCACCTGCCGCACCGATGAAGCATCTCCCCTGACCTGCACGAAAAGGGGTGCCGAGGCGCGGTGCTTGGCCATCAGTTCCCTGGGCCGGGCGTTGAGTTTGATGCGGCCGCGAGCCATCACGACGATGCGGTCGCAGGTTTGCTCCACTTCGGGCAGGATGTGGGAGCTCACCAGGACCGCTTTGTCCTTCGCCAGTTCACGGATCAAGGTCCGCACCTGCCGGATTTGCTTCGGGTCAAGGGCACTGGTCGGTTCATCGAGCACGAGCACGGGCGGGTTGCTCAGGACGGCCGCCGCGAGGCCGACACGCTGCCTGTAGCCGCGGCTGAGGTGGCCGACTCGTCGCGTGGCGACATCAGCTAAGTCGCAACGTGCCAACGCTTTATCAATGGCATCACGGCGAGGGCGGCGAGATAGCCCGTACAGCCGGCCGCGGAAGTCCAGATAATCGCGGGTCGACATTTCGGCGTAAGACGGGGCCGATTCGGGCAAATACCCCACCTGCCGGCGGGCCTCGCAAGCCGCCTCGAGCGTGTCGTGACCGCCGATTGAAATGGAGCCGGAATCCGCCGGAACAAACCCGGTGACCATGCGGATGGTCGTGGACTTCCCGGCCCCGTTGGCCCCCAGAAGGCCCACGACCTCACCCCGGGCGACCTCAAAGGTCACATCCCGCACCGCACGGATGCCCCCAAAGGACTTGGATACGCCCTGAACGTGAATCATCGCGGCCACAGTAACCGGGAGGTTCGTGCCGATGTCAAGTAAGTCGGTATTCGCATCTTTGGCTCCGGGCCGGTAGAATTGAGCAAGACCGTGTCGCCCACCAGATCTCGGAAATCGTTGTCCAACCAGATGGGGCAGCCCCGTCCCAAGTTGTGGATCGTGTCCAGCCCGGGTGTTCCCGTGGACAGTCTTCGGTCTTCCCTCGCCGAGAGCTTTGACGTTTCCGTGGTGGAACCGGGCCCATTGGCCGACGCAAGCGGGGCGGCCGCCCTGGTCCTCACCAGCCAGGGTGACCTCCGGAAGCTCACGGCGGCTCCCGAAGGCGTGGCGGCCCTTCTGGACGCCATGGGGCAGGGCGTGTGCCTTGTCAGGGCTACGGGCGAGGTGGCGTGGTCAAATACCAAGTTTGCCCGGTTCGATGGCAACGTGCAGCGGCAGATCGCGGCGACATGCGTCGGGGCTCTGAACAGCCTTCGTCAGAGGGCCACCCGCGGGTCGGGAGGAAGCCCTTCGGGAGAAGCCATTGCCCGGCTTGAGGTGGAGACTCCCGACAACCGCATCTACGAGGTCATTGTCTCTCCGGCGGATGGGGATGCCGCCCAGACCGCCGCGGCGATCGTTCGTGACATCACGACCGAGCGTCGCCTGCGCCGCAAGCTCGATGCGATCGACCAGGCGGGGTACCAGCTTGTCCGCTTTGAGGCGGAATCGGTCCGCAAGGCGAACGTGTTTGAGCGACTGCGGTTGCTCGAGACACGGATCCTGCAGTGCTGCCGCGACCTGTTGAAGTTCGATCACTTCGCGATCCGGCTGCTCGATGAGCGTTCGGGCCGGCTTGAAATGGTGATGCACAGCGGCCTGCCGCAGGAGGCGGTCGAGCTCGAGATCTATCCGCTCGAGGAAGGAAACGGAATCAGCGGGTACGTCGCGGCGACGGGGCGCAGCTACATCTGCCCGGACACGGAAAAGGACAAGCTCTTTCTTCCCGGCGTCGTGAACGCGCGATCCTCGTTGACGGTCCCGCTCAGGCTGCACGACAAGAACATCGGGGTGTTCGACGTCGAGAGCCAGCAGGTGGGCGCGTTCTCAGAGGACGACCGCCAGTTTGCGGAAATCTTCGGGCGCTACGTGGCGATGGCGCTGCACATGTTAAACCTGCTGGTCGTCGAGCGCAGCGCGGTCAATGAGACCGTGACCGGACGGGTCGAGGGCGAGTTGAGCGAGCCGCTCAAAGACATCCTCGTCGAGGCCGATTGGTTGAAGCAGCTGGCCGCGCGTGACCCTGAGGCGGCGCGGCACCTGGATCGGATCACGGCGGATGTCGAAGCGATTCGTCGTCGCGTGAAAAACGTGGCCAGCGGCCCGCAGACGCTGCTCGGCGTCGAGGGCGCGATGGCGGACATCAAGAAGGATCCGGCCCTCGAAGGCAAGCGGATCCTGGTGGCAGACGACGAGGCCAACGTCCGCCGGATCATCCACGACGTCTTGCACAACCGCGGGTGCGAGGTCGAGGTCTTTGAGAGCGGGGTGGGAGCGATCGCGGCATTGGAAGGCGCCCGGGACGGGACGCGGCCGAAGTTTGACATGGTGCTGTCCGACATCCGTATGCCAGACCGCAATGGGTACGACGTGTTCAAGGCGGCACGGGAAGCGTTGCCCGGTGTGCCCGTGATCCTGATGACCGGCTTTGGGTACGACCCTCACCACTCGATCGTGCGGGCTTCGCAAGCCGGGCTGCAGAATGTTCTGTTCAAGCCGTTCCCGGTGGAACGACTGCTCGAAGAGGTGCGGAAAGCCGTGGGCGTTCAGGCCTGACCTGGCTCTGGTACTCTTCCAATCATGTGGCGAGTGCCCGATCTCTCCCGGCGCGTGTGCGAGCCGGAGATGATGGATGATCCATCTCTCGATCGAAGTGAGCATGGCCGGGCGCTCGCCGGCCTGGCTCGATTGAATCGTGTGGGACGATCGGTGGACATCCTGTGGAAGGGGATTCGCTCCTTGGCGACCACTCCGGGTCACGGTCCTTTTTCGATTCTGGATGTCGCGTCGGGGTCCGGCGACATTCCCTTGGGGTTGGTGCGCCGTGCACGCAGAGTCGGGGCGAATCTGAGCATCCATGCGTGCGATATCAGCGAATACGCATTGGGTGAGATTCGGCGTCGGGCCGAGCGTGAACGCGCCACGGTCGCGACATTCGCCCTTGATGCTGCCACCCAGGAGATCCCCGGGGAATACGACGTTGTGATGACTTCCTTGTTCACGCACCACCTTGCCGATGACCGGGTCGTCGACCTGTTGTACCGCATGAGGTCTGCCGCGAGGTCGCTCGTGCTCGTGAGCGATCTTGTCCGGACGCGAGCGGCGTACCGGATGGCCGTGCTCGCGTCTCGCGTGCTTACCGGCAGCCGGGTCGTTCACACGGATGCCGAGAAGTCGATGCGTGCGGCCTTTACGGTTCCGGAGATGGCCTCGCTCGCTGAACAAGCGGGGCTCTCCCATGCGGATGTGTCGCCGCGTTGGCCGTGTCGGTTCCTGTTGACCTGGAGGCGGGGCCAATGACGGGAACGATTGACATGGCCGGTGCGGCCAGAGCATGGGATGTGATCGTCATCGGGGCGGGTCCGGCTGGCTCGACGGCGGCCCGAGAACTCGCGACGCGGGGGTTCAACGTGCTGTTGGCCGACAAGTCGGCGTTCCCACGACTCAAGGTCTGCGGGTGCTGTCTCAATCGCCGGGCGATGGATGCCCTGGACCGGATGGGGCTGGCAACGCTGCCCGCTTCACTCGGCGGCGAGAGACTTTCGCAACTCACGCTGGTCTCATGTCGCCAACGGCGAGCCTCGTTGCCGCTGGTCGGCGGACTCGCCGTGTCGAGGGCCCGGCTGGACTTGGCGCTGGTGCGGAGCGCCATCGAGACGGGTGCGGCCTTCCTGCCCGACTGCCCGGCAACGGTCGGAGAACGCGATCAGTCATTTCGGCGTGTGAGTCTGGGCAAGACCGGAGCGCAGGCGTGGGCCCGTGTGGTGATTGCAGCGGATGGGCTTTCCGGAACCTCACTGAAGAATCTCCCTGGCTTTGGGCCCCGCGTGTGCACCCGCTCTCGGATCGGCGTCAGCGCAGTGATTGAAAGGCCTCGGTCCGACTTCGCTCGCCACACGATCACCATGGTCTGCGGACAGCACGGATATGTCGGAGCGGTTCACATTGAGGGTGGCGGGCTTGATATCGCCGCCGCCGTTGATCCCGGGTGGATGAAGTCGGTCGGTGGCCCCGGAAGTGCCGTTGCGACCATCTTCCGCGAAGCGAAACTCCACGCGGACGTAGGCGAGGCAACGTGGCGCGGCACACCTGCGCTGACGCGACGCCGGGCCGTGGAAGCTGAGCGACTCCTGGTGATCGGTGACGCCGCGGGCTATGTCGAGCCGTTTACGGGAGAGGGGATGGCCTGGGCTCTCATCGGCGCCGAAGCGGTCGCTCGGTACGCCGCGGAGTTCGTGCTCGGCGGCACGGCGCATGCTTGCGTTTCTGGGGCCAACTGGACCTCGATCCACCGATCGCTGATGGTGGCCGGGCACCGCGAGTGCTGGTGGCTCTCACGATTATTGCGGCGGCCGCGGCTCGCGTCTGCCGCGATCCGGGCCCTTGCTGCGATGCCGTCGCTCGCCACGCCCATCGTCCGGCGCATCAACCGGGGCACAATGGAGGCCGTCACATGAACCCCGGCGCGATTCTTGGAGTGGGCACTGCGATTCCGGCGAGGTCGATTTCGCAGGATGCTTCACTCGCGATGGCACGGTTCATCTCGGCGCCTGACGCGGAACGAGAGCGGCTGATGCCGGTGCTGTACCGCCGCACGAGCGTCCGACGACGCGGGAGCGTGCTGCTCCAGGAAGAAGTGGACGGCGATGCGGGCAGCGCGCAATCGTTCTTTGCGCCCGCGGCGGGTCCTCTGGACTGTGGCCCGGGCACGCGCTCGCGGCTGGATCGCTACGCGGTGGACGCGCCGCTGCTGGCCGCTGAAGCGGCGACCGAGGCCCTCGCCAACGCCGGTATCGAACCGTCGCGGGTCACGCACATCATCACGGTGTCCTGCACGGGTTTCATGGCGCCTGGGCTCGACACGGCATTGATCAAGACCCTTGGGCTTTCGCGCCAGGCTCAGCGCACGCACATCGGGTTCATGGGGTGTCACGGCGCGATCAACGGGCTTCGGGTTGCCAAGGCCTTTGCCGATGCGGATCCGACGGCCCGGGTGCTCGTGGTCGCGGTGGAGCTGTGCAGCCTCCACTTTCACTACGGATCGCACCCCGAGCAGATGGTCGCGAACGCGCTTTTCGCGGACGGCGCGGCGGCGATGGTGATCGGACCTGGGTCCACTGACCTCCCGCGGCTGGCTGGCTTTGGGTCGTGCATTGTGCCCGACTCCGAGGACGCCATGACGTGGCGCATCGGCGATCACGGATTTGAAATGACACTGTCGGCGCGGGTGCCTGACCTGCTGCGAACACATCTTCGAGGATGGATCGACCCGTGGCTGCACCAGAACGGGCTCTCGCGAGAGGCCGTTCAGGGGTGGGCGATTCATCCAGGTGGACCGCGGATCGTGGGGACCGTCGAAGAAGTCCTGGAACTCCCCAAGGGCTCAACAGATGCGTCTCGTTCGGTGCTCGCCGATCACGGGAACATGTCCTCGCCGACGGTGCTGTTCATTCTCGGCGAACTGAAGCGTCGCGGCGTGCCACGCCCGCACGTGGCCCTCGGGTTCGGGCCCGGCCTGGTCGCCGAGGGCATGGTCGTCATGTGAAGGCGATCGGCTACCTCGCGCACGCGGCAAGGTCATCAAACCATGTGCAGGCATCGGCCTTGGTCCACAACCCGATGCGGCCGGCATCGGTAAACGTCGAGTCCTCCACCGTGATGAGCGACTTGCCATCAAAGCTGGCGACGATGGTCGTCCCGGTGTGGTCGATGCGGATTCGGTGCCACTCGCTCGGGTCCGCCTTCACGGTGGCAGATCCAAGCTGGGTCCGCTTTCCCGCTTTGACGCTGTACACGCGAACGTTGCTTTCAAGAGGGTTCCAGCGAGCGATGTAGCCGTTCGCGGCGTCCTTGGCGCGCCACATCAAGCCGCCGCCCTGGTCCTCTTTGCCGGATTGGGCGTGAATTTTGACCGTCATGGTTACGTCGCGATAGGCCGCATCGTCGCTGAGCAGCACGTTGAATGCATCGCCAGACCCGGATGCGGTGCAGTACAGCGCGCCGGGCGGCGACGTCGGCTTGAGAGGGTCGACGGGCTTGCTGACTCGCCACTGCGGCGGTGTGGAGTTTGCGCCGGCGACCGAAGGGGTAAACCCCGTGGGAACTTCGTTCGCCGGCTCATCCAGGCGCCACAACTTCCACGGCGGCCGGCCCGGCCGCGCGGCCGCGGCGAGAACCTGGGCGTCTGCGGCGGAGATGCGAGTCACGCCGATGACCGCGAACGGTGCAGCAGGAAGGTCGTCCATGCTCTTTTCGGGGTCGGGATCGGGCCTGGAGCCCGTCACGCCGTCGCGGATCGCGTCGACCGCGTCCATTCCTGAGATCACGCGGCCGAAGACCGCGTACCCAGCGTTGCCGGTCGTGGAGCGAGCCGTGTCGAGGCGGGCGTTATCGGCAACGTTGATATAGAACTCCCGCGTGGCGGTATCGGGAGCGGAATCGCGCGCCATCGCGATGGTGCCGCGGGTGTTCTTGAGTCCGTTGGTCCACTCGTTCTTGATGGCCGGCTCGCCCTTGAGTTCCTTCAGGTCCGTTGTGTAACCGCCCCCTTGGATGACAAAGAACGGGATCACGCGGTGGAACACAGTCCCGTCGTAGGCGTGCGAGTCGGCGTACTTGAGGAAGTTGGCGACGGAGATGGGCGCTTTCTCGTTGTTGAGTTCGAGGATGATGTCGCCGGCGGTGGTTGACATCTTGACGAAGACGAGCTTGTCAGCCGCGGCGGGCTGGCTGGGGACCGTTGGCGCGGCGTCCTGTGCCATGGCGGTCGCGGTGGAGGCAACGAGAGCAATGAGGGTTCGAATCATGTGCGACTCCTAGGGTGACTGAGCTTAGCGGTCGACCCGGTCCTCAGGTCGGTGCGAAGAGTCCGGCCTTGTTCACGCCCAGCATTCCGGCTTTGAGCGTCCGCTCATCGACGGGGGTCAGGCGGCGAATGATCCTGGCGGGGGCGATGATGTAGGTGGGAAGGAGGTCGAGCGCATCGTCGACGATCGGCGGCACGCCTTCCTGCGTGGTCATCCAGTTGAGCTTGTCGAAGCGCGAGAGGTCCAACGGTCGCGTGAACGACCGCATGGAGCGGTACCCGTCGGAGTTGAAGTAGTCATTGAAGTACGACATGACCAGCTCCCGGAGCGTGCGGTAGACTGGCTCGCGGTACCGAAGGCCGACGAAGTTGCTCTTGGCGACAGCTCCCCACAGGGCGCCGCGGCGAAAGAGGGCGAGGAGATGGCCGTCGTCGTTCTCCGCGTTGATCCAGCACACGATGGGCTTGTGGCCGTGGAAGCGGAGGGCCGCGGCAGCGAAGAGGGCGCCGTCGACGCAGTGTGCGCGACGATCGGCGACGACGCGTCTTGGACAGCGATAGATGGGGTCGGAGCTGTACGGAGTTGAATCGAGAAACCGCTGGACGGCGAGGGGAGATGAGAGTCCCTGCAGCAGGCGGCGTTCGGGGGCGGTCCAGACCATGCCGCGAATGTAGCAACGGGAGAGAACGCCTGCGCGAGTTGGGCCGAGCTCGGTAGACTTCCGACATGGCTCAGACCATCTTCACGAGGATCATCAAAGGCGAGATTCCCTGCCATCGGGTGTACGAGGATGACCGGGTCCTCGCGTTTCTCGACATCAATCCGTTGAGCCCCGGGCACACGCTGGTTGTGCCAAAGGAGGCGGCGGAGACGCTCGACCGGCTGTCCGACGAATCAGCGGCGTCGATAGGGCGGGCGCTGCCGCGTATCTGCCGAGCCGTGCTGAGGGCGACTGGGGCATCAGCGTTCAATATCCTGCAGAACAACGGGGCCGGGGCGCACCAGGCGGTGTTTCACGTCCACTTTCACATCATCCCGAAGATGGAGTCGGGTCAGGGACTGGGGATTGGCTGGAAGCCCGGAAAGCTGGAGGACGGACCCGAACTTGCGAAGAAGATCGCCGCGGCAATGGCATAGGTCCGCGCTCGACGCCGGTCGCACTCCGCCATCAATCCTTGACGAGGGACGTTGTTGAGGCGGGGAGGCCGATCAGGGAATCGGGGCCAGTTCGCAGTTGAATCGTACTGGCGGGATCGATCGACTCAACGACCCCGGCATAGCGACGACCGTCGTGAATGAATGCCTGGCTCGTGCCCGTGAGTACATCTCGGGCCGTCCACTGCCGTGCGAGGCTTTCCGGCTCGTCGCAGAGTTGCCGATGGACCTCTGTGACAAGCCCTTTGGCGACGTCGAGCCGGCTTGCGGTTGCGCCGAGCTGGCGCAGCGATACGGCACGGGTTCGCAGCTGCGATGGAAAGTCCGACTCCTGTTGCAGGACGTTGATCCCGATTCCAACCAGTGCCAAGCCCCCGCGCACCTCGATCAGCACGCCGGCGACCTTCCGACCGGCGGAAGGCTCGTGTTCGAGCTTCGGCTCCACGACGTCGTTGGGCCATCGGAGACCGAACTGCGGCAGGCCCGGGGTGCAGCCGTCCAGTGTGCGAGCGGCAGCGATCCCCATGGCCAGTGAGAGTTGCGCGGCGGTGAATCGAGCGGCGTCGATGACAAATGTCGACGCGAGACCGAGGTCCGGCGCGGCCAACCACGTACGGCCGAGCCTGCCGCGACCGGCGGTCTGTCGCAGTGCGATAACCAGCAAACCCGGGCGGCCACGGGCCAACTCAAAGGCCGTGTCCTGCGTCGATGCAACTTCGGCCAGGACCTCGACCCGGTCAAGGACGCCCATGGACTTCCCCGAAATGGACACCGCAAGAGCATCGATCCATTCGCGAGGGCTGTCCATGCTCATCTTCAGAAGTCCATCGCGACATCGAGCCAGGGGGCGCTATGGGTGATTGCACCCGCACTGATGCGGTCGACTCCCGTTTCCGCGATCGTGCGGACGGTGTCCAGGCGGACGCCTCCGGACGCTTCGAGCTCGATCGCGCTTCCAGACTTGTCCCGCATCGACACAGCCTGGCGGAGCTGGATCGGAGACATGTTGTCGAGCAGGACAATGTTCACAAGTCCCGGCTCGATGGTGAGAATCCGAGCGAACTGGTCGAGCGAGTCCACTTCGACCTCGAAGAAGCCGAGGCCGGGCATGGACCTGGCGCTCCGCGCAGCTTCGCTCACGACCTTGGCAAGGGACTCAAGCCCGACGCCGGCGAGGTGATTGTCTTTGATCAGAACAGCATCGTGCAAGCCGACGCGGTGGCAGAAAGCGCCGCCGCAGCGCGTCGCGTACTTTTCCAGCACGCGCAGCCCGGGCATGGTCTTACGGGTGTCGTAGATGCGGGCCTTGACCGGCGCCGGAGTGTTTGTGGCCGCGACGAATGATGCGGCCGTGGTGGCGATCCCAGAAAGGTGGCCGAGGAGATTCAGAGCCGGGCGCTCGATGGCGAGGAGGCTTCGCTTGGGGCCGGAGAGTCCGGCAATGCGGGTACCCGCGGCGACGCGATCTCCATCTCTGACTGTGGTCTTGATTGAGAGCTCGGCCCCGTACACATCGAGCAGCAGGGGAATGGCCGCGAGCCCGGACATGGTGCCCGCGGCGCGGGCGACGATGGCGCCGCTGGCGACGGCATCGGGGGGAACGCTGACCTGCGAAGTTACATCAACGCGGCCCGGGCCGAGGTCCTCATCGCGGGCGAGTTCGAGCAGCCGGCGGATCAGGCCGGTCCGCTCGAAGTCGCGGTAGAGGTCCACCAGAGAGAGCACATTCAGGTCCGGCATTGGCCAATGGTATGGGGAGAGTTTCCCGCGGAGACACGGAGGAAGCGAAGCGGTCATCGGGGCCGCTAAACTTGGGCTTGGAGGTATCGATGTCACTACTCGCTGGAAAAACCGGGCTGATCGTCGGGATCGCGAATGATCGGTCGTACGCGTGGCATATCGCCAAGTCGATGATCGAGCAGGGGGCTCGGTGTGCGTTTACGCACCTGCCGGGCGAAAAGAACGAGAGAAGGACGCGCAAGGCGGTCGAAGAGCTCGGGGTGTCCGACCCCTGGATGGTGCCCCTGGACGCCTCCCACGATGCGGAACTCGATGCCGTCTTCGGGAGCTATGCCGAGCGGTTTGACGTAATGCACTTTCTGGTCCACTCCATCGCGTTCGCGGATCGAGAGTGGCTGCAGGCGGGAAAGTTCGCCGACACGCCCCGGCAGGCATACCTGTCGGCAATCGACATTTCCGCGTACACGCTGCTCGCCATGGCTCAGCGGGCCAAACCACTCATGATGCGATCCGGCGGCGGGTCGATCATGGCGATGTCGTATTACGGGGCTGAGAAAGTCGTGCCGGGGTACAACGTGATGGGCGTTGCGAAGGCGGCGCTCGAGTGCACCGGGCGCTATCTCGCGGCCGAACTCGGGGCTCACAACATCCGCGTCAATGTCATTTCTGGAGGCTATCTGAGGACCCTGGCGTCTTCAGCGGTTGGCGGAACGGACACGATGGGGGAACGGTCGGCTCAGCGTGCACCCCTGCGCCGCAATGTCGAGGGGGCTGATGTCGGCAAGGCCGCCGTGTTCCTCGCCAGCGACCTGTCGAGCGGGATGACGGGTGAAACGCTGTACGTCGATTGCGGGGTCAACCTGATCGGGGCCTAGACCGGACTGCCGTTTCTGGGGGGTCAGAGCCCCGGCGTCACGGGCAGCGGTACCTCCAGAACGCGGTGCAGAGGCCGTATAACCTGGGAATCCACCACGATTTGAAGGCCGCGGAAGTGGGTCGTCGATAAAGAGTTCGTGAGCATCATCGGGACCAATGTGGCTCAGTCACTGGCGGGCGCCGCGCAAGCCGAACGGGTCGAAGCGCGGGACAAGAAGCCCGCCTCGAAGCCGCCGCCCGGTGTCCGCAAGGACGACCGTGACCTCTTTGTGTCGCAGACCGAGACTGGGGACGCCGTTCGCGGCCTGTCGAGCAACGAGCAAGAGGATGCCAACGAGGACCATCGGCAATCCAACGGCTACACACCGGGTGGTCACGGTTCAGATCGGCCGAACCTGGATGTCGAGGGCTGAAGCGACGTCAGGACAGGTGAGATAGCGTTGTCGATGCCGCGGCCGTCGCCATTGCGGTGCATGTGCCCTTTGAACTCACGCGGCGTCACGCAAGACCCACGGACTTGGTGACGCGGCGTCTGCGCCCATGAGCGAGAAGACTTCGCCGAGCACCGCGCGGTCCTGGTCGCGTCCGACCAGCCACGCCGAATGACGAACATCGTCCATGATGTCGCCCCGAATGAACGCGACACGCTCCCGGGGGCTGGTTGAACACACCAGGCAGATGCCCGCCGCGACGCGGCCGAGCGTGACCGGGCTCGGCGTGCCAAGTTCGAGTTCGGCCTGAAGGAACGCGAGGTGCTCGCCCATGGTCGGGTGCGTTCCTGAACGGATGGTGCGTTCGGCGTCGGTCAGTGCGCTGAATGCACAATCGTCTTCAAACATGGCCAGTCGGAGCGCCGCGGCACGCAGAAGAAGTTCTGGCTCGGGCCCAACCGCGACGAGTGCGGCTTCGATTCCCTGCCGGCGGACGGTCAGGTCAAGCCACGCTTCGGTAGCGGCGAGCCAGGCGCTGGCGGCACGGCCGGCGGCCTTGGCGATGGGCGTCTGGGACGGACCAGCCGCCACGAGTGCCCCGGCAAGTTCCAGCATCGCGCGATCGAGGAGGCTGGTGGGCGTGCGGACTCCTTCGATGCCGCGCGCAGACGGCAGGCGGCCATTGAACCGATCGGACAGGCGAAGGCGGCGTGGGGTACGGGCCGCGGCGGCTGCGGCGCGGAGCGTTGAGGCGAGCAGATTGATCTGCGCGGCGTCCGCAAGGTCCACCCGGTCGAGCGTGACCTGGGCGGCGTCGATGCGAACCGGAAAGACCGAGGCGTAGGTGAGGGGGCGCGGTGTAGCCCAGTCGTACCACGCGGCTTCGCGCTCGGGGTTTTCGAGTGTGACGACCTTCATCGGGGGCGACGCGCTGTCGCCTGATACGCGAACGAGGGCGTCGAGTCTGTGGCGCCGAAGGGCTGCTTGATCATCAGCGCTGGGAGAAAGAACAACCCACTCCACGTCGAGTGAAGACGACTGCTCGATAATGGAATGGCGAACGTCGGGCCCTGCGTCGAGGCCGATGCGGAGTGTCGATGGGATACCGGCCTTGCGGTCGGTGTGCACGCTCAGACGGTCTTCCATCCGTACGAACCAGGATGGAGGAACTCGGAGCGACTTGGCGGCGACGCGGATCGTTTCCCAGCCGGCGGCCGCAACACGAAGCGCCGTGCGCGACAGCGTTGGAATGCGCGATGGCTGGTGATGATGAGCAAGAGGCACCGTTGAGCGTGATCGAAGGCGATGGGCAAGAATGGATTGGAGCTGCACCACGGCAACGACCCACAGGCCCGTCGGAAGGCCGGCGACGGGGGTCTTGAGCCAGTCCATGCCGAGCAGCGTCCCAGTCATCACGACCGCGCACGTTCCGAAGAGGAGCACGGTGCGAGAAGAGCCCGAATCGCGACGAGCGGTAATCCCCTGGTCCATAGGAACAAGAGCATCGGGCCGCAGGAGGGGATGGCCCCAGTGATCCGAGACGCCGTGCGACAGGTTTCACGTCGGCGCAGCGAACAGGCGATAGGGACGGCAGGCACCGCAAAGCGCCGCGAGCCGGTTCAGAAAATTGCAGGCCACCTGTTGACGAGGTCGAGACTTTCCACGACGAGCACGCGCGGCGCGGCACGCGTGCCGGCCAATAACAGCGTGCCTTGCAGGGCTCCAAGAGCGCTGCAATCCCGCGGGAGTATTGGCCCAGTCGACCGGTCGACGGCCCGCTAGGTTCGCGGCGGGCCCTTGATGTTGATCGGTGGGATGCCGCCGGGGACGGCGGTTCCTGGTCCACCCCCGGGCTGGAGCCGACCCTGCTCAACGGCTTGGGCGACGGCCGCCGAAATCTCCACGTACCGCATCCGGAGCTCGTGCAGCATCTGGGTCAGGAACTGGCTTTCCTGCTCGTTGAGGTTGCCCTTGGTTTTGGTTTCCAGCATCGCCAGGAGATCGACGTTGAACTTGGCCGCTTCGAGCCCAACGACTCGTCGGCCGCTTTCAGGGTCCGGAAAGGCGCCGAGGTACATCAGCGCCTGCATGGCGAGTGTCTTGATCAGCTCTTCCATGTTGGGTTGCGGAGGGCCGTCCGGGTCAGCGCCCAGCGCCTCGTCCAGGCCACCCTGTCGCGCCGGAGGCTGTTTGGCTTTCTCGGCGGCCGCGAGTCGCTCCTTCTCCGCTTGGGCCTGTGACTTCCAATCACTGTCGATGATGATCTTGGGCCCTTGGGGGTCCGACATGGGCGGTCCTTTCGAGATCAGACTGTAGGCCCCGGGCCGGCGGCGTCCGCCCGCTTGCTCACACGGGACCGGTAACGTACCGTGTCGCGATCATGCACCGGAACCTCACAAAGCGATGGATCGCTGGGATCGGAACGATCGTCGCCCTGACGGGCTGCGCGGGGAGAAGCGCTCCGGGAACATCGACGGTGCTCAAGACCGAAGATTTCATTACGGACCCGGCGACCATCCCGACGACACGCGAGGCGACTCCAACAGCGGCTGGCGGGGTGGCCCGAGCCGGCTCGGGACCGGCGCACGCACCAATGCAGACGGTACGGGATGCCCGGCAAGGCCTTCCGGACGTGAGCGTCGAGCCCGGGCCGCCGGCGCTGCCTCCGCTGACGAACGTCGGGGAGTTTGAAACACCCACGTTGATCGATGCCAAGATCGGAGAAATCAACGGTCGTCCGATTCGTGTTGAAGACATGTTCATGCAGATCGGGCCGCAGCTCGAAGTGACGGCGCGGACGCGCACGTTGTCGCCCTTCGAGTGGTCGATGATCGGAAAGAAGCCGAGCAACGAGGCGGCGAAGCGTCAGGATTGGCTGGCGCTGGCGGAGGTGCTCTTCCGCGGCCGGCTCAATGGAATTCTGAACGATGAGGTACTCTCCGCCGAGGCGCGCGCGAAGCTCAAGCCCGAGCAGCGCCAGGGGCTCAGCCACTACGTCCGCGAAGCGACGGAGAACAAACGTCGCAATATCGGCGGCAGCACCGCCGAGCTCGAGCGGAACCTTCGTGCCGAGAACCAGGATGAGCAGCGCTTCGGTCGCTACGTCGAGACGGCCGTGCTCATCAACATGCAGATCGAAGAGAAGGTGAAAAGCCGGTACAAAGCCAGCTGGAAGGACATCAAGCGGTTCTACGAACGCAACATCGAGATGTTCCGTCCGCCGACGCGGGCGAAGTTCCGGATGATCATCGTGCCCGCGGACAACGCGGAAGGCATCAAAGCCGTTCAGTCGGCGCTGGACGCCAAGCAACCATTCGCGACAGTCGCCGCGATGCCCGCGAACGACTACAACCCGGGCGACGGCGGCTTGTTCGGCGATGGGCAGACGGTGATCGTCGGTCCGTATGAGCAGGCCACACCGTTCAACTTCGATGAGCTCAATGTCGCGGCTCAGAAACTCCACGCGGGGGAGCACACACCCCAACCCGTGTCGCGAGTGGATCGTACCGGGAAGACCGTGCTGACGTGGCTGTGCCTTGAGTCGCTCGAGAACCGCACACGTTACCTGGGCGAACCGGAGGTACAGAAAGCCATCGCGGATCGGCTTGACCTGCGCGCCCAGGAAGCGGGCAAGGCCGCGTACATCCGTCGGCTGGTGAATCGGGCGAACTTCACCGACCTTGACGTCATGACCCAGCAGCTGGTGGACATCGCGGCGGATCGCTATTGGCCCGCCGGGAGGTAGACCGGTGCTCCGATGGCTGGTGACACGCTTTGGACGGAAGTCGGGAGTTGTGCCCGGGTACCGCGAGCTCGGACGGCGGGGTGAATCGTTCGCCACGAAGTACCTGCGTCGCCGCGGCTATCGCATTCTCGCTCGAAACGCGCGGCTCAAGCAGGGAGAGGCCGACATCGTGTGTGAGTGTCCGGACCGCACGGACATCGTGGTTGTCGAGGTCAAGACGCGCCTGCGTGGGTCCGGGCGTTCGCCGCAGGGCGAGGCCATCGCACCGGAAGCGAGCGTGACGGCCCGAAAGCGCCGCACGCTTGGATCCATCTCGAAGTCGCTCGCCCGGGCCAATGGGTGGCGTGATCGACCGGTCCGCATTGACGTCATCGCCATCGACTGGCCCATGGACGGGTCGGAACCGGAACTGAGGCATCACGTGGGCCGCGCGGTGACCGGCGGCGGCCTCACGTCCGCTGAGAGGTGAGCGCCCCGCGGAACGCGGACTCGAGCTTCTGCTCCTTCGCGCGTTCCAGGTCGATCCGGCGCGGCAGGATCACGCTGAACATCGACCCCCGCCCCACTTCGCTGACCAGCTGGATCTCTCCCTGGAGCATGGTCGCGAGCTCGCGGCAGATCGCGAGACCGAGCCCCGTGCCGGTATGCTCGCGCGTGTGCGAAGCGTCGAGTTGGAGAAACTTCTGGAACAGCCGCGGCTGATCTTCTGGCGCGATGCCGGGGCCCGTGTCGATCACACTGATCCGCACGCGGTCGATGGCGTCGGCGCCCTGGTCGCCGCGGGCCGGAAGAAACTCGGCCCGGAGCGTGACGCGCCCCTTGTGTCCTGAGGAATCCAGCGAAGGGGTGAACTTCACAGCGTTGCTGAGAAAGTTGAACAGCACCTGCTGGAGAAGTTTCTGATCGGTCTCGATAATCGGAAGCTCTTCGGCCGCCTCGAGCACGAGTTCCAGCCCTTTCTTTTCGCCGAGCGGCGAAATGAGGCCGAGCACTCCCTCGCACACCTCGCGGAGATTGATCGGGGCCGGCTTGAGCTCGACCTTGCCCGCTTCCAGCCTCGCCATTTCGAGCAGGCCGTTGATCATGTCGAGCAGGCCCCGCCCCGAGTTCAGGATGTTGTCGAGGTACCGGACGCGTTTCGAGAGCCTGGTCGAATCGTCGCCGGCATCGAGCTCCGACTGTGCCTGGTCTCGCATCAGTTCCGCAAAGCCGATGATGGAGTTCAGGGGTGTGCGGAGTTCGTGGCTGACGCCCGCGAGAAACTCGCCCTTGAGGCGGGCGGTCTCGAAGAGGGCGGTATTGGCCTCTGAAAGCTCGTCGAGCTTGACGTCGAGCGCGCTGTTGATGGCGCGAAGCTGGTTCTGGCTTCGCACAACCTCCACAAGCATCGAGTTAAACGTTCCGGAGAGCTCTTCGAACTCGTCGCCCGTCTTGATCTCGGACCGGATGTTCAAGTCACCCTCGCGGACGCGCTCCGCGGTCTCCTTGAGCGCCCGCACCGGGCTCAGGATGATCCGGTGCGTGATCAGGTAGAACACCAGCACCGCCAGGCCGAGCACCACGCACCCGGCGCTGAGCACGTATGCGGTATTGACGATCAGCAGCCGCGTGGCCTCGATCGGCCGTCGCTCCAGCACGATGACTCCCCGGACCGTCTTGTCGTCCCCGCGGAGGGCGCGTGCGTAGCGGTATTCTCGTCCCAGCCCCTGCCACGAGGCGCTCTGGTATTCGTTGGAGTCAAGGGACGATTCGAACGACCGTAATGCCCGCCGGAGAAACGCACTTTTCTGGGACTCCGTCCGCGCGAGATCGACCCCGAGGCGGCGGGCGACAATTCCCGCCCTCTCAACACTCTCACCCTCGGCCGCGGGGGACCAGCGTTCGAGCGACTCCCACACGTTGGCAAGTTGCCGCGAGACCTCGTGCTGGCCGGAATCGACCAGGCTGTTCATGCGGAGCCAAGGGACCGACAGCGCGACAAAAACGATGAGCACGACGGCCCCGCCGAAGAGCAAGAGGCACTTGTTGGCCAGAGAGATGCCGCGCCACATGCGGGCCAGTGTAGAGGGCGAACGGGCCGCGCGAGTTCAGGGGCACGTTTCGGGCGCGGCATCAAGGCGCATAAACTTCGTTTCCCATGGCCCGCACGGTGTACCTCGAAACATTCGGATGCCAGATGAACGAGCTGGACTCGGAGCTCGTGTCCGGACAGCTTCGCGCATTGGGATACGGGTTCACGCCCGATCCCGAGGGCGCCGACGTTGTGCTCTACAACACCTGCTCGGTCCGCGAGCACGCCGAACAAAAGGTGTGGTCGCGGCTCGGGGAACTCCGACTGCGCAAGGTCCGGCAGCCGAGCCTGGTGGTGGGCGTGCTGGGCTGCATGGCGGAGCGGGACGGAACCTCGCTGGTCCGACGCATGCCGGTCGTGGACATCCTGTGCGGGCCCGCGGAACTCGACAAGCTCCCCGCGCTCATTGACAACGCGGTGCGGACGCGCGAATCTCTGACCGCGGACGACCCCGGAGCCGCCCTGGCCTCTGCCGCGCAGATCGCGCTCGCCGGTGGCTCTTCGCGCCGGAGCGCCACGCTGGCCGCGGCCGCGGATTCGCTCGAACTGCTCGACCTGTCGCGTTCGCTCTCGCCGACCGACGGCGATGGCCCGCGCCGATCGGCGTACGTACGGATCACCCGCGGGTGCAACAAGTTCTGCACCTACTGCGTGGTGCCGTTCACGCGCGGGGCGGAAGTCCACCGCCCTCCGGACCACATCGTGGATGAATGCAAGCGCCTGGCGGACGCGGGCGTGATCGAAGTCACGTTGCTCGGCCAGACCGTGAATCACTATCGATTCGAGCACGGCGCCGCGGTCACGATCGATGGAGTGATCCAGCCGCAAAAGGGCCGGAGCTATACGGGCGGGCATCGCCGAGACCCGTTCTCGGGAAAGGCGACAACGACCTTCGCAGACCTGTTGTCGCGGATTCACGAGGAGGTGCCCGAAATCAAGCGGCTGAGGTTTGTGACAAGCTTTCCTCGCGACTTCGGCGATGATGTGCTGGAGGTGATCCGAGATCACCCGAGAATCTGTCGGTACCTGCACGTGCCGGGACAGTCGGGTTCGGACCGAATCCTGAAACTCATGAACCGCGGGTATACGGCGAGCGAGTACCTGGAGTTTCTCGATCGTGCCCGGCAGCACCTCCACCAGCCCGAGCGGGGGCGGCCTCTCATGATTTCAGGGGACATCATCGTCGGGTTCCCCACCGAAACGGAAGAGGACTTCGCGGCGAGCGTTTCGATGGTCCGCCGGGCACGATACAAGAACTGCTTTATCTTCAAGTACTCTCCCAGGCCGGGAACGACGGCGTACGACAAGATTCCGGATGACATCGCGGACGACGTCAAGCGTCGCCGCAACAACGAGTTGCTGGCCATTCAGAGCGATATCAGCGATGACATCAGCCGCGAGCAGGTGGGTAAGACGGTGGACGTATTCGTCGAAGGTGTGTCGCGCCGTGAAGTGAAGAGGCGGGCACAGGGCGCGCGTGGCACCGTCGGATTGACGGTGGGCGGTAAGGACATCGGCGGCTCGGCGTGCGCAATTGGTGCTGAAGAATCGCCATCGCCGGAACCAACGACGCAACTCTCGGGCCGGACCGATGGCGATCTCATCGTGTTCTTCGGAGCATCCGATTCTGAATCCATGATCGGCCGGATAGTCTCCGTTCGCATCGACCGCGCCGACCGGCTCAGCCTCCACGGCGTTCCGCAGCCCATCATCGCCGCCCGGTAGCCATCTCGTGGTGATCAATTTCGAAAAACAGCTCAGTCCATCCTGTGAGATACCCACAGGCGGACGATGTATCGCAGAGTTACCAACCCGTCGTCGTCGCGGAAGTTCGCGAAGGCAGTCCGTAACCGGCGACGCAACTCGTCCGCTCTTGGTCCGTCCTTGGGCGCGTAGGAAGCGCTCAACACCCGCCCGATGAGCCCCGCCTCGTCGAGTCGCTGCGTGTTGGGGCTCTCCCAGAGTGTCGGCGATTCAAACAGCCCGCTTCCGGCGATGACGCCGGGGTCAAACTGCCGGGCCTCGGCGGGGTGCTCTCCGCCCGCGGCCGCGATGGCGTCCCGGTATTCCGTCATGAACGCATCGGCCCGGTCGCGTTCGTTCCACACCAGGGCGATCCTGCCGCGGGGCTTGAGCACTCGCGCGAACTCGACGAGGGCCTCTTCCTGCCGAACCCAGTGAAACGCCTGAGCCACGAGAATGAGGTCAACGCTGCCACCGTCAAGGCCCGTCGACTCGGCTGTTCCCGCCTGCCACCTTACGCCCGCGTGCGGATGAGCGGCCGTTCTCATGGCTTCATTGGGCTCGATAGCCACCACCGACACGCCACGATCGGCGAGCAGCCGGGACGAGATGCCCGTTCCCGCGCCGACATCGGCCGCCACGAGGCTGCGCGGCTGACCAAGCCCGGCGAGCACCGCGTCGATCGTCGCGCTCGGGTACGAGGGCCGGTACCTCGCGTAATCTTCAGCCCGATCAGAGAAACGCCCCGTCGGGTTCATCGCGTGCAGCGGCATCTTGGATTCGCTCGCGGGTCGCGTGTTCACGACTCAGGACCTCCATCCATACGGTCGCGTGCCCTTCGCTTGGCAGCGAGAAGGCTTCCGGGCTCCCCGACCGGCTCGGCCCTGGGAATCGGCGTCTCGGCCGGCACCGGGGCGGGTGCTTCACCTGCCTCATCCGAGGTCTCTCTGGGAGCCTGCTGCTCTCGCAACGCTCGCACACGCGCGAGCCGATCTTGCCGTCGCCGGTCCTGTTCGGCCTCAACGACCCCTTCCGCGTCGACGTCCGTCAGGGCGGTAAGAGGAGATGAACCGCCCGACGTGTCGGTGCGCTTCGGGGCCTCACGGAGCCGGTTCACCGCGCGCGCTGCTCTCGCCCCCCGATCCGCGACAGCCTCTGCCGCGGCCTTTTTCACGTCGATTCCGAACTCTCGACTGACAAACCGGTCCCACGCAACGCGCCGCATGCCGACGTCCAGCAGCAGGATCAGGATCGTCCATCCGAGCAGGACTCTCCACAATGGGGCCCGTGCGAGTCTCGGCGCCAGCCCGTCGCGGCTAAACAAGTCGGCGCTGGCGCCGTCGCCGAATGACAAAACGCGGCCGTGTGACTCGCCGGCTATGGCCTCCAGCAACGGGTAGTTGGTCGTCAAACGGCGATACTCGACCCCGGAAGAAACCGACGCCCCACCGATGAGTCCGGCCATGACCTGGCCGTTCAAGGTGGGCTTCGCCACCACGATGTAGGCACCGCTCTCGGATGCACGGACCCTCGCTTCGTATGTCCCGGGCCCGGTTTGAGAGAGGGCACACGTCGATTGTGTTCCGTCGGGGCTGTAGATGGCGACCGGAACCGTCATCGCATCCACCGGCTTGCCATCCGGATTCGATGCTTCCAGCCGCACCCGCAGTGAGTCTCCATCTGGCTCGACCAGAAGTTCGAATGGGCTGTTCAGCGCAGCGCGGCTCAATGCCCGGACGGTCTGCGTCCACATCTGTCGATACCCCGGCCAGTCGATCCAGTCTCTCGCCCATCGACTGGCATCCGAGGTGAACACGCCGACCTTTCCCAGTTCGACGTTCCACGACGCCAGGAGCGGCTCTCCACCGGGGGCGGACATGGCGTAGGTGATCGTGGCCTCGGGCCTTCGCTGCGAGAGCACCATCCCCAGGAGGTGCGGCGGGGATGGCAGGCCGGCGGTCAGCGGTGAGGGCGCCCGCTCAATCACAGGCTCAAACGACCCGAGCCGGATCAGCGGCGTCCGAATCACTCGCACGGCCTTGAGAAAGAACTTCGGCAGCAGGTTCGGGTTGTTGACGATGTACGACTTGCCGCCGCCGCGATCGGCGATCGCTCCCATGGTTTCCTCGTCGGCGGCATCGCCGACGCTGATCGTTGAGATCGTCGCCCCGGTTTCCACATGAATCCGCTCGGCCATCGCCGGCAGAGATTCGAATCCGGCGGAGCGGCCATCCGAGAGCACGATGATGTGCTTCACGGCCGCCTTGACCTTGCCGATCTGGGCGCCAGCCTCGGACAACGCGGGCCCCATCACCGTGCCACCGCCCGAACCTATCGCGAGAATCCGTTCTGCGGTTGCCTTCGAATCGGAGTTCTGCGCCAACGGCACAACCACGGACGTCGCGGCGTTGAATACGATCACGCCGACGAGATCCTTCTTGTCCAGCGTCTTGACGGCCAGCGCCGCGGCCTGGTTGGCGATTTCCTGCTGTGAATAGACCGAACCCATCACCTCGCGACCCATGGAACCCGAGTTGTCCATGATGAGAATGACGGCGGCGTCCGGCTGAACGAGCCGTTCCGGAAGGTCCAGTTTCACCGGCAGAATGGGCTCAAGTTCGCTCCCTTTCCAGCCGCCGGCACCGAGTGAGTCCGGCCCTCCCACCATGACCAACCCGCCGCCGGTATCCCTGACGTGCGCCACCAACGCACGCTGCGCCAAAGGCGCAACGGACTCGGCCGGCACGTTCTCCAGAATCACCATGTCAAACGCCTGGAGTTCCAGAAGGCTCGACGGAGTTGCCTCGGGCGGAACCACGGTCACTTCAATGTCGCCTTCTCGTAGCGTCCGCGCCAGCACTCCCCCACCTCCCGGCCCGCCGGGAACATCCACTCCGTCGACCAGCAGGACCGAGCCCTTGCCGCCGCTCACCGTCAAGCCTTGCGCGCGGTTGTTCTCCGAACGGGTATCCGAGATCGGTCGTGTTTCCCCGGACACCAGCGTTTCCACATCCGGCGTGAACACCGCCTCGAAGCGGTGCAGGCGGCCCGGCGGCAAAGGCACCGAGACGACCTCGACCTGACGCCCCTCGCGAAGCGTGACCCGCCGGCCCGTTCCCGGTTCCGCGCCATTCAGGTCCACTAGCTCGCCTTCGCGCGTGAGTTCCAGCACGCCAGTCGCCGGGCCCGTCGATCGAAGCGCGATGCGCACCGCGATGGTCGCGCCCGCCGCGGCCCGCGGCGGGACGTCCACCGATTCCACTACGACTTCTCGCGTCGCGAGCAGCGCGACCGGGACCACATCAATCGGCGTTGACCGACCCAGACCGCGCCCGACTTCTCTGGCGGCCACCAGCGCATCGCCGGCGGTCTGAATGCCATCGGTAAAGAGAACCAGCCGCCCGGCGCTCTCCGGCGGAATGATTGCCGCGGCATGCCTGATCGCACCAGCGAGATCCGTTCCTTCCGAATGGCGCACCTCGAAAGACCGATCCGATACATCGCCCCTCGTGGGCATGACCACCGCGACGGCCTTGGCGTCGAACGCAATCACGCCGATCACGTCGTCGGGCCCGCGGCGGGCCTGCGCCGCGATGAGAAACTGCTTCGCGGCGAGAACCGGGTCAGTGCCGCCCTCCCCCACTTTCCCAAACATCCTCACTGATTCCGAGACGTCGATCACGCCGATGACCGCGAGGCGGTCGGTGGACCGAACCATGCTCGCCCCTGCGAGAATGGCCGACACCAATGCGATGAGAACAGCGCGGGTTACGACAGCGGACCACCGTCGAACGCGGCTCATGGACGAAAACCACGCCACTCCCACCCACCCCGCGGGCAGAGCGAGCAGACCAAGCAAGAGCCACGCCGGATGCTCAAACGTCAGGCCCACGCGAAAGCGTAGACCGGTACCGCAATCCCGGTCCGAGCCCGGCGCACCTCACGACTAGACGGTGACGCCCACAAAGGGCTGCTGAACGTACCCGGGAAACACGTTGGCGAGATTCGTGTTCTGCAGCAGGTTCTGGCACACCTCGGACAGCACATTTCGGTAATCGATCGTCGCGGCGAGGTCGAACCCCTGGAACAGTTGTCCCGGGGCGAGTCCCGGCCAGCCCGGCAGCCCCTGCGCATCGCGGCTGATCACCTGGCCGCCGTTGATATTGTGCCCCATCAGCAGCATCATGTTGCCGTAACCGTGATCGACGCCGAGGCTGCCGTTCTCGGCCGCGCGACGACCAAACTCGGACATCACGACGACCACGGCGTTGCGCGTCGAGCCACCAATGACATCACGGAAGAATGCCTGCATTCCCTTCCCGAGGTCGTCGAGCAGCGTGTTCATCGCCCCCGTGACCGGTCCCAGGTTCGCGTGAAGGTCCCAGCCCGTCTTGTCGATGGCGATCGCCTCGACACCGATGTCCGCCTTGATCAGGGCCGCGGCAGACTTCATCGCGTAACCGAACGAAGTCGCGGGATAGACACCTCCGCCCGCGGGCGTGTAGGTCCCGAACCCGATCGAGTTCAACAGCGTGATGGTGGCCTGGGTCGTCTGCGCCGCCGTTTTCACCGGTTCGGCGACGGCGCTGTACATGGCGTCGAGCCGCGCGAGTCGCGTCGAAGCAGTGGACGCCGAGCCGGTGATGTTGTAGTTGGGAGACGTGGATTGGGCGAGGCCGGGGACGGGGATGGACTTTGGCGCGCCCAGGAGCGATTGCTGGAGACCGTTGGCGACGCCGATCGCGCGGACGGGCTGTCCGGGCATGACGGCGCCCGTGTCCGCCAGGTGTCGTCCCAGCCAGCCGGAGAAGAGGTTCGGGTCGTTGAACTTGCCGACCTCCATGTAGCGTTGGGCGTCGAAGTGCGAACGGGATGGGTTGGGGACCATGAACCCGGAGGCGTGCACGATCGCCAGCTTTCCGGCGTTGTAGGGCTCGAGCAGCGGGTTCAGGCCCGGGGCCAGACCAAACATGCTGCTGTTCGGAATGAGCAGGGACGACCCCGCGCCGCTTCCCGGGGGCAACAGTTTCAAGTTGGGTCTGATCGTGGCGTACGCGGGATCTCCATAGGGGGCGACCATCGTCAGGCCGTCCGCCCCGCCGCGGAGATAGACATAAACGACCACATCGCGCCCGGCGACAAAGTGCTTCGCCATGACGATACGAGGAAGCCACGCGGGCACCCCAGCCGCCAGCAGAGCGAGACCGCCCGCTTTGAGAAAGCTCCGCCGGGAAAGTTCGTTGTACTCCTGGCATGCATGACAGTCGTGCTCGTTCATGGCCTGCTCTCCGCGGCGCTTCCGCGCTCAACCTGGATCACTTCAGTGCCACTGGAATCCCGGGGAACCGATGGCCAACCCGAATGCTTCTTTGACTTGCGTCTGCGTCGGCACCGTCGCCGGCAACACCGGCTGCAAGTGAGCGAGAATGGCCGACTTGTCCGCCGCGGCCATCTGCCCGTTGAAGAACAACAAGTCGATCCGGTCGGCGACCTGCTGCTGGGTCGTCGCCCCGGCGAGCAGAGCCCCGCCGACCGACGTGTCAACCGTCACGCCGCTGTAGTTGCCGTTCAACAGCGAAGCCCCGAAGTTCCACCGGGGCAGAAGCAGCCCGACCCAGTACGAGATCGACTCCGGATACCCGTCAGGAGGCTGCCACGAGAATGGCTGCTGCCCGGCGGACACCAGCGGAGTCTGCACGGACGCGGGAAAGTTGACGAGCGATGTGACGCTGGCCTTCGTGACGCGCAGCGCGGACACGAGCACGTTCAGCGGTCGCTTGAACTTGGGCGGCGGCGGGCTCGTCAGCAAGCACCCGAAGACCGTGCGCAGCATCGCCTTGATGTCGCCGCCCGTGGCGGTGTACGTCGTCGCCACGGAGTCGACCAGGGTCTGCGGTGGGTTCTCGCCCCAGAACCGAACGAGCAGTTTGCGGGAGATGAACTGCGCCGTGCTGGGGTGATTGAGGAGCGCCGTGAGGACCATTTCGCCTCGAGTGACGTTCGTGGCCGCGTTGTTCACACCCGCCGGGATCGTGATCTGCTGAGGCGTGCCCTCGAAGAGGATCTGCTGGGCGGGATCGTGGGCCGTGGCATTGAATCGGAACGTGTAGCCGTTGTAAGGAGCCCCGGTGCCGCCCCCGGTGCCGCCCCAGTAGGTCCAGCCTGTGAGGCACTTGGCGACGCGGATCACGTCCGTCTGGGTGTACCCGCCGGTCACGCCCATGGTGTGGAGTTCGAGCAACTCGCGCCCGTAGTTTTCGTTGCCGCCGGTGCGCGTGTTGAGGTTGTTGTCCAGGTAGGCCAGCATGCTGGGGCTCTTCGCGCTGGCCCGGAGGAGATCGCCGAACGTGGTCAACGCGTTGGGACGGATGACATCGCGGTCGTCGGCCGTCTTGATGCGCTGGATCAACTCGTCCTGTCCGATCCAGATGTTGAAGTGATCGGACCAGAACTCCACCATGCGCTCGTACAGCTGACGCCTCGAATACACCGCGCGGATGATCATCGCGCGGATCAGCGCGTTCTGTACGTTGCCGGGCGACGTCTGCAGGCCGAGGTAATACGGCGACATCCACAGGGTCTCGAACACCTCCTGGCCCTGAATCTCACCCGCCGTCGAACCGAGAAACGTGTTGACCTGCTTGTCCGGAATCGCTGTGTGCGCCAGGTGATACTCGATGTACTGGTTGAACCCAAGTTGAGTCGCGAGGGCGTACTCCTCCTGAGTGAACCCCCACGTGAGACGATTCACCAGGGTCACCAGGTTCGGCCCGTCCGCGACCGGCCCGCGCCGGCTCTTGGGTTGGTGCTGAGGTTGCGCCATGGCACTCATGCCGAGGATCGATCGCGCCGCTTCAACCGTGCTCATGGGGTCACCTCTTTCGAAGAGCCCTGTCCAGCGTCCCGCGCACCCCTTCCGCCTGGAGTTCGAGCTGAAATCGACGGGGTGCCCGCGCCAGCCTACCAGAATGCCGCCCCGCCACAACCCTTTATCTCAGCACGAGGTACACGATCCAGAACACCACAAGCACCATCACCACTCCCAGCATCACCGAGGTCAGGGTATTTGCCAGCTTCTTCTGGATTGACATGAACTGTCTCCGCGACGTTCCCGCGCATGCCCCTGTCCCGACCCGGAACCCGCAACCTACGCCCCCGGCTTCGCGGCGGGCTTGGTTGGTTTTTGCTTTTCCCGGTGCTGGTCAAGCTTTTTCTGGGCCACGACCAACTCGCGGGGGCGGTTGAGTATGTCCGGGCCGTAGAGCGCGACCAAGCCGGCGAGAACGTGTTCTCGGCTGGGATACCCGCCGGAAATCCCGCCGTCCGTCAAGGCTCTCGTCAGCGCCGTTTCGAGCACGCCCGCTCGCGCCCTCTCGTTCTCCGTCAATGGCCGCGAGAGGACGGCTCTGCCGAGTTGCAAGGCGTGCGCGCTCGCGGCCAGACGCCCCGTCTGTCGGGCGAGCGCATCACCCATCAACCCCTTGACCTCCCACTTCGCCATCACCGAGTCCAGCACCTCAACGGCCTCTTCGTACCGCTCGACGTTGAGAAGCCAGAACCCGAGCAGTCCCTGCCACATCAGCGTTTCAACGTCGGTCGATCGGCCGGTCGCCTCGTACTCGGCGATGGTCTCGCGGACCGTTTGTATCTTTCGCTCCCACAGTTGAACCCGAACCTCGGGCGATCCAAGCACGCGCGAACCCAAAGTCCCTTCGAGCGCCATGACAATCTGAAGCAGATCCCTTCCCATCCCCTGGGCCCGCAACCGGTCAATCAAGCGCATCCCGTTCTCGGCCTCGAGCCGGGCCGAGTCAATTTTGTGGTCAGCTTCGTCGGCCCTGATGCGGTTGGCCCCCGCTACGGATGCCCAGTACCCGCCGGCACCCGCGCCCAGAAGGATCGACAGGGCCGCCACGGCACTGGCCACGGCCACGCCGGGTCGCCGGCGTGCCGCCAGCCGGACGACTTTCCACATCGACGGCCGCTGCCAGGAAATGGGTTCGTGCGCAACCCAAGATTCGAGGTCGTCGGCCAGGGCAGCGGGCGAGGCGTGCCGGTCCCCCGCCCTCAGGGCCATGGATCGCACGCAAATCCTCGCCAGGTCGAGGTCAATATCCGAACGAACGACGCGAGGGTCGGGCGCGGCGAGACGGCCTCCGTCGAGCGCGTGCGTTCGCGCCACTTCTTCAACCGTGCCGCCGTTGGGAAGGTGCCCCGTGAGCAGGTAGAACAGCACCCCGCCCAGGGCATACACATCGGACAGCACGCCCAATGAGCCAGGCTCCCCCCGGTACTGCTCCGGCGATATGAAAGCGACATTGCCGATCGGACGCATCGTGTCCCCGCCCATGCTGGCCAAGTCGCTTTCGCGAACCGCGATGCCAAAGTCCGCCACCTTGGGGCTTCCCCCCTCCGTCACCAGGATGTTGGAAGGCTTGAGATCGCAATGCACAAGCCCCGCGACGTGCGCGGCCTGCAGCCCTCGCGCGATCTGCGCCACCATGGTCGCCGCCTCTCTGCAGGTCAGCTTTCTCCCCCGCGCCTCGAACCACTTGTCGAGATCGCCCCCGTCCACAAACTCGTAGACAATGTAGTCCTCACCCTCCTCCGAGGCGCCCTTGTCGAACACTCGCACGACATGATCGTGCACCACGCGCCGGGCCTTGGAGGCCTCCTCGGCGAGTTGAAGGCGCGCTCGCGTGGACTGGCCCCCGACCGAAATGACCTTGATCGCCACGTGCGCCTCGTGGCCGGGCTCGGAGAGTTGACGGTCCACGGCGAGGTACACCTCTCCGGTGCTTCCCGAACCCAGCACCTCCTTGAGTTCGTACCGAGGCACACCGTCGGCCGCCCGAGGCCCGAAATCAGAAGGCACCGGCCGAGCGGGCGAGGTCCGGACGATCCTGCTCACGCCGGTGGTCGACACCACCGCCTTTCCCAGCATGGCCGCATCGCCGATGGCGGATCGGAGCTCCGGATGCAGGGCCGTCAACGCATCGATCGCCTGTCTCGTTGGGCGGGCGCCGCCGGACATCTCCCTCAAGACCACGTCGATTGCCGCATCCAGCGGCAACTCGCGTCCCGCGAGGTCGGGTATGGCGTCGAGGTACCGATTCAGCCCGATGGAGCGGCGCAGCCCGATGCGCGTTCGACCGTCAACCTCGATCAACTCGGCCAGGTCATCGTCCGAGCCGGGCCCGATGATCCGGAGCAACTCCCCGATCTCCGGGTCTTGCGGCGACGCCCGATACGCCTCCTCCACCCGACTCGTCACCGTGCCTGACGCGCCCTCCATCAACAGTCTCCGCTGAGATACGCCACGCGAAGTTGATCGCGAATCCGTTCCCACCGCTTCCGCACAGTGGCCGGGGCCATGTCGATCGCGACCGCGATCGAGGACGAATCCCGGCCCATGAGCCACAGCGAAAGAATCTGCCGGTCCACACGGTCACCCAGCGACCGCAGGGCCCGGTCGATCTCCAGCTCCGGCCCATCCTCGCGGTAGCGCTCCGCGGCCCGCAGCCGATCCAGGATTCTTTCTGCCAGGCCGCTGTCCTCCCCTTCCTTGGCCCGCAGCCCGCGATACACCCGGGCCTTTTCCACCAGAGAGTGATCCACGATGGTAAAGACCAGGCTCCACACCTGCCCATCGCTCACCGCTTGAATCTGTCCGTTGGCGACCAGGACATCGAGTCGCCGAGCGACCGTCGCCAGGATCTCCTGGGAATCAAAGAGCCGCCTCATCGCCGGCGACAGCTTTCCTCGAACACGCCTCCGGATCCGCCCGCCGTAGCGCGAAATGAACTCCGCACCAGCTTCGCGGTCGCCGGTCCGGACGCGTTCCAATAACTCGCCCAGCCCCGCTTCCTCCGACAACCCGTCTTTCCCAGCTTCACCCGCCCCAGCACACATTTTCGCGCGGTTCTCGTCACGTACGCCGCTCGGCGCTCGCCCTGTCAATTGGCCGCACTCTCTTTCTCGTGTGGGATCGGGGTCCGCGGCATGTGAGGGACGAACCATGTTGCGAGATTCTAACCGAAAATGCGTTTTTTTGGGAACCGCCGCTTTATTGGTCTTTGCGGCTCCACTCTCCAGGGCGGAGGTGACGGAAGCTCCGCAAGTTTCCGGTCCCGATGCCGCGGCGACCATGGCAAACCAGGCGAACTGGCTCGATGATGTGTACCAGTGCCTCGAACGCATCTACCGCCTCATGGGCGGCGACCCGGCGAAGTTCGCTCAGGCAACCACCCTGACGGCCAAGATGGGCGTTGTGGCCAGCCAATACCTGCTGGATGGCATCCCATCTTCACTCAGCGAGGCTGAACGTGAGGAGCTCGGCGCCGAGATCCACCAGGTATTCACCATGCTGGACGCGGCACCGTTCAGCTTCCAAACCGAAGCGTTTCTGAGCGTCCTGAAGCTGATTTGGATCGACTTGGGATTCGCGCCGGACGAGCTCATGCGCTAGCCCACCACTCAAACCTGTGGATTTTGCCCCAGCGAATCGGAAATTGTGAGTTCGTCGGCCATTTTGTGTCACACCTGCCCCGCAGCCTTCGCCCTGTTCAACGGGAACACCCATCGTCCGCGCTTGGCTGGCGAGGGATTTCATGGGAACCACTGTTTATGAAGACATCTACGTCCCGATTCGGATCCAGAGAACAGAAACTCGCCTGGGAACGGGAACTTCACGTCAGAGTCAAGCAAGCGGTGGACGGCATCAGCTTCTCGCGCTTGGCCTCTTTGACCGGGGTTCACCCGGAGACGGTTCGACGCTACATCACTCGAGGCAGGCCTTCGGCCTACTTCGTGGCGGCGCTATGCCAGGGCCTTGGGCTATCCCCGGAGTGGCTCTTGCAGGGCGGGACGGCGAACAAACCCAAGTCCGGACGCTCCACGATTGAACTCAAGCCCGATGGTGCCGCCACCAACGCGACGGCGAGGACGATCTAGCGAGCCGCGGAAGTCGGTCGAATCCCTTGTTGTCACCGGTGGGACGACCCGACCCGCTCATCGTCGCCCGCGTGTTCCAGGAACAGGGACGTTGTGCCTCACCTCGGTTCGACGGATGTCATGACCGGGGCCTTGTCCTTCCACTGGGAGGCGTTACCGGCAACGTGGCGCCGGTAGTACCCAAGGTCCCAAACCCCGACCGATCGGTCCGAACTCCCTGTCGCGAGGGTCATGCCGTCAGGGGAAACGGCCAGCGAGAGCACCAGGTTGGCATGACCATCGAGCACCGCCAGTTCGCGCCCCGTGCGCACGTCCCACACCTGCACCATTGAATCGCGATTGCACGAGAACAGGATGTTTCCCTTCGGGTGAAAGGCCAGGCCGAACACATGCTGTTTGGCTCCGTTGATCGACCTGATCAACTTCCCGTTCCTGGCGTCAAACATCCTGATGATCCAGTCGTCGCACCCGGAAACCACCGTCGATCCATCGGGAGAGAGGCAAATCGCCCGCATCGAGGCCCCGGCGCTCTCGGTCCGGAATCGCTCCCGCCCCGTCTTGATGTCCCAGCCAATACACACGCCTTCCGCTCCGACGGAGTACAGCGTCTCGCTGTCGGCGCTAAATACGCACTCGATCGCCCTGAGCGAATGCCCCTGAAGACTCCGCAGCGGTGAGCCGGTCGTCGCATCGTACAGATCGATGGTGGCGGTCCCGCCCGCCGCGGCCAGGATTCGCCCATTGGGGCTGCATCCAAGCCATGTGATCCGGTCAGCCCCCTTGACGAGGGTCCGCATCGACCGGTGTTCCAGGACTTCGACCTCCCGGATGTCGCCCCCTTGACCGGCGACGAAAATCCTGTCGCCGTCCTTTGAATACGTCATGGCCTCAAGTGGCCCGTTCCCGCCTTCGGGCGCCAGCGACCACCGGAGCGTCCCATCGGCCGGGTTCCACACTCGCAGCAGACCGTCAGAAGAGACCGCCGCGAGACTATCCCCGCTCGGGCTGAAACGGACGGTGTGCACAGTGTTTTCCGGGCCGGTGAGCCGCGTGAGCCAACGGCGCGGCCGGGTCTCGAACACGCGGAGCGCGTCACGGGTGTCGCAGAATGCCACGAGCGACCCGTCATCTGAAATCGTGGCGACGCCTCGATTGGGAATCACCTGCTCAATGCTGCACAAGAGCTGCCCGGTCGTCGGATCCCAGGTCCGGCAGTTGCGCTCGCTGCCGGAAGTGAGCAGGACGGAACCATCCCGGCTGTACTCAATCCACCCGACAAATCCCCGGTGGGCGGCGACCTGGCGGACGTCTCCGCCACCTTCCATGGGGTAGAGCAGGAGCTGGCTGTGAAACCCCGCGGCGACCTGCCGCCCATCCGGGCTCAGTTGAACGGTGGTCACTGCCGCTCGTACCGCTGACGAATACAGGTCGGGTGGGATGGGCCATTCTCTGGCGAGTGAGCCATCATCGGCCCGCCACAATCGGACCCGGTCCCCCACTCCGGCCGCGACGAACTTCCCATCGAGGGTGAACCTGGGCCGGGCCTGAGCGGCCATTCCCGTCGCCAGTTCCTGGATCAGTTCGGCGGGAGCGGCCCTCCACAGTTTGAGCACGCCACCAGCCCCGACGGTCAACAATCGGGAGGCGTCCGGCGAGCAATCGAAAACCTTGTCCGTCGGGCCGTTGCCGCGCCACGTGACGTTTGTGTGGGCGTCGGCGTCTACAAGGGCGGTGTGGTCTTCGAACGAGAACAGCCCGCGTCGCCGGGTTGAGTCAACGAACATGCCGCCGGCGTCCCCGGACAGCGAGCCGGGCACACTCGAGACCAGTCCGCCTCGCTCGATGGAATAGACATCCTGGGCGCCACCGGGCCGAAGTACCCGGATCGTTGTGCCGCCGTCTTCAAACCTCATAGCTTCGGAACCCGCCGCGACCGGGATGTGCCTCAGCATCGGATGACGGCTGTACAACTCGAAGAGCGCCCACACGGGTTGCATCACGTCCGGCGGAGAGTCGAAGAAGAGATTCGGTGCGCCCGGGTCGACGCCTGTCCGGGCCAGCTCCGGCCAGATCATCGCCTCGGCGCGCCCGTTCTCGCCGTTGAGCCCCATCAGGCGGCCACGTTCGATCGTGCTTGACGACAATGACGCGGCGAGAAGGGACTTCTGCATCGCGAGCCGGCCGGACGACCATGCCATCACGCCCGCAAATGCCGCCAGCAGGAGGATCACGCCGGCCGTGGCAAACACGGCCAGGCGATGCCGCATCGCCAGTTTCTTCAGCAAGTACACCGTGCTGTGGTGCCTCGCCTCGACGGGCCGGCCCGCCAGCCAGTTGTCGATGTCGCCTTTGAGTGCGGCGGCGGACTGGTAGCGCTCAGATCGATCTTTGGCGAGCGCCTTTTCAACGATGGATTCGAGTTCTTCTCCCGCGGGTTGGTCGCCCGGCTGGATGGCCCCGAGCGGATCGGGCCTGGCACGAGTGATGTTCGCGATGGCGCCGCTGAGCGAGGTGGCCGTGTCGTACGGACGCCGGCCGGAAAGAACCTCATACAGGATCAGGCCGAGGGCATACACGTCGGAGCGGATGTCGACGGTGCCGGGTTGTCCGGACACCTGCTCTGGCGAGGCGTACGCCAGGGTACCCGCGAAGGCGCCGGTCCGAGTGATCCGGGACTCTGAGGCGACCCGCCGGGCAATGCCGAAGTCCACCACGCGCGGGATGCCCGAGTTGGTGACGAGCACATTCGCCGGTTTCAGGTCGCGATGGATCACGCCGTTGACGTGCGCATGCTGGAGCGCATCGCACACGGTGGAGACCGCCCTCAGTTTCACGCGAAGCGCTGTGCGACCCGCCTCTTTGCCCAGCGGCGACGCGGCATCCACCGCTCTCGCCCACTCGTCGATCGCGACACCCTCGACGTATTCCATCGCCAGAGCCTGCCGACCGTCCGCGAGCACTGTTCGCTGATACAGGCTGACGATATTGGGGTGCCTCAGGCTCGCGGCCAGTTCGGCTTCTCGCTCGACTCTCCTTCTCGTCCGACCATCCTCATCGCCGACCTCGATCAGCTTGATCGCGACGCGGCGCTTGGTTTCGATCTGGAGCGCTTCATAAACAACGCCCTGGCCGCCGCGGGCAATCTCTCGAACCAACTCGTACCCTGGGAGCACGCGGGGCTCCATGACGGCTCGCGGGGGCATGGAGAGCCCCTCGGCGCCGAGCTTCCCGACGACGCCCCCCATGAACTCGAGGTTCTCTCGAACCATCACCTCCTGCTCGCGGCAATAGTCGCACTTCTCCAGGTGCGACCGAATGCCGTCGGTCAGACCGCCGTGCAGGAGCGCTCGCTCCAGCTCGTCGATGCTGATGCAATGGATGGGCCCCACCTGCGTCACGGTTCGTCAAACTCCTGGGTGAGCTGCGCCACGATTTCCCTGAGTTTCTTGATCGCGCGGTTCTTGGCCACGTACACCTCGGCGACCGTCATGCCGCAGTCGGCCGCGGCTTCGGCGGGCGGCACATTGCGCAGGGCGCAGAGGTCGAAGGCGAGAATGGTCCGCTCATCCAGCTTGGTGTCCGATCGGAGCACGTGCATGGCGCGCTCGAGGATCACCTTCTGCCTGGCTTCTTCCCAATCGCGATGGGCCGCCTCATCGTCGGACAGGTCTATGAGGGCGGACTCGCCGCGATCGACTCGATGCCGAACATGTTGCCGCTTGAGGTCGGCAACGCGGTTTCGCGCAATGCCGATGATCCAGGAGCTCAGGCGCCCGCGGTTCCGGTCGTATCGACCCTCGCGATAGTCAGCGGCGAACTGGGTTAACGCGAGCTGCGCTACGTCCGCCGCATCGTCCTCCGAGAGTCCCTGCTTGCGCGCAAAGCTGGTGAGCACCGGCCGGTACCGCTCATCGAAGAGTCGCCACAGGCCGCCGTTTGAGGCATCGCGCAGTGATTCCAGTATCTGTGTCGTGGTTCGGGTGAACATCCCCACACTTCCCTTATCCAGTGAAAAGGCACTGTGAAGATACCACATCGCCCCAGATACCAAACACTAATCGTACAGCCGAGCGGCCGGATTTCTGACCCGTGTGTGCAAGACCTGCTCCGGCTGGCCGCAGTCTCGGTGCCCGCACCGGAGAAGCCCCATGAAGTCCTGGCCTCTAGCTCCCATGATGTTGATCGCCGCCGCGTCAAGCGCCAGTGCTCAGCTGGCCAACACGGGCTTCGACGTCGGATTCGTTTCCGCCGGAGGCCAGGCCCAGGTGCCGGCACCCTGGAGCAGCACCGCCCCGGGCAACACCTTCATTTCGTTCGATACCTGGGACGACACAGCGGTCAACGGCCTGACGCCCTCCTTTGCCGGCGTGTTCAACGGCGTTACGGCCCAGAGCGGCAACCGCTGGACAGGTGGATGGAACTTCGAGGACATGCACCAGCTCATGGGCTCGACGCTCATCCCCGGACAGCAGTACACCATCTCCGCCTACGTTCACGCGGCCAACACCGCCACCGGCTTTGTCTCGGGCGGCTTCCAGTTCGGGCTCGGCGCCACCCCCACATCCACCCCCACCATCGTTGCGGTCTTTCCCGTCGTGGCGTGGACCAGCGGTTGGGTGCTCCAAAGTGCCACGTTCACCGCTCCCTCAAACTCCGCGACGCTCCCGTATTTCTTCCCGCAGGCGTATTCCTCAAACGCCGCGGTGAATACCTACGTGGGCATTGATGACTGCATCCTGACACCGGTCCCTTCGCCGGGATCTCTCGCGCTCCTGGGCCTTGGAAGCGCCGTGATCATCCGCCGGCGACGCTGATCCACTCTCTCTCCTCACCTCGTCGGCGGGAGACACGCCCGCGGACGGGATTCGACCGCCCGAGTTCTGTTTCCTGGCGGTCACTGGTTTCTGCCCTTCACTCTGGAGACTTCCATGAAGCTTGCCCTTGGTTCCATCCTCATCGTCGCCGGGCTTTCAACCTCCGTGCTCGCAGACGACCTCACTCCCCCACCCTGGCGTGGCAATCCCGGAAGCACCGTGCAGCACTGGGACTTCTCAGCCGGCGCCGGCGGCGGCGCTCCGGATGCGCTCCCGACCAACAACCCCTACGGCACCGCGTTCATGGTCCCTTCGAGCGGCGCGGTGTGGGGTCCATCGTTCAACGGGCGGAACGATGTGTGGAATCTCTCCGGTCAAAGCGCCCTGACCTTTGACATTCCGAACACGGGCAACACGGCTCACCAAAAGGAACTGTGGCTGCAAGTCACGTACTTCGCCCCCGCACCGTCTCCGGGACCTGGGTACACGGTCGCTTCCGCGGCGTTCGGCCCGTTCACGTTCCTGAGCTCACAGGTCACGGCGCTCCCGGGCGGCTGGACGCACGAGCTGACCAGGTGGTCCACGCCGATCTGCCCACCGTCAGAGCGCATTTCGATCGCACCCAGCCTCGTTGGTACGGTCGTCTTCATTGACCAGGTGGTGGTCGACACCTTGTGCTACCCGGTTCCGACGCCGGGATCGGCCTCGGTCCTCGCACTCGGAGGACTGTGCGCCTTCCGCCGCCGCCGTGCGTGATCCACGTCCTGGCGGCCAACTCTCTCCTCACTCAGTCTTTCCACCCTCCCTTCTCCAGTCCCGCCGTCGGGTTAGCGCCCGGCGTTGCGGGATTGTTCATTTCCATTGCTCGCCCAAGCTCGCCGGGAATTGGTTCAGGTCCCTGTCCGCGGATCCCTCACGCTAGCCTCGCCCATCGAAGCTTCGCCGACCGCGACCGCGGATTGGCCCGCTGTTCCGCGGCATCGGCGATGATGGGATCCCGATTCTCGGCGGCGTACACCCCGGCCCGCAATCCGTCTCGAAATGCGTACTTCACGCGCCGGTCTTCTCCCGAGTGGAAACTGATGATCGCGGCCACTCCCCCGGGCTTGAGTACGTCCGGAAGGATGGTCAGCAAGCGATCCAGGTTGGCCAGCTCGCGGTTGACGAGAATCCGCAACGCCTGAAACGTTCGTGCCGCCGGGTGAAGCTTGGCGCCCGCCGCGCGCTGGATCGTAAAGTCCCTCGCCTCGCAGATGATGGCCATCAAGTCCTGCGTGGTCTCGATGGGAGTTGCCGCCCGGCGTTCCACGATGAGCCGGGCAATCTGCGGCGCATCGGTTTCATCGCCGAGTTCGAGGAATGCGGCCGCCAGCTCGGCTTCGCTCATGCGGTTGACTAGTACAGAAGCAGGTTGGCCACGGCTGGGGTCCATCCGCATGTCGAGTGGACCCGGCTTGCGATACGAGAAGCCGCGATCGGGATCGTCAATCTGGGTGCTGGACACGCCGATATCCGCCACCACCGCATCGACGCGCCCGAACCCCCCGTCATCGCCGGTGAGCCCGGCCTGGGCCAAGACTCCCGGCAGTCCGGCAAAGTTTGTATGAAACAGATCGAACCGCCGCCCGGCAGTTCCACCGACGCGTTCGAGCCGGATACGTGCCGCCGCCAGATTGACGGCATCCAGGTCAATCCCAATGAGTCGCCCTCCCTCCCGTGGCGGCCCGAGCCGCTCCAGAATCGCGGCGGAGTGGCCCCCTCGACCGACGGTGCAATCTACAACGACTTGACCGGGCCGAGGCGTAATCGCGTCGAGCACCTGGGCGAGAAGCACCGGCACATGGTCTTGAGATTCCGATTTCTTCACGACGCGGATGGTATCGATTCCAGAACTTCCACTCGATGCTTCCACGCGCCGCTCATAGCCACTCGACCTGATGGTCTTGGCCGCTCGCTTCTCATTGGTCGTCAGCACGGTGCCTTCGGGCATTCCCTCAGGCGGGTAATACCCGTGGTGGAATCGACAGCCGTGTCAACAACAGACATGAATCCGGTATTCGAACCGCTGACCACATCGCGATACCGGATGGGACCGTGACGGTCGCTGGTCCAACAAAGCAGAAAACCCCGCTTCTCAGCAGGGTTTCTTCAAGCGAGGCGGACGGGACTCGAACCCGCAACCACCGGATCGACAGGACTTCAGCGACGATGAAATGCCCCCTCCCACGTGACTGAAACCGCGTTCCTGCCAGCGCCAGCGGGGGTCGTCGGGACCAGTCAGTGGCCAGTTGGGGGTGGGTCCGAGCCAAGTCAGGACGCATTTTAGGACGCATATTCGACCACCGGCCCGACAAGTTGGTACTTTCCGAACAGCCGCCGAGGAGGGGACCGAAGGACGCATATGCGTCCTGGGAGTCGTAATTGCCCGGCCCGCGACATCCGTTCCCCCGCGAGTTCCTCACGGAGTTGCGCGCTCGATTCATCCGCATTCGCCTAAGCCTTGGCTTTGGCGGGAGATGGGGGCGGTGGGATGAGAGGGTCCTGGTCGTTTGCCACGCCCTCAGCCCAGCTGAGTCGCCGCTCCAGATCGCTTCCGGGGGTCGCGTCGCGGCCCTGTTCCTCCAGCGTTCGTCTCACGGCCTTCAGATAGGAGCGGAGCAACCGACTTCTCCGCCAGTTCTCCGCCTCATCCAGCAGGCCCCGAATTCGGGCTTGCTCGTGCTCTCGCCGCTGCTTCTCCTCTCGTTGCCGCTGCTCCTCCGCTTGGCGCCGCTCCTCGGCTTCCCGGCGGAGCCGTGCCTCCTCCTCCCGCTTGCGTTGCCACTTTCGTGCCACGTCGACGCGGCGGAGCGCCGCGATGAACAGCTGATTGAGACGCTCTTCAACCCTTATCTTCTTGCCGTCCCTCGCTTCCCAGAGCACGGTCGAACCGCTCTCTCGCAGCTGCAGGCACAACCGCTCTGACCGAACGCAGTCGTGCTTCGGAGCGTAGACGGACCCGTACTTCTCCTTCCGGGCCGCCTCCTCCTTCGTGAGCACATGCGCTCGCTGCAGGTCTGGCTCGTACACGCGCAGCTCAAAGGTCTCCCCAAGCACCTTGAGGAACGTGGAGCGGCGGTACTCGTCCGGCTTGCCCCAGACCTCGTACCCACGCTCAAGGGACGCCTTCAGCACGGCATCCATCAACCTCGCTTGCTAGACACGCTCGTCCTATGGTGTGCCCAACGCTTCGTGCTGCCGGCGTGGTTCGGGTAGAAGGAGTGCGCCGTCATGGTCGCTCTCCGGTCGAACCGCCCCCTCCTGCCCCAAGTACCCGCGGTGCCTGCGCGCTCACCGCCAGTCCACGGCTCTCAAGCCTTGGGTGCCATCAACCGAGTGGTGCAGTGTGGGAGCTTCTCGAAATCCGCAAGGTGTGCGGCTATTGGACAAAACAGCGAAAGGTTGTCACGGGCGCGACTCAACGCGACGTACGTTGTGCGCTGCTCTTCGTCGTCGACGGCGGGCGTGAGAATGTGGCCGATCTGCTTGTCGTCGAGGATCAGGAACACGGCATCCGCCTCCGCTCCCTTGGCCTGATGGATAACGCGGCGATTGCGGACCGGGTCTGGCGAGCTTAGACACTCGAACAGCGCGGCATAGGAACACACACTGGCGGTGACGTAAAAGCCTTTCCCCTTTTGTACCTTGGGCAGCTTCAGCCCCGCATCACACTTCGAGACTTCCACCATCAACAGTTGGTAAAACTCCAGGGCAGTCTGTCCGAGCATCTGCTCTTGTCGCTTCATGGCGAGTTCAAGCAGGAACAGCGCCGCGTTCCGCTTGGCCATCACGTCCGCTGTCCCGTCATAGGTGAATGGTTTCCGGAAGCCTCGGCGCGAGCAGATACCATGAATCAGGCGTTGGACCGCGAGGTCGCAAAAGCCGCGCAGAGCGAGATCGACCGACACCACCATGTTGTGGAGCAGGCGGAATCGGTCCACGTCGACCTCCTCCAATTGCTCCCACGGGTTGACTTTCATGGCCGCACCTTCACCCCTGACCCGCAGCAGGCTCTTGTGTGTACGTGCCAAGATGAGCATCTCCAACGGTTTGGCGGCCGTTTTTTGCGCCTCCGCAATCGCGACGCTGAGATCTCCTCCGTAGACCGTGAGGGGCGCTCCCGGAACGGCTCGGACTGCCTTCTGCTTTAGTCCGTCAGTCCGAACTGTGTTCAGGAACTGAACGATGTTGTCGCTGCTCCGTCGGTTGTCGGGGATGGAGTAGGCCTGATGGCCGTCAAGGCTGAAGTCGCGGAAATGGCGTGGGCTTGCATCAAGAAACCCGAAAATGGCCTGCTCGGGATCACCGATGACACCAACGACGGTCCCTTGCTCGGCAAGCCACCGGACGAGCATCGCCTGAACAGGGATAGTGTCTTGAAACTCATCGATAAAGAGGTACGGGAAGCGGGCGCTCAGGAAACGGCGGAGCGGTACGTTCTCGTTCAGAAGGCGATGGGCGAAGTAGAGCACGTCTTCATGGTCGATTGTCCCCTGACGCCAGTACTTTTGCTTGTACTCTAAAATCTTGTTCGGGGCCAGCAACGCCTTGATCGGTTTGTCACGTGCCTCGTTTCCGCAGGGCGCCAGATAAGCATTGCCATCAGCATCGATGCGAGCAGTGAGCGATCGGAGTCGCTGCTTGAGGTACTCGTAGAGCTCGCTCATTCCGCTCGCCCTCAGTCGAGACTGCCCGTTTGCCGCAAGCCACTCGTCGAGGAGTGTGCGTGAGGGGTGGTGCTCGTTGTGGGTGTCGATCCGCTGGTGCGCGACCAAATCTATCCCGTCAGCGCCTTTCAGCACGTGGACGTACGGGCGGACGACGTTTCGAAACAGAAAGCTGTGAATCGTGGAGGCTTCAATGCTGTCGGATGCCGGCCCTAGCCGGCAACCGATCTCACGCACAGCCACGTTGGTGTACGACAGGACCGCTATCCGAGAACACGGGGTGAGTCTCCCGGAAGTGCGCACCACGTGTTTCAGGTGGTTCACCAGCCAGTACGTCTTGCCCGCCCCTGGGCCAGCTGTAATGCGGAAGTGGTGCTCGATGTCTGCCAACACGGCATCGGAGTTGATCTCGATAGCTGGCATCAGTGTGCCTTTTGTCCCGCGGCGGAAGGCGTTGCCCACTCAATGGCCTTCTGAATGTGCTCAGGACACGACACTGTCTCACCCTCCTTCAACGATCGGAGGTACTGCTCTAGGGCAAAGGCATGTTCACCCTTGGCGTCCTCTGCACAACGGAGATAGAGCGCAGCGAACCGATGTCGCTGACGATCCTTCTCTTCATCGACGGCGGCAAGATCTGTGACTTCGTCGCCCTCCAACACGTCCTTTAGGGCATCCGGCAGCGTGTCCGGCTTCGCGGCAAGCGCCTTCAGCCCTTCAGCATGCGCCATTGCCGTCGTGACGATGGCGGGGTTGCTTGAGTTGGCGAGAGCGAAGTCGTACTCGAACGTCTTCGTCGCGGTGAGGACTTGAATCGTCGCCCGGGTGGCCACGACGTCCGTGAGCTTCGTGACGGCTCCCGACTTGGCGTAGTAGTCGAACTTCGCGGGATCTCGGTTGAGCTGGAACGGGAAGCAGCTCTTGCGACTCTTCTTCGCCGCCGACTTGTCGGATCGTGCCGGATCGGAGTCGATTATGCACACGACCCGTCGCCCCTGCACGAGAGGAAGATCCTCTAACGACACACCGGCACCGAACAATGGCAAAAAGTGCTTGAACGTCAAGCCATCGACGCGAACGATTGCGACGTGATGCTCTTCCAAGCTTCGCCCGATCATTCGGGCCAGCGCCGGAACGACAAGTTGTTCAGCTATCCCCTCCACAAAAATGGTTGCTTTGGCAAAGAGCATCGAAGACTTGGTGGCGTCGAGATACCTCTCGACGTAGCCACGCGACTCTTTGCCCTCCGCAGTGTCGGCAAAGAGCCGTGCTGGGTATGACACGCCGATTGCGCCGTCAGCAGCGACGGACAGGCAGATGATCGGTTGCAAGCGGGCCGCAGCCGTGACGTGGGTCGAATGAGTCGTTACGAACACCTGTCGGTTCTGATGCGGCGCCGCGCTCACCCGCTCGACGATATGAGCCAGGAGCTTGTACTGCAAGGCTGGATGCAAATGTGCTTCTGGTTCCTCGATGAGTAGCATCGGGAAGATCGCCGCGTTCTGGCCGAGGCGTTCTACGGATGTGCGGAAACTCAGGCTCGCCAGAACCAGCGAGATGTACATCAGGTTGTTGTAGCCGAGGCCGTTATGCGTCGCGGGAAAGGACACCTCTCGCTGGGCGATGAAAAGGCGCAGCGCGGCAATCAGGTCGGCTTCCGACAGAGCCCCGTGAAGGAGCGGCTCGCCCCCGTCCGCAGCGCCCGTTGCTTTCACCAGCTCGAACAGCTTGGCCGTGTCGAGCCGGCCGACTAGGACGTCCCGGAGCGCCTTCGAGCTGGTACGGAAGCCCCCTCGGAGCGTGCGGCGAGCATCATCGGTCTTTCCCCAGTCGAGTACCTGTTCAAGCATTTGCCGAAAAAGGGGAGCTTTGCCGGAGAACATCTCGGACTCGACATCACGCATCGCGTCTAAGAACTGGCAGTCAAACTTGGCGAGGGATTCGCCATCCGCCGTCACCAGCGTTTCCGGGTTGCCCCCGTAGACGCGGGAAACGTACTTCGGGAGAAACTCTTCGACTACCTCAAAGAACTTTTCGCGGTCGACTCCCTTGATCGCCTCGGCGAAGTCCTTGGTGTGCTGCTCAGGCAGGAAGAAGCGATAGGTGAGCTGCGCCTCCCAGGTCTGGTCCAGCTTCGTGAGCCACGACGCAACGAGAGCTCGATCCGCCGGCGTGTCGTTCTGCGACGATCGAATCGTCGCCTCAACCGTGATCGCGGGCGGCTGGTCGAGAGGCTCAGTGAGACGATTGAAATCGTGGATGGTTGGGCGGGCGCGGCCACGCCGATCAAAAATCAGCGACAAGGCACGGAGAAGCGTCGTCTTGCCGGCATTGTTCTCTCCGATAATGACATTCAGCCCTGGCTGGCACTCGATGAGGCCGTCGCGGAAACACCTGTAGTTGAGAATGTGTATGCGTTGAATGTACATGGCTGAGTATGCGTCGCCCCTCTACTGCAAGTATGTAGGATACTTGAACTGTCCGAAGAAGTTGATGTCGACGCTGGATCGAGCACCATCTACCAGGGCAAAGAAGTGCAGCGACTCTATGTCGTCAGGCACTCGCAGTTGACCGATCGGTTCGAACATCAGAGTCATCACGGTCGCGACACTCTCATCTCTGTCGCGGATGACGCGAACGCGGGTGCCAGCTTGCGGTGCCTCGCCACTCCATGCCACGGGAAGGGACCGCTGAAACACCTGCCAGTCAGCGTAGTCCCTGTGTCCGAATCGCTGGAGAAAGTTCTGCCATTCTGATTCCTCAGCGTCAGTGGACCAGGTGATCGCGGGGGAGCCACCTTGCGTGATCGTGAAAACCCAGAGCCGTACATCGTCTTGAGTTGTTACGGAAGGACCGGCCCGTGCAGACACCGCCTGTGCGAAGACCCTTGACCGCACCCCCGCCTGCATGAAGGCGGATGCACCCAACGTCGGTACTCCGTAGGTAAGGCACAGAGCCAGTCCCTCCCCTGACACATCTTGGAGGCTGTCGGTGGACTGGAGGTGCAGCCGTACGGCCTCGACACCCCAAACCAACCGGAACACCACGTCTTCCTGAATGAACGCGACACCATCGCTATCGGCGCACTGGCTCAGGGCGGTTCCGCTGATCCAGTGCCCAAGCAATGCCTCCCAGTCAGGGATCAGATTCTCCGCAGCGAACGGTCCGATCGCAAACACCGTTTTTGCGATTTCGACCAGACTGGTGATCAAGTCGCCGGTACGACCTTCAAGTAGGGCGGCATCAGCTTCTGAAAGGCGTTCACGAAAGAACGGTCCATTTGCATCAAGCGCCTGCCCTGCCGCGACACCCACACCAGCCGCGTAGTACTGCTTCCGCTTGGTGGTGTCCGTGCGAGCCCATATCCACGATGCTCGACCTCGAATGACCGCCTCTTGGAGTGCTCTTGACTCGTCTGAGTCGTGAGCCAGTCGCCGCTGCCAATACGAACTTCGAAGCGCCGCGTCGAGCACGTTGGCGAGCTCCTCTGTCGGTAGGTCGAGCGAATCAACCACGCCCAGAATCGCAGCGTCCAGTTCGTTCAAAGCGGAGTCGAGGAGAGCCGGGAAGGGGTCATCCGTACCGACCGTTGGGGCCACCCAGGTGCTGGCTTGATTCAGCACGTACTCTTTTAGGTCGGTATCGGACACGAGAAGCCGCTCGCGGAGAATCCGGAGAATCAAACCGATCAACTGTCGCACGCCACTCTCAAGCTGCCGCGTCTTCGCACCAGTGATCAGCTCGCTGAACTCTCGGACTCGCTCTCTCGCCTTCGTTGGTGACTCCTCGTATACGGGCAACACATAGAGCCCATCGAGGTCCACGAACGCTCTGCCAACTCGCCCGATGACATTGGCAAACTCCTTGGGCGGAATGAGACGCTTGGTCCGGTAGAGTGAGCGAAACAGCAGAACACTGAAGCAAAGATCAAGTCCCTGCGCAAGCGTGGGTGACGACACGCACACCGGCAACACGCGCTGCTTCAGTAAGTTCTCGACCTCGGACAAGAACTGCCGCGGCAATGATCCATGATGTACTGCAACCCCTAGTCGCAGGCAGGCCACGGCCGGATGTTCCGTGCCAAGCCACTCCTCTCCGAGAAGGAGTGCTCGTTCTACTTGTGCCAAGGCGGGGCCAGTCAGCAATCCGGGGAAGTAGCCCTGTTGGTGCGCTTTGAGGAACGCCTTCGCGGTGGCCTCTACTGACTTTCTCAAGGGACAATAAACCAACACTGTCTGGCCACGGTTCAAGAACGCAGTCGTGGTCGCAACCACAAACTCCTGGGAGGTGTTGGGAAACGGAGTGCGGCGAGGTGGGACCGCAGGCTGCGCTTCCACGAATCGTGGGACGAATGGCCGCTCCGCATCAACCTGGAGCTCAAGCCGTGCACTCGGAGATTTCCAGACCAGCACGCCTGGTCGCTGTCGCGTCGGTCGCCATGTAGAACGAACCGGCAACCCGGGCGTGTCTGAGCGCAGCCAACGGGTGAAGTCATCGAAGGCGTCACCTTCTGTGAAGACAGCAGACAGACAAACGAGCCGGCGACTCGCCGTGTCGGCTCGGCGCAATAAGCGCTGAACCAGCATTTCGTAGCGAATCTCTCGCTCCCCCAACCCGATCATGTGCCCCTCGTCAAGGACAATCAGGCCGACATCATCGATCACCGAAGGATCAAGACGAACGGAGAAGTCGAGCTTTTCTGGAGTTGCGACAACGATGCTCGCGGACTTCATGGTATCTAGGTCTGCAACCGCGACTCCGCTGGCGCCATAGACCGACGTCACCGTGTACCCAAGCGGGCGGAACGTCCTGGCCAACGTACGCTCGATTTGTGCAGAGAGAGCGCGGAGCGGCGTCACGTAGACCACTCTCGACCCATCCGCTAGTGCTCGGAGAATGCACAGCTCGGCAATCCGGGTCTTGCCAGCACTGGTCGGAAGAGCCACTACAAGGTCGTCCGAAGTGTCCATCACGCGCCGTGCAGCATCACGCTGGGAGGGCCATAGGTCAACTTCCGATGGATGCCTGGCTCCTAGTAACTGAATGAACTTGCTGCGCAACATTCCCCAAGTGGGTGGGTCCTGTGGCATCGGCACGATCACGTGCATTGAGTTGCGCCACATGTCATCGAACAGATGTCGCGCCACTGCGAAGGACCACCAGAGTGGCACGTGCGCGGCCTCCGCCGCCGCCTCAAGACCAGTATCCAGCAATCGCGAGGCCTCCGTGACATGCCTGTCGTCGCCAGTAGACAGGGCAGCGTTGATGTGTGCAAAGGCCTCATGGAACACCCGCGTCAGGCCGATCGCGATGACGTCGCTGATCCCGAAGTCCTCGTCTTCGGCCAGCTTGGCGACAACCCCCTCGTCGGCGTTTCCTGGAGCTTGAAGCCACTCTCTGGTTGTGCGGTGCAAGGCGTCCATGTCCCGACGCATGAGATTGACCAGTAGTCTTTCGCAGGACGACAGGTTTAGAACCGCCAAATCGAGACTGAAGAGGCTGAACGCCCGTGCAGAATAGCCGCCGATGTGGAATGCAGCCGCGGCCATTGTCAGGTGGAACGCCCGCTCGTCGTCCCTAGGCGACCCATGCCGAACCGCAGACTCGATAGACTCCGCGGCCGCATAGAGGCTGGCGTTCACCGCTGTCGGGTCCCCTTCTACTTCACGAAGGCGAAGTGCAAGAGACAAGCACTGAAATCCATGATCCAGCAGATCCGTTGACAGCGAGGGTGCGAACTGGGGGGATTCTGGTGGAAGGTTCCCATCTCTCCAGATCAGTCCTCTCGCGAGTCCGCGGGAAATGAGCGACCCACGAAACCCCGGTCGTGTGAGCTCGGCAATCTGTGCGGTGATGTCTTCAGGGGATTGCGGCATTGATTGCAGCGAACGTTGCCTGAATGAAATCCTGGTGATCGATCACGACACATCCAACCAAGTGTCGCGAGGACTCGCCTGCTCCTGGTGTAGCGTGGGGTGCGAGGTACTGCTGCGGGGCGTTGCCAGAAAACACAAACACCATGTGTTCAATCTCATGCGCACCCGGTGAACGCCGCTGCAAGGCCTCGTACCGCTCAGCCTCGGCGTGCCGGTCTTGCTCCCTCAATCGCGAAGAGATGAACGCGAGAGAGCTGGGGTTCGGTCTGCCTGAGTGTTTGTGCAGGTCGGTGATCGCTTCGTCCACGACGGTTTGGCCGAGCCGGTCTCGGCTCTTTACCTCTGCCTTGAGCGTGGTCCAAGTTCCCGATGTGTCTCGACCGGCGATCACATCGTTTCCGCGCATCGTGGTGTTCCGGTCGTCCTTCCACAGCAACTTCTTGATCGGCACGACGAAGTCTGTTCGTTGCGTGATGTACTCGCTGGCCAGAATCTCGCCGAGGTCGCCAGACTGCGTTTTCACTACCGCGGGAAGTTTGTTCTTGATGTAGTCCGCCGCGGCGGGCATACCCCCGATGCTCTCGATAATGTGCAAGCCAGCCAGATGATCCAATGCGGCCTGAGAAATGGCAGCGCTTGCGGCCGCCCGTCCGCCGGTGCGCTCCTGCATCACGACGATGTTGGCGGCACCAGCAATGGGCCTTTGTTCATCCATCCAGGTCTCGAAGAAGCCTTGTTGCACGATCACTCCTATTCGAGAATGCCTGATGATTCCGATCTTCGCGGAGAGGACGGCGGAGTCAGTCCCTCTCAAACCCATGACTCGTGAACTTCAGCGTCCGGCTGTTCTCCGTCACCGTCCGCACCACATGGTCAGGGGCACCCGAGGGGATCTCGGCCTCAAGCTCAAGCGTCACCTTCACATTGGCTCCAACCAAGCCCGCGAGGTGGGCGATTACCTCGTCGGCGATCTTGCTGGCATCGCGTCCGACGCGAGCGGAGTCAAGCGTAACTGTGCCGTGGAATCGCTTCGGCTGGGCAGGGGCAGCCTTTGGCGGCGGCGTGCCACCAGGCCCGACCGGCCCGGGAGTCGAAGTTCCGCCAGTGCCGCCCGTGCTGGTCTCTGTGCCCGTGCCGGCACTGACGGGCGCGGGACGGTCCGCATCCATCTGTTTCTTGGCGACATCGGGCTTCACCAAGAGGCCGGGAGCATCGCTATCGGAAATCGACACCTGCTGCCCGCCTCGCAGGCCGCGGTACCGACCGGCAGCGTCGTCGAAGCTGTCGGCAAACGCGAAGGACTCCTGCTGCCAAGTGAGCAGGGATACGCCGCTGGTGATCGCCCCGAGCAGAACGTCTGGGCTCTTCAATCGCGGCAAATAGATGTAGCGGGCGAAATGCTCCGCGAGAGTCTTGATCGCCACATGGTTGCTCGGCCACAGCGGAATACGGTCAAGCTCCATACGGAGCCTCGTCGGCGCGAATCCCGTGAGCAGAAGCTCGTCGTTCCGCAGTTTCTTACTGACCCTTGCCGCGAGAGCATCAGTTCCCGTGAGCTTGATCGCTTGCCATTCGACCGCCGCCTGTGGCGTCGTCTGAATCGGAACGAGCAACCACTGGTAGGTCTCGGGAATGCGGGCATTGACGGCACCGTTCGCCGCAGTTCTTTGAGTCTCCGCCTGCTTGACCTGCTGCGGATCGAGATTCAGCGTGACCTGCTCATCGAGAATGGAATCCCACGCGAGGAACTTTCGGGCCGCCTCATCGAGGTCTTGGAGTCGAGTCTTGTCCGCGGCGAGGAACACGAGCGTGTTCCGGTACAGCCGAGGTGTGTTCCCACGAGATTCGAGAATCGCCTTCGCAGCCACCTCGGCCTGGTTCCCGGGCTCCTTCACGTAAGCGTGGTCTACACCGAGCACTACCAATCGCGCATCGAGATCATCCGGCACATCCTGATTCGAAAGGGGAAGCGGATGGATGCGCTCGAAGTCTCCGGTGTTTCGGAGATCGGTTCGCAGGCGTTTGTCGAGCTCGTGGACGATCTTGTCCGGCTCGCGTTTGAGCTGTTCGGCTCGATCATCCGCGAGCTTTGTGACGGTCGGCTGCGTGGAGTACCAGTATCGCGGTCCATCCTGATACAGGTAGGTCGCAGCCCCGGCAAGGCGGCGGAGCGCATCCCCGAAGACCGCAGGTGACTCTCCGGGCATGACGCACCCGAGCTTTACCCTTCGATCTTCCAAGCCGCGGTGCGCCGCCTTGGTGAGAGGGGCGGAGCCGAGGTAGATCGCTCTCGCCACCCGGCGGCAAGCCGAGAACTTGCCGAGGTTGGGGACCTCACTGTCGAGCCGCAGGGGGAGCGATGACGGGCCATCGACATCCTTCTCGATGACTGGAACCCAGTTGTCGGAGAGGTATCGCGTGAGCTCGAACTGCACCCTCGGGTCGTCAATGGAAATGTTGGCCGGCAAGATGAGCGGGTTCTTGTCCCCCTTCTCCCAGAGGCTGTGAATGACCGCTGCCATGAGACGCAGCACGCCGCGGGTGCGTTGGAACTTCACCAGCGTTGACCAGTCTGTGTAGAGCCGGTCGAAAATCTCTGGGTGAATCGGGTACGCCGCCTTCATCCGCTTTTCGTACTCGGCGTCGCGGCATTCCGGCGGGAACTCAGCCTGCTGGGTGCGATAGAAGTCTGCGAATGTGCGGGCGGTGACGTCGCGATCCTTGAACTGGGCGGGGTCGGCAATCGGCTCGAACAGCCGCCGTCGCACGATCTCGAAGCCCTCCTCCGCGCTCGCCGGTCGCCAGGATGATTCCACACGGCCGACCACGTTGCGGAGCCGATCGAGTGCTTCCCGTCCACGCTGTCCACCGACCTCCACATCGTCAGCCTGGGTGTGGGGCGATCCCGAAGTGTCCGAGGCCGGAAGACTGATCACGAGCAGGCAGTTGTTCGCAAGCTTCGCCGACTCGGTGAGCACCTGGGCGAACGTGAACTGTGTCTCGAAGCCACCGGCCGGCAGGTCGCTTTGATCATGGAGCTGACGGGCGTAGGCCACCCATTCGTCAATCAGAATCAGGCATGGGCCGTATTCAACGAAGAGCTCCCGCAGAACATCGCCGGGGCTTGTGGCCTTTTCATCGTCGGCTTTGATCCGTGCGAACGCCTTCTTGCCGCCAAGTTGCCAAGCCAGTTCGCCCCAGAGCGTGCGGACGACCGTGCCATCGGGCTTGGTCGAAGGGTTGCCGGGCGAGATTTTGTTCCCGACCAGCACCACACGCCGGGCAGTCGGCAGGGCCTTTGCCTCCGCTTCCTGCATCACGGCATCGATGCCGGGAAGTTCGGTGGGTGACGTGCCGGAGAACAAGTGGTACAGCGCCAGCATCGAGTGGGTCTTGCCACCGCCGAAGTTGGTCTGCAGTTGGACAACCGGGTCTCCGCCCTTGCCCTGGAGGCGGCGTACGGCACCGACGAGCATCCCCTTGAGACTTTCGGTCAGATAGGTGCGGCGGAAAAACTCGGTCGGGTTCCGGTACTCGTCCGTTCCTTCGCCAAGATGCACCTGCCAAAGGTCAGCGGCAAACTCGGCCTGCTGATACCGCCCGCTCGCCACATCCTTGTGAGGGGTGACCACTTCCCGCCAAGGCTTCAGCCCGGCGGCCGCGGCACTCTCGATGGCCGTGCCGGCGCTCTTCCGCTTCTCGCTGCGTGTCTGCTCATCGAAGCGCAGACGCAGCAGCTCGGTCTTCATCTTCTCGATGTCGTCGGCCTGCGGGGCAGACACGGCAGAGAGCAATCGTCCCGCCGAATCCAGTGCCCGGTACGTGTCATCGCCGGAAAACGTCTCTTGGTGGGCCCACTTGTTCCGATGGTCACGAAGTTCGGACACGAGGCTGCGCTCGGCCTGCCCGAGCGTCCGTCGAAACACATCGTTCCAACCGTCCCACATGGTCTTCAACAAGGCCGCCACGTCCCAGTCGGCCAAGGGCTTCTTGGTGTTGAGCCGGTCATCCGTGACATAGCTCGCGGCCGTTGCCTGAGCCCGGTCCTTGTACACGCTCGTGAACTCGCGATCGACATAGGGACCGAGGCCGCCCTTGAGCAGTTCCATGGCCTTGCCGACACGTTCGTGATTGCTGATGGCCATGCATTAGTCCTCGGTCTCGGTAAACATCGACGCCTGCCTGACGCGAGGCTTTCCACCTTCGCGGGCAAGGCGTGTGATCTCGGGCCAACTCTGAACCAGGCTGTTGTACGCTAGTGCTTCGGGTGCCCGCTTCTTCCGTTCGCAGAGGGCATAAAGGCGATAACACAACTCCCGAGCGATCTCGGCCTTGCCTCCGAGCTTGTCAGCAAGTCGAGCGGCAGCGCTTTCACCACCCGCCTCAAGCTCCCGGATCAAGTGATGCACCATCTCCCAAGCTGTCAGCCGGGTATCAGTTGCCGGATCCCATTCTGGTGGCAGTTCCTGTGGCTTCAGCAACCGCACCTTGCCGCGGCCCGACGTCAGGATGCCAGCTTCCACCAGCCCTGAGACGCTGGTGTTTTTCGCAGTGGAGAGAGTTTCCGCGATGCCGTACTCGCCTTCTGCGAAGCCAGATTGCTCAAACCAAGCCAACGCCCAACGGCTGTCGGCGTCGAAGTCGCCTTCTTGCTCGGCCAGCGCCTCGCCAAGCGTTTGGTTGATCAAGATAAGTGCCTCTCGCACTGGGAGCGGCTTGCCCTCGGCGTCGAGCACTCGGGCGTATCGTGTGTAGACACCCATCCCAGGTCCGATAGCGGCCTGTGCGAGGTCTACAGGAGCGATATTTCCGCGTTGGAGGTGAGCCAACGCAATCGGTAGTTCCGCGTTGAGAGCGGAAACAAACTCTCGGCGAGTCGCTGTTGGTGCATCTGTCGCGCGAGGGCGGCACACGAGCACGATGCTCGAAGCAAGTGCATTAGTGCCAATACCAATGCTGCGCCCTTCTCGCTCGGTTCTGACTGGCCACGTTCCACTGACCGCAAACCCTGCTCGGATCACGGCGTCCAAGAACGTCTCCCAGCCTGTGCTGGCAGTGCCTTCGTCGCTCTGGGTTTCTGCCTGCTTGAATGCGTAATAGATCGTTACAGGGAACGCGGGATGGGTTTGCTCGGCAAGCCGGTGCATCGCGCGAGTCATTCCATCGAGGAAGAACTCCTCTGCCTTCTCCCTTCCGCCATGGCGGTAGGGCGTGGCTACAAGCTCCTCTGCTTTGGGAACGGCGAGCGTATCGAACAGATTTGGGACGAATGCCTTCAGCGACCGACGCAGCCACACATAGAAGTAGTCAGACAGGTCCGCGTAGCCGATGTTGTCGTAGTACGGGGGATCTGTGGACACAACGCGACCCGCAACTACAACCGACTGGGCATCGCATTGAACCGCGGTGCCTCCCGCACGAGCCGGAACGCAATCGAGAGCCCTGCTTAGCTGATTGACGACGCTCTGCAGGCTACCCGTCGCATCGCCGAGAATGTTCGCTTCGCAGTAGTCCCACACCATCGGGATTGCTTGGCGTCCAAAGGTGCTCCGCAGCGTTTCGCCTCCGCCGATCCAACCACAAATCGTCGAGTTGTAATCCGCAGCTTTGCTGACCACCAATCCCAAATAGACACCGACGGCATCCCCATAAGCCGTTGCGCCAGCACCGCCACTGGCCAGAGTCCTGCCGTCGTTGGGAAACCCAGCTGCCACGGCATCGCGTATCACTTGTTCGCGGACTTCCTGCACCAAATCAGAGAACGTGGTGAGAGCTACGAGCTGCCGCGAAGAGAAGAGGTCGGCGAATCGCGTCAAACCATATCGTGTGCACCAGAAGTTCCCTGTGTCGTCAAGTGGCAACTCTTGAGTTGGCGCACTCTCGGGCCTTCCGCAACGAGCAACCGCTTCGTGCTCCGGTGTGGGGGATAGGTACACTCGCCCCCGATCACCCTCCGCCACAATGGCCATCAACCGGGCTCCCATTCGGCCGGCAGCGCCCTCGTCTTTTATGTACTCCGACGCCATTGGCGTATCTGACATCAGACACTGGAAGTTCGCACCACGCGATAGTTTGGTGCCGTTCTTGGCCCTGCTGCCGTCCTTCGGCTTGCCTGACCGCACTTCAAACCTAAAGCCGTCTGGTGCCACAACGGGTTCAACGTACGCCTCCTTGCCAGCCTTGGTTGAGAGCATGAACGTCGAGGCGAGCGGAACATCTACATGGACAAATGCGGGATTTGGGCTTTTCACGGTACGCACCCACAACCACGCGATCACCGAAAGCTCCTTGCCTACATACATCTTCAGGTCCGGACGATCCTTCAGCATGCTCGGACTGATAGTCACCGTCGGATAGAGGTGTCCGATTCGACGAGTTGCCTCTTCTCGCATCCAGTGGCCATACACCCTCACATCTTCTGTTAGCCCCTGCACGCCACGCCATTGATGCGACGTGAGCGTTTTCTGGTTTCGCGATGACGGAGCCACGGGGCGGCGGTTCGAGAATCTGGGTGGAATTTCGATCATCGCCTTGTTGATCAGTACCGCCACAGGATTCAGGTCACTTGCGCAACTCTCAAGCCCCAGTCTCTGGGCTTCTAGCGGCAGCGCACCGCCTCCAGCAAAGGGATCATGAAACATGGGAAGAATGTGGCGATCGAACAGTTCCTTGGCTCGCGGATGGTCGGCGTTCTCGGCGCAGGTATAGCGCCAGCTCTGCCAGATTTCGTCTCGGGCAGCTTGGAGCACCGGTTCATTTGTGGTGTTTTCCCATAGGACAAGCTCCTCGATGATGCGAAACAACCGCTGACGTTCCTGTTCTTGAGCCTTCTCCGTCTTGAACAAGTCGGGATGTCCGGATGGATCGTCGACCAGTTGAGAGAAGATAATGGCCCTTGCGGTTGCAAGTGGTCGTCGCGCCCACCAGAGGTGCAAGGTGCTCGGATGGCCTTGGCGAATAGACTTCTCCCTCGCCGATTCGCGGTTGATGGCCTCCAGAGGCAGAGCGACTTCGATCAATTTCTTTCGCATTTGTCACCTAGCGTAGAAGCGGCTCCAGTTGAAGCAGCCAGGACGGATACGGCACCACACAGAGGCCGTGTGGCGGGAGCCCGCTGCGGGCCTTGCCGTTGCCGAACGTCAGTATGCTGGACAACGGTTTGGTTAGCCCTGGGTCAAGCTGCACTAGATTCGATAGGAACCACAGGCACGCCCCCGGGATATCTGCGGCATCGGATTCAGGGCGATTCAGACGTGCTGAAACAGCGGCTGGCGTTCCACAAGGCGTGAAGCCACGAAACCGACCAAGCCAAGTCACACGGTAATCGCCAGGAGTGCTGCCGGGATCCTTGGACGCGAAGATCAGTACTGCGAGCTCTCGACCATCTCGAAGTCGCTCCGCTTTGGCCAAAGGTTGCGCACTCTTCGTCATGAAGGCAACGTGACCACGCTCCTTGCAGAGGCGCCTGCCCGCCACCAAGAGTTCATGCGGGACAGGCGTCAGAATTGCTGCCGAGTGGTCTAGCTCTTGAGCATGTTTGGCGCGAGTTGTCATGAGCAGTCTTCCTCCAGCGGGAGGAGGCCTTCGACGAGTGGTGTGTGCGACAAGATGGCGGGTATGTTGCGCATGCTTCAGTTGATCTGTGGTATTGCCGCAGCGGAGACGGCGGTCCAAGCCTTTTCCTTGAGTGCAGCGCTTGTACCGAACCACGCAGAGTCGAGCCGCTTGTCCCGGGAGCCGGCTCGCACGTGGTCGGCGTAGTACGTCACGGCGTTGACCAAGCCCCAGCCGGTTTCTTTGCTGGTGAGCAGGTCCTGTCCGGGTGCTGACTTGAACAGGGACAGAATCGTGCCATGCTCTCGCTGCCCGCGCGGCGAGAGCGGCTTGTCGGGCTTGGGGCGGAGCAGATCGGCGATCATCGACGATGCGAGTTGCTGGTTGACCTTGAACTCCACCAGCTTGTTCACGTCCGCGAGGAAGCCGTTCCACGTCGGTTGCAGCAGGCCAAGCTCGGCCTTGACTGCCTTCGGATCAAACTGCTTCGTGTGCGGGACTTTGAGATGGCGTCGGTGCCCTCGGCCGCCTTCCTTGATCACCATGTTCAGCGTGTTCTGGCAGACCACACGGACGCTGGTGAACGCGGCGGTGGTTGCGAGCGTCTTATCGCATGATGTGGCAAGCAGGAGATAGGCCCGAAGCTCGTCCTTTCCGTCCTTCGAGAGCTTGGTGTTGAAGTTGGTCCTGGCAAGGGCCCAGACTTTGCGGCCCTCATTGAGGGCACCCGCGGTCTCAAGCTCGAACCCGCCCACCGAGACCAGGTCGCGGTAGAACTCCAAGACCTCCTTAGGCTGCACCACGTTGTAGTCGCCGGACACGACGGAGAGCGCGAGGTGATTGTCACTGCGGGTCAGCACGAACCGGTCGCTCATAGTGAGGAGCTTGCTCTCGGCGTGATATTGAACAGGGACTCGCTGCAGTTCCCAATCGAGCCGGGCTGCTTTCAGCCAATCCTCGATCGGTCGCCCACGCGGGAGTTCTTGCCCGAGGCCGTGCCACGGCGTCTGGCCCGCATAGGCCAACGCGGCTTGTCCAGTCGTGATGTCGAGGTCGTGTGGCATGAGTGGTGGTTCCAGGGCGGTCGATCCGGGATCAATGCGGCTTGGTGGCTCTCCCGATGAGTTCGGCGAAGTCGTAGTTGACGCTCGTCACTCCGAAATCTGGCTCGCGTTGGAATGGGGTGCGGAGATAGTGCACGCGGTGATTGGTGTCGTCGGTGAACTCCACGATCGCGAGAACGAAGTCCTCCGGCTTATTGAGCGAGTAGAGAATCTCGTTCCGTGTGACGGTGATCGTCGCGGCCCCAGTGACGCGGCCTTTCACCTCGATGAATCGCAGCCTGCCGGTCCCCGGCACGCGGCTCTCGATGTCATACCCGAGTTTTTCGAGTTCGCGATCGACGGGTTCGAATCCGAGGCTCCGCTCGATCTCCATGACCACGGCACGAGCCCTCGCGGCGCTGACCTGCGTGTCAACCGGACTGTTCGAGAACGTGCCTGGCTGCCCTGTCATCGAGGCGATGAGCCCCGCTGGCACGACGAGCAGCCCGCCGAGCACCACCGGGGGCAGGGGCGAAATCTGGGCTTCGAGCTTCAGGTCCTCCAAGCGTTTCTGAAGTCTCGCCTGGAGCCCGTCGGCTCGCTTTCTCGCTTCCTGCGAGTTGAGCCGGGCGTTGGGTTTGCCGGCCTGCTCCTGGAGTTTGAGTTGTTCGGCCCGGTGGTCCCAGTAGGTGATCTCTTTGGTGAGCCGGTCTTTCACCGCCGCCTCGGTCTTGGCGAGAAGGGCGAGTCTGGGAACACGCACCTCGGCCAAATGCTCGGGAACCACATGGGCAACCGCATGGCCCTGAGCCTTCTGTTCCAACTCCCGATTGATCCACGAGCACTCGGGCCGGTCGAGAATGGCTTCCAACGCGGGGTCGGTTGAAGTGAGTGGGCGGTAATCGAGATAGGGGGCGTAGTTGACGTGCCGCGTGGACCCGTCCGCAGACATTTCGACGTAGAGCATCCGCTTCGAGATGACGCGACGCTCGCCGGCGCGAGCGAGGGTGGCGTCCTGGATGGCGTGCTCCAGGAAGAAGAGCACGCGGGGCTGCATCCCTGCATCGCGCTCATCCACGAGCACGGTTCCCCGCTTCAGGAGATCGCGGTGGCGTTCCAGTGTCAGGTCGATGACGGAATCTAGCAGCGGGTGACCCGGACACACGAACGCCGCGAGCGGCTGACCCTGTGGGGCCACCAGCGCCTTCTCGAATGCGATCCGTTCGTACCGGGGCAGGACGGGCTCGCCGATGCCGATCAGCCTGTCGCGGTTGCGGACGGGAGCCGGCACGTGCGTGATCTCGTAGCGACGCGGCTCTCGCTGCTTCGTGGCACCACCGAGACGCTGAAACGCCTCGTGAAAGAAGGACTCGACATAGTGCGGCTGGAGACGACGAGCATCGGCACGCTCCATGTCCTCACGGATGCGGTTCACACGGCTGGCGTCCATCGCGTCGTGAGCGAGCGACCGTTCTTCAAGCAGGTCCTGCAACTTGCCCCGATCAAGGGCGTGGTCCAAGACCTTCGTGAGCCGGGCCTTCACCTCGGGCTGGTCGCCATATCGAATGGCCTCGATGAGCAAGTCACGGAGCAGGCGGCCCTCGAACTGGAGTTTGCCGAGCACATCGAAGACCTGTCCGCCGAGCGCGACCCGGGCGAGTTCGAGCTTCTCCAGGAGTTTGCGGTAGACATCACCCTCGCGGGTTTCTTCGGCCACCAAGTTCCAAAGGTGGCAAACTTCGGTCTGACCGATGCGGTGAATGCGTCCGAAGCGCTGCTCAAGTCGGTTCGGGTTCCACGGCAAGTCGTAGTTCACCATCAGGTGGGCACGCTGGAGGTTGATACCTTCGCCGGCGGCGTCCGTGGCGAGCAGCACCTGGACCTCGGGGTCGTGCTTGAAGGACTCCTGCGCCTTCAGGCGCTCCTCGCGACCCATCCCGCCGTGGATCACGACCACGGCTTCTTTTCGGCCGAGGAACGTGCTGATCCGGTTTTCCAAGTAGTTCAGCGTGTCACGGTGTTCGGTAAAGAGCACGAGCTTCTGGTGAGGCGATGCTTCGGGACGGGGACCATCAGCCTTGACGAAGGGTTCCAAACCTGAAGCCTGGGCACCAGCATCTCCCGGCGTGAACACTGCTCCCAGAAGGCCCGCCAACTGACGCCACTTCGTGTCCGTCCCGCTGCGGCAGACGGCCAACGCCAGCGACTCCAGATTCTTCAGCGTGCCGATCTCAATCTTCAACTCCGCGATGGAGCGGGCGGCTGTGGCTTGATCGAGAATCTCTTCCTCCGCGGCTTCCACTTCGTTGTCGGGCGCCTCTTCAAGGTCCTCAACATCCTCGGCATCGAGAGATGGAGCGGCCGCGGCTATGACGGGAGCCGACTGGCCGCCCCGGTGTAGTACTTCGAGCTCGCGAAGACGACTCTCCAATCGTTCGCGGCGCCGGCGGAGTGACTGATAGATGGCTTCTGACGAGGACGCCAGTCGCCGCTGGAGGATCGTGAGGGCGAAGCCCACGGTGCCGGCGCGTTTGTCATTCTCCAAGGCGTCGGCACGATTGAACTCTTCTCGGACGTAGTCGGTGACTGCCTTATAGAGGTGTGCTTCGGCCTCGGAGAGCTTGTAGGGAACCGTGTAGGCGATGCGTTCGGGGAAAAGTGGCGTGCCGTCGAACTTCAGCAGGCTCTCTTTGACCATGCGCCGCATCAGGTCCGACACGTCGGCGACATGCACGCCGTCACGGAACTTGCCCTCGAAACGGTCGCCGTCCAGCAGAGCCATGAAGAGTTGAAAGTCCTCCTCCTTGCCGTTGTGCGGAGTTGCCGTCATCAACAGGAAGTGCCGCGTGAGCGTCGAGAGCAGTTGACCCAGCCGGTACCGCTTCGTGTAGGTGATCTCGCCGCCGAACGCCGACGCGGACATCTTGTGGGCCTCGTCGCAGACGACCAGGTCCCAGCGGCAATCGGGAGCCTGAAGCTTCATCTGGACATCTTCGTTGCGGGAAAGTTTGTCCAGCCGGGCGATCACGAGGTTCGTCTCTAGGAACCAGTTCCCGGTGCGGGCAGCCTCAAGCTTGTCGTTGGTCAGAATCTCAAACGGAAGGTGGAAGCGCCGGTAGAGCTCGTCCTGCCACTGCTCAGCCAGGCTGCCCGGGCACACAATTAAGCAACGCTGAAGATCGCCACGGGCGATGAGTTCTTTGATGAGCAGCCCCGCCATGATCGTCTTGCCGGCACCCGGGTCATCCGCCAGCAGAAACCGCAAGGGCTGGCGGGGCAGCATGGACTCATACACGGCCGTGATCTGATGCGGAAGCGGTTCGACGACGGACGTGTGCACCGCTAGGACCGGATCGAACAAATGGGCCAATCGAATCCGTTGGGCTTCAGAGACCAACCGGAAGAGAGCGCCGTCCCCGTCAAAGCTCCACGGTCGGCCCTGTTCAACGATCTCCAGTCTCGGCTCATCGTGCCGATAGAGAAGCTCGTTCGCCACCTTTCCAGCCGGCGTCTTGTACGTGAGTTCGAGAGCGTCCGTGCCGAACCATTGCACGCTGACCACCGCCGCGAGTGCGTCGGGGATGATGCCGCGGACGGCCGCTTTGGGTTGGAGGTCTTCGAGCTTGATCATGCGGCAGGGCTCATGGCGGGGTCTGATTCGTCTGAGAATCGTCAGGGCTTTCGGGCGAAGCGGGAACGTTCGGTTCGGGCGAGCCACTCGTCGATGGTTCCACGATGGAATCGCCAGTGTCGCCCGATTTTCTTTCCGGGAATCTTCCCGACCTGCACGAGCTTGTAGAGCGACGACTTGGACAGTTGCAGATACACCGCCAGGTCATCGATGGTCATGACCTCCGGTGAAGGCGCGGGTTGGGCGCGAACTCGCGAAGGACGTCCCATGTGGGCAGTGTAGCGGTTGTTGTCCGTTGATGGACGGCCATCCGGTCGTGTTTTTGGATGGAACGGCGTGCAGCAACTCGCCAGGCGTTGAGTTCGGGCAACTGGGCCGCAGACTGGCTAGCCGCTCGCCCGCAGGTCGGGAGGTTCGGCAGTCACGCCGTGACGGCTTCCAGTTCGGCAAGGTCCATCGTGAAGTCGAAGACCATCTGGATGGTCTCTTCGGCGTTGAAGTTCTCGTTGTAGCTGTCTACGTCCCGCTTCAACTGGGCGCAATCGCTCACGACCTGCTGGCGACGCTGGGCGAAGGCCACTTCCATGTGCTCGCGGGGCGCGGTGCGGAGATCCGCCCAAAAGGTCTGCTGCTCCCCATTAACCTCCTGTCGGGCCGCGTGCTTGGCCCGCACGCGGCGGCCCTGCCGGTCGGTGATGAACTCCTCACGCATGGCCCGGGCCAGGTCATCGGCGCAGCGGTCGATGGCCAGTTCACGCGGGGCGTGCCACTTGCCTGTCCGCACCGCCCAGGCGGCGATGTCGTGCGTCGTCGCCGGCCAGGAGTTCCCCGCCGAACGGTACTCGGCGACGATCTTCTGCATCTGCTCGCTGTACGTTGTCTTCGTCATGGGCATGAGAGAGCCTCCGCTCGCATCAGACTTGGGGCGTCATGCCCCAGCCGTCATACAGGACTGTTTCAAGGAACATCGACCGCACCTTCACCAGCGAAGCCCGAAGGTTGGCGTAGGGAATCAGTTTCCGGTGCTGAAGCTGTCCTACTACCAGGCCGGGATGGACGTTCTGAACAGCCGCGAACCCTTCCACCTTCTGCTTCGAAAAGAGCGGCTTGACGCGGCGGATGAAGTCCTGAATCGCGGCTTCCGGGATGAGGGACGACGACGCAAACTTGTCGGCGTCGGCCTCCACTTTCGACTTGACCGGAACCGACTCGCCCTGTCCGCCTACGAGATCAATGTCGGGCTCCAGTGGCTCATCGCGGCCATCGCCCGCGTGGACATGCCCAAGTTCGTGCATGAGCGTGAACCAGAAGCAGTCGATGCGGTCGAACCGGGCGGAGAGCGCCACGACCGGGCTGTGCTTGTCGAGCCAGAAGCAGGCCCCGTCGATCTTTGTCTCGGGGAGGTGTTCCACAACCACGCAGCGAACACCCAGAGAGGACAGCACCTTGGGAACCTGTCGCACATCCTCCGCGTTCAGGAGCAACGCACGCAGCTTTGGGAAGCCCGCCGAGAACCCCGCAGGGTCGAACTTCGCGGGCTTGAGCGTCTCCGCGAGCTGCTTCGCCCGGAACAACCACGCGGTCTGGGCCGGTGAGAAGTGGCCGTACGAGGTGCTCTTGCGGGCAGCCGCCCTGTAGAAACTCGGCGGAGCGTCCAGCGAGTCTGTCCCGAAGAACTGCATGACCCGCTGCTCCATTACCGTCACGTTCTCGGATTCGACGACCCACCCGCGTTGGAGCATTTCCTTGATGGGGGCAGCCGAGTACAGACGAGAACGACGGGCAACGCTCTCGTCGGGCTTGCCGAGTCGATGGAGCCGGTAAGCCGATTCCAGATTGAGCCAGAGCTGGGCGCCCGTGCCGAACGCCTGCCCCAACTGGAGGGCCGTCTCGGCCGTCAGGGCACGCTTGCCCGCGATGAGCTCGCTCACCAGACGCTCGGGGCGTCCCATGATCTCCGCGAGGTCACGCTGCTCCCACCCCCGGGCCTCCAGTTCATCCTTGATGAACTCGCCGGGCGGGAACGCCTCAACCGGGATGGTGTCCTGCTTGCTCATGCTGCTCCTTGCTAGTGGTAATCCTCGATCTTCATCACCACGACGACTTTCCCACCCGGCCCTGTCTCGAACTCCAGAATGAGCCTCCATTGGTTGTTTAGTCGCATCGAACGCTGATGCGCGCGGTCCCCCTGCAACTTCTCGAAGTGCAGGGACTTCATCCCGTAGAAGTCGCGTTCGTCGGTCGCGGCCCGGATGAACTGCATCTTCTTCCGGAAACTGCGCACGACATCTTGGCTGAACTCCCGGGCCACAAAGCCCGGGTCGATTTCCAGCCGCTGGAGCCGTGCGTCGGCGAAGCGGACTTCCATGGACGAGTCTAGCAGGCAAATCGGCAATGTCAAACGCTGACTTTACACATGGTGTAAAGTCGTACATTGATACGACGACCCAGCCCGGCTGGTTCGACCCAGGTGGCCGATTTGTGCGGTTCTGTGTCCAGGTGCGGCGGGCACAGAGGAGGATGCGCCGCCGGTCGTACGTTGGGGTCAACCGTGACAAAAACCTGTGGTTGGCGGCGCATCGCGGAGGGTCAACGAGACCGGTTCCGCTTTCGAACTGAACGACTCGGAGGGACCGCCGTGGCCGCTTTCGCGGAACGGACGGTTGGTTTCCGAGATGCGGCCGCCGTGGGAGCCTGTGCTTCCACGTTGGCGGGTGAACTCTCGGACAGCGAAGCCCAGCTCTTCGGAGTCGGAATGGCTTGTGCCGCTTCCGTCTCGATGGCTGAGGCGTCGATGCCGAGGAGCTCGCACACCTTCCGTGCGTCCGCGGCCTGCTCCGTCACGTGGTGGGTGTCCGAACCGCCCAATCGCCGTGACCATACCTGGGACACTTCGTGGAGCGCCGCCACGATGGGGAGGTCCTTCGAGCGGGCGAGGAGTTCCTCGTACCGCTTCCAGGGACCGTCATCGTGTTCGCGGTCGGCCCGTGTGGAGGTGCCGAACGCGAGAACCAGGGCAAGCGGGTTGAACCGCTTGGCCGCCGCATCCGTGCGGGTGGCCATCGATGCCGCGGCTTTGTTGAGGGCCTCGGGTGTCATTCCCCGCAGCGACTCTCCGACCTTGTTGACCAGGAACGCATCGCGGCGTTTCTGGAGGCGGGCCTTGCGTTCGGCCAGCGAGAGCGGGACGGGCTTGCCCGTCTCGTCGGTGGGCCGCTTCGAGGAGATCGTGCCGTTGCGGGACACGCTCTCGCCGAAGTCCATGTGCACGAGGGTCCCGGCTTTCGGCCCGTCCACTTGCATCGCCGGTGTGGCGGCCTTCGCGGTGGGCTTGACGAACTTCGGCTGGTACACCTGCGTGACCCGCTCGCCGAAGGTCTCGCGGACCTTCGGGCTGAGGCCACTGAACCCGACCTGCACCAGTCGGAGGGTCGGGTGCTCAACACGGAGTTCCGATTCCCGACGCTGCAGGAACGCGACCGTCTTCCCTTCGTAGCACCGCGGGTCCAGGCAGCGGTCGGTCTTGGAGACCTTTCCATCCTGGGGTGCATCTTCCGCGTCGAAGAGCATCGGACGCATCCCCGACCGCTTCGGACAGTTGAGACATGAACCCGCCTTCGGGTCGAGTGTCTCATCCTCCAGCGGCCAGGGCATGACACGGAGGCATTGCAGCCCTCCGTCGATGACCCGTCGGAGTTCCTCAACGGTCGGGAACCCGCGGGCGAACACCCGGTGGAAGTTGTTCTCCGCCAGGAGTTCCTGCGTCTCCGCCGGGAGCCGGGCCACGAGTTCCAGGTGAGCTGCGGAGAGCCGTGAGGCCTCCGACTCGGGCCTGAGCACCTCGTCCTTCCAGACCTTCGAGAGCCCGGTGAGCGACGCCCGCCGGGCGATGTACAGGACGCTCTTGCCGAGACGTGCCGCCACGGCCTTCGCGTCGAACCCGCGATCGAAGCACTGCTGAACCGTCGCGGCCTCCTCCAGCGGGTGCAGGTTCTGCCGCTGGAGGTTCTCGGCGATCGTGACGGCGAGCGCCGTCTCGTCATCGAGGGAACGAACGATGGCAGGGATGTGCGTGAGCCCGGCGAGCCTGGCGGCCCGCCAGCGACGCTCTCCGGCCCGGATCTCCCACCAGCCCTCCTTGTCTGGCTGGGGCCGGACCACGATGGGCTGGAGGACACCCTCACGGGCGAGGGACTTGGCGAGCGACTCCACCGAGGACTGGGTGATGGGCCGACGCCGGTTGTCCGGCGTCGGCGTCAACCTCTCCACGGGGAGCATGCGGACGGGAACAGTGGCCTTCGGACGCTTCTCAAGCGACTTCATGGGACGACTCCATATGAGGAATGGGACAACGCTCTGGCCACGCGGCCGGAGCAAAACAAACACGGGCATGAACATGCGACGCACCGCCACTCCGCTCGCGTTGGGCGAGCGATGGCGTGCAGAACCTTCTTGAACGTACGACCGTGCGGCGTGGCGAAGGAGCTCCCAACGCCGTGCCGCAGGATCACGTCGACTACCCGGTCCGCTGCGGTGTGAAAGAGCGAGGAGGCCCTAGCGTGCCACGGGCCTCCCCACTACGCAAACACCCCACTTCGGCGTCCGGTGATAAACTCACGCCATGCGAGCGAATCCGCTTGGATCCCCGGCGTTTTGGTGGTCGCTGGTCTGTGTCCTGCCCCTCGGTGTGCTCGGGCAGACTCCCCCCGCCGACCCTCCGTCGTCCGCCCCTGCGAAGCAGCCGGCTCGGGACCCGATCCTCTCGTTCGGTGACGCCGTCGAGCGGTACACGCGAGAGCGTGCACTGCTCCACGACCTTCTCGACCGCGTCGATGTTGCCCGTTCGGAGCTTGCGAAGGTTGCCTCGGACGCTGATAAGTGGCTGGTCTCGGCCCCCGCCATCCTCACCCCCATCGCCGTGGACCCGAGCCGCGATCGAGTCCCGTTTCGCGAGCTGCCGTTCTGCACAGGTTTCACCGCCAACTTCGAAGTGGCCCCTTGGACCACCGCCGATGAGGTCCGGCTCTGGTCCAAGGACCTTTGGCATGCAGAACCGCTTCGAGAGCGGTGGCTCGCGATTCGCCGGCAGGATGACGAGGGCCTCGCCGACCGTCTCCGACTGCCGAACGACCTCGCCGAGGTGTATCGCGAGGCCATGGCCATCGCCAACGCCCTTCCGGTCCCACCCAAAGCCGACATTTTCAAAGCCCCGGAGTACGACCGGTATCACACGCACTTCGTTCAACTCTCTGCCTGGGCGAGCCTCGCCGACGAGTTCATTCGGTCCTCAACGAAGTTCCGCGAAGACCTTCGTGTCGCCTTGGAGCATCGCGAACGGGCCATGCAGTTTCTTGGTTGTCAGCCGGTATCGCCCGTGTCACCGCACGCGAACCCGCCGACATTTTGCGGCCACCAACTCTCCGACGTTCGCGTGACCCCGGGGTCCGGGCTCGGGCACGACACCGAGATCGCCCGCCGCCATCCCTACGCCATGTCGGACCGCAACTACTTCGCCGATGACCGGCGTTCCGGGCCCACCACGTGGCCGGTCTGCGACGAGTTGTACCACGCGGCCGACAACTTCGACTTCTGGTACCGCTGGGCGACCGATGAGCGGTGGTACGCCGGATCCAAACGCCGCCTGGACCCCGCGGCCTGGCCGCGGGATGCGGAGTCCACGGTCCAACTCCATCGCGAGTTCGCCCGAGTGGTTCGCGGCGAGCACCGGTTGCTCTGCTCTGTGATGGGGCTCGGCTACCGGGAGCTTGAAGAACGCGAAGCGGTGTTCGTGAAATCCTGGCGGACTGGGACCCCCATCGCAGTCTCCACGACGCTCAGTTTGTACTTCCGGCCGCTGGGCCCTGGCGAAGGACCTTCCGTACGTGAACGAATTCCGCCGCGGAAGGCTCCGGTGCCCGGCCGATTGCTGCCGCCCGCCGAATCCAAGTGATACCCGACACGCACGCGGCCGCACGGTGACCTTGCGGACCGCTGCGGTCATCCATGAATCGTGAACCACCCGGGCTGAGTTGGCGACGCCGGTCGCACGCTTGTGCCGGGTGGCAACCCCGGCACGTCGCCTGCACGGACCGGGTCGTCGCTCACCCGTGAGCTCGACGACGTGCCAGCGTGTGTCATTCCAAGCGGACTCGGTCCTGCGGACCGAGCGGTGTTCTCGCTTTCCTCAGCGTCGGGTTCGTTCACCACGGCGTGGTGAATGAACAAACCCGCCGCCGGGAAAGCGATGTCCTGGCGGTCGATTCATGGAGGACCATCGCATGGACAGACACAGCACGCAGTTGACACTTGGACGCACACTCATCACCCCGGGAGCCCTGAGCGGCGTGGATCCGGGGGATGTCGCCTCCGCCCTTCGCCGTCACGCCTCGGGCGACTGGGGCGACGTATGCGAAGCGGACCGGCAGGAGAACGACCTCTCGCTCCGCGAGGGGTTCCGCATCATGTCGGTCTACCGCGACCGGCACGGGGTCACGTTCTGGATCATCACCGAAGCGGACCGGTCCGCGACGACGGTGCTGCTCCCGAACGAGTATTGAGCAGCCCGGTGGGTCGCACTGCGGCCCGCCCGTCGGCTGGCGCCGACGGCGGCCCGGAGGAGGCCCGCTCGCCGCCGAAGCCGAGGACCGACCGAACGACCATTCGGTCGAAACCCCGACTTCTTGACTTCCCGCTGTCGGTATGTCAGTCTCGCTTCACACCCGGGGGCACACGCGGACGCGACTCCAATCCCGGAGACGGTCCGGCCCCCTCAATGACTAGCCCTTTCACGGAAAGGAGTATGACCACCGACACAACGCTTGCACCGACAGCCACCAAGACCCCCACGCGGCCACGCGTCTACATCGCGTCGCTCGCCGACTACAACGCGGGCCGCCTGCTCGGCCACTGGATGGACGCGGACCAGGAGCGTGATGCCCTGCACGCACAGATCCGGGCCCTGCTCTCGGAATCACGCGAGGAGGTCGCGGAGGAATGGGCCATCCACGACCACGACGGGTTCGGCCTGTGGGAGCCGCGTGAGTTCGAGAGCATCGACACGGTCGCCGCGGTCGCCCGCGGCATCGTGGAGCACGGCGACGTGTTCGCCGGACTGGTGTCCCACCTCGGGACGGTCGAAGAAGCCGCCCGCTCCATGGAAGAGGCGTATGTCGGAGCGTGGGACTCGCTCGCGGACTACGCCGCCGCCTTTGTCGAGGATGTCTATTCGGGCGAACTCCGAGAGCTTCCGGAGTTCATCCGATCGCACATCGACTATGAGGGCATCGGCGATGACCTGGAGATGGGCGGGGACGTCTTCACCATCGTGTGCGGCGGGTCCGTGCACGTCTTCTCGTCGTGTCTCTAGGAGGAGTGCGTGAAATGAAAACCGAAATCACCACCTCCTACACCATCGAAGCCGATGAGACCGTCCTGGGCCGCCTGCACCACACAGACGTCATGGACGCCCTGTGTCTCGCCGCTCGCGACGAGTGCTGCTGGGAAGTGCTGGACACTGCCGGGACTTCCTGTGCGTACTTCGAGGACCGCCGAGGACAACCCTTCGAAATCCGCTACGAACCAGCCTGTGTGCCGATCAAGTGCGGGGACGGTTGCAGCCGCTCGTTCAAGGCCCGCCGGAAACGTCGTCTGGGGGGCATCACGACGCAGTGCTTCGGACCGCCGATTCGACGGCGAGCGAGCACGAAGCTCTCTCACAATGTCCCAGAGACATCTGCGACGTCGGACCTGCCGAGCGAATGAGGATCCGGACCGCCGGGGCATCGGCGGTCCGGGGCTTCACTTTCGGAGCCCCTCGGACTCATCCCGTCCGGCATGGGGGACGGTCACGACGGCGGGCACGGGGCACGTACCCGCCGCGTGCACCCGGCCCGTCCGCCGCCTCGGGGCCCGACGGGGTGAGCCCCGAGGACGACGCCCGAGCCGGCATGTCACATACCGCCGCCATCACGCCATAACGGTGGTGACTGGCGAGGCGTGGGGCCTTGGCACCAGGGTTGACAGAAAGGAGCATCACATGAATACGAGCACCAGCAACGGACAGGCGGTTCCGGCCAAGCCGAAGAACCGACCCGTCCACGTCGTTCGCTACGGGAGCATCAAGGCGGTCGTCTGGCGGAATGAGACCTCCGCCGGGCCGATCTGCAACATCACCGTCGCCCGGTCCTACAAGGACGGCGACCAGTGGAAAGAGAGCAACTCGTTCGGATACGAGGACCTGCTGCCGCTGGCCAAGTGTCTCGACCTCGCGCATTCGTGGATTCACGATGCGAAGGAGAACGAGGCACCGCCTTCGGCCGAGTAGCGTCCCGGTTCACACATCACGGTTCGTCATCCAGGAGCACCCCACGCCCGCCAGCTCCTTCACGCCGCGATCGCCGCGGCGTGCCATCGGGCTCGCGGGTAGACGGCCCACCGGTCCCGGCCGTCGGCGGCGTCGCCGCCGGTCCCTGCCCGCGAGTCGCCCCCGCGGATCACTGATTGTTCTCCTCCTCCGGCAGCGGCAGGCCCGGCTCCTTGCCCCTCCCCGGCCCGGGTTTCTGCAGGACGTGCACGGAGTGCACGACCGTTTCCTCGGCGACGCCGAGATCCTCCCGCAGCCCGACGCCGCGGAGCACCCGCACTTCTTTCCGCATCAACTGCTCGTACAGACGGTCCAGGTTGCGTCCCTTCACCTTGACCGAGTGCGTGTCCAGTTGGAGGTGCAGTGTGGCCGCGTCGTCGAGACGCATCCACAGCACACGGATGTACTCGAACGCGTAGCGAGACCCGTCCTTCCCGTGGATGTCGAGATGGCCTGCACGGGCATCGTCACCTTTCACCGACGCCGGCGTGTGCTCTCCCGTGACGCGGTCGAGCACGGACTTGGCGAGTGCAGAAATCGGTTCAGGCAAAGTCCTTCTCCTGTCCCGGGCGGCGTGTGGAGTGTTCGTGGTCACGACGCTGCTGCTCCGCCCGGGCCCGCTCCGTGCCCTCGCGGCCGTCGTCGCCGGGCCGTCCTGAGCCCATGATGTCAACGGCGGCCGGCCCCTTGCCGGAACGCTGCACCGCGGACCGCAATCCCTCGGCGTCCGTGGTGTAAATGGCCACCTCGTCCCGGCCGCACGAGACTGAGGAGTAGAACTGCTCGGCGGAGGCGGCACGCCCAGTGCTGGGCGTCTCCAGCAAGATGACCTTGTCCGCCGTCCGGTCCTGGGCCTTCACCGACGTCCAGCAGTACCCGTGCTCGATGTGGCCAAAGTCCTTGGGCACCACGAGCCCGCTTTCCAGCAGCAGACCCCCGCTCGGCGTGAAACGCTTCACCCGATGCACGCTGCCGTTGTTCAGGTCGTGCGTGGGCGAACGGATGGGTGCGAGCACCTTGCGGGTGGCCGCCGACACGATGCGTTCCGCCGGGGTCGGTCTCCGCCGGGAGTCCGGCGAAGGCTCGGACGCACCGAACGCCTTGTTCAGCACCGATTCCGTCGCGGTGAACGCTCGGCCATTGTTGGTGATGCGGATGTCGTCGCCCACGGCGATACGGATGGTCTTCGCGTCGAACACGCCGAATCGCTCCGCCTTCCCGAGCGGCAGCGACTTCAGGCTCCACCCATTCTTCACCACCACGTTCCGAAACGGGTCGTGGCCGACCACCTTCCACCGCGAGCCCGCCCGGAACCCCGGGGCGTTCTGATGGAACTGGACAATCTGCCCCCGCTGGTAGAAGTCCGAGCGGCTTCGGTCGCTGGTCGAGCCCTCGACTCGGGCCAGCTGCATGAACGTCCGCTCCTTGCCCAGCCAGTTCTCCTTCCGAATCTGCTCGCGAACGACAGCGGAGAGCTCCCGGCCTTCGTCACGCCGGGGAGCAATGACGAGCACGCTGCGGCCCGACCTGCGGGTCTGCACGTAGTCCGCGGCGGCCGCCTGCAGGACTCGTTCCGGCGTGTACTCCCGCACCGCCGACATCTCGCGGAGCTTGTCGAAGCCCTCGGCCGTTCGCCCCGCCGCCAGGTCCCGCACCGCCTCGCGGTACGGGCCGTGCTGTCGCCGCACGGTGTCGACCGTGACGGGCTCAATCCCCGCACGTTCGCGGAGCACCCGGAGGCAGTCGCCCCGGCACGCCGAGCGGTGCAGTCGAGAGTCGCCGGACAGAATCAGCCGTGCCCCCGACCGCTGGCACTGCGTCAACAGGTCCTTCATCTGCGTGGTGCCAAGCTTGCCCGCATCTTCCACCGCCACGATGCCCGACGCGAACGCCGTGGCGTGGTGTTCGGGCCGGCCAAGGAACTCGGACACCGTTACCGCGTCACCGAAACCCCGGCTCCCGAGCTTGGTCTTGGTCGCCTCCCGCGTGGGTGCGAGCACCACCATCGAGGGCAGGCCCAGGAACGGCAACGCCCCCGACCGCACGCTGCTCTGTTCGACCAGCTCGCGGAGCTTGGGCAACAGTCCATCGTGGCCGCTGGCCTCGCGTCGGTCCAGAATGACAACGCCGTCCGTGCTGGCCAGCAGGCGGTTGAGGGCAACGAGACGGTCTCCATCGAGCCCAGTCTCCTGTTCTGTGAACGAACGGCTTGCCATCGGCCGCCGCCGTCCGCGGCTGTCCCGGGCCAGCTCGATCATCCGCCGCTCTTCCTGCAGCACATCCCGGGTCGTCGCCCAGTCGTAGCCGTTCATTTGTGGGGTAATGACGCCCTGGCGTCGGCACTCCTCCAGCACCGCGTCTTCCCGGTAGTACCCGGGCACCTGCCGGAGCACATCGGCCACCAGCCGACGCTGCAAGATGACGGCCTCGTACTCGAACACCCGACCAATGGTCCGGGCGACGGCGTCGCGAAGGTGGGATGCGTGGCGGCGGTCTTTGAACGTGCCCCGGGCACGTTCCCAGAACCCCTCATGCTCCGGACGCACCCGCCGCCGCCAGTGTGACCGGAGTTCCTCTTCGCTCAGGTCCTCACGCTTGGACTCCCGGGTCCTGGCGGCGACGCCGGCCTTCTCGGCCTCGTTCTCGATGCCGTGCCGCTCGATGAACGCCTCGACCTGCGTGGTGCGGCGAGAGAACGCCTTCACTTCTTCGCGGGGCACCCCCTTGACCTCCCAGAACTTGCCCTTGCCCTCCGTCTCGTACCCGATGGCGTGCAACTCCTCGGCCAACCGGGACATGTACAACGCCTCGTAGTACGGCAGGTCGCGGCGGATGTCGCCAAGCTGGACGGCCTTCCAGGCTCCTTCGACGTTGTCGTGGGTGGCGTTGAAGACGAAGCAGTGGGCGTGCAACTGAGGATCGGGCACCCCACCGACCGGCCGGGCGGTGGTGTGGACGAACTGGGCCCAGACCATGTTGCCGGTACGACGGTCGCACTCCTGGCCGTCACGGCGAACCCGGGCCAGGGCGTCGGCCTCCATGGCCGACATCGTGGCGTGGACCGCCTTGTGGTAGCCCGCGATGAGGGCCGGGTCGCACCCGAGGGCGTACAGCAGCGAGAAGCTCTTGGGCACACTGAACCCGATGTCCCAGCCGACCCGCCGGTTGGCCTTCGTTCGAGCCGTGAGCGATGCGTCCGTCCCCGGCCGCTCGTTGCGGCAGAGGGATGCAAAGTCCGCTCGGGACACCGCTCCGTCCAGTCCCAACTTGATAGAACCCTCCCCGTACCAGTGTCCCTGGGCGGTGAGTTCATTCACGAGGTAGTCCTCGTGCACCAACCCGGTGGTGAAGTAGTTGAGAGCCCGGTCAACAGAGTTGCACTGACGGATACGAATCATGGTGCCTCCAACCATCGTGGGGCGTGCTGCGTATCAGTCTCGGACACCGGCATTCGCTTGATACTCTGTCTGTGTACGCGCCAGCGGTGTGGGTGGTTCCGTGGTTCTTAGGGCGTACAGGCTCCTCCCCTAAGGTTGGTCGACCGCGCGGAGGCCGGCGATGGCTTGGGTCCCTCGAACAACACCTGCCAACTCACACGGGCCCGTCCTGTCTGCGCCGGATGTGGTCGCGCCGAGCACATCGCCGCCGGGCGCAGCCGTGGTCTGCCTCCCCTCGGGCGAACCGCGTTCGCTCGACGCCGTTCTTGATTCGCCGCTGCTCCTGCTCGACGGGAACACCTGGACGGTCCGCGATGCGGTCGAAGGGACTCAGGTCTTCGGAGGCAACGGGTCCGGCAAAAGCAGCGGCAGTGGGCGCACCATCGCGGAGGCGTTCGTGCGGCATGGGTTCGGGGGGCTGGTGCTGACGGCCAAGCCCGATGACCTGCAGCAGTGGGTTCGGTACCTGGAGAGCGCCGGCCTCAGCCGCGACCAGGTCGTCGAGCGGCTCCTGGTGGTGGCCCCGCCGGAGCGACCGGTGCCGGTCGTGGTCGACCGAGATGGACACGCCTTGGCGCTGGAGACCTGCTCCGCCTTCAACTTCCTCGCCTACCAGTTCGAGCGGAGCGGCCGGCTCACGACCGACATCGTCTCGCTGTTCGTGAACGCCATGTCCCCGGGCTCCAGTCCCGTCTCCGGCTCCGACCCGTTCTGGAACGACGCCCTGCAGCAGCTCCTCACGCACGCCGTAGACCTGGCCACGCTGGCCGCGGAGGCCGAGACCGGTCGTCCCACCCTGCGCCTGCGGACGGTGATGGACATTATCAGTTCGGCGGCGCAGTCCCCCGCAGAGGCCGTGTCTCCGGGGTGGCGCGACCCGGAGCGGTCGCTGTGCTGGCGGTGCCTCCACCAGGTCGCGACCAAACTGGTCGGAACCGGACAGTTGCACGGCGGGCGCCTGGTCGACTTCTCCCGGTGCCTCGACTACTGGACGCTGGAGTTCCCGGCGCTCAGCGACCGCACCCGCAGCGTCATCGTCACCTCACTGACCGCCAAGGCCTCGGGGCTCCTCCACTCCCCCATCGAGGAGTTGCTCTGCGGCGACGATGACCCGTCCGACTGCCCGGCGGCCCCGGAGGCGACGTTCCGGGGTCGGATCGTGGTGCTGAACCTCCCCGTCAAGCTCTTCGGCGAGGTGGGCCGGTTCGGACAGACGCTCTGGAAGACGGTCTGGCAGCGGGCCGTGGACCGCCGGGCCGGGAGCATCGACCTTGCTCGGGGCGACCGCCCGGTCTTCCTATGGTGCGACGAGTCGCAGTACTTCGTGACCAAAGAAGACGTGGGCTTCCAGCAGACGGCCCGCGCGTCGTTGGCGGCGACCGTTTACCTCACGCAGAACCTCTCGAACTACTACGCCGCCATCGGCGGGACCTTGTCCAAGTCGGCGACCGACAGCCTGGTCGGGAACCTCCAGACCAAGGTCTTCCACGCCCTTGGCGACCCGGCCACGGTGGAGTGGGCCGAGCGGCTGTACGGCAAGACGGTGCGGGCCATGGCGTCGCGGTCGCACAGCCTGTCGACCCGCGACGACAGTCTCGGGCGAGGCTCCTCCTCCACCCTGATCCCCGTGGTTGAGTCGTGGCACTTCGCATCGCTCCGCACCGGCGGGCCCGCGAACAACCGCGAGGTAGATGCCTGGGTGTACAAAGCGGGCAAGCCGTGGATCCAGTCCGTGGCCACCGCTGAGGCGCTTGGATATCCCGAAGTGCCTGCGCACATCCTGCGGTGCACCTTCCGGCAGGAGGCGCCCTAGTGCCGCTCCTCCGGACGACCTGGGACCGCGAGCGGGACGCGGCGTGGGCGGAGTTCTTCGCCTTCTCGGACCGGTTGCGAACACCCAGCGATACCGCGGAGTCGTTCCTCACGGAGGACGACGCACGACTGCTCGACCTGCCCAACACGCTGCTGCCCTTCACGGAACTGCACCGTGCACGACGGCGCGCCCTGGCCAGGGGGTCACTCGGCCCCGCACCCGAAACGGTGGAGCGAGACCGTGCCCGAGCGAGTCAGGCCATCGACTTGCTCGGGCGGCTTCCGGGACTCACGGCGCTGCTCGGTCGTCTTCCGCTCGAACCCCCGCACCACGTGCCGTGCGCCCCGCACGCCGACCGCGGCACCATGGTCATCCGCACCGACATCGCCGAACCTGCGAGCGACGGTGACCCGTCGTACCGGTTGGTGTGCCAGTTCCCCGGCCCGATGCCCGACCACGTGCCGTCGCTCCTCGCCACCCGCCGCGATGATGTCATCGGCCTGAGCGTGGCGCGGTCCGCGCTGCTCTACACCGCCCTCTTCACCACGGTCCGGGCGCTCGCGGCCGTGGACCAGATGCGGATCCCGACGGTGCGGGCCGCTCTCGGGCGGTCACAGGGGTGCAATGACACGACCGTGCAGCTTGCCTGCTGGTTCCGCATCGGCGACAACCTGCGCGTGCTCGTCTCGCCGAAGTTCACGACGATGGGCGACGCGATTGTCGCCGGATGTTCGCACGCGATCCTGTTCGTGCAGCCGTGGATGACCCAGCACCCACTCGAATCGCACAGCTGGTGGCTCTCGCTCGCCGAGCACAGTTACACCCACTTCCACAGCCCCCACGGCCTCTACCACCGGCCCGGGCAGGTGTTCACGGCTTCCAAGGCGAACGGCTCCCGATCATGGATGTACTACGGCGACCACGCCGGTGTTCTGGCAGCAAAGAGCTTCTTGGGCCCCGCTGGACGCATCCTCGGCGCCAGGTCCGGCAAGACGTTCTACCCGTCCGGGCCACCGGAGAAGCGCGTCGCCTACAGCGACTCCAACCAGAGCTTCGTGAGCTTTGTCGCGGGCGAGTGGCCGTTCGACGCGGGTTCGCCCGCGGTGGTGGTCATCAACGCGTTCCAGTCGGTGCTCGGCCACGAAGTGTCCGGGCTCCGCGCCCGCTTGCAGCGAGAGGTGACGTCGGCTCCGTAACTCAGTTGCGCTTGCGCAGCACCATCCAGCCCCACTCCACGACGATCACAGCGAACAGCACGCCCACGTACATGCCAGGGTTGGTGATAGTGTTGAGCCCTTGGTACACCAGCCCGCCCAGCGGCGTGTAGAACAACGCGGCGTGCACGAGCAGCGACAGTCCCAGCGCCATCGCCGCGAATCCGAAGTGACCTTCCATCTCGCTTTCCGTCATCAGCCGGAACCTGTTACGGAAGATGGGCACGTGCATCGCCACGATCGGCAGGGAAAAGAGAAAGCACAGGACGCCGACCGGTCCATCCGCGGGCGAGGTCCACACGACCTCGGGAACGAAGTCGGACAGCCGATCGGGTTGGGGAGCCGCCACTTCTCCTGAACGGGCGGCAGCGTGTGCCCGGCCCTTGTCGATGAAGGCGCGGTGGTAGCTGGTGTGCATCCAGAACGCAAGCGTGGTGCTCGCCACGATGCCCACAAGCGCGATGCCCTTCCACAACCGCCATCCCGCCTCGGGTACGTGGGCGACCGATTCGGTGGCCCACCGCGCGGCGGTCGCCAGCCGCGAGAAGATTCGGAACGGCGCCCCGACCACCACCACGCTCCAGAAATACACACCGACGGAGGCGATGAACAAACTGCCCACGACCTTGAGAATCCTGAATGCCACCTGTCCGGGATCGTCCATGCCACGCTCCGTGAGCTGCTGCGTCCGGACATAGTACAGCCGTCGGGACCGCCCGTTTTCTCCGGGGCGTCAGCCATGACACACCGCGGCGGCACCCGGCCATAACACCCATGGACTGACAATTCGGCGGGAGTAGACGCGATGACCGCGACCTCGCGGGGACGCATGGGCGTGCCCGAGAGACCGGTGGTGCACCGAAGGTTGCTCTCGTGATTCGACCCCAACTCATCAGTAGGAGATTCACCATGAAAGAGGTTTTGACCCGCGCTCACGCGCAACTCTTCCGGCGTTCGCCGGACGAGACGTTCCGTTCGCTCGACGACCTCTGGCGGCACTGCCAGCACCAGAAGGAAACGTCGGAGGACCTGTGGCGTATGCCCGGCGAGATCGCGACCGTTCCCACTCACGGACGGCTCGACCTCGCGGTGGGTGACGACCGCACGCTCCGGCTCAACAGCTGGAGCTTCAGCCAGCTCTGCCAGTTCGCGGGCATCAACCGCGACACCGTCAACCGCCTGTCGAGCGACACGGCGGCGCAGGTGTTCCGCGAGACGCTCCCGGACTCGGGCAAGCCGCTCCAGGTGCTCGCCAACGAGCACGTGGTGCGGTCGGTCCACGCGGCCAGCTACACGCGGCTCCACAACGTGGAACTGCTGTCGCTGGTCCGCGAGTTCGCGACGGACTTCCAGCCGCCGCAGGAATCCGGCGGCCCGGAGACGTCGGGCGGCTCGGGCCTGTACTGCGGGGAGCAGGACATGTTCGTGTTCCTGATCGACCCGACCGGCTGGATCGAGATCGAAGGAGAGGCGTTCGCCCCCGGGTTCTTCCTGTGGAACTCGGAGGTGGGCAAGCGTTCCGTCGGCGTGCAGTCATTTCACATGCAACGTGTGTGTTCTAATCACATCGTGTGGGATGCGGTTGAGGTCGTCGACTTCAGCCGCAAGCACACCGCGAACGTGCACGACGCGGTCCGCGAGATCCGGCAGATCATTCTGCGGCTCGTGGAACGCCGGGACGCCCGACGCGACGGGTTCGCCCAGGTGATCCGCAAGGCCATGAAGGAATCCCTCGGCACCGAGGCCGACGATGTCCTTCCCCTGCTGACCAAGCACGGCATCGGCCGCGCGATTGCGAAGGAAGCCCTGGAGATTGCCCGCACCAGCGGAGGCTTCACCATCTTCTCCGTCGTCGACGCGATCACCCGGATCGCCAGTCGCATGCAGTACGTGGGCGACCGCACGGAGATTGACGCGACCGCTTCGTCCCTCCTCGCCCTTGCCCGCTGACCCCAAAGGTTGAGAGACACGTGCACCACCGGTTCTCTCACCTTTTTCAAACGGTGTTCCTGCGAACAGGGGTTGACGGGGGGTGAGTGGTCCGTGCTACAGAAAGGACGTTCTGCTGCATGGAGCCATCCGCAATGTCCGGCGACACGCTTGTGACCCCTCCGGTTTCCACCTCACCACCCTTGACAGTCGAGCCCGACTGTGCGTGGACGCTCCCGCTCATCACGGACCACGCGACCGCTGCGAGGATCGTGGAGTTCTATGTCACGCAGGTGCGGAGCCCCGCGACGCGGGACGCGTACGGGCGAGCTGTCCGCGACTTCTTCCGCTGGTGCCAGGAGCGCGGCGTTCGCGGCGTGAACACGGTGCCGCCGTCACTCGTGGCGGCGTACATCGAAGAGTTGGGACGCACCCGGTCAGCCCCCACCGTCAAACGGGCATTGGCCGCGATCCGCTCCCTCTTCGACTGGCTCACCATCAGCGGGTCGGTGACGATGAATCCCGCATCACCGGTGCGTGGCCCCAGGCATGTCGTTTCGCGCGGCACCACGCCGGTGCTCACGGTGGAGGAGGCCCGGCAGCTCATCGGGGCCATCCCCGCCGACACGCCCATCGCCTGCCGTGACCGCGCCCTGATCGCCACCATGGTTTACACCTTTGCCCGCGTCAGCGCCGCGACCGGGATGCTGGCCTCCGATTACTTCCAGCAGGGCCGTCGCTGGTTTGTCCGCCTGCACGAGAAGAACGGGCGATTGCATCAGGTCCCGGCCCACTCCAAGCTGCAGGAACACCTGGAGGAGTGCATCCGCGTGTGCAATCTCGCCACGTCACCCGGCCTCCCGCTCTTCCGGTCGTTTGACCTCCGGGGTCGCATGACCGACCGCCCGCTGTCGCGCCACGACGCCCTCCGCATGGTGAAACGGCGGGCTATCGGTGCGGGCCTCGCCGACACCACGTGCTGTCACAGCTTCCGCGCCACCGGGATCACCGCGTACCTCTCCAACGGCGGTTTGCTGGAGACCGCCCAGGCGCTCGCCGGCCACGCGAGCGCCCGCACCACCTCCCTGTACGACCGTCGCACCGACACTGTCGGCGCCGGCGAGGTCGAACGGATCAACATCTGAGTGCACGCGCTCACTGAGGTTCGGACTCTTGACTGGCTTCCTCGATCGTTGGCTCGGCCGCTGGTTGCGACGGCGGCAACTCCCCGGGACCGACCACGCCGGCCGCCTCGCCCATCGGCGCGACGTCGGGCTTGGGCGACGGTCGGCGCTCGACCCGCGCCGCAAGCGTCTCGCCGAACGGCGCCACGATCTGCCGCTCCAGGTGCAGCCACAGATGGCTGACTTCCCCCAGCCCGGCGGCGCGTCGACGGGCGTTGATGGCCCGCAGCACCATGAATAGTTGCCGACGTACCGGGGCATACGGGATCCAGCCGATGGCCCCCAGCTCGGCCCCGAGCTGCTCCGACGTTCGGCGGGTGGCGAGGTCCTCGAAGTACGCTTTGACGCGCAGGTACTCCCCCTGCTCGACGCGGACACAGGGATGCCCGCCCCGGTGGCTGATGGAGTACCCGAAGAACCGGATGGGCACGCGGCGACAATCCCGCACCGCGTGCCCCTCGCGGTCGAAGAACGCGTGCTGCCCGTGCGTCGCCAGCAGGATGAAGAACCGGTTGTACCGCATGTACTGCATGCTCGCCTGACCCAGCGACTTGCGCCAGGCGCGGGCCCACTTGGTCACGTCGATGTCGTAGAGCTCGATCAGTTTGGCGTCGGTCCCTCGCGGTTCCTTCCCGGCCGGCACAATCCCCGTGACGTAGAACCAGTAGCCGTGCCGGATGTAGCTCACGGCCAGTTGCTGGATGAATCCCGCGATCGACGCGGCCTCGCACCTGTACATGCCCACTGGTCACGCCCGAGCGAGCGCTCGCTCCCTCCCGACCGCGCCCAACCGAACGAGTGTTCGTTCGGTCCGGGGATTGTGCCGCGACCGGCCGCGAGGACCGCATATCACCAGTGATGTCCCGGCGACGAGGGACGGTCTCGGAGCGGCGCACGCGTCCTGTGATCAGGCACATTGAAAAGCGTTGAATGCCCGCCTTCCGGCCCGCCCCCCGTCGTGACATCACCGACTGTACCAGCGACAAGGAATGTCATGCACCACCTCCCCGTCCCCAGACTCGTTCAGCTGCTCTTCCCGCACCCGGTCGCCGGCTCCGCGCCCGGCGCTCGCACCTCGACCCACCCGCGGTGCCGGACGCCCCCGGGCGGTCGCGGCGCAGAGGCGTACCCCCGCCTGCGCGCCCGAGGGGGACGCCCGCCGGGTGAAGTGAATGTCGGCTGTTTGCAGGGCACAGCCGACCAAGCCCACTGACAACCTGAATGAACCTTCATTCCGCTCCGCTGGTCCCACGTCACTTCACAGGACCGTGCACGCTCGGCGGACCAACCTTTTCAAAGCACACGCACTGTCATGCCTCCATTCCCGATACGACCACCATGGCACGCACTCTGGTTTCCAGAGTTGACGTTGCTCACTCCATAGTGGTCGCGTCGGGCAAACCTTCGGTCGTGCCGCGATGTTCAGAGCCAACACCCGCAGCACGCTCCACCGGATCACACCACACCCGCCGGCCCGCCAGGGCCGGCCGCGTGCGGCCGTCCGCACCTTCTTTCCAGAGATACGGCCCCTCGGGGCGTGGACCATGCGGTCCACGCCCCAGGGCCGCGGCATCATCAGGACGGGAATACCCGTCGCGGCTTTCCTTCCGGCATCGTGCCCGGCACCACCCGTAGCACGCCGACGCCCGGACCACTGCCTTGCAGTCCCGGCGCGGGGCTTGCGCCCCGTGTGTACTTGCCGCACTCTCCCGATCCGGCCCCTTTGAATCACCCAGCCGACCCCGCGCCACGCGCGGAGCTGGGCACCGGGAACCACCCCGGCGGGACCGGACCATCCCGAGTTCGCCACGAACGTCGGCCTGTTGCTGAAGTCGCTAGGACCAGTTACGGTCCGGGTCGAATGACGCCCGTCCATCCTCCCGGATGGAACGGTGTTTGCGCCGCTTGAGCGGCGATTTCCCGGGGTAGAAACCAGAAGCTCCCCGGTACCCGTCGTCATTCAATGTTCGCGGTTCGGCTCCGTCTTCAACAGGCCTCACCGGCAAGCCCTTTCGGGCCGCTGTGTGGTTGAGCTTTTCGTCGTCACGGTGCTTCGCCGTGCCGCCGGGGACTGTCGCGTCCCCGGGCGCCCGCGTCTCCGCGGTGCGCACTCCCCACGCCGGCCAGGGTTGAACGGGCTGCCGCTGACGCGGCGTTGCGCCCGAGCCCCCCTGGGTGGATTTGCACCACTTCATTCGTGACCGCCTGACCATGAGCGTCAGGTGTGCCCTCGTCGCCCGGCTTCGGCGTGGAACACTCACGGCGCGAATGTTCCACGGAGCGGTCGATCGGAGTTCGTGTGTATCGAGTAGAACGCTGGGATTGTCCCTGTCATTTCAGGGGTTTGGAACCGCAGCGAGCCCTCGTCGAACCGGACGAGCCAGTCTCCTGGCATCCGGCTCTACGGGTCAGAGACCATGCGCGGGTGGTCAGCCCGCATCCGCTTGTCCGGTTGGTGGCCGGACTTTCGGCGTCTCTGCCCGTCCTGATGATGCCGGTGCGTCGTTGCGCTTTGCCGACAGACACGGAGTCACCTCCGCGATGCCGCGGTTGTACCAGAACGCTGTTCGGATGTCATGGCCAATGTCGCTTGTGCAGCGCGGCGAGGATCGCGTCGGCCATCCGCCGCTCGAACTCGGCCCGGTCGGCGTCGTGCTGCTCACCGTTGGCGGGGAGTCGCCACGGCCCGGACGAGGCCACCTCGACCTCAACAGCGCTCAGGGCCGGCTCGACCGCGGTGATCATCGCCCGCAGCATGTGCGAGGCGCTCAACCGGGTGCGCGTGGCCGCACGGAGCCGTTCCACGAGCACATCCAGCACCTCGGCCGTGTGCTCCGTGAGAACCACCTCGCGTTTGACGGGGTGAGCCCGACGTCGGGCCCGGGGCACCTCGCCCTTCTCGGGGTTTGGGTCACGCTCCGGGGCAGGGCGTGGGTCGACAGCACCGGAGACGGCGGCGGCGTCCAGCAGCCGGGCGACGGCGCTGGTGGTGGGAACAGTTGCAAGAGGCTTAGGCATGTTGTCCGTGCGCCTCCAGAAGATCGTCGGCCATCGCGAGGAGCGCCGGCGTATTCCACCCCGGCGGCTCGCCGAGTGTCCCACCGAGGAACCGGTCCCGGTGCAAAGTCCGGTGTTCCACCTCATCAGCAAGGCGCTTGAACTGCCGGGCGACGAGCAGGCGGTCGCTGTGTTCGTGCTCGAACACCGTCTTGCCCAGCCCAGACATGGTCGGAATCACCACGGCCTGACTCACGGCCGTGCGGAATCGCCTCCCCGGCATAAGCGCTTGCACCAGGTCATCGAGTTGGGAGCGGAGCTTCCTTGTCCTGCCATCGACATTTGTGAAAACCACTCCGAGCACTTCGAGTTCGGGATTGCGGCGTGCCCGCACGTCCGCGATATCGCGGCAAGCTTCGCTCAGTCCCGCCAGGGCCAGGGGGTGCGGGAAGGCGGCGAGCAGGAACCACTCCGCCGCCGAATACGCGGCCACGGTCGTGACGGCTCCGGCTGAGGGCGGCGTGTCGATGATGATGAAGTCGTACAGGTGTCTTGCCGCCGCCAGCGCTCGGTCCAGCACACGTGTCCGGTCCACGAACTTGGACAGCATGGAGTCAAGCTCCGCGAGTTGCGGGCGTGCCGGCAGAAGGTGCAGCCGCTCCGGTAATCCTTCATTGACCACGAGAGCTTCCAGAGGCTCTTCGGTGGTCAGCAGTTCGAGGGCCCCGGCGTACGAGTTCTGGTGCACGCCGAGGTGCTTGGTCGCGCCCGCGGACGGGTCAAGGTCCATGAGCAAGCAGGTGTGTCCGCGCATGCTCAGGGCGGCGGCGAGGTGAACGGCGGTCGTCGTCTTCCCGACACCGCCCTTCTGATTGCCGACCGCGATGCATATGCCTTTCTTCAATCGTGTCTCCATAGTCCTCCGTGTGATTGGAGCGGGCAGGCCCGTGCGATGGCCGGGCAGCCCGCTGTCCCTCCTCCGTACCACGCTTCGGCCGCGAGCGCAAGGCCGGTTCAGACCGTGGTTGATCGCCTGTTGTCGGGACAACGGCCCTTGCGGTACGGTGAGGCCGAAAGGCGAGACGCCCGCTGAGGCACGGGCGTCCAACCTCTTTGACTGAATGAAGGGATGGAGCCGGTCGAGATGACCGGCGCCAGTGTCGAACCGACCAGCACGCGGATTGGTCGAGCACCGGAGCACCCTCCCGCCGCGGGGGCGGCAGGGGTCCGGCAGACCATCCGTGAGTAGCGCAGTTCCCGGGGACCTGTCAAGGGTCTCCGCAACCCATGCGCGTGGTGCGGCTCGGCTCAAGTGATCGGCGGCTGTCCCGGACGACCGAACAGGTGAGCCACCATGAACAACGCACCCAGCCCGCAGAACGCGGGCCGCATCATCATCGACAAACCCGACGGCGGGTTCGCTTTCGTACCCGCCGCCACATTGCTCGCGCTGTGGCGGGCCTACCGGGACGGGCAGCTCGAACTGCTCGATGTTCGCGTCGGACTTGCGGCGATCGAGGTGGTCACGCGCGTGTCGATGGGTCGCATCGCCTCGACCGCATCGTCCCGGCGGCACATGCTGCAGCGGCTCACCGGGACCACGGACCTGCGTCGGATCAACGCCGCGCTCCGTCGGCTGGAATCCGCCGGACTTCCCGCTGGCAAGCTGTCGGCACGACGGCCGGACATCGACTCACTCGTTGCCATGCTCGACCCGGGCACACGGTCCCTGGTCCAGAATCACCGCCGCCGAGTGCCCGTCCCTCGCCGCGTGCTCCTATTCCTGGCCCGCTGCACACGCCCCGCGGTCATGGCGGCCACCTTCGGCCATCTGCTCCGCGGGATGTACTACCGATCGGGGGCGTGTGTGGCCGGCGGCACGTGCAAGGCGTCGTGGATCGCCGAGACGTTTGGGCTCGACCTCCGCACCGTGAAGGCGGCGAGGGCAGAACTCACCAGGATCGGTTGGCTCCAACCCCGGCCCACGCCCCAGATCCTCCTGAACCGCTTTGGCCCTCGGTTCCTTCTCAACATGCACTGGGCCCCTCCGCACGACCGCCAACCACCACCCCGGACCGGGTCGCAGGCGCTTCAATCACCACCCCCAGAGAAGAACAGGAATCTCTCCTTACGGAGATCTGGGAACCAGAAACGCGAAACCGCTGGTGTCTGTGCCGGTCAACCGAGCATGCTCCGTGTTGAGCCCGAGGACCTCCGGGAATCCTCGCGGCTCGACGCCCTGTACCGTGACGCCATCGCCCGCCGCTGGCTCCCGTCGAGTGAAGCGATGCGCCTGGCATTCTTCGGCGCGTGCGAGCATGCGTTCGCCGCCGGGGATCGGAACGTCCCCGGGCTGTTTGTGTCCATCATCCGCCGGGGCCTGTGGCGGAACATCACCCAGGCCGACGAAGACCGTGCCCGCAGGCGGCTCGCCGAGATGGACTTTGGCGAAACGCTCGACCGGGGGCGGAACTCCGACGACCAACCCGACGATGGTCCGGAATCGGACATCCCTGTCGGCGAAGATTCTCTTGACACCATCGGAACCTGTGTTAGCATGTATGCGTACACACAAGCGACAGGAGACCGATATGGCCAAGCGTGCCCCCACTCCACAGCCCATCGGCGAGCGGCTCCGCCTGAAGCGCGTCGAGACGCTCGGCAAGGGCCTCCGCGAAATGGCGAGAGCCCTGGACATCGCCCCCGCGCACCTGACCGACATCGAGAGCGGACGGCGCAGCCCTTCCGAAGAGTTGATGCTCCGCATAGCGACGGCGTATCAGGTACCGGAGCACGAGCTCCGCTCGGCGTTCTCCAAGCCCGACGCGATCGTCCACGAGATCGCGAGCGAGAGCCCGACCTCGTCCGAGAAGGTGCCTCAACTGCTCCGCTCCGTCCGCGGCCTCTCCGCGGAGCAGTACGACCGGCTCATCCAGCAGGCCCGCAAGCTCCCGCGTGAGAAGGGAGCGTCCGGCACGTGAGCGCACCGGCGTTCCAACTCTGGCCGACGATGCGGCGCGTCGAGCGCACGGCGTGGAACGCGATCGTGCGGTGCACCCGCGCCGAGAAGCTCAGCACGCTCCCGCTCCCCATCCCGGTGGAACAGTGGGTCGAGGGGCCGCTCGGGGTCACGTTCGGCATCGCCGACCTCGGCCCGGGCGTCCTGGGCATCGCGCGGCCACCGACCCGCGAGATGCTCATCAGCGACACGCTCGTCAACGCGGAGCCGCGCTTCCGGTTCACGATCGCGCACGAACTCGGACACATCCTGCTTCACCCACGGTTGCACGCCGAGTTCCGAGAGCGGGCCGACGGGGACTACGTCGAGGATCGCATCGAGCGGGAAGCCGATCGGTTCGCGGCGGCGTTCCTCATGCCGCTCCCGGCGCTCGGGGTGGAACTCACACGGGTCACGGCGAAGCACGGCACGGACCCAGGCGCGATCCTCGCCTCTGCCCGAGCATCGCATCCCGAATCGCTCCGCCTTCTTCGCTCCCACGTTCTGCCGCACATTACCCGCCGGTTCGGCGTGTCTTTGTCCGCCGCGGCCCGGCGATTCTGCGATGTCCAGCTGCCCACTGGCGACACGGCCCTCCCCTGGGAGGTCTGCGCCCAACTTCTTCCGCCGGACCCGGTCCGAGACGGCCGCCGTCAGTCATAGGGGTTTCTTTGCGCGCTTGATGTTCGCATGTACGCTTTCATGCAATGAGTCTTCGCCATGACCAGCCACCAACCACCCAAGCAGGAGGAGCCGTTCCGGCTGTCGCTGGATGACGGCCGTACCTCCGCCTCACCAGACCGGGCGTCACCGACAGACGCACCACCGCGGGACTGCCCGGGTCAGCACCTCTACTTCTGCCCTCGGTGCGGTGAGGCCGCCACGAGCGCCATGGACGTTTGTCGCCGGTGCGGTGCGCGCCGGTGTATCGGATGCGCCGAGTAGATCGAGAGATGTGCTCGGACCGCCGCGTTGCGGTGGGTCCAACGCGGCGAAGTTGTCAGCCATGGAGGCCACGATGATGTCGTTTACAGAACTCGAAGTGCGGGCCCTAGCTCGTGCGGCATCGTCGAGCCCGTGGTGGTTGGCGTTCATCTTCATCGGAGCCGAAGCCGGCCTCACCGCCGGCGAAGCACTGCGTCTGACTCCGAGCGACGTGGACCTCGCTCGGCGGACTGTCCGCGTGACTTCGAGAAGCCAGCATGTCGTCGAAGTCGATGACGGATGGTGGCCGGTGTTCTCCACTCCGAAGCCATCGAGCCGCGACCGAGTCGTGCCGATGTCTCGTGATACGCACGCAGCTCTCTCCGGCTTGCTCATGCGTGTGGACTCTCCGTACCTCTTCGTTCCGGGTCGGCGTCTTGGCAAACTCTGGCCGTTCTACGACCGCGGCCTCGTGCCTCGGCCCTCGGACCTCGCACCCGGCTTGACCGAGGCTTTCGTGGCTCTGCAGCATCACGCCCATCCCCTCTTGAGCTTGATGCGTGCGTCCGGGTCGGCACCGACGCGGTGGCCCATCCGTCCGTTGGCCGCCCTCCGAGAGACGTTTCGGATTCGTGTCACCGCCCACTCCTCGCCTGCGGAAGTCGCCGCCCTTATGGGAATGCGCACGAACCAGGTCCGTCCGGCCCGCCACGGTGCGGGAGGGGGAGGTCGCTGACCATGTTCACACCAGAGTGGTTGCCGACGGACCCGCCCCGAATCGCACCGGCCCTCATGACCGCCGCGGAAGCGGCGACGTACCTCCGCCTCAACCAGGACGGCCGCGATATCGCCGATGCCATCAAGTCCCTTGAACACCTGGTCAATGAGGGCAGGCTCCGGCCGTGCCGCGTGGGCCGCTGGAACCGGTACGCCCGCGCGGAACTCGACCGCTTCATCAGCGACCAGACCGAGCGTTACGCCCCACGGGGCGGGACGACGAACGGTGTCCGTCCCGACGATCCCGACACCGAAGCACGCCTAGATTGATCCGGTTCGAGGAGCACCGCATGACCCTCAAGGTTGAACTCCACAAGCGCACCGTGAAGTACCCGAGCGGGGTCAAGGTCGTCTACTGGACGCTCCGCTGGTGGGGTACCAACGGCAAGCGCTTCTCAGAGTCGGTCGGCCGCGTGGGGGAGATGACCAAGGCCGCGGCCGAGACGTGCCGCCGGGAAAAAGAGCTCGCCATTGGCGCCGGGAACATCCGTCGCGACCGGCCACGGCCCGTCACCCTTGCGGAGTTCTTCCGCCATGACGCAGAGACCGTGCGCGGCACCGTGAAGCTCAACACGCTGGAGAGCATGAAGCACTCGGCGGCTCACGCCGCCAAGGCCTGGGGCGGGAACACGAAGCTCGGCAGCATCGGTTCCGTTCACGTCGGTCGCCTGAAGAGTTACCTGCTCGATGAGGCCAAGGTCTCAGAGACCACACTCGGCAAGACACTGCGGACCCTCAAGGCGATGTTTCAGCGAGCAACCGACGAGGGGATCATCCACGAGAACCCGCTCGCGGGCGTGCGTATGCCCAAGAGCGTCGCCCGTTCCAAGCGGATCTTCTCCGCTGACGAAACCCGGGCGATGCGGGCCGTCGCCAGTTCGCTGTGGTGGAGAGCCTTCATACTGCTGGACGAGACGAGCGGCCTCAGGAAGAGCGAGCTCACCAACCTCCAGTGGCGTGACATCGACTTCGAGCGCCGCACCGTCCGGGTATGCGCCAAGCGGGCGGGTACATTCACCGTGAAGGACAAGGGCACATTCCCCTTGTTGGCCTGGACACCCAAAAGCTACGAGGAGCGGACCGTTCCCCTCCCGGAGTCCACGGTGAACGTGCTCGCCAAGCTCCAAAGTGAAAGCGACGGCTCGCCGTACGTGTTCCTCTCCCTGGTGCGTCTCTCGAAGCTCGCGGCCGAGATCGAAAAGAAGGGGGCGCTGGGGCCCAACTACGAGCTCGCGAACAACCTCAAGGCCCGGTTCGATCTCATCCAGAAAAAGGCCCGGGCGTTCCTCGCACGGGAACGTGGCGTCGAACCCGAACAGGTTCGCTGGGACCTCGGCACCCCGCACGACCTCCGGCGAACCTACGGCACCCGGATGGCGCGCGTCATCCCCATGCACGTGCTCAAGGAGTACATGGGACACGCCAAGATCACGACCACGCAGGAGTACTACCTGGCGGCCGAGACGCAGGATGGCGACCGTGCACGCGAGGCGTTGGAGGCGATGACACGCGACGAAGCCGGAGCTCCGAGTTCAGGACGCATGTCGGACGCATGTGGGCCAAAAACGACCAAAACCACCTCCACCGACACCGCCTCAAAAAGCAATAAGCCTCGGGTTCACCGAGGCTTACGCAAACGAGGCGGACGGGACTCGAACCCGCAACCACCGGATCGACAGTCCGGTACTCTAACCAATTGAGCTACCGCCCCAAAAGGTCTGGGCAGATTTGTAGGTCGCCCGCGGACCGTGTCAAGGACAATCTGTCTCCCGA
>JBGANS010000013.1:0-139024 GCA_044222195.1 Phycisphaerales bacterium
GTGAATCACCCGGACCTGACTGACTCCTTGATGTGGCGCAAGTCCACGAACGGCATGCCCGGGGCTGCGTGGTCGCCCCTTGAAACACGGATACTCCCCCAGAATGCGCCGGCGCCTCTTTTCGGCTTCGGCGCCATGCCAGTTGTGCAGCCAAACTCGGCAGGTCAGGATGCGGGCAAGATGATCATGGTGTATGAACAACCGACCAGCATTAACCACTCGGACATGACAAGGATCGACGTCTGCCGGAATGGGTCACCCGATTTGAGTCAAGAGGTATCTTGGGAGGATGCGATCCGACTGGACAAGGAATGGGGGCAACAACCAACTGAGTTCCTGATTTACCCTGTTTTCGGCGCCGAGGCGTTCGCTGGTCCGATCACCCTCGGCCAGCCTCCATCGATTTGCCGCGATCCGGCTGATCCCCGAACGGTCTATGTCGCGTTTATTGGGTCGACGACTCGTTATCCGAATCCCGGCGATCAGAACGTGGACATCTACATCGCCAAGCTCACCTACTTGTTAACTCAGCAAGCACCGCTGGTCACGGTCCGGCGGATCACCGACCAAATGCTGGGAGATATATCGCCAGGACTGTTCGCTAACGGGAGCGACCAGTTCTTCCCGACCATCACGGTTGACGGCTACGGCGGCGTGAACCTGGCCTACCTGCGGATGCCGCACTCGCCGACGACGGACCCGGAGGTTACTCCTCCCATCGATGTGACGTACGTGCGCATCCCGCAGTTCCCCGTTCCGCCCTCGACCTCGTTGACGACGTACCGTCTAACACCTTTGTATTCCGCCTTCCCGGCGGCCGCGCCGCGCATCGGCGACTACATCTCAATCGACTCCTCGGGTTGCCTGATCTACGTGGCGTATCCCAAGGTCGAATCGAACTACACCGACCGGTGCACCACGTACGTGACGCGGATTTCCATTTGCCAGGCGGACATTGACAGCACAGGCATCGTGGACGGTGCGGACGTGCTCGCGTTCGGCCAGGGGTTCTCTCAGGGCACGCAGGGCACCGACCTCAACGGCGACGGCACGCACAACGGAACCGACGTTGAGTGCTTCCTCAATGCGTTCACGTGCGGGTGTGCGCAGCAGCCATAGGACAGCCCGGCCCGCCGGTGCGCCGTTCGCTGGCACCAAGTCCGGCTGGGGGGGTGGTGGTTTGACACCCCCTACCCCCACCCCTAATGTTCCCCCGACATTTTGATACCGTTGCCGGCTTAGGAAAGCACATGCTCACGGCTCTCAAAAATGTTCGGTAAGGCACACTCGCCTGCTCCGGATCGACCCGCCCTCCAGGTTTCTGGAGCGGTCGATCACCGGTCGGGTCCGGTGCCCTTGGCCCTCTCACACAGGGCGGGAAAGGGTTCCGGAATGACCTGATCGGTGATTCAAGGGTTGCCTTTCCCCTCGACAGAGGTGGAAAGGGTTGAGGGCCACGGGCCGCCGGCGAGGCGCTTGTGGCCTTGTGCGTTTTGGGTCGTTCGGTTTGGCCGTTGGAGTTCCCCGTTTGAGTCCCCGTCGATGCAGGATCGGACAGAGTCTGACATCTCGACAACTCACGCAGAAAACCCGTTTGCGAAAAACCCGGTTTGACAATCAGGAGACACGTTCTTGAACAAGCCCGAAATGATGCGGATCCTCGACTCAATCGCCCGCGATCGCAATATCGACAAGCAGCTCCTCCTCAAGGACCTTGAGCAGGCGATGGTCTCGGCCGCCCGCAAGTACTTCAACACGCTCGACACCGAAGAGTTCACCTGCACGGTCGACGCTCTCACCGGCGACATGAACCTCCTGCGCCACGGCCAGCCGCTGGAAATGCCGCCCGAAGCGTTCGGGAGAATCGCCGCGCAGACGTTCAAGCAGGTGATGATCCAGAAGTTCCGCGACGATGAGCGTTCGAGCATCTTCGACGACTTCTCGAAGCGCATCGGCGAGATCGCGACCGGCACGGCTCAGCGCTACGAGGGCGGGGCCCTGGTCGTGACCATCGACCGTGCCGAGGCTTTCATGCCGCGCTCCGAGCAGATCCCCGGCGAGCAGTTCCAGGCCGGCGACCGCGTCCGTTGCCTGATCCTCGACGTCCGCGATGCGGGCTCGCAGGTCAAGATCGTCCTTTCCCGTGGCCATCCGGACTTCATCAAGCGGCTCTTCGAGGTCGAAGTTCCCGAAGTCGCCGAGCGCATCATCGAGATCAAGGCCATGGCCCGCGAGGCCGGCTATCGCACCAAGATCGCCGTCTCCTCCATCGACTCCAAGGTCGATGCCGTCGGCGCGTGCGTCGGCGTCCGGGGCAGCCGCATCAAGAACATCGTTGACGAGCTCAACGGCGAGAAGATCGACATCGTCCGGTGGAACGAATCCTCGCAGATCCTCATCCAGAACTCGCTCAAGCCCGCCGAAGTCGCGGAAATCTCGCTGTGCTTCGAGCTTGGCCGCGCAACGGTTGTCGTCCGCGAGGATCAGCTCTCACTGGCCATCGGCAAGCGCGGGCAGAACGTCCGCCTCGCCGCTCGCCTCACCGGCTGGGACATCGACATTCTCACGCCCGAGGAGTTCACCAAGGGCGTCGAGACGATGTACTCCACCATCCAGGAGGTCGAAGGCATCACCGAGGAAATGGCCGACAAGCTCGCCGCCCTGGGCATGGTCAGCGTCTTCGACATCGAGGAAGTCGGTGTCGAAGTGCTCGTGTCCGAGCTGGGTGTGACGGAAGAGGTTGCCAAGACCATCGTCGACCGCGCTTCTTCGAAGGCCAAGGTCGTTGCCGAACAGCAGCAGAAGGACAAGGAAGAGGCCGAGGCCAAGCGCAAGGCCGACGAAGAGGCCGCCAAGCGGCTCCTCGCCGGAGAGACGCCCTCGGGCCCGATCGACGCCGATCTCGCGGCCGCCGCGATCCTCGGCGGAGGAAGCGCCCCTCAGCCACCCAAGCCCACAGCTTCGGACGACGCCCGCGCGGCGGACATCCTGGGCCAGTAGGGGTCGTAGATCGCGCACGCGGGCCCGACACGCGTGCGGCGAATCGGAAGTGTCGGGAGGGCCGGATGCGTGATCCGGCAACCGCGCGAGAGCGCGGCGGACGTGCGGGATTCTCGGTTTCCGGAGACAGGTTTGGCCATCAAGCGAATCCACAACATCGCCAAGGATCTTGGCATCGACTCGAAGGTGATCCTCGCCAAGTGCCAGGCCGAGGGCATTCCCGAGTCGCTCGTCAAGACCCACATGTCCCCGGTCTCCGCGGGCCTCGAAGCCACGATCAAAGAGTGGTTCAGCGTCGGCTCGCACACGACGGCGGTCGAGACCGCCGCGCCCGTCGACATTGAAAAGGCCAAGGCGACACGCCCGCGCAAGGCCAAGACCAAGAGCGCGGATGAAGAATCAACGCCCCCCGCCGCGGAATCGACGGGGACGGCCGTGGCCGAGCCGCCGGCCGCCGCACCACCGCCGACGCGTCGGGTCATCAAGAAAGCCGAACCGGTACACGAACCGATCGTCACACCGCCGGCGCGCATTGTCGCGCCGCCGGTTGAACCGCCGCCCCCGCCGCCCCCGCCGCCCAAGCCCATCGAAGTCGCACCGGTGGAGCCTGCGCTGGCGCCGTCCGCCAAGGTCGTCACTCCCCCGCCGCCGCCGCCGCCCGAAGCTCCGGCGACCAAGGCTGTTGCCGCACCTCCCAAGCCAACGCCGCCTCCGCCGCCTCCTCCCGGCCCGAGCGTTTCGCCCGCGCCGATGAACGTGCCCACGCGGCCCAAGGTTGTTTCTCCCGCCGGTCCGAAGCTTCAAGTTCAAACGCCTGTGCGTCTGTCCGGGCCGAAAGTCGTCCGCGTCGAGGCTCCCGAAGTCATTGCTCCGCCGCGTCCGCGCCGGGCGCCGGGAGCCGAGAGCAGCGGCATCACGACTTCGCGCGGCCCGCGTGGCGGCGCCGGCGTTCAGTCCCTTGGCACCGGAACGGACGATGACGCCAGCCGCAGCCCGCGCCGCGGCGGCGCGAATAAGCGTCGCGGCCCGGTGGCCGGCCCGACGGGCGTGCCCGATCGTCGCAAGGGACGCTCCAGCCCGGACACCTGGGTGGGCAACACCACGGGCGTCTTCAGCGAGCAGGACCTGATCGAGCGCGAAGCACGCCTGCTCCGCGCCGGCGGGTTCCTCAAGAAGCGCCGCCAGGATCTCAAAAAGCAGGAAGGCGTCGCCGGCGAGCGCGCTGCGACCCCCGCCGAGGTCGGCGGCAAGGTGCAGATCGCGGCACCGTTCACCATCAAGGACCTCTCCGCCGCGACGGGCGTCAAGGGCGCCGACATCGTCAAGAAGCTCTTCCTGCAGGGCATCATGGCGACGATCAACTCCGGCATCGAGACCGAAAAGGCCCAGGAGATCATGATCGAGTACAACATCGATCTCGAGATCACCGAGGCCAAGACCGCCGAAGAAGCCGTCAGCGCCGAGTTCTCCGGGCGCGAAGCGGTCGATCTGCGCCCACGCGGGCCCATCGTCACGATTCTCGGCCACGTCGACCACGGCAAGACCTCGCTGCTCGACAAGATCCGCAACACCAACGTGGCGGCTGGCGAGGCCGGCGGCATCACGCAGCGCACGAGCGCCTTCCGCGTGAACATCGAGGTTGCGGGCGAGAAAAAGGAAGTCGTCTTCTTCGACACGCCCGGCCACCAGGCGTTCACGTCCATGCGTTCGCGTGGCGCAAACATCACCGACGTGGTCGTGCTGGTCGTGTCACCGGCGGACGGCGGCGTCATGCCCCAGACCATTGAATCCATCAGCCACGCCAAGGCCGCGAAGGTGCCCATCGTGGTGGCCCTCAACAAGATCGACCGCCCCGAGGCGACCGACGGCGCGATTCAGAAGACCCTCGGCCAGCTTGCCGAGCATGGGCTCAACCCCGTGGAATGGGGCGGCGACACCGAAGTGGTCCGCACCTCCGCGATTTCCGGCAAGGGCATCAAGGAACTCCTCGAAACGCTCGACTACCAGGCGCAACTCAAGAGCCTCAAGGCCGACTTCGGCGGGCACGCCCGGGGAACGGTCATCGAGGCCAAGGTCGCCGAGGGCCGCGGCGTAGTCGCGAACCTCCTGCTCCAGGACGGCAAGCTGGAAGTTGGCGACTTCATCGTCGCCGGGCGCGGTTACGGTCGCGTGCGCGACATTACTGACGATCGCGGGAACAAGATCAAAACTGCATCCCCGCCCATTCCCGTCCAGGTCTCCGGCATCGACGAGATCCCCGACGCGGGCGACAAGTTCTTCGTCGTTGACTCTCTCAAGAAGGCCCAGGAAGCCGCCGAGCAGCGGCGCGCCCGGGAGCGCGAATCCCAGCTGGCGCAGCCCAAGGTCACGCTCGACCGCCTCTTCAGCCAGATGGCCGAGGGCGACACCAAGGAAATCCTGGTCGTGGTCAAGGCCGCCGAGCAGGGCACGGTCGACGTCCTCAAGGGCGAGATCGAAAAGGTCACCACGCCGGAGGTCAAGGTCCGCGTGTTGCACGCGGCGGTCGGAGGCATTACCGAGAGCGACGTCTTGCTGGCCGACGCCAGCCGCGCCGTCATCATCGGGTTCAACGTCATCGCCTCCGGCAAGGCCCGGCAGGTGGCCGAGGCCAAGGGCATCCAGATCCGTCCGTACCAGGTCATCTACCACATCACCGACGACCTCAAGAAGGCCGCCGAGGGCATGCTGGCGCCGGAACTCCGCCAGGAGGTCCTGGGTCACGCCGAGGTCCGCAAGGTGTTCAAGGTCACCAAGGTCGGCGCCATCGCCGGCTGCTACGTCACCGACGGAATCGTGCAGCGCGACGCCCTTATCCGCGTCACCCGCAACGATGTGGTGGTCGAAAACGACCGCAAGCTCGAACAGCTCAAGCGGTTCAAGGACGACGCCAAGGACGTCCGCGCCGGCATGGAGTGCGGCATGAAGATCGTCGGCTACGACGACATCAAGGAAGGCGACATCCTCGAGTGTTACAAGAATGTTGAGGTGAAGAGAACGCTGTAAGAGAGTGACGCAGAGACGGAGCAACGCAGTCACGCAGTGAAAGTCCGATCCGCGCCGCACCGACCCCGACCTGCTGCACTCCGCGTTGTTTCCATCCTGCGTCTCTGTGTCTCTGCGTTACTGCGTCACTGCCCCCATGGTCATCGCTCTCCTCCAGTTCGATCTCCACATCCGCGGCAGCGAATCCCTCAAGGACAAACGCCGCGTCGTGAACTCCGTCAAGGACCGCCTGCACCGCGAGCACCAGGTCTCAGTCGCCGAAGTCTCCCGGCAGGACAACATGGCCATCGCTTCCATGGGCCTGGCCGGAATTGCGACCGACGGCAAACGTGCCGCCGAGGTTCTCGACCACATCACCGAGAAGCTCCGCGGCCTTCTGGACGCCGAACTCGGCCAGTGCCACCGCAAGATCATCCAGTTCAAGGACCTGCCCGACACCGACGAGGCCGGACCCGACGCGGACGCCATCGCGAGTGAACTCCTGCGTTACTTTGATTCCTCGGACGCACCACCGGATGAGGAACTCAAACCGTGAGCCACCGTGTCGAACAGTTTTCCGCGACCCTTCAGACCGCTCTCCAGGAGTTGATCGCGCGGGGACTGCAGGACCCGCGAATCTCCGGGCTCATCACCGTCACCTCGGTGACGGTCACGCCGGACTTCAAGACGGCGTTCATCAACGTCTCCGTCCTGCCCGAGGGAAAGCAGGACCTGACCCTTCACGGCCTGCGCAGTGCCGCCCGGCACCTTCGGCACGTCCTCGGAGATCGGCTGTCCTCCCGAACGATCCCGGAGCTGGACTTCCGCCTCGACAAGAGCCTCAAGAAGCAGGCCGGGGTATTTGACGCACTGGCCAAGGTCCGCGAGGAGCAGGAACGCAAGGGCGTTCCCCCCGTCGAACCACCTGCGTCAGAGTCCTGACCTATCCTCTTGTTCCGGAGGCTTGGCCGCGCGTGGTGACACCAGATCCGTCAAAAAAGCTTGTCGCACTGCTGAAGAAGCTGCGCGCCACCTACGGCGAAGCGACGACCGATCCCGCGCTCGAGGGCTGCCCGCCCGAGGCCGATCGCCTGCTGTGGCAGCTGGTCTTTTCATTCATCGCGTGGGAAGCGTCAACCTCCCGGGCGGTCACGGCCAACAAACGCCTCCACGCCGCCGTGGTGGATTACAACGAGCTCCGGGTCTGCCTCAACGACGACCTCGTTTCCATGATCGGTGACCGGTACCCCAGGGCCCTCGAACGCTCCACCCGACTTCGAACCGCGCTGAACGACCTCTACCGGCGCGAACATTCGGTTTCCCTGCACCGCCTGCCGGACATGCCCAAGCGCGAGGCCCGCCAGTTTCTGGATTCACTCGATGGCACGCCGGGCTTTGTCTCTGCGCGCATGCTGCTGCTCGCCCTCGGCGGACACGCCTTCCCGCTGGATCACAGGATTCATGAAGCCCTCAAGGCGGAGGATGCTGCGCCCGAGGACTTCGACGAGGCCGCGGCGTGGCTGGAACGGCAGTTCCGCGTCGGCGAGGCGGCCCCGGCGTACACGCTGATCGAGGCGTGGATGAACGATCGCCCCGCCCCCAAGGCTCCGGCCCGGTCCAAGAGAAGCACCAAGTCTGTCTCCGTCAAGGCCCCGGCCCGCACGAAGAAAGCATCGAAGTCCTGATCATGACCAGCCGACCGACGGCCCGCCGCTTCCTTGCCTGCGCCGGCGCGTGTGCGCTGTTGGTCCTTGACCTTGGCGGTTGCACGCGCCTCGCCAACGGACCATCGGTACCGGCAGCGCGGTCAACCGGCGCACTGGCATCGCTTCGACGCGAGGCGGAACGCCAGGAACGCCGCCCCAACGTCGCGCTTGCCACGGCGCCCGTGCCGACCGGCGTCGAGCCGCTCCTGGGCCAGGTCATCCCCGCCGATGATCCCAAGGCCCATCTTTCACTTGACGCGGTGATCGACCGCATGGCCGGAAACACGCCGACGCCGACCGGCGAGGCTCACCCCGGCGCGCTCCGGCGGTACATCGACGGTCGGGCGAAGCTGCTCGAGGGAAACGCCGCGGGCGCGGCCGAGGATCTTCGCGCTGCGACCGAACTTGATCCCTCGGCATGCGAACCCTGGCGTGAACTCGGCGAAGCCCAGCTCGCCCTCGGGCAGAGGGCCGACGCTGTTCGTTCTTTCCGCGCGGCCGCCGCGGCGGGTCCATGCGACGCCCGAACGCTCGAGTTTCTTGGCCGATCGGCGATGGAGCGGGGCGATGTTGAGGAGGCGGGGACCTATCTCGCCCGCGCGTACCTGCGCCATCCGGCCGGGGCCGACCCATCGCTCCCGTCGATCATCGGCGTGAGTCTCGCGCGGGCCCTCGCCGCGCAGGGGTACACCGTCGCCGCCGTGGAATCACTCCGGTCTGTGATCAACCGGCCGGCTCAGTTGACGTCGACGACCCGGTACTCAGCGGAGCTCGGCGCGATTTTCCGTCGCCAGGGCGACCTGTGGCGCGATTCCGGCGATGCGATGTGCAGGCTTGGCCGCTACCAGGAGGCCGTTGAGGCGTACTCCAAGGCCACCGAGCTCCCTTCCCTTGATCGCACACCGCTCCGCCCGCGGATTGTGTTCGCGCTTGTGCGGAGTGGGCGTCCCGCGAGGGCGGCGCTCAACGTGCTGGATGATATGGCTCAAGCGCACGGGCGAGTGAGCGAATCGGACCTTGCGGCGCTTCGCTACGTGTCGGACCATGGCGTTGAGTCGGGCGTCCTGTCCGAGGCGCTTGGGTCGCTGCGATCGGCCGATCGGCCGCCATCGCCCTCACTTGAACGGGATCTTTCGCTGGCACGGGTCCGGCTGCTCTCGGGAGGCGCCGCCCGCTCGGCCCTGCGTGAACACCTGATCGCTCACCCGACCGATGCGGTCGCGGCCATTGACTGGCTCAACCTCGACCGGTCCGCCGCGGACGCGGCAGCGACGGCCGCATCGCTGATCGCCGCCCGTCCGGCGGCCGCCAAGCTCGCCGCTGAGGCGTTCCTGCGTTCGCGATTCGGGGCCGAAGCAGTGCCGCCGCCCGGCACATCTCCCTCTTCCATGCTCTTCTCCGCGTACATCTCCGCCAAGCGTGGAAGGCCGCTGGAAGGGTTCACCACGATTTCGGGGGTGACCACCGGCAACGCTCTGGGCCTCGCGGCGGCGGCGGCGCAGATCGAAATGGCGATCGACGCCGGTCGTCCAGAAGCAGCCGAGGCCCCCCTTGAGCGTCTCCGGCGCGCCGCCCCTTCCACCGAATCTCGTCGCTGGCTCGCGCAATGCCTCACGGTGGTCCAGCGCTGGGGCGAGGCCGCCACGATCCTGGAGCCCGTTCTCCAAGCGCCGGGAGTCCACCCGGCCGACCGGCTCGACGATCGGCTTCTGGCCGCGGACCTGGCGACCAAGCGGGGCAAGCCCGCGGAAGCCGAGCAGCACCTGACCGCGGCGGCGGCGCTTGATCCATTCGATGAACGCCCTCTTTCCCAACTCATGGTGCTCTACAGCACCGAAGGCGCTGCACCGGATGCGTCCAAGCTCAACGCGGTGGTGCGAGATCTTCGCCAGAACGCTCCGGACAGCCGGACTATCCGCATGCTGCGCGCCCGCGAACTGATGCGCCGCCAGCAGTGGTCGCAGGCCGAGACCGAGTTGCGTTCGATGATCGACGCCGAGCCCGGGGACCCGGGACCGATGGAGCTTCTCGCGGCCACGTGGGAGGGCCGCGCCAAGGCCTCGGGGGCCAAGTCCGGTACCGGTGCCACACCGGCGGACGGCGCATCCTGGCTTCAAGGACACCTGAAACGGCGGCCGCAATCGCCGTTGCTGCTGGCCGGCCTCGCGGCGTTCAAGCTTGTCTCCGGACAGGGCAGCGAGGCCGAAGCGTCGCTGCGTGAAGCGTTCAACGCCGGCGGCGGCCCAGACGTTTCTCGCACGCTCGAGCGGCTGCTGCGGGATTCGCTGAATCGGGCGCCCGAGGCCGATGCGCTCGCTCGCGGGCGCCTCGCGGACCGGCCACGGACCATCGCCGAGACACTCGAGTTCGCGGCCCTGTCGGTGCGCTGGGAAGAGCCCCTCAACGCCGTTTCAATACTGAGCGGCGGCCTCCCGCCCGACCTGGATCTCTCGTTCGATCAGGCGCTCCAGGCTCTGGCCATCATTGCCCGCTGCAACCCCGACCTTCGAAAGCCGGGGGCCTCGCGGGCCGCTTCCGACGCCGCCCGCGTCTTCGAACGGTGCCTGACTTCGATCCCTCACTTGACGACGGAGGTGCACCGCCGCCGTATCGAGACGCTCGCGACGGCGCCGGACACGCGTGTGGACGACCTGCTGAGCGCGGTCACGCTGTGGACGACGCAGTATCCGCAGGCGGCAGCGACCGCACACATGGCGGTCGTCGGCGCGCTGGTGCAGGCCCAACAGGGGGCCAAGGTCCCGACCTACCTCGGGAGGGCCGTCGCCTCCAGTCCTGATGACGCCCCGTTGACCGGCCTGTGGTTCCAATCCGTCGCGGAACTCGGGGATGCCCCGGCCGCGAAGGCGATGCTCGACTCGCTTCACCGCGCGGGCAAGCTCCGCTCGATCGCGGAGACCATCGCGCCCAATCTTGACCTTGACGCCGTCCACGATCTTCGTGCTGAGTTCGCGTACATGCTCGGCGTGAACTTCGCCCAGCGCACGCTCGATCCCGACGCCGCGGCGATGTACGAGTACGCCCTGACGTTTGACCCGGACCACGCCTGGGCATGCAACAACCTGGGGTACTCACTCGCGGATCGGGGCGTGGACCTGGACCGCGCGTCCGAGTTGCTCGAACGGGCGTACAAGGCCAAGCCAGAAGAAGTCCCCATCATCGACTCCCTCGCGTGGCTGAGGTACAAGCAGGGCGTCATCCTGGACCAGGTCGACCCCGAGTCCGGCGCTGTGCTTCATCGCGGCGCGGTCTCGCTCCTCCGGGAAGCGTCGCAGAAGCTCATTGGCCAGGTGGACAACACCATCCAGGATCATCTCGGCGACGCCCTGTGGCTCGCCGGGCAGAGTGATGAAGCGGTCGCCGCCTGGAGTCGCGCCGCGGCCCTCTCCCGCCGCACGCTCGAGCTGGCTCGCGGTCAGGCCCAGGCCGAACCCAAGCCGCCGCCGAATGCGGAAGTCGTTGAGAGTGAGGCGATCATCGAGTCTACCACGCTTAAGCGCGACGCCGCGGCGGCCGGGAATCCGGTTCGCGTCGCGCCCCAGATCAACAATCCCAACCCTCAGCCCGCCAAGGTCCCCGTGGACAAGGGCGAGCCCAAGGATGCGCACCCCTGATGGAGCCTTTCCGTGGCCGGCCATAGCAAGTGGCACAACATCAAGCACCGCAAGGCCGCCGTAGACAAGAAGCGCGGCAAGGTCTGGACCAAGTGCGCCAAGGCGATCATCGTGGCCGCCAAAACAGGCGGCCCCGACCCTTCGAGCAACCTGACGCTCCGCTACGCCATCGACGAAGCCCGCTATGCCAACATGCCGCGTGACACGATCGAGCGCGCGATCAAGAAAGGGGCCGGCGAACTCGGCGGGGACAACTACGAGCCTGTCCGCTACGAGGGCTACGGGCCCGGCGGCGTCGCGATCATCGTGGACGCCCTCACCGACAACCGCACCCGCACTGTCGGTGACCTGCGCCTGGCCTTCGGCAAGTTCGGCGGCAACCTCGGGAACTCGGGCTGCGTGGGATACATGTTCGAAGTTAAAGGCCAGATCGTGATCTCTACGACGCAGCACGACGAATCGGACAAGAAAGCCAAGCCCGTGCCCCGGCGGCAACTCTCCGAGACGATCATGGACGCCGCGATCAACGCGGGCGCCGACGACATCGAAGAGCCGGAGGGGGGCGACGCATCGGACGAAGAGAGCCAGTGGACCATCCTCACTCCGGTCCCATCGTTCCAACCGGTCAAGGATGCGGTCGAGTCCGCCAGAATCAAGATCGCCGATGCCCAGATCGCGATGGTTCCCACGATGCGAACCCAGGTCCGCGGCGAAAACGCCAAGAATCTTCTGTCGCTCATCGACGCCGTCGAGGACCTCGACGATGTCCAGAAGGTCTGGGCGAACTTCGAACTTGACTCCGGCGATCTGGTTTCACTGCACTTGTAACTGGCTGTTGTTCCTGCTTACTTTGCAAGCGGGGCACCCTGTCGCACACGCAAAGGCCACGTTGAGGCCGCGCCTGCGCCCGCGCGAGCCACCCGCTCAATGGCATCCATTTGTCATTGTGAACACCCACTATTGAGTGGCGCTTGACAGTTGGGGGGGGGGGTATCCTGAAGACATCGGCAGCTCAACTTACCCTGAACGCAAAGGAGTTCATATGTTGGCAATCGGACTTGTTACCGCGATGATGATCCTCATGCCTGAGGGTCGTTCCGTGGGCGATGACGACGGTTGGTTCGCATTCGACCAAACGACTTCTCAAGACGGCGATATGTTTCGATCGTGCTGCATATGCGCCACCTGCCCACCTGGAACCACTTATTCTGGACAGGTGTTGTGTCCACCCGGACACCTGCTAGGCTTGGACTGCTGTCCGTTCTCTGATCTCCAACATCAGGCCTTTTGTTGTTCGATGTACAACTGCGGCACAGGTCAGAGCCTTGCGCACGTATGCTGCACTCAAAAATGAAGCAAGTGCGGGGTGTGCCAGGATGATCTCGGTGTTTGGCACTCGTGCTGCATCAACTAGGACCATTTGGAAAGGTGACCCGTGACCGTAGACTTGCGCTTGCTGCTATGCGTTGTCGTGGGGACAGCCACCGCGGGGTGTCACTCGGGGTCTTCACGTCGGCCCGCCCCTGTGGCGTCAGACGGCACGTCGAGTTCAAAGTCGGACGGTGCCAGTTCAGGATGGAGGGCCTTCGACTCCGGTCCCGTCGAGATCACGCCCGATGCACTCCCATCCCGTCGGGCTGTTGCCGACGCCAGCATTCATCCGATCGCTTTGACGCTGACCCGAATCGCGATGGATCGGTTTGACGAGTGCTGCCCCGACCTTCCCGAGCGAGAGGACCTTCGTCACCTTCTCGAAATAACCGTCCACTCGTTGTGTACACCTGACTTTGATCGGTATCACGATCTACTGATCGCGCGACACTGTGAACTTCTCGACACGATCAAGGGGGAGTGCGATCAGCGCCGCAAGTTTATCAACCTTGGGTTCACGGACGCCGAATGGGCAGGGCTTTCATTGACCGAAATGGCGAAGGCTTACTGGCTGGCGATTGATCAACGCCACGCGCGGTGGAACTCGGTTGACTTTCAACGCATCCGCGTCGGCACCGACATGAGCACACTGTCGATCGAGGGATCCGGCAGGATTGTCAACTACAGCTTCTATCGACCGCCTGGAGGCGTGGACTTCCTGAACAGCGTGATGAGCGGCAACGAGCAAGTCGTCTTTGTGCGCGCAACCGGCTACGCCCCGAGGGGCGAGATCCCTCTCACCCTGTGCTTTGCGTTCGACGATGGCAACCGGAAGTGGTATCCGTGGTGCTCAATGGTTGATCATTCAGAAAGCGGCCCTGCCAGCAACATCCGCATTTGATCCGTTTCGCTTCACGGCGATCGTCCGCCAACGCCTTGACTCATTGAGTCGCGCACATCGGTCACTACGCCAGCCACCGCCCCCCATCGACGCGCACGATCTCCCCCGTCGTGTACTTCGCATCCAGCGCCAGCCACCGCACCGCCTCCGCCGCATCTTCCGGCGTTCCCGATCGCTGCAACGGCACGCGCGACAGATACGCCCGCTGCGCCGCTTCATCCGACTCGTGCCCCGATTCCGGAAACGCCACCACCCCCGGCGCCACGCCATTCACCCGCACGTTCGGCGCCAGTTCCCTCCCCAGCACCCGCACCATCTCCACCAGCGCGGCCTTGCTCATCGAATACGCCGCGAAGTCTTTGCGTGGCCGGCCCAGCACGTGCATGTCGCACATGGCGACCACCGCCCCGCCGCCCGGCAAGGTTGAAGCCGCGAGCAAGGGAGCAAGCCGCCTGGTCAGAACCAGCGGCGACGCCGCGTTCACGCGGTAGTTCGAGAGCACCATCTCCGGCGTCAGTGCGGCAAGCGGTGACGGCGCATACACCGACGCATTGTGCACCAGCACATCCAGCCGACGCAGCTCTCCCGCCAGCACTTCTCCGGCCTTGTCCACACCCGCCACATCATCGAGTTCCAACCGCAGCGGCCGGACCGACGCCCCGTATCGAGAGAGCTCCGCGGCCGCCGCCTGCGCTTCATCCGCCTGCGAGCGGTACGTGATGACCAGATCACACCCTGCCGCCGCAAGCGTGCGGCCAATCGCCAGGCCCACACGCCGCACGCCGCCCGTCACGAGGGCAACCGGTCTCGCACCACCGCTCATGGACGATCCTCCGGCAGAACCTCCGGAGGCGGCTCATCCATCCGGATCGGCTCTATTCGCCGCCCTGCTTCGACCCACGCATCCGGAATCCGCTTTCCGCGCCGCGGCTTTCGAACGCCCGTGTGTCGCCTCGCTCGCCGCGTCGCCACCACGGCCCAGGTCGTCAGCACCAGAACCGCGCCCCCCGCCGCGACCATCGTCCAGAGCCAGAACGCCGAGCGCACCAGTTCACGCTTGGGTTCGGGTTCGACCATGTCCGCCAGCCATTGCATCCGGCGAACTATACGAGCCCGCCCCCTACCCTTGTTCATGAGCGGACACGCCCTCATCGTCGGAGGCACCGGGATGCTCCGCGGCGTAAGCCTCGAACTCGCCGCGAGCGGCTGGACCGTCTCGGTTGTCGCCCGGCGCCACGCGGCGCTCGCCTCCCTCCGCCAGGAGGCCGCCGCCCGAACGGGCCGTCCCGGCTCCGTGAACCCCATTCCAGTGGACTACCAGGACATCGCGGCTCTGGCGATCGGCATCCGCGCGGGCGTGATGGCCCACGGGCCGATTTCACTGGCCGCGTGTTACATTCAATCCTCCGCTCCAATCGCGCCGATCGTCATTGCCGATGTTCTGGCCTCACCTGCCAGCCCCTGCCGCTACATCCACATCGTCGGCAGCGCCGCCCCGGACGAGCAGCGCATCGATTCCAACCGCGACGAGCTCTGCATGATGCCGGGCATCCTCTACCGGCGCGTCATCCTCGGCTTTGTCATTGAGGGCGGCCAGTCCCGGTGGCTCACCGACGATGAGATCTGCCGCGGCGTCCTTCGCGCCGCCGACGACACCTCGACGGAGCAGGTTGTTGGCGTTCTGTCTCCGTGGGATCGGCACCCGCCCCTGTAGTTCACCAGGTCCCCGGCGCCCGCGTGTACTTTCGCGAGGCAAACCGGTACGCCGTTCCCGCGCCCATGAACCCCCAGAAGAGGTTGTGCCCCACAACCAATCCCTGCCTCGCCTGGGCGACGATGTGGCTCCATCCCCACGTTCGCATGGGCAGGAGCTTGCCCCCCGGCCAGAAGTCGTCGCGGTGGATGTAATCGGACAGCACGGCAATCGGGATTGGCACCGACAGTTGCACCAGCAGCACAAGCGCCGCCGCGATCAACCCAAGCCGGCGTGATCCCACGCCCGACATCCAGATAGCCGCCCCACCGACCAGGCCGCCGACGGGCCAGATCGCAAAGTTGAAACGTTCCCTTGAGTGGTACGCGGAGAACAGCCACACCGCCGTCGCCAGCACCGTCGCAAGACACGCCGCCACAATCGCCCGCGTCTCTCGCTGCACCGGAACCCATGTCTGCGGTGGTAGGTCCACCCGCGCCACCGCGGGCCGATCATGCCCGAATCTCGTCGACAGTTGTTGCAACGCCGCTGCCTGCGCGGGTGCGACATCGAGTTCCTTCCGCTCACTGGGGCCCCGCCCGCTGGCCGCGCGGTATTCCTTGATCCCGTGAAGATACCGGGTCACGTGAGTCTCACACTCGGTCGTGAAGTTCAAGCCCAGTTCGGCGTACAGCCTCCGCAACTTCCCCAGCGGATCGGCGACCAGGTCCTCATACCGCACTTCCGTCACATGCCGAGCCGCGACACCCGGAAGGTCGCGGAGGTAGTTCTGCTCGCTGCGGATGACCTCGTCCGTCACAATCGCCCGAACCTCGTCATCAGGCTTTCGATCCTGCATCCCGTACACCGACATTCGGCGGAACATCGCCACGTTCGACTCGATCACCGCCGCCGCGTCCCGGCTGATGTGCACGAACTTCACGTGCTCGGGCCCGAACATGTCGAGCAGCGCCCTCACCCTCGCCACATGGCTCGGCGACTTGAGCAGGATCGCCCTCCGCCCCGCCAGCACCGACACTTTCCAGCAGAACGCGAACTGCATGAACCGCCACCGAGCCAGCTCCCGCCTCGTCAGCCCTTCCAGAAAGTGGAACCGGCTGTAGTGCCCGTGCCGACTCGGCACCACAAACCGCCACGCCAAGCTGCTCGCCGCGGCACCGTTGTTCTGGGCAAAGTCGTCTTCCGCCGGCCACGACGGCCCCAGGTCCATGTCGTCCTGCGGCCGGCGCGAGCCCATCCACGGTATCAGGAACGCCCTCAGGAACCCCCACGTCGCCACAAACCCGTGCGGCGCCAATGTTTCGCACCACGCCGGCGTGCGGAACTGCCGATCGCAGCTCAACAGATAGTGAAGGTGCGTCGTCCCCGACCGAAAGTATCCGAGAATCACGACGACGCCCGGCCTGTGCTCGAGCCGACCTTTCCTCTTCCACGCCAGCACCCGAAGCACCGGCCCCAGCACGACTCGTTCCGGCAGGGTCAGCACCGTGCCGATGGCCGACGTGAAGAGCACCGCGGCCAGTCGCACCCAATACCGCGGCGGACACCAGGCAAAGGGCCACAGCAGCATCCGCAGCCACACATCCAGCGGCGCAAAGGCCATGAAGTGCGGATAGGGAAACGCGATGAACGGGCGGCGAGGTTTCGTGTTCGGCGTCGGCATCGCGTGGGGCAGAGTGTAACCCCCCAGATCCTCGTCGCGAGCATTCCCTACGCTCCTCCCATGTCGACCAGCCGCGGCTACGAGCAGGCGATGCACATCATCCGCACGGCTCTGGCCGCCTGCGACCCTTCCGCCGCCGTCGCCCAGGCGGTAAAGTCTCATCCCCCTCACTGCAGTCGCCCCGCCGTCATCGCCATCGGCAAAGCCGCGGCCTCGATGTATGGCGGCTTGCTCACGGCCTTTCCCGGGCCCGCCTCCCAGTTCATGGTCGTACCGGCAGGGACCGCCGCTCCCCCGTGGGCTCTTCGCGCCGACCACCCGCTCCCCACGCCACGCTGCCTCGCGGCCGCGACCGCCCTCGCCGACTTCGTCCGCTCTGCCAAGGAACAGAACCTGTGCGACGGCTTCGTCGTTCTCCTCTCCGGTGGAGCCTCCTCGCTCATCACCCTCCCCTTCCCGTCGATCTCGCTGGACCGCTACGCCCACGCGATCGACTTTCTTCTGCATTCCGGCCGCGGCATCCGGGAGATCAACACCATCCGCAAGCACTGTGAGCAGCTCAAAGGCGGCCGCCTCGCCGCGCTCATGCACCCGCTCCCGTGCGATGCCTACCTCCTCTCCGACGTCATCGGCGATGACCCGTCCACGATCGGCTCCGGCCCCACCGTGCCCGATCCCACGACGATGAGCGAGCTCAACACCTGGTTCATGTGGGATGAGCACTCCCCGTATGGCGAGCACATCCACCCGCTGACCTATGGACTTCCGGAAACGCCAAAGCCCGGCGACGCCCTCCTCGCCAACTCGCGACACACCATCGTCGGGAGCAACCTCCTCGCCGTACATGCCGCCGTCGAGGCCGCGCGATCACTCGGCTTAGGTGTGTCCGCTCCGGAAACCGGCGTGGTCGACGATGCCCGTATCGCCGGCCAGCGACTCGCTACTCGTGCCATGTCCGGCCCTCCCAATCTGGCCGTCGTCTTCGGTGGTGAAACCGTCGTCCGTGTTCCTCGCAGCCTCGGCCGCGGCGGTCGCAACCAGCACCTCGCCCTCGCCGCCGCCCTCGAGATCGAGGGGCGCTCCAACATCACCATCGCCTCGTTCGCGACCGACGGCGTTGATGGCCGGACCGATGCCGCGGGCGCCATCGTCACCGGCGACACCTGCCGGGTCGCCCGCTCGCACGGTCTCGATCCTGAGAAATCGCTCTTGAACTGCGACAGTTTCACCTTCTTTTCCGCTCTCGAACGGCTCGACCATCCGCACCTCATACGAACGGGACCCACGGGCACCAACGTCAACGACATCGCGATTGCCCTGGTGCACGAGTGAAACGGGTCCGCCCGGAATCGGTATAGTGATTGCGACCCCCGCGTTCGTTCGGGGCGTAGAAGTTCTTCGGAGCCGGTTCAGGCTCTCGGAAACCGGCTCGGACAACTCAGAGGTGCACCATGCCCGATACCGTCGGCGGGGCGTTCTCGATCCACCGTCTCCTCGAGGCGATGGGCAGGCTCGGAGCTTCCGACCTTCACATCAAGGTCGGCATTCCCCCGACCTACCGAGTCAATGGCACCCTTCGCCCCGTCCAGGGTGAGCCTCTCACCGAGGATGAGGCCGACCACATCGTCGACCCGATTTTCCCGGAGAAACTCAGGACCCGTCTCGAGAACGAGGGCGGCGTCGACTTTGCCACCTTCGTGAAAGATGACCGCTTCCGCTGCAACGTCTACCGCTCCGGCGGCCATATCAACGCGGCCATTAGGCGCGTGAAGTCCGAAATCCCCACCTACGAAACTCTGCATCTTCCCGCGGTCTACAACGACATCGTCGAGAAAACCAACGAGGGCCTCGTCCTCGTGTGCGGCGTCACCGGCTCGGGCAAGTCCACCACGCTCGCCGCGATGATCGAGCACATCAACAAGAAAGAGGCCTGCAACATCATCACGATCGAGGACCCTGTCGAGTACCGCTTCAGCCGCGCCCGGAGCATCGTCAGCCAACGCGAAATCGGCATCGACGTGCCCGGCTATCCCCAGGCCCTCCGCTCCATCGTCCGCCAGGACCCCGACGTCATCTTCATCGGCGAAATGCGCGATCACGACACCGTGCTCGCGGCCATTCAGTCGGCCGAAACGGGGCACCTCGTCTTCGGCTCTCTCCACACGGCCGACACGATGCAGAGCTTCAACCGCATCCTCGAGTTCTTCCCCAAGGAAGAGCACGGATTCATCCGCAGCGCGCTCTCAACAAGCATGCGGGCTGTCTGCGCCCAGCGCCTCCTGCCCGCGCTTCCCGAGGTCGGCGTCGGCATGGTCCCCGCCACCGAAGTGCTCCTCAACTCCGCCGTCGTTCGCGAGAAAGTCCGCGACGGTTTCGATGAGGACATCCCGTCCATCATCAACGCCAGCGTGCACGAGGGCATGCGCAGCATGACCTACTCCCTCGCCGAACTGGTCAAGAAGGAAATGGTCGCCGTCCAGACCGCGATGGCCTTCGCCCCCAACCAGAGCGCTCTCGACAGCGCCCTCAAGGGCGTCGAGGTCAAAGCCCAGACCCTCGTTCACCGCGTCCGCGCGGCCGGAAAGGGCTCATAACGGAACGGTTTGGCGCGAACACTCGGGCCTCCCGCGTCAACGGGAGGTGGCTTCTTTCACATCGCAGCCTCGCCGCGGTCACGGAGCCTCTGTTTGGGGCTATTCTCTCCGAATGCTCGCCATGTTTCAGAATCTCTTCCGCGGCCCCGATCTCCTCATCCTGATCGGGCTCGCGGTTCTCGTCTTCTGGATCCTCCGCCGTCCCGACGACAAACCCAAGTCGGGCTGACGCTCGATACCATGAGCAAGACTGTCCGATTTATCGTTGAAGCTGCGATCGCATCCTTGGCTGGATTCGCAGCGTTCGTGGTGCCGGTCATTCTCAATCCGCCCAAGGTTCTGCCCAAAGCGCCGCTCTTCCCGATGGTCCGTGAAGCTGTTGAGCACCTTCATCCCGGCAGCTTCATCGCGCTTGCCGTCGTGGGGCTTCTCGCCGGCATCTTGGGGACGTCTTCCTGGATCATCCTCGGCCTCACGACGGTCGCTGCATTGCCGCTCTGCACGATCGCGGAACTCGCCGTGGATTCCACATCGCACAACCTTCTCCCGTTCGAGTTCGTGATGTACGCGGGCTTCTCCATTCCCGCGATTTTCGCCGCGGGAATCGGACGCGCGGCCCGGATATTTCTCTTACCGCACCGCCAAGAACCTACTCCACCAGGCGGCACTTGACTCGCTTCGACTCCCCGCTACTCTCCCGCCGACGTGCATCAAGAGTCCTGAAGGCGAGTGCTTTCAGGCGGCAACCGAACAGTTCAAAGACTGTCGCGGTGCCGAGGCTCCCAGCGTGGGAACCGATGCGGTCGAACGAGTCTCCTCGAATGAGGAGTCAGCTCGCTTCGACAAAGGAAGGCGATGTTCGCCCTCCCGCAAACCACGCACGCCTGCGACTGATGCCGTGAAAGGAATTTCGCGGTATGTCGTCCATTTCCCCCATCGTCAACTCCGCTTCCTGCTCCCCCTCCCTGAGGGAGGGGGCTGGGGGGTGGGTGAATGAACGCCCCGGCGCATCCGCAGCGTCTGAACGCACCCTCGAACGCACCCCGCTCGAAGCCTCCGGCTCTTCCCCTCCATCCCTCTCCCCCGAAACCCTCGCCCTCCACCCCACTTTCTCCGACGACTTTTCCTCCGCCCTCATCACACCGCTCGTCCAATCCACAACCTTTCTCACCGGCGGAGCTCACGCCTACTCCCGCGTGTCGAACCCCACCGTCTCCGCCCTCGAACACGAACTCGGCGCCCTCGAATCCGCCCCGCCCGCCGTCGCCTTCGCGACCGGCCTCGCCGCCGAAACCGCCCTTTTCCTCACGCTCCTCAAGCAAGGCGACCACGCCATCATCGGGCGGGGCGTCTACGGCGGCACCGTCCGTCTCTTCCGCCAGGTCCTTTCCGACCTCGGCATCGACTCCACATTCGTGGACACCGCCGACCCGCGCTTCATCGAGCGAGCGATCACACCCAGCACCAAACTCGTCTTCATCGAAACACCGACGAATCCCACGCTCGAACTCGCCGACATCGCCGCGATATCACAAGTCACCAAACCCCGCGGCATCAAACTCGTCGTAGACAACACGTTCCTCACGCCCGTCATCCAGCGCCCGCTCGACCTCGGCGCCGATATCTGCGTCGTCTCTACGACCAAGCACATCGAAGGCCACTCGACCGCTCTCGGCGGCGCGGTCACCTCGCGCGATACCGCCTTCCTGGAGAAACTCCGCTTCATCCGCAAAGCCACCGGCGCTATCCAGACCCCGCTCAACGCCTGGCTCACCAGCCGCGGCCTCAAAACCCTCCCCCTCCGCATCCGCCAACACTCCGAAAACGCCCTCATCCTCGCGCTCGCGCTGTCCCGCAACGCCGCGATCGAACGCGTCAACTACCCCGGTCTCGACTCATTCCCCCAACGCGAACTCGCCCAGCGCCAACACACGGACTCAAGGGGGGGCGAAAGCCGCACCTGCCACGGAGGCGTGATCTCATTCGAACTTGAAGGCGGCATCGAAGCCGGCCGCGAGTTCCTGAAACACCTCAAACTCTGCAAACTCGTCGAGCATGTGGGCTCCGTCGAATCCCTCGTCACCCACCCCGCGACCATGACCCACGCCGATGTCCCCCGCGAGCAACGGATCGCCGCCGGAATCACCGACGGCCTCATCCGCCTCAGCGTCGGCCTCGAAAACCCAAAGGACATCCTCGCCGACCTCGAACAAGCAATTGCCGCCGCAGTCAAGTCCAACTTGGCAACCCCATCAGCCACAATTCCTGAGAGGCTGAAAGCCTCACCGTCAGTAGCCGGGAGTCGCCGCGCAGCGGCACCCCCGGAAAGCGTTGATGAGTGCGTGACCCTGAAGGGGTCATCGTGCGATCCCGATTCACTTGCCGCCTCCGCAACCGGAACGGAGGTCGCCCGTGTCTAACACTTCAACCCCCGGCCCCGTCATCGACCCCAGCACGTCCTCCCCAACTCCCTTCCTTCTTAGCCCCTGCGGGGCGTCGGGCTGTAGCCACGGGTGGAGCGCAGCGGAACCCGTGGAAGGCTCTCTTGAATCCGCCCGCCCCGGCAGGGGCGGAGGAACGATCTCTCGCGCTCGCGCCTTACGAAAACCACCGCGCTCCGCTACCTCCCCCTCCATTCTCATCCTCAAACTCGGCGGCTCGATCCTCACCGGCGATTCCGACCTGTCCCTCGCCGCCCACGAAATCTACCGGCACCTCCGCCGAGGCACGAAAGTCATAGCCGTTGTCTCGGCTCTCCATGGACACACCGACCGCCTGCTCTCGCGCGCACGCCGTTTCACCGATCGACCGTCCGATGCCGCCATCGCCTCACTTCTTTCCACCGGCGAACTGACCTCCGCCGCGATCCTGACACTCGCCTGCGAGCGCGCGGGCATCCCCGCGCGCACGCTCGACACGACTCAGATCCGCCTTCGCGCCGAAGGACCGACCCTCGACGCGACTCCCATCTCTGTTGACACTGCGGTCATTTACGATGCTCTCGACGAACACCCCGTGCTCATCATTCCCGGTTTCCTCGGGCGCGACAGCGCCGCAAACCCCGTTCTCTTCGGCCGCGGCGGCTCGGACCTCACGGCCCTTTTCCTCTCCCGCGAGTTGAACGCCCCCGCACGATTGCTCAAGGATGTGGCAGGTGTCTTTGACAAAGATCCCAAAGAAGTGGATGGTGCCACCGGAGGCCGCGGTTCCTCCGCGGACGCCCGTGCGACCACCAGTGCCCGCCGCTATTCCACGCTCGCCTGGTCCGACCTCGACGCCCTCAAGTCCAGAGTCGTCCAGCCCCGCACGGCAACCTTCGCCCGCGAGCACAAAATCCCCTTCGAAGTCGGAGCCCCGCTCTCCGATGATGTCACCCGCATAGGGCCCAAACCTACTGCCCTGGCCAACTCAGCATTTAGTCCTCAGTCCTCAGCACTCAAGGTCGCCCTCCTCGGCCACGGCACCGTCGGCGCGGGAGTCGCAGAGGCCATCCGCCGCCTACCCGCTCACTTCACATTGACCTCGATCGCAGTGCGCGACCCGGGAAAGCACCTTGACCGCCGCATCCCCAAGCGACTCCTGACAACCGATCCTTACGACGCCGTCGATTCCGATGCCGACGTCGTCATCGAGCTCATAGGAGGCCTCGGCCCGGCCCGCGATCTCATCGCTCGGTCCCTTGTCAGCGGCAAGCACGTCATCACGGCGAATAAGGCGGTCGTCGCCGAGCACGGAAATGAACTGCGCAGCCTCGCCGCCGCGAACAACGTTCAGCTTCTCTATTCCGCCGCGGTCGGCGGATCACTCCCTATCCTCGAAACCGCCCGCCGCCTCGAAGAGACCCGCGGCCTCACCTCCCTGAGTGCCATCCTCAACGGCGCCACCAACTTCATCCTCACCCGAATCGATGAAGGCCTCTCCTTCCCCGAAGCCGTCGCCGAAGCGCAAGCCCGCGGCCTCACCGAAGCCGATCCCACCCGAGACCTCTCCGGCCAGGGCGCCCTCGACAAACTCCAGGTCATCGCCCAGGAACTCTGGCCCGACCTCCCGGTCGACGCCCAGCTCACTCCTCTCCCCCATTTCCCAATACCCGGCGTTCGCCAAGTCGCCCATCTCACCAGACTCGATTCCAGCATCCAGCTCCGGGTCGGCCCGGAGTCCGGTCCCCTCTCCCGCTGTGCGCACGAAAACAACCTCGCGGTCTTCACAACCCGCGACGGCCACCAAACTCAACTTTCAGGAAAAGGCGCCGGCCGCCACCCCACCACAGAATCCGTGCTCGCCGACCTGCTCAGCCTCACATCGGCTTCTTATTAATCGTCACATCGTACACGTTCAGCAGCTTCTCTTTGTCAAAGACCATCTCCGCCCGCGACAGCCCCACCACGTCATATTCCGTCGTCAGCTCAATGGCATCCACCGGACAAGCCTCTTCGCACATGCCGCAGAAAATGCACCGAAGCTCATCAATCTCGAACTTGCGCGGATACTTCTCCCGATCGTCCCACGGAGATTCGGCCGCCTCGATATGGATGCACCTGGCGGGGCAAATCGTCGGGCACATCATGCAGGCGACGCACTTGACGCGGCCGGCTTCGTCGCGGTTGAGGCGGTGGACACCCCGGAAATTGCTGGGCTCCTGGCCGCCGTCTTCGGGCTTGAAGTGCTCGCGGCGTTGCTCGGGGTACTGGATCGTCCGGCTTGTCTTGCCCTGGCCAAACGACGTGAAAAAGTGCCTCATCGTCGTGCCAAAGCCCTTGATGACCTCGGGCAGGTACACCCCTTCCATGCGGTTCATGGGTGGGGGATTGATCGGGAGGATGTCCTCATCGCGGATGGCCATGGCGGCAGTGTAGCGGCGGCGGGCTTGGGCGGTCGATACAATGGAACCATGGCCAGGCCCGGACCGGCTCTCTTCGAACTCATCCGTGGCTCAAGCGCCCCACCCGGCGTTCCGGCCCGGTCCACCGACGTCGGCAAGCCGCCACCTCCTCTGGTTCGGATCACTCCCAAGCCCGGCGTCGTCCAGCACGCCGAGCCCCCCCCTCCCGTCGCCGAGCCCAAGCCCGCGGCCCAGTCCGACCGTGCGTGGGCCGCGTGGAGCGGCAAGGGATCCTGGCTCGATCTTCGTCGGACGGTGACCATCCCGATGAGCACCGCCCTTTTTGTGATCGCGGGTGCAGTCGTGGTTTTGGTTGTCATCTGGACCGCCGCGTACGTGGTGGGAAAGGGCCGGGGCGAGGAAAAGATCAAGCGCGACCTTGGATTGACGGCCAAGCCCGAGACCATCCCCCTGAATCAGAACCTCGTCACGAACCCTCCCAAGGCCCCAGAACCCAAGGCCACTGTCGAGCCCAGGCCCAACCCCACCAACCCAACCCCCCCACCTCCCGCTGCTACGGGTAGTGAACCCCGCATCGCCGGGATGAACTACTACCTCCTCGCCAGCGGCTTGGACCGTGACGGCGCTGAGAAAATGGCCGAGTTTCTGTCCAAGAACGGCCTGCCATCGGCCGCGGCGGTTGATAAGCCCTCCGGCGGCTCCAACAATCGCGGCTCCTACCTGGTGTACGTGACCAAGGGCCTGACGCCCGAGGAGTACAAGCAGGGGGATCGGTATGCACCGCGTGCCGAGGTGATGGGCCGGGCCGCGACGCTCGGCAAGATCTGGCAGAAAGACCACAAGGGACAAACGGACTTCGGGCAGGCGTACTGGCAGAAGTTCAAGGGCTGAGGCCGGTGGGCCGTGCGAAGGTCCGAGACGAGCAAAGGTGGGATGTCATGAGTCTGGATCGTTCATTGAAGACAGGTGGCGGGCTCTCCTCGAAGCGCAGCGTTCTCACACGCGGCGAGCGCATCGCGAAGATGACCGAGGACAAGAAGTTCGACATCAAGGACCCGAAGAAGAGCAAGCCGCTCGGGTTGCCCAAGACGCTCGTGCCCAAGGGTTGAGCGGGCCGTGATGCAATAGCAGAGAACCGAAGTGACGAAGCGCGAAGCACCGTCGTTGCCCGTGATTGTGCGCGCACACACAGGTCTTGACGATTTCGAGGGGTGCCGTATGCTCCGACTGCGGAGGGCATGAGCGTGAATCGAACATTGGCGATGTGTTGTGCGGCGATGGCGGCGTTCTCGGCGGAGGCCGGCGCGCAGATCACTGTGTCCAGCGGGTTTGATTCCTCATCGGGCTGGTTTCAGATTCTGATCAACACACCGTCGGCCCAGGCAAACATTCTTCCGACCGGCGGCAACCCCGGTGGGTACGCGGACCTGCGGGGGGTGCTGGAGAACAGCACGCTCGGGGGCGCGGGGTACTACACGACCGCTTTCTACACGCTGGGCAGTTCGGCGACGCAGTTCACGCTCTCGGCGGATGCCAAGTGGTTTTCCGGTCCCGCGATGGACCTGATCCCGATCCTGATTCAGAACAACCGGATGTACTCGCCGAGTTCGTTTATCCCGATCGGCACGGACTCCAATTGGAATTCTTTCGGACCGACGACCTTCAACCTGAGCACCTTCAGCAACTCTTCGGGCATCCCGCTCAGCCCCGTCATCCTCACGCAAGTCGGGTTCCTGGCGCGGATTTCCAGCCCGACTCCCGTGTTCGCCACCGGGCGTGTCGGGATCGACAATGTAAATCTCCAGATCATCCCGGCGCCCGCGGCGGGAATGGCGCTCCTCTTTGGCTTCGCGGTTCGCCGCCAACGCCGTAAGTAGAGCCGCGGCGTCGGACCCCCTTAGATAGCCCATGAACGTTCAAGGTCTGCTCAGTCTCCGCGCGGCCGCGGTGCAGGAATCCGTCATCCGGCGCGTCTTCGAAGAAGCCCGCGATGTCGTTGACCCGATCAACCTGACCCTCGGCCAGCCGGACTTTCCGATCCCGGAGTCGGCCAAGCGCGCCGCCATCGCCGCGATCGAGCAGGACAAGAACGGCTACTCCTCAAACCGCGGGATCGATCCCCTCCTGACCAAGCTCGCGGCGAAGCTGCGCGGCGATATCGGCTGGGATGTCTCATCGACCGCCAAGTGCGGACCGGGCCAGAGCGGCCTCATGGTCACCGGCGGTACTTCCGGCGGCCTGATTCTCGCCGCGATGGCTCTGCTGGATGCGGGCGATGAGCTCATCATCCCGGATCCGTACTTCGTGCTCTATCCCCGGCTCGGCGAGATGTGCGGGGCCAAGGCCGTCACGTGCGACACCTACCCCGACTTCCGCATGACGGCCGAACGCGTCGAGCCGCTCATCACCAAGCGAACCAAGGCCGTCCTCCTCAACAGCCCGAGCAACCCCTGCGGCGTTGTCTCGACCGAAAAGGAATGCCGCGAGCTCCTCGACCTCTGCACTCGCCGCGGCGTGCTGCTCATCAGCGATGAGATCTACGACGAGTTCACCTACAGCGAGGCGCGGAAGAACGGGAAGTGCCCGAGCCCCTGCCGCTTTCCCGGCGCTTCGGACAACTGCCTGCTCATCCGCGGCTTCGGCAAGACGTACGGATTCACAGGCTGGCGCATGGGCTACGCCGCGGGCCCGCCGAAGCTGATCGACACCATGATCAAGCTCCAGCAGCACATCTACATCTGCGCCCCAACCCCGCTGCAAGCCGGCGCCGTCGCCGCGCTCGACGTCGACATGACGCCGCAGATCGCGGCGTATCAACGGCGGCGCGACATGGTCGTCGAACGCCTCTCGAAAGTGACCGAAGTCCCCTTCCCGGGCGGGGCGTTCTATGCGTTCGTGAAAGTGCCGGAGCGGATGGGGATGACGGCGAGCGAGTTCAAGGATGCGGCGAAGGCGCGGCGGGTTTTGGTGGTGCCGGGGGTTGCGTTTTCTTCGCGGGATACGCACTTTCGGTTGAGTTATGCGGTGGAGGATAAGACGCTCGAGAGGGGTGTGGAGGAGTTGGTGGGATTAATTCGGGGGTAGAGGAGCTGCACACGCGCGCTGGTCTCCAGTGTCAGCTCCTCTCGCGAGCGGATCGTCAGAGATTGGCATTCCGTGCGCCTATGGCACTGGCGATCGTGTGGGACGGCTCTCCCGAACCAGGTCCGAATGCGACCTATCAACGCGGCGACGGTGGCAGTAGCGGTATCCCGGCAGCCTCCTTGGCCGACATGGGCTGCCACACGGTCTCCGGAACTTCCTTGCCCGTTTCTTCCTCGAGCATCATGAGGATGTACTGATTCTCAGACATCCCTTCCACTCTCGCGGCACGCTGACAATCTCGGCTGTAGGCGATCATGGCTTCGGGTTCGTCGTATCGCCAAAGGCCGCCTTCTTTGATGAAATGGATCTTGGTGTCGGACCGTTCCCCGTCGTGGACGAGGTACGCCCAAGCCTCATCTCCCGCCGCGTTGAAGCGAAACCTGTCGAGCGTGGCGGTGGCACGCTCGGCCGGGGGCATGACGTACCAGCCGCGGGATGTGGCGAAACGCGTGTACTCCTGGCCCCTCAGTTTTGAAAGCTCCTCGCGTGTAGCGCGCAATCGCATGCGGAGCACTTCGATCCTGTCACACATGTGAAGGGCCTTGACCTGCGCTTCGGTGCCTTCCAGTGCAAGCTTGATCAACTTGTCGTTGTTGGTGAAACTGGATTGGGTGAAAATGCCGAGGATGCCATTGCCGTCGCTGGCGTTGTTGCAGGAGTCCAGAGTCTGCACGAGAACTTCCATGTCCTGCTTGTCATCGGCTCTGGAGTCGCACCCCGTCGCGGGCCCGAGGAATGCGACAAGTGCGCACCACACGAAGAGGAGAGTTCGCATGGAAGCAGCATACCCGATACCGGGCACTCGGCAACCAGCGCACATTTGAGTGATCAGCGCAAGACGACCGCTCGCATCGAAAGACCCGCCTCACTTCGCCAGATTCGTCTCTACCCACGCCGCGTACGCCGTGATGAACTTGGTCAGCAGGTCGCGGGTTTCCGGGCTGGTCACGGCGCCGGAGGCGTCGAAGAGCTTGGAAGCGCTGCCGATGTACATCTCGGGGGTGGGCATGCAGGGAATGTTGAGGTACGCCAGCGACTGCCGCAGGTGGTGGTTCGCGCCGAACGCGCCGAGGCCGCCGACGGAGACGCTCACGACCGCGCCGGGCTTGCCGTTCCACACGCTGTGGCCGTACGGACGCGACCCGACATCGATCGCGTTCTTGAGCACACCGGGGAACGAACGGTTGTACTCCGGCGTCAGGAACAGCACCGCGTCGGAACTCTTGATCTTCTCGCGGAAGGCGACCCACGCCGCGGGCGGGTTTGCTTCCAGGTCTTCGTTGAAGAGCGAGAGGTCGCCGATGGGAACGATGTTCAGCTTGAGCGACGAGGGCGCGAGTGATGCGAGCGCGTTGGCCGTCTTGCGGTTGAAGGACTGCTGGCGGAGGCTTCCGACGATGACGGCGACGTTGCGGGTGGGCATGGGAGACTCCTGTTGGAACAAACGTACGGCGGGCGGGGGACCTATTCAACTGCGCCGCTCGCCGGCCATCGCCATGTCGGCGTCACTTCGGCATCGGGGGCCGCGGCGGCGTCTTGCCCTCGGCGATCCAGAGATACGCGAGCGAAGCCCGCATCCGAGGCGGCAAGAGCAGCAGCGCCAACCGCCGCACCAGAGGCCGCCCGATCCACGACCCGATGCAGAACGCGACAAAGCCTACGCCGAGGCCGGTTCCAACCAGGTACGGCCAGAGCATGGCGGAGGCTTCCTCAATGGCGTACGCACCACTGCCCCACCGCATCCCCACTCGAGACGATGTCGTATTCGCGAGAAACGCAAAGCCGAAGGCGAGCCCGAACGGCAGCAACGCGAAAATGAACAGCCGGTAGCGCTTGAGATTCAGCAGGAACACCGACCAGACCGCCCCGAGAAGGGCGGCCAAGAACGCCTGCAGCGTGTAGATGTTGGCGAACTGCCAGTTGATCGCCCTCATCGGACCGCCGAGCTCGGCGAGGATCGCCCCTTTGTCCTGCTTCGACCACCACGTGCTGTCGATCCAGACGTACGGCCCGGTCGTGACGACCTGGGCCGTGCCGAACATCTGCTTGATGCCGGCCGTCTCCTGGGCGGACGCCGTGTCCGCCCACTCCTTGTGCTTCTTCGAAATGGCGTTCGAGAGCTTTTCAGATCCGGTTTGTATCCCGCTCTGGGTCATGCCGAACATGACGCCGGCCGTCGCGAAGAGGCCGAGGATCAGCACGAGCAACCACACCGCCGCGATCGCCGCGGCCATTCGACCCGCCCATCGGCCGAGGATCGGGTACTCCTGGAGCGAGGCAATAGTGGAACATTCGGGACAACGCACGATGGCCATGCCGTACACACTCTCGCGGACGACAGGCTGGCCGGCGAGGTTGAACGAGCACTTGATGCAGACGCGGTCACCGACGAGAGTCGATAGGCGAGGCTCGACGGCCGGCGCCCGGGAGGGAGGATGGGATTCGGACTGGCTCATTCGCCGCGCCTGGCCTTTCTCAGTCTGGTCAGCCGTCTCTTGAATCGGCGTTTGTGCATCGAAGCGAGCACACCGGAGATCGCGGCGCCGACGGGCGAAGCCGCGAAACTGACGAGCACGCTGGCCGCAAGAATCTCGAACATGTAGAGCGAACTCCTGACGCCGGGACCGGAGTAATCCGTCCGTGTGCCGGAGATGCGACCGTCGAGCCACGTGAGCGGCCAGAACAGCGCCTCGAACCAGACCCACACCGACACGAGCACGACCCACGCGAAGATCGGGCGCGGCCACCGCCAGTGAGCGAGCGCCGCCCTCAGCCACGCTCCTGCGGCGAGGGACATGAGGCCAAAGCCGATGAGGAACGCCACGCCGCCCTGGTCGTACCAGCGTTCGACGAGTGCGGGGCGCGGAGCGGGGATGCCGAACATGACGCCGACGAACCGGTGCGGGGACAGATCGAGGAACTTGAGGTCGCTCTCGAACCAGGTAATGAATCCCGCGCTCGCGACCGAGAGGCCGAAGACCAGAAGGGTTTGGAAAAGGAGAAACGCCGCGGCCCGAGTGGTGGAGCGGAATTTCCGCCAACGAACGACGACGGGGTGCTTGCGTCGAACGGCGGCGAACCCGCAGGTGCACACGACAACCCGAAGGCAGCCGGCGGGCCCGGCGACGCCGCGGGTGCGGGCAAGCTGGCTACCGCAGACGGGGCAGACGTGGGCGAGGGGCACGGGAAGAGCTTACCGAAAGGGGATCGCGGAGTTTCGGACGGGGCCGGTATCCTTGTGACTCTGAAACCGCGGGGCCCGGGCCCCGAACGAGATCTGCAAAGGAGCCCCCATGGGCATTTTCGACCGGCTGAAGAAAGAACTCATCGACATCATCCAGTTCCTGGATGACACCAACAACACGCTGGTGTACCGCTTCGAGCGGTTCCAGAACGAGATCAAGTGGCACGCGAAGCTCGTGGTGCGCGAGGGGCAGTCCGCGGTCTTCATCAACGAGGGCAAGCTGGCGGATGTGTTCGGGCCCGGCACCTACACGCTTGACACCCAGAACATGCCGATCCTGGCGACGCTCAAGGGGTGGAAGTACGGCTTCGAGTCACCGTTCAAGGCGGAGGTCTACTTCATCTCGACGCGGCAGTTCACGGACCTCAAGTGGGGCACGATGAACCCGGTGATCGTGCGCGATCCGGAGTTCGGGCCGGTGCGGTTGCGGGCGTTCGGGACGTACGCGATCCGCGTCAAGGACCCGGCGGCGTTTATCCGCGAGATCGTCGGCACGGATGGCCGGTTCACGACGGAGGAAGTCGTCAACCAGCTGCGGAACATGATCGTGACGAACCTGGGCGATGCGCTGGGCGAGTCGAAGATCTCGATCATGGACATGTCGGCGCGGTACCGCGAGATGGGAGAGTTCCTGTCGCAGCAGATGCGGCCGGAGTTTGACAAGCTCGGGCTGGAGCTCACGTCGATGTTTGTCGAGAACGTGTCGCTGCCGCCGGAAGTCGAGCAGGCGATGGACAAGCGCTCCAGCATGGGCGTGATCGGGAATGTGGAGCAGTACGCCAAGTTCCAGGCGGCCGATGCGCTGCGGGACGCCGCGAAGAACCCGGGTGGCGCCGGGATGATGGTGGGGATGGGTGTGGGGAGCGTGCTGGGCGGACAGGTTGCCGGCGCGGCGGGAGGGGGAGGGATGGCGTCGCCGCCGGCGCTCCCCGCTGTGTCGTTCTACGTCGCGATCAACAACCAGCAAGCGGGGCCGTTTGACGCGGCGGGGCTTCGGTCGCGGATCGCGAGCGGAGAGATCAAGGCCGAGTCGCTGGTGTGGAAGCAGGGGATGGCGAACTGGGCGCCGGCGCGGGATGTTGCGGAGCTGGCGACGCTCTTGAACGCTGCGCCACCGCCGTTGCCGGGTTGAAGAGTTTGAACGCAGAGATCGCAGAGGGCGCGGAGACGATGAAGAGAGTGTCGGCGGAGGCGTGTGATGGGCAGTGAATCAGTTCCGACGACCCCATCTTCGCCGTCGGCGCGGTTCTTTCCGTGCAAGCAGTGCGGGGCGAAGCTGCAGTACGAGCCGGGGACGACGGTGCTCAAGTGTCCGTACTGCTCCGCGGAGAATGCAATCGCGGTGGCGGAGGAGCCCGCGGGCGAACAGGACTTTGAGTCAGCGCTGGCGCAGCTCTCCGGGGCGGCGCCGGCGACCAGCATTGATACGGTGCAGTGCAATGGCTGCCGCGCCGTGCTGACCTTGGCGCCGAACATCACGAGCCTGGGGTGCCCGTTCTGCGGGACGAACATCGTGAACCAGGGGCGGGCGACGAGCCTGATCACGCCCGACTGCGTGCTGCCGTTCATGATCAAGCGGGAGCTTGCGGAACAGGCGTACCGGAAGTGGATCAAGAGTCGGTGGTTCGCGCCGAGCAAGCTCAAGAGCCAGAGCATGCTGGACGCGGCGCTCAAAGGCCTGTATCTGCCCGCGTGGACATACGACTGCGACACGAACACGGCGTACACCGGCCAGCGCGGCGATGCGTACTACGTCAGCGTGACGGTGATGGTGAACGGCAAGCCGCAGATTCGCCAGGAACGGCGGATCCGGTGGACCCCGGTCGCCGGGAGCGTGTTCGTTCGGTTTGACGATGTGCTGGTGATGGCGTCGAAGACGCTGCCTCGCGATTTGACGGAGAAGCTAACGCCCTGGGATCTCAAGACGGCGACGCCGTACAAGGACGACTTCCTCGCGGGGTTCACGGCGGAGTGCTACCAGACGGACCTGAAGCAGGGCTTTGGCGAGGCGCAGCAGAAGATGGCGCCGGAGATTGATGAGGCGATTCGCGAGGACATCGGGGGTGACGAGCAGCGGATTTCGTCGCGCTCGCCGCGGTATTCGCGGATCACGTTCAAGCACATCCTGCTGCCTGTGTGGGTGTCGGCGTACCGATTTGGTGGGAAGATGTACCAGTTCTTGATCAACGCGCGGACCGGGGAAGTTCAGGGGCAGAGGCCGTGGTCGGCGTGGAAGATCGCGGGCGTGGTCGTGGCGGGGCTCTTGGTGATCGGGACGATGATCCTGCTCTTCAGCCGTTAACCGGGGCGGGAATCTGACGCCCGCATTCGGGGCATGACGGGCCGGGTGCGCCTTTCAAGTCGTATCCGCAATCCTGACAGACCGTCGGGTCCGCCTTCGGCTCCTCCAGTTTCCCCAATCGCCGCACCTCCGGCCAAAGCCACGCCACGCCGAGGACCACGAGAATCGTGCCGATCCCGCCGCTGACCACGCTCGCCAGAGGACCAAAGAGCTTGGCGACGAGGCCCGATTCGAACGCGCCGAGCTCGTTGGAGCTCTCGATGAAGACGCTGTTGACGGAGCCCACGCGGCCGCGGAGATGGTCCGGCGTGCGGACCTGGACGAGCACGTGGCGGATGACGACGCTGATGTTGTCGAGTCCGCCGAGGATCATGAGCATTGAGAGCGAGAGCCAGAACCACTTGGAGAGTCCGAAAATGATGGTCGCGACGCCGAAGCCTGCGATGCTCCAGAGGAGCGCCGGTCCGGCGTGCTTGAACGCGGGGCGGTAGGCGAGGATGATCGCCATCAGGAACGCGCCGATGTATGGGGCCGCCTTGAGCAGGCCGAGCCCGACGGGGCCGACGTGCAGGATGTCCTTGGCGTAGATCGGGAGCAGCGCCGTTGCGCCGCCAAGAAGCACGGCGAAGAGGTCCAGCGTGATCGCCGCGAGGATGGTCTTTTCCTTCCAGAGATGGCTGGCGCCCTGGAGCATGGAGCCGAGCGTGAAGTTGCCATTGCGCTTGGCGGTGGGACGGGGTTCGATCGCCGCGGCGGAGATCGCGAAGATGAGGCACATGACGGCGCTGGCGGCGTAGACCGGCCAGGCGAGATGCGTGTAGTAGATGACGGTCCCGGCGATGATCGGGCCGCCAACGGCGGAGAGCTGGAAGACGCCGCTGTTCCAGGTGACGGCGTTGTGGAAGTCTTCGGGCGGCACGATGGAGGGGAGCAGCGCCGAACGCGAAGGGCCGTTGAAGGACCGCGCGCAGCCGAGGAGAACGAGCATCCCGTATACGAGCAGAAGTGGCGCTTGCCAATACGAAATCGCGGCGAGTCCCCCGATGAGCACGAAGAACGCGGTCTGCGTCGCGACGAGTACCTTCTTGCGGCTGAAGAGGTCGATCGCCTGCCCCGCCGGGAGAGCCATGAAGATCACGGGAACGGCGCGGGCGAGCCCGATGAAGCCGAGCGAGAGCGGGTCGTTGGTGCGTTCGTAGACCTCCCATGCCAGGGCGGTACCCATCATCTGCAGGCCTGTGCTGGAGACGACAAAGCCGAGGGCGAAACGCTGGTAGTTCGGGGAGCGGATCGCCGCGTATGGGTCGTGCGGTCTTTCGTCGAGGAGTTCTTCCGCAACCGGTTCGGGCTCGACGGTGGCGCCGGCGGGGCGGAGTTCTTCGATGGGGCGGTCGGGTTCAGACATGAGTCGATCGAGGCGGGCAGAGCGCGCCGGCGGCGCGCATCGCTCGTCGCTGGCTACGCCAGCATATGCGGTCGGGGGAGGCGTGCAGGCGAAGGGATGCGCCGAACGCGATCGTCCGTCGCGGATGCATGCCTCCGGAGCGAGACGCGAGGCCCTGCAAACGGCGCAATGGGTGTCCAGGCCTGCCCTTGTACGCCGCGGCCTTGCGACGCGCGCGGTCGTGTCGAGGCAGGTTACCCAGGGTCCGCGTGGGGCTTCTCCCCCGCCCGCACTCATTCCGCCCGCACTCATCCCACCCTCACTCGAGGGCCGCACAAGCCGCCGGACCCGGCTTCGCGCGATCGCCGGGCCAAATCGGCCGGTGAATGTCCCCGTACACGGGCCTGGAACCATTGAGGTTGCATTAAGATGGAGTCTCGCCCGTTGGGCGTGGGCCTTTCCGGAGCCGCGGTTCGAGATGGATAGCCTGCCTTCCCCAGCCGAATCGTCTGTCTCACCTTCACTCGGGGTGACCCGTCGGGGCTTGCGGGCCTTTGAGATCAAGTTCATTCTCGATGAGGCGACGGCCGCGGCCGTGGAGGCTCGCCTGGCGTCGTTTCTGACGCCCGACCCGCATGCGGACCCGGCGACGGGCGCGTACACGATCACCAGTATCTACTGCGATACGCCGGGGTGGGATGTGTACCTCCGGGAGGGCCGACACGCTTCGCGGAAGTACCGTGTCCGGCGCTACGGCGACGGGCCGACATTTGTGGAGCGCAAGACGGTCCGCAAGTCGATTGTGCGGAAGCGTCGCAGCCGGGCCGACGGCGACGATCTTCAGGCAATGGTCGCGTCGGAGGCGTGCCCCGATACGGCGTGGTTCGCGCGGCAGGTGTCGCACGCCGATCTTCGCCCCGTGTGCCGCATCTCGTATCAGCGGCGGGCACTCTTCGGCGCGGGCTCAGAAGGCCCGATGAGGCTCACCTTCGATCGACACATCCGAGGGCACCCGCTCTCGCAGTGGAGTTTCAACGGCGTGGCCACTCCTCGCACGCTCTTCGATTCTGTCGTGGTGTGCGAGTTCAAGTTTCGCAATGCCATGCCTGCGCCGATGAAGGACGCGGTGGCGGCATTCAGGCTTGAGCCGCGGGGCGTGTCCAAGTACCGCGCCTGTATCGCGGCGTTTTCCGCATCACTGGGCCTTCCGTCCGGAGCCCCACATGCCTGAGTGGCTCAAGGACGCGGTGTCCATCACGCCGGTTCCCGCTTCGACGATGGCCGTGCGGCTCGTTTTGTCGGTCGTGTTCGGCCTGGCCGTCGCGGGGATCTACCGTCTCTCCCACGGGCGGGCGTCGCGCGATGCGCGGACGCTGACCGCCACGCTCGTCCTGCTGTGCATCCTGCTCACGATGGTGTCGATGGTCATTGGGGAGAGTGTCGCCCGCGCGTTCGGGCTCGTTGGGGCGCTTTCGATTGTGCGCTTCCGGACGATCGTGGAAGACACACGGGACACGGCGTTCGTGATCTTCGCGGTCATCGTGGGCATGGCCGCCGGGACGGGACTGATCGTCCTTCCCCTGATCGGCATCCCGGTCGTCGGGCTCGCCGCCATCGCGTTGAGTCGGGCACCCGCGGCCGGGAACACCGCTTCGCCCGCGAAGTCATCGGCGACATTTGTGCTGACCGTTCGGCTCGGTCTCGGGCGTGACCCGGCGGCCATCCTGGGCGGCGTGCTGTCGCGGACCGCGGCGACGTACACGCTGACCGGCCTCTCGACCGCGCGCCAGGGCGCTGCGCTGGATGTCACCTACTCGGTCACGATCGCCAGTGGAGCAAGTCCCGCCGCGATGGTTCAGGAGTTGAACGGCCTCGAAGGCGTCCAGAGTGTCGAACTGCACGAAGCATCGGCTGACTTGTGAAGAATGGAAACTGAACTATGAACCTTGCACTGACGTCCACCGCCGCGATCCTGATGTTCACGCTTGGTGCGGGGGCGCAGCCCGAGCCGCAGCAATCGCCCCGGCCCGGGGAAGGGCAGCGTGGACCGGGAGGGCCGGGCGGTCCGGGCATGATGATGCAGGACCGGGAGATCATCCCTCGCTTTGACAAGGACGGCGATGGGAAACTCAACAAGGAAGAACGGGCCGAGGCGCGGAAGTTCATGAAGGAGGAGGGGACCCGGAGGCCGGGGCGCGGCCCGGGAAGAGGGCCTGGAGGCGGGCCGGGCGGCGGGGCCGGCGGGCCGCCGGGCATGGAGAGCAGCGAGACGGGAATGCCGGGCCCGCACATTGACAAATCCGCCGTCAAATCGGCGACGGGTGGCCTCTACGACGAAGGTGTGGTCCGCACGATCTTTCTCGACTTTGAAAGCGAGGACTGGGAGTCCGAGCTTTCGGACTTCATCCGCACGGACGTCGAGGTTCCCGCGACGATGACCGTGGATGGCAAGGAATACAAGGATGTCGGCGTCAGTTTCCGAGGGGCGAGTTCGCTGATGATGGTCCCCGCCGGCTCGAAACGGTCGCTCAATATCTCCGTGGACTACGCCCACGAAGAGCAGCGGCTGCTTGGCTCGAAGACGCTCAATCTCCTGAACTCGCATGGTGATTCATCGTTCATGCGGACCGTGCTTTACTTTCACATCGCGCACGCGCTGAAGATGCCCGCGCCGAAGGCAAACTTCGTCCGCGTCGTTATCAACGGCGAAAGCTGGGGCCTGTATTCCAACGCGCAGCAGTTCGACAAGCTCCTCATCTCGGAGAACTTCGGGTCGAACAAGGGGGCCCGATGGAAGGTGCCCGGCAGCCCGCAGGGACGTGGCGGATTGGAATACCTGGGTGACACCATCGCGGCGTACCGGCGGCGGTACAGCATCAAGACGGATGACAAGGACAAATCCTGGAAGGCCTTGATTGACCTGTGCAAGACCCTCAACGAAACGCCGGCCGACCAGCTGGAGGCGGCGCTGAAACCCAAGCTCGATATCGAAGGGGCCCTGTGGTTCCTCGCGCTCGAGAACACGCTCTGCAATGAAGATGGATACTGGATCCGCGCGAGCGACTACAGCATCTATCTTGACGAGCACGACATGTTCCACATCCTCCCGCATGACGCGAACGAGACGTTCATGCCCGGCGGCGGCGGGCCTCGCGGGCCGCGTGGTGGCCCTGGTGGTGGCCCGGGCGGTGCCGGCGGCGGGCCGCGTGGGGGGCCGGATGGGGGGCCCCCTGAAGGACGACCCGCGGATGATCGCGGCCCTGATGGTCCTCGCGGGGAGGGCCAGCCCGGCGATCGGCCCGGCGGCGACAGGCCGGCGGGCGATCGGGCTCAGCAGCCCCGGACGGCCGGACAGGTTGATCCGCTCATCGGCCTCGAGGATCCGACAAAGCCCTTGCGCAGCAAGCTCCTGAAGGTTCCGGCATTGCGTGAGAGTTACCTCCGCAAGGTCCGGACGATTGCAACCGACTGGCTGGACTGGGGCAGACTTGGACCTGTCGTCGAGGGGTATCGCGCCCTGATTGAACGCGACGTCGAAGCCGACACCCGGAAGCTTTCTTCATTCGATGCGTTCAAGAAGGCGCTCACGGGCGTGCCGGCGCCGCAGGTCGAGGGCCAGCCTCGCGGGCCGCGGGGCCGTCCATCGCTGGAACAGTTTGCCCGGCAGCGCCGTGAATACCTGCTCAACCTTCCGGCGATCAAGGAACTCGACGCTCCCAACGGGCCCAAGTAGTGTCCGGCCGATAACCCAAGAATCGGGGGACGCAAGGCCGCGATGCGCATAGGACATTGGTCGTTGGAGGCTATCCTGCCATGATGCGCTGTCACTCTGCTTGTGTTCTGGCGATGACGCTCGCACTTCCTTCCGTGGCCGCCGCGGATCTTGTGTCCCACGCGGTCGTTTCCTTTGGCGACGCCCCGCTTACCACTGTTGAAACCTTTGGCAGTTCGCACGCCTCGGTCTCGAACTCATATGCATCCCCGGGGTTCTTCTCGGGCGCGGCGGAGGCATGGGCGGCGTACGGACTCGTCCGGGCGGTCTCCATGGCGGACGCCCTGAACGCATCTTTCGAAACCCAGGTGGTGCAGGCGGAAGCGGCGTTCACCGACCGGTTGACAGTCCTTGGTGGTTCCGGGGGCGGAATCATCGTCTACACGTACGAGGTGACGGGGTCCACGATCGGCGACGAACACGACGCCCACGCCCACGCGTTCTTGCGGCACGAGGGGGATCCTGACGAGGAAATCGGCGAGGACATGACCGGGTCCACCGTGCTGACCAGCCTCCCCCACTTCTTCACGTTCGGCGTTCCGTTCAGCACGGGCCTGCTCCTCTCAGCTGAGATTCATCTGGATCTTGGTCACTCGGGCCAGGCGCTCTCCGATTTTTCGGCCGGCGCGATGCTCACGGGGATCAGCGTGTTCGACCCGCAGATGAACCCGATCGCGGAGTTCACGATCGTGTCCGAATCGGGAACGTCGTACCCGCTTCCAACGCCCGGCGCGGGCGTGGTGCTGGGGTGTGCGTTGCTTCGGGCGACGCGCCCCACTCGCAGGGCCTGAGGCCCGCTCGCGCATATTCGGCGCTGTCGAATACTCGGCTTCCTTCCGGAACGCCCGCCGCATCGCGTTTCGCACGATTTCGCGGGTGCCGTCGCTCGCGACGCTGCGCGTCGATGCAGGCGGATAGACCTTGAATTAGAGCGAACCACGCCGCGCCGAGCCGACCTCTGATCAAGGGGCCTGCTCAGGAGATTCACCATGTGGCACGGCGTCGGCTACGGAGTCATTGCAACGGCGGCGGCCATCTGTGCCGCCATTTCGCTGGTCATCGGTTCTGTGATGCAGGCGGGGATCTTTCACCGGTTCCATCGCCTCACTCCCAACACGTGGCGCCCGGAGGGGCCGACCCGATACGCGCTCGGTGCCGCGGCGCGGGTCCTGGTCGGCCTCGGGTTCCCGCTGCTCTACATCTACACGGGCATGGGGCAGTCTGAGACCGCCAAGGCCGACTGGCTGATGGTCGGGCTCAAGTTCGGCGCTCTGGCGTGGCTCGGACTCTCGCTCCCCCAGACGCTCTCGACCACGAACTTCGTCAATGTTCACAAGGGGTTCGTGGTGGGGCTGATCCTGGACTGGCTCGTGATCTGCCTCCTGTGCGGCGCGGCGTGCGCCAGATTCGTTCAATACTGATCCGGAGGGGCTTGAGGCTCTTCACACGCGGGTTGCTTCGGCGATTATGATGGGTTTGCCGGAGGGACCCATGCGCGACCAGTACGACGTTCTTGTCATCGGCGGCGGCCCGGCGGGTTCCACCGTTGCCCGACTGCTCGCCCGCGACGGTTTTTCCGTCGGCCTGCTTGAAAAGGACAAGCACCCGCGCATGCACGTGGGCGAGTCGTTCCTGCCCCGGAACATGAAACTCATCCGCGATCTCGGCCTGGAGCAAGCCGTGGGGCGCGTGGCCCATGTACCCAAGTACGGCGCGGAGTTTGGAATCGGCAACAACCCGGCGACACGCGTCTTCACCTTTCGAGACGGGCTCATCCCGGGCCTCCCCGTGTTCAACGTCGAACGCGCCCCGTTCGACAAGATGCTCCTCGACGAGGCCAAAGCGTCGGGCGTCGACGTCTTTGAAGAGACGCCGGTCAAGGACATCGCCAACCTGGCACGTGACGATGTCCGCCTGAACACCCTGCGCGGCCAGTTCAAAGGCCGGATACTCCTCGACGCGTCGGGCCAGGGCGCGTTTCTCGGGCGTGCCCTTGATCTCAGGAGGACGTTCAAGGAAGCCGATCGCCAGAAGGTCGCGTACTTCGAGCACTTCCACGGCGTCGAGCGACTGTCCGGCGAGGGAGACGGGCACCCGTGCATCGTCATGTGCGATGAGGGATGGTTCTGGATCATCGGGCTCAACAAAGACAAGACGAGCGTCGGCTTTGTCACGCATCCCTGGTTTGTGAAAACGCTGAACATTTCTCCGAAGCGGGTTCTCGCGTGGGCCATCGCCAGGTGCCCGGTTGTCCGCCATCGGATGCGCCACGCGTCCGGCCCCATCGACAACGTCATCATCAGCGACTTCAGCTACCGCTGCCGGCCGTACGCCGACGCGGAGCGCGGGTACTTCATGGTCGGCGACGCGGCATGCTTTCTCGACCCCATTTTCTCCGCCGGCGTCACGCTCGCCATGATGAGCGCCGAACAGACATCCCGCAACGTCGCGGAGCTGTTGCGGGGCACAGTGAGCGCCGAGAAGGCCGCCCGCCGGCACATTCGATTTGTGACCAACAGCACCCGCCCATTCTGGCGGCTCAACCGTTCGTACTACAAGCATTCGTTCCGCGAGCTCTTCATGCACGGCCAGGGACCGTTCCAGATGCAGAAGGCCATCATTTCGGTGCTGGCGGCGCAGATCTTCCCCAAGCCGATCTGGTCGTTGCGCTGGAGGCATCGGGCCTTCGACTTCTGCGTGTTCCTGCAGAAGTACTTCGCACTCGTCCCCCGGCGCGAGCCTTGCCGCCTTGTTCAGGAAACGCCCGGATCCATCCCGTGGCTTGAGCCCATCGTCGAGGTGAAAGCGACGACGGGCGCTCCGTCCCTCACCGCGTCGTGACGGCGACTTCCGCATCCCGGCCGCGCGGTACGCTGTCCGCATGCGCGTCTTTGATATCCATCCCGACATCCGCCAGGCTTCCACCCTCCCCGCCCGGGCCTATTCCGATCCCGAGGTCTACGTCGCGTGCCGCGAACGCATTTTCGCCCGTTCGTGGCAGTTCATCGGCGACACCGATTCGGTCAAGGTGCCGGGCCAGGTGAACCCCGTCACGCTCTTGCCCGGCTGCATCGACGAGCCCCTCCTGCTCACTCGCGACCACTCCGACACTCTTCACTGCCTCTCCAACGTCTGCACGCACCGCGGCACGATCCTGTGTCCGGGGGCCGGGCATGAGAAAGCCCTCGTCTGCCGCTACCACGGTCGCCGCTTCGACCTTGATGGCACGTTCAGGTACATGCCCGAGTTCAACGAGGCCGCCGGCTTCCCGTCTCCCAAGGACGATCTTCCCAAGGTCAACTTTGCCACGTGGGGCAAGTTCATCTTCGCTTCGCTCAACCCCGCATTCCCGCTCGAAGACTTGTTGGCGGAAATGAAGTCGCGTGTGGGTTGGTTGCCGCTTCACGAGTTCACGTTCGATCCCGCGCGGTCGCGCGACTACCTCATCCACGCCAACTGGGCCCTGTACTGCGACAACTATCTTGAAGGGTTCCACATCCCTTTCGTTCACGCCAGCCTGAACGAGGCCATTGATTACGGCAGCTACGCGACGGAGTTGTACCGCTGGTCGAATCTCCAGCTCGGCATCGCCAAGGGCAGCGAAGAGGCGTTCGACCTGCCGGCCTCCAGTCCGGATTACGGCAAGCGCATCGCCGCGTACTACTACTGGCTCTTCCCCAACACCATGTTCAACTTCTACCCTTGGGGAGTCTCGGTCAACGTCGTCCAGCCCCTCGGTGTAGACCGCACCCGGGTCTCGTTTCTCGCCTTCGTCTGGAAGCCCGACAAGCTCGATCGCGGGGCGGGCTCGGGCCTGGATCGAGTGGAACGCGAGGATGAAGCCGTCGTGGAGGCCGTCCAGCGTGGGGTTCGTTCCCGCCTGTACGACCGGGGCCGCTATTCCCCGACCCGCGAGCAGGGCGTTCACCACTTCCACCGCCTGCTCGCCGCGGCCCTTTCCTAGGGGCTATCATCTCGGCCCTATTGGGAGTCCGGCCATGGCGAAAGAAGACATTCATCCCACGTACTACCCCTCTTGCAAGGTGTTCCACAACGGCCAAGTCGTGATGACCGTGGGCTCGACGGTGCCCGAACTGCACGTCGAAGTCTGGTCGGGTTCGCACCCTTTCTTCACGGGAAAGCAGACGTTTGTGGACTCTGCCGGCCGCGTTGAGAAGTTCCAGAAGAAGTTCCAGGGGAACTACTTCGTGAAGGACAAGAAGAAGGCCTGAACCGCGCCCAATCGTGTCGATACCAAGGGCCCAGCCTCCGCGGCTGGGCCTTGTTGTTTCCGGCACGAAAGGTCCGGATAACATTGCATTCATCCATTGATCCGGATGAACGGTGCGATTGTCCGCCAACGGAGGTATAGTTCCCTCATGCCCAGCCGGTTCCTCAGTGAGCTCTCCAAACGCATCCTCGTTTTCGACGGGGCCATGGGCACATCGATCTATTCGCGGAACCTTGATGTCCACGCCGACTACTGCGGCTGCGAGAACTGCACGGACATTCTCGTCAAGACCCGTCCGGACGTGATCCAGGACATTCACGAGTCGTTTCTGAAAGTCGGTGCGGACTGCGTTGAGACCGACAGTTTCGGCGCGAGCAAGCACGTGCTCGGCGAGTTTGGACTCACCGACCAGTGCCGCGCGTTGAACACGATGGCGGCGGAGGTCGCGCGCGCCGCGTGCGACAGGCACACGACCAAGGACAAGCCCCGCTTCGTGATCGGCTCGATGGGGCCGGGCACCAAGCTTGTCACGCTCGGCAACACGACGTGGGAGACGATGCTTGACAGCTACCGCGAGCAGGCCCGCGGCCTTCTCGACGGCGGCGTTGACGCGTTCATCATCGAAACATGCCAGGACCTGCTCCAGGTCAAGTGCGCGATCAACGCCGTTCTTGAAGCACTCAAGGAACGCGGCAAGACCACGGACGACTATCCGATCATGGTCTCGGTCACGATCGAGACCACGGGGACGATGCTCCTGGGCACCGAGATTGCCGCGGCGGCGACGGCGCTTTCCGGGTACCCGATCTGCTCACTCGGGTTGAACTGCGCGACGGGCCCCACCGAAATGGCCGAGCACATTCACTGGCTCGGAAAGCACTGGCCGGGAATGAAGTCGAGCGGGATGGTTGGCCCGCCGCGGATTTCCGTCATTCCCAACGCGGGACTGCCAATCCTGGTCGAGGGGCGCACCGAGTATCCGCTCAAGCCCGAACCGTTTGTCCAGGCCCTTGTGAAGTACGTGGAGCAGGACGGAGTGGGCATTGTCGGCGGGTGTTGCGGGACAACCCCGGAACACATCCGGCAGCTCGCCGCGGCCGTCGCGGATATCAGAGTCGGCCGCCCATCCCTCACTGTTTCCGCGCCCAGGGCGGGCGTGACGTCGCTCTACTCGGTCCAGGATTACCGCCAGGACACCTCGATCATGATCGTCGGGGAGCGGATGAACTCGTCGGGCTCGCGAGCGTTCAAGAAGCTGCTCGAAGCCGAGGACTGGGATGGCATCGTTTCCCTCGCCCGAGAGCAAGTCCGGCACGATGGAGCTCACGTCCTCGACGTCAACGTCGACTATGCCGGACGCGACAACGCGCGCGACATGGAGGAAGTTGTCCGGCGCGTGGTCCGGCAGGTGAACTCGCCCCTGATGCTCGACTCGACGCAGATCAAGACGATCGAAGCGGGCCTGAAGCATGCGGCGGGCAAGTGCATCATCAACTCCGCGAACTTTGAGGATGGCGAGGAGAAGTTCGATCAGATCTGCTCGCTCGCCAAACAGTACGGCGCGGCCCTGGTCATCGGCTCCATCGACGAGGACAAAGAAGCCTCGATGGCCCGCACCGCGGAGCGCAAGCTCGCGATTGCGGAGCGGGCCCACGCGCGCGCCACCGAAGTGCATGGACTCTCCCAGGAAGACATTCTGTTCGACCCCCTCGTGCTCCCGATCTCAACGGGAATGGAGTCCGACCGCCGTTCTGGCCTCGAGACCATCGAGGGCGTCCGCCGGATCATGGCACGATTCCCGCAGTGCCAGACGACAGTTGGCCTTTCAAACGTCTCCTTCGGCCTGAAGCCCGCGGCACGCGTGGCCCTGAACTCCGTCTTCCTGCATGAACTCCAGGCGGCGGGCCTGACCAGCGCGATTCTGCACTTCTCGAAGATCCTGCCGCGGAACAAGATCCCGGACGACCAGTGGAACGCGGCCCTCGACCTTATCTACGACCGCCGCGGCGATGGAGACCCTCTCCAGCTTTTCATCGAACTCTTCAAAGATGTCGAAGGCACCGGCGCCGTCAAGAAGGTCAAGAAGCAACTCACGATTGAGGAGCGGCTCCGCACGCACATCATCGACGGCGAGAAGGAAGGCCTTTCCGAGTCGATCCAGGCCGCGTTGACGAAGTACAAGCCCCTCGAAGTCATCAACGACCACCTCCTGGACGGGATGAAGACTGTCGGCGAACTCTTTGGCTCCGGCCAGATGCAGCTTCCGTTCGTGCTCCAGTCGGCCGAGGTCATGAAAATGGCCGTTTCGCAGCTCGAACCGCTGATGGAGAAAGTCGCGGGGCAGAGCAAGGGCAAGATCGTCCTCGCCACCGTCAAGGGCGATGTTCACGACATCGGCAAGAACCTGGTGGACATCATCCTCAGCAACAACGGCTACACCGTCTACAACATCGGCATCAAGCAGCCGATCTCTGACATTGTCAAGGCCTGGAAGGAGCACCAGGCGGACGCGATCGGCATGTCCGGCTTGCTCGTCAAGTCCGTCAACGTGATGGAGGACAACCTCAAGGAGCTGAACTCGCTGGGTCTCAAGCCCCCGGTGCTCCTTGGCGGCGCTGCGCTCACCCGCCACTACTGCGAGAGTCACCTGCGCGCGACGTACCAGGGTCCCTGCCTCTACGGCAAGGATGCCTTTGACGGTCTTCGCACCATGGACCTGATCATGGCCCGGCGGTTCGACGAACTCAGCCGAGAGATCGAGGACCGGCAAGGCAAGCGGTCCAAGGCGGAGGATCTCATTGTGAAGTCGCGGGCGGAGAAGCTCGCCGCGGCGAACAATAGCGAGACAGCGAAACAGCGAGACAGCGAGACAGGTGCTGTTGCGGTCAAGGTGCGTTCCACGGTGGCGGCTGATGTGTCAGTCCCGCGAGCGCCGTTCTTCGGCTCGCGGGTCGTGACGGGACTCGAGCTCGACGACATCTACCCCTTCATCAATCCCGTCGCCCTTTTCCGCGGCCAGTGGCAGGTCAAGAAGGGTGCGCTTTCGGATGCTGAATACGACGCGTTGCTTGAAGACAAGATCCAGCCCATTTTCGAACGACTGAAGGCCAACTGCCGCGATCAGAAGATTCTGCAGCCGGCGGTTGTGTATGGCTTCTGGCCGTGCAACGCGGATGGGGATGATCTGGTGATCTGGGAGCCGGGGGAGCGAAGCCACATCGCAAATGGCAAATCGCAAGTGGCAAATAGGAAAGAGATCGAGCGATTCCGGTTTCCGCGCCAGCCGGGCGGCAAGCGGTTGTGTATCTCAGACTTCTTCCGCCCGATCGAGAGCGGCGAGACGGATGTCATCGGTCTGCACTGCGTGACGATGGGCAAGCGCGCATCGGAAGAAGCCAAGAAGCTCTTCGAGAAGAACGACTACACCGAGTACTTGTACCTGCACGGTCTTGGGGTCGAAACCGCCGAAGCCCTCGCCGAGTTCTGGCACAAGCGCATGCGGCAGGAGCTGGGAATCGCGGGCGACGACTCGCCGCGGATCAAGGACCTGTTCACGCAGAAGTACCGAGGCAGCCGCTACAGCTTTGGCTACCCGGCGTGCCCGGACATGTCCGACCAGGACAAACTCTTCAAGCTCCTGCAGCCGGGGCGCATCGGCTGCGAGCTGACCGAGAACTGGCAGATCGACCCGGAACAGAGCACGAGCGCGATCATCGTGCACCATCCGGAGGCGAAATACTTCAACGTGTAGTTTCGCCCTGACTCCGTTCGGGCTCGGCCCCAATGATTCTCCACGCGTGTGAGCACTCGGGGCACTCGACGCATCCGGCATCGGTCGCGGGCAAACCTGCCAGGCTGTACCCGCACGATGCGCACCGGCCGGTCCGCACGTATGCATCGCGGAGCCGGGCGCCCAGCTTGTGACGCTGATACCTCGCGACGGGCAGATATGCCGGGCGAAAGAGCACTCCCGCCACGATCGCTGGCAAAATCGATCCGATCCACCCTGGAATAGGTGGAAGAGGTTGCAGGAGCCAGCGTGCCGCCGACATGGTCAGCACCATTGAGGCACCCGCCAACGCGCCGAAGGCGCCGCTGGCCTTCGTTGCCCACTCCCACTCGGCCGACATCGCATGGTCCAGCGACTCACGGGGCCTGCCGCGCCAACTGGCCTTTGGCCATTGTTCTGGCGGCGGCACAAGCTTGCAGGTTGCGCCCCTGTCATCGATGATTTGAATGACGCCAAGTCGGCTGAGCTTCGAACGGAGCATCTCCTCCAGCATACCAGTAGGTACCGTAGCGGTAGACTCATGCCATGCCGGCCATCGACCCCCTCACCCGCATCGGCCACATCCACCTCAAAGTCGCCGACCTCGACCGCGCTCTCTCCTTCTACTGCGGCGTCCTCGGCTTCGAGATCCAGCAGAAGATGGGCTCACAGGCCGCGTTCATCTCCGCCGGCGGATACCACCACCACATCGGGCTCAACACCTGGGAGAGCAAGGGCGGCAAGCCCCCACCCCGCGGGACCACCGGCCTGTTTCACACCGCCATCCTCTACCCGTCGCGTGCCGCGCTGGCCGACGCGCTCCGGCGCGTGTTGGCCGCAGGCATTCTGCTCGACGGCGCGGCGGACCATGGCGTCAGCGAAGCACTCTACCTTCGCGATCCGGACGACAACGGCGTCGAGCTCTATCGCGATCGCCCTGAACCAGATTGGCCTCGTGATGCCGCGGGCGCCATCGCCATGTACACCCGCCATCTGGATCTCGACGAACTGCTGCGAGAGCCGACCTGAGCGGAACTGGAAGTCTGAATCACGCTGGGTTTCGTGCGTCGAGAGCCACCCCGGTATCCTCTTCTCATGACCGACGATCGACGCCTTCGATGGCTGACCCGCATCGTCTCCGCCGGGTGCTTGGCGGGCATGGCGCTGTGCCTGCACGTCTGGACTGCCGACCGGTCCTTCCCCGTGCTGCCGCTCCTGCCGGGCCTGCGAGCGCCGTCGATGGTTCACGAGGGGCTCGCGATCGCACTTGTCGGTTCCATGCTGGCGGCGGTCTTGCTGTCTTCACGACGTTGGTTGGGTGCAGCCTGCTGCCTCTTTGCGTGCGTGCTTGTCGCCCTGGACCTGTCCCGGCTTCAGCCCTGGTTGTACCTGTACGCGTTCGTGCTCGCGATCGTCGCGTGCCGGCGCGGCCCGGCCGATGACGCCGCGGCGATACGCACGCTCCGATTCCTGGTCTGCTTCGTGTACGCCTACAGCGCCGCCCACAAGCTCAACGTTTCCTTTTTCCGTGATTCGGGACCGCACTTGCTCCAGCCGCTGGCCCGGCTGCTCCCCTCGGGGTGGCCCCTGCGCCCGCTCGTCTACCTCATGCCCACGGTCGAGCTTGTGCTCGCCGCGCTCCTTCTCATTCCTCGAACGCGACGGGTGGGGATCGTCCTTGCGGCGGCGATGCACGCCGGCATTCTCGTGCTCATCGGACCGCTGGGTCTCAACTACAACTCGGTCGTCTGGCCGTGGAATGTCACGATGGTGGCGCTGGTGGTCGTGCTCTTCCGGCCGGCCCACCCGGGTCACACGGACGACGTTGCGCCTGAAGCGCGGGCTTCGCCGCTGGCGATGGGCGCACGAATCTCTACCGTAGTTCTTGGAGGGATCCTGCCGATCGGGGGCGTGCTTGGGTTCCTGGACCGCTACTACACATGGGGCATGTACGGGGGTTCGCCCACCATCATGGCGGTGTGGTTCAATGCCGACGTCGAATCGCGTCTTCCGCCCGCGCTCAAACGCGAAGTTCGAACCCTGTCACCCGATCAACGCGGCATTCTGATACTGGACTGGGGCATGCGGGACCTCAACGTGGTGTACCCCGAGCTTCACCTCATGCTTCGCGCGGCGGAGACGCTGCGACCCTATGTCCGCCGGTCCGGAGAAGCGACGCTCGATATCGTTCACGAGCCCGATCGATGGAACGGCAAGCTCGTGCGAATCCGGACGCCGATGGAACCGCGTTGAACCAACAGCGCCGGCGCCCGACTCTCAGGCGAGAGTTCGTGCGTCAGAAAGCGGAGAGAGATTCCAGACTCGTCAAGTGGTCTCTCGAGGGGGTTTGGGCGCGCCTTTGGCGGTCCGAGATGGCGTTGATGATGTCCGATGTGTCACTCTTTTTGCGGTTCGGCGCCGCCGGATCGCTCAAAAACCCCCCGTTCCTGGCCTGCCAGGGCCGGTCCGATCAAATATCACGCTTATCAGCGCCCCCGGACCCTGACACGCTGATCGGCGCCCAGAACAGCTCCGCAAAGCACGGACGATCGCTCGCACCGGCCGGGTGCCAACGCCGGCAAAGAACGGAGGATCGTGGCCACACTCCCGGCCATCATCCGAACGGCTGGCGCCGCCGGCGCCGTCGTCGAGAACGGACGATGGCTTCGCGAAGAACGTTCGATGGTCATTTCCTTGCCGGCTCTTGAACCACTCCGTGAGCGGGCCGGCGTCGACAAGAACGAACGATCGCAGCGCGGGCCGCGTACCTGCGCGGCGATGACAAAGAGCGTGGGATCGAAGGTCCGCAAACATCTTCGTTGTGCTGTCGAACACATAAGTTGGTCTAGACCCAATTGAGTCTCGACGAGGATGAACGCTCGGCGCCGAAATCGTCAAGTGCAAAAAGAGCCTGTTTTCCCGAGCGAAAACACCATCTACTGGCGAAGCATCACCGAGTTGTATATAATCGGGCACGGTTCTTCATGGGCGTGCGGCGTGATGCCAAGCGAACGGAAGACACCCAGTCGTCGTGGTGAACCGGAGTGATTCTGGGGCACCATGACCCGGCGTCTGCCGGGTCGGGACTCGACTCCGACGAGCGTGATGCTCGGCGGAAGAACCCCGGGGCATGGTCCTCGGGCTGAGGCTTAGGACGCAAAGGAACCTTCAGGAGTGTGAGCCGATCTCGCTCGGCGAGGGCGGTGGCTACGTCGCGACGTTGCCATCGGACTCATCGGGTTTGCTCGGCGGTCTGTTTGTCCGCACACAAGGCTCGGCCCGTGCCGTAGCCCACGGAGATTCTTTTGCCATGAGTCCAATGAATATTCAAACCATCTCGATCGACCGCATCAACCCGGCACCGTACAACCCGCGTCTGGACCTCCAGCCTGGTGATCCTCTGTACAAGAAGATCGAACGGAGCGTCGACGAGTTCGGCCTCGTCGAACCGCTCGTCTGGAATCAGCGGACCGGGAACCTCGTCGGCGGACACCAGCGTCTCAAGGTGCTCAAGGCTCGCGGCGTCACCGAGGTGCAGGTCGTTGTCGTGGACCTGCCGCTCGACAAGGAGAAGGGTCTCAACCTCGCCCTCAACAAGGCTCAAGGCGACTGGGACGAGCAGAAGCTGGCGGAGTTGCTCAGCGAACTGGTCAAGACGCCGGACTTCGATCTCGGCATCACCGGGTTTGACCTGGACGAGACCAACGACCTGCTCGCCGAGGTCCTCGGCGACGATGCCACCAAGAAGGAAGAGGGCTTCGATCTCGAGAAAGCCGTCGCCGCCGCGGCGACGCCGGTGACCCAACCGGGCGATCTCATCGTCCTCGGCACAGATCCCACTCGCCAGCACCGTCTGCTCTGCGGCGACTCGACCAACCCCGAGCACGTCCGCCGCCTCATGGACGGCATGCGGGCACAGTTGTTCGCCACGGATCCGCCATATCTCGTCGACTACGACGGCACCAACCACCCCGGCGACAAGAACGGGAAACGGAAGGACTGGTCCGGCACCTACGGCGTGACCTGGGACGACGCCGACGCCAACCCCGAGCTGTACGACAAGTTCATCGCGGCCGCTGTCGCCGAGGGCATCGCCCCGAACGCGGCATGGTACTGCTGGCATGCTTCCCGCCGGCAGGCGATGCTCGAAGCCGCGTGGAACAAGCACGGGGCGTTCGTCCACTGTCAGATTATCTGGGCGAAAAACAAGGGCGTGCCGACGCGGACCTGGTATCTCTGGCAGCACGAGCCGTGCCTCATGGGGTGGATCAAGGGGAACATGCCGCCGCGTGCGGACGAGCACCGGCTCCCGACGGTCTGGAACATCGACACCATCCCCAACGGTGCCGATCGCCCGGACCACCCGACGCCCAAGCCACTCGAAGTCTTCGAGATCCCGATGCGGCAGCACACGCATCCGGGCGAGATCTGCTACGAACCGTTCCTTGGCAGCGGCACCCAGATCATCGCCGCCGAGCGGCTCCAGCGTCGGTGCTTCGGCATCGAGGTTAGCCCGGTCTACTGCGACGTGATCGTCCGCCGGTACATCGCCTTCGCCGGCGAGGGTGCCGTCGCCCCCGAGATCGCCGAGAAGTACCGGCTCGCCGCGAAGGAGGCTTCGCGGTGATCGACAACAACCCTGACTCCACACCGCCTGATCCCGTGCCGGAGAGCGCGCACAGTGCCGGTGATGAGACCCCGTTACAGGGACGCCGTTTCCGTGACGAGCTCGGTGACGGACGTCACCGCAATGTCTTCGATGTCCTTCGCGACATCAAGAACGGCGTCCTCGATACGTCCAATCTCTCCGCCGACGACCGCCGGCTCTGCGTCGCCCAGCTTGTGGGCGACGGGCTCTCGGTCGGCGAGATCGCCCAGGTGCTGCGGGTGAGCACCCGCACCATCACCCGCGACCGCCAGGCGATCCATGAACAGAACGCCATCGAGCCCGATCCGCGGCTTGGGTACCTGTTCGCGGGTCGTCTCGCCGCGGAGTATGAGGCGACTTCCGCCCGCATCCGCCGCGTGACCCGTGACAAGGACACGCCACCCGCGGTGAAGATCGACGGTGAGTACAAGTGTTACGACATGTTCGACCGGCTGGTGCAGCGGCTGCAAAGCATCGGGCTGATCCCGACCGCAACCCAGCGGGTGCAGAGCGATCTCACCCACAACCTCGGTGATCTCTCCAGCATGGCGGACCTCCGCAACGAGGTGCTGCGGTTGGAGACGATCGAGCGGGAGGCTCAGGGGCTGTCGCCCCCGAGGGCGGCACCTCCTTCGGTATCGGCAACCCCGACCGGCACGGCTTCGGTGTCGTCGCCGGTGGCGCCAAAGCCCGCGACGCCGGCATCGGCTCCCACAGCTGCGGCACCATCGCCAGCTCCAACGCCGCCCCAACCTCCGAGACCAGGATCCGCCGAAGTTCCGTCCCCGCCGGCGTCACAACCCCCATCCCCACCGAAGACCGCCATCCAGATCCACCTTGAAGCGGAGCAGAAGCGTCGGGAGGAACGATGCAAACAGTAACTCAATCCCAGCTCGCTATCACGGGAGCCCTCTCAAGCCACCGCCGGCGGATCGCAGCAATCTCGCCGAAGGCGTTTGCTCAGGTCTACCTGGCCAAGCACATGCGGCTCAAACCCTCACGTATGCACGAGGACCTCTACGGCATGCTCGCCGGCATCAGCTCACAGCGGGGTCAGCGGATCGCCGTCGCCGCCCCCCGTGGTCACGCCAAAAGCACGGTCGTGAGCCTGGCGTACATCCTGTGGTCCATCCTCTATAAGCACGAGCAGCTCGTGCTGATCATCTCGGGGACCAAGGAGCAAGCGGCGTTGCTGCTCAAGAACCTCAAGGACGAGATCCAGGGGAACGAACTCCTGCTTGAAGACTTCTCCGATGTGTGCTCGAAGCCGGGCGAGATCGGGGGGGCGGGGATGGGCGGCGGGCGGATGCCCAAGCCGTGGCGGGACAACTGCATCCTCCTCCGCAACGGGGTCATGATCCGGGTGCTTGGCAGCGGGCAGGCTCTGCGTGGTGTCCGGCATGGACCCTACCGACCGAGCCTGATCATCTGCGACGACCTTGAGAACCAGGAGCACTGCGAGTCCGCCGAGCAGCGGATCAAACTGCGGGACTGGTTCGAGAAGACGCTGCTCAAAGCCGGCGACGCCCGCACGAACGTGGTCGTCGTCGGCACCGTGCTGCACTACGACTCGCTGTTGGCGAACCTCACGCACGAGAAACTTGAGCGTGGCAAGTCCGTCGGCTGGGACCGGCGTCTGTACCGAGCCGTCGAGATGTACAGCGAGCGTGCGGATCTGTGGGACCAGTGGGAAGCAATCCGCGTTGGCGAGAAGGAGTTCAACGGCGAGACAGGTCCCATCGCCGCGGCGGCGTTCTACGAGACGAATAAGGGGTTGATGCTCAAGGGCTCGCAGGTGCTGTGGCCCGAGCAGGAAGACTATCTGCGGCTCATGCAGATCCGCTCCGACGAAGGACGGCTCAGCTTTCAATCTGAAAAACAGAACGAACCCCTCGATCCTGAGCGGTGTCTGTTCCGCGAGGACTCGTTCCACTTCTGGGATAACGGGTTCACGGAGCCGATGGAGATGGTGCGACGGATCGGACAGCACTGCCGGATCTACGGAGCGTGCGACCCGAGCCTCGGCAAGAATCCCAATCGCGGGGACTACTCGGCGATCGTCACGGTCGCCAAGAACCTCAACGACGATTCGCTGTACGTACTGCATGCCGACATCGCCCGCCGCAAGCCGGAGGAGACGATCAACCGCATCGTGCAGCTTGCCAAGGTATTCAACTACCGCGACTTCGTGGTCGAGGGCAACCAGTTCCAGACCGTCATGGTCGAGTCCCTGCGGCAGCGGGCAGTGGCGGCGGGCGTATCGCTGCACCCTCGATCCATGAACAGCACAGCAAACAAGCAAGCCCGCATCGAGGGCCTCGAGGCGTACATCTCCAGCGGACGGCTCAAGTTTAGCCGATGCCAGACCATGCTTCTCGAGCAGCTTCGCCAGTTCCCGCTCGGTGCTCACGATGACGGCCCCGACGCCCTGGAGATGTGCATCAGCTGGTGTGCCGAGCGTCGCGTCGTCACCGGCGGACGGGTGTATGGGATGTTCTGAGATGACGACCCGTCTGGCCAGAGTCGCCAACATGATCTGACGGAACATCACCGGCAGTCTCAATAGAATCCTGTACCGCGAGCGAAGATGTCGCCTCGCAAGTCGGAAGGAGGCGGAGACGTGGAGAGCAGGGAGAACCGCTCATGAGCGCCGCACGCTTGGACGCCGACAAGGTACGACTCAAGCGTGTGTACGACTCGCCGGCGCCCGGCGACGGCGTTCGCGTTCTGGTGGATCGTCTCTGGCCACGTGGCCTGAGCAAAGCGAAGGCGGGGGTGGACCTCTGGATGAAGGACGTCGCGCCGTCCACGGAGCTGCGCCGATGGTACCACGCGGACCGGGGTCGCTGGCCGGAGTTCCGCAGGCGCTACAGAGTCGAACTCACCGCGTCTGGGAACGTGGCGCTGGGCCAACTGCGGTCGATCGTGCGCGAGCGTGCTATGCGGGGAGGCAAAGGCGTGACGCTGGTCTTCGGCGCCAAGGATCAGGACCGGAACCACGCGATCGTGCTGAGAGAGATGCTTCTCAAACGAGGTTGATGATGAGCACGAATACACGGACGATCGAACGATACATGGAGGCGTTCCGGCGGACCGATCACGCACGCGATCCTCGCGTGCCTGACCGACGACGTCGAGTGGTTGATCCCCGGCGCGTTCCATACCCGCGGCAAGACCGCGTTCGACGGATAGATCGAGAATGACGCGTTTGTCGGCCACCCGGGCATCCGCGTGGCGCGGCTGATCGAGTCGGAGGGGGACATCATCGTTGCCGAGGGCACGGTGCGGGCCAGTCGCCGCGACGGCGGCGTGCTGCACGTGGTCTTCTGCGACGTCTTCGAGATGCGGGGGCCGTGAAAACTGTCGCCGCTTTGCGCTCCTGCATGGGTGTCCGCACGCGTCGCTCCGATCTCCTTCACGTCCCTCGATCGAACTGTTCATTGGCCCAACTCCACGCGGCGACGGTTCGCGGAAACCCCACCGTGTTCATGCCCAGCAGGATGGCCTGTTCGACCTCAGCGGCGGTCGCCCCGTGCTGCATGGCGCGACGGACGTGGCTCCGTAGGGCCGATTCCAGACCCGCGCCGACGCAGGTACCGATCTTGATGAGCGCCAGCATCTTCGCATCCAGCGGCCCAGCCTCCTCAGCCGCCTTGGCGATGTCTTCGTGAGCCCGTCCAAGGGCTGGGAACTTCTTCACGAAGGCCTTGTACGTGCCGGGGATCTTGCTCGATGGTGGTTTGTCCTGATCGCTCGCCACAATCCCTCCTGATCACGAAAGTTTAGCGATCAAGAGTTCTAGGGTGTTGGCGCCTTGGGCGCGAAGGACACCTGCAGCAGGAACACCGCGCGTGCTTCGGCCCGGACGTCATGCCGGACTCCGGGGGCCATGACGAGCAACATGCCAGACCGCAAGCGATGCTTCGTTCCGCCGATGGTGACGTCGATATCACTCTCGATGGCCTGCACGGTCACGACACCGCTGGCGGCGTGCTCGGCGAGTCCGGCTCCGGCGTCGAGAACGAAGAGCGCAACGGTTCTGCCCGCACTCTTGAAGAGCGTCTTCTGCCGATGGCCATGCTGTTTGGGCGTTGCTTCGGCCTCCAGTGCCGCGACCTCCGCCGCGAGATCAAACACCAAGTGATCGACGGCAAAGCGCTCTGATGGGGCCACACGTGTACGGTCATCGCTCATCATTCACCTCGCCACAACAGTCTCTGGTGCCCCCCTCGGACAGGCTGTGCCTCGCCCTTGAGCCAGGTCGTAGATGCTCGATAGCGGCCGCTTCCGCCGAAAGGCCGGTCAGGGCATTGGGATGATGGCGTTGCACCGCTTCGAAGAACTCGCGCTCTTCCCACCGGATGTGGTCATGCAGCCGTGCTCCCAGCTCGCGGAGAAGTTCCGGGTCGTTCGCTGCGGCCATCGGGTCACGCACGCACCGCTCCGCCAGGCGCCGCAGGGTGGTGTGCTCATCCAGCAGGCGATCACGCAGGGCCTGAGAGTCGACCAACGGGAGGAGCAGACGTTCTTCATCATCGAAGTGCGGCCAGATCTCCGCTTGCCACGCCTTCACGAATCCCGCCACTGTGCGACGGCGGGCCGCTTCGTCGCTCTCAGAGGCACGCTGCAACGCTCGCGCCTGGATCAGCCCGTTCATATGCTCCCGCGAAAGCGGCTGGAGCGACGGGTGACGCTTCAGCGGCGGCGTCACCGGCGGACAGGCTTGCTCGATGTCGTCCTGGGCCATTCGGTCATAGTATTCCGCATGTGTGCAACGCTGAGCATCCTCGGCCGCGGACCCGACCACGACTTTGATGAGCCGCTGGGCCTACTCACGGACTGCCACCGCCGCATCGAGTCTTTCTTAGGGGTACTGCTCCGCGTGACGCAGGAGGTCAAGGGGCGGCCGCTCGATGTCCCGCATGCCGAGGCCCTCCGCAAGGCACAAGCGTACTTCGCCCACGCGGCGCCAAGGCATACGGCCGATGAAGAGGGCTCGCTCTTCCCGCGTGTGCGTGCCGCGCTGGCGGGCGATGGGAATGCCGGGCAGCGTGCCGAAGCCATTGCCGATCTTGACCGCCTGCACGGCGACCATGCCCGGGCCGATTCCTTGCACGCACGCGTGGATGAACTGCTGACGGCCTGGTTGCGCGACGGCGAGCTTGCCGTCGAACAGGTCTCCGAACTGGAAGGGCTCGTCGAATCACTTGGCTCGTTGTACCGCGAGCACATCCACGTCGAGGAATCGGTAGTCTTCCCACTCGCCGGGCGAGTGCTTTCGGGCGATGACCTTTCGCGGGTCGGCGCAGAGATGCGGGCCCGGCGCGGGCTCACTTCGGAGCAATGACCGCGACCCGGCCCTCAAACTGAATCATCTCATGGGCTAGATGTGGGCGGTCGCGCTGCAATGACCCGGTGTGCCAGCCCGATGGTTGCTAGAGACCACGCGCCCATCGCGACGAAAAAGGCCGCGCCGGGCACGTGCTCCAGCAGGGGAAGGTCCATCGCCGCGTTCATGCGAGCCGTGGCGACCGAGTACATCCCCAGCGGGAAGACCGCGCCCCAGTAGAGCGGGTCATACCGCAGCGGAAACTTCTTGATGATGTGCCGCCACACGCCCAGGATGAGCAGCATCGGGATCCACCACGTCGCCGTCGCCCAGAACAGGAGCGTCGCGCCCTCGACGAATGGGAGCAGGCGGGCGACAAGCGGGCTCTTGGCTCCCGCGAGGATCAGCGAGGCGCCGGCGAGCGTGGAGATCGCCATCGCGCCCATGTTGATCCAATAGGGCGGCGCGAGGTCCGAGGGCTTGAAGGGGAAGAACATGTAGCGGTAGAAGATCAGCGAGATGATCCACACGTAGAGCATTGCTCCGCCGAGCCACATCACCAGCGCGACCAGCAGCATGCCCTCCGCGGGCCCTCCGCCCCCCACCCCCCCAACGTGCCCGGCGAGCTGTGCCGCGAGCACCGAGACCGCTTGCGTCGCGACCACCGAGACGAGCCACCCGCCGCTCAGCCCGTCGGCCAGCGCAGGCTTGCTCGGCTTGACGATCAGGATCGTGAAGATGCCGTAGGTCAGCACCGCCCACACCGCCGCTCCAAAGCCCCACAGCCCCCACGCCGCGGCGGTGGACCCCCCGATCAGCAGCGTCTGCGTCCCCAGTACGCACGCGGCGGGGACCATCGTGAAGAACCCGACGCTCTTGTTGTGATCGGCCAGGTCCGCGCGCACGCTCGCCGCGTGACGGGCCAGCCGCAGGAGCGTGAGCACCCACAGTGCCGCGAAGAACGCGATGTTCAGCCAGAGCATTGCCCGGGCGAGAACGGCATACCCATGGATCCACGCGGCGAGTGAGACGATCCCCGTCGCCATGACCAACGCGAAGTACGCCGGGTGCAGGTCAGACGCGGCGCGATCGAGCCGGCCCCTCGTCCCCCCCCTCCCCACCGGCGCGGCCGTTTCGCCGCCAGCGGCGGACGCACCGCTCATCGCGGCTTCTCCAGCAGGTAGAGGTAGCGGAGCAGCCCCAGGTTCAGCAGCAGGCAGACAATGCTCGCCCCCAGCGCCGGCCACGCCACCGCGTGATCGCCCCCGAGGAACGCGTTCATCGTCGCAGTCAGGAGCCACAGTTGCATCAGCGTGATGATGAGCACGATGCACAGGATGCCCGTGATGACCGCCGTGCGGGTCTCGACGGTCAGGCGGTTCCTTGCGATCCCCGCCCGCGGCGGCGCGGGGCTGGGCGAGCGCGGGTCCGATGGTGCGGTGGGCGGTGAAGCGGAAGCAGGATTCATACCATTCTCTCCTCCACGCCCGTGGCGTAGACCGTCCCCTCGCGCACCTCCAGCAGGATCTTCGCCAAAGGCCGCCGCGGCGGACCCGCGAGTGGCCGTCCCGTAGCGAGGTCGAACGACCCGTGGTGACACGGGCAGAGCAGCTTCCCGCCCTCGACATCCGGCCGCACCGGGCACGAGAGGTGCGAGCACTTGTTCGAGTACGCGAGGAACTCACGCTCGCCCGCGCGCACCAGCAGGCACGAATCGTGCTCGCCGGGGAAGAAGAAAAGCGCGGCCCGGCCGACGGCGATCTCGTCCACGCGGGCGATGGCGCGCGGGCCGGGGCTTGGCCCTTCGCCGCGCAGCGTCTTGAAGGCGATCCACCCCTGCCCGGCGACAAAGGAGGCGCTGATGAGCACCATGAACTTCGTGAAGTCGCGCCGGGCGACGAAGTCGTCCTGCGCGGTGTCGAGAGGACAATCCCGCCGCCACTGGGGCTGCTCGGCGGGCGCGCGGCCGTCGGGGGTCAGCACGCGGAGTTGTGTGGAGTTGTCCTGGGCCATGCGTTTCTCCGAGTGAGATGGAGCACCAACTACCGCGAACCGTTGAGCACGCCGAGGGAGATCGAGCGCGCGGGGGGGTTGGGGTCCAACGCGGCCGTCACATCCACGTGCTCGGGCCGCGTCCCCGCGACGCTCCGCGGCCCCATCATCTTCACCTTGGTCGTGATGGTCTGGTTGCCGAACTTAAAGCGGTCGATGGGGGCCGATTGCGGCCGGGCCGCCTCGATCTCCTCCCGCGTGCCGAAAAAGAGCGCCTGGCTTGGACAGACGCTCGCGCACATGGGTTTGAGCCCCACCGACGAGCGGTCGTAGCACATGTCGCACTTCATCATCAGCTCGAACTCGACCTTCATTTTCGGAACACCGAAGGGGCAGGCCAGCACGCAGTTGTTGCACGCGATGCAGCGCGGCTTGCGGGCTGACTGCACCACACCGTCAGGGGTGCGTTTGATGGCATCGGCGGGGCAGACCTCGGCGCAGGTCGGAGAGTCGCAGTGCATGCACACGACGGGGATCGTCTGGGTTGAGTGCGCCCGGTCCACGGTTTCTAGATGGATCATGGAAATCCCCTTGTGCGTGTCGCACTCGGTGCACGCCTGCACGCACGCCTGGCACCCGATGCAGCGGGTGGGGTCGATGTAGAAGTTGAGGTGACCGGGAACGCTCATGTGTGCTCCGATGCTGCTAGCCCTGCTGCGGCTCCAGATGACCCGCCCATTCCGGCGGCCCGTCGGCCTTGCGAACCCGGGCCGCGCACACCTTGTACTCCGGGATTTTCGAGATCGGGTCCTGTGCCGAGATCGTCAGCTGATTGGCGCTCTTGCGGCCGGGCCAGTGGTACGGAATGAAAATAGTATCGGGGCGGATCGTGGTAACCACCATCGCCCGGAGCGTGCAGTCGCCGCGGCGGGACTCGGCCGTCACCCAGTCACCTTCCTTGATGCCCATCGACTCCGCCAAGCGCGGGTGCATCTCAATCCGCGGCTCGGGGTATTGGTCCACGAGCGGACCGATGCGGCGGGTCTGCGTGCCGGATAGGAACTGGCTGACCACGCGTCCCGTGGTGAGCATGAGCGGGTAGTCCGCATCCGTATCCTCCGCCGGCGGCGTGTACGGAGCCACGTTGAAGCGGGCCTTGCCGTCCGGGAAATAGAACGGACCCACGCCCTTGGCGACCGGGTTCCACGAGCCCGGCTCGAAGAGCCGCGGCGTGCCCGGATGGTCGATGGGTTTGCCGCTGGGGTCCTCGGAATAACAGGGCCAGCAGATGCCGTACTGCTTCTCGATCTTCTCATAGGTGATGCCCGAATAGTCCGCGACACCGCCTTTGCTGGTGAGGCGGAGTTCCTCGAAGATCTCGCGCGGCTCGGCAAACGTGAAACCGTGGGGCCTCCCAAGCGCCGCGGCGATGTCTTGGACGATGCGCCAGTCCTGGCGGGCATCGCCGGGGCACTCCACCGCCTTGTTGATCTTGATGACTTTGCCCTCGATCTGCGTGACGACACCCTCATCCTCTTCCTGGAGCGAGCCAGGAAGCACGATGTCGGCGTGCCGCGCGGTCTCGTTCATAAAGAAGTCAATGGCGACGTAGAACTCGAGCTTGCCCAGCGCGCGGGCGATGAAGCCGTTATCCGGGAGGGAAACGACCGGATTGAAGCAAAGGGAGAGCAGGCCCTTGATCTCGCCGCGGTCGATCTTGCGGAACATTTCGTAGCAGTCAACGCCGGGGCCAGGGAGGTCGGGCTCGGCGATGCCCCAGAGTTTGGCGATATGGGCGCGGTGCTCAGGGTTCGCGATGTCGCGCCAACCCGGGAGCTGGTCGCACTTCTGCCCATGCTCGCGTCCGCCCTGGCCGTTGGCCTGTCCGGTGATGGTGCCGTAGCCGCACCCCTCACGACCGATGCGGCCGGACGCCAGCACGATATTGATGGCACCCAGCACATTCTGCACGCCGTGCGAGTGGTGCTCGATCCCGCGGGCGTGCATAAGAAAGCTGGACTTGGCCGCGCCCCACCATTCCGCGGCCTGGCGGATGAGCCGCTCGGGGATTCCGGTGATGTCGGCGGTCCTTGCCGGTGTCCACTCGCGCACGTGTTCGGCGAGTTTGTCGAACCCGACGGTGAAGTTCTCGATGAACGGCCGGTCGATCCAGCCTTTCTCGATCATGAGGTGGAGCACACCGTTGAAGAGGGCAATGTCGCGACCGGGCTTGACGGGTAGGAACAGGTCGCACGTCCGAGCGAGTGGCGTGATACGCGGATCAACAACGATGATCTTCGCGCCGTTCTCACGGGCCTGCCAGACGTACTCGGTGGTAATCGGGGCGCACTCGGCGACGTTGGCGCCGCTGATCCAGACAACTTCCGCCTTCGGGATGTCGCTCCAGGGACTTGCCGCGCGGTCGATGCCGAACGCCTTCTTGTTGCCCGCGCCTGCGCTCACCATGCACAGCCGACCGTTGTAGTCGATGTGGGGGGTCTTCAGGCAGACCCGGGCAAACTTGCCCATGAGGTAGGCCTTCTCGACGGTGAGGCTCGCACCGCTGAGCACACCCATCGCAGCGGGGCCATACGTGCTTTGGATACGAGAGATCTCCGGGGCGACGCGGGCGATGGCCTCCTGGTACCCCATGGGGCTAAAACCCTCGGGCGAGGCAGTGTCCCGCTTGAACGCGGTCAGGAGCCGGTCGGGGTGCGCACCCTGGAGATATCGCTTGACCCCCTTCGGACAGAGCATGCCGCGATTGAAGGGGAAGTCGTACCACGGCTCGAACCCGGTGACGATGTTGTCCCTGACCTTGAGCTGGATGCCGCACTGCTGGCCGCAGAAGCAGCAATGCGTCTTCACGAGACGGTCCGGCTCCGCATCGGTCGCCAGGCGGGCCGGGCTCGACCGGTTCACATGAGGACCGAAGCGGGCCAGAGTCGACGAAAGGTTGGGCGGAGGGTTGGACATGCGAATCTCGTTGGTTGGTCAGGCGGTCGGTCCGGTCGCTGCGGCCGGCGCCGACGCGGCCTCAATGAGCGCTGCGACATCCACAATCCCGGGGCGTTCGGTCACGCTGCCACCCCGCCCGGCCTGCCACAAGCGGCCCTGCGCGAGCGCCATGCTGAGCCGTCGGCAGCGCGGGCAGATGTACTGGTAGTGCGGTCCGGAGTCGCCGGTCCTTTCCGGCATCTCGTATGAATACCCCAGTTCGCGTTCCACACGAATGAGGTCCTCGACGTGCATCTTCGATGCAAACGGCTGGCCGCAGTTGTTGCATAGCGCCTGCTCACCGCTTCTGCCGGCATCTTTGTAGAAGGAAACACCAAGCTGCGCGGGGCGCTGAAAGATATGGAAGAACTTGCCGAACGGGAGCCACAGGAGCGTGAAGATGACGCAGGCGGCGTGCACGATTGCGAGGAAGTCGTAAGCGTACCCCCTCATCCAGGTGTAGCTTGCCGTCAGCATGAGCCCGGTGATGCTGACCGCGAACAAAAGGATCAGCGGTAGGAAGTCCTCCCCGAACTGCTGCACGGCCTCGGCGCCGTGGTCACGCATGCGTCGGCGCATGGCGATCATGACGCCGGCGATCACCAGGAATGAGGCCCAGACCAGGCCATGAAAGATCAGGACCGCCAAGACGCCCCCGATCCGGAAGCTGAACGTCGGGAACCCGAAGACATAGACCCGGTACCGCTCGAAGTCGTCGGCCGGAGTTTGAAAGTGGATCCACCCGAACACCAGCGGGAACGTGATCCCGGCGGCCATGAGGCATCCCCACATGATGAGCCAATGCGCTGCCCAGCGGGTCCGACTACGACGGAAGATGAAGTTGTTGAGCGCAACAACTCCGATAACACGGCGGGGCCACGCGCCGAAGTTGCTCAGCAATCGCTCGCGAGAGAAAAACACCTGCCATCCCCGCCGCCAATAGAGTGCGGTGGGTGGGCGCTGGAGCCAGATCGAGTACCGGTAGGTAATGGCGAACACGGCAAACAGCGTGGCGAAGGTGTATCCGACCAGCGCGGCGTCGAAGTGAGCCAGGTTCCTTGAGCCGGTCGCGATGGCGATCGCGAGTAGCGCCGACGCGACAACCCCGCGGGTTGCTGCCTGCGTGGCCTCTCGGGCGGGTTTGCGCGGCGGTGTGTTCTCTTGCTTACCGTTCACATCAACCTCGGCAGTATCAACACAGTGTAAGGGTTTGCTGGATGAGTGGAGCAAGCGAGTCGGTTCAGATCGAGACGTGCCGATAGACCTCGACCACGGGCGGCTCCGCGAGGAGCAGTCGCCAGCGGTCCAAGTAGGACTTCATGGCAGGGTCGTTCTCCACGCGGGCCTGGTCCTGCTGGTACACAGCTTCGTCACGGTACTCCACTACCTCTATGAAGCGATCCGCGTCGTGGGCATCCTGCTGCAACCGCACTCTGATGCCGCCGGGCGATTCGTAGAAGGGAACGGCCTCCCGCAGAAACGACAAGAACTCGGTCTGGCGAGCGGGTATTACACGACACCTGAGATGGAGCTCGACGCCTTGGGTCATGGGGTCTTCCTTCGTGCGCGATTCGCCGACACCATCCGTAGCCTTGACGGTTCGAGTCAAAGCGGCCCTCCCAGCCGTATCGACGCGCCGACGATGAGCATCAGCACTGCGAGGAGCGTGGTGATCCATGCGTGCAAAGCAAAGGACCGTAGGGGCTTGATGGCTTCGGTCGGTTCATCCCGGACCGCGACGAGCCGGGGGATGAGACGGTGATAGGCGTACCCGGCCTGGACGAGGGTGGCGCCGAGCAGGACCAGCTTGGCGATGACCAGATGGGCCGCCGGCACGGAGAAGTCAAGCACATGTCGCCAGCCCCCGAGCCAGGTAGCGGCAAGCCACGCTCCCGTGCCAACCTGAAGCACAAGCGCCGTGAGGCCGATCCGCCCGTAACCTCGCTCAAAGTCCAGGATGCCCTTCGGATCGCGGGACCTCAGCGCGCTGGGGAGCACGACCCGCACGAGGACGAGATGACCACCAATCCAGGTTGCGGCCCCGAGCAGGTGAAGGATCACGAGCACCTGATGCAGCATGAACCCCCTCCGATGTTGGCCTGCGTCGATGCCTCTAGCGCGAGCGCTCTCGGGAACAGGATGTTGTTCTCCTTGTGCACGTGGGTGTGCATATCCGCCTCGATGTCGGCAAGCCCCGACAGCATGACCCGGTACGTGCCGCAGGCGTTGTTCGGCGGAATAAAGCCGCGCGTGAGTTCGCGCATTTTCGCGAGTGCAACCCCCGCGTCCTCGTGCTCCAGCATCATCTGACGCACCGGTCCGTCGAGCGGAACGCCGTTCGACGGACCCCGCGCACCCGTCTCCAGGGCGCGAATCCACGGGAATAGCGCCGATTCCTCTTTGGACATGTGCTCGACGACCTCGCGGCAGAACTCGGTGAACACGTCCTGGAGCATGATCAACTCGGCGTGGATGTTCCCGTGAACGCCGGCGACCTTTCGCACGAGAGCGGTGAGGCGCGGCAGTTCGCGGTTCATGAATCCGTGGTGCACCGTCTGGATATGATCGACCAGTCTGGAAAGTGGTTCCGTGGTCCAATCAGGTTCGCTGGTCTTGCGGGGCGCCGTATCGGCGGCCTCAAGCTGCGCATGGACCACGGACAGGTCCAAGCCGCGCTCCGAGCACGCTGTTGCGAGAGACTTTCGTCCGGCGCAGCAATAGTCGATACCGAATCGCTCAAAGACGCGGGCGCGCTCGGGTCGCTCCGCGACAAGTTGGCCAACGGTCGGTGACGGGTTCTGAACGGTCATATGGGACTCCTTGATGGATTGTGTTGATGGGGTTCCGGAGCGGACGCTGGGACACGAAGCGCCCCAGCTCCTGCTCGGCCATGCGGTACATCTCTGCCACCATGTCACTAAGGAAATAACGCCCCCGCCGCTTGGCCTGGTCATACCAGGGGTTCATCAGCACCGATCGCAGCAGGAACACCCCGTGCTTGGAATACTCGGCGAGGCCGGCACCCAGTCTCTTCAGGAACGGGGCCACGGCCTCGTCCGAATACTGTGTATTCGACAGGGTCGTGCGGCTGACGAAGTACGGCTGGTCCGTCACACGCTGCCCGGTCTGCACCGACAGTCGGCGGTAGACCGACAGGTTCAACGCATTCAGCAGTTCGAGGGAGAGGGGTTCAGAGACTGCCGCGAATGCATAGCACACGATGTTGGAGCCGGGAGGACAGAGGCATTCGGCACGCACCGAAGGGATCTCGCAACCGGCGTCGCGCATCAGGCGGGGGAAGTCCTTGAGCAGGGCATGGAGCTCGCACGCATTGCGGATGGTCTCACGGACCAGCTTTCCGTGCCCGCTGGTGTCGAGAGGAATCAGCGTGTGTCCGAGCCAGACCGCGGCCGCGGCCGCACCGGGCTTGCTTCCCTCCAGGACGTACACACCGATCGCCTCATCGTGACGGTCGGATTCCGGGTCGGCGCCGGCATCGGCGATGTAGGGGGCGTGCTGCCGTGCCAGCGGCTTGACCCAGTTGGACCGAAAGGACACACAGCCGGCCGGGTAGGGGATGTATCCCAGCTTGTGCGGGTCGATGGTGATTGAGTCACACTCGCCTAACCGTTCGAGGGCATCACAGGCGTGTCGGTGCGGCAGTTCGATGGCCAGTTCACAGAGGGCGGCGCCGACGCGGACGGTGCTCACGGGCTCGCCCAAACCGACACGCTGCGGAAGGGTGAGCGTGCGCAGGTACCCTCCGTAGGCGGCATCCGCGTGCAACCAGAAGGATTCCCTTCCTTCTTCTTCGCGCGCAGCTCGCAGTGCGAGGATCTGGTCGACCGGGTCGACCGCCCCTTCCTCGGTCGTTCCCACGACGGCGGTCACGGCCAGAACGTCTGCACCCTCACGTTCTGCCTCGTCCAGTTTGTCCGACAGGTCCTCCAGCCGCATGCGGAAGTCCGAGTCCACCTTGACCCTCACGATGGCATCGCGCCCCAGTCCCAGCACATCCATGGCCTTGTCGAAGCAGTAGTGGTGGGATTCGGGCACCATGAGAACGGGGCGGGTTCCCGTCTCTCGGAGCACCGTCGCCATGCCGCGCTGAGCAGGATGAAAGCGAGACCGCAGCAGGGCGTGTTGGACGCGACGCATCGTGTGGGCATTCGCGCCCAGCACAGCCGCGGCATCCTTGAAGAGCTGTTCATAGGCACGGAGGGCTTCACTCACCCGTACGCCGAGCAGTTGTGCCCGGCCTCGTGCGGTGTCGAGCAGCGCCCCGCCGCCCAGTCCCAACTCTCGACGCGTCTCCTCCACGACCAGCGGCAGGTACTTCGTCGAGCGAGCCAGCCACAATGCCTCGATGTTCGCGAGTGTGCCGCCGCTGGTCAGGTGTGCCCAGCCATCGGACGGGTGGCCGAGCATTCCTGCAATCATCCGGGCCGCCTCCAGCTCCAGCCGGACCGTGACCGGCGCGGCATCGGCCGAGACGTTGTTGGGGTTGTAGAGCATCGCGGCGAGGTAGCCCGCGACGGCGGGCAGCGATTGCTCCGCGATCATGTGGCCCGCGTAGCGCGGGCTGTGGAACGGGACATCGTGTTTCAGGCGAGCCAGCAGTTCGATCAACCTGTCGTCGAAGTGGTCGCGGAACATCTCCGCCTCGCGACGCGCGGCCGAATCCACCGCTACGCCATCCTCAGGGTAGTAGTTGCGACGCCAGGCGTGATAGTCGGCGACGATTCGCTGCACGACACCGGCGAACCAGTCGCCGTTCTCGGCTTTCGGTCCAGCAAACCAGGCCGAGATGGGCGCCGAGTGCCCTTCGAGATTTGAGGGAGTTTGGCGGCTCATGGGAACAGGCGGGCTGGTGTCCAAAGGGGCGGTTCGACACCCGGAGTACGCGTCCACGCCACCCGGTCGTGCAGCCGCGCCGTCCCCGCCGCCCAGAGTTCGATGCGGTCGAGCAGCACACGGAAGCCGCCCCAGTTCGGCGGACGACAGGCCGCGGCACCGGGACGCAGCGCCGCCCTCGCTACTCGCGCAGCGAGCGCTGTGCGGGAAGGAAGCGGCTCGCTCTGTCTGCTGGCGATGGCTCCAAGCCGGGACAGCAGCGGCCGGCTGCTGAAGTACTCGTCGCTCTCAGCTTCAGTAGTGCGGACCACGGTCCCCTCGATGCGAGCCTGCCGTGTGAGAGAGGGCCAATAGAAGACCCCTGCGGCCCGGGGGTTGGCCTCAAGATCCCGTCCCTTTCGGCTCTCGTAGTTGGTGTAGAAAACGACAGCCGGTGGGGTCAGCTCGACCTGTTTACACAAGACGACCCGCGCCGAGGGAACTCCCACGGAGGACGCCGTCGCCAGGACCATGGCGTTGAAGTCCCCTTGAACTTCTTCCTCCGCGTCGTCAAGCCAGCGGCGGAGTAGCGGGACCGGATCATCCGGCAGTTGGTCCGGGATGGAGCGGGAATGGGGCATCAGCATGCCCCTCCGCGTGTGTGCCGCCGCGAAGAGGCGACCGCTACCGCTTGCCGCCGCGCACTGTGGGCGTGACAAGGGTCCTGCACTGTCCCCCGGACTTCGTGGATGTTTCCAGGACCTCCGCCAGACTGGCCCGGCCGAACTCCTGCTCGATCATGGCGATCGCGTTGTCCAGACGGCGGTGGAGAGGGCAGAGCTGGAGGTGAGCCGGGTTCCCCAGCGGGCACTTCCTGATCCTGGGAATTGGGTCGACCGCATTGACCACATCGAGCATCGAGATCTTGGCGGCGGAACGGCTCAGCGTGAACCCACCATTTGGACCGCGCTGAGACACAATCAGGTCTGCGACCACGAGGTCTCGAAGGATCTTGGACAGGTAGCCCTTGGGAACCTTGGTGCACTCCGCGATGGTCTCGCTGTTGAACGACGCGTCCCCATCGATCGATGCGAGAAAAGTCATAGCCCGCAGGGCGTACTCGATGGTCTGTGAGAGCATGGGATGGAGCCTCCCGGGCCAGAGCTTCGGATGAGTGGCAGATAAGGATACCCGGATATCCGTGGTTGAAGCGAGGGAGGACTTGGGACTCATTCATGGCCGCTCTCCAATCGCCCGCTGGCGGTTCGCATACTCCACCATCCCCAGGTACTGGTACGGGCGCGCTCTGACCACGCGGGCGCAGCGGCCGCAGCACACACGGATCATGCGGTTGGCGACCACGATGTCGATAGGGTCATCGCTTGGAAGGATGTCGCCTTGGACCGGGCACTTGTCAGGCATCCCGTACGTTGGTGATTGGACGGTGATCACGGCCTGGTTGAGCAACCGTACAAAGTGAGCCGGGTCGGCAAGAATCTCGTCACGCTCGGCCACGTCCACTGCACGAAAGAGGCGGTTCCCCCAGATGATCTCGACGGGGGGTTCACCGAGCGAGCGGCCCGACACAAGGGACACGGCGAGGGGGTAGTAGGGACTTTGGTCCGCGATCATGGCGGTATCCACACGCTCGCAAGTCGCCACCGGTGAGCGCATGAAAGCCTCCTGGCATGGAAGCGAACACACCCGGAAGGACCGAGCGTTGTAGACGACCTCCGGGGAGTCTCCCTTGGCGCCCAACAGACCACCGCACTGCGCGCACGTGCTGAGGTAGTAGGTGTCGATTTCAACCGGGCTGTTGTCCGCGGCAGGGCCTTGGACCGTCGGCACCCGTGACGGGCGACTTGTGGAAGCAGGCAAGCGGTCATAAGAACAGGCGGACAGTCCGGCCGCGCTAGTGAGGGCACCAGTCCACAGAACTGGTTGGCTGCGCATGCAGACGATCATCCGGCCCTCCCCAGGCGCTGGGCCGGACGTTCAGTTGCACAGCCTCTCTCGTGGCCGAGGACGCTCGCCAGGAGAGTGCTGCGGAGCCGTTCCTCAATGTGCGCAAGCACTTCATTGAGGCATCGGTGCAGCGGGCACGGCCCGGCGTCTGGAGACTCTTCGAAAGGGCATCCTGTTGCCCGTCGAATGGGATCGACGGCGTTGACAATGTCCAGAAGCGTGATGGCGTCGGGCTCGCGGGCCAGCACGAAGCCTCCGTGAGGCCCGCGGAAGGACCTGACCAAGTCGGCCCGAACCAGGTCTCGCATGATCTTGGACAGGTACGCCTGCGGGATGCGCGTGGCCGTGGCGATGGCCTCATTGGTCGTCGCGCCCCCCTTTAGCGAAGCGAGGCTGCTCATGGCCCGCAGTGCGTACTCAATCGTTTGAGAGATCATGGTGTTTCCGGTCAGGTGTTCGCTCACCCTCCCGATCCCCTCCGTCGCTGTTCAACCTGCTGCCGTCGCCACTTGGCGAGTGCATCAAAGTCCAGCACTTCACCACCGAACTCCCGCTGGCCACCGGCGGCGCCCGTTTGGTCGGCATACGCCGCTATGCCCGACGCCATCGGAGTATGGAGGTTTGAGCCATCCGTGGCCACGAACACAGCGGTGTCACCCTGGATCCATGAGCCGCTTCCGTGATCGTGCACGAATCGGGCGACTATCTTGCCCTGTCGGGCACCCTCCATGTCCAGAAGGCATCCGATATCGTCGAACACCAGACTGTCGCGTCGGCCGTCCCGCTCGACGATCATCGCCGCCGCGCTGCGCTCCTCGTGAATAGCCATGCCGCACTCGGCGCACTCGTCACGCCCCGGGCGCAGCGTGGGCGGTCCCGAGATGTCGTCTCGGCGGCATGCACCGGTGAAGGCCACTCCCATACACACGAGCACCCGGAACAGGGATTTCATAACGGTGACCTCCGGGACAACAGCGCCGCGGCGGCTGAAAGCGGCAGCAGCACCCAAGCGAGCAGACATCCCGCGAAGATCAGGTGCAGCTGGGATCCATACTCCTCGCTGGCGTAAAGGCCGGCGGGACCGAGCACATCCAGCGTCGCATCTACGGCGTGCAGGGTCCACATCTTGAACACCTGCAGAGGATTGAGCAGGGACAGCGCGAAGAGTTCCTCGATGCGCAACCGCAGGGCTACGGTCCCGGCCATCAGCGCGAGGTCCGAGACGAACACCAACGCCAACCAGACAAAGATCGCGGTACCGACGGCCACGGACGCTTTGCGGGCAAGCGTGGAGATCAACATACCCACGCTCAGCATTCCCAGCGAGAGTGCGAAGGACAGACCAGCGAGCCAGGCGATGCTCGCCGGACGCGTGGCGACGCCTTTCCACGCCAGAATCAGCGAGCACGCGCCGAGGCCCAGGAGCAAGCACGCGAGCAGCGAGGCCGCCAGGCCGATGTACTTGCCGAACAGTACCTCCAGGCGCGACACAGGCTGGGCAAACACATAGGACAGCATGCCCCGTTCTCGGTCGGATGCTATCGACGCGGCCCCCGACGTGAGCGCCATGAGGGGAACGACCAGAAGGACGATGTTGACCAGCCCCGCCGTGGTCCGTCCGAATCCGGACAGCCCTGAACCCCCGCTCCCTGATGCGGACACGAACGATACGGCCAGGCCCAGCACCGCAAACGCCAGCGTGTACAGCAGGAACCAGCGGCTTCGCACCGCTTCGCGGAGTTCCCGTCGCGCGATGGTCCATGTGTTGCAGAGAGCCGAGGGTGGGCTCCGATCAACGCTGTCGCACAGAGCGATTGTCGCAGCGGTCATGGCTGGATCTCCTTCGGCTTCTCGCTTGTCGTGTGCCGCGCGGCATGCTCCAGTGACACCAGCTCAAAGTCGTCAACTTGAATCCGCGCGTCGGCCAGCACTCGGAACGGGACCGCCTTGTGCTCGGGCAGCACGGGGACGAGGAGGCCGGCTCCGTTGAGCTGAGGTGCCAGACCCTCCGCTCTGAGCGTTTCCATGGCCCTCGTCCGGACGGGCGCGGCGATCGAGAGGTGAAGAACCGCGTTCCGCGCGAGTTCAGTTGCAAACTCTGCGCTGTTGACAACCCGCACAAGCCGGCCCTGGTCCATTACCGCGACCCTCTTGGCGAGGGTCGCGATCTCCTCGATACGATGGGAGGCGAAGAGCAGCGTCCGTCCCATGCCCGATAGTTGTTCCAGAAGCGCCAGGAACTCGCCGCGTCCCACGGCATCCAGACTGGCCGTGACCTCGTCGAGCACCAAGACTGGGGGATCACCAAGGAGCGCGATCGCGAGCGCGAGGCGCTGCTTCATCCCTCCGGAAAGCTCGCGGATCCGTTTGTCCTCATGCCCGTGCAGGCCGACCTTCGTCAGGGTCGCGCCCGCATCGGTTTCCCGGAGGCCCTTGAGTCGGCCGAAGAACCGCACCGCCTCGGCGACACCCAGATCGTCGTAGAACCCGATTTCCTGCGGCACATAGCCCACGAGGAGACGCGCCCGCTTGCCGTGACGGCGGACATCGTGGCCTCCCACCGTGATGCGGCCCCGGAACCGCAGAAGCCCCAGTACACATCGGATGAGCGTCGTCTTGCCCGCGCCGTTGGCGCCCCAGAGTGCAACGCTATCGCCAGGACCAAGGTCCAGAGAGACCGCATCCACCGCGGTTGTTGCGCCGAATCGCTTGACGACGTTCTCGATGTGGATCATGAAACGCCTCCCGCCGCAACCATCCGTGTGCATGGACGGAGGTTCCGTTTCCGGTCTCGGTCGCACGCCGCAGCGAGGATCCCGCCGCCGATCCCGAGCATGCCTACGCCCCCGGCCATGAGGATCAGACTCGCCGCGCGATCATCACCGCGCCGCGGAACGAACTCGATGGGTACCGCACGCATGAGCGGAACTTCGTCGACAAACTTGGCCTCAGGACGGACCGCGGGCAGGGCGCGTCCAACAAACTCGATCGCTTGCTGGGCCGGACTGAAGAGGAACAAGCGCAGCGCCGGCTCGCGGTCCATGAGATTCTCGAACAGGGTCTGCGACTCGTGGACGAAATCCCCCACGCCGTCGCCGTTCTGGTCGTAGCCGGTGTAGTCGCTCCAGAAGTTGCCGCGTTCACCCTTCCAGAACCGGTTCGAGTCAAGCGAACCGCGACCGGCGATGGACACTTGGTCAATGTTGTCGATGAAGTTGTTCTCGGTGAGTTCATTGCCCCGGGCCGAGGGCAGAAAGGTGATGCCGACGTCGTTGTAGGCCAGCGTGTTCCGGGCGAACTCGCCGGGCTTCTTGTCGGTGAACGGCGAGCCGTCGAGGTACACGCCGGCACGGTTCCCGACGATGAGGTTCTCGCAGACGGAAAACTGGTCTGCTTCCTTCAGGCCGATCCCGTAGCCGCTGGGACCACGGTTGCCGATGAGCCGGTTCTGACGGAGTTCCACGCGGGCGCTGTACATGAGGTAGATGCCCACCGAGTTTCTTGAGAACTCGTTCTGCGCGATCGTCACCTGGTCACTGAACATCAGGTGAAGGCCGTAACGACACTCGTACGCGCGGTTGTTCTTCACCTCGACGCCCGTGGAGTACCAGACGATGGCGTCACGCCCGTTGTGGATCGTGTTTCCCTCGATGACAGTCCGGTCGGAGCGCCATAGGCGCAGGCCGTCGCCCCGCCGTGCGATATCGAGTTTCTTGCCGCCGATGGTGTTCCGCCGCACCACGCTCCCCCGGGCCTCGCGAAGGTCGATGCCAAAGAGGATGTCATCAAGCGTGTTGTCCTCGATGGTTGCCCGCGGGGCAAGAACCCGGACCGCGGCGTTCTCCTTGTCAAGATCGATGCCCGTGTTGCGGATAGTGAAGCCCTGCAACGTCACGTCGGGTGCCGTGATCTCCACGATGTCGCCGCTACCGCCGCCATCGAGAATGGCCAGCCCCCGCGCAATGAGCGTGACCGGTTTGTCGATTCGTATGTGCTCGGGGTACACGCCGGCGTTCACTTCGATCGTGTCCCCGAGGTTTGCGGCGGCGATACGCCTTCCGATCACGCCCAGCTCAGTTGGCGTTGACCGCACCTGCGCCATCGGCGCTGCGTGGTCCGCGGTCACGGGTTGCCCGCCAGCCGCGACCGCCAGCATCGTGCACCAAGTCAGCGCGAAAGCGAGATGGACGCGATGCCGCGTCACGAGCGGGCCTGCCTCTCTCGCTCCATCCGCTCAACCAGCGGCTTGTACGCGTGTCGATGGAACACAAAGCCCACGATCGTCAGCACCGCGCCAGCAACCGCGAGCCAGTAGCCAAAGCCGAACTCTGCGAAGGTCTTGAACTGTCCGATTCCGCCCTCGCCCAGCACGGTCGGAACAAAGGGTTTCACGGCGGCGGACAGGGGCGCATCCGGTTTGAGGTTGAGTCCGAATGTCCGCATCCAGTAGTGAAGGTCCAGGATGAACCCAAGCGGGAATGTCACCGCGGGCAGCGCCAGAAGCACGGCCCACCGGCTGTGGATCACCGCCGCGCCCTCCACCAGCAGGAACATCGCGATGATCATCCAGACCGAGGCCGCCCGCTCAAAGGCGGCGGCCTCACCGAGGGGCCGCATGCCGATGTAGTGGTTCAGCCCGTCGATCTCCTTGACGTCGCCCGCCAGATGGTTGACATACGCGGTCAGGTACAGCCCGTCCGGATACTGCGGTGCGTTCAGCTCCATGTGCCAGTAGGGGAAGAAGATGGAAATGAGCAGCAGGACCCGCGCCAGCATAAAGAACAAGGTGGGCGCCAGATAGCGTCCCCGGTGCTGGTCCAGTTCCTCCAGCGGCACACGCGGACCGATGAGCGATCGAATGAGATTCGCCATGACTGAACTCCGTTCCGGAATGCGCTGCGCGGCGCGCCAACGCCGCGCAGGCTTGAGAAGGGCCCTACTTGCTGGCGGTGCTGTTCCCGGTGTCAGAGGGCGCGGCGGCGTTGCCGGCCTTGGGCTTGACGTGGAAGTACCCCATCATCTCCAGGTGGAGCGCCGAGCAGAACTCCGTGCAGTAGAAGGGGTATGTGCCGGGCTTGTCCGCGATGAAGTGGACCTCGGAGTACTCGCCGGGCTCGAGCGATAGGTTGATGTTGTACGCGCCGATGCAGAAGCCGTGCGTCGCATCCTGGGCCGTTTCGAGCGAGGTAATCCGCCATGTCACCTCATCGCCCTCATTGACCTGGATGTGCTCGGGGGAGAAGTGACTTCGGACCGCGGTCATCTTGACCAGGACCTTGTTGCCCTCCCGGGTGACCCCCTCTTGGCCCTGCTTGGGGGCGTTGGGGTCGATCTGCTGCGTGAGCGGGTTCCAGCCGACTTCCGGGTAGACCTTCCAGGTCTTGAGCTTGTCGGCTTTGATCATCTGACAGTAGTGGGGCTCACCGACACCGATGGGCAAGTCATACGTCACGGGCATCGTCGTGCCGGTCTGGCTGATGTCCAGCAGCTGGAAGTTCTGCGGCAGGAGCGGGCCCGTCGGCAGGAACCGGTCGACCGACCACTTGGACATCGCGATCAGGTACTTCCCATCAGGACTGACGGTGTCGCCTTCGGCCGCGCAGAGGTGCCCGATGTTGTACTGCACCGGGGTTTTGTGGACGAGTTTCCAGGGCTGCTCCGGATGAAGAGAGGCGTACTCGCCGCCCAGGCTCCAGCGGGCGACGGCCGAATCGAGGAACAGAGACGTGTACGCATATCCCTTGTCATCGAACTGCGTGTGGAGCGGCCCAAGGCCGAGTTCCACCTGCGCTTCCTTTACAGCGTCGAAGTCCAGTACCGGCACACCGAACTCGTCGCTGCCGCTGAACTTCTTGGCCGCGATCGCCGCCTTGACCTTCTCGATCGAGTAGACCGTGACGTGGGGGTCGAGCTTGCCCGCCACCACCATGTACTGCCCGTTGGGCGTCACATCCACGCCGTGCGGGCTCTTTGGCTCGGGCGCGAAGTAGAGGATCCCAGCGGCGATGCTGGTTTCCAGCATGATCACCGGAAAGCCGTTGATCTTCTTGACCTTCCCTGCCTTGAACGCGGACTCGGCCTTGTGCCAATCAATGATGTGGAGGTAGTCCATGTCGCGCTTGCTGGCACCCGCCTCAAAGGGTGGGTTGCCCTTCTCGACCCCGCCTGTGGCCATCTCGACGTTGAACGAGTTGATGAAGAAGAACCCGTCGCTGGCGTTCTTGCCAGCGTCGGACAGGTCCTGCCAGTACGGGGGCAGTTCGAGCGCAAAGGAGTTCGTCGTGTCGATCCGGCCCTTGGACCGGTCGAACTTCCACATTGTCACCATGCCCCGGTACGACTTCTTGTACTCCTCAGGTGGGGCGTAGCCGTATCCCAGGACTGTGGCATACTGACCACCCTCGATGATGTAGTCTGTATTCGGGGTCACGAACGCCGCGCCGTGATCGCTGATGGTGAGTGGGTTCTTGACAATCTGCTTGGTTTCCCAATCTCTCAGATCGATGACGCCCAACCGCGCATTAGCCTTGTCGCCGATGAAGAGGAACTGCCCGTCATAGTCCCCGCCGGACTCTGAGAGCGCGGGGTGGTGAGTGTCTCCCCACAGCACCGGAGTGCCGTTGATCTTGAGGGACTCGAGCACATGGTCGTCCTTCCCGGCAAAGCCGTACCCCTGCCATGACTCGGGAGTGAACACGGCAATCGAGCGAAGCAGTCGCATGCTGGGGACGCCGATGGCGAACACCTGGCCGCTCTGCCCTCCGGACGAGAACAGCACATACTCGTCATGGCGGCCGCTCGGGGTGAATGTCTTGGCCGCGGCCATCAGGTCATCGACGTTGAGCTTGCGCTCGTTGGCGATCTTCGTCAGAGCCGTCACCTGTTCCGGAAGAAGCTCGACCGGCTTGGCCTCCTGGCCCGAACGGCGTCGGCGCGTCTCCTGGGCGCGGGCCTCGCCTGCGAAGCACGACAGGAGCAGGCCCGCGGCTGCGGCGAACAGAAGGGTGTGAGAAGTCTTGGGAGTTCGTTTGGCGTTTCTCATGGATCGGCTCTCCGAGTTGAGCAGCGGCGGATGGGCTCGGACGCGAGTCATCGCCACGCATGATGGGCGAACTACTTGGCGGCTCCTGTGGTGGCAGACTTGGCCGGCTGCAGGGTTCGCAGGTACGAGATGATGTCGAGAACGTCATCATCCGAAAGGGCCGGATTTCCGCCCTTAGGCGGCATCTGGATGCCTGTGGTGTTCTTCGGATCCGACGGCGCCCGACCCTGTTTCACGAACGCGAGCAGCCCGTCATCGTCAAGGCTTTGAACGAAGGGGTTGTTGACCAGGGCCTTGCCATTGCCCTGTATCCCAATGCCCCCCTTGCCATGGCAGGCGATACACGTCGAGTGAAAGAGCTTGTCTCCGCTGGCAATGAAGCCGGCCAACTCGGCATCTCCTCCCGCGGCCTTGAGTGCGGCCACCTTCTGCTCGTCCGTTGGCGCTGTCGCAACTGCGGCAGGGAGTACCGGCATGCGACGTGGATCCTGCAGGCCTCGCACGAACGCCACGATGTGACGCAGGTCATCATCAGTCAGGTCGTCCCGGCCGCCCTTGGGCGGCATCCCCACCGGTCGGGCGTTGGGGCGGCCAGTGACAAGGAATTGGCGGAACTCGTCATCGGTGCGGCCGGCGACGAAGTCGCTTTCGACGAGGTTCTTGCCAAGCCCCTCGACGCCCGTCCCCTGCGGTCCATGACAGGCGATGCAAATGGACATGAACAGGTCTCGTCCGTGCACCGCATCTGAGACAGCAACCATGCCTTGTGCCGGTGCAGCAACGAGACGCTCATAGGCCTGCGCCGCCCAGATCGCGGCAAGACGGGCATCTTCCTGCTCACGCCAGTCACGGTACATCAGCCAGGCTCCGGTTCCCAGGATCGGGGCCATGAGCAGGCAGGCCCACAGGAACGCGATGCCAAGCTGCCTGAAACCGCTATCGGTTGGCGGGTGCCACTCGTCGGTCTTTCCTGCTTTGGCTCGGTTCGCTGTTCCGTTGTTGAACACCGTGGTATCGGGAGAGACCAGCGCCCCGGCGTCCACGTCCAACCATGCCCGCTCATCCGTTTGGACTGCCATGTGAGGCCTCCGCATCAACCTGAATGGTAAATATCTAGAGTTTTATGTAGATATATCGACGGCTAGGGCGCGAAGTCAAATTGCGGGGTCGAGTTTTCCGCGATTTCGTGGGAAGCCCGCCCACACAGACTGCGAACACGCGCTCTCGAGATACCACGCGGAATGGGAATCTGCGATGAACTGATCGCAGGATTTTGCGTCCGCGATATCCAGGCCAGGCAAGCCGATACCACGTCGAAAACACGCGTGCAGCCGAACGCACCGGCTATACTGCATATGTGTATCCAGTTATTGAACAATGACGTCGCGGGGTTTCGGAGCAGATACCACCGCGGCAACACCGCGATTCGCCATCTGCGACGTCTCGCCGTCCAGCGCCCGGAGCCACCATGAGTAAGCGATCGTGGGCAGAGCCTTTCAAGATCAAAATGGTCGAACCTCTCCGAATGACAACCCGTGAGGAGCGGGAGCGAGCGATCATCGAAGCGGGGTTCAACACGTTCCTGCTTCGGAGCCGCGACGTCTACATCGACCTGCTTACCGACTCCGGCACCAGCGCCATGAGCGACCGGCAGTGGGCGGGCATGATGATGGGAGATGAGGCATATGCCGGGAGCGAGAACTACTACCACCTCGAAGAAGTGGTCCGGCGCTACTACGGATACGAGCACCTCGTCCCGACGCACCAGGGGCGCGGTGCCGAGCATCTCCTGTCCACGTTGTGCATCAAGCCCGGCGATGTCGTGCTGGGCAACATGTACTTCACCACAACCAAGGCGCACCAAGAGCTTGCCGGCGGTCGCTTCGTGGATGTGATCTGTGACGAAGCTCACGACCCGGACGACACGTCCCCGTTCAAGGGCAACGTCGACCCGGGTAAGCTCAAACGAGCGATCGACGCCGCCCCGCAGGGTCGGGTGGCGTACCTCTGTCTCCAGATGAACGTGAACATGGCCGGAGGACAGCCCGTCAGTCTGGAGAACGTGCGACAGGTCTCCGAAGTCTGCCGCGCCCGGGGCGTACGCGTGTTTCTCGACGCGACACGAGCGGTGGAGAACGCCTACTTCATCAAGCTCCGCGAGCCCGATCAGGGCCATCGCTCAATCGCCGAGATTCTTCTGGAACTGTGCTCGCTGACCGACGGGTGCACCAACTCCGCCAAGAAAGACTGCCTGGTCAACATCGGCGGCTTTCTGGCCGTCAACGACCCAGAGCTCGCGGAGCAGGCTCGCAACCTTGTGGTTGTCTACGAAGGACTGCACACCTACGGCGGGCTTGCCGGACGTGATATGGAAGCCATGGCGATCGGGATCGAGGAATCCGTGCAGTTGGACCACGTCCGCGCCCGGGTCGGCCAGGTCGAGTACCTCGGGCAGAAGCTGATCGATGCCGGCGTTCCTGTCGTCCGCCCTATTGGCGGCCACGGCGTCTTCTTGGATGCCGCGAGAATTCTGCCGCATATCCCACGAGAGGAGTTCCCGGCACAAGCGCTGACGGCTGCGCTCTACATGGATTCGGGAATCCGATCGATGGAACGCGGCGCGGTGTCCGCAGGCCGCGATCCGGACACTGGAAAGAATGTCTTCCCCAGCCTCGAACTGGTTCGACTCACCATTCCCCGGCGCGTCTACACCCAGGCCCACATGGATGTCACCGCGGAATCGGTGTTCGAGGTCGCCTCGCGTGCCCGTGAAGTCCGAGGCTTACGGTTCGTCAGCGAACCAAAGTATCTTCGGTTTTTCCAATCGCGGTTCGAGACGGTGCCGGCGAGAAACGCCACCAGGCAGGTCAATCCTGCGCTGGCGTGCCGACCAGCTTGAGGCACACCCATACACCCACACCGCCGCAGCCCGCGCCCCGAATGCCAACCGTGAATGTGCAAATGGTTGAGCGAAAACGCCATCTTGCAAAGGCCGTCACCTACAGGATACTTGGCTCGGTCGGCACCACGATTGTCGCGTACGCGGCCACCGGCGATGCTCGCATTGGCGCCTCGATCGGCGTACTGGATAGCGTCGTCAAGATCGGCTTCTACTACGTACACGAGCGTATCTGGCATCGAATACAATGGGGAGTCCGACCCCGCCCTCACTTATCGAGAGGGACCTCAGAAGCTCCGCGCGATACCGACGGCAATACCGACCGATGACCATGCTGTGTCCTGCTATCCTGGGTGACACCTGGACATCGTGGAGAGTTTCAGAAGCTTGTGGAGACTCAGAATCTTAGGGCTGGCAGATGGACACCATACATACTCAAAAGGGAAACCTCTCTGCCGGAGATGCGAGCGTCGCAAAATATGTGACGAGAGAATGCCTCGGCGATCCCGCCGAACATCGAGCCCGAGCCATCAATGCTCTCTATCGTGCGGTGGGTTCGGGTCATTCCCAGGCGGGATCGTGTCCTTGCTACGGATCTTGCCGTCCAGCCCCTTGACGGTGAGTTCACCGCCGCCCTGGTTCTGCAGCATCTCGCGGGCAGCCTGTTCCGCGGCGCCCTGCGTGTTGTGGAGACTCGACGCCTTGCCGGCGTCGTTGCGCTCATTGGCCCACTGACCGTCCTCGCGACGATACACCATTCGATCTCGGTCCTTGCTCATTGCGAACTCCTTGAGGAATGTGAATCACAGGGGAGGACGGGGCCGCATGGCCCCGATCCACGACATCTTGTGCACCGGTCGTCGGCGTGACTCGCTCGCGGCACGGCAGCTCCGCGCGGTCGCCCCGAGCGTAGATCGAATTGGGCGATGCGCCACAGTGGAGACAGCCGCCATCGGCCTGACACATGGTCGGTACCCAACGGCGTTCACGCACGTAGTGCATCAGGTAGCCAGGCGTTGCATCCTCCTGCAGGCCCAGGAACCCCATCGCAAAGTCGTTGACGGCCTGCCCAGCGGCGAGCGCGTTCAGAGTGATCACGCTGGGGGCGTGCACCTGCGGGTCGTCGACATAGCGCTGCCGCTCCCGCTCGGCGATCGACAGCGCTTCCTCCTGCAGCCGGGCCGGCGAGATGAGACCGTTGCACCGGAGGCATCCCCCGCCCGAGTGCGGAATGACCGGCCTGGACACCACGAAGATGTCCCCCACCTCGCCCGATTGCCGGTCCACGGGGACCTTGGACCCCACCTGCACACCTGGGATGAGGTACTGGTGGACCAGGGCGTTGAATACCAGCCGGCTCTGGGCGCTATCGGCGCATAGAAAGAGAAAGTCCGCCTCCTTGAGCCGGTTCGCGACGGCGCCATCGACTACGTCGCCCACGATGGCCTCGTAGAGGATGTCCGAGTTGGCGCGCCGCGCCACCCGTCTTGCCACATCCACTTTGTACGCGGCGGATCGCTCGCCCAGCCTCCGCGCCCAGGCCCAGCGCGAGCCCCGCAAGAGCTCACGAGCGTCCCAGCGGGTCGACCCGACAACACGCGATCGGTTGGAGGGGTCGATCCGGTCGAAATCCACGGCGATGATCCGGCCTACGCCGAGGTGGCTGAGCCACTCGCTCACCAGGGAACCGATACCGCCGAGGCCGATGATCCCGACGGTCGCGTTCCGAAGAATCGCCTGCCCTGCCGCGCCGAAGATCAGCGACTGCCTGTGGAACATCTCCTGCACGGCGGCGGGTGACTTCCGCGGCGATTGGTACAGCCGGCGGTGGTTGGCGCCAACGACCGTGAGGCCCTCGAGGGGGAAGACGCCGTCGCGAGTCCAGATCTCGCCGGCGACGGCGTTCTCCGCGAAGACCAGGGCTCCGACCGGCCCTCCGTCAGTGATGTCGAGGAGCGCGGGATAGCCGCGCTTGTGAGAGGCGAGATCAACGTCGGAGAAGGCGACCGAATCTCGGCCGCCGTGGCAGTGGACCGCCAGATACCCGAGCCGTTCCCGGTAGCAGTGATCGGAGACCCGCGCGATGAAGTCGCCGGAGAGCGCTCGATAGCCGAACCGGCCCGGCACGTAATCGATGCCATCCCGAGCCAAAAAAACGTCCCGAACGAGCAGTCGCGCGCGGTCGCCGAATCGCGCCATCCCCACCGAGAGGATCGCGCCGTGTTCGTCGCCGTCGCCGGGGAACAGGTGCGGCATGAGCCGGCTGAACGCGGACGCCGCCATGCGCAGGGAGAATGTGGTCATTGGCTGCGAATCCATTCGAGGACCTTGAGGAGTTTGCCACACGCCGTATCGACGGTTGCGTCGAGGTGATTCGAGCGCCGCGAGAGCATGGTCGCCGGCTCATCGTTCTTTTCCGGCCCCCAGCGCTGGTTGTCGGTATGGAAGGGCCGATCCAGAGCGACGCCGTCAGTCCGACGTAGGCCGTGGACGAGGAAATGGGGATAGACATCCGCCATCGGGTATTGGAAGGTGATGCGGAAGGCGACGAACGACGTCGAAGGACTGAACTTCGGCCCGATCGAGAGCCCGTGGACCTTCACGTACGCGCCGCCCTCGCCGTCCTCGATGACGTCGATAGTGTGGCCGGCGAAGGTGCGGCGGATTTCCTCGATAGCCTGTGCGACAAGTGGTTTCATGATGCCTCAGGAGTTGTCGTCGGGATGAAGGCAGCGGAACTCCTCGCACTCATGGAGCGTCAGTCGTTCGTTGTCGCGGACCGGCACCTGCTGGCCATCGACGATGCGGTACAGGAGAAAGTCGATCTGGATCTTCACGCCCTGGTTGATCGCGGCCTGCTTGATCTCAAGCCCCGTGGCCCGGCGCCGTGGCATCTTGACGTCGTTCCGGTTCACCTTGATGGTGACGGAGCGCTTGCGGGTACGGAAGACCGGCCCATCGCGGAAAAACACCTCCGTCGCCTCGCCGACCGGTTCGTCGTCCGGCGACTCGTAGTCCCGGACGAGCTCGACATCGTCATCGAGGTCGAACAGGCCGCGGAGAGATTCGGCCGTCTGCCGCGGCTCGACCGTGACCTCCCAGGCATCGTCGACGATGAAGGCGAGCTTGGGCGCCGCGCCCCTGGCTCCGATCTCGTCGGCCCGGCACCCATGCACCAGGCGGAACACGTTCCCCTCTGCGAGATCGACCATTGCGTCGGACGCGAATCCCACGTCGATCGGGCTATTCAGGTCACGGACCAGGACGGCTCCGTCCGGAGCCCCGGCCTGATGGAGAATGTCACGGGAACGCAGACGGCGCCGGGGCATCGGCGCCATGCGGTCCCCGACGATCGCTGCCCACTTGGGATCCGCATGCTCGGGTGCGGGGACAACCAGTTCCGTCTGTTCGCTGATGCTCATCTTTTCTTTCCCCCTTGGAGGGCTGGACTCAACGTCGAAGTCCGGCTACATTCGGTGCAGTGATTGGAAAAGGCAGAAGGCGATGGCGTCATCGCAATAGCGAATAATAATCGGTATATCGAACGACGTCAAGTGGACGGCGTGGCAAGGGACGGACCGCGTGGCATCAGAGCGACATGACCGCGTCGAGATCGGGCAGCGCATCAAGCGCCTGCGGACGGCGCAAGGACTCACCGTGCAAGAACTTGCAAAACGAGCTGGTGTCAGTCCTGGATACCTATCGGAAGTCGAACGAGGGCTGTCGGCAGTATCCGTGGACAAGCTGACGCAGATCGCCACCGGACTCGGCGTTGGGGTTGACATGCTGCTGGGGGAGCAGCCTCTCCCCGACAGCGACGGAGTCGTGCAGATTCCGGCGGCGCTCTCGGAGGCTGCGGATCAGTTGAATCTGTCCCATCGAGCGACGCTCACGCTCCTGCGCGGCCAACGCACTCTCACCGCGCGGCGAGCCCAGGCTGATACGGAAGAATGGGGGGTGCAGCAGTGGCTCACGTTCTATGAACAGGTGAAGGACTACTTGCCGGAGTGCTAGGAGGGGCTGATGGCGCGCCAGCGCAAACCGACAACCCAGGATTTCATGCGACTGGATGCGATCGCTAAGCACCTCAAGGTCAAGAGTCGCTATCCCGCGCCCACCTTCACCGCGGAGGTAACGGCCGCGTGTCTGTCCCGCATCGCCCCGGTCGTTGACAAGATGCTCCCCTGCACCGGCGAGAAGATCGCTTTGGGACTTGGAGAGCACCTGTGCTTGACGTTCGAGGAAGTCCATGACGAGGACGACGTCGCCGACATCGAGGCCCGCTACCTCAAGCGCAAGAAGGAGATTGGATTTGCCCAGCTGCGCGGTGAACTGCGCCAGCCGGGAGTCGACGCGCTGCTCTTTGAGCGCATGCACGCCGAGCCCCAGGAGCCCGACCGTTGGGTCGCGGTGCTCAACCTCCAAAACTCGGCCTCTCGCGCCTACTGGAATCGTTTCCACGAGCTCTCGCACCGGATCGCCGAACCGCCGCAGGGGATTCTCCCGTTCAAGCGGCACCAGTTTGAGGCCAGCAACCCGGTCGAGGCCTTGGTTGACTCGGTGGCGGCCGAGTTCGCGTTCTATGGGCCCGCGTTCCGGCCGCTGGTCGAACGGGTCGCCAAGCGCCATCCTCTGAGCTTCAGCGTCGTCGAAGGACTTCAATCGACGTACGCGCCCACGGCCAGTCTGTTGTCGACGGTGAACGCGGTCGTCCGGTACTGGCCTCGCCCCGCGGCGGCTCTCACCGCGGAGATTCGCGGTCGCGTGAACGCCCCAGACGTGGATCGCGCCCTGCGCGTCACTCCTCAGGGCTACAGCGATTTGGCAAGCGCCGCCGGCGTCATGTTCATCCGCAACATGCGTGTTCCCAAGGGCACGCCGATCGACGTGGCGTTCCAGAGCGGCGTCGAACAGAACGCGTCTGAGCACTTGGGACACTGGGGCACGAGCCAGGGTAAGCGGCTCAGCGCGGTCGACATCTTCACCTCCGCAAGGCGACTCGGCGAGCGTGCCTACGCGCTGGTCTCGGCGTGAACCTACCCTCGCCCGTCAGTCGGGCCGGTCGGGCAGCGACGCGGCGAGTGCCGTGGCATCGATATGTCGTAGTGGAACGGTGCCGTTGGGGTTCAGATAAGTGCGACTGCGCGGCGCCGAGGAACCCAATCGGACGTGCCACACCGCCGAGATCGGCTTGAACGGTTTCACCAGGTTGTCCGCATCCTCTGACTTCGCCTCCGGCACAAACATGCCGCTCGGTTTGCGGACGAGCTGCGCATCCCCGAAAGACCCATCCGGCCTCTTCGGGATGGCCGCGGCCGTTGGCCCGAGTAGTGCATCCTCCACGTCTCGCCCAATGAGCACGGACGGCGTTCCCAGCATGACGATGTTGCATGCTCCGAGTTCGCATTGCCGTACCTTGGACCCGACTGCCTGCGCGATTTTCGTGCTCGGCGGCGCATCCTTGTAGGTGCGGGGGTCGGCGAGGTCTTTTCCGAACACGGTGACGCCGGGTGGGTTGTCGATCCAGTGCCGCTCCTGAGGGTCAATCGTTGCCTGCGTGAAGACGGGTGGAACGACAAGCCGGCACTCCCGCTCGGGATAGAACGTCACCGCCGTGAGGGGACAACTGGAGTCAGCGCACGTGAACGACTCGTTCGATTCATCGGACCAGAATGTGAACCGGTCGACAGCGATGGGGATCGATGGGTTCCCATGATGGGCACGCGCGGTAGCCAGCGCTTCGATGACGGACTTGGCGACGTCGGCGGCGATGGCATCGGGAAGGAACCGCAACGCTGCTGAAAACCCGACCGCGCATACGGCATTCCGGATGGTGTCTTCGGCGGCTCCGTCGACTCGCGGCGGCCAATCGTTGTGCACCACGCGAACTTCAATGCGTGTCCGTATCCCGTTCCTGCATCCGAGGATGTCCGAGTTCTTCGCGTGAACACCGATCGGAGCTTCCAGTTTGAGAGTGCCAGCGTCCATGTACGCCGCGGCGCCCGCGGCCGCCGCGATCTCGTAACGGACATCAAGAATGGACCGCTCGTTGGCGGTCTGCAGTTTGTTCGCGAAGGCGGTTCGTGCCTCCGCGAGTCCCACCGCCGCGACGACCGCCTTGAGATGCCGCTCCATCTCTTCGGCGGAGCCATCGGAGAACGACCCAAGCGGCCCTGCACAGATCGTGAATACCAGCTCGTTCAAATGGAATGCTCTCGCGTTGTAGTTCGTCCAGAGCTGCTCAGGATCAACGGCGCATGCGGCAATCGCGGCGTCGAGCTCAGGGCCAAGCCGCGGATGCGCTGCCACGGACGTCAGAGTCGGATAGAGGGCGCTCAGCGATTCTCGCGTCATGGGGGTGGTCGCCATTGTCCGAGTGTACGGACGACTCAGCTCATGTCGCACCCCCGCTCACCACGCCAACGCGAGGTTTGAGATCGGCGCTCCAGCGCAGCGCGTGTCAAGCAAGCCTTGGCGATCGCCGCAACAATCGCTTCGGGGGCGGGATGTGCTTGCAGTTCAGGAGGGGAACACCGAACTCCCGGCACAGCGCGTGAAGGTCACACCCCCGTGCCGGGTGCGTGTGGGCCCGCAGTGTCCTATGCCTAGACAGCGGCCAAACAGCAGTCGCACCAAACGGGAGTGATCGCTGCTCGGCTCCGCGGGCTGCTGGCCTCCTTGACGACCTTTGCCTTGCCCTTAAGGATGTCGGCGATAATGTCGTCAAAGTCCTTCCTCGAGACGGCGTACATGCCCCCACGGGCGCCGTCGTACCGACACGCCCATGCGGCCATCGCTTGTCCCTTCATCAGAGCAGCCTGGATGGTGCTTGCGGTCGTTTCCGCCAGCCCCTGTGCTCCCAAGCTTCCTAACGAGCTGATGATGCCGGCAGTGCACCAGTCTCCTGCGCCCGCGCTGTCGCGGAGCGACTCCACCTCGAAGGCCTGGAGTGTCTTCCAGGATCGATTCTTCTTGGCGCCAGACCAAGCAAAGCGGAGCCCGGACGACCCCAGCGTCTCGATTACCAACAGCGGGGTCTTCGCCCTGAGAATTGCGGAGTTCCCGTTGACCCGGTCGTTTGCGACCTTGACCACGTGTGCGGCCGCGAGTGCATCGGTGAGTTGGTTGGGCTCGCTTTCGGCTGAGGGTTCGAACACGACCAATGCCCCCTCGTTGCGAGCATGCTGCGCAAGCGTGACGGCCGCACGCGAAGTGCGATCGAAGTAGAACACGTCAGCCTTCGGCAGACGCGTCGTGAGATCCGGAACGTTGGCCACACGGACAGCCTTGTACCAGGGAAGCCATGCGCCGCAGGCCGGGCACTTGCGGGAAAAAGAATGCGAACGCTGGCCGTCGCGGGTCTGTCGAATGTGCTGAACCACGACGGGCGTGCTGCCGCCGTCGCTCAATGAAACGAAGTCGAGTTTCACACCCCACAACTTCAAATCCTCGATAATCCGCTTTGATGCGGCATCCCCCCGCAAGCGTGCTACCGGATACGAGTTCCAGCCGAGATAGGCCAGCGCGGTGAGCACATTCCCGCAAGTGCCGCCGGTGCAAAGAACCGGATCGGTGTCCGCGCTGTCCGCAATGACCACATCGAGTGCGACCAATCCGGTTCCGATGACGACCGGTTTCTCCGAGCGCTTTGTTGAGCGATGATGAGACATTATTCTCTCCTGTAGCACTCCCCAGCGAGCCAAATGCTCACGGGTTCAACGTCAAGTTGTGGATTGTGAGGAACTTCGTAACCCTGGCACTCAACATGCGCGATTCCGACCTCAAACGGAGTCGACTTCAGTTCGTATGCGACCAAGAGGATGCCAAGAGACATGACCTTGCTACACATCGCCGACAGCGCAACCCGGCACCCGCCGATGAGTTCCAGCACATCGTGATAGTGAATCGCCGCTCTCCGGGCTTGACGGTAGAGGTCGAAGGGATTGGACTCGGACGCGTAGATGATGTTGCGCGGGTCGATCCCGACCTGATCGAACAAGAGGCTCTGATGCTCGATGACGATGTCGTCGCCGCGGCGCGGATTGCGCGCCGGCGACGGCAGCACCGGGCAGGTCTCTCCTGGCTTCACGAGCTCGCAGATACGATCAAACTGCGCCGTGCGTCCTTCACCTAGAACGGGAATCCAGACGGTCGGCTGCCCACCCCTGGCTTCCCTGCTGAAAGGTCCCTCAAAGGGATGAAGGTATCCAGCGGCTTCGTCGACTCCCTGTTCCTTGATCAGCATGTCGAGCCGTGGGTCCTCGGAAATGACCACATGGACATTCGGGGCTGTCTTGCCAGCTCTCTCTAGGTCATCGTGGAAGTAGATGAGTCGGCTGATCAGAGGGAAGTAGATAACGCGGGGCATCGCGCTGATATCCACGATAACGTCGGTGTAGGACTCCACAGCGCTGGTGTCGCCAAACAGGTCCGCCGCGCTCCGGGCCGCGATCGAAACGCCCTTGTCGTTCCGGAACTTGACCGTTCGAGTCGAAGTAGTTCCGCGGCCAGCCACGCACGACTGGATCGCGGCCCAGTTCGTTGCGACCGCGTCGGCCTGGACTGAGGAGGCGCCGGACGCATCCTCCACGTACGAGAGCCCGATGATGTCGATCGAGCAGTCTGGCGCCGCCGTCGCCATTCGGGCAAGCCCCATGGACGCTCTCGGATCGAAGCCGCGCCCGAGGATGAATAGCACCCGCCGCTTCTGACCCGTCGTATGATCCTTCCAAAACGAATCGAACGCGACGCCACGCACCTGGACGTAGTCCCGCCACCGCATTTCGCCCAACGCAATGCCATTGGCGGTCATAGGAGTTCCTCCTCGGACGGCTCCGTGTATGGCCGGTCGAGCCACTGAATGAGCGTCTTGAGGGGACGTTCCTTGTACAGGCCGTAGCCCAGCGGGAGATCAAAGTGGACGCAAAGTAGGCGGTTCAGGTTCAGGAGCATCCACTTCTCCTGCTTGCAGTTGTAGTCGAGCTGCGCGACCAACAGGTTGTGGGACAGGGCAGATGTCAGGGTCTCGGCGAGGCGCAACATCCCCTCGTTGCCGCCGTTCTCTTTCTCGGTTTCCTCGAACAGCTGGAACCTTTCGATCATCTTGATCGCGGTGCCGGTGACTCCAGGATCGTTCGGCGCCGTGGGGCGATATGTGTACCAGTGCGAGAACTTGCCCACCGATTCCAGGAACCTGCGGAGAATCCTGCCGTGGCGAACCTTCCGGGGAATCTCTTCCCAGAGCTGACGCGCCATCTCCTTCACGATCGCATGCTGACGCTCGGCCGGAAGCGCGAACGAAGGTCGACGGAGCAGTTCGGCAGCGGCGGATTCTTCGAATATCTCACCGCCTAGTCCCAGGAACTGCTGGATATTCAGAGAAGCAAGCCGGGAGACGCGTTCCGACCCGAAGTAATAGGGAAGATCGAACTCCTTGGCGAGAAACAGCTCCGCGGCGTGCGCCACGGACGAGTCGTCTCTCTCCCCGAGTTCTTCCTCACCCAGAGGCTGCTCGTCGAACAAGCCTTTTTGCTTCCTGTTGAGCTCCCTCTCGATGAGGATTTCCAGCTTGCGCCACTCGATAGCACGCTCGCGAGGAACTGCCTGAAGAGAATCCCGCAATCGAATCCACTCTTGGAACCGATGCTTGGTGCCGTGACTGGCCTTCACGCGAGCGGCGACTTGGTCGGCAATCTCGGTGAACTTCAGATCCCAGCGCGGACCGCCGAGCCTTTCCTCCAGGCAACCATGAAACGACGCGATCTCTGTATCGGACGCCTCGCCGATGCGGCGGTCGGCGACCTTTGTCGCGAGGCGCTCGAACTTGTCGTGCCGCCCCCGCCAGTAGCTCTCGATCTCGACTGTGGCCCCGTAGTCGCGCCCCTGCTCAGCGCCCGAAGAGAGCATCTCGCGCGGCGACATGGCCTCAAACCTCTCGGCAATCCAAATGCCTACCGGGCTGCGGGCATCGATCACGGTGCTTGTGAGCAGCTCCCTCTGCTGCGACGTAAGCTTGTGGATGTCATCCATCATCAGCAGCACTCGTGAGGTGACAGGGGTGCCGTTGATCGAGAGATTGGCGGGCTCGATAAGACTCAGGCTGTAAAGGGCGTCGTCCCCCGGCAGTGTTTCCGCCTTCAATGGCCCCAAGCTGTCAAGGCTCCCGCACAGTATCGCCTCGCGCTCCTCGGCCCACTGGTAGAGCTTTCGACCGGTGCACGGAAACGTCACCCCGAGCAGGGATGGGGTCTGCTTTCCCGAGGCCACCTGAATCTGGTCCAAGCCGCCGGGAAAACTCAGCCCCCTGAGGTTAACTGCCCCGCGAAGAACAGCGAGCGTGATGCGGGCGTTGAGCAGGCCGAAGAACAACCGGCTCTTGCGGGCCTGATCGACACTCAAGTCCTGGAGCATCGAATAACCAGGTCCGCACGTGAGCAGGACTCCCAAAACCGCGGGGCCTGCGTCGTTGATCGCTCCGAAGTCCTTCAGTTTCTGGAAGAGCTCGCGTGTCCTAACGTCGTTCTTCCCTCGCCTGCACAAGGCCGCGAGTGAACCGGGCGTGAACATTCGGATGAGGCTGGTCTTGCCACCTCCGGCCGCGCTGCGGATGATGTGAACCGAATCCCAGAGGGTCGCCTCGGGGAGCACCTCCAGAATCCCTGGCTCGAACAGCGTCAGAAAGTCATCGTCGGTGTCGATGCTCTCTGCTCGCCGCAACCGGAATGGATTGCGTAGCCCTCTCATGTCATTTCCCGGTGGCGCTGCACTCGCGGGAAGAGTCCGCGCAGAGCGCACCTCTCGTAGAACCAGAGGATCGCGAGAGAGTTATTCGGTGTGTTGTGATGAAGGACGACAGGGAGGCCGCAGTCGGCATAGCCGTACTTCCCGTCGGTGGTCCCGCCCTTCTTGAGATGCACGTCAAAGATCACATCATGCACCGCGCCGTTGTAGTATTTCTCGATAAGCCCGACGATCTCTGGCTCCGTTGCACCGCGAACGATGCGAACCTGGGAAGGGACCAGTTGGACCGTGTCCACGTGGACAGCCGTGACCCCCGGTGTGATGCTCTCGGCGAGCGACGATCGGAGATGCTGGATCGCGTGCTCGGTAGCCATGTAGATCAGAACGATGATCTCCACGCCGTTCGGAGAGCAGAGTTGCCGAAGAGCGCCTTGCTCGTCGGCAAGCGCCTGCAGAAAAGTCGCGATCTTCCCGCCCGGCGGCCCGCTGTCACTCTTGGCGTAGTAACTGGTCCCGCTGGCGGAGAAATCGTCCAATAGCACGATGGTGCTGAACTTCGCGGTCGCGCCGGTTCCGCCGGCAATCTCCGACAGGTGCTTTGAGAGCTTTTCGAGCAGCTTCTTCACGCGCTCGCCGGAGAGTTCGTGTGTTTGCCAGATCTGCTCGTGGTTCAGATCGGGATTCGCGCGCCGAAACGTGTCGATCCGGGCGCCATCGCTGAGTCCAAGAAACAGTGTTTGCCGCTGGAGTGAACGGAAAGCGGCGGACGAAGCAATGCGACCGACCTGGCGAACGCTGACATTGTTCTCGCGAGCCGAGCGTGCCAGAAGAATCGGACGAATATGGTCTTGGTACGCCGTGTCCACCAGGTGGTCCATTTCCCCGGCCGAGCAGAACACCAGGGAGGACTTGACGAAGCGATACGCGACTTGGCGATCAGCGGGCTCGAACTGATTGAGCCACAACGCCAGACTCTCCAGAAACCGAAGTCCCGGCGAGAACTGCTCGTACTCATCGTACTTGAGCGCAGCCATAGCCTGGAGGATGGGCCTCTCCCTCGCGATGTCGTTCGGCTCCCACGCGAGGACCTTGGCCAGGAGTTGTTCGGTGAGGACGTCCTTCACGGGAGCAGGCCTTTCGTGTCGAAACGTAGCACCTCGCCGGCGGGGTGCAGCCTGGTCAGGTATTCCAGGCATGCAACGTCAAAGCGGGCCTCGGGCTTCGCGAGGCTCCAGCACGTGGCCGGATCACCATTGACCTCGTCGACGCTCAATGACAACGGATGACGCAGCAGGTCCGCGTCGTTGCCGGGGGGACGGCCACGGTCGCCTATGCACAGAATCGATGCGGCGCCGTCGTCGAGACCAAGACTATTGATCAGGTGTCTGACGACGTTCGACTTGCTGACAGCGGCTGGGATGACATCGATCGAATGGCTCGATGTGGCGATCGACAGGTCGTCGCGGGAGCGGGGTATCCGGGACACCCGCAAAACCTCCGCAAAAACGGCGCAGCCATCGGCGTCAGGAAGAAACTCGACGGTGACTTGACGCCCCTTTGCTTCCACGACGGCGTGCCGTTGAAGGACGGAACTCTGGCGCAGCGCGTCGGCCACCTCGGTTAGTTCGGCTGCCAGCGGTTGATCCGCCGGCGGACAACTCGTGTCGGCGAGCGACCCAATTTCTGCCCCGTTGTGATATCCCACGACGACGTGCGCGCGATGCTGACTGCTCGTGAGCCGCTTGCGCAGCGCTTCGCGCACCGACTTGCCCCGTCCGGTCGCGATGGCAACTGTGACGCCTGCATCGAGGATCGATTGAAGCCGCTGTATGACCTGGTCTGACGGACCAAGAAGGCGACTCTGCGGCGCGCACAGCGTCCCGTCGTAGTCGATGACCACAGCTCGAATCTTCGCCTGGCCGAGGTGCTCTACAAACGACCGGTATTGTTGTACCCAGCGATCGAGGTCACCGCGGGCCGTGAGACTCGCCACGGGGTGGCGCGACTTGCGTTCCACGGCGAGATTCATGCGCTCGTCGGCCGACGTGGCGGTGTGGTAAAGCCTCGGCATCGCCTTGAGGTGGTACAGTTTGCGACCAAACGTTGGAACATGCGGACGCCCCGGGTCAATCTCCTTGGCATCCCCGGCGATCTGCGCCAGGAGGATGGAGTAGCCGATGGCGGCAAGCGAGCCATTCAGGCCCGCGTCCACTGTGATTTCGCATTGAGGGATGGTGCGGGGCAAGAGCGCTAGCGTCTTCTTGGCGGTTTTGTCATCCTTCTCCGAGAACGCGATGACCGCGGAAGACGAGGGATGTTGAGCGAGCCAGTGGTGTCTGCCGTGCGCGAAGTTCCTGTAGTCGGCGGGTTGGATGCTTGCGAGTGCTGCCTCTGTGAACCGCGACTCCATGTCCATGGCTGCCGGCTTTGTCGAAAGCCCGTGCAGGACGATGAGGGTGGAGCGCTTTATGGCGCGACTTGCTCGGTTCCGAAACTCACTCAGGTGTTTCTGCGGATCCGCTCCAGCATGAAGGAGCTCATCCAGGGTTCTCGGCAGGCACGTCTGCGCGCCGGCCCAAGTCTCGTATGCCCGTAGAAGAAGGAGCGAGGTTGCGAGTAGAGAGTTGGTCGCGAGGAATCCATCCTTCTTAGTGGGAGCGGAGAAGACGTGGCACTGCGGCCATCCCGCCTCCGCGAAGAGCGCTTGCAGCTTGGAGCGAGAACGCATTGTGACGGCGAGGAGCTGGAGCGGTGTTCGCTTGACGGCGACTTGGGCGCCGGCGACAACGTCTGGGTTGTTCCCCCCTGCCGAACAAATCAGGAGTGAAGAATCCAGCAGAGATTGTGGAGAGGCCGCGAGTTCGTACGGCGTCTGGACTTGAGCGATATGGCCCGTAAAACGTGTATGCAGGAGCGCGGCAAAGTGTGCCGCGGTCAACGAACCGCCGGACCCCACAATCGAGAGCGGGGCGTGACTGCAACGTCCAATCGAGCGAGACAAATCATTGATCGGCGCACGTACGCCCCACGCGTAGGTTGCCTCGAGTTCTGCGAGTTCATCGGCGTAGGGCCTTCCCATACCAGCCCTCGTGGTAGTGCGACGGTACAAATACCCAGGCGTCGGCAACCAAGCCGAGGCATCATTCGCTTGATGTTAGCCAATCAAGATGCGAACGTCGTGCGGGACGGGTGAATCGTATCCTCCACGGCGGAGTTCTGCCAAATTGGGCACTTTCACAGTCGCCAGTGGCAGGAAAGTCCACCTTTTGGGGGCCTAAGGGACGATTTCGCGACCAAAAAAGAGAAACCCCGGCCGTGCCGGGGTGGTCGCGAGACAGCGTTATGCAGCGAGACCCTACCGTCGCTTGCCCGCAACGAACAGTCCCTTGTCATGCTTCTTGAACCGGGCATCGGCGCCCTTGGCCGCGATCTCGCGGATGATGGCGGCGTAGAGCGTGGCTTCGGGCGTCTTGCCGCCGGGACTCTTCCAGAGTCCCTTGGCCTCCATCTGTTCGATCAGATCCTTGGCCCGCATCGGTTTGCCGGCGCCGGCAATGACTTGCGCCGCGGCGTCGAGAGCGCTGGTGCGCTTGGGCTTGGCGGGCTTTGTGACCTTGGGCGCCTTCCTCGCCTTCTTGTTCGCGTTGCTGACGACGCCCGATTTGCCTTCCAGTCGCTGCTGGATCTCGGCGATCGCCGCCTTCCGTGCCTTCTCGGTGCCCGCCGCGGATGCGGCCTTGGTGGCGGCGCCGGCCTTCTTGTTCTTCTCAGTTCCTGATTTCTTCGTACCCATCGGACATTCCCTTCGGTTGATGGCAATCGCGGCACAGCGCCGCGGTAACGCGTGGCCGGCGACGTTGCCGACACGCGACCGATAGGGCCATCAACACGCGAAGAAGGCAAGGTCCATCTGGAGCTACTCCGCCATTCGCCACGCTCCGGACCCTGCGGAGCCCGGGAGCTCAGATTCCGTGGCGATGTCCGTCGAATCGCCTTGCTCTCTCGGCGACTGCATGGCTCAGTGTGTGCGCCGAGCCGGGATCAGCGCCATGGGCGTGAGGTCCCAGATGACGGTGGGAGTTGACCGTGAAGCACGAACCGAAAGCCCAGCATCCCGGACCTGCGCGGCTTGATGACGAACGACGCGAGACGCGGGACGATGTCGTTGATGTCGAGCGCCTTGCGGACCTCTCCATCGCGGACCTGCGCGATCTATGGTCGAAGCACATGGGCCGAGCGGCGCCGCCGGTGCAGAAGCGGCTGCTCATCCGCGAACTGGCGTGGCGGGCGCAGGAACGCGTCCACGGGGGCCTCGACGCCGAGACGCGGCGACTGCTCGATCGAGCGATCCGTGCCGCGACAAAGGGCGATGGGCACAGCAACGGTGAGGGCGATGTGCCAGTAACGAAGCGTCGATCCCGGGGCGCGGCGTCGACCGTCCGAGCCTCGGGCGGCGACCTCCCTCCGGCGACCAAACTCTCCCGCGTCTGGCGCGGGGTCCGGTATGAGGTCTATGTGCTCGAGGGCGGACGCCAGTTCCGCTACCGCGATCGGACCTACGGCAGCCTCAGCGAAATCGCACGCGAGATCACCGGGACGCGCTGGTCCGGGCCGCGGTTCTTTGGCATGACCACGCGCGAGGGTGTCAGTGACGAACAGTCGAAACCGGGCAACAAACAACGCCGGCGCCGCAACCAAGGTGAACACTCATGACCACGCCAATCGTCCGGTGCGCCGTCTACACCCGCAAGTCGAGCGAGGAAGGCCTCGACATGGCCTTCAACTCCCTCGACGCCCAGCGAGAGGCCGGGATCGACTACATCAAGAGCCAGAAGCACCAGGGATGGACCGCCATCGCCACCGCCTACGACGACGGCGGCTACTCGGGCGGATCGACCGATCGACCCGGCCTCCAACGCCTTCTCGACGACATCCACAAGGGACGCATCGATGTCGTGGTTGTCTACAAGGTGGACCGTCTCTCGCGGTCGCTGGCCGACTTCGCGCAGCTGATGCAGACCTTCGACGAGCACAACGTCTCGTTCGTCTCCGTCACCCAGCAGTTCAACACCACGACCTCGATGGGGCGGCTTACGCTCAACATGCTCCTCTCGTTTGCCCAGTTCGAGCGCGAGGTGGCGGGCGAGCGCATCCGCGACAAGATCGCCGCGACCAAGCGCAAGGGCGTCTGGGTCTGCGGCCAGCCGCCTCTGGGCTACCGGCTGCCGCGCGACGGCGATCCAGACTTCGTACTGAACGACCGCACCCTCCGCATCATCCAGCCCGAAGCCGAGTTGATCCGGTTGATCTTCAACGGGTACCTCGAACTCGGTTCCCTGGTCGACCTTGCCGCGAAGCTCAACGCCGAGGGCCACACCACCAAGCACTGGACCAGCAGCCGCGACAAGGAGCACGGCGGACGGCCACTCACCGCCGCATTCCTTTATCGAGTCCTGACCAACCCGGTCTACATCGGCAAGATCGCCCACACCCGGGGCCGCAACAACCGCAGTGTCCCCAGGCAGACCGAGGTCTACCAGGGCCACCATGAGGCGATCGTCGATCAGGCGACATGGGACCGTGTCCATGCCCAGATGGGGACGATTGAACGCGAGTCACACCAGAAGTGGACGCACACCCACCTGCTCAAGGGCAAGATCCGTACCTTCGAAGGACACGCGATGAGCCCGAGTTCGGTCCAGCGCCCGATCTCGAAGCGGAAAGACGTTCGCAGCGCCCGCGGCGCCGACGCCCGACGCATCGTTCGCTACTACGTGAGCCAGAAGGCCGTGAAGCAGGGATTCAAGTCATGCCCGATCAAGACGGTCAACGCCGCGTACATCGACGATCTCGTCCGGGGCCTGGTGCTCGATCACCTGAAGAACCAGCACGGCGCCGATCTGCGGAGCCAGGAACCCGAGGCACGGGACCGCTGGATTCGCGAGGTTGTTCGTCGGGTGATGGTCGCGCCGGACCGGATCACCGTTGAGCTGATTCACAACCGGATCGCCACCTGCGTCGACGCGTCACGCGAGATGGGAACCAACCGCGCCGCGGGCACACACAATGCCAAAGCACCGGTTCCGGCGTGTCCGTTCACGCCCGAGATCGACGACCGTGGCCAGTACCTGGCGCTCACGCTCCACATCCAGATCAAACGCCACGACGGACGTCGCCTACTCCTCAGCCCCGATGGTCACGATCTGCTGACCACCATCACGCCCGATGGACGACCGGTGGCCCGCGACCACCTGGTTCGCGCGGTCGGCCTCGCCTTCGCCTGGCGCCGCGAACTGCTGCGGACGGATCACACAGTCGAATCGGTCGCGCAGCGGGCGGGTCTCACCGCCACCCGGGTCCACTCGATCCTCACGTTGACCCACCTGAGTCCATCAATCCTCCGGTCGATCCTCACCGGAGCGCTCGGGTCGACCGTCACTCTCGCCGACCTGCTCCGCGCCGCCCAGCAACTGGACTGGTCGCGCCAAGCCCAGGCCATTAGCGCGTAAGTCACGCGGTCTGGCTCCTCCAGCATGTGAAACTCTGCCCTCCGCGAACGGACTGCTCGGCGACAGCGAGGAAGCTGCGCCGGTCTCGTCACGGACACTTCGTTCTGCGTAAGCCGGCACCGAGGTCCGAGTAGGTCAACCCGCGAATTCTGAACTGCCGGAATCGGCCCCGAGAGACTTTCGCGCGATACCGGGGCCACCTGACGATCTCCGTTTGCTTCGTTCGGATTCGAACCCTCAGTTAGGCCCGGATTCCCCGTCAAAACTCGGCAAAAACAGAAAGCGGGAGACCCGAACACCGTCGAGTCTCCCGCTCAAGCGGAGAGGGGGGGATTCGAACCCCCGATAGAGTTGCCCCTATACAGCATTTCCAGTGCTGCTCCTTCAGCCACTCGGACACCTCTCCAGGTACGTGGCAGGGGCACAGTTTAGCCGGGCGGGACGGGGGCCGGAGTTGCGGGCTTCAGGGGCGACGCGCATCCGCCGGAATCGGTCCATTCCGCTCGCGTTGAAGCACGACACGCCCGATCGCACACCCGACCGCCGCTCCCATCACCACATCCGATGGGTATCCGCCAGAGGTAACCACGACCGCCAGCCCGGCCGCGAACACGGCCAAACCCGCGGGCACCCTAAGCCCCCGGCACCGCGATGCGACCAGCACTCCGGCGAGCGCTGCGAGTGACGCCTCGACGGATGGCATCGACCACAACTCACCGACTCCCTTGACCCACGCCTCCCACGAGTGGCGCACGCCGACCTCGCCACTCACGGGGTATTGCCCAAAGGGACTGATGAAGTACCCGGGATCTCCGAACTTTGGCCGCGGGCGACCTACCACCATCGCCGACAACCGGCACGCCAGGAACGCGAGAAGACAGGAGGCGCCCCAGTCCCGGAGCTTGGCGTGCTTCTCCTTACTGGCCTTCCACGCGGTGCCGGCTGCGATCACCGAGGCGGCGAGCAATACATAGTGAGTTGCGCGGCCAGCATCCGGCCTCGACAAACCCGCCTTTGCGATGAACCGCAACGCCGCGCCGTCCCACCTGCCCACGAACAACGCTGCAAGCACCCCGCCGACCAGCGGCACAGCCCAAGCTCGCCGCCTGGGATCGCCCACCCACTCCCGCACGGGGCGCGTGAACCACAGCCCGATCCCCCACGCCATGTGCCCCCATCGGATCGGCGCGGCCAAGCCCCGGTTATAGTCGCGGGCATCTTGGACCTCGGGAATCACCATGGAGAATGAAGCAACCAGCGGGGAAGTGATCGACGCCGGCGCAGAGGTCGCGCCCGCAACGGCCGGAAGCCTACCGCGCGGCGGCATCGCAAGCTTCACCGTGGTTTTCTGCCTCATCGTCTTCCTTCCCGGCTTTTTCGGGCTTCCCGTGACCAATCACGAAGCGCGATTCGCCCAAAGCAGCCGCCAGATGTACGAATCGGTCTCGCTTCCCCTGGCCCAGCGGCTGCCCGACCGGCACGGCGGCGGGCTGCTCATCCCCCGATTTCAGAATCGTGATTGCGCCGGCGACGGCCCCCTGGGGCACTGGCTTCAGTCTGCATCCGCCGCGGTTTTCTCCGGCGGCAATCCCCATCGCGATGCCATCTGGATGTACCGGATTCCGTCGGTGCTCGCCGCGATCATGGTCGTCATTTCGATTCGCAAGCTAGGCACATCACTGTTCGACCTGGGCGTTGGCCGACTCGCCGCCGTGCTGCTCGCTGTGTGCCCGCTCGTGGCCTGGGAAGCGCGTCAGGCGACGGAGCACATGATGAGCCTTGCGTTCCTCACCGCGGCGATGCGCTGCCTGTGGGGCGCGCTCCATGACTCCGGGCTGACACCGATCCGAGCGGTCGCCTTCTGGCTCGCCGCGCTCGGAGGCTTTCTGACCGGCGGGCTGGTCGTTGTGCTCTCGATCATGCTCGCCGCATTGATGATCTGCCTTGTCACGCGCCGCCTCTCGTGGCTCCGCGAGACGAGGCCCGTGGGAGTGGTGCTGTTCGCGGTTGCAATCGGGATCTGGTTCTACGCGGCCGGTAGCCGCGTGGGTTTTCAACATATCAACTTCACCTTTGCCCGCGAGTTGTTCTTCCGGGACGTCGACGAACAGTGGCCCCCCGGAACTCATCTCGTTCTCATTCCGATTCTCCTTTGGCCCGGGTCGCTTCTCATCGTGACAGGGCTCGTCGTCGCGTGGCTGTTGGGAGTTCGGCGCGATCACTCGGAGGTCGTCGGCGGGTCGGTGGTCGAGCGTGCTCGCTTGCACGAGGTCCACCCCGGCTATCTGTTTCTCATCGCGTGGATTGTCCCGACGTGCGTGCTCGCCGTGATACTCCCGGGAAAGAGCCCGCAAACGGCGCTTCTTGCATTTCCGGCCTTCGCAATTCTCGGCGCCCGGGCGCTGCTCGCGGCCGCGGCGAACGCTTTGCCGGGAATGGGCTCTCGTCTGGAAAGGGCGTGGACCGTGCTCTGGCTTGTGTCGGGCGCGGGCCTGATGTTTGCCACGATCGGCGTGCTGATTCTCCGGCTGGTCGTCTGGCCTTCGTCCACGCTGGGAACAGCGGGCGCTGCGTTCGCCACCGCCCTGGCGGCGCTCGTCATGTTCCGCGCTCTGGCCGCGGGCTGGAAGTCCGTTCAGAAGTCTCAGTATGTCCGGGCCGCGCTCGCGGGTGCCGGTGTCATGCTGGTCGCGTGGATCGCCGTACCCACCATCGCGCTCCCGCGAGCGCTCGGCTTTGCGACAGACGTCGGCGCTGCACTCGATCGCATCGATCCCAGCGGAGGCCGGCCCATCGCGGCCGTGAACTTTACCTACCCGGGGCTCGCGTTTCACACGCGGGGCCGCCTGCTGAGCCTCGACGCGCAGGCGACGAGCAAGTGGCTGCATGAAACTCCGACGGGCCTGATCGTTCGCGAGGCCGATACGGCTCCATCGCTCGACTTCTTCAGGTTCAAGCGTCTCGCGACGGTCACCGGGCTCGACACCCGCCGCTGGCGGGCCGTCACGCTTTCCATCGAGGAGCTCGAGCGTTGACCGCCGCGCCAACATCTCCCGCCGGCCTGCTCATCGTTGACAAGCCCGAGCGAATCACTTCGATGCATGTCTGCCGGATCGTCCGTGGCAAGCTCGTCGCCGGCGGCGCTCCCAAGCGGGTCAAGGTGGGGCACGCGGGGACTCTCGATCCACTGGCGACCGGCGTCATGGTGATACTTGTGGGCAAGTGCACCAAGTTGTGCGACGCCCTGATGGCCGGTGAAAAGCGCTACATCGCCGACATCGACCTCGCGCACACCTCAAGCACCGACGACCGCGAAGGGCAGATCACACCGCTCCCGTCGCTCTCGCCGCCGTCGATGGAGGTCGTTCGCAACACGTGTGCTCGATTCACCGGTGTGATCCAGCAACGCCCGCCCTCGCACTCCGCCATTTGGGTTGATGGGAAGCGTGCCTACAAGATCGCCCGCGCCGCGGAGATGGGCCGCGGGCCCGAACTCGTTCTTCCCGAGCGACCGATTCACGTTCTTTCGATCGAGGTGCTGACCTACACCTGGCCGATCCTCCGGCTGGATATGCGTTGTGGAAAGGGCACGTACATCCGCAGTCTGGCCCGCGACATCGGCGCGGCGATGAACGTCGGCGGGATGCTCACCGAGCTTCGCCGCACCGCTGTCGGCCCCTTTCACATTGACCGTGCGGTGCTTCCGGCCCAGCTGCCGGACCCGCTGCATCAGCAGGACCTGCTGGACCCGGCGCCGTTTCTCAACGCGTGAGTTGGACTTCGCCGTGTTGCCTCAATCGCGAAGGGCCTTCTCAAACTCCGCCGCCCGGCCACCGTCAAGGCCTCGCCACACGATCTCACCCCCGGTCATCTCCACGACAACTCCCAACGAGGCACACTCGAGTCGCGCCGCCGCGGGCATCGCCACGAGCACGCCAGGCAGGTCGGCCTGTCTCGTCAAGAGGCCCGTGCACGCACCAACTCGCTTGAGCACAAGGTCCTGCACGCCCAGTTCAGCCATGGCCCCCGCGATGCGAACAGCTTGCTCCTGGAGCGTTGCTCCCGGCACGCGGGTCACGCCTCATCATCCGGGATGGCCTGCGTAGGACCCACTTCCGCAGCGCGGCCGGCGAGCGACGACTTCATCATGCCCTCGATCTCGCCGGGCACCCAGATTTCCGCCATGTCCTGCCCATCGCAGATGCGCCGCATGCTGAGGTACACGATCGTCTTGCACGCCACAGCGCAACTCACGATGCAGGCCAGAAGGCCGTACACGGGCACCATGGTCCAGAGCCGGATCATCCACGAGGCGGTCCTGAACGATCCCTCGGGCTCGCCAAACGCGCCGCCCAGGCCGGGCACCGCCGACACGGTTCCGTGGAGGAGCATGTGCTGAGCCTGCGGGCCCAGCCACCACCCCGTGCCCGCGTAGGCGATCCCGATCCCGGCACCCAGAATCACCGCGACAACCAGCCCAACAAACAGCAGCCCGAGCCCCGAGAGCAGCATGTACGAGAAGAGCCGCACCGGCCGGTCCAGCGTGTATGCATACGCCCGCTGAATCGCATCGATCGCGTCGGCCCCGTCGCAGATCACGGCCGGAGCAAGCATTCCGTTCCCCACGAGGAATACCAGCCCGATCAGCGACGCCCCCATCCCGAGCACCAGCGCGATCACGTACAGCGCCGCCCCGATGACGTTTACGTACGGCCAGTTGAGCAACAGCCATCCACCCACGGCAAGCACCAGCGCGATAAGCCAGACCGCGACCAGCGGCCCGAGCACCGCACCCACCAAAGACTTCACCCGCCTCAGGCTGAACCCCAGGGCCTCCGTCCATGTCAGAAACTCGCCGCGGCAGAACTCCATCGCGACCAGCCTTGAGATCGCCCCCATGACGACGAGCCATACGGGCAGGACGACGAACACAAATAGCAACGTCGTGAAGGGCATCGACGTCACGCAGGAGATGGGGTAGGCAACGATGAGCCGCCACACCGCCGACAGCGGTCCTTCCTGACCGGCGCCGACATCCCACGGCCCGGGCATGTGAGTCTTCCCGGCCCATCCGTCGAACAGGTGCCCTAGCGCCACGACTCCCAGCCCTACGACCATCCCAAAAAATGCCAGACCTATGCGGCCGGGACGAACTCCCAGCGCCGCCGCCGAGATGACCCGCGGCCAAATCAGGTCTTCCCACCAATCCGCCAGTTGAACGGTTCCGTCTCGCCTGGTTTCGGTGTTCATGAGCCGTCTCCTGCTGGGCTCTCCCGTCTGCCCCGTCAGAGTATCAACCCCTGCCGCGCCCCGCCCGCGGATCGGCGTTCGCCCCGCCGCCGCGTTACTATCCGCCCATGCGAAGCACGATCATCCGCTGGGCCATCTATCTCTTCGCGCTGCTCGTCGCGGGGCCGGCGGTTGGAATGCTCGTCGGGTCCGTTCACGCCGTGGACGGGGGACCGGCTTCTCCGCTCGTCAGTTCCGCCCCGGCCTTGAGCCTGGCCGCCGCGATCGGCGCCCTTGTCGTCGCCCTGCTGATCGGCCTCGTGACCGCCCGAATTCTCGGCCTCGCGCCGGCACTTACCGCTGCCGGTCTGGTTGTCGCCTGGGCGGCTTGGAAGACCGCAGACAATGACCAGCTCGTCCGCACAGCACAGTCGGGCTCGCCGCTCGTCAAGCTGGCGGTCGAGGGCGCGATCCTCGGCATCTTCGGCCTGGCCATCATTTTCACGTGCTGGATGTTCAGCCGGCACGAAGGCATTGAGACCTCTCAAAAGCGCCGATCAGTTGAAGAGCGACTCATCGCCGCCGTGCTGATCAAGATGTTCGCCGGGAAAGGTGGAGCCGTCTCGATTGTCGTCGGAGCCGCCGCCGCAGCCGTTGCCGCCTGGCTGATCGGGATCTCGCCCCTCAAAGGTCAAGCTGTCTTTGCGGCGATCGTGGCCGGGACCTTCTCCGCCGCGGCGTGCCGGCTTGTGGACTTCGAATCACCGATCCCCACCATGTTCTTGCCCCTCGCGCTGCTCGCGATTGTCGGGCCTCTTACGGGGCTGGCCCTGTCCGGATCCGCTGGTGTTGTCGCGGCCACGTACAAGGGCTCGCTCTTCCCGTTGGCCAATATATCTCCACTGGATTGGATCGCCGGGGGCCTGCTCGGCATCCCAATAGGCGTGTCCTGGGCGGGTTCCATGATTGAAAAAAGGCACCCTGAGCCCTCCCCCGTCGCCGCTTCCAGCTCCCGCAAGTGAATCCAAAGCTCCTCGCCCGTTCGAACCTACCATGGGCAGGAGGGCCTCTTTGAAGTCCAAACCCGTCAAGTCACGTTCGAACGGCCGGTCGACGGCAACTGCTCCTCAAGCCGCGGGGATGCCCGACGTCCAGGCCTCGGATGACGCCCGGCACATCGCGATTGACCGGGTGGGCGTCAAAGACGTCACGTACCCCATTCGCCTTCGGACGCAAGAGGGCGGCGAGCAGTCCACCGTCGCCAAGGTCAACATGTACGTGTCCCTGCCCCACTACCAGAAGGGCACGCACATGAGCCGCTTTCTTGAAGTGCTTAACGAATACGCGGACAGCGCTCTCACGCCGGACTGCTTTCCCAAAGTCGCCCGAGCGATCTGCGAACGGCTCAACGCCGCGGAGTCTCACTTCGAAGCCGAGTTCACGTACTTCATCAAGAAGCTGGCCCCCGTGACCAAGGCGCCCGGCCTGATGGACTACCAGGTTCGCTTCGAGTGTCAGTCCAACGGCGATGACGACTTCATCATGTCCGTCGCCGCGCCGGCGACCAGCCTGTGCCCGTGCTCAAAGGAAATCTCCCTCTACGGCGCGCACAACCAGCGCTGCCGGATCGAGGCCAAGGTGCGGATGAAGAGCCGGATCTGGATTGAAGAGATCGTCCGGTACCTCGAGAAGGCCGCATCGACGGAGGTCTTTGCCGTCCTCAAACGCCCTGATGAAAAGTTCGTCACTGAGGCGGCGTACGACAATCCCAAGTTCGTCGAAGACATCGTCCGCGACCTGGCGCTCCTGCTCGATGGCGACAATCGAATTAGTTGGTTCTCGATCAACTCCGAGAACTTCGAGTCGATCCACAACCACAACGCCTACGCGCAGCTCACCCGCGACAAGCGCTAAGGCTCGCCGGCCTTCAGCAACTCACGCGTCACGATCTAGCGCCACCGCGGCACCTTATCTAGGAGCCCCGAGAGCGCCGGCCCCACTCCCGGCGTTCCCTTGATCCTGTTCACCTGAGCGTCCAACGACGCATTCGCGGCGTCCAAACTCATCCAGAACGCGTACCTCGCTTCCGCCTTCGCGGAGGCCCCGGCCCCATCCAGCGTTCCCCGATGCTCCGCGAGTTTCGCGAGTACTTCTTCAACCTTCGGCATCGCACCACGTGCACCGGGCGTGTCCGTCACACCCGTAAGCACTCGGGCGAGTTCTTCAATAGCCCCTACGTACCCCTCCGCCGCTGCCCGCACCGGTTCCTTGAGCCGCGCCATCGCGCGGGCGGGGCCGTCATCGGCCTGTTTCGGGCTTGAAGCGCACCCGCCGATCACTCCCATTCCCACCGCCACGATCACAATCCAGAGCCTGCTCATGCTTTTTCCCCGGGCGTCTTCTCCAAACACTACTCGCCGCCACGCCCCTCCGCAATACGGACCAGTTCGAATAACATTTGCCAGCATGTACCGACTGCTCCTGGCTGCCCTGCTGATGGCCAACGCGACGTTCGCTCAAGGTGCTAGCCCACCGGTGATCCTCGCGGCGATTCCAGACCACGGCGACATCGATGTCGATCCCAACACAACTGAAATCCGCATCACCTTCAGTCAGGACATGAACCCCGGCGGCCGTTCGATCTGCGGCGGCGGCCCCACCTTCCCCACCTTCTCGGGAACGCCTCGCTGGGACAACCCCCGCACGCTCATCATCCCGGTCAAGCTCGAGCCCGACCACGCCTACGACCTCTCCATCAACTGCCCGGCGGCCATGAACTTCCGGAACGCCGCGGGCGAGAGCGCGGAGGTCACCCCCATCTCATTCCGAACCGGCAAAGCGAACGCCGGCCCACCTCCGGCGCCGCCGACCGCGCAGGACAATCAACAGGCGGTCGCCACTCTCCGCGCTCGCATCGACCAGCGATACTCCTATCGCGATCGTGTGGTGAAGGACTGGGATGCGGCGTTTGACGCCCACCGGACCGAACTCGTCGCCGCCCAAAGCCGCGCCGCCTTCGCCCGGGAAGCGGGCAGAATGCTCGCGGCGGCGCAGGACCTGCACATGTCTCTTGGCGTCGGTGAGGCGCGATTCCCCACCCACCGGTATGTCGGCACGCGCAACATCAATCCTGCTCTCATCCCCAAGGTTGTCCCGAAACTGACGGTGCACAATCGATACGTGTCCAGCGGCCGCTTTGACGACGGCGAGGGGTACATCTCGATCTCCGGCTTTCCATCCGACGGCAAGCTCCTCGAGCCGGCGCACGCCGCGCTGGATTCCATGAAAGATGCGCCGGGAATCCTGGTCGATGTGCGAAGCAACGGCGGAGGAGATGAAGCGACCGCCCGCGTGTTTGCCACTCGGTTCGTCAAGGAAACAGCGGTGTACAGCCGGAGCCGCATACGCGATCCAGGCCAACCCGAAGGATGGGCCGGCCCAATTGACCGCTCCGTCCCGGGCTCGGGCAATCGGGCGTACTCGGGCAAAGTGGCCGTCCTCATCGGTGACGGCTGCATGAGCAGTTGCGAGTCGTTCATCCTCATGATGCGCCACGGTGCCAAAGCGTGGCTGGTGGGATCTCGCTCCCACGGCTCGTCGGGCAACCCGAGACCCCATTCGCTGGGCAACGGAGTCACGATCTATCTCCCATCCTGGGAGGATCTGGAGCCTGACGGGACGGTTCTGGAGGGCCGCGGGATCAAGCCCGATGCCGAAATCGCGTTCATCGGCAAGGATCGCGATGAGGTCATCTTGGGGGCCCTGATCACCCTCTTGCCGCACCCCGAACCGTCCGTAGACTGAGGACCCTTCCGGTCCGTGACACCGGTTTGGCCCGCGTTCGGAAGTGGCCTTCCGTGCTGGTCGATCGAGAGCCAGCGACCTATTCTTCTCCCCCTTCACCCGGGCCGGAATCTGGCCGCGGGAAAACTCAGTCAGACCGCACAGGAAACGCGTCGCCATGGCAACCAACGGCACAGTCACCCAGGTCATCGGCTCCACTTTCGACATCCAGTTCCCTGAAGACCAGCTTCCGGAAATCTACAACGCCGTAAAGGTGCAGGCCAAGACGGCCGTGGGCGACCTCAACCTCACCGGCGAGGTCCAGCAGCACCTCGGCGGCGGGCGCGTCCGGGCGGTGGCTCTCGGATCCACCGACGGCCTGAAGCGCGGCATGAAGTGCAATGACACCGGCTCTCCCGTGACCGTTCCCGTGGGCGAGAAGGTCCTCGGCCGCGTGTTCAACCTCCTCGGCGAACCGATTGACAAGATGCCGGCTCCGTCGGGCGTTTCCACCAAGCCCATCCACCGCGCCCCGCCGGAGTTCGCCCAGCTCAACCCCAACACCGAAATCCTCCCCACGGGCATCAAGGTCATCGACCTTCTGTGCCCGTTCGTGCGTGGCGGCAAGATCGGTCTGTTCGGTGGTGCAGGCGTCGGTAAGACCGTCGTCATCCAGGAGATGATTGCCCGCGTCGCCAAGAACTTCGGTGGGTATTCCGTGTTCGCCGGCGTCGGCGAGCGCACCCGCGAAGGCAACGACCTCTGGCGTGAAATGAAGGAAGCCGAGTACACCGACGCCCAGGGCAAGAAGGCCCACGTGCTCGACAAGGTGGCGATGGTGTTCGGCCAGATGAACGAACCGCCGGGCTCGCGTCTCCGCGTCGCGCTCTCGGCGCTGACCATGGCCGAAGAGTTCCGCGACAGCTCGGGCAAGGAAACGCTGATGTTCGTGGACAACATCTTCCGCTTTACCCAGGCGGGTTCGGAAGTGTCCGCGCTCCTCGGCCGCATGCCCTCCGCCGTAGGCTACCAGCCGACTCTCTCGACCGAGATGGGTGCTCTCCAGGAGCGCATCACCTCGACGAGCAAGGGCGCCATCACCTCCGTGCAGGCCATCTACGTCCCCGCGGACGATCTCACCGACCCGGCCCCGGCGACGGCCTTCGGCCACCTCGACGCCTTCATCGTGCTCTCGCGTTCGATCGCTGAAAAGGGCATCTACCCCGCCGTGGACCCGCTTGCTTCATCGTCGCGAATCCTCGACCCGACGATCATCGGCCAGCGCCACTACACCATCGCCCAGCGCGTCCAGAAGATCCTCCAGCGGTACAAGGACCTCCAGGACATCATCGCGATTCTCGGCGTGGATGAACTTTCCGAAGACGACAAGCGCACCGTCGCCCGCGCCCGCAAGATCGAACGCTTCCTCTCCCAGCCCTTCCACGTCGCCGAACAGTTCACCGGCTTCAAGGGCGTGGACAGCCCCCTCGAGGCCACCATCGACTCCTTCGAACGCCTTTGCAACGGCGAAGGCGACGACCTCCCCGAAGGTTGCTTCATGTACGTCGGCACGCTGGAAGACGCCCGGGCCAAGGCCACGAAGATGGCGCAGAGCTGATCGACCAAGCCAACCAAGCCCCACCCAAAGCCCCGCTCACCCGGGGCTTCTTTCATTTCGCATGGTTCCCATGCGTCCCAAAGGACCAATGCGACCCATTCCGTTGTCTGCGCGAACCAACCACCCTTCTCCCCGGTCTAATTCCCGTCCAATGCCTCCGACATCCGACGAAACCCTTCTCGACCAGTTCCGCGACGGCGACAGATCCGCGCTCGGCGACCTCGCACGCCGCTACGAACCCGCCCTCCTCGGCCTCGCCTCCGGCCTCCTCGATGGACGAACCGACATGGCCCGCGACGCGATTCAGGAAACCTGGCTCCGTGTCATCCGCTTCGCGGACAAGTTTGACGGCCGCAGCTCGTTCAAAACCTGGCTCTACCGCATCGCCATCAACCAGTGCCGCACGCTCAAGTCCCGCTCCCCAGTGAGCCGTGGAGTGCCCGCCCCACTTGCCGCGGCGTCGGAACCCGCCACTTCTGCCCCCGCGACCACCACCGACTATCTCTCCTGGCTCCGCGAACAAGTGTCGCTGCTTTCTCCCGACAAACGCACCGTCGTACTTCTCTGCTACCACGAAGGCATTACCCACCAGCTCGCCGCCGAGATCCTCGAAGTCCCCCTCGGCACACTCAAGTCCCGCCTCCACGCCGCGCTCACCACCCTCCGCGCGGCCACGGCCTCGGAGGTTTCGTCATGACGCAGCCAACACCGGATACGCTCGAACAGCAACTCCGCGAGCTCACCCGCTTTGACGGACAGGACACGACACTGTGGCAGAATGCGTTGGACGCCGCCGCCGGGGACCAGGCGAGACCTTCCTGGAAGAGCCGGGCAGGCCGCATCGCCACCTCGAACCGCGCCCTGATCGGCATGGCCGCGTGCTTCGTCGTGATCTTCGCGGTCATTCAGTTGGCCCCCCCGAGCCGCGGTCTGCGTGGGGCGTCGGCTTCTGTCGATGCGGAACGGAGCGCCCGGTCCGCCCTGCCGAGCTTGGGTCAGGCGGTCGAGTCGTGGAAGGATGTCGATCGTGCGAAGACCGCCGAGCAGGGCTGGCGTGCAGGCGACTTGGGCGGGGCGCGGAAGTACGGCTATGCGGCTGCCGACGCCAAGCCCTCCCGGGAGGATTCGGACGCCGGCGTGCGAGTTCAGACCGGAATCGAAGTCGCAAGCACCACTGCTCAGCCCCGCTCGGGTGAATCCCGGCACGTCATCCAGAAGGCCACTATCGACCTCCAAACCCCCGACGTCCGCGCCGCTTTTGCCAAAGCCACTCACCTCGTCAGCGCCGCCGGCGGCGAGTTCGTCGAAACTTCTTCCCTCACGGGCGACGGCAAGACCGCCCAGGCCAATCTCACCCTCCGCGTCGGCATCGCCCGCCTGAGCGATGTCATGAACTCACTCCGCACCTTGGGCGATGTCAAATCCGAGAACACCACCGGCGAAGACGTTACCAGCCAGGTCGTCGATCTCGAGGCCCGCCTCCGCAACGAACAACGAATCGAGCAGGAACTCCTCCAACTCCTCGATTCCCGCGCCGACGCCCCGCTCAAGGACATTCTCGAGCTCCGCAACTCCCTCTCCACCGTCCGCCAGTCCATCGAGCAGTACATCGCCCAGCGCGACCGCCTCGGCCATCTCGTCTCTCTCGCTTCCATTCTCGTTGTCATCCGCGCCGAACCCGAAGCCGCTCCAGAACCCAAGCCCGCCGCATCGATTTTCACCTACTTCAAGCACACCATCGCGGAAGCTTGGCACAATGGCCTTCGCGCCGCGTCCGATTCCATGTCGTGGCTTGTCAGCTTCCTGGTCAGCGGCGTGCTGTGGTGGCTCCTGGTCGCGGCGTTGCTCGCCGCCGTCCTTCGGTACCGCCGTCGCCTTGCAGCCCGGTGCGTTTAGCGACTCAGGAATTCCCCTCCCGAGGTTCCGCGGCGAGAGGTAATACCGCCCACTCATCTCCGAAATCTCCACCCGGTTCCGCCGCCGCGCCGATACCTGTGCCTCCACCAGGAGCCACTCATGATCCGCGCGATCCTCACTGTCATGCTCATCCTCCCCCTCGCCGCCTGCCAGTGCTGCAAGCCCGATGCCGCCGGCGTCGCGAGCGCCAAGTCCGCGTACTTCGCCGCCTGGACCGTGAAAGAAGGCGAGACTTTTACCACCGAAAAACTCTCGCATGCCATGTCCAACTCCCCCGATTTCTACGCCATAGACGACATGGCCCCCGGCCAGATCGTGGACGGCTGGAAGGCCTACTCCGACCTCTGGGGCCCGGGCATGAAGCAGTTCAAGACCGCCCAACTCGTCGAAGTATCCACCAACCGCACCTGGCTCGGTACCGAAGGCGCCGCCACCGCCAGCACCGTTCGCATCACCGGGACCAAGACCGACGGCACCAAACTCGAAATCCCCGCGAACGTCACGCTCGTGTACAAACGCGAGGGCGGCGAGTGGCGAATTGTTCACGAGAACATGAACATCCCCGCGCCGCACTGACGCGTTCAGACTGATCGCATCCGCTTCTCGACTTCCGCTCGGCCAACGCCCTGTGGAGACTCCGTCTCGGCGCTTGAGCTCCCGCAATCCTGCGCCGCCTGATACACGCCGACACTCGTGATGCGCCGGGCCATCGCTCGCCCGGCGAACGCCGCGGCGAGCAGATCATCCGCAGACAGGTGCAGTCTCATCGGCCCTCTGTCGGCATTCGCTCGCTCCACCTGGCCCCCTCTACCCTTCTCCATGCTCATCCGCCCCGCCGCCGCGGCGGACATCCCCGCGATCCTCCCCAAGGTCGCCGCCATCTGCGCGCTGCACGAATCCTGGGACTCGGACAAGTACGCGTTCCTTCCCGACATCGTCGAGCGTTACCGGCGGTGGTTCCCCCAGCGCATCGCCGACCCCAACAGCATCTTTCTGGTCGCGGAACTTCCCGCCGCGCCGGAGATTCCAGGTATGGGTGGTGTGGGCACCCCGGCTGTGCACTCTCCCCGGAAGCCGGTGGGCACCGCGCCCGTCTCCCTCGCGGGGTACCTGATCGCAACGATCGAGGACGAGATTCCCATCTACCGACTCACCCGGTTCGGCTTCATCCATGATGTCTGGGTGGAGCCGGCTCACCGTTCCCGGGGGATCGCCCGCCATCTTGTTGACGCGGCCGTCGCGCGCTTCGCCGAACTCGGCCTCGCGCAGGTCCGGCTCGACACCGCCGCCCCCAACGAGGCCGCCCGCCGACTCTTCGCGTCCTGCGGATTCCGGCCGAGCACGACCGAAATGCTCCGGGTCATCTCCCGATAACATTCGGCATGGATTCACAGTCACCGATCAAGACCGGCCAGATTCTCGTCGGTGCTCTCCTCTTCGGCATGCTCTCCTTCGCCGTCGTCGCGGCCACCATGGGCGGCAAGCTCAACACTTCGCCTGATCCCAATCTGGCCGAAATGCTCTTCATTGTCATGGGCGTTCTCGCCGTCGTTGAGTTCACCGCGTATAACTTTCTCCTCAAACCGCTTCTCATCGCCCAGGTCCGACGCGAGGCTCTCGCGCTCGACGAATCCGTCCGGCCAAGATACCTCGAACAGCGATACCTCATCGTCACCATCCTGGCCGCCGCGCTCGCTGAAGGGCTCGGCCTCCTCGGTGCGGTCACTGTGCTTCTCACGGGTCGGCTTGAAGCCCTCGCCGCCCCCGGACTCGCCGCAATGGCCCTGCTTGTCATCCTCCCCGGCCCCTACCGATTCGAACGATTCACCAGGCTCATCGAGAACAACCAGCCCTTTCCACCCTCCTCACCCCGCTGACTCATGTCCGACCACATCCGCGGCCACTACCTCATCTCCACGAACCCGGACCGCATCTGCCTTGATGCGGTCCACGCCCTCCTCTCACGCGCGTATTGGTCCATCGGCATCCCGAAGGGCATCATCGCCCGGGCCCTCGCCGGCTCTCTCCCCTTCGGCATCTACGACACCCGAACCACTCCTCACACCCAGGTCGGCATCGCCCGGATCATCTCGGACAAGTCCACCTTCGCGTACCTGTGCGATGTGTTCATCCACGAGTCCCACCGCGGCCAAGGCCTCTCCAAGTGGCTCATGGAAGTCATCCTCGCCCACCCCGACCTCCAGGGCCTTCGCCGCTGGTGCCTGCTCACTCGCGACGCCCAGGGCCTCTACCAGCAGTTCGGCTTTGGTCCCGGCTCTAATCTGACGACATACATGGAACGCGTTGATCGCGACGTCTACAAGAACGCACAGGAGACACCCGTTGGCAAGCCGCAGTGAAAAGGGAGCGAAAGTCGCCGGAGCTATCGTGGCCGCGGCCAGCCTTGGCATTGTCGTCTACAACGCTCTCAAGCCGCTCCTCATCGGCGAGGATCCATGGCTCATCGCCGGCGTCGCCGGCGCCATCGTCCTCGTACTGGCCTCCGTGGTCTACATCGCCGTGCGCCAGCGCCGGCGAAGCCTCGCCAGGGCCATCCGGCGAAGGTAGCGCCAACCCCGTACCCTGCCCATCGTGGAACTGACGACTCTCCGATACTTCAAGGCCATCGCCGCCGCCCGCCACGTCACCCGCGCGGCCGAAGAACTCGGCGTCACCCAGCCGGCGCTCTCGGCCATGCTCCGCAAGCTCGAAGCAGAGGTCGGCGCTGAACTGTTCCATCGGACCGGGCGTGGCGTGGAGCTCACCGACGCGGGAAAGACGTTCCTCGCCCACGCCGAAGACGCCCTCCGCGCCGCCGACTCCGGCGTCAAGGCCGTCCGCCAGCTCATCGGACTCGAATCCGGCTCGATTCGTATCGGCGGCGGCGCCACCGCCACGACCTACCTCCTGCCCCCCGTCGTCTCCGCGGTCCGGCGCGCGCACCCGGGTGTCCGGTTCTATGTCCGCGAAGCCGGCAGCCGCGCCGTGGCCGCGGCGGTGCTCAGCGGCGAGCTCGACCTTGGGATTGTCACGCTGCCCAGCGACGTCCCTGGCGGACGCGATCTGCTCACAATCCCTCTTGTCGAGGACGAGCTGAAACTGATCGTGCCCGGAGACAGAAGGCGCCGAGAGGGCGACGCACGGAGGGAAGCCAACCCCCGCCAGGGGTTCGGGCTGGTCGGCAGGTCCTTCAAGTGGAGGGAACTGATCGGCGTGCCGTTCGTGTCGTTCGAGGCGGGCACGGCCGTGCGGGACCTGATCGACTCGGGCGCCAGGGCCGCGGGCGTCACGCTCGACGTCGTGATGGAGCTGCGATCCATCGAGAGCATCAAGTCAATGGTCGCCGAGGGCATCGGTGTCGGCCTCGTCAGCCGTTTCGCGCTGGCCGAGGGCGAAGGGCTACCCTGCCGCGACGGCAAGCTCTCGCGGACCCTCGCCATCGTGCGCCGGCGTGACCGCATCCCAAGCCGGGCGGCGGCGGAGTTTGAACGGAAGCTGATCTCTGGGATGAAGTGACGGTATCCTCTCGCGATGCTTCCCACGCTTGCCCTCGCGGTCGTGTCTTCTCTCTCCCAGCCCTCCACCGATCGCGCGACGCTCGAACGCGCCGCCGCCGTCGTGCCGCACACCCGGCAGATGGCGTGGCAACGCCTCGAGTTCACCATGTTCATCCACTTTGGGATGAACACGTTCACGGACCGCGAGTGGGGTGAAGGGACCGAAGACCCCGGGAACTTCAACCCCACAGCTCTCGATGCCGAGCAGTGGGCGAGGGCCGCGGTCGATGGCGGAATGAAGGCGATCATCCTCGTCGCCAAGCACCACGACGGCTTCTGCCTCTGGCCCTCGAAGTTCACGGAACACTCCGTCAAGAACTCGCCGTGGCGCGCCGGCAAGGGCGATCTCGTCCGCGAAGCTTCGGAGGCGTGCAGGAAGCACGGATTGAAGTTCGGCGTATACCTCTCCCCGGCGGATCTGCACGAACCGACGTACGGACAATCGGACAGGTACAACGCCTACTTCCTGAACCAACTCCGTGAGCTGCTCACAAACTATGGACCGATCTGCGAGGTCTGGTTTGACGGGGCGACGCCCAAGGACAAAGGGCAGGTGTACGACTACAAAGCCTGGTACGCGCTGATCCGTCAGCTCCAACCCGACGCGGCCATCTTCGGGCGCGGGCCCGACATCCGGTGGGTCGGGAATGAGGCCGGCAAGACCCGTGCAAGCGAGTGGAGCGTAGTTCCGCTTGCAGCACCTCTCGACGAGTTCAAGTGGCCGGATATGACAGGTGCCGACCTGGGTTCGCTCGCGAAACTGAAGGATGCACCGTTCCTCCACTGGTATCCGGCGGAGACGGACACCTCGATCCGACCGGGCTGGTTCTGGCATGAAAAAGAGAACGACAAGGTGCGTTCAATCGATGACCTCCTCGACTGCTACTACGGCGCGGTGGGCGGGAACTCGGTGCTGCTGCTCAATGTGCCGCCGGACCGGCGCGGGCTCATCCACGAGAACGATGCCGCTCGCCTCCGGGAACTGGGAGACGTGCTGCGCGCGACCTTTGCAAAAAACCTGGCCGCCGGAAGCGTAACGACGGCCAACATCCAGATGAGCGACCACGCCGCCGCGGCGGCCACGGACGGCGATCTCGAGACGTACTGGACCATGCCGGACTGGGAAGCGGAACCGTCGATCACGCTCGCCCTGCCCGAAGCGCGCCGATTCAACATCCTCTCGATCCAGGAGCACATCGCGAGCGGCCAGCGAGTTGAGAGGTTCGCCGTGGACATCTGGGATGAGACCCGCTGGGCCGTGGGCGGATCCGGATGGCGCGAGGTCGCCACCGGGACCACCGTGGGGTACAGGAAGCTCCTTCGCATTCCCGTCGAGCGGACGAACCGAATCCGCGTGCGATGCCTCGAGGCACGCGTGCGACCGACCATCGCGGAGATCGGCCTGTACCTGGCGCCGACGCGGCTCGCCGCGCCGACCATCCGGCGGGATCGCACGGGGATTGTGACGATTGCGGCGCCCGAGGGGGCGGGCTCTGTGGTGTACACCACGGACGGCACAGACCCCGACGGGGCACGATCCGAGAAGTATGCCAAGCCGTTCCCGTTCAACGGCGCCGGAACGATCAAGGCACGCGCCCTCGGCGTTGACGGGAAGGACTTGATGCCCGGCACCGTCGCGACGGTCGGATTCGATATCGCCAAGACGCGCTGGCGTGTAGTCGCCTCCAGTGAGCAGGCTGATGCCGGTGAAAGCGCCAGAAACGCCATCGACGATGATCCCAACACGATCTGGCATTCGCAGTATTCCCCCGAGACCCGCAAGCACCCGCACTGGATCGTGATTGACCTGGGCGGGCCGGTCGCGATGAAAGGGTTCTCCTACACCCCGCGGCCAAGCGGGCCCAACGGTACGGTGGTGAAGTACGAGGTGAGTGTGAGCGACGACGGCCAGAACTGGGGAGACCCGGCCGTGTCGGGGTCACTTGAGCGGAGAGCGGGGGAGCAGATAGTGCCTTTCCAGGCGCCGCGGCTCGGGAGATTCGTGAAGTTTGTTGCGCTGTCCGAGGTCAATGGGCGGGATTGGGCTTCCGCCGCGGAGATCGGCGTCATCACGAAGTAGAACAACGGCGGAGGCCAGGCGGAACAAGCTGACCCCGGGTGCGCGGGTCGATTACTATCCAGCACCCCGCGGGGCAATGGAATGCCTGCATCACCCTCCATCATTTCCATGTTCCACCGGAGACTCCTGCTGCTGATCGCGGTGATGTCGGCGGGCGTGATCATGCTCGCGGTTCAGCTCGGACGGCTGACACTCGTGCAGGGGGCGGACCTGCGGGAGCGGGCCGAGAAGAAGCTGGTCACGCTGGAGTGGACGCCGACGATGCGGGGCCCGATCCTCGACCGCCAGGGGCGCGTGCTCGCCAAGGATCGGCCAAGCTTTGACGTCACCGTTGACTACCGCGTGCTGAGCGGCGAGTGGGTAACCAAGCGTGCCGCGGCACTGGCGAAGAAACTACACAAGGCTCAATGGGGCAAGCTCTCGCCCGAGGAGCGCAAGGAACTGATCGATCAATGCCGAGCCCCGTTCGAGGCGCACATCGATGCAATGTGGGACCTCTTCGCGGACACGGCTCGGATGAACCGGGCGGATGTCGATGAACGGCGCGAACGGATCGTTCGCAACGTCGAGCGAATGTACCAGCGCATCCGCGAAGCGGGAATCACCAAAGGGATCGACGACAAGCTCGCGACCGGGCAGGAGATCACCGACGACATCGAAGAGGAGATTCTCAAGACGGCGGACAAGCGGCTCGAAGAACAGAACCTCCCGCACATCGTCCTCCCCAAGGTCGATGATGCCATCGGCTTCGCGTTCCAGAAGCTGATGTCGCAGCAGGTGGAGATCCCGATCCCGAGTCATCTCTTCCCCACGGGCGGCGCGCTGGCCAAACCCATCGTCGAGCCGATGATGCCGGGGCTGGCGGTCGCGAACGCGGGCGATCGCGAATACCCGCTCGACACGGTAACCGTGGATATGGACCTCGGATCACTCCCAGGCCCGATGAAGAAGCCGGGGCAGCGGGCCAAGATCACGGTCGAAGGTGTCGCGTACCACATTCTCGGCCGCGTCGAGACCAACGCCCACGAAGACCGGATCGTTGAAAGCGGCGACACGCGCAAGCTCGTGATCGGGCACGAGACACGTCGCGAGCAGCGACTCAAGCTCGTGGATGAAAGGCGCGGCATCCATGCCGATGAACCCTTCGCCCAGCGCGTACTCGCGGCTCCCGAGACCGGCCTGCAGGAAAGCCTGCGCGACATGGGGCGCTACGAATACAACGACGATTCGGGGTTCACCGGAGTCGAGGAATCCCGCGAAGACGTTCTGCGGGGCCGGCGCGGGGCGACCGTAGTTCAGCTCGAAACCGGGAGACGATCGGCGATCGAGCCCGTACACGGCCAGGCTGTACAACTCACCATCGACGCGGCACTTCAGGCGAGAATCCAGGCCGCGATGTCGCCGGAGTTCGGGCTCGCCGTCGCCCAGACCTGGCACGGGCACGGGAACCCGACCGTCCCGCCGGGCACGCACCTCAACGGCGCCGCCGTCGTTCTCGATGTTGATTCGGGGGACATCCTGGCGCTGGTTTCGACTCCCGGCGTTTCGCGAGCGAAGCTGCGAAACGATCCGGAAAGCATCTCAAAGGACCCGCTCAATCAGTTCGTCGATGTGCCGTGGCTGAACCGGACAGTGGCGCGCCCGTATCCGCCGGGCTCAATCGTCAAGGCGCTGGTGCTCAACGGCGCCGTCAAGCTCGGCAAGCTGAACCTGGATGAGCCGATCGACTGCACCGGGCACCTGTTCCCGAACAAGCCCAACGAGTTCCGATGCTGGATCTACAAAGACCCGCGCTGGAAGTCCACGCACACGGAAAAACTCGGCCACCCCCTCTCCGCGCCCGAAGGCCTCATGGTGTCGTGCAACATCTACTTCTTTACGCTCGGGCAGCGCCTCGGGCCGCAGGGGATCATGGACAGTTACGCGATGTTCGGCCTGGGCCAGCGCTGGGAGCTCGGCATCGGTATCGAATACCCCGGCAACATCGGCGGGTCCGCCGGAAGGCGGGCTGTCACTATCCAGGACGCAATCCAGATGGGGATCGGTCAAGGACCGGTCGATTGGACGCCTCTCCATGCCGCCGATGCATACGCCACCTTGGCGCGTGGCGGCAAACGGATCGTTCCACACGTCATCAGGGGCATGCAGGAACAGAGCGGCAACGACCTCGAGCTTGACCCCCGGGCGATGCGCGAGGCCCTCGAAGGCCTCTCGCTCTCTGTCAACGACTCCCGCGGCACCGGGCACCACGTGGATATCCCGCAGGATGGAGCGGAAGGCACAGTGCGGGTTGAGCACTTCTCCGACTTACCCGGAATCAAAGTATGGGGCAAGACCGGTACCGCCCAGGCCCCGACGATCTTCCAGAAAGAGGGCGACCCCCTGTACGACCGGTCCGTCGAGGGTTCGACCATTCGAGAAGTGTCCGGCGACCAGTCGGTTCAGTTCCCCGCCGGACGGCGCGCCCTCCGCTGGGGCGACCACTCCTGGTTCGTCGTCCTCGTCGGACACCAGAGTGACAACCGACCTCTGTATGCCATCGCCGTGATGATGGAATACGCAGGCTCGGGCGGCAAGGTCTCCGGGCCGATCGTGAACCAGATCATCCGCGCCCTGATGACCGAGGGGTACCTGTAAGTGGCCGGCGGCGGCACATTCAGCGGGTGGGGCCCGCGCCCGTACGTCACGGATGCCATCCAGCGATACAAGTTCGCCGTCATCCACGCCGGCTGGCTGTGCGTCCTCGCCGGGGCGCTGCTGTCGGTCCTGTCGGTGTACACGATCGACGTCGGGCTTCGCGCCGTCGGCACCCAAGGAAGCCTCGACGCCAAGGCCACCTCCCAACTCATGTTCATCACCGTGGGCGTGATCGCAGGCATCGTCGTCGTATTCCCCCACTACCGCTTGATCGGCTTTCTCGCCTGGCCGGCGATGGCGCTTAGCCTCGGGCTCCTCGTCTTCCTGCTTCTTCCCGGCATACCTGATTCGATCGTGCACCCCGTCAACGGCGCCCGCGCGTGGATCAGCCTCGGGTTCTTCAAGCTCCAGCCCAGCGAACTGACCAAGATCGCCTTCGTGCTTGTCGTCGCCCAATATCTCCGGTTCCGGCGCACCCACCGACAGTTCTTCGGCCTGCTCCCGATCGCCGGTATCACGTTCGTTCCCCTTGCGCTCATCCTCAAACAGCCCGACATGGGCACGGCGCTCCTGTTCATCCCCGCCCTCTTCGCGATGCTCGCCGCGGCGGGCGCACGGCTGCGCCACCTATTCATCATCGTTGCGGTCGCAGGACTGGCCGCGCCCGCCATGTACCCTCTCCTCAAGCCCTACCAAAAGGCCCGCATCATGGCCGTCATCGGCCAGATCCGCGGCGAGCGCGAGGGGGCCCACGACATCAACTACCAGTCCTTCACCGCCCAGGCGCTCGCTGGCTCCGGTCGTGTCACGGGCAACGGCGATGTGCACACGAGGGCCCTCGCCCACTTCAACCCGCTTCCCGAGCGGCACAACGACATGATCTTTTCGGTCGTCGTCGCCCGCTTTGGGTTCCTCGGCGGCATCGGCGTCATGGGCCTCTACATGATGTGGATCAGCGGGGCGTTGCTCGCCGCGGCGGTGTGCAAAGATCCCTTCGGCCGCTTGGTCTGCGTAGGCCTCGCCGCGTTCATCGGGACGCAGCTGGTCGTGAACGTTGGCATGAACATCGGGCTGCTTCCAATCATCGGGATCACGCTGCCCTTTCTCAGCCACGGCGGCTCGAGCATGATCACGGTGTGGATCATGACCGGGCTGATCGTGAACGTCGCCATCCGCAAGCCCGTGCCGCCTTTCCGAGAGTCGTTCGAGTACGACGACGACGAATAAACCCCCGTCGGGTTCCGCAGGCGACGAATCCGACGGTGTGAGGCGCGGCATGGAACACCCGCCAAGCCCCTTTCGCGACCACGGCCCGAATACAGTGGAACCCTCAATGAGCGAAAACGCCGCCCAGTTCGACCGTATCCTGCCCCCTCCTGGGGACTTCCTTGCCCAAGCGTCGCTCTTCGGCATTGAGTTTGATGCCGGCGAAGTCGAGAAGCTCGGCGCGTACCTGTCGCTCCTGCTCCGTACCAACCAGGAGTTCAATCTCACGGCCGTCACGGACCCCGCCGCGGCGTGGATGCGGCACATCTTCGATTCACTGACGCTCTTCCCCATTCTCGGTGAGGCGTTCCCGGAAGGCTCGCGGGTCATCGATGTCGGATCCGGGGGCGGTCTTCCCGGAATCCCGCTCGCGATCACGATGCCGTCCTTTGCGTTTACGCTTCTTGAGGCCACCGGGAAAAAGGCGAGTTTCCTCCGGCGAGCCGCCGAGGAACTGCAACTTTCCAACCTGACCGTGGTCGAGATGCGCGCCGAAAAGGCCGGGCAATCGCCGGAGCACCGGGAGCACTACGACGTCGCCGTCGCCCGTGCAGTGGGCCCGATGAGCGTGATCGCGGAGTTGACCGTGCCCCTGGTCAAGGTCGGCGGGCGTGTGCTCCTGATCAAGGGCCAGAAGGCAGACGAAGAGCTTGCTGCATCCAAGAAAGCTCTGCACTCCCTTCATGTCCGGCATGAAAGGACAATCGATACGCCGACCGGCCGGATCGTGGTCCTCGACAAGCCGCGCAAGACTCCGGCCGGATATCCGCGCCGCGATGGGGAGCCGAAGAGGGCGCCTCTGTAGGGCCCGCTCACATGATGGCCCGGGCCACTACAATCGCCGCCCATGCCCTGCCCCGCCTGCTCCAGCCCTGAAACCACGACCTTCTTCCGCGTCACCGGAATGCCGGTGTTCTGCAACGTCCTCTCCGCAACTCCGGCCGAAGCGAGGAGCGCGGCGCGCGGGACCATCCACCTCGCGTATTGCAACTCCTGCGGGCTCGTTTTCAACGAGGCCTTTGACGAATCGCTGGTGAAGTATGGCGGGCAGTACGAGAACGCCCTGCACTTTTCACCGCTTTTCCGACAGTACGCGGAGGACCTTGCGAACGAGCTTGTCGCCAGCTACTCCCTCCGAAACAAAAACATTGTGGAACTCGGCTGCGGTGATGGATCGTTTCTCTCCACGCTCTGCCGGCTCGGGGACAATCGGGGCTTCGGGTTTGACCCCGCCTTCGATCCCGCCAGGGCTGGTCCGATTGACCCCCGCGTCTCCATCGTGCAGAAGTACTACGGCCCTGAAACCGCCGGCGAGCCAGCCGACTTCGTCTGCTGCCGGCATGTCCTCGAGCACATTCCCGAGCCGTTCAGCTTCATCACGCATGTTCGCCAGACGGTGGGCAATCGGCCGGGAACCATCGTGTTCTTCGAAGTTCCCGATGTGTCGTGGACGCTCGAACAGCTCGGCATCTGGGACATCATCTACGAGCATTGCAACTACTTCAGCCGCGTAGCGATCCGTCGGCTCTTCGCCGCCGGCGGGTTTGAGCCGTTCACAACCTCCAGCGTCTACGGCGGACAGTTCCTGACGATCCGAGCCCGCCCGGGATCGACTCTGCCGGGCTTTGGCCGCGCGGCCGACCCCGAGGATCAGCACTTCCGAGCGCTCGTCGACCGATTCGGAGATCGCCAGCGGACCAAAGTCTCCGAGTGGCAAACGCGGCTCGCGGACCTCGCCCGCCAGGGCAAACGCGCCGTTCTCTGGGGCGCGGGATCCAAGGGTGTCACCTTCCTCAACACTCTCGCGGCGAAGGCCGGCAGCGGGCTGGACCACATCGTGGATGTCAACCCTCGAAAGCAAGGCTGCTTCGTCGCCGGCACCGGGCAGGAGATCATCGCCCCCTCCCGCCTTCCATCCATCCGCCCCGACGTCGTCGTCATCATGAATCCCGTGTACCGCGACGAAATCGGTCAGCAGTTGCGAGCCCTCGGCGTCAACGCCCAGGTGCTCGAAGCCTGATCGGCCGGCTGCCGTTCAATCGTAATGTTCGGGCATCGGGACCAGCGCGAAGTCGCGGATCAGCGTGCCGATAGCTTCCGAGTCGATCTCGGTTTCCTCGCCGCGCTTCAGCCGGTCCATCGCATCGGCGCTGACCTCTGGCCGGCGCTGCAGGAACGCCTCGATCTCGCCGCACTCGGCCTTGAGATCCCCGTTGGGCCAGTGAATAGGGCCGGGCACCCCGGTGGCGGACCGCTGGTAGATCCGGTTGATCTGCAGGTCCGGCGCCGGACGCATGAACAGGGACCGGAAGTCGTGCCGTTGCCAGAGCGATTCCGGCCCGGCGACGAGCGTCACCGCCTGCGAGTCTCGAAGCTCGCCCACCGGCGGCGCTTGGCGGAGATCGACCGTTTGATCGGAATGGAACTGCCGCAGCAAGTTCGCCTCAGAAAACAACCTTGGATTCAGGAACGAAAAGAGTCGCGCATACCCCGTCGGCGCCAGCGGTATGCCCGGCGCCGGGTTCGCCGCCGCGGCGTTGTGCAAGTGCGGAAACAGCCACGTTCCGCCGGGCTTGACCACCCGCCGCAGTTCCTGGACCAAGTCCGCCTTTTCCCGCATGTAGTGGAACGCGTCCTGACAAAACACCGCGTCTATTGAGTGATCGGCAAATGGCAGCCGGGCCTCGGCATCCACGCAGATGCTCTCGCACGTCGGCGCGATGAACCGGCGGGCGAGATACAGGTTGGTGAAGTCCGAATCGGTGAGGACAACGTTGAGATCGGGGAAGTATCTGCGGATCAGAAAGCTGGCGTGCCCCGTTCCCCCACCCACTTCAAGCACCCGAGCAGGTGTACCCCGCCGCTGGGCCAGCTCCCGCAGAAGCAGCATCACCGGTATCGCCGCCAGCAGGCTCGGATTGGCAAAGCGGTGGTACAGATAGTCCGCATACCGGCTGTTCCGAAGCTCGGCCAGCGCCTTGGAGTACGTGAGCTGGGTGTCGCCCAGCACCGCCTCGCGGAGCCGACGGCGGGCAACCCTGAGCAGAAACGCCGGGGCGGGCCGCCCCAGGCGCTTGAACAACGCGGCCACCCGCCTTGCTCGGGACCGCGACGACCACAGCAGTGCTTCGCACAGGGCGCTTTCCGCATCTCCCCGCTGGATCGACGCCACCGCCGAGTCCATGGTCAGATCTTCACGCGACCCGATGCCGAAGCGACCCCGGGCGAGCCACGGAATGCCTTCGATCACGGGAGAAGCCCCGCATTCGCAATGCAGCGTTCCATAACCCGGTCGAGCCTTCAGCCATTCAGCCCGGTATTCCGCCGCGCAATACGGACAGGACAACTCTCGGACAATGCTGGAGCCGAACTGTCCCTCAGTCGGATGGGCCATGGGATTGGACAAAAGATACTCCCGCTTCGTGCCCGGCTCAAACGCCGCTCGAAAGAATCTGTCGGGGGAAGGTTCCGCCCCGGCTGATCGACCCTCGGCGCGCGTGCCGATATTCTCTTCGGCCTGCACCCTTCCGGAGCAACCGCATTTCGTCGTCGACCACCCCGAAGTCCTCCACCCCCCAGACCCGCGACGGTTCGCCACGACTGCTGCTCGAGGACCTGTTCTCGGTTCCCGCGGGACGAGGATCCGTCATCGGTTCACGGACCCCCGATGGCTCCATCCGGCTCGGAGCCGATGTCGAACGGGTGCTTTCCATCAGCCATAACGCTCTGAGGATCCAGCCCTTGGCGAAGCCCGGCTGGGGCCGAAGCGCGATCGCTTACGGGCCGTTCGCTCGAACCCCCGGACTCGCGTTCGCGGTCAAGGTCGACAACGGCCACAGTCTCTCGCAAAGCTACCAGCTCAAGAACTGGGTCCGCCAGACGGCCCGCTGGCTCAAGGGTGGCGAGACCGAGCCGCTCCCTGTTCGATTCACTCGTTGGCTCGGCCATCGCCCGCGAATTGCCCTCATTCGCAAGGTCAACAGGTGGTTTCAGAGCAGGGAGAGCGCTCACTCCCCGCCGCCGGTCATCGAAAACTTCGCCGCCGGCTTCTACCCACACGCCGCTCCGTCCGACCCCGTCTCCTCCGGCAACGGCATCGTCATACACGCAAGCCGCGTGTTCAACAACGGCGAACTATGGGCCCGGGTCGGGCCAAAGTGCGCCTCTACCTGCACCAGCCTTCAGAATCTCACCATCTACTACATCGTCGTACTCCGCGAACGCGGCGCCATCTACTACGCCGCGGCGTTGCCCGGCTCGCACGCCGTCGGCGGATATCCGCACCTGCGCCCGATCGCGATTGACCCTGTCAACGCCGATCCCGAGGTCTTCGCCAGCGTCTCCCAGGCGGTGCTCGGCGAAATCGGGTTCACCATGGACACCGTGGTCCATGGCGTCAAGATCGCACAACTCGGGAAGGGCTTTGGCTCGGCTCATGTGTTCGACCGCCTCCGCGGGTCGGGAGACCTGCACGCCACAAGCCGATGGGAAGGGTGCGGAATCGAACGGACCAGCACCGGGGCGCGGGCAGCCTCGGCGAAGGCTGTCGCCCTGCAGTTCCCGCCGCAACCCACGGGGCTCGTTCACGCCGTGCTTCACACCGCCCCGAACTCCAGCGCGGCCGGGCTCGTCTTCCGCGCTCGCGACGCGGCACACTTCTGGGCAGTCCTCGCCAACGACAAGGGATGCCGCGTCTGTCTGGTCGAGAACGGCGTGTGGACGACGGTGGCCGAGGGCATCCCCGCCCTCAACACCTCAACACCCAACTCCATCCAGGTCGTCGATCACGGCCCCGAGTTCACGGTCAGCATCAACGGAGAAATGGCGACGGGCCGCCGCTTCATCGACTCTCGCCTGAGCGACGGGCTCGGAGTTGGCGTGTGCGGGTCGCCGGAACCGGGCTCAAGCAGCGACATCGTCCTATCCGACTTCGAGGCACATCCACGCGAGATACCAATCCCGCCCCTCCTCGACATGGGTCCACCCGCCATGATCGAGGCGACCACCATCACAGTTCGCGACGACTTCTCAGGTCCACAGGGAGACCTTGAAGGTCATACCACGACATTGGGGAACAAGGTGTGGCGCCACGACTTCGGCGCTGGACGATTCGAAATCACCGGCGAGTCGGCGGCACGGGTCGTCGCCTCCCGCGGCGTGCCCAGCCCCGGCCGCACGTTCTACACCATCCCCTGGGAGAGCCCCGATCTCGCCGACATCGATCTCGAAATGACCCCGCCCGGCACCAAGCGCGGCGAGGGCCAACGCGGCCGCGGCGGCATGATCTTCATGCAGGACGCCCGCAACTACTTCATGGTCAACCTCTGGCTCCACGACAACCTCGAAACCGCTTCCATCTCCACCTTCTTCCGCATCAACGGCTTCGACGACCTCTACGACGCGATCTGGACCTGCACAGGACCCGACCGCACCGTGTGGGGTGTGCCCTTTCGGTTCCGCTCCGCCTTCGACGGCAACCGCTTCCTCGTCCGAATCAACGGCGAGCCCGTCCTGCAACGCTCGCTCACTGACGTTTACCCACGCCAATCGCCTTTGATGGTCAACCGCATCGGCCTATTCACCAACTGGGAATGGGGAACCGACACCGGCACTGTGTTCAAAGACTTCATCGCACGCGGGCGGTAGTCAGGCCGTCGCGAGCAGGTGCCGCACAGGCCAGCCATCCGCCGCGTACGCACGGTCCAGCCGCTTCACCTGGTATCCCCACGAGCGCAGCATCTCCTCCACGCCCGCGACCTTGCCCTCGACCGCTTCAATCGTCGCATCGTCAAGCTCGCAGACGATCCCCGGACGATGGCCGCGGCAGGTCTGCTCCATCCCTCGCAGCACCGCGGCCTCGGCGCCCTCGACGTCAATCTTGACAAACGCCGGTACGTCAATGCGACCCTCGGCGACGAGATCATCGATCCGAGTCACTGGCACCCGCAGACGGCCGGAAATGTCATGGCTCGGCGTGTCCGCAATGATGCTCGCCCCTCCGGGGTGACGGGTCAGCACCAACTCGATCTCGCCAGTCGAGTCCCCCACCGCCGTCTCCATCACGTCGATCGAGAACCCATTCAGCCCGGCGTTTCGCCGAATCGCCGCGGCATTGGCAGGCACCGGCTCGAACGAATACACCTTGCCGGTAGGGCCAACCAGCCGGGCAGCGATGAGGGAAAAAAAACCGACGTTCGCGCCGATGTCAAAGATCGTATCGCCGGGCTTGAGATGCTCGGCCAGCGCGTTCTGAATCGGCGGTTCGTTGATCCCCTTCGCGTACCACCCGCTGGCCCGCCGCAGATCCATGACCAGGCCCTTGCCAACGCCCGCACGCACACGCCGCGGCCGAAGCGTCGCCGCCCACCACGCCAGCCTCTTGATCATCGGCGGCAGAGTCACGGCGTCGCTCCGGCCACCCGCCCGGTCGCCGTGTTTGTACGCCGCGTCACCAGCGACTCGTAGATCTTCGTCAACGCCCCCGAAGTCGCTTCCTGGGTGAATCGATGCCCCACGGCCAGCGCCGCCGCTCCCATCGTCTTCATCCGGGCCCGGTCCGCCAGCACATCCAGGACCGCCCCGGTGAAAGCCTCCGAATCGCCGAGCGGCACCAGCACCGCGCTCGCCCCATCATCCACGCACCCGCGAAACGATGGAAGGCTGAACGCGACGATGGGCAATCCCGCGGCCATCGCCTCAAGCACCGCCAGAGGGAAGCCCTCGGTCAGCGACGGAAACACAAACATGTCCGCGATGTTGAGCAGCCGCGTGATGTCCGACCGCTGCCCGAGCATCGTCACCGAGGCCTGCACCCCGTTGTCGACGATCGACTTCGCGAGCAGCTCCTTGTCCTGGCCGTCGCCGATGAGCAGGAGCTTCGCCTTGGGGTGACTCTCCACCACCCTCCGCATCATCGGGACAAGCCAGTGCTGCCCCTTGTGGTAGTTCAGCCGTCCCACGTTGATCAGCACCGGCCCCGCACCCTCGATTCCGATCTCACGCTTGAGCGCACCCCGCTCAGCCTCCGAAAGCCTCTCAAACCGATCCGGCGCCAGCCCCGGATTCACCACTGTGACCTTCTCCGGCCCTATCCCCATCGCCCGCAGGTAGGGGTCCCAGCTCTCGTTCACGCTTCCCGACACCGGCACAACGTGATCCACCGTGCGCTTCGCCAGCGCGATACCCAGCCACCGCGCCAGCCGGCGCGGAACGGCCTTGACGCCCTTGAGGTCATCGCTCTTGAGGTGCTCCGAGTGCAGCGAGTTCACCACCGGGCGGCCCGTCAAGATCGCTGCGAGCTGACCGACCGTCCGATCCGCGACCGTATTGTTCGTGTGTATCAGGTCGATCCGCTCGCGCTTCACCAGTTTGGCAAGTCGGCGGGCCGCGCTGAGCAATCCGGCCTTCCCGCGGCAGTTCAGGCACTCAATCCTGAACCCAGCCGCCCGGTACGCCCCTTCCATCTCTCCCAGGGCGTTGATACAGCAGACGATGCTCTCGACGCGAGCGGGGTCCAGCCCCTTGATGTTCCGCAGCAGCAGGTGCTGCCCGCCACCGACGATCAGGTCGGGCATCGTGTGAACAACGCGGATCGGTCCGGCGACGCTAGACATGGGCCGCCCCACCCTCCCCCGTCGGCGCTGTCTGACCCAGCTCTGAAGCCCGTTTCACCTGGAGGGGAAAGAACATTTCGTACTTCGTGAAGAAGCTCTTCAGCCACGCCTCCGGCAACACCAGCCATGTCGCCTCGCCCGTCAGATTCTGCATCTGCGAGCGGTGCGCCGCGAGCGCGGTGCGCTTTCGATCCAGGTATCCCGCCGTCCGCACCAGCACGACCGGCAGAGCGAACGCCGCCTTCATCGGTTTCCAGAACGCGTTGAGCACCATGCCGGGCGAGAGACGATCCGGATTCACCCACGTGCGGATGCTGTAGAACCACACCGGGTATTCATACACCGGGCAGTCGATAACTCCTTCGCCCGCAAGCTTCGCGACAATGAGCGCAATGGCGTGATGATCGAAGTGCCGATCAATCCCGCTCGGTGAAATGATCAGGTCAGGCTTGATGCGTTGGACGAGCCCGCGCAGGAACGCCTCAGCCTTATCCATCTGGTCGCCGACGAATCGATCTTCGCAGGGGCCGAAGTACACACGCTCAGTCGGCACGCCAAGCAGGCCGCAGGCGTCAATCATCTCCTGCTTTCGCATCGCCGCCAGTTCATCCTTTGAAATCTTCGGCGATGAATGCGAGTTGCGGCCGTCGGTCACGACGGTGATGTGGACCGCCTTGCCGCGTTCGACGAGGCGAAGCACGGCGACCCCTGCGCCAAGGACTTCATCATCCTCGTGCGGGGCAATAACGAGGACTCGCTCGCCCGAGATGGTTTCGGTGATGTCGCGGCCGCGAGCGTACAGGATGGCACGAACGCACCAGAAACCGGCCGCCTCGAGCCGGCTGAACAGGGGGCGGAAGAGGTTGCGGGCTGTGGAGGCCATGGGTGCGGCGAATCCTTGCCGGCCCGGGAGCTCACCGGGCGATGCATATTGAAGGCGTCACACCGCGACGATGTTCGGCTTCAGGCCCATCCCGTGGACCTGCTTGGAAATCTCGGGGATGTAGATCGGGTTCATGATGACGATGTGGTCGGGCTTGTACTTCTTCAGGAACTCGGGCGAAACAATTTCCTGTCCGGTTCCGGCCATGAACTTGCCCTGCCGGTAGGTGTTGATGTCCACAACGAACTCGACTTCTTTGGCGAGGCCGAGCGTCGTGAGGAACGAGACGCCCTTGGAGCCCGAGCCCCAGACGACGACCTTCTCGCCCTTGTGGTGAGCGCCGCGGATCATGTCGGTCCACTTGCGGGTGATCGTTGAGGTGACCTTGGCGAAGTTGTCCACGCCGCGGGTCAGGCGGGGCATATCGTCCTCGAGCGGGAGCCGCGGCTTGGTCGGGCCATCCGTCGGCGTGGCATCCATGATGATGTACTGGTTGTCGTACTCGATGCTGAGGTGCGTCACATCGAAGTTCGCTTTGCGGAAGAGTCGGGCGAGGGAGCCCGGGGAGAAGTAGGTGCAGTGCTCGTAGTACATATCCCAGAAGGCGCCCTCTTCGAGTTCGCGGAGGACTTCGGGCAGTTCGAAGAAGAGGACGACATCCTTGCGGGTGCCAATCGTCTTGCGGATATCTCGCATGAACGCGAGGGTCGGCCCGATGTGCTCGAGCGTGTGGCGGCAGGCGATGAAATCCGCTTGAAGATGAGAATACTTCGGCCCGTAGAAGTCCACGATGAACTCGATTCGGGACAGGGCCGGCGAGTCGAGGCGGCTGGGCTGGTAGCCGGGGTCAATTCCGATCCCGCGGCCGCCAGAGGCCTCGCACAGCGACGCCAGCCACTCGCCCTTGCCACACCCGATTTCGAGGGCGACCTTGTCTTTCAGGTTGTAGCGGGCGGCGTAGCGCGTAGCGAGTTCGCGGGCGAACTTGTTGAAGGTCGGGCTGAAGCCCTGGCTCTCTTCGCAGCGCTGGGAGTATTCGTGGACGGTGGGGTCGAAGAGCGTGTTGCAAATGAAGCCGCAGGCTGGGCAGAAGCCGAGTTTGAGATCGCCGCGGGGGTAGTCGAGGGCTTCGGTCTTGGACTGCATCAGGAGCGTGCTGTGGCAGGGGATCTGGTCGACGGCGTAGAAGATTTTGAGGCCGCGGCCGTCGCAGTTGGGGCAGAGGGCTTTGGCGTCGATGGACGTGTCAAAGCGGGGACCGGAGTTCACTCGTGTGGCTGTCACCGGACCTCCTTGGAAACAGCTTCGCGAGCAACCATCACTTTCTTCCCATCCCAGATCTCTTGCCTGACTCGAACAATGCTTCCGGGTGTGAACTCCCAATGCTCATCTTCGGGGTCATATCCAGCTGTCGGGAGCAATCGATATCCATCCGCCACGGGCATGGCCAATGTAGGTCGAATCACGGGCGAGCCTTCATCCAGAAGTTCAACGTAGACCTGCTCCGGCGAAGCCATATTCATGCTCCGGCAATCCTGCGTTAGACAATGACTGGTGTCGGCACCGGAACAATGAAGCGGCCGCCCTTGCGGCGGTACTCCGCCTGCTGCTGCATGATCTCGTCCTTGAAGTTCCAGGGAAGGATCACGCAGTAATCGGGCTGCCGCTTGACCAGCTCCTCCGGTGCGAGAATCGGAATGTGCACGCCCGGCATGTACCGACCCTGCTTGTGGATGTTCTTGTCCACCACAAAGTCGATCTGCCTGGTATCCGCGCCCAGGTAGTTCACCATGATCGCGCCCTTGGCGGCGGCCCCGTACGCGGCGATCGTCTTCCCCTGCCTCTTGATGTCCGCCAGGATGCTCCGCATCGTCAGGCCGAGATTCTTCACCATCGTCGCAAAGCCACGGTAATAGCCCGGCTTGTCCATGCCGAGGTCGCGCTCTTCGGCGAGCATGCGCTTGACCGAATCCTGCACGTTCTCGCGCCGGCCCGCGTAATAGCGGAGCGACCCGCCGTGGGTCGGAAGCCATTCCACGTGGTTCAGGAACATCCCGTTCTTGCGGAACAGGTAGTCCGCGCTCAGCACGCTGAAGTAGCACAGGTGCTGGTGATAGATCGTGTCGAACTCGCAATGCTCGATCATGTCCTTGACGTACGGCGCTTCGATCGACGTCGTGCCGTCGTCTTTCAGGATCTCGCGGATTCCCTGCACAAACCCGTTCGTGTCCGCGACGTGGGCCATCACGTTGTTGCCGATGACCACATCCGCCCGCTTGCCTTCTTTCGCCATCCGCCTGGCCATGTCGAGCGTGAAGAAATCGCAGATGGTGGGAACGCCGATCTTCGCCGCGGCCTTGGCGGGCCCCGGCGCCGGGTCGATCCCCTGCACCGGAATCCCCGCCTCCACAAAGTTCTTCAGCATGTACCCGTCGTTGCTGGCCAGCTCGACGACAAAGCTGGCCTTGTTCAGGCTCCGCGTCTTGATCAGGTTCAGCGCGTTCTCGCGGCAGTGTTTCAACCACGCATCCGAAAACGAAGAGAAGTACGGATAGTCCGCCCCGAACAGAATCGTCGGATCCACCGTCTCGGTGATCTGGACCAGCTTCGATTCCGGGCTGAACGCGAGCTCCAGCGGCCACTTGGCGTCAGGCTTGGCGAGCCCTTCCTTCGTCAAGAGCCCGTCCGCGTGCGGCATCATGCCCAGGTCCAGGATCGGCACCATCCCCTGCACCCCGCTCACGCGGCACTTCGCAGCCTTGCACCTGTCTTCGAAAGTCGCCGCCATGCGATGCTCCTGTCAGAACCGGAGAAGCCACAGATGAACACGGATGCGTTCACCTGTGGCTGACTTCCTGCGTCAGTTTCCCTTGAACCGCAGATCGCCCGAGAGCACGCCTTCCTTCATAAGGCCCTGGATGTGGGCGATGCGCTTGTACTTCTCGCCCTCGAAGTCGTCGGGCGTGAGCTTGTGCTTTTTGAACGTGTTGTAGAGATCTTCGGCCGCGGCCTTCGCGGTCCACTTGGGAACGAAGTCGGGGAAAGCCTTGGCAAACTTGTCGCCGTTCACTCGGTAGTTCCGCTTGTCGGGCCCGGCGCCGCCCGCGAACTCGACCTTGGAGTTGGGCACGGTGTTCTTGACGATCTCGGCGAGGTCGCGGATGCGGTAGTTTTCCTTGCTCGCACAAATGTTGAACGCCTGGCCGGCGACTTTCTCGCGCGGCGCTTCCATCACGGCGATGAAGGCGCGGGAAATGTCCTCGATGTGGACGAGCGGACGCCACGGCGTGCCATCGCTCTTGAGGAGAACCTGGCCGGTCGTGTAGGCCCAGGCGGTGAGGTTGTTGACGACGAGATCGAAGCGAATGCGGGCGGAGACTCCGTAGGCGGTGGCGTTGCGAAGGAAGACTGGCGTGAACTTCGAATCCATCATCGGGGCGACATCGCGCTCAACGCGGACCTTGCTCTCGCCGTAGGGCGTGACGGGGTTGAACGCGGCGTGCTCATCAAGAAGACCATCGCCCCCCGCGCCGTAGTTCGAACAGGAGCTCGAGAACACCCAGCGATTCACTCCCGCCTTCTTGCAGAGCTCGGCGAGCTTTACCGAGGCCTTATGGTTGATGTCGTACGTGAGCTCGGGCTTGTAGTCGCCGAGGGGATCGTTCGAGAGGCCGGCCAGGTGCAGGCACGCGTCAAAGCCGCCCTGGACATCCTTCAGCTCGACATCGCGTATGTCCTTGCGGATGTTGGGGACGTTGGCAATCTGGCTGTCGGGGCCGAACGTGCAGCGGCGGAAGATGTCGCTGTCGAGACCGACGACTTCGTGCCCGCGCTTCTGCAGCATAGGAACCAGCACGACCCCGATATACCCAAGATGCCCGGTGACCAATACTTTCACAATCGCCTCCTATTCCCGATGCCGCCCATCACTCCGTCTCTGCGTCACTCCGTCACTGTCTCACTTCCACATCTTCCACGGCGGATTGCCCTTGTCCCACAGGTCCTGCAACAGGTGCTTATCCCGCAGCGTGTCCATGCACTGCCAGAATCCCTCGTGCTTGTACGCCATAAGCTGCCCGTCGCGGGCCAGACCCTCCATCGGTTCCTTCTCAAACTGCGTCGAATCCCCATCGATGTAGTCAAACACCTTCGGGTCGATCACGAAGAACGCCCCGTTGATCCACCCCTCAGCCGTCTGCGGCTTTTCGGTGAACCGCTCGACGCGGTCCCCGTCAAACTCGATGTGCCCGAAGCGCGCCGTCGGCCGCACCGTCGTCACCGTCGCCAGCTTCCCGTGGCTCTTGTGAAACTTCAACAGCTTGTTGAGGTCGACGTTCGAAACCCCGTCCCCCCACGTCAGCATGAACGGCTCGTTCCCGATGAACGGCTGCAGCCGCTTGATCCGCCCGCCCGTCAGCGTCGAGTTCCCCGTGTCGATCAGCTCGATGTTCCAGTCCGGCACATTCCCGTCCAGGTGCGTCACCTGCTTGCTCCGCAGGCTGATCTTCATGCTCCCCGACAGCGAGGCATAATCGTTGAAGTACTTCTTGATGTAGTCGCCCTTGTACCCAAGCGCGATCACAAAGTCCTTGTGCCCGTAGCTGTAGTAGTGCTGCATGATGTGCCACAGAATCGGCCGCCCGCCGATCTCGACCATCGGCTTGGGCTTGATCTCCGTCTCCTCAGCAAGCCGCGTTCCCACGCCGCCCGCCAGAATCGCAACTTTCATGGTGTCCTCCCCATCGTGCAGTCCTTTACAACGTGAAACTCGGCAGGCTCGCGATGAATCCCTTCCTCGCCGACCCATTCAGCAGCGGCTCGCCCCGCGGCGGCAAGTCCGGCACCTCCGCGCTCGCCCGCGGCCCGATCTCGATCCGCGGTCGCGTCAGCTCCTTGCCCCTGGCATAGTCCGCCACACGCCGCAAGCCCCACCCCGCGAGCTTCGACGCGCACGCCACCCGCTCCGTCATCGGCATCGGCAGCCGCCCGATCGCGGCCAGGTAGTACCACATCTTCGCCGGTGCGTTGCGCAGCTTCGTGTTCTTCTTCTTGGGATCGAACCACTTCATCCGGTCTTCCGCCGTCCGCTGCGAGTTGCAGTAGTTCTCCGCGTGGTCGCGCCGGAAGAAGTGATACTCCGGGATGTACGCCATATCGCCCTGCAGAAGCATTTCTGCCAGCAGCGTCCGGTCCGACCCGATAAAGCTCCCGTACAGGATCGTCCGCTTCAGGAACGACGACCGCATCAGGCCCCAGATTTCGGTGAAGTGATCCACCCACAATACGCGGTAGAACCGTTCCCGCGCCCGCGAACCGTTGAGGGGGAACTCCGAGTCATACGTCCCCACCGACTTGCGGTCCCGGTCGATCCGCACGCTCAACGTGTGCACCAGCGCCAGCCTCGGGTCCGCGTCCAGCCGCTCGACGCACACCTTCAAAAAATCCTTCCCAAGCACATCGTCGTGCGCCGCCCACTTGAAGTACTCCAGCCCCCCGGCCCCCGCTCCCGCCAGTTCAAAGCACGAGTTGAAGTTCGGCGCCGCCCCGATGTTTTCCGGGTGCCGGTGGTACTCAATCCGCGAATCCATCCCCGCATACTCGCGGCAAATGTCCTGCGTCCCGTCCGTCGAGCAGTTATCCGTGATGATCAACCGGAAGTCGCCGTAGCTCTGGGCCAGGATCGACTCCACCGCGTCGCGCAGGTAGTTCTGCCCGTTATACACAGGCAGACCAACGGCGACCCTCGGTCCCCTGCTCCCGCCCGTTCTCGACGTACCCACACCCACGCTCACACCTCACCCGCTCATTAGCCCGGAAAAGGATCGGACTATAGGGAACGCGCCTTGGAAATAACAGCGCGTGCGCCCCATTCAACGCCGCTACAGACCGCCTTTTTCGGACGTGCGCGGCGGAAATCCGGCCCCTCGATCACTCGTGAATGCGCCTTCGCACTTCCGTGAACCCGGCGACTCCCGCCACTTCACGTAGTCCTTACGCCGCCGCGGCCGCCCCGCGAAACACCCGCTCGGCCGACTCGGCAAGGGATTTCCCGATAGCGAGCGACGCCGTCGCCGCCGGGCTCGGCGCATTGAGAACATGCAGCATCCCCGGCCCTTCTGCCAGCCGGAAGTCGTCCAGCAGTTTCCCGTTCACATCAAGAGCTTGAGCCCTGATCCCGGCCCGCCCCGGCGTCACATCCTCCGGCTGAATTTCCGGAATCAGTTTCTGCAGCGCTTTCACAAACGCCGCCTCGCTCAGGGACCGGCGCATCTCCATTACTCCCATCCGCCAGTGCTGCCGCGCCATCTTCCAGAAACCCGGGAAGCCCAGCAACTCGCCCAGGTCTTCCGGTGACACGATGTCCCGCGTGTACCCGTTTCGCGCAAAGGCGAGCACCGCATTGGGCCCCGCCTCCACCGTTCCGTCCGTGGCCCGCGTGAAGTGCACGCCCAGAAACGGGTACCTCGCATCGGGCACCGGGTAGATCAAGTCCTTGACCAATCCGCGCCGGTGCGGCAGCAGGTCGTAATACTCACCACGAAACGGGATGATTTGCACGCCCGTCTCCACCCCGCACATCCGGGCAATCCGGTCGCACTGCGCCCCGGCGCAGTTCACGATGTTCGTGCACGCGATCTCCCCCTGCGGCGTGCCCAGCACAAACCCGCCCCGCCGGACCGCGACATCCATCACCCTCGCCCCGCGCCGAACCTCCCCGCCCAGCTCCCCCACCACCTTGGCCATCTCCTCCAGCACCGACGCATACCGCACGATCCCCGTCTCCCCGACCTCCAGCCCCGCGATCCCCGCCACGTGCGGCTCTCGCTCGCGCAGCTCCTCCGGCCCGCACCGTCGCACCCGCGTCAACCCGTTCGCCCTTCCTCGCCGCTCCAGCTCATCCAGCGCCGGCAGCTCCCGCTCTCCCGTCGCCACAATGATCTTCCCGCACCTCTCATGCGTGATCCCACGCTCCGCGCAGAACCGGAACATCTCCTCTCGCCCCGCGGCACACAGGGTCGCCTTGAGTGACCCCGGCTTGTAATAGATCCCCGAGTGAATCACCCCACTGTTCCGACCCGTCTGGTGCGCCGCCAGTTCCTGCTCCGCCTCCAGCACCACCAACGAACGAGCCTGTTTCTCCAGCAGCGCCTTCGCCGTCGCCATGCCGACGATGCCGCCACCGATAATCGCGATGTCAAAGGTGTCGGTCATGTGCCACCGGGCTTCTGCCCGCTGTTTCCCCAAGTGCCACCGGGCTTCTGCCCGGTGTTTCCCCAAGTGGCACCGGGCTTCTGCCCGGTGTTTCCCCGGTTGACGTCTCCCGCCGAGCCACCCCCAGCGGACCCACACAGTAGATCTACCACCCCACCCCCGCGATTGAACCCCCTAAGAACCAATCCCATAGGTCGCCGTCACCGACACGAACACATCCTTCTCAATCGTGGACGTGTCGTACGAGCCCGACCCGCTCACATCCGTCGAATACGGCTGCGTGACCTGCACCGGAGCTGTGTACAGATTCCTCACATCCGTCACCCGCGCCCCGCTCTTGCCCGCAATCTCATCCGCTCGCGCTTTCGCATCCTGCGCCGCCTCCCCCGCGATCGTAATACGCAAGTCCGGCAACTTCGTGTAATAGAAGTTCGGCCTCGACGACACCACCTGGACCCCATCCTTGAGCAGCCCCGTCACTCCCCCGCTCGCCCGCGACGCCTTACCCACATCCCGCGTCGCGATCGAGTATTGCCTTTCCATCGCAACGCCGGCGACTTCCCGCGTCTCCCGGCCCTTGTCGTCAACTCTGCGGAACACTTTCGTATCGATCGCTCCAAGTTCGATCTCCTCACTCGTAAACCCCTGCTGCGCCAGAAACTCGTTCACCCGCATCGTGGCCCCCTGCAAGCCCGCAAACGCCGCCGTCAGGTCCTGCCCCTCCGCGCGCACCGTGATCCCCCACACCGCGAGGTCACTCGTGATCCGCTGCCGCGCCGACCCTCGGACGCTGATCTGCGCCGCCTGCGCCGCGGCACGCTTCGCCCGCCCCTCGTACGCCCGAGACGCCACCACCGTCGACGTCAGGATCGAAAGCCCCACCACCGCCGCCACCGCAACCGCCCCGCCCGCCACCCGCACCTTCACGCTGTATTCCATGCCCGGTCTCCGACCGCCGCGCCCTCCGGTGTCCTCCCGGCCCCGCTCGCGACCGCTTTCATCGGCCGCCGCGCTCCCCGCGCGCTCTCATTTCACGGCCACACTTGCGTGTGCACACCCACCCGGGGCGCGTTCGCTGCGCACCCAGCCGCCAGCGCAGATCCTGCAACGATGCGCCTACGGCACAGGCGCGAGAATCGCCTGCTTCTCCACCGGCATATGCACCCGTCTGCCCATCTGCGAGTACCAGTAGAACGACCGGATCGGGAAGAACCAGATCTTCCAGATGCGCCGGGCCGTCTTCGCCACGCCCCGCACAAACAGCTTCTCCACCGGCTCCGGCTTCGCCAATCTCAGCATGAACCTCGCCCGCAGGAACTCGTCCGCCGCCGTGTGCCGCGTGAGCACCTCATCCAGCCCCAGCCCCGGAAACGCCTGCTTGTACACCCCCGCCGCCTGCGGATACAGCACCCCCGCCGCGGCCGAGCACGTCGTCAACCCGCAGTCCCCCTCATATTCCGTGACAAAGTCGTACACCGTCTGCCCGCGCATGGCATAACACGCCATCACAATCCCGTCCACATCCCGCCGCCAGCACGAAAGGCACGTCCGCGGATTAAACGGCGCGATGAACGTGAACGCCCCCACCCACTCAAACCCATGCTCCTCCGCCCACTCGTAGCTCTCCGACGACGCCGCGAACCCGCCCGCCTGGGCGTGCGGGTCCACCAGCTCGAGCCTCGCCTTCTTCGACATCTGCCCCCAAACCTGCCCGAGCATGAAGATGTACGCCGACCCGAAAATAAGCGCGGGAATCCCCACAGCCCTCGCGATCGAGATGACCACATCCCAGCTCATCGCCCGCGCCCCACCCCACCCTAGCCCTTCCTCACCGTCCTCTGCTCAATCCTCTTCTCGGGCACCGTCTTCACAATCCGATCGACATAGCTCCCCGGCGTGTGGATCGCATCCGCATCGATCGTCCCGGTCGTCACGACCTCCTCCACCTCCGCGATCACAAACGCCGCCGCCGTCGCCATCATCGGATTGAAATTCCGCGCCGTCTTCCGATACACCAGGTTCCCGAACTCATCCGCCTTCCACGCCTTCACCAGCGCCAAATCCCCATACAGCCCAGTCTCCAGCACGTATTCCCGCCGCCGCGAATGCTCCGGCCCCCGCGGCAGCACCTTGGACGCCATTTCCGCATACGTCCCCGAAGTCGCCCCCGGCGTCCGGTTCTGAAAAACCGTGTCCTCCGACGGCCGGTAGAACTCGCGAATCTCCTTCCCCGCCGCAACCGGTGTCCCCACCCCCGTCGCCGTGTAAAACGCCGGAATCCCCGCCCCGCCCGCCCGGATCCGCTCCCCCGCCCGGATCCGCTCCGCCAGCGTCCCCTGCGGGTTAAACTCGACCTCAAGCTCACCCTTCAGAAACTGCTGCTCAAACGTCGCGTTTTCGCCCACGTAGCTCGAAATCATCTTCCGGATCTGCCGCGTCTTCAGCAGCAGCCCCAGCCCAAAGTCATCCACCCCCGCATTGTTCGAAACGCACGTCAGCCCCTTCACCCCCGTATCCCGCAGGGCCTTGATCAGGTGCTCGGGGATCCCGCACAGCCCAAAGCCCCCGACCATCACGGTCATGCCGTCCCGTAGAATGCCCTTGCTCTTCAAGTCAGCGAGTACCGACACCGCCGTATCAAATACCTTCGTTGCCATCCCAAAATCACTCCGTCACTGCGTTTCTGCGCCTCTGCGTTACTGTTTCTATGCGTCCCTGCCCTACTTCTGAAACAACGACTGCTGCGTCTTCACATCCCGCGGCCGCGCTTCCATCTCCCTGATCTCCGCCATCATCTCCCCCGCCGTCCCGATCTTCAGATACTCGCTCGCAAACCGTATGTACGCCACCTCGTCCAGCTCGCGCAGCTTCGCCATCACCCGCGCCCCGATCGCGCGGCTCTCCACCTCGCGGTCAAACTCGCGGTGCAGCTCCTCCTCGATCTGGTCCACCAGCGCCGCCTTGACCTCTTCCGGAATCGGCCGCTTCCCGCACGCGATCTGCACACCCCGCAGGATGTTCTCGCGCGCAAAGGGCACGTGCGACCCATCCCGCTTCACCACCACCAGCCGCGCCGTCTGCTCCACGCGCTCATAGGTCGTGAACCGCTTCTCGCACTTCCCGCACTGCCGCCGGCGACGAATGACACGCCCGCCCTCGCTCGAGCGCGAGTCGATCACCTTGTCATCGTTGTAGTTACAGAACGGGCACAGCACGAGTCACCACCTCGGTCGGTCAAAAGGCCCCGATGCCTTGGCACCAGGGCCGGTCGCCTCACTACAGGTGGTATCTTCGGGCTTCCCGGGCCCCGCGTCAAACCCCTACCGAACACTCACCAGTTGCCCCGCCTTCAGCACCGGGTCCGGCCCATCCGGGCACCGCAGCTCCGCCGTCTTGACCGTCTGCGCCACCGTTGCCCGTCCGTTGGCACTCTCGCTGATGATCACATCCTCCGCCCCGTCCGGCACACCCCCCGCCGCCACCAGCAATCGCCGCAACGTCAGTCCCTCAGGGGCCGCATACACGCCCGGCCGGTTCACCAGCCCGGACAGGTACACCGTCGAATCAGCCGGCACGGCCGTCCCCCGCTTCTCGAGTTCTTGTGCGAGCTGCGCTCGCGTCGCCGCGAGGCGGGACTCCAGTTGTGTGCAATCAGGACGATTCTCCCCGGCCTGGCCTCTCATCGCCGACAGCTCACCTTCGAGCATCGACACTTGCGCTTCGAGCTGCCTCACCACCGAATCGTCGGACCGAACGCGCGTGCCCGCAGAGAGCGCCTTCGCCCTCAGCTCGCTGATCTCGTTCCGGCACGCCGCCTCCTGATCCTTGAGCCGCTTGATAGCGCTCTGAAGCTCGTCCCGCTGCGCCTGAGTGACGTCCGGCGCCGCAAGCGACGCCTCCGCGACCGCCCGATCGTCCTCAAACTTCTTGAGCATCTGCAGCCGTTCATCGAGCGTGCCGAGCATCGCCGATCGCTTCTGGGCCTTCGCTTCGGCGCTCTCAACGTCGATGTTGCCCAGCGCCGCCAGCACCATCACATGCTGCTCGGCCGTCAGCCGCCCGAGCACGCAGTTGGAACGGGTATCAACGGTGAACTTCGAGAAGTCGATCGCCTTGATCGCCATGTTGCGCTGCAGCAACCGCAGCGCATCTTCCGCACCCACGTGCTGGATCACGTACCGGTGAACATCCATCCCGTCCGCCGCGCCTTGCCGGCGGTCCTGCTGCCCCGGCAACTGGTCGAGCATCCACTTGATCTGCTTGTGGAATCGCTCGGGTGCGTCGACGAACATCCGGTCCCCAACCACGGTCATCTTGGCCAGGTCCCCTCCGTTGTCGCGCCAGCCATCGGGGTAGACAAACTCCGACACGAGCTTGACCACCTCATCCACGATCTTGGCCCGCTCCTCGCCGTACTTCTCCTGGCGGGCCGCGATGATCGACTCCAGGTCATAGATCACCAGCTTGAGCTCTCGCTTGTCGAAGTGGTTCCGAAGGCCCACCTCGAGCACGCCGTTGGCCGCCCGCCAGTCGATCGGCGCATCGCCGACCACGCCCGTCGCCTCGTTGAGCGCCCGCAGGATCACGTCCGCCCCCACCTGTTTCGCGTGCAGCGTGATGGGCGTCTTGGGCTCCAGGCCCGCCTGCTTGAGCTGGCCCCAGTTCACCTGCACCGGCATTTTCGCAAACTTCTCCACCGCCTCGAGCACCTCCGACGCCGGCGTCTGCACGAACTTCACATCCGCCTTGAACTCCAGCCCCGACTCCGGTGACGCGACGAAGGTCACGCCCCGAGCCGCCAGCAAACGGCTCAACACCGGTACGTCCGCATTCTCGGGCTGCCTCGCTCCCGCCCGCGCCAAGACCTCGTACGCCAGCGCCGGCTGCCCATCCCCCTGCGCCTGCGTCAGAGTCTGCACCAGCAGATTCTTGACCGCCTCGTTCTCCGCTCGCGCCCTGGCGAGCTCGGCCCCCGGCTGACGACCCCAGATCGTTGAAAAGCCCAGCGCCACAATCGCGCCCGCCGCCGCAAACATCGTTCCATACATCGCGAGTCTCCTTCGTGGTTCGTTCTGGAGCGCGCGGTACTTCCCCGCCAGCTCGGCGGCCTCGCCAAGCTCCGCGATCGCCCTCTTGGTCGATTCCGCTTCGTTCAAGCCGCCCACCATCAGGTCCCGCACACGATCCCTCAGGTGCGTCTCCAGCTCCTCCCGGATCGACTCCGCCTGCCGCCGCGGCAGCATCGTCGCAAGGACCCCGAGCCAGCCCCCGATCGATGGCCCCGCCTCCGGGCCCGGCGCGGCGCTCGCCGTTGCCGCGCCGGTCCCGGCAGGCATGGTCACTTCGGTTGCGTTCGGACCCGCCGGTTGCGGCACGCCCCGCTCAGGCCCGCCCGCATCATGTCTCAACCTCAAGCTCATTCAGCGCCCTCCTTCGCCCGCGGCGATGGAGCAATGAACGCCGCGATCATCGACAGGTAGTCCCGATGCGCCTGCACCCGCTGCTCAAGCCGCTTCCGCCCCTTCGCGCTCAGCCGGTACCACTTCCGCCGCCGCCCGCCCTCCTCATCCTCGTTCCGCTCCGACCGCACCGTCTCCCACGAGCTCGCGATATACCCCTGCTTCTCCAACTTGGCGAGCAGCGGATACAGCACCCCCGGCGTCAGCCGAACCTCCCCACCCGACCGCGCCGCAACGCTCTTGGTGATTGCGTACCCGTACGCCGCCTCATCCGCCAGCACCGACAGGATGATCAGCTCGCCATCGTCCGACCTGAGTTCACCAGACGCCATGAAGCCCTCCTGGATTCCATTCGCGATATCCAATATATCGGTTCCAGATATATCTGTCAAGAGCCTCGCCCGGAAGTATGTACTTGGCGAAAACGGCCGCTGGGGTGGCCTAAAATGACCCCAATATGGACGATCCACCTCGCCCCCAAATGCGGGACATTTGGGCTTACGAACGGGTTGTTTGGAAACGTTCGTGGCAAATCTTCTGGCA
>JBGANS010000028.1:0-28324 GCA_044222195.1 Phycisphaerales bacterium
GACCGCGGCCCGGGCCGGTCGCTTGCTCGAACTTGGCGAGTTGCTCTTCGGACAGGATGGGCTTGAGCGCGGCCATGAGCTTGTCACGACCGGCCTTCATGGCGTCCTGGCGCTCCTCGCGGTCCATGTCGCGGGCGAGCTTGCTCTGCGAAACGATGAATGTCTCGACGGCGTTGAGCGCATCCTGCTGCTTTTTCGCCTCGAGTTTGAACTCGCCGATGGTGTCGACGAAGCGGTCCCAGTTGGGGGCGAAGAGCCCGAGAGACTCGGCGGCCTTGGTCGCGTTGTCGGCGCCGACGGCGGCGGTGAGCGACTTGGTGAGCTTCTCACGCTCGGCCTTGTTCATGTCTTCCATCTTCTTGCGCATTTCTTCGCCGCGGGCGCGCATGTCGCCGCCTTCGTCGCCGTCCCGCTGGTTGCGCATTTCTTCGCGCATCTTCTGGGAAGCGGCGGTGTGGCTGGTACGCGCATCCACGTAGGCCTTGACCACGCCCTTGGTCTGCTCTTCATTGAGTCCCAGGCGCTTGGCGACGCCCGTGGCCGTGAGTTCCCACGCGGCCTTGGCCTTCTCGGGGGACAACTGCATGCCGCGCTGGCCGCCGCCGCCGCGCTCGCCGGGTTGGCCACCGCCGGGTTGGCCGGCGGGACGCTCACCCTCGGGCCGGTTGCCGCGGCGGGGCGCATCCTGAGCGAGAGCGGAAATGCCCGTCAGGCCGATGGCCAGGCAAGGCACCAGAAGGTTGAAACTACGCATGAGTCAGACTCCATTGGTGTAGGAATGGGTTTCTCACGATATTCGTCAAATCTAACGCCTGAGCTACGGGTGTATTCCACGGGATTGCGATTCGCACCGGGTGTGTGCTGCGCAAGTGATTCTGCCCCAATACTTTACTCTATCGAGCTTTCGCCAGGGACCGTGGTCCCTTGTAGTCGTAGCAGAGGACGACCTGGAACCCGATGGCGGCCAGCCGAGGATCGTCAACCGTCTGGGTTCGGGTGAAACAGTGCGTCGCATCCAGTGGGTGGTTCAGAGGTGCCACGACCACGCCGGGCAGGCCAAGCCAGTCCTTGGACCGAGCCCAGTATTCAAAGCCAAGCCCGTCGCCCCCGATGGCCCACTGGCTCGTGGTGAAGTTCGCCGAGTTGCCGGAGTGCTCGAGCGGGGTTCGGTAGAACGCGAGCAGCGCCGCGAGCCTGTACTCGCCCTGCGCCACGACGAGAGGCTCCTTGCCCGTCTCGGCTTCGAGACGCTCCTCGTGTTCGTGCACGAGGTGCGCCAGTAGTTTCCACTTCCCGAACGCGGCAACACCCTGGCTGCCCGCCGGCAGCGAGACCAGCACCAGCACGATGGCGAGGTTGAGCGTGAGAGCGATCGCGGCCGTGACCCGTACCCAGAACAACCCGCGAAGCGCGCCGACCGATCGACGCACGTGCCGCGAAGTCAGGATGGTGAAGTGCGCCACGGGGGGGAAGAGGCCGAGGTATGCGGGGAGAGTCCAGTTGATGTGAATAGGGGCGCGGAGTGACTTGTAGGCCATGATCGCCAGGAGCGGTGCGGAGAAACTGGCGGCGATCCACCAGCGTGGCCTGCACAGGCGGCTGCGACGGCGAATGACCCATGCGAACACGAGCACCGCGCCGACAAGAACGATTGGAGTCGCAACGGCGAACTGCATCCCCAGGAACGCGAGCGGCGATGAAGCGCTGATTCCTCGCCCCTGAAAGCGATCGAAGAACTGGAATCGAAAGCTGGCCCAGTCGTGGGTCGCATTCCACGCGATCACAGGGCCGAACATGGCCGCGCCAAGCAGGCATGCCAGGTACGGATGAATGCTGAGCAGGTGCCTGCGGCGCTGGGGATGCCCCAGTGTCGCGATGAACCCGCCGAGGCCGATGAACACGCCGGTGTACTTGCTGAGCATGGCACCGCCGAGCGCGAGCCCGGCCAGGTACCACCACGCGGTGCGGCCGCTGCTGAGCGCCTTGCTGACGGCGAAGAGTCCGAGGCTCCAATAGAACACCAGGGGGCCGTCCATGGTCGCGACAAAGCCGTTGCCGAAGTACACGGGGAGCACCAGCACCGCCGTGCCGGCGATCAGGCTCGCCGTCCTGCCGAACCAGATGCGGGCGTGCGCACAGAGCAGCACACCGGCCGCCATCATCATCAGGCATCCCACGATCCGCACGCCGAACTCGGTGTCACCGAAGATGAAACTCCCCAGGCCGATGACCCACGCGACCATCGGGGGGTGGTCGAAGTAGCTCAGGTTCGGATGCTGGGCGTACATCCAGTAGTACGCCTCGTGGGCTTCCAGCGGCGTGGTGAACATCGCGACGAATCGCAGCGCGACCGTCAGGCCGATCAGCACGATCCACGGGTGCGGCCTCTGCCAGAAACTCTGAGAGCTCAGCGCAGGGGTGGGAACGGAAGTTGTCTCCACGGGCTGATTCAAAGCGAGGTTTGCACACTCCGGTGCGGGCTGGGGTTTCGAAACATTACGAGACTTGCCCAGTCCGAAGTATCGGCTATTGGAAGTTTGTCTCAGTTCCGGGAAGTTTCCTTGGCTGTGGGGCGGGTCGGTCGCCATCCTGGCCAACCGGGGCCGGCCGGGGGTCAGGCGAGCTCTTCCATGACCTTCGCAAACGCCTGCGGCGGGTGCACTTCCACGCCTTTGTCGGTGATGGCGTAGGGAAGTTCGATTCGCTCCCCGGCCCGATGCCACCAGACGCGGCGGGAGAGCGACCCTGGCCCGTCCTGTTCAAACTTCTCCGTGAAGTGCATGAGCATGGCCACGGTCTTGAGCGCGGAAGGATCGTCGAACGGGATCGCCAGAGCCAGGCTACGGGTCGGGATGCTGACGAAGCCTCCGTGCTTGCCCTCAAAGGGCTTCAGCCGGTCGGCCAGGAGAATCACCGACGCGTTGTAGATGGACTCGCCCCCGAGGAGCCAGAGCTTTGTCTCCGGGTCCACCTCGACGTGTTCGGGGTTCACATCGATCAGGCTGTCCACGTTGGCCACCGCCCGCTCGAACAGCTCTTCATCGCTGAGTCTCCACTTCTCGGCCCGCTCTCGTGTCACCGTGTGAACCGTGTCGGGCATGTCGATGCAGAGCATGGTGACCAGCCCGGGGACGTCCTCCCGAAACACCGAAGCGTCGAGCACCGTTTGCACGTGGTCGGGCTCGTGAAGCCGTACCGCCAGGCGTGGAGCGATCTCGTCGTAGTCCTGTTCCATCGCCTCGAGTTGAATTCGTTCGCCCTGCGAGCGCTCGATGCGGTCGAAGTGCTTCTCGATCAGGGCCGGCCACTGCGGCTCCTCTGACTGAGCACAGAACTGCGCGATGTTGTTGAGGCCCATGGCGCCGGACTCTTGCGACGAGTCGGGCCTGGTCAGCACCCCGTCCGTAATCAGAACTCTGACGCCACGGGCCTTGAAGTACGCCCGGACGGCGGATTCGAAGCGGTCGTAGCGGTCGAGACTGCCGAAGTACGGGGCCCACTCCGGAGGAGCATCGGGTGGTGGATCGGACGCGGGGCTGGGGGATGCGTCTGGCGTGCGGTCATTCGCTTTGCGTTTGCCGAACCAGCCCATGAACACCTCCGGGTTGGAGGCAGCATACCGATTTCGGCGGGGGGTCTGAGCCGCTCAGGGCCTTCAATCCAGTTCGATCCCGCGTTCGGCGAGCAGAGCCCTCCACGCCACGCCGGCCGGGCCGCCTCTCTCGGTCCATTGACCGCTCTCAGCGCGGTGGACCAGCGCGACCACGTCATCCTCCGAAAACACCCAGTTGAGACCTCCGTGGCTGGGGCCGCGAACCCGCGCCGCCTTTCGGAGAGTGTCAAAGGTCTTGGCGGATAAACCCGAGGCGTCTATCAGGTCCTGTTTGGTCCAGCCTGAACGGGGAACCTGATCCTTGTCGCGATTGGGTCTCATGGATGATTGTTGGGGCCGATGATGCCGATCATTCGGCCCGTCTTTCCCCGGTCGCGCCGGTGAGAAAAGAACCGCTCGCGGTCGGCAAAGGTGCAGTGCGGAAAGGTGTCGACAGCAGACACCACTGCTGCTTCAAGCTGAATCCGGATGGCCAGTTTCAGGTCCACCATGGGACGTTGTCCCGCCCGCGGCCGAACCGTCGGTGTGCCCTTCCCGAACACTCGCTCAAACTCCGCCGCGACTTCCGGCCCGACCTCAAAATGCAGAGCGGAAATGCACGGGCCGATCGCGGCCGCGATCTCCCCCGACCCCAGGGCCCGCATCGCGGCGATCGTGTTCGGGATCACTCCCGCTATGACTCCGCGCCAGCCGGCATGTGCCGCGCCGACTACGCGGCCGTCGCTGCTCGCCATCAGGACGGGTGCACAGTCCGCGACGCGGATCGCCAGCACCCTCGCGGGGTCATCTGTCACGAGGGCATCGGCTTTGGTGTCATGGCTGGTTTCGTGCGTCGGCGAGCCCGCGCGAACCGTGTGGACATCCGAGCCATGAACCTGGTGAACCTCGACCACTTCGCGCCGGGCGCAGCCCAGCTCGGCCAGCACGAGCTCGAAGTTGGACCGGATCGTCGCTGGCGTATCGCGATGGTCTCCCGAGAGCTCAGACGGGTTGCCGAAGCTGAGAGTGGAGAAGATCCCGCGGGAGTGTCCGGCGTGCCGGGTTGTGAAGGCGTGCGGAGCCTGAAGCCGCGGCGAGATGAGAAGTTGCGGGACCGGCATCAGGAGAGCGTAGGGGCACGCCGGGACCGATCAGGCCGGCAAGACGTCGCCCGGCCCCCGAAGTACCATTGGCCCCCACGGAGGTGTTCACATGTCACTGAGTCTGTCCGCGGAGAGATTGGCGCATCTCCGGGCCTTGTCGGCGCAGTACCCCACGGCGGAAGCCGCGATCTCCGAGGCGGCGGCCCTGCGGGCGAAGCTCTCGTTGCCCAAGGGAATCGTCCACGTCATCAGCGACATCCACGGCGAAGACGCCAAGCTCCGGCACGTGATCAACAACGCCTCGGGCGCCCTGCGCCAACTCGTGGACCAGATCCTCGGAGATCGCCTCGACGCGGCGGAGATGGACCGGTTTCTGGCCATTCTGTACTACCCGCGCGAAGCCATCGACAAGTATTCCCACGAGATCGTCGCGGGCGGTGGACGGCTCGAGTGGGTGTTCCTGGTCTTGTCTCTCCAGTTCGACATCATCCGGGCCCTGCGAAAGACCTTTCGTCGCGACCGGTTCGAGAGGCTGGTCGATCCGGCCTACCGGGAGCTGTTCTTGGAAATGGGCAGCGGCCTGCGGCCGGACTACATCCGCGAGATGATCGCGGGCCTGGCGAGGCACGATCGGGACTGGGGCGCTGTTCGGTCGGCCGCGCGGCTGATTCGCAACCTGACGTGCGAGGAACTGTTGGTGCTGGGGGATGTGGGCGACCGCGGCCCGCGGGTGGACCGCGTGATCGAGGCCCTGATGCGCCAGCCCACGTGCAACGTGATCTGGGGCAACCACGACATGCTGTGGATCGGTTCAGCCCTCGGGCACGAGGCGTGCATGCTCACGACCTTAAGATTCTCGATCCGCTATCGCGTCGCGGCACAGCTTGAAGAGGGTTACGGCATCCCGCGACTGCCGCTCGAGTTGCTCGTCCAGCAGTGCTACGCCGATGATCCGGCGGAGCGCTTCATCGCCAAGGGCGAAGGCCTGCGCGACCCTCTCAGCGTCGCACGGATGCAGAAGGCCGTCTCGATCATGCAGTTCAAGGCCGAAGGGCAGATGTTCGAGCGGCACCCGGAATGGGACCTCGGGCACCGGCGGCTGCTGCACCGGATCGACTTCAAGGAAGGGACGGTCGAGATCGACGGCGTGAGGCACAAGCTCCTCGATACGCGGCTCCCGACGATCGATCCCAAGAACCCCTACGCCTACAGCCCGGAAGAAGCCGAGTGCATGGAGCGCCTCACGACCAGTTTCGTGCACAGCCAGAAGCTGCGCGAGCACATGGAGTGGATCGTCCGTCGCGGCGGGATGTGGACGACGCGCGACGAGGTGCTCTTGTTTCACGCCTGCGTGCCGGTGGACGACAAGGGCTCGCCGCTGTCCATGCTGGTGGATGGGAGGGAGGTCGCCGGCCGCGAGCTCATGGACTCCCTGGGCAGCATCGTTCGGCGGGCGGTCAGAAAGCGTTGGTTCAGGAAGGATGACGATGCGGACTGGCTGTGGTACTTGTGGGGCGGGCCTCGGAGTCCGCTCTTCGGCAAGGACAAGCTCGCGACCTTTGAGACTCACTTCGTTGCGGACAAGGCGACCCACAAGGAGCAGAAGAACGCGTACTTCGATCTCATGCACGATGCGGAGTTCATTCGCCGCATAGGACGCCTGTTCGGTTGCGGCGAAGATGTGCTGGTCGTCAACGGCCACGTCCCGGTGAAGATTGAAAAGGGGGAGCAGCCGGTCAAGCGAGGCGGAAACGCCGTGACCATCGACGGGGCCTTCAGCGCGGCCTACGGCGACCGAGGATACACGCTGATGCTCCGGCCCGACCGCATCGACCTGGCCGAGCACTCAACCTTTGACGGGGTCGACCGGGTGGTTGAACACGGCGCGGATATCGTTCCGAAGATGACCACGGTCCGGAAGTTCGCCAAGGCACGGACGATTGCGGACACGGATGAAGGCGACCTGGTCCGCGGGCTCATCGGCGACCTGGAAGAACTCGTCACAGCGTACCGGGAAGGGTTGGTCGCCGAGGCGCGTTAGCGATTGGGCTCGGGCGGTACCGGCTTCTTCTTGAACACCTGCGCCCTGAAGTCCGCTCGTTCGCGCTCCAGCGCCCCGGCCTGGAGCTGGTCGAACGCCGCGATTATCGCGTCGGCCTGCTCCTTCTTCCCGGCGGCGAGCATCGTTTCGATCAGCGCCGCGTCGTCTCGGGCCCTGGGGCCACCGTTGTGGCGAGACGCCGTGAAGTCTGCGATGGCGGCGTCCCATTCGCCGCGTGAAGCCCGGAACCGGCCTCGCCAGTAGTACGGCATGTCAGAGGACTTGCCGAGCTCCACGGCGCGGTCGAACCACTGACCGGCGACTCCTGGCTGGTCCTGGCCCGCAAGCACAATTCCCAGGTTCACATGCGCGATGACGTTGTTCGGGTCGAGTCTGACAGCTTCGCGGTAGCACCACTCCGCCTGCACCCATTGACCCTTCAGTCGGAACTCCGCTCCCCGCTCCATCTGCCCGTTCGCGTCCAGCGGCCCGAGCATCGCACGGACCGCGGCACGCTCGGCCTCAAAGGTTGAGTGCCCGGCGGTGCGGTCGAGCGCCTCACCTTTCTTGATGTAGGCCTCCGCATCCGGAGCCCGCCCGAGTCGGATGAGCGTCTCGGCAGCGCCGGCCTGGGTTCGAAGGTCCGCGTGATTGAGAGACTCGGCGGTCATGAAGTCATGGGCCGCACCAGCAACGTCGTGGAGGCCGGCGAAGAAGCGCGCCCGCCAGTAGTACGGCAGGTCGAGACCGGGCGCCAGCCGCACGGCGGTGTCGTGCGCGGCCTTCGCCCCGGCCATGTCGCCCCGCACGCCCAGCACCACGCCGAGATTGGAATACGCGTAGTGGTACCCAGGCGCAAGCCTGATCGTCTCTTTGAACCGGGCCTCGGCCTCGGTGTACCGGCCCGCCCTCATCAACGCCACGCCGAGATTCATCTGCACGCGCGCCGATTCGGGCGCCTTGGCCGCGGCGTCGCTCCAGAGCGAGATGCTGTCGTGCCACACGGCGTTGCGCTGACGCGTAATACCCACGAGAGGAATCGCGAGCCCGGCCACGAGCACGCCGATCGCCAGCCGCGGCCGTTTGATGTTCCGCGACACGAACAGCCCGAGCCCGATCGCGAGCAAGAGGAAGACGGCGGTATCGGGAAGATACGGCCGATGCTCGTTGACCGGCTCAGCCAGGGGCACGATGCTCGAGTGAGGCGCGAGGCACACGAAGAAGCAGCCCACCAGGAACGTCACGGCGGGTACTCGACGCGCGATCACGATGGCCGTCACGCCGATGAACCACCACCCGACAAACGCAAAGACCGCCTTGGGATCCTTGAACGCCAGGAAGCCGCCGCTGGTGGCGAAGAAGTCGCTCCACCGAGAGAGCGGGTACGACGGGTAGTCCGCGATGAAGTTGAACGGTGCGACAATCTGCCCGATGTAGTACCACCACGCGCCGAACTGCGTCACCAGGTAGTCCTTCGGGGTCACACCGAGCCCGGCCCGGGTGTCCGAGGTGCGAAGCGCGGTCTGGTAATACCAAATGGTCAGCACGATGGCCGCGATGCCGACCAGCGGCGCGAGCCGCAGGTACATGCCGCGCTGCCATGGCCGCATCACGATCGGTCGCGATCGAACGGCGGGGTTGAGCAACACTTCCGCCATGAACGCGATCGCCAGGAAGCTCACCGCTTCGACCTTCGTAAACATGCCCAGCGCGAAGAACAGCGACGACACGCCGAAGCGCCACCACCGGTGCGGCCGGGCCAGTCCGCGCAGATAGAAAAGCGTGGCCAGCAGCACGAACAACGCCGTAAGCGAGCTCGATCGGGCGGAGATGTAGTTCACAGGACCCGACGCAATCGGGTGGATCGCAAAGACAATCGCCGCGGCAAAGCAGGCGCCGTCCGCCACGCCGGGATTGAGGCCAGGAATCGGCGCGAGAGCGAGCGATCCGACGAGCCTCCTGCCGATGAGGAACACGCCATACGCGACGCCAAAGTGGATCAGGATGTTGGTCCAGTGCCACGAGTCCGTGCCCGTGGGGTCTTCGTTGTACCCGCTCAACGCGAAGTTGATCGCGTAGGTCGCCTGCAGCAGCGGGCGATAGTCCTGGTTGGGCTTGAGGATGGAACTTGTGGAGGCGTCCGAAAAGAATCGCGGGATGTTTCCCACGCTCCGGATCGCCGGGTTCTCCTTGATCGTGTGCCAGTCGTCGAGCTCGAAGATGTTCCCCGGGACCGTCCAGAACGCGACCCACACCGCGACCAGGATCGCGACCGGCGCCATGAACCCGAGCAGACCCCGACGGGCCTGCGGGGGGGTTGGGGCGACGGTCTCGGCGGAAGGATTCGTGGTCATTCGATCAGGCTCGGTGGACGCTCGCAGGTGGTCCCTCCCGTTCAACTTCGTTGATGCCCCAGAGTCATCAGAACACAGGGCCGGGAATAAGGGCGCGCACCCTGATGTAGGATCGGCTGTTCCCCAGCCGGATGTGCACGTTTCAGCCGCGGCGCGGCCTGTCAGGAATGCCGGGAGATCGCCAGCGAGTCCAAGGCCTCTTTCATTGAACGGACTCGAAGTTCGATCCTGCCAAGATCAACCCCGGTATCCCAGTGACGCAGGCCGACCAATCCCCGCAGGTTTTCTGAGGACACGGGAAGCGGAATCCGGGCCCACTCCGCGACCCGAAGCGCGGCGAGAGCGGGCCGGATGGGAACACGGACGAACCGTACGGGTCGGCCCAGCCGCTCCGCCACGGCCGAGAAGAAGTCGCGGAACGTGGTCTGTTCCGGGGAGGCGAGCGTGAGCGCCCCAACCACCTCGCCTTGCAATGCGAGGCGGAATCCTTCGCACAAGTCGTCGATGTGAATCGTTTGGAGGGGTTGCCGCCCGCCACCGAAGAGGGGGACGGTCCACCGGCGCGCCGTGGGCCCGATCCCCTTGATCATTCTGCCAAAGAGACCACCCGACGCCGACAGCACCAGTCCCGGCCGGACGATCAGGTCCCGATCGGGATCCATTGCACCTTCGAGCCGGTGCTTGCTCTGGCCGTAGTACGACCGAGCCGAGGCGTGCGCCGAGGTCGTGGAAATGAACACAAACCGCGGCACGCCGGCGCGTCGGGACGCCTCCAGTACTGCCCGCGTGCCCGTCTCGTTCACGCGCTTCGCTTCGGCCAGTGATCGAAACCGGGTGACATAGGCCGCGTGGATCACGGCGTGACACCCGGACAGCGAACTCGCGTCGATGCGGCCGGGAAGGTCGCAATCGACAAGCGTCGTGTTCGCAAAGGCCGCCAGTTCGGGGTCGTGGCGGCGAACCAGCGCCCGAACCTGGAAGCCCCGCCCCCCGAGATAGCCGCATAGCGCGCGGCCGATGAGCCCGGTGGCTCCGGTGATCGCGATGGGTATGGGGAATGAATCCATGAGTGAGCGTTACAGACGCGCCGCGAGGCCAGAGCCTATCCGTGCCGCGTTCGCCATGAGTGTGAGCGTGAGACCTTTGGCGGGCAAGCTTCGGAGCAGCGATCCGTCGGCGAGATAGACGCCTCGCGTGCCGTGCAGGAGACCATCTCCCGAGCACTCGAACTCGCCCGGGGACGCCGAAATCGGAAACGTGCCAGCATAGTGAATGCTCGATCCCGGGCCGGGGCGGACGCGCTTGATCACGGGGCATCCCAGACGCCGAAACTGTCGGAGCAGCAGTCGTTCCTGCCGTTCAATTCGGTCGGACTCTTCCGCTCGAAGCGCGTAGCTGATCTTGAGCCGCTCCGGTATCCGGCCGCTGGCCTGCACAAGCGCCACGTTCTTGATCGGCGTCGGATCGTCCGCGTGGTGCAGGCCGAGCACCGCAAAGAGCGGGATCAGCGATCGCATCAGGAGCAGGCCGGCACGCGACGAAAGCGGAGACTCCTTCATCAGCTTGTACGTCAGCAGCGACCGGTATGAATAGATCGACACATGCATCGGAGGCCAGCCCGAGCCCGGCGGAGCAAACGTCGCCGTGAGTTGTGACAGGCTGTGCCGGGCGTCCGCGGCGTCGCGCCCGATCATCCCCAGGTTGATGCACGGCGCGTATGTGTACGGGTTGCACACCAATGGAATCGGCCGCTCGTACGCACCGAAGGACCTCAGGACGATCCTCGCCGCTCCGAATACACCGGCGGCCAGGACGAGTGTCCGACCCTCAAACTCCTCTTCAGCCTCGCCGGGTCGGTCAAGGCGCCGACACCACACCGTGACACCTCCCGGCCGATCCTTGAACGAGAGCACGAGCCGCCCCGGCAAGTACGTGAAGTTCGGGCGCGTGCTCAGTTCGTCCAGCGTCCACCGCGGCCGGTAGACCGCCCGTGCCTTGTCGGCCCAGAAGTCCATGTCGTCCAGCGGGTGCGGCCCGCGCCCCGCCAATGCCCGCGAACACGCGGCCAGCCGCGTCACGCCGAGTCTCAACCCTTCCTTCTGAAACGCTTCACGACGCTTGGTATAGCGCGATCTCAAGGCGTCGCTTTGGCTGTCGATCGGAAGCGCCGGCATCATGCCCGCGTGCAGCCCGAGGTCCGACGTCAGATCATCATCCTCACCGCTGACGCCGATGGCTCGCTCAACGTCGGCGTAGTGCGGCTCCATCTCCGCGATGCTCAGCCCCGATGAGGCCAGCTCGCTCGCACTGAATCGTGCGACACCCGCACCCCAGCCTGAGGCCAGCCCCCCGACCCCGAGGCTCTCCATGCCCACAAAATCAGCGGTTTCCACCGGTGTGGCCTCATCCACGTCCCGATTGATGAACGCCCGCGGCGGTGTCAGCTGCGCACCAACACGAACCTGTCCAAAGGGCACCCCTTCGAACTGGTCGCCGAGGAAGTACCGGTGCTGGTGGGGATCGCTTTGACGCAGGTGCGTGAACGGTCCGTCCGGAATCAGCGAGGCGTAATGATCGTCTCGGTGGCCGACATCGAGCATGAGGACCCGGCGTCCCGCCGCGACCAGCGGACGCGCGGCGTGCACCGCGCTCGCGCCCGAGCCGACGATGATCACGTCCGGCGGGGTCACGCTGACCTCCGCAGTATCCACAGCGCTGGCAGGCCCACCGCGAGCCGCGCGGCCGAACCAAGTCCCACGCGAATCGCGAGGAAGGCGAGCCCGACCCACCCGATGGGCCGGGGCAGGAACTCGTCGGCGTACCGCGGCGAGGCCTCCAGAATCGCCGCCATAAGCAGCGACTTCTTTCGCAGCAGTGAATCGGGCTGCACCAATGCGACAGCGGCCTCCAGGCACGCCAGCAGCACAGGCCGCGCGACCGCCACACGAACGAGCGAGACCTCTCGCGGCGGCTGCGCACCGGTCAACAGGTGCCGATGCGCTTCCACGTATCGGTCGACAAACTCGGCGTCGACATCTCTGCGGAGAATGAGCCGCCCGAGCGCCCGGGCCTCGTTCCGGAGGGCCTCCGCGCTGGTCTCGTGTGGGCCGGTCAAGGGGGCGACGCTCCCGGCCTGGTCGGTCGCTGGCTCTTGATGCCGAGCATGCTGTAGAAGAAGGACATCAGCACCGTCTGAACACCAAGTGCGATCAGAGTCGAACCGACAATCATGTGCCGCATCGTGGTGCCGACCTCGTCAGGTTGGATGTGCACGGTGAGCGCCTTGTACACCAGGGCGCCGACCAGCACGACACCCACTGCCAGTACCGCGCCGCCGGCGATCAGGCCACGCTCCAGCGTAAAGATCGAGAACAGCCGCTGCTGATACTTCGGCGGCGGCCCAAGCTCCTGCTCGATGGCGTAAATACGTGCCGCGGCGCCGATGCTGAGCGCCGTAAAGCCAACGAGAACGCACAGGCAGCCAAGCACGAGCGTGTGGATGTCGAGGTCCAGCCCGAGCACCCTGTTTTTCCCGGCCACGACCAGCGCCGACAGCATCAACCCGCCGAGCATGAGCCCCAGCCCGGGAAGCAGAAACGTGAAACGCGGGCTCAGGAGCAGCATGAACCGCAGGTGCCGCCAGCCGTCTCGCCACGGCCGCAGGTGCGGCGGCCGCGAGCGGCCCTCGGGATATACGGTGATAGGAACATCGGTGATCTTGTGCCCCGCGAGGGTCGCCTTGATGATGTGCTCGGACGCGAACTCCATCCCGGTCGTACGGATCCGCAGGCCCTGGTACGACGACTTGGTAAACGCGCGCAGCCCGCAGTGAAAGTCCGACACCGGCGACTTGAACAGCACCCGCCCAACCAGCGACAGCACCGGCGCCCCTATGTACCGGTTTTTCCACTTCATCGCTCCCGGCATGACCCGGCCGAGCCGTCGCGAACCCATCACCAGGTCATACCCCTTCCGCAGCGACTCGACAAACACAAAGCACTCGCCGAAGTCGTGCTGCAGGTCCGAATCCCCCATGATGATGTACTTCCCGCGGGCCGCGGCGATGGCGCCGTCCAGCGCCGCCCCGTACCCGCGGACCGGGATCGGAACGACCCTCGCCCCGGCCCGAGTCGCCAGCTCTTGCGATCCATCAGTGCTGCCGTTGTCCCCCACCACGACTTCGCCGCTCAGGCCGTGCTCGCGGATGCACTTCCACGCGGCCTGCACGCAACGTTCAATGGTCTCCGCCTCGTTCAGGCACGGCATGACGAACGAAACCTCGATCGGGTCGGTCGCCGGCGCGGGCGGAAGAGGGGGACGATCTGGACTGGTCATGGACGGCACTACCCCATCTTCGGAGCGCGACCAACGGCGCCTTGAGGGGAGCAGCGTATCCGCACATGGACCACGTCAGGAAACCGGCAGGGCCGCCTGCATGGACTCAACCACGCGGGGTGCAAGCCCGGTCTCGCGGGCCTTGTCCAGTGCCGTCCTCGCCGGCTCGTCTCGGCGATCGGCCTGCATCAAGACGGACACGGCCAGCCATGCCGCGGCGGCGCCGGAGTCCTTGTCTGACTGGGCCGCCAGCGAAGTGGCGCGGTCCAGCACGGCACCCAGGTTCTCGGGTGTGCGGAGCAGTTCGCGATCGAAGAGCCGCTGGGCCAGGGTCGGGTCGATGCGATAGGCACGCTCAACCTGGTCCACCCCCGGGCGAACATCGCCCCGTTCGATCATCGCAAAGCCGAGCGCCCGAACCGCAAGCACATCGCCGGGGTGACGGGCCACATGAGCCGAGTACACCCGGATCGCGCTGTCGAGGTCGCCGAGCTTCATGTAGGTATCGCCCAGCTCGCGCTCCGTCGTCCCGGCCAGTTCAGCGGCCGACGCCGGGGCGGGAAGCAGTTCACCTGTGCCCGAGTCAACGTACCCCGGATCAACCTGCGTGAAGCGCTGAATGTTGGACCCGGACCAGCAGAACTCCGGAGCTTCGTACGCCGGCACAACCACGGTCGGCGAGATCAGGCCGCAGTCGGCGACCACCGCGCAGGGTGTATCGCAGAAACGGAACGTGGTCAGGTACGCGCACGGAGGAGGCTCGTACGCCACGCGGTACCACGACCCGCACCGATACGCCGTGACGTGGTATCCGGGATACCACCACGTAAAGGGATAACACGGCCACGAGCGGACGTAGTAGAACCCGCCCCACGGGTTGCAGTCCCAGTACCAGTCGTGATGCCGCCACCACCGATGGTGCCAGCCCCAGCCAAACGACAGCCACGGGTCGTAGTGGCACAGGCTCGAGCCGAACGAAAAACTGATCTGGTTGTGACGCCCAAACCAGTGTGTGGACGAGAACGAGACGCCCGTACCCACGCCCACAAACAAGTTCGACGAGTTTCGCCACCGCTGCGCGGGCGGTGGCGAGACCGGAGGCGGCGCCGGACGGAAGTCGCGGCCGAGGTCCCTGGTTTCCGGGGCCTTCCGGATGGGACGCGAGAAGTCACCCCGTCGATCATCCACCTTCTTTCCATCACGGTCTGATCGCGGCGTGGGGGTCTGCAGCACGGGTACCCGCGCATCGGGGTTCTGGCGGTCATCGCGACGCGGCGAACCTTTGAAACCGCCGTCGACAGGCTTTCGAGTGTCGGTCCACGTCTTGGTCGGCGGCGTCGTTTGCGGCGTCACCGTCTTGGGCGAACCTCCCCACCCTCGATCAGTCCGGCCCCCACCCACCTTCCCTGTCCGGTCCGGTGGCTGGCTCAACACCGGCGGACGATCGTTCGACTTCGGAGGCGATGCCTGCGGAAGCGATGGGCTCTTGGGTTCGAACCGGTTGATCCTGGGCGAACTCTGATCCACCCGCTTGGGCGCATCGTTGCGAGGAGCGGCCGAGGGCGGAGCAGCCGCGGGCGGAGCGGTGATGACCGGGGGACGGACCGACGGCGGAACCGACGCCGGTTTCACGATGGTCGGCTGCTGCGGGGACCGCGTGGGTACGGGCTGGGGACGAACAACGGCGGGCGGCGCGCTGGGTGCCACCACACGTACAGGTGTCTTGCCAGGCGGTGACGGCTGTATGCGGGGCGTCGCCACGGGCGGAGCCGCCGCCGGAGGAGCGCTCGGACGAGGCGCGGCTGCGGGCGGCCTGTCCTGTTTCGGCGCGGACACCTGGCGGGGCGGCGGAGGCGGGGATTGCGGCGGCGCGCCCTTGCGATCGTTCCCCTTGGACTGCGCGAGAGCCGAGCCCGCAAACATCAGAGAACCCGCGACCGCGACAAGAATCGCCGCCCGGGAACCCTGCCGCCTGACTTGACCAAACATTGTTGCTCCCCTTCTTCAGATCTTGCGCAGAGCCGCCACGGCACACCGTGGGCTGCCCATTCCCTCAGCCTCCGGCGCCTTGGTCCGGCTTCGCGGTCAACGCCGCGGTCAACTCCTGCACCACTTGCTCTTCCAACCCCGCTGCCTGTGCCCGGTTCACCATCGCCAGCGCCCGCGGGTTCCGCCCCTCGGCCTGCATGATCACGGCGAGAGCGAGCCAGGACGATGCGCTCTTCTCACGATTCGCATAGCCGGACACCCGCTCCAGATTGGACCGAAGCCGCGAAGCCCTGCCAAATACGTCGCACGGGACAGGTGCCGCCGCGAGCGTGGAATCCTGCCGATAGGCCATCCCGATCACGGCCACGCCATCTCCGACCTGGCCCGAATCGATCAGGCTCAGGCCAAGCGCCCGCATCGCTACGGCGTCCATCGGCTGCGCCTTCAGATAGGCCTGATACGCCGCGACGGCCGCCTTCGAATCGCCGACTCGCAGAAGGTTCGCCGCCCGTTCAAGCGGCGTCGGCGGCCTCGCGGGCGTGTCGCTCCCCGCAGCGGCCATGGAGGCCGGCGTCTCGTACACCGTGTTCGGCTGGTCCATCCACGCGGGCCCGATCACGCCCCGGTACCCACACGAAAAGCCTGAGCTGTTGGCGAAGTAGCACCCGAGCCCACCGTACGGAAGCACCGCCGCGTACCCGCCTGTGTACACCGGCACGATAAAGCCGTCGTTGGGCAGCGGGATCCGGGTCAGGCCGCCGGTCGAGAAAACAAGCGTGAAGGGACCGTCACGGTACGACCCCGAAAACGTAAAGCCGTTGCCGATCACCGGGGGTGGCGGCGCCTGGGGATGCGGTTCCCCGATCGTCGGTCCCGGTCCGAGTGTCGGTCGGGATACGAGCGGGCGACCAAAGCCATTGGAAGATGGATTGGGCACAAACTGTGGCGGCGTGCTCGAGCCTCGAGGAGCCGCCGATCTCACACCCGGCTGCGAACGCACCCCGCCGAGGCTGGTGATTCGACCCGGGGGCGAGGCACGCATCGTCGTCCGCGGGCGATCATCCTGCGTTTGTGCGAAACCTGGAGCGGCCACCACCGACGACGCCGCGAGAATCAACAGGCTTCCACGCATGGGAAACTCCCTTCCGGATGTGAATCGAGCCTCGTATGCTTGGGTTAGACCAAGCCCGAAGTCCTGAGTTCCCGGAAACGGCCTCGCAAGTAAGTGTACGCTATCCTGAGCAAATATGCACCACACATCGAGGATCGGGATAGTGCTTTCCCTGGTTTTTGCGGCGTTTGGCTGGGGGTGCATTGCGGACAACACGGTCCGTGTTCAATCCTCCGCTTCGTCAGCGGTTGATGCGCCCTCGCTGGCCACCGCGGCCTACTTGGAGGAAGGCTCCGGCGGGGCCACGATCTACCTCACCGACCTCAGCGCTGAATCACTCGACGCAGGAAAGAACGTCAAACAACTGTCCGGGCGAATCGTGCAGATCAAGATGTTCCTCACACCCGCCGCGGGAAGCACGCCGATCGGCAAGGCCGCGTGCACATCCACCGTCCGTCACATCATTCTCGCCAACGGAAGCATCGGCGTCTACAGCGGGGGCGGTTTCCTGTGGCCCTCGGGCACCATCGGTGAACCTCGCTTCGCGGGCACCGTTGACGGCGCGACGATGCGGCTGACGGGGTCCACCAGTACTTTCTCAGATCGCCTCGGCGCGGCGACGCTCGACGCTCGCTTCAACGCGCGGAGAGATGAGTCGCTGGCCAGGCGCATCGGCGCTCGAGTTGACGATGTGCTGTTGTTGATCGGCGAAGCGCCTGCGCGCCCCGTTCGATAGTGTCAGGAGTGATCGCGGAACCAGCGGTAGACCACGTGCTCCGCGACCCCGTGGTACATCTCGCGGAGCACGTCCGTCGGCAACGCCAGGCCCGCGAGCGTCGGCGAGGCCCATTGGTCGTACCTCGCCGGATCCACCATGTGGAGGTCCGGATCCGCGATCGGCGATGGCCCGCGTTTGGATGTTTCCCACATCGTGCGGAGCGCGTAATACCGACTCGCATAGAGCTCGAACGCCGATTCGGGACTGTCCGCCAGGTCCGACATCGGGCTCGCCGGCGTTGGCGTGGTCCGCGGCTGCATGTGGTCTTCCAGCGTCACGATGTCCGACCCGAAGAGAACGCGGCCCTTCCACCGGACAAACCACGCCCTCGCCTTCTCCGTCGGGTGGCGACCGAGTTCGCGCACGACCCACTTGGTCGCTGACGTGTCGATGTACAGGTTGGGATGCCGCGTGAGCATGCCCGACAGAAACTCGAGATCTTCCGGCCAGCCGCCCATGTGGGCGGCGATCCACGGACTGGTGAACCGATCCAGCATCCGCTCCAGGCTGATGTAGTGGTCGCGCTTGGCGCGGTACTTGCCGGCGTCGGAATACTTGGTCGCAAACCAGGTATCCGGATCGGCGACGTGGCACATGAACATCATGCCGAGCTCCGTCGCCAGTTCGGCCGCCTTGACGCGCCACGGCGCGTCGAGCGGCACCACATCCGCCGGGTCGCCGCCCACCAGCTCGTACAACCGCGGCGCCGCCCAGAACTTCACGATCCGCGCCCCCCACTTTTCCCGCCACGTGCGCATGTGGTCCAGGAAGTCTTCCCGAAACGCCCGTCCCCGGTCCTGCTGCCGCCAGTTCGGGACGGCGACAAAGGAGACACGGTCGCCCAGAACGGCCTTGACCGCTTCCGCATCGGCCAGTGAAGTCTGGCTCAAGAGGCGGCTGATCTTGAATGTTCGCGCGACCTCTTCGTAGACCCTGCACGCCTTCGCGCCGTTGACGTGCAGGTGAATATCGGTGATCGGGGCCGGTGGTTCCGGCAGACGCCCCGCCTCAACGCGATAATCGAGTCCGAAGAGGTTCGCAGCGATGCGGGGTCTTGATGCTTGAGTCACGTCGGATCATAGATGGCAGCGACGGCCCAACCGCGCCGCGCCGCGCCCGCATCGTGGTCGCCCACGACTGGCTCTGCGGAGTCCGCGGCGGGGAACACGTGCTGGAACGAGTATGCGCCCTGGTCGAACGCGAGTTCGAGCCCGCGGGGCTTCTGACCATGTTCGACGACGGGAGCGCCATCGGCCAGACCGTCGACGCCTGGGTTTCGGGCGGCCTGCGGCGAGTGTCGTCGCTCAATGGCATCTTCCGATCCGCGCCCCGCATCAGGCGGTGGCTGCTTCCGCTGTACCCGCTGGCGATCTGGCACTTGAACAGGTCGCTCGCCAGAATCCACGGGCAGCAACCTGTCGACCTGCTGGTCTCGACCAGTTCCGCGGCCATCAAAGGGCTACGCCCGCCGCCGGGTGTGCCGCACCTCTGCGTGTGTTTCAGCCCGGCGCGGTACGTGTGGGGAGACGGCGATGAATATCGAGCCGACGGATCCGTCAGTGGCTTGCTGCGCGAGTTCGGATTGCGCGCGTTCTCGCCGGTGTTTCGCGCGTGGGATTGGCGCACGGCGCGAAATGTTACGGCGTTCGCTGCGATCAGCCGGCACATCCGCGATCGGATTCGCTCCGCCTACGGCGCGCCGTCGACCATCCTGTTCCCGCCGGTTCGAACGGAGTTTTTCACGCCGGACGCGGCTGTGGCCCGCGAGGACTTCTGGCTCTGCGTCGGAGCCCTCGAGCCTTACAAGCGCGTCGATTTGGCCATTGACGCCGCGAGGCTCGCCGGTGTTGCTCTCAAGATCGCGGGCGTCGGCTCGCAGTCGGCCCATCTCCAGCGAGCGGCCGCCGGCGATCCGCGCATCCAGTTTCTCGGCCGGGTACCCGACCAAGAGCTGCGGTCGCTCTACCGACGCGCCGGGCTCCTCGTCTTCCCGCAGGTCGAGGACTTTGGAATCGTCCCACTGGAGGCCCAGGCGTGTGGGTTGCCCGTCGTGGCCCGCGACCAGGGCGGCTCGCTCGACACCGTGCTCGATGGTTCCACGGGCGCGCTCTTTCACGGTGCCGACGCCCGGGCGATCGTGGATGCCGCGGCCCGAGTTTCGGCCGATCCCGCGGCGTGCCGCGCGAACGCGGAACGGTTCAGCGAGACTCGATTTGACCGTGAGTTTCTGGAGTTGATCCGTTCGGTTCTTCCGGCGGCGTCACCAGGCGCGAACCCGAAATCAATCGACGACCCAGCTCCGGCTCCACCACGTCGATGATCGGACGCGATCGGCTCTTCATCGTGACCCGCTGGTACGCCACATCGCCCGCGACAACACGAACCTCGCAGACCATGCTCGCCGCCGCCTCGACCCGCACCAGGTATCCTCCCGGTTCGACGATGTACGCCATGTGCTGGCCCGGGCGGACCTCGCCCTGGTATTCCTGGTTGATGAACACCGCGATCGGCGCCGATCTCATCGCCCGCTCGCTCGGCCGGAAGATGTAGATCACCGCCTGGTCCGGCCCGAGCTTGGCCGGCCTGAACAGCTCCCCGCCGGGTGAACCCGCGCACCCGCCGAGCGTGATCGCGACAAGCAGGACCAACGCAGTGGCGAGGACTGTTCGCATGTCAGCCCTCGATTCGGTCACGGATCGGCACGTGTTCCATTCAGCCGAGGCCGCACCGCGCGGCGACCACCAGCCCGATGTACAACTCATGGTCCGCCTCCATGTCAAAGTGCCGGCAGACCTCGCAGTCAAACGCCAGCGTCGACCGGCGGAGCACCGGAGCGCGGCTCACGAGGTGGTCGATTTCCAGTGAATCGAACGGATCGTCCCGGTCCTCGGGGATCCGACGGACCTCAAACCGGCGTGCAAGCGTCTTGTCGTCAGGGCCGAGGCGGCACACCGCGAAGCGCCGCGAATCACGAATCAGCGGCTCAATCACGTGCCCCTTGCGGGCCGCGACGCACAGCAGGAGAGGCTCATCGGCGCACTTCTGGACCGAGGCGACCACGAGCCCCGCACGCTTGGCCTCGTGAGCGGCGGTCATCACAAAGAGCCCGACAGCCAGCTGATCGACGGCACGACGAAAATCGTGACCGGAACGGGGCATGACCGCCTCTCAGGAAACCTCGCGCCGTCGTCAGTCTACCTCTCGCGCAAGTTCAACGCTCCGGAGCTGTTGCACTCACCGCACTGGCGATGCAGGAATGCAGAAAACCCAAACGAGTGCACAACGAGGGCGCGACAGTGCATCACTTTTTTTGGGATTTCAGACCAAACGCGCTTGCATGAATCCCACTTGGTGGTTATTTTTCCCGTCCTATCCCATGCCTGCCCATGAATCCGATCTTCACAGGAACCTCCGACCACACGATCGACGCAAAACTGCGCCTTTCGGTACCTGCCAAGCACAGAGGGCAGCTGGAAGGAACGCCGGGGGGGAATGTGTGGTGTGCGGTCCCATGGGGGGTCGGGTCCGTAAGGCTCTATCCGAAAGCGACCTACGAGGAGCTATCGGCAAAAGGCATGAAGTGGCTCTTGCCGGACCGGGATTCGTCGGAGCTGACGGTCGGGTTCCACGGCCTTACCGAGACGCTGGAAGTGGATGCCCAGGGGCGAATCGGCCTGCCGCGCCGGACGCTCGAGGATGCCAGTTTGGTCGGCGTGAGCGACGTGGTGATCGTCGGGTGCGGCGGATGGTTGGAAATCCGCGACCGGGCCGTGTGGCAGGCCGGCAGGCGGGCACGGGTCGCGGCATTGCCCGACCTGGTATCGAAGATCTACACGCGAGAGGGCTCCCCGAGTCCTTGAGCGAGACCAAGCCTCGGAGGAAGAGAGAGAGATTGGGAGAGACGGCAGGAGCGAGAGATCGGACGGGTTGAAAGTGAGACGGTCCTCGGCTTGTTGGAAACGACAGGTCGCGGAGTGCAGGACAACACGAGAGACGTTGGACTTTCTCCTCAATCTTGAGCGCGCTACGAGGACTTGAACGGACTCTTGCCTTCGGGATCGCCCGATCGGCCGCTCGCACGGACGCGGCAGGCCGAGTGCGCACCTTGTGTACGCGGGACGCATCGGGTTTCCAGTTGGCGTCCTTGGATCGCGCTCGTGCCCGGCCGACCCACCAGCGGCCGGGCGCATTCTCCTCCTCCATCGGCTCCCGTTGGCGAATGACTCGCAACGGGGGCATTTCACGATCCACCACAGCGACGGGGCGACCCACCACCACTTGCCTCCCCCTGCCCCGATCGCAAACCGCCGCCCATCCTCGCTTCGCGGGGATGGGCGGTGACGTTTTTCAAAGCCCTTGCGCACCGGCAGCCTTGCCCGGCTCGGCCCGAGATTTCCATGGAACGGGGCCAGACCGCCCCGCTTACGAACTCCCGTCCCGCATCCGCTCCACGCCCTCGGGGAACGGATAGTTCGGGAACACGCCTACCTGGCCTGACCGCCACATCTTGGGGGATGGGTAGACATCGCCTCGGAAGCCGGACTCGAACATCGTCCGGAGAACAGTCTCGAAACTCGGCTCGTTCGAGCCCGAGCCCGTGAGGCGATTGGCCCGCGCGTTCAGGAAGCTGACGGCCGCGACAGGCGTGCGTTCACGCCGGTCCTTGAGCATCTTGGTGACGGTGCGAAAGCCGCGGCCAAGGTCGGCGATGGTGAAGTGATCCCGCCCCTTGGGGCGGAGCACGCCGAGGATCAGGACGCTGTCGAGGTCGAGCTTGAGGATGTACGGTTCCTTGTCGTGCGCCGCGTGAATGCCGACCGATTCCTGGAACATCCGGGCAAAAGAAGTCACGCCTTTGACGGACCATTGGCTGGCGGGAATCAGCTCCACAAGCTGGGCGATGATGCCGTGGCTGTTGTCGTGGTCGTTGACGCCGCAGACAACCGTCCGGTAGCGCCCGTCGAGCAGGTCTCGCAGCAGGTCCTGCCCCCACATGATCCGAAGCCGCTCATCGGGCTTGTGCCCGGGCAGCAGCGAGACCCGATCAGGGAACAGATCGGTCGCGAGCAGTTCGTCCGCATCGCCGTCATACAGACGGACATCGCGGGGGGCTTGCTTGGACGGCGTGGGTCGGGCGGCCATGGGAAGCTCCTTCGCGAGAGTGTAAACCCCTTCCCGCGGCGAACCCACTCAGGCCAGCCGCGCGAATCGGCGATTCGAGCCCGGAAAGTCCACACCCATCGCGAAGGCGTACACGAGCGCGATCGACACCGACACCGCGATCGACGCCGGTGACGGCCCGATCCACCGTTCGCCCCGAGACGTGATCTCAACGGTGGAGTTTGGAGCCAGGCACGACCAGGTGATTCTGCGGTCGGCATCCTCCAGAAGCACCCGCTCGACCGGTTCTGACCGCTGCCAGCCGCCGCTGAACTCCAAAGCCGGGCACTCCCAGGCAATCGCCTGGGATTGGTCCACCTCTGGGACACGCCCCCATCGGGTGCGCGCCCTGGTCACACCGGATGATCCCGCTCCAGCACGGACCCGGCCCTCACCACCAGCCCCGCGAAACACGCCTCGATGCGATACACGATCACGACGCGCCCGTCATCTCCGACGGCGTCCATGTACCACTTGTCAATTGCGAAAGTCATCGGTACGAAGCGCACACTCTGCATTCATTCCCGAACTCGGTGTACCACGTGAAGCACACCTCGCCATCGGGCGACACCGACAGCGAGTAGCACCCCGGGCCGTCGCCCTCACGGAACGGCCCGCGGCCCTCACGTTCGTACTCCTTGAGCAACTCGCTGGCTCGCTGCCGGGCCCAGGCCGCATCCACCGCCCCACCGGACGTGTGACGGCTGATCGCTTCTCCGAGAAGCGCCTGCCCGGTTTCGTGGTAGGCGTACCACTGTGAGCGAGCGTCGCGAAACGAGCCCTTCGTCGGCAGCGTTGAGGCCGTCGCCCTGGCGATTCCACCCGCCACGCAGGCGATGGCCAACAACGCCATGATCCTCTTGAACGCCATGGCCCGGCCACGAACCGATTGGGAGGCGAGCGCAATCACCAGCACCCCCACGACAAACACCCCTGAGCCGACATTGACGGCTTGCATCGTGGCGGCGGCGCCTGTCACCACCTCAGGCAGGTATGCGCTTCCACTGACGAACCGGATCGATGCATCCCGGGTCATCTGTGTCGGGGAGAGCGTGGCCGCGAGCTTGGTGAGCACCAGGCCGTCACCGACAAGCTTTGCCAGCCCGGAGTGCGACAGTTCGACCGCATTGTCGTGCACCCGCCCCCAGCGGTACGGATCGGGCTCCGCGACCTTTGCGGAGGCGCACCGCTCGACTTCGAATCCGTCCGCCTCGGCCCGGCTGGGGCCGAACACGTACAGGTCCACCTTCAGGTCGCCGCTCTCCACTCCCGTGAGCCGGAGCGGATACACCGGGTGCTCGGTCTTGAACGTCCACACCAGTGGGTGCGGCGCCGACGGCTCCTGTGTGTCTTCGCTCCGCTTGAGTTTCGCGGCCGAAAACACCCAGCCTTTCGCTACGTAGTCGGCAATGACCGGTTGTGCCGCGGGACTCATCGTGAACCCGTTTTCTGTAAGCCACGCCGCGAGAGCCTGCGGATCTTTGGATGAAATGACGGCCACGTCGTACGAACCGATGATGCTCCGCTCAAGCACCTCGACCGCCGGACCTGCAACCGATCCGCCTCGCGCTTTGCCGAGCGATGGCAGCAGTACGCACGTCATGACCGCTGACAGCCCGGCGAGCACCAGCGCGATGCGCCCCCACGAGGTGCTCATGGACATCGCGATGATCAGGATGAGCGATACCCAGATGAACAACAGCCAATACGGCGTGACATGATCACTGACGTCGGGAGCGCACAGGGCCCGCAATGTCGGGAACATCCCGGTCGTGCCGGACGCAACTTCGGGCCTGGATGGAAGCGGCACGACCCATGCAAAGTCATGTCCCGGCGCGACGAACCGCGTTTCAACCCCCAGTGTTTCGACGCCGTCTCGCCACACGATCAGCGCATCCTGATCGGGGATCGGCACCTTCGCCGCACCCGGGATGAACACCTTTCCATCAGCCAGGCATGTGTGCGGCCCCAAGCATGAGGGAATCAGGCCGAGCACCATCCACACGACAAGCAGCAGCCGCGCCGTGTTCAAGCCCATATTCAGGACCATCTTCAAGCCCTCGCGAGATTCGAGTCGAACGACGCACGCCCCGCATGCGTATACGGATGTGTCAGCGCGCGGTTGCTGATGGTTCTGCGACACGCGAATCAGATGTCTCGATCGAATCGCCCGCGGGCAGCGTCGGGATTGTGCGTCGCCACCTCGGGACGCAGATCGCCGCCCCGAGCCACGCGAGTATCACCATCGTCTCCGCCGGCCGGATCCAATACTCCCGCTGGCGCGGCACAAACAGCTGTGCGCTCGCCAGCAGCACGCACGCCGCGGTCAAGCCGATCGACCTTGCCGAAGTCCGGTTGCGCACGAGCGACCAGCTCGCCAGCACCGCCGGGCCGACGCCGAGCATCGCGTAGGTATTGGCCTCCGTTCGCGGATTGAAGACCATCAGGTACCCACACCCCAGCGTGAGCGCCAAAACCGCGGCCGTGGTGCGATCAAAGAGGCGCGTGGCCCGCCAGCTCAGCCCGAGCACGGCGAGCGCCGCGGCGGCGCGGAGCGGCGTCAGCCACGGCGCCCCCGGGCTCACGCCGACCAGGTTCAACAGGCTGGTCAGGTCGGCCGGATGGAACTCTGTGAAGTCGCGTATGTCGCCCGCGTCAACAACCTTTCGCAGTCCCGCCACATATTGCCCCGCGACGTATCCCCAGTCGGGATGAAGAAACGGAAGCGCCGCGACCACGGCCAAACCAATGGGAAGCCGCCACCAGAGCGGCCGATGCAGCGCGCCCCAGAGCATGACGGGCACGATCGCGATCGGTTTGACCGCCAGAGCGAGACTCAACCAGATGACAGCCCCCCACCATTTCCGTGCGGCGATCGCGTCGCAGGCGAGCACCGTGAGCGCCGCGAGATGAAGGTTGGATTGGCCGTTGCGTGCCGCGCCGAGCGACACGCCGACCGCCGTCACCGACACCAGGAAAAACAGGTCGTGACCGCGCGGGCTCGCGCGCCGAGTGAGCCTCCATACCGCCACGGCCAGGGCGCCAATCCCCACGCACCGCCAGAGAACTTCACCCACCTCCCGGGGCTCAAAGGTGAAGGGCACGAACATCATCGCGGACTGCACCGGGTACAGCCACCCCATCTTGCCCCCGGCGTACATCGGACGCGAATGGACAAACGCCTCCGCGGCCTCCCGGTACGGCACGGTCACGGTCCGCCCGGGCGAGCGCACCACGATGATTGAGACACCGACCGCGAAGACCGCCCAAAGCACCCACGCCGCCCGCACCGAGCCGCGTCCCGTCCACAGGCCCGTGGGAACCAAGCGCTCGCTCATGCCCCGCGGCCCGCGGGTGAGGCCTCAAAGGGCCAGCGGTGATGTCGAAACCGCTCTTCAAGTTCTGTATACGTCACGAATGTCGCTCGGCGCGAGAGCCACCGCAGGTACCGAAGCAGCCGCCACTGCATCGAGCGCCCGCTGATGCGCTTGACGTAGCGCGGCAGCTCAAAGTCATCCAACTCGCACAGCTCCCACGGATGGAAGCACAGCGAGACGTACCCGTCCCCGCCGAGGCACGCCCGCGTGGCGACACGCGTGGACCACTGCGGTGTGTTCTTGAAACTCAGCCAAAAGAGCGGCCAACGAATGACCGGCGTCGCCGAGACCGGGATTCGTACCACGCCGCCGGTCTCAAACGCCCGCCGCGGGTGCTTCCAGCCGTTGTAGCGACCGGGAAGCCAGATCGGGTTGATCGAAGAGTCATAGCCGTAGCCGGCCGCGGCGATCTTCACCGGATCCGTCGGGGCAAAGCGAGGACGCCTGAACCCTCGCACGGGGGCACCGATGATCTTCTCGATGCTTCGGCGCGAGACTTCCAGGTCGGCGTCCTCAAACCCCGTGTGAACGCGCGAGTGGCTCGCGATCTCATGGCCCGCGGCGGCCGCTCGGCGGAACAACTCCGGGTGCGCCTCGGCGAATGCCGCGGTCGTGAAGAACGTGGCCTTCGCCGGGACATCCTCGAGCAGTGTCAGCGCGAGCCGCATCCCTTCGCCGCCGACCTCCATCTGACGGCCCGGAGTGATCTGCGTGCCGAACTCGCCGGGAAGATCGAACTCCTCGGCGTCAAAGCTGATCGCGGCCAACGGCCGATGGCCGGAGCCGGCCCGGTCGTACGTGCCCATGAGGCCATTGAGCCGGATTGCGCCGAGGCCGACGAACATCCGTCGTGGATCGCGGAGCAGGTTGACGCGGCTGGGCTTGGCCTTGTGAAACTCGCTGACCTGGGCCGGGATCTCGCCAATCCGAAACCCGAACCGGTGAGCGAGGTACAGCATCTCGACATCAAACCCGAACCCCGTCTGCCGGAGAGCGGAGAAGATGCGGCGGGCGGCGCCGAGGCGGAAGCCTTTGAGCCCCGCCTGCGTGTCGCGGAAGCTCCGCCCGATGCACAGCCGCGCCATCCGGTTGTACGCCCAGCCCATCACGTTACGTGCAGGGTGGGCCCGGTACCCGCCCTGCGGGCCGCGGCGTGAGCCGATGACCACATCATTCGTTCTCAAGGCCTCGGCGAGGCGCGGCAGATGATCAAGGGAATAGGCAAGGTCGCCGTCGGTAAAGAGCACCAGGTCGTCGTCGTCACCCTTAAGCTCCGCCACGGCGCGCGAAATCGCGTATCCCTTGCCCCCGTTGGCGCGATAGCCGAGAAGTGACACCCTCGCGTCGATGTTTCGGACGCGGAGTTCTGAGATGGCGGCCGCGATGACCGTAGGAGTTCCGTCGATCGAACCGTCATCGACGAACGTGAAGCTGTATTCCGGGTGAGCCGCGGCAAACTCGCCCACGCGGGCGACCGCGGCCGCGGACCCGGCGGCTTCGTTGTAGACGGGAAGGACGACGCACGTGGCGGGGACCTGGGGCGTCAGTGGTTTGACCTCGACCGACGCGGACAATGCTCCAAACGGAGCGGGCGCGGCGGGGGGTAGCGTGGGAAGCGTCATGGCGCGTGGGGGCCGGTGAGAAGGGAAAGCACCTGCGAAGTCTAAGAAGATCAGAGGCGCAAGGGAAAAAAGAAAAAGGCCCCTCCAAGGTTTACCTTGGAAGGGCCAAGCGTCGGCGATGACCTACTTTCCCGCTAGGCAGTATCATCGGCGGCAAAGGCTTAACTGCTGTGTTCGGGATGGGAACAGGTGTATCCCTTTGCCTGTGGTCACCGACAAACCCGCTGAACGCGTTGCCGCGATCAGCGAGAGAGAATCGGATTGGTATCGACGTCTCGCCTGGCCCTTTGAGGGGGACGCAGGCAGTGTTTCCTGACTGGGCGAGTCGCCCGTGCCGCGGTTCTTGCGAACGCGACCGGTACGAAACGCCGCAGTGAATGTCTGTTGCACTGTTGTGAGATAACAACGAGTGATTCGCCAGGATGCATGTCTGATGCATTGGCGGCTGGTTGGTGTGACCAGGCCTTTGACCGTTAGTACCGCTCAGCTGAAGGCATTTCTGCCCGTACACTTGCGGCCTATCAACCCGGTGGTCTCCCGGGGGTCTTTCGTCTTGCGACAAGCAAGTCTCATCTTGAGGGGGGCTTCACGCTTAGATGCTTTCAGCGTTTATCCCTGCCAAACGTAGCTACCCAGCGGTGCACTTAGCAGTGCAACTGGATCACCAGGGGTCTGTCCAACCCAGTCCTCTCGTACTAGGGTTGACTCCTCTCAAACTTGCAACGCCCACAGCAGATAGGGACCGACCTGGCTCACGCCGGTCTGAACCCAGCTCGCGTACCACTTTAATCGGCGAACAGCCGAACCCTTGGGGCCGCCTTCAGTCCCAGGATGTGATGGGCCGACATCGAGGTGCCAAACC
>JBGANS010000029.1:0-28149 GCA_044222195.1 Phycisphaerales bacterium
CGGAGCAAGCGAGCGGGAGGGCATCAATCACGCCAGACTTGGACAGGTTGTGACGAGTGGTAGCCATATAAACATTATACTTGGCTAAAACTCTCAGTCAAGGGGGCCATGAAGAATCTTTCGCCAAGTACATACTTCCGGCCTCGCCATCACATTTTCAAACCCCGCCGATCCCCCGCCCGCTCCCGGGCTTTCACACCTCCGCGTCTGGTACGCTCCCCGGCGACGCTCAGTCCCTCATGGCCACCGGTCCAACGGAGCCCCGAATGCACCTCGATATCAAGTGCCCTGCCTGCGGCGGCGCCGGGCGACACCAATCGATCATGGGCCCATCGTCCTGTCGGTTCTGCGGCGGCCGAGGCCGAGCCGGCGTCGAGCATGATGAAAGCTGGTCTCGGTGCACGGTCTGCAACGGGCTGGGTGTCACCACGACAACCGGCCCGGGCGGGCTCGTAAACGCCTCTCAGGCCCAGCCGTGCAAGCGATGCTGCGGCCGGGGCGCCGTCGAAGAGTGATGCGGCGGGTGCGGTCACACAGGTGAGCCTCCTGAACCCAGAACTCCGAACCATCCACCTCTTTCCACTTACGACCGTGCTCGCGCACAAACCCGAACGTCGAATTCGCACTTCAGGATGCGCATGACCCCCCTCTCTCATCTTGAGCACCCTCTCTCCACTTCGCCCCCTCCTGCTTCAGATCAAACGTCCGCGCCGCCCTCCCCAACCCCCAGAGACACCAGCAACTCCGGCCCCGCCGGCCTCTCCATCGCTATGGGCCCCACGGGTTTGGGCTTGCCCTTCGGCCGCGCTCACCCCAGCATCCAACCCGCCCCCGCCCCATCCGGTAAGCTGCCCTTCTCCAGACGCGGCCACGTTTCGGCCGATCGGAGACACACAACGGGCCACGGCCCGACACGGGAGCACACACATGCACTTTCTTCTGGCACAGAGTGGCGGCGCTGGTGGTGGAGCAGCGGCCGGAGTCTTCATGGGCGCCGGCTGCTTCATCCTCGTGGTGTACCTCGCCATCGCCGTACTCTTTATCGCCGGCTCGTGGAAGGTCTACGTCAAGGCCGGCCAGCCCGGCTGGGGTTGCATCATCCCAATCTACAACTTCTACCTGCTCTGCAAGATCACCGGCCGTCCCTGGTGGTGGCTCCTGCTCTGCCTCATTCCCATCGTCGGCGCCATCATCTACATCATCATGATGATCGATCTCGCCAAGTGCTTCGGACGCGGCGCCGGCACCGCGGTCGGCCTCGTCCTTCTGAACCCCATCTTCATGTGCATCCTCGGCTTCGGCTCCGCCGAGTACCAGGGCCCTTCGGCCAGCTGAAATGCCCGCCTCACCGCTCGCAGACCCGCAGTGGTCCGACGCCGCGGCACTCTGCCCCGCCTGCGGCTATTCGCTCGCGGGCCTCATCGCGCCCATCCCCTGCCCCGAGTGCGGCCTGCTGCACTCGGGGCGGCAGTTTATCGTCCACGGCGTCCCCAGCTCCCGCAGCACCATGTCCCGCTGGCGATTCGCCGCCATGATCTCCATGGCCGTCGGCGGGTTTCTCATCATGCAGTCCGCCGGCATCTTGTTCCAGCAGGGCCTCGGGTCGATCGTCCTGACCCTGGCCTGCGCCTGGATCCTCGGCGTCTTCGTATTCATCATCACCGGCCGCCGCACGACGGGCGGCAAGTGCCGCTTCATCTTCGTCAAGGGCGGGCTGAACGTGACACCGCTCAAGATCGATGCAGGCAAGGCCGACCAACCCCACGCCGGCTTCATCCGCTTCACCGGTGATGAGCGCGTCGACATCAAGCGTGTGAGCTCGGTCTGGGTCACCCTCCGCATCTTCAAACCCGGCGTCCCCGACATCTTCAAGGCCGGCGTCCGTTGCCCGCGAGACAAGGCCGATCAGTTGCTCGCCACCATCGACGAGCTCATCCGCGGCCAACCCGCCAACGCCTCCGCCGCCCCGCCCACGGTTTGAGTCCAGAAGCCCTCTTGCCCACCCACCTCCCCGCCGATACCCTTCCGCCATGTCCCGCACACCTCTCACGACGACCACGACTACCCCTGGATGAACCGCCGGTCCTCGTGCGAGCGATTGCAACTTCACGAGCCCGGCCGAAAGCCGGGCTCGTTTCGTTTCCCGACCGATTCTGACTGACCGACTGGAAACACCATGCCCACATACACACTCCCCGACGGCAAGAAACTCCCCTTCGACGAGCCCAAGAGCGGCCTCGACGTCGCCGCGGCCATCGGCGCCGGTCTCGCCAAGGCCGCCATCGGCTGGAAGGTCAACGGCGAACTCCACGACCTCGCGTGGAAAGCCCCCGCCGACGCCGACATTCAGATCGTCACCTTCCCCCGCCCCGGCCAGCAACCCTCTGCCGACGCCCTCTTCCTCATGCGCCACTCCGCCGCGCACGTCATGGCCGAAGCCATCCAGGACGTCATCGGCAAAGATGTCCTCCTCGCCTACGGCCCCCCCACCGACACCGGCTTCTTCTACGACATGTTCGTCCCCGCCGGCAAATCAATCTCCACCGATCACTTCAACGCCATCAACACCCGCATCGCCGAGATCATCAAGGAGAATCGCACCTTCACTCGCTACGAGCAGGCGTCGAACGACGGCCTCAGCCGCCTCCGCGGCGAAGGCAACAAGTACAAAGTTGACAACGCCGAGCGCGCACTCGGCATGCCAAGTTCGGTGTACAAGAGCAACAAACCCGCCCCCGCCGACACTGCGTCACTCCGTCACTCCGTCACTCCGTCACTCTCCTTCTACGCCACCGGCCAGCCCGGCAAGAACTGGGAAGACCTCTGCCGCGGCCCCCACGTCCCCTCCACCGGCCGCATCGGCGCTGCCCGCGTCATGTCCCTCGCTTCCAGCTACTGGCACGGCGACGAAAACTCCGACCGCCTCACCCGCGTCTACGGCACCGCCTTCCCCACTCAAGAGGAACTCGACAAGTACCTCGTCCAACTCGACGAGGCCAAGAAGCGCGACCACCGCGTCATCGGCAAGGCCCTCCGCCTCTTCCACATCGATGAAACTGTCGGCCAAGGCCTGATCCTCTGGACTCCCAACGGCTCGATCGTCCGCCGCGAACTCCAGACCTTCATCGGCGCTGAACTCAAGAAGCAGGGCTACACGGAAGTCTTCACGCCGCACATCGGCTCGCTCGAACTTTACAAGACCAGCGGCCACTTCCCCTACTACAAAGACTCCCAGTTCCCGCCCATCATCGAGCGCGAAACCCTCGACAAGCTCGCGACATGCTCGTGCGCTGAGGTCATGCGCCGTGTCGAAGGCGTCAGCCAGCGACTCGCCGATGGCATCAACGAGCGCACCCAGGCCGCCACCATCGCCAAGGAACGCATCCTCCCCGATGATCAGCTGGTCCAGGGCTTCATGCTCAAACCCATGAACTGCCCGCACCACGCGAAGATCTTCGCCTCTTCGCCCCACAGCTACCGCGACATGCCCGTCCGCCTCGCCGAGTTCGGCACCGTCTACCGCTGGGAGCAATCCGGCGAGCTCAACGGCATGACCCGCGTCCGCGGCTTTACCCAGGACGACGCCCACCTCTTCTGCACCGACGACCAGCTCCCCGCCGAGATGCAGGGCTGCCTCACGCTCGTCAAGATCATCTTCAAGACCCTCGGCATGAAGGACTACCGCGTCCGCGTCGGCCTTCGCGATCCCGACTCATCCAAGTACACCGGCTCGAAAGAGAACTGGGACAAGGCCGAAGCCGCCTGCATCGCCGCGGCCGAATCTCTGGGCGTTTCCTTCAGCAAGGAGCCCGGCGAGGCCGCGTTCTACGGCCCCAAGATTGACTTCGTCGTCAAGGATGTCATCGGCCGCGAGTGGCAGCTCGGCACCGTCCAGGTCGATTACAGCATGGCCCTTCGCTTCGACCTTTCGTACATCGGCGCGGACAACAAGCCCCACCGCCCCGTCGTCATCCACCGCGCCCCCTTCGGCTCCATGGAACGCTTCTGCGGCGTCCTCATCGAGCACTTCGCCGGCGCCTTCCCCACCTGGCTCAGCCCCGAGCAGGTCCGCATCCTCCCCATCAGCGACAAGAGCGCCGACTACGCCCGCAAGGTGGAGCAGGCGCTCCGCGACTGCGGCGTCCGCGTCTCCATCGACGACTCCCCCGACCGCATCCAGTCCAAGGTCAAAGTCGCAGCGGACGACAAGATCCCGTACATGCTGATCGTCGGGCCGCGAGACGCGGAGCAGGAGGCCGTGTCGGTTCGCGCACGGGGAACCGAAAAGGACCTTGGAGCCATGCCGCTTGCCCGGTTTGTCGATTCAGTCCGCGAAGAAATCGCGACCCGGCGGGCGACGCTTGACGTCAAGCCCTGACCGACACACTTGCGTGCCGAATCACATTATGGCATGATGGACGCCTCACGAGGAGCCCCACATGTCACCCAAAGCCGTGGTCGTCCTGCTCGCGCTCGTCGTCGTCGGCACCGCCGTCTACATTCAGTCCACCGGCGCCAAGCCCGGCAAACCCGCCCCGCCGCCCAGCTCCGGCCCGCCCGCCGATGCTGAATACCTCGACGTCGGCCCCGGCGGTGTCCTCGCCGCAGGTGCCCTCAAGCCCGGCCCCAAGCGCGATGAAGCCATGGACGCCGTACTCGGCAAATGGAACGGCCCCGAGGGCTGGCAGGGCGTCGTCGAGAAAATCTCGAGCTACAAGGGCCGCGAAGCCCTCATCCTCACCGAGTATTCCTCCACCATCATCGGCGGGAGCTACACCGTCATCGCCGTCGTCGGCGAAGACCACGGCACGGAGAAAGGCAAGACCGTCCACGTCCAGGGCCGCGTCGCGGATGTCGTGGTCAAAGCCGGCTCGGTCGGCGTGCTCAACCAGATCGTCCTCGAAGATGCCCGGATCGTGAAGTAGCCGGCGCCTCCCACCCCCCCTCCCCCGTCACGACCGCTTCAGCCCGTCGATCATCGCGTTGAAGGCGGCGCCTGCCGCGGCCATGGGCTCCGCCGGCCCCGTCATCTTGATGAACAGCATCCCCGCCGGGGTTTCGACGATCGCGCCCCGGAGCATCCAGTTCGCGTGCACCGTGGTGTCGCTCATGCCCGCCGAGTAGCTGCCCGTCATCTCCGCGATGTGCACCGGCATGCCCGCCACCGTCCGGGTAGTCGTCGTCGGCTTGGCGGCCTGGCCCGAAGCGTCCTTGACCTGCCCCGCCCAGCGGGCGATATTCGACTCGACATCGCCGCCCGCCGTTGAGAACGCAACAGTGCAGGCCTTGGCGGCATCGCCAGAGGCGTCGGGAACACTGACCTCCGCCAGCCGCATCGGGTTCGACGGCGGTACCGACTTCCAGCCCGGGGGAACCGCCAGCGTCACGCCGGCGACGTTCACCGTCCCGGACGCCGCGGGATCGGCGGGAACAGCCGCGGCCGGCGCCCCGCCCGCGGGCGGTGCAGGAGTGGCCGCGGCGGGTGGAACCGCTGTCGGCGCGGCGGGCACCGGTGCCTTCGGGGCGGGCGACGCCGGCTTGGGCGCGGCCACCGGGGTCTTTTCTTCGCAGGCTGAGGCCGCGAGAATCGCGAGGCATACGACAGGAGTGATGAGCTTCATGGCCGTATGGTACCGCACCAAGGAGTCACGCCATGAGCGAGCAAACACCCCAAAACGCGAGTCCGTCCGGCCCTTCGCCCGACACGCTCAAACAGGCGTTCAACGCGTTCAAGAAACGGATCAAGCTCACCAAGCTCAACGATGAATCCAAGCTCGGCGGTCATCGCCCGACGACGAGCGGAAAGAAGTCGGACGTGATGGGGATCATCCCGCCCAGCCAGTTTGAGTCCGACGTCTGGGAAGCGCTCGCAGCGCAGGGCAAGATCAAGAAAATGGGTGGCGGGTTCTATTCGATGCCGTGAGGTGCCGCGCCGGGCGGCGCGACGCCGGGCGCACAAGCGCGAGCGCGGCCAGGCCAGTACTGGAAGCAGGGACGACGGGGATAACGGCGCCCACCCCAAACTCGCTGGCAATGGACTTGCGGACGATCAGGTCGTAGACAAAGGGCGCGCCGCCGATGGGCGCGAAGTCCGAAGCGTACCCGTACGCGAGGTTGATGGAACTGTAACTCCCCGGAGAGGCGAAGCGGCTTCCCTCGAAGGCGAAACGCACGGTCCGGGCCGCGTATGAATCGGGCGTCCATGTCCCGCGGAAAATAGTCTCGTTGTTGTTCGACCCGTTGATGCTGCCTCCCGGCCCCACAAACTGCGTCGCAGCGATGCCGCTCACGCTCGCCCCACCCGGATCTACGATGGGTCCGCCGTTGCTGACCGCCCAGTAGGAACCCGTGGGCCCGAGTATCGAGCGCCACGTCCCATTCGCCGTGACGCCGCGGGCATCCCCCACCAGGTCATACACAACCGACCCCAAGCCCCGGACCGTCCCGACACCACCAGGTGCCGGGTTTACGTAGTTGACCGTCTGGCCGACGGCGTTGCTCCCGTTGATCTGCGCCGTCACCCCCAGCCGCATCCGCACGCCCTCTCCCGGCTCCACCACGCTGTTGGGCGCCGCTACAGGTACCGTCGAGTTCGCGTTCACCTCGAACCACGTGTGGTGAACGACCATGACCTCCTGCGCGGCGGCCGGGGCCGCAAGACCTGCCGCAATCGCCAAGCAGAGAGTGGTGCGCGGGTTCATCGTTTCACCCTTTCGACTCCGCATCTCGCTTGCGTCGGCCGACCAGCAGCGCGGCGAGGGCGAGGTACGCCGGCGGCGTCGGGGCTACAGGTATTCCGATGCCCGCGCCAAAGTTGCCCGGAAGCCACTTGGCGACGAGCATGTCATATGTCCACGGTTGCCCGATCGTCACAAAATCGGACGTCGTTCCGTAGGCCAGAAGGACAGAACTGTGCTGATCCGCGAGCGCCGAGACGCTGCCGCGCGCCATGAAACGGACCGTGCGTTCCGAAAACGATGCGGGGTTCCACACGCCGCGGAACACCTGTTGATTGGAGTTGGCGGTGTTGGCCGTCCCGCCCGGCCCGATGAACTGGGCCCCGCCCAAACCGTGAACGCTCGAGCCCCCCGGCTGCACCGTGCCGGCGGTCATTCCATGGGTGAACGGTGGGCTGGTCGGCCCCTGCAGCGACGTCCAGACGCCGCTCGCGGATGATGCATTCGCATCTCCCACCAAATCGTACCGAGCCGTACCAAGACCGCGAACTGTCCCGACCCCACTCGGCGCCGGGTTCGTATAGACAATCGTCTGCCCCACCGCATTGGCCCCGTTGATCAGCGCCGTAACCCCCAGCCGAATTCTCGCCCCCTCCCCCGGCTCCACCACGCTGTTCGGGCTCGCCACCGGCACCGTGGTATTGGCCACCACCTCCAGCCACGAATAGCTGATCGACATCACCTCTTGTCCCGCGGCGGGAATCGCAAGCCCAGCAGAGATCGCGAGCGTGAGCGTGGTGCGAGGACTCATGGTCTCGTATCTCCTCCACGACGTGATGCACGGGATCGTGCGGTCGCGAGCAACAACCCAAGGGCCAGGTACGCCGGCGGCGCCGGGATTACAGCGATGTCGACTCCCGAACCAAAATCGCCATCAATGTACTTGATGGTCAGCAGGTCATATGTGAAAGGATCCGTGTCCGTGATGCCCGACGCATAGCCGTATGCAAGCAAGATGGAGCTGTGTCGATCCGACGCCACGGTCGTGCTGCCACGGACGACAAATCGGACAGTGCGCGCTGAATATGCAGAGGGTGTCCACACGCCTCGGAACACTTGTTGATTGTTGTTCGCTGTGTTCGCCGAGCCGCCCGGCCCGATGAACTGCGTCCCTCCCAGGCCAAGGATGCTGGCTCCGCCGGGCTGAACTGTCCCCGCCGTGTTCCCGTTGGTGAACGGGGGATTGGACGGAGCTTGCAATGAGGCCCATACACCATTGGCGGTCGCCGCACCGCTGTCGCCGAACAGATCGTATCGGGCCGTTCCAAGCCCGCGCACTGTGCCAAGGCCGCCCGGCGCAGGGTTGGTATAGACAATCGTCTGCCCCACCGCATTGGCCCCGTTGATCAGCGCCGTAACCCCCAGCCGGATCCGCGCCCCCTCCCCCGGCTCCACCACGCTATTCGGGCTCGCCACCGGCACCGTGGTGTTGGCCACCACCTCCAGCCACGAATAGCTGATCGACATCACCTCTTGCCCCGTGGCGGGAATCGCAAGGCCGGCCGCGATCGCAATCGAGAGAGTGGTGCGAGGATGCACTGATGATCCTCCGAAAAAGAGTAAATCAGCATACCCCACTTATCGCGCCACGCCATCGCTTCGCAGAGGTTTTCACCATTGGCCAGGGCTGGCCGCCAGTGGAGCCCTCTGGCCACACGAACCTGCACCCATGGAACTCGCCCGGGATCGCAATGCACGAAATAGCGCCACACTCAACAGTGGCCTTCCGTCTTCATAAAAGATTCCTCCGGAGGGTCTGCATCGTGTCCCGGAGGCTCTGCATCGCGTCTTTCAGGCCGAAGGTCTGTTCGTTCGTAGCCGGGGCGTGGAGCGAGGCTCGGCGAGCGACACCCCCGGGACCGCCCGACCTTCACACCGCAGTCTGAAGGACTGCTCGTGCCGCTCAGGTCCCGCCGGCCGCAAGCCACATCGCACACCCTCCACGAGGCAAACACAAAACCGGCCGCGAGTCTCGCGGCCGGTTTCAAGATTCGACTCATCTCTCAAGGATTCGCCAAGCGAATCAACCGCCCATGCCGGCCCGGATCGAATCGAGCAATCCCGGGAACTGCACTTCCTCGTTCTCGTTCTGGATGAGCACCGTGGGCTTGATCAGGATCAGCAGCGTCTGCTCTTCCTTGCTCTCGATGCGGTTGGTAAAGAAGCGGTTCAGGATCGGGATCTTGGAGAGCACGGGAACGCCGGTCTCAACTTCGTACTCGGTCGTGAGGCGCTGGCCGCCCATCAGGATCGTGCCCTGGTCGGGCACCGACACCGTCGTGCGGACGCGGGTCACCGTGACCTGCGGCAGCTGGATGAACGACTGCGTCTGCGCCGAGTTCACCAGCTGGCCGCCGGCGACCGCCGAAACAGACTGCTGCGCGAAACCGTCGATGCGGGCGATGCCGGCGTCCACGTTCATGGTGACGTAGCGGCGATCGGCCGATACCGTGCCCTCGACCAGCAGCGTTACACCCTCGGTCACGACCGCGACAGTCGGATCGAAGCCGACGGCCGAATCGCCGACGACCGGCGTGAGGTCCGAAACAAAGGCGATCTGCGTCGCGACGTAGATGTTCGACGCCTGGCCGTTGGTGAACGTGATGCGCGGCGCCGTCAGCTGGATCGACCGGCGGTCCGCCTGCGTCGCCTGGATCAGGAAGTCGACCTGGATGTCATCGAGGAACTGGCCCGCGATGCCCAGGGCCGGCGAAGCACCGAGGATCGTGTCCGACCAGTCCGACCGCGGAGCCAGGGCCGTGGACATGCCCAGCGAGTCCTGCCCGAAGCCGATCGGCGACCACGTGTGCGGCGGGACGAAGGCCTGCGTGATCTGCGTGCCCGCGGGCGTCGTCGTCGACGCGTTGGGGGCCTGCTGGCCTGTCACGACGCGCTGCAGGCCGACGCGGTTTCCGCCGCCGCCGAAGTTGAAGAAGTCCGACGGCAGGATCGACCGGTCGTTGGCGCGGGCCGTGCGGACCTGGTTGCTGCTGCCGTTGATGTACAGGTCGATGTCAAAGCCGATCTGCTCGAACCAGTCCTGGTTCACCAGCAGGAACCGCGTCTCAACGTTGATCTGCATCGCGCGGATTTCGCGGAGCTTCGAGAGCAGGCCCGCGATCTGGCGGTGGTTCTTGGGCGTGTTGGTGATGATCAGGTTGCCCGCGTTGCCGACCTTGGTGATGCGGCCCGTATCCCCGCCGTTCTCCGTCCAGCCCTCGTTGTCCACGTTGTCGCGGATGATGGTGATGAGCTCGTCAAGGTTTTCCTCGCGCGCCCGGTCGCGCTCCTGGTTGTTTTCGCGTTCCTGCTCGTTGCGGAACGGGCTCTGGCCGCCGCCACCGCCGCCGCCCTGGCTCGCCTGGAGCGCTTGCTGCAGGTCGATCCGCGGCACATCGCGGTAGTCCGGCACCTCGATCAGGAGGTCCTTGACATCGTAAATCACCAGCTCCGTCCGCTTGCGGATCTTCTCATCCGAGGCGATGGTCACCACGCCGTCGATGACCGCCCAGTCCGCCTTGGTAGACTTGTCCGAGCCGCTGATCTTCTCGACGATGCGGTCGAGCAGGACCCGGCCCGTCACGTTGTTCAGGTTGAGCGATACCGTCGTATCCGGCTGGATCGTCGCCGTCTCAAGGCTCGTCCAGTCGGCGTCGACGTTCATGTTCGTCACCGACTTCACATACTCCACCACATCCCGCAGGGCGTTGTCGGCGAACGTGACATTGGAGATCTTCTTGGTCGCCAGCGTCGCCAGGATCGCCCGGTTCTCCGGCGTCTCGGCAAACTGCACCGGCTCGCCGCGCCGGTTGCTGATCGCCGGCCAGTCGAGCGGATAGTTCACGATGTTCTGGGCCGGCAACGCCGCTTCCGCGTTGTCGAGGCTGAGCTGCCCAAACCTCTCGTGCTTGAGGTTGTAGACGCGGTCAACGCCCTCGTACTGGAGGATGTCCACGTACGCATCGTGCAGCAGCAGGCCCGTGGGGTTGATCGGGTCCAGGAACAGCAGCTGGTCGACCGCCTGGAGCGCTTCCTCGTACCGCTTCTCACGCTGGTACGCCCTCGCCCGGTCGATGAACTCCACGATCTTCCGATCACGAAGAGCCTTGGCTTCCTTCTCGTTCTTCGCCGCCGTTTCCGACGCGTCCTTCGCCTTCTTCGCCGCGGCGCTGTCCGCCGCCGTTTGCTCGGCCCTGCGGACCTCGGCCAGCGCATCGGACGCCGCCTTGTTGTAGTTCTCCAGCTCCGACTCGGAGAACACATCCCGGTTGGAGTTGATCGTCATCCGGCCGCGGGCGATGATCTCCGTCGCGCGGAAAAAGTCGGCGCCGTCGCGTGCCCGCCTTGCCTGATCAAGATCGTTGGTGAACGTCGTCACCGCCTCATCGTGGCGCTGCTTGCGCTCGATGTCTCCCAAGCCGGCATTTTGCGGCGTGTTGCCGCGCCCGGCCTGCGACTGGTCGATGCGCGTCGTCACATGGCTCAACTGCGCTTCGGTGAGATAGTCCTTGTATTCGCTGCGGACCTTCGTGTACCGGGCCAGCGCATCGGAATACCGCTTGTTGTCAAAGGCCGCGTCGGCCTGCTTGATCGCCGCGGCCGCATCATTGCGCCGGGCCTGGGCGATCAGGTCCTGCTGCGGCTGGGCCGCGGGCTTGGTCTCAGGCTGTGCGGCCGGCTTCGTCTCCGGCTGGGCGGCCGGCTTGGTCTCTGGCTGGGCGGGCTTGGCCGGGGGCAGATCAACCGCGGGCTGATCGTCGCGCCGCTTGACCGTTCCCGGCTGCATCACCCCGGCGCTCGCCGAGTTGTCGAACATCGCCGTGTCTGAAATCGAAACCAGCTTCATCTGGTAGCTGTCGAGAGTCGACCGCTGCTCGCCCGTCAGTTTGACGCCCGAGCGATCCACCGTCTGGAAGCCCTTGCGAGCCTGGGCATACCGGCCCTGCTCAAAATCCCGCTTCGCCTGCTCCAACGTCGCCGGCATCGTCTCCGCCAGTTCCAACCGCTTCGTCTCGATCGCCGTCGCCAGTTTGGACGCCGCCGCCGTCTGCTCCGCGGATGACGTCGCGTTCTTCAGGACCGCCTGCACGTGCTGCTCGGCCAGGCGTGAGTCGCCCTCATCCATCGCCACCCGCGCCTTTTGCAGGCTGATGTCGTTCGGGTTCGCCGTCCGGATGCTCTTGCTGGCCTCCGCCAGGACCTGCAGCGCCTGCCGGTGAATCTCGGGAGGCGGGGTCTGGTTCTCGAGCGCCTTGAGCAGCATCGCCCGCGCCGCCACCGGCTGATTCTGACTCAGCAGCCCCTGCGCCTTCTCAATCGCTTGTTCAAGCGAGAGCGGCGCAGCGGACACGGGCTCGTCGGCCGGCTGGCCCGGCAGACCCGCCGCCATGGCGAGCGAAAGAGGAAGCGATGCGACGATCGCGGAAAGGGTGAAGAGACGGAACGAGTTGCGGGCCATGACTTTCTCCGGGGACACACAGACCCTGTGGGACTGCTTGTACTGCCGCGATCCGACGTGAGCCGGGCCGATCCGCGCACCACCGCGCTGAACCACCCGGCGTGCGGCCGGCCTCCATGGGCGGGCCGCGTGCTGTGGGTGCGGAAGATAGTCGGTGGACGGTGCAAACGCAACCGACAACCCGCCGCCGGACGCTTCGAGACGCGGGCCCCGAACCCCCCGGGGTGTGGCGTTGGGGGGCCGGCAACCGGGCTGGACCCGGTCGCCCAAGGCAGGTCTCACGGCCACCTACCGTGGTGGCGGAATCACACGGGGTGTATGACTCGGGACCCGTCCTTAGGTTCCGGCCCGGCTATTCGAGCCATTCGCACCAGATGATCCCTTCCTCCTGCGGATTCTGCGGAGGCTTCACCGCTCGCTCGGTCAGGACCTGCTCAAACTCCTCAGGTCTCTGGCGGTCCGCGTGGATGATCGTCGCCTCGTCCCACTCCTTGGCCCGCTTGGGCAGCAGGTCTTCGCACGCCTCCATCGCCATCTCTTCTGCCCGGCGAAGCGATGGCGCTGTAAGGAGTATGTCAGCGTACTTGCACTTCTCGTCATCCTCGATCGCGAGCCTCACCAGGCACCGCCACGGGCACACCCCAAGCTCCTGCCCGTTCTCATCCTGGTTGGCGTCCGGATCGACATTGAGCATCAGCCGCCACTCATCCCGCAGGTGTTCCAGGATCTCGTCGTGATTCAACAGGTCCGGGCGATCATCCTGAACCTGCAGCACGCCACGGTGCTCGTGAGACGCCGAATCCGCCCCCGCCGGATCCTCCATCTGCTCCAGGTCAAACGCGTGCAGCACCTTCTCGACCTTCTCCTTCAGTTCCGGCTGGCACCGCAGCGTGACGATCTTGTGCTCATCGACAAACATGTACAGAAACGGCTCGTCTGTCATCACGCCAAATCCGCACAGCCCATCCTCAAAGAAGTACCCGCGATAGCGCCTCAGGCAATCCGTAAATCGATCCATCCCGTACAGGTCGTGGGAGATGTACGGGTCCACCTCCCGGTACGCATCATGCCCGAGCACGTCGAGTATCGGGTAGATCCGCCCGGGAAACAGCGCCAGCAGGCTCCGACACATCGGCTCCAGCCGCTCCGACGAAATCACTATGTCGAACACGTACCGGTCCGGCCACTCCTCAACATCACCCGCGTTGTCCCCATCCGCCGGCTCAAACTCCATCGTGTAGCCCGCCTTCGGAGTCATCTTCTCCACCGGGTAAACACCCAGCGGAAACGAGAAGCTCTCCATCGAAATCCGGGCAATCGCTGGGTCCACGCGGCAACGGGGCATGAGGTCAGGGTAGGGCAGGCGTGTTATCGTTGGGCATGGAAGCTCGCGGCGCAGAACTCGTGGCGGTCAGTGTCGGTAACTCCCGGACCCTCATCGGCGTGTTCCGCGGCCACGAGCTCTACCACAGCGCCCCCATCCCAAACGCCGATCTCGACGCCGTCGTCGACGCCATCATCGCCGCGCCCGCCACCAACCCCGGCGCTCCCGTCGTCATGGCGTCCGTCAACGAGCCAGTCGCCGGCCCGCTCGCCGAACAGGTTCGCGTCAAAGTCGCGGCCCGCGGCGGCGATGTCTACCGCTTCGGCAAGGACCTGACCATCCCCATCACCAACTCTCTCGCCGACGATTCCACCGTCGGACAGGACCGTCTTCTCAACGCTCTCGGCGCCTACTCCCGCGCCAAGCAGGCCAGCATCGTCATCGACGCCGGCACCGCCGTCACGGTGGACTTCGTCGACGGCCAGGGCGTGTTCCAGGGCGGCGCGATCGCCCCCGGCCTCAACCTCATGCTCCGCTCCCTGCACGAGCACACCGCCGCGCTCCCATCCGTCAAGTTCGAACGCCCGGCCGAGGGCGACGTCTTCGGCAAAGACACGCGAGGCGCCATGCTCCTTGGGGTCCAGGCCGCCGTCTCCGGAATGGTCCGGGTCCTCGCCGAGCGCTTCGCCGAGTTCTACGGCGCCTACCCCCAGATCATCGCCACCGGCGGAGATGCTCGCGCCCTCTTTGAGGGTGACGACCTCGTCGAGCACATCGTGCCGGGGCTCACGCTCCTCGGCATAGAGGCCGCGTGCAGAATACAACTCGGGCTCGACGGTGATGAACCCGAAGACCTCTAACGCCAACGGTCGTGCCCGAGCCCATCCGTGACGGCCACCTGGACCATTCTCACCCCGCGCGCCGCCCCCGGCGCCATCGGTATCGTCGCCCTCGCGGCGGCTTCCACCGCCGAACTCGATGCCCTGCTCACCCGCCTCGGCCTCGGAAATCTTCCCTCCGGCGCCGTCAGGGTCCTCGACCTTCTCGGCATCGATCGGGGCGTCGCCGCCCGCTGGAACACCACCGTCTGCCACCTCATGCCCCACGCCGGCCTCGGCGTGATCCGATCCCTCACTTCCAGGCTTCGCGAACTCGGCGTGCCCGAGTCTTCATCCTCCCGCCCGACGGATCTCTACCCCGAAGCCCGGGACCCCCTCGAAGCCCGCATGCTCGCGACCCTCGCCCGCGCCGCCAGCCCGCTCGCGATCGACCTGCTTCTCGATCAGCCCCGCCGCTGGGCGACCGGCGCTGAGAGTGACGCCGCCTTCGACGCGTTCCGATCTTGCCTCCTCGATCCCCCGCTCGTCGTCGCCCTCGGCGCCGCCAACGTCGGTAAGTCCACGCTCGTCAACGCCCTTGCCGGCCGATCCGTCTCGATCGTCGCCGATGAACCCGGCACCACACGCGACCACGTCGGCGTCTTCCTCAACCTCGCCGGCCTGGTCATCCGCTACCTCGACACGCCCGGCCTGCGTGCATCCACCGACCCCATCGAGCGCGAAGCCCAGGACGTCGCCGCACGCACCGCGCTCCTCGCCGACCTCATCCTGCTCATCGGCGATGCCGCCTCGCCGCCCCCCGAGGTGCACGCGTCCACGATCCCAAGCCTCCGCGTCGCTCTCCGGTCCGACCTCGGAACCGCCTCCTGGCCCCACGATTGTGCCGTCTGCGCACCCCGCGGCCTCGGTGTGCCCGAACTTGTTTCATCCATCGTCGAACGGCTCGTGCCAAGCGCCGCTATCACCGATCCGGGTCCATGGCGATTCTGGAAAAACCCGGCCGGCCCGTGAAGGTCGCGGCCGGGCCTGTGTGACGCCGAGTCAGTGGCACCCAAGCGCGAACGAGTTCAGGAAACACTGGAAGTCGTTCGGGGTCAGCGTCGGCGACCCCGCGGAGCCGTCGCAGTTCGCATACGCCACTCCCTGGGCATAGCGATCGAGGAAACACTGGAAGTCGTTGGACGTCAGGAGCGGTGAGCCCGAAGAGCCGTCGCAGTTGGCGTAGCACGCCGCCGGGCAGTTCGTCACCGTCAACACCGCCGGCTGGCTCGTCGCCACGCCGCACACATCGAAGACGATGCAGTCGTACGTCGCGCCGTCGAAGCCGCCCGCGCCATTGAACGTCAGCGTATCCGTCTGCGCCCCGCTCACGATCGAACCCCCCGGCGTCGGGCCGTCGAGAATGGGCCAGAAGTTCCCGAGGCCATCGCCTCTCCGCCACTGGTACATCAACGTGCCGGTGCCGTAGGCCCCGATGCGCAGGCTTCCAGAAGCTCCCTGGCAGACTGATACACCCGCCGGCTCAAGCCCGATCTTCGCACACGCCAGTTCCGGAATCGGCTCCGCGCCCGCGCTGCTCACCTTCACGTTCAGGTCGATCGGGTTGTTCGTGAATCCGTTGAGATCGACTGAGAAGGCGAACGACGTTGGAATCGCAAAGCTCAGCGGAGTCACCGAGCCCGGGGGCGGCGGCATCTGCCCCGCAAACGCCCCCGTCGCCGACGACACCACCACCATCCCATTTCGTATGTCCAGCTCATACGTGCCCTGCGGCGACACCCGCGGGTCGGTCATCTCGATCCGCACCGAGGCGTCCGGCCCCGTGATGTTCATCACGCCGCCCTGCACATCCACCGTCGTGTCGTACCCCGCATCCGCGTGCATCGTGTACGCCACGCCCGTGATCGATGCGCCCGTCACCGTATCCGTCGCCGTGTAGACCACCGGGTCGTACACCCGCTTCGCCAGGTACGGCGGCTGCCACGGCGCTCCCACAGGGCCGGAGGAAAACGTCGCCCCGCCCGCCGGCGGCGGCGGAATGACCATGTTGATCGTCAGCAGGTTGACCATCCCCCAGAACATCGGGGGCTGGTACTGCGGGTTGATGATCCCGCTCGCGTCCAGTTCCGTGTACGAGAACCCGTACCCCCGCTCAACAGGCAGCTGGATGCTGTTCTCCGTGTACCCGCCGTAGGTCCGAATCGTTCCGTCCACGGTCCCCGGCGGCGCATACGGCGGCGCCCACCCATTGACCTGAAAGTCGCTCCAGCCATCCCCCCGCACAAATCCGTTCGACGCCGTCACGCCCTTCATCGCCGCGCCCGCCGGCCAGAACATCGTCCCCGACGGCGGGAACGTCATCGTCCCCACCTGCACCGGCACGTTCACCGAACCCGGCGGGTTGTACGGAAACGGCGGGCTCAGCGGCGATGGATACCCGTTGTTCCGGATCGCAGTGCCCCCCGCCAGCAGCTTGTCACTCCCGTACGGCGCAAAGTTCGCCAGCTGCGCCGGCTGCCCCGATTGCCCCCACGGCGTCCACGCCGCATTCTGGTCGAGCCACTGGTTGCACGACCGCGCCCACCCATGCCCGAACCAGTGCCCCTCCACACGTGTCCACGTCGACGGCAAGCCGAAGTTGAACTGGTGAACGATGGTGTACCCCGTCGCCCGGTACAACTGCCCGTTCACCGAACGGGCCGACCCCGCCGCTGCGAGAGCGCCCAGGATCGCGGCCGCGTGACGATTGATCCGAATGTGTGACATGATGTGCTCCTTGCGGGCCAGGCGGTCAGGCGCCGGCCTCGTACGGAACACGGCGAAAACCATCTCGAAAGTCCGCAACGGCCTCAAATGCGTTCATCCCGGCCCTTCAACAGGGCTTTTCCGGCACACCCCGCGCCAATACCATTGCCCCCTTGGGGCAGTCCGATCCGGGCCCACCCCTAGCCCACCGGAATTCGCAATGGAAGATCGTCAAACACAGATCAAGGAAGGCGCAGGACTCGAAGAGTCCAAACTCAATGTCGAGTTCATTGACTGGCTCCGCCGGTGGAGCACGCCCATCCTCGGTATCGTCGCCGTCGTCGCGCTCGGCTTTGTCGTCATGAACCGCATCGAGCGCGGCCGCGCCGCAGCCCTCGACAAGGCCTTCGAAGAGTTCGAGTCCGCATCCCGGGCCGAGTCGCCCAGCCCCGAGACGCTCAAGACCGTCGCCCAGGAAAACGCGGGCATCAAGGCCGTCCCCATCCTCGCCGAGATCGAAGCCGCCGACCTGTACCTGCGCTCCGCCAGGACCGGCCTCCGCCTCGGCGCCCGTCCCAAGGAAGACGGCACCTTCGCCCCCGAAGAGAACCTCACGCCCGAACAGAAAGAAGCGAATCTCGCCGACGCCGAGCGCCTCTACAAGAAGACGCTCGATGCCACCGCCGGCGACCCCCGCAAAGCCGTTCACTCCCTCAGCGCCGCCTTCGGTCTCGCGGCCGTCGCCGAGGCCCGCGGCAACCTTGACGCCGCCAAACAGGCGTACGAGCAAGTCATCAAGCTCGCCGAAAACTCCGGCCTGAACGCGCAGGCAACGATCGCGAAGAAGCGCATCGAGAACCTTCCCAAGCTCGCCGATGTTCCCAAGCTCCTCGCCGCGGCGGACCTGCCCAAGCCGCCCAAGCCGCCGGAAACGCCCAAGCCCGAAACGCCCGCCGGGACCCCCGCGCCGACAGGAGCGGCTCCCGCCGATCCTGCGGCAACTCCCGCAGCGCCCGCCCCTACCGGGACTGAACCGCCCAAGCCCGTTCAACCGGCGCCCGAATCCACCAAGCCGGCGGACCCAAAGCCCTCCGACCCAAAGCCCGTCGATCCCGCCGCGCCTTCCGCCCCCAAGCCCGCCGATCCCAAATGAGCGGCCACGAGCCGAAGCCTCCGCACGACGCCGATGAGCAGGTCTCGATCGGCGAAGAGGTCATTCTGCCCGGCGGCAAGGTCGATCCCGAAGCCCTCCGCAGGATCATCGAGGCCCAGCGGTCCGGCGGCGATGGAGAAGCGGGAGAAGACGACGCCGCAGTCGGGCGCGTCACCTTCACGCTCCAGCGCGACCTCAACACCCGCATCGACAAGTACCTGACCAGCCGCATCACCTTCATGAGCCGCAACCAGCTCCAGAAGCTCATCGCCGGCGGCGGCGTCATGGTGAACGACCGACCCGCGAAAGCCTCCACCAACCTCCGGCGCGGCGACATCGTCGAGGTCATGATCCCCGAGCCCCCGCCCGCGGGCATCCAGCCCGAAGACATCCCTCTCGAAGTCCTCTTCGAGGATGAATACATCATCGTCCTCAACAAGCAGCCCGACATCATCGTCCATCCCGCCCGCTCCCACAACAAGGGCACGATGATCAACGCCCTCGCCCACCACTTTCGAAGCACGGGCTCCGGCGCGCTCTCAAAGGTCGGCGACGAGTTCGCCCGCCCCGGCGTCGTCCACCGCCTCGACCGCAACACCTCCGGCGTCATCGTCTTCGCGAAACAGGATGAAGCCCACTGGAAGCTGGGCCACCAGTTTGAACATCGCCGCGTGGACAAACGCTACCTCGCCCTGGTCCAAGGCAAGCTCGAGCCCGAGTCCGACCTCATCGAGCTCCCCATCGGCCCCCACCCCTCGCGCGAAAAAGGCTACCGCGAAAAATACGTCGTCCGCCACGACGACCAGGGCAAGCACGCCGTCACCATCTACCGCGTCCGCGAGTCCTACTCCGTCGGAACCGCGACCGTCAGGGAGCGGAAACCTTCAATCACCAGCCACACCCCCACCTCCTACGCCCTCGTCGAACTCGAACTCAAAACCGGCCGCACCCACCAGATCCGCGTCCACCTCTCTCACCTCGGCTGGCCCATCGTCGGCGACGACATGTACGGCGGAAAGCCACTGCTCGCCCCGGATGGACGCCCCATCATCAACCGCCAGGCGCTGCACGCCACTCTCCTCGGCTTCACCCACCCAATCACCGGCACACGAATGGAGTTCACCGCTCCTCTCCGCGGCGACATGGCCGAAGCCGTTCGCATGCTTCGCTCCACTTCAAGCGTCCACCGGCCACCCGCCATCGGCGCGACGGTAGACTTGGCCGCGGCACTCGCCTGAGCCCGAATCACCAATGGCAAAGCCTCTCTGGGCAACCTGGGACAACTTCGGCGCCCCCGACGCCTCCTACGCGCGCATTCAGGTCCAGCGACCGACGCACTTCAATGAGTTCCGCTGCCGCGACCGCGTGCGCGATGTGTCCGCCATGGCCGCGAAGGCACCGGATGCCCCCTCCGCCGGCGCCCTGGCGTCGGACCTCAAGCGCCGTCAGTCGTGCTGGCTGGAGGAAATCGACTCCGGGCGCGCCGAGTTCAAGCCCGTGACGATCAGACCCAAGAGTGTGCGCAACTTCCTGCTCATCGCCTGTATCGCCCTCACGCTCATCGTGGCGGCCTTCGCCGTGACCCGGTCCGATCGCTACCCCTGGCTGATCGCCCTGTTCATGCTCCTCCCGGTCACCTCGTTCGCGTTCTGGCCGCTGGTCCAGGAAATGCGCCGCACGGCGAAGGTGTTTGCCGCCCGATTCCGAGTTCGCCAGTGTCCGGACTGCGGGCACGACTTGTCCACGATCACGCCGGCCATCGATCCTGACACCCTTCACAGCGTCTGGGTCGGACCGGCCGAGTGCCCCGGGTGTAGCGTGCCATGGCCAATGGTCCCACCGCCAATGCCGGCAAAACCACCCGAGCCTCTCGCGTAAGCGAGAGGACCGACCTCCCCAATCGTCCCCTTATCACTTCGGACGTTCACAACCCCACCGTTCGCCACCTCTCGCTCACGCGAGAGGCTCGGGCGACCCAACCTACCCGATCCTCTCCCGTCCACCCATGTACGGCCTGAGCACGTCCGGCACCGTCACGCTCCCATCCGCATTCTGCCAGTTCTCCAGAATCGGAATCAGCACGCGCGGGCTCGCAATCACCGTGTTGTTCAGCGAGTGACAAAACACAGTGTCGCCCTTCCCTTTGTCCCCACCCATCCGGTACCGCATATTGAGCCGCCGGCACTGATAGTCGTAGAGCCGCGACGCCGAGTGCGTCTCACCGTACCCACCCGTCGGTCGACCGTTCGAATCCGGCGCGCCCCGCCCCGGCATCCAGCTCTCGATATCCACCATGTCCGCGTTCTTGGGTCCAAGATCCCCCGTACAGCACTGGATCAGCCGGTACGGCAGCTTCAGGCTCTGCAGGATCTCCTCGACGAACCCGATCATCTTCTTATGCCACGCCCGGCTCTCCGCCTCATCCGCGCGGCCGATCACCACCTGCTCCACCTTGTCGAACTGGTGGATCCGGTACAGCCCCGCCGTGTCCTTCCCTGCCGCGCCAGCCTCGCGCCGGAAACACGTACTGACCGTGCACAGTTTCAAGGGCAGCTTCGCCTCGTCCAGGATCTCGTCCGCATACACGCCCATCAGCCCCACCTCACCCGTTCCCGTCAGGAACAAGTCATACCCCTTCCCCTCCGTGGTGGCACGCCTCTCCGAGGCGTGTGTTTCTGCCTTCTCTCCCCCATCCGGGTTCTGCCGCTGGCTCTCCGGAATGTGGTACGCCTGCTCGCGCCCCGCCGGGAAAAAACCCGTCCCCACCATCGCCTCTTCCCGAACCACCACCGGCACGCTCACCGGCGTGAACCCCTGCTTCTCCGTCATGAACTCCATCGCGTACCGAAGCACCGCCTGGTGCAGCCGCATTCCATCCCCCGTCAGGATGTAGCTCCGCGTCCCCGCCAGTTTCACGCCGCGCTCAAAATCCGCCAGCCCGAGATCTCGCACCAGCTCAATATGCGTCTTGGGCTTGAACCCGCGCTGGCTCTCGAACGACCTGGCCGTATCAAACCCGGCCGGGTTCCACTTCTTGATCTCAACATTGTCCTCCGCAGACTTCCCCACTGGCACATCCGCATCCGGCGGCAGCGGCACCGACAGAAGCAGTTCCCGCAGATGCGGCTCCATCTGCGTGATCTCCGCATCCAGCTTCGCGATCTCCGCCTTGAACCCCGCGGGCCTCACCTTCAGGTCATCAATCTCCCGCTGCAGCGCCGCCTTCGCCTCCCCCTCCACCTTCTTCAGCTGTCCTGACAGCTGCCCCAGCTTCGGCCCGATCTCCTTCTCCACCTTCCCCTGCTCCGCCCGAAGCCGGTCCCGCTCCGTCTGGAGCTGCCGCTTCCTCGCCTCCAGCGTCAAAATGTGATCGATGTCAACCGCAAACCCCTTCCTGCGGCATCCATCCTTGAACTTCTCCGGGTTCTCACGAAGCTGCTTGAGGTCGATCATGGGAGGCAAGTTTAGGGGTGCGGGCCCGAGTTATCGTCCACTCTTTGAACCTCCCGCCATCGCTTGACGCCACCCGTATCATGAAGCCTCCGTGGGCGGCGAAAGGGAGTGACGTGAAAGCAGGGATGCAAGCGGCGTTGGCCCTGGTTCTCGCCTCAGGCGCGGCCGCGCACGCCCAGATTCCGTTCATCTTCTCCGACCTCACCATCGACCTCTCCCGTTCCGGCGACTGCAAAGCCCTCGGCGACCTCGACCTCGACGGCAAGGCCGACGCCATCATCGGCGGCTCCGCCCTCACTTGGTACGAGTCCGGCGCCGCCTTCGCCCCCCACACTATCCGCGCCCAGCCCATCCACAAGGAGTTCACCACCGACGCCCAGGCCGCCGACGTCGATGGCGACGGCGACATCGACATCATCATCGGCGACGGCGCCGGCGCCGGCAATCTTCTCTGGTTCGAGAACCCCCGCATCAACGGCCCGTCGGGCCCCGTCGGCGACCCCCGCATCGGCGCCGATTGGATCGTGCACACCATCGGCACCCAGGGCAACACCGTCCACGACATCGAAGTCGCCGACCTCGACCACGACGGTTCCCTCGATGTCGTCAGCAGCGGCCACGGTTTCACACGCGTCTGGAAACGCTCCGGCGCCACCTGGCTCTCCAAGGACCTGAGCTCCCTCGCCGGCGCCGGCGTCTTCATCGGCGATATCGACCGCGACGGCAAGCCCGACATCGCCACGCCGACCGGCTGGCTGAAAAACCCCGGCGACATCATCAACGGAACGTGGACCCGTTTCCCCATCGCGCAAACCGATTCCGGCGATGAGTGCCTCCTCGCCGACCTCAACCAGGACGGCCGTCTCGACCTCATTGTCTGTAACGCCCACACCCGCGGCCCGCTCTACTGCTTCGAACAGCCCGCGACCGCGACCAGCCCCGCGTGGAACCGCATCCCCATCGACTACTTCGTCGGCTCCCACCACCCCGAGACCGCCGACTTCAACAACGACGGCAGGCCCGATCTTCTCCTCGGCCTCGAACTCGGCGAGATCATCGTCTACCTCAATCTCGGCGGCACCCCCACGCTCTACGACAAACAGATCCTCAGGCTCACCGGCGGCCACAACGCCCGCCGCGGCGACATCAACGGCGACGGCCTCCCCGACATCCTCTCCTGCGACTACATCGGTATCCCCCCCGTGACCATCCTCCGGAACCGCTGGTGCCCGGCCAACTGCGACCTCTCCGCCGGCACGCCCCTGCTCACCGTCAACGACTTCACCTGCTTCCTCAACGCCTTCGCCGGCGGCTCCACCTACGCCAACTGCGACAACAGCACCCGCGCCCCCACCCTCAACGCCATGGACTTCCAGTGCTTCATCCAGCAGTTCGCCCGCGGGTGCCCCTGAGCTACCCTTCACCATGGCGAAGAAGCCCATGATGCGATCACTGGGAGAGTTCTTCGGCCACGTCGCGCGGGGTTTCCGCACACCCGTGGGCCCCAGGCAGCCCCAGACCCGGGTCGTGCGAGAAGAGGTCCAGGAAAAGAGCCTCGACACCCCCCAGGGCCCGGTCACACTCCGCCGCCGGACGATCGACGAAGTCGAACTTCCGCCGCGCCGGAACTGACGGCGCGAATCTGCCACCACCTTGGCCCGTCGCGGTACACTTGCCAGCGGAGGTTCGTGCGTGTCGAAGCTGTTACTGAGACCGAGCAACTGGCAGGGCCGCACCATCAAGGTCGACGGCGATCCCGTTTCCATCGGCCGCCACCCCGACAACGTCATCTGCATCCACGACGAAAAACTCAGCCGTTTCCACTGCGTGGTCGAGCCCGACGGCGTCGGCGGCTTCCGCATCCGCGACCTCGGTTCCCGCAACGGCACCCGCCTCAACGAGCTCAAAGTCACCGAGGCCCACATCTCCGAAGGCGACATGTTCCGCGTCGGAGATCACGAGTTCATCGCCGAGGTCGTCGAAGACGGTGACACGCCATCCCCCACCGACGGCAAGAAACCCAAGAAGTCATCCTCCGCCGAAGCCCGCCCCAAGGCCGGCGAGGCCGACTGGTACGGCGAGCTCGAACGCCTCGTGAACTCCCTCCCGCCCAAGGATGAGCGCGAAGAGCCCGTTCAGCTCATCGAGGCCAACGGCAACGACTCCGACGCCCTCGGCGGATCCGGCGAAGGCCCGCGTGCCCTGCTCATCCTCATCCAGATGGCCTCCAAGAGCCGCGCCACCGACATCCACATCGAGCCCCGAACCAGCGAAGCCAACATCCGCATGCGCGTCGACGGCCAGATGGTCTCCCTCGTCGAAACGCCCCGGCGCGTCGGCGACCTCATCGGCGGTGTAGTCAAGGCCGCCTGCCAGATGGGCCAGGCCGCTCGCGACGCCGTCCAGGAAGGCCACTTCTCCTGCAAGTTCCCCGACCGCCGCGTCGAATACCGCGTTTCCTTCACCCCCTCCGTCCACGGCCAGAAACTCGTCCTCCGCGTTCTCGACGACCGCGGCATCCCGCACTCCATGGATGAACTCGGCCTCGCCAGCTACATGTACGACCGCCTCAAGCGCACCTGCGAGCAGGACCACGGCCTCCTCCTCGTCTGCGGCCCCACCGGCTCCGGCAAGACCACCACCCTTTACAACGCCCTCCGCCAGATCGACCGTTACAGCCGCAACGTCGTCACCATCGAAGACCCCGTCGAATACCAGCTCGACAACACCACGCAAATCCCCATCGACTCCCACAAGGGCAACACCTTCGGCTCCCTTCTCCGCTCCGTCCTCCGCCAGGACCCCGATGTCATCCTCGTCGGCGAAATCCGCGATGAAGAAACCGCCCGCACCGCGATGCAGGCTTCCATGACCGGCCACCTCGTCTTCTCCACCGTCCACAGCAAGGACACCATCTCCGCCGTGTTCCGACTCCTCGACCTCAAGGTCGAGCCCTACCTCGTCTCCAACTCCCTCGACCTCGTACTCGCCCAGCGCCTCGTCCGCGTCCTCTGCGATTCGTGCAAGCGACCCGTCCCCGTCTCCCCCGGAGTCGCCACCCGCCTCGGCAAGTACCTCGGCGGCAAAACCCAGATGATGACCGCCACCGGCTGCGGCCGCTGCCTCCGCACCGGCTACTCCGGCCGCCGCGCCCTCTTCGAACTCCTCGACTTCACCGACGACATGCGCGACGTCATTCTCAAAGAACCCTCCATCCAGGCCATGAAAAAGGTCATCGAGACCGGCCACTTCACCACCCTCGCCCAGTCCGGCTGGAAGCTCGTCGGTGAAGGCGTCACCACCCTCGAAGAAATCGACCACGTCGCCGGCCAGGGCTGATCTCCGCCGCGGTACACTCGGCGCCATGATTCGCACCGCTTTCGCCGCGCTCATCCTCCTCTCCTCCCCTCTCTCCGCCCAAACCAAAAACCTCTTCCTCATCATGCCCGACGGCATGCGCTGGCAAGAAGTCTTCCGCGGCGTCGACGCCGACATGCTCACCAAAGACCACAAGATCGACAACGCCGCTCCCTTCAAAGACGAGTTCGTCAAAGACACCCCCGAGGCCCAGCGCGAAGCCCTCATGCCCTTTCTCTGGACCACCGTCGCCAAACAAGGCCAGATCTACGGCAACCGCGACAAAGGTTCAATCGCTCGCGTCACCAACCCTCACTGGTTCAGCTACCCCGGCTACAGCGAAACCCTCTGCGGCTTCGTCGAACCCGCCATCGACTCCAACAAAAAACTCCCCAACCCCAACACCACCGTCTTCGAGTTCCTCCACGCCAAACCCGCCTTCGCCGGCAAAGTCGCCGCCTTCGGAACCTGGGACGTCTTCCCCTTCATCTTCAACGCCGAGCGCAGCGGCTTCCCCGTTGACGACGGCATCGGCCCCCTCTCCCGCGGCACGCTCACCCCCGCCATCCACACCATCAACACCCTCCGCAAAGAAACCCCGCGCCGCTGGAGCTCCTGCCACTTCGACTCCCTCTCCTTCCGCGCCGCCAAGGAGTGGATCGGCGCCAACAAGCCCCGCGTCTGCTTCATCGGCCTTGGCGAAACCGACGAGTGGGCCCACGAAGGCGACTACGGCCAATACCTCCGCGCCGCCCAGCGCGACGACGCCTACATCCGTGAACTCTGGGACTTCTGCCAGTCCGACCCCCAGTACCAGAACTCCACCACCTTCATCATCACCACCGACCACGGCCGCGGCGACAAAGCCACCTCCCCCAAGGACTGGAACAACCACAACGCCAAGTCCCCCGGCTCCGACGCCATCTGGATCGCCGTCATCGGCCCGAGCACCCCCGCCCTCGGCGAACGCACCAACTGCGAACCCGTCACCCAATCCCAGATCGCCGCCACCATCGCCTCCCTCCTCGGCGAAAACTACAACGCTGCCGAGCCCCGAGCCGCCCTACCACTCCAAGAAGTGATCAAGACAAACTCGAGGTAGCCAAACCGCGGCGGCCTTCAGTTCCCCTCCGAACTTGCCATTTGCGATTTGCCACTTGCTATTTTCCCGTTCCCCGCCTGCAAGCTTCCCCAACCTCCCCCGCACTCCCCACAGGGGCACCCACTGCGTTCAGGGACCGCCTTCCAAGGAGCCCGCGATGCGCATGCGCCTAGTCCCCGCCGTCCTTCTCCTCGCCGCCTCTCCCGCCCTCGCCCAGCACGTCGTCGCCATCGGCGATGAATGGATCTTCGCCAATAGCGCCTTCACCAACAACGCCCCCGCCACACAGCAGCTCGCCAACCAGCTCGCCCAGTACATCTCCAACAACCAGGCCGGCGCCAACTTCCTCGTCTTCAGCAACCACCCCAACTTGCATCCCCAGGTCACCGGCGGCAACGCCGGCGGCTCCATGATGGCCGCGTATATGACCGGCCAGGGCTACATCTGGACCCACAACCCCAACGCCGTCTTCAACCTCGCTACCCTCCAGCCCTACGACGCCGTCTTTCTCTGCGACGGTCCCGGCTCCGGCGCCGCCAACGCCAGCATCCTCAACCAGTACGTCAGCGGCGGCGGCTCCGTCGTCGTCATCGGCGGCTCCAACGGCTTCGGCGGCGCCGTCGGCGAGGCCGCGGCGTGGAATCCGTTCCTCAACAACTACAACCTCAGTTTCGTCGCCCCCTACATCGGCCCCCAGAACCAGATCGCGCTCCCCATCGTCCCCAACACCAACCCAGTCGGGCAGAACCTCCCCAGCATCCGCTGGGGCTGGGGCAACCAGGTCGCCAAGTTCAACCCCAACAACCCCCAAGGCGACATCGTCTTCGGCAACTTCACCACCGGGCCAAACCTTGGCCAACTCGGAGTCATCGGAACCGAAACCTCCGTGCCGGGCCCGGCCACCATCGCCCTCCTCACCACCGGCGGCCTAATCGCCCTGCGCCGCCGCCGCTGAAACCCCGAGCCTCTCGCATGAGCGAGAGGTCCTGCGGCCGGAGTAACGCCACACAAATGGAAGGGAAACCGTCGCGTTTCCTTTCACTCCCATCGCCGACGCTGAGTGTCTTCACCCCACCGGGGTGAACGAAAGTAGCCGGGGCGTGTCTCCGCACCCCCGGAAAGCGAACACCCCTTCACTCTCTGTCTCTTCACCCCATCGGGGTGAACGAAAGTAGCCGGGGGTGGCCCTGCACCCCCGGAAAGCGAACACCCCTTCACTCTCTGTCTCTTCACCCCATCGGAGTGAACGAAAGTAGCCGGGCGTGGCCCTGCACCCCCGGAAAGCCGCACCCCCAAATACCGTCACCCCGAAGGGGTGACCGTGCCGCCCCTCACTTTTTCACCAACCCACTTGCGTGCGTCACTTCACCCGCCGCCCATCCGCCTTCCGTTCCCGCGCCAGCTTCAGCTTTGCGGGAATCGGATGCGTCGCCCGCAGCTCATGCACCTCGACCTCGAAGATAAGCATCGCATTCGGAGGAATGTTTGCTGAGGGCACTCCAGCCTTTCCGTACCCCAGGTGAGGCGGAACGATGATTCGTCGAACCCCGCCGATGCGCATGCCCTCAATGCCGTACCGCAGCCCTGCGATCGCCTCACGTCGTTTGAGGTCGATCCAGTCCCGATCAAGGGATTGCAAACGCTCGCCGCGGTGCAGGCTGGTTGTGCAGGAGATACAAGCTTGGTGTTCGCGCGTCGCGGCCTCACCGTGACCGATGCGAAGGTCTTCAAAATCGACTTTGCCGCGGGCCATCGAGAAAGTCTATAGGCCGAGAGCCTCAGCACCCCCGGAAAGCGGCGGGTGGCCTGCCCACAAGATTGGGTGGCATGCCTCTGGCTCTGCACTTGTCATTCCCCACATCTCTTCCTTGATGTTTGTCCGAGCTGGGCGCCGATCACGAGCAGTTCGAGTTGCTGCCATCCTCGCCAGAGGGTGAGCCAGCCGGGATCGCCATCGGTCTTGCGGCCCATGAAGCCGCCG
>JBGANS010000014.1:0-123919 GCA_044222195.1 Phycisphaerales bacterium
GTGGGGGGGCGGGGCAGCCCCATCGGGCGAGGTACGGAGAGGCCTGGCCGCCGGCCACGGTGAAGTAGCCGCCGATGTAGAGCTGGTTCTGGAAAACGCAGAGGGCGTTGACCTCGCCGTTGATGCCGCTGCCGAGCGCGGTCCACTGGGTGCCGTCCCAGGCCGCGATGCGATTGGCGGGAACGCCTCCGGCGGTGGTGAAGAGGCCGCCGGCGATGAGGAGCTCGGGCATGGGGCCGGGGCCGTCGGGGTCGAAGGTGGTGAGGGCGTTGACGGCGGCGTTCATGCCGGTGCCGAGAGGGCCCCAGCTCGTGCCGTTCCACTGGGCGATCCACTCACCGGGCTGGGACTGGCCGGGCTCGGTGAAAAAGAATCCGCCGGCGATGATTCTGCCCTTGTACGAGCCGAGAGCGTACACATTGAACGCGGGAGAGCCGATCATCGGGTCCCACTGGGAGCCACTCCACTTCATGACGCCGTAGTACGGCGGCTGGCTGTTGAGGCCGAAGCTGCCGCCGACGTAGAGCTGGCCCTTGTGTGTGTGCATCGCGTAGTACGCGGAGTCGCCCCAGCGCGGGTCGGTCTCGTGCCACGAGGATCCATCCCACCGAGCGCAGCGGTGCGCGGGCACTCCGCCGGCGCTCTCGAAGAAGCCCCCGATGAACAACTGGTTGCTGTACGAAGCAATCGCCAACAAGTCGGGGAATGGACTGCCGCCGACACCACCACCGACCGTTTGCCACTGTTGTCCGGTCCACAATGACGGGGTGTCGACTGGCTGTCCACCCGTTGATGCGCCCGCGCCGCCCACCACAGGTCGTGAAAGTAGTGGACCGTTTCCGTCCGGATCAATCTGAGTGAGGCAGATGCCGCTTCCGGCAGTCAAACCGGGTCCCATCGAGGACCAAGCGATTCCATCCCATGAGCCAACGAACAGCAGCGGAGCCTGCCCGTTAAGGTAGAAGTTGCCGGTCGCGATGAGCGCGGGCAAAAGCGGTCCCGGTCCGTCCGGGTCCCACGCCGTCATCGCTTTCACTTCATCATTAAGCCAAGCGCTTTGAGGCAATGGGGTCCATTGGGGCAGGCATTGGCCAATTGCGCGGCCTGAATAGCAGGCCAACGCTGTCGCGAGCATCGTCAACCGAATGGAGCACGGAAGTTCCAAGAACTGAATTCCCCCTGCTAATCCGCTCACAATCATACCATATCGCTGCCTCACTGCCACAGATCATCGAAAGGTTCACAGCCTGGCGCGTTCTGATAAATCCGCTCGCCCGTCTGTGGGAACCACGTGCTCTTCATGTCCGGACCGGCGTCGCTCATGGTTTGAAGCGCAACGGCGTCGGGCCCACCAGTCAACAGCACGTTTCCCGACGCAGGCATCCCCCTATGTCCCTGTTGGCACGGGAACCCCGCGTAGGGTCCGGAACAACTGCATTGAAACGGACTGCCGCAGCCTGCCGGAGAGAGCCATCGGTTGGCGTCAGCCAAACTGGTCGGCCACACGTGAGCCGGCCAGGTCCATGTGAGTTGTTGGTCATTGCACACGGCCTTCCATGGGACAGGCCACGTCGGTGTGCCAAAGGGAGCAGTCGTGGACGGGCCTGTCGCGTCCCGGTCCGTGCTGCCGTTGAACACGAACAGGTACTGCGTGTTGGCCACATAGTTGCGAGTGACCAGCCAGCCATCCGAGCCGGATTCCCAATAGAGACCTCGGAGTTGTCCGTTGTACGAGTGGAACGGGAACTGTGTGATGTCGTGAACCCAGTTGGCATCCAGCCACGAGGGGCACGTCCCGTTGGCATCTCCGGCCGACCCGAACATGTAGATCCCGCCGCCGTCCGCGAGGCGCCGGCAGACCGAGTTGATCTCGTTGCGGGCGATGGTCAAGAGCATGTTGGTCGGTGGCCGGAATGTCGCACAGGCGGAGGGCTGGGTGAGAGGGTCAACCCGGTGCGTCTGGAAGCCGCCGATCGAGATGCCGGTCCACCCGCCGTTCGACACCTGGCAATCGGTGACCTGCGTGCCGCGGGTGTGCGCGATGTAGATTCCGGCGGCATCGTGGTACGTGTACCCGTAGTCGTGGACCCACGATTGGCGAATGGCGTTGTACTCGCTCGGCTCCGCCTTATTCGAGTTCATGGAGGTCGTCCAGTTATCGAACTGGCCGACCTCATCGCCGATCCACACGCCGTGGCCGCCCGTGTCGAAGACCTCGCACTGATCGACGAGATTGAAGTGGCTCTCGATGAATGTGCCGGTCGTGCCGAAGTTGTTCCTCCAGGTCTCGATCGCGAGCCCTGACCCGCTGGCGTGCGCGATCTTGCATGACAGCAGCGTGCACGCATACGCACCGACAAGCTGGACGGCGGGCCGCAACAGGTTGTAGTTGTCGGACCATTGTCCGGACTCGATCCACTGGGTGCCACACTGGACCGAGGCATATCCGGGTTTGGTACCTCCGGAATGTGTTGGGAGAGGCATGTGGGCATACGCGAAGTCGATACCTTCGAAGGACAGGTAGGCCGCGCGGTCCACGACCAGGAGTTGCTGAAGTCTGGGAACCGTCACGACCGCTCCGATTGAGTCGGGGTTGGCGCACAGGTAGAGGTACATCACCCGAGAGACGGGATCGAAGTACCATTCGAAGTTGCGGGTGAGGAACTGGTAATCGTTCTCGAAGTACGCCTGCGAATACGCGGGATTCTGCGCCGTGCCCGGCGTGATGGCGATGAGACTGTAAGGCCAGTTCGGATCCGGGTCGATCTTGACGGCGCCGAAACCTCCCACATCCTGATGGCTCGAGAACGGCGGGAATGGCAGCGAGTTAGTAAACGTTTCAGTTTGCCATGTCAAGCGGATGCCTGAAGGAAGTACAGGCTCGGCGAGTATCGCACCAATTTGGCGCGGTGACACGTAACCGTACATGCCCACGCTTTCTACCGCACTCCAGTTCACTCCTGTTGGAATTGTCAGTCCAGAAGGAGGCAAAAACGTAACAGCGTGCTGACGGTTCTGAGTGTCCCTGGCAACGTCGGAAATCCTAAGTAGACCTCCTCCAGCGCACGGCGGCGCACCCGTCGGATCCGACCAGGGCGTCGTGCACTCAGCGCGATGCCAATCCGGGAATCGTGCACGGGGGCATCTCCTTCTGTTGACCCAGAGATCTCGGGTGTCCGAGAGAACCTCTGCGGGTACCGCACAGGCATAGATGGAGGTGCCGGGGACCTGTGTCCACCCCACGAGGCGAGTGCCGCCAGACAATAACGGGTCACCATCGAACTGCGCACCCGCGCCGTCCGGGTCCCACGCGATGTACCGAATGGGGTTGGCCGCCCAGCCCGAGTCCTGAGCCGAAAAAGTCACGGTGCTTTGAAGTGTGTATTCGCCTCCGGCGATGTGCACCACGATCGGCAGGTTCGTCCAGCCGGTCTGGGCCCGAAACTCGCGGATCGCATCCCGGGCCCGCGTGATGGTCGCGAACGGCGTGCTGGGCGTGCATTGCTGCCAGGTGCGCTGGTCGTTGCCCCATAGACCGACCCACAGGTCAAGACTTGGGGGTGCGGCGGTCGCGGTTGACTCCTCATCGTCGCCCTGAGCATGGGCATGCGTCGGCGTTCACAGGACGACCGCCGCGAGCGCGCACCACAACCACCGAGTCTTGAAGTCCATCGCCTCTCTCCTCAAGGAGTTCCCCGAACCGAGATGAGAAAGCTACATCAAAACCCTGGCGCGGCAAGGTCAATCGAGGGTTACGTGGTTCGACTGGATGTTATCGGTGGCGAACAGGGGGGAACGAGCGTTGATGTAGGGCACTGAGATGTGGAGTGCCACTCGGGATGACACACGTTCAGGGCGGGCGCTGGTGCGTCCGATCGCCCGGTGTAACGGCGGCGCTTGGGCGAGCGATGCCGTCGAAACGGCCCGAAGGGCGACGCTCGTGAGCAAGCCGGCGATCCTCGATTTGCGGCGCCGCGTGGCGCTCGCTTACAAAGCGGCCTCCAAGTCAAACACCAACTCCATCTCCGCCCACCACTCCCCCGGCCTCGCCTCTGGAACCCGCTGCTGGAACCCCCGCATCAGCGCATCCCACGCCGCCGCCTTCGGGTTGGCCGCGTACGCCTGATAATCACGCCCCGGCTCGAACGAATCCGGCGCTTCGTAGTACATGAACAGGTGCGTCCCCAGCAGGAAGAGCTTCATCTTCGTGATGCCGATCGCCCGTAACGCCTCACACACCTCCGGCCAGACCGCCTCGTGGTGCCGCCGATACGCGGCGATCAACGCCGGATCACTTTTCAGGTCGAGCGCTTGGGCGAAAGACTTCATGGCAGCGTTCCCGGTGTGCGGACAGGGGCGAGTCATTACCATACATGCGTCCGCAGTTTGAGGGATGGGCGGGAACAAGGAGATGCCGGTGCTGACTCGATGCTTGCGTGTCCTGGCCATGTGCGCGGTCGCGATCGCCGGGTGTGAAAAGGAACCCCCGCCGAAGGCGGCGGCGCCGGGCGGAACCCCCGGTGGCGCGGCCGCGCCCCTCCGCATCGCCGTCGTCCCCAAGGGGACCACCCACGTCTTCTGGCAATCCGTTGAGGCAGGTGCCCGCAAGGCCGAGAAGGAACTGGGCGGGGGCGTGCAGGTCACCTTCCGAGGCCCCGAAAAGGAAGACGACCGCGAACACCAGGTCTCCCTCGTCCAGAACCTCATCAGCAGCAAGTACAACGCCATAGTCCTCGCGCCGCTCGACGACAAAGCCCTCGTCGGCCCCGTCAAGCAGGCCACCGCCGCGAAGATTCCCGTTGTCATCATCGACTCCGGCCTCGAAGCCAAGGTCGGCGAGGACTTCATCTCCTTCGTCGCGACCGACAACGAAAAGGGCGGCCAGATGGCCGGTGAACGCCTCGCGCAGGTTCTCAACAGCAAGGGCAAGGTCCTGCTCCTGCGCTACCAGGAGGGATCGGCCAGCACCGCGCTCCGCGAAAGAGGGTTCGTGGATGCGATCTCCAAGGTCTCCGGCATCACGCTCATCGACCCCAAGCGCTACGCCGGCGCCACTCGCGCCACCGCCCAGGAAGCCGCCGAAAACCTTCTCCTCGCCCACACCGAAATCGACGGCGTCTTCTGCCCCAACGAATCCTCCACCTACGGCATGCTCCTGGCTCTCCGTTCCCGCGGCCTGACCAAAAAGGTCAAGTTCGTCGGCTTCGACGCCAGCGACGCCGCCGTCGAAGCGATGCGCAACGATGAGATCCAGGGCCTGGTGCTGCAGAACCCCATCCGCATGGGCTACCTCGGCGTCAAGGCCGCCGTCGACCACATCCGCGGCACAAAGGTTGAGCCCCGCATCGACACCGGCGTCGTCATCGTCACCAAAGAAAACATGGACACGCCCGAATCCAAGGATCTCCTCTCGCCCGACCTGAAGGCGCTCCTCGGCCGATGAGCGACTCGCTCCTCCAGCGTCGCGGCATCTTCCTCCTCGGCAAGTTCGCCCCGGCGATCAGCCTGGTCGCCGTCGCGGCCCTTTTCCACGTGATCGCACCCGATCAACCGCTGTCGATCCTCAACGTGCAGACCATCTTCCTGCACACCGTCATCGTCGGCCTCGTTGCTCTCGGCATGACCGTCGTCATCGTCAGCGGCGGCATCGACCTCTCCGTCGGATCGATCGTCGCCCTCGCCAGCGTCGCCGCGGCCAAGTTCTGCGCCGATTCCCCCACCGGCCCACTCGTCGCCATCTGTGTTGCCGTCCTCGTCGGCACCGCCTGCGGCGTCTACAACGGTGTGCTCATCACCGCGCTCAAGCTCCCACCTTTCATCGTCACGCTCGGCACGCTCGGCTTCTTCCGGGGCGTCGCGAAGTGGGCGTGCGGTTCTTCACCTATCTACTCCAAACCCGGCTGGCTCGCCGCCTGGGTCGAGCCGGCGCCGAGCGGTTCCCGCGCCTGGCTCCTGGTCGCCCCCGTCGTCTGGGTGATGCTCATCATCGCCGCGGCGATCTGGCTCTCGCTGAAGTGGACCATCACCGGCCGCCACGCCGTTGCCATCGGGTCCAATGAAGAAGCCGCCCGCCGCGCCGGCGTTCCGATCAAGCGGGTCAAAGTCACTGTCTACGCCATCTGCGGCCTGCTCGTCGGCCTCGCCGGCATAGTGCAGTACGCCCGCCTCGGCGGCTCGGGCGATCCCACCAGCCAGATCGGTCTCGAGCTCAAAGCCATCGCCGCCGTCGTCATTGGTGGCGCCTCATTCTCCGGCGGCTTCGCCTCCGTCTTCGGCACTCTCTGCGGCGCGCTCCTCATGGTCCTCCTCGAAAACCGCTGCACCGCCGTCGGCTGGCCCAACTACGTCCAGGAACTCATCGTCGGTCACATCATCATCGCCGCCGTCGCCGTAGACCAATGGCGCCGCCGCCGAAGCCACGGGGGAACGGGAAGGACGCTCACGTGACCGCCGCGATCGACTGGCTCATCCTCACCGCGGCCAATCGCTCCCAGGCCCGCGGCTACGAAGCCCAACTCGCTGCTCGCGCCGCCGACGGCCGACTCGCCAATGTTCGCAACTGGCTCGTCGTCCCCGATCCCAAGGACCGCCGCGTCGGCTCCGGCGGCTCGACCTTTGTCGTCCTCCACGAACTGGCCCGGCGACTTCGCGGCTCATCCTTCACCAACCAGCGCATCCTTCTCATCCACTCCGGCGGAGACAGCCGCCGACTCCCCGCCTACGCCGCCGAGGGAAAGGTCTTCGTCCCCGTCCCGCACACCCTCGACTCCGGCCACCCCGCCACGCTCTTCGACCTCATCCTCGCCGACCTCACCCCGCTCGTTCGCCCCGGCCGCATCCTCATCGCCACCGGCGATGTCCTCCTCGGCGTTGCCATGCACAACCCCGACCTCTCCTCCCCCGGGATGGTCGGCGTCACCTTCCTCGGAGCACCCCAGGTCGGCGCCCGCCACGGCGTATACGTCTGCGACAAGGCCGGCCGCATCACCGACTTCCTCCAGAAACCAGACCTCGCTACCGCCCGCCGTCGCAAAGCGCTCCACCGCGGCCAACTTCTCATCGACACCGGCATTCTCTCCCTCGACTCCGCCGCCGCCGCACAATGGACCCACGCGAGCACACGCATCGTCGGCCAGTATCGCGCCGGACGCGGCGACCCGATCGACCTCTACTCCGACATGCTGCCCGCCCTCTATGGCCGCGATTCATCCAAGAAGGGCTTCAGTCGCTACCGGCTCCCCTTCCGCGCAGCGATCGTGCCGCCGTGCGAGTTCCTCCACATCGGCAGCACGCGCGAACTCCTCGCCGTTTCCACAACCATGGGTTCCGCCCGCCACCGCGCCGTCACCCTCAACTCGGTGGTTTCCGCCCCACTCTCCCAACACCCAACCTCGTTCATCGAATCCTCTCGAATCACCCATCGCACAAGCCTCGGCAACCACGCCATGCTCGTCGGTTTCCCCGGCGGGTTCCCACTCAACATCAACGACCACCTGGGAATGGTCTTCCTGCCCATCGGACGCTCCGATTGGACCTGCATCGTGTTCGGCGTCAAAGACGACTTCAAGACGCCGTTCGGCCGCGGCGGAACAATGTTCAACGCCCTCGTCCACCTGACGACTTCAACCGGAGCAAGCCCTGCAGATCCAGAACGCCTCACGCTGTGGGATGCTCGCTGCTGGGTTGTCGGCTCACTCCGGTGGGTCCTCAAGCACACGCCTGGATACGCCGCCTATCAAGCTTTCGACCCTGGCGAGCGCATCCGAGGCTGGTCTCTGGCCCAGCTCATGCCCCGCGTGAACATCGCTCGCCTGCTGGAGCATCGCCGCGCCCTGCTCGCGGAAAGCAATGGCCATCAAGCCCTGACTGCTCTCCAGACCGAAAACGTCCCGCCCGCTCACATAGCCCTCGCTGCGACATCGGCGCAGCGCCATGCCCTGTTGAAACTGACTTCCTCGCGAATCCGCAAAGAACAACGCCCCTTTACCCTCGCCCGCCTCCACCGCCTCGCGGCGCTCCTTGATCCAACCCGTGCTTCTTCGCACGACGCCCAGGCCTTCGCCCGCATCGCCGATGGCGTCGCCGGCTCCGCCTCCAACCCTCCGACCACAGTCCTCGCCGCCATCACGCCCGGCCAAGTCGTCACCGTCACCGCCCCCGTTCGCATCGATCTCTGCGGCGGCTGGTCCGACACACCGCCCATCTGCCACGAACTCGGCGGCGCCGTCGTCAACGCCGCCGTCACGCTCAACGGCGAACATCCGATTCGCGTCACCGCCCGTCTCATCGACGAGCCCATCCTCCATCTCAGCAGCGATGATCTCAGCAAGTCCCTCTTCATCACCACCACCCGCGACGCCCTCTCTCACCACGACCCCCACGACTGGGCCGCGCTCCCCAAGGCCGCGCTCATCCTCTCCGGCATCACCCCGAACGATCAACGCCGCAATTTGCGCGCTCGCCTCGCGGCCTTCGGCGGCGGCGTTGAACTCACCATGTCCGTCGCCGTTCCAAAGGGCTCCGGCCTCGGCACCAGCTCCATCCTCGGCGCCGCCGTCCTCGCCTGCCTCGACCGCCTCTGCGGCCGCCGCTCCACCACGCGCTCGCTCATCGCCCGCACCAGCATCCTCGAACAGATGATGTCCACCGCCGGCGGCTGGCAGGACCAGGCCGGCGGCGTCACGCCCGGGATCAAGATCCTGCGCACCCGTTCCGGCCCGGACCAGGTCCCGCGCCTCACGCACATCTCCGTGCCTCCGGCGGCGATGCGGGACCTCGCGGCCCGCTCGCTCCTCTACTACACCGGCCAGCGCCGCCTCGCTCGCGACATCCTCCACGGCGTCGTCCGGCGGTACCTCTCCGGAGACCCCGCCGCGATCCGGATCATCCACGACCTCAAAGCCGCCGCCGAACAGATGGCCCGCCACCTCTCCCGCGGCGACATCGACCTCTTCGCTCGCGGCATTCTCCGCAACTGGGAACTCAAGAAAGCCATCGACCCCGGCGCCACCAACGCCGCGATCGAACGGATGCTGGCCCCACTCACGCCACACCTCTCCGGCTACGAACTCGCCGGCGCCGGCGGCGGCGGATTCATTTTCATGGTGGCGCGTTCGGCGCAGGATGCCCAGCGCCTGCGGCGCACCCTGAGCCGCACGCGCGGCCCCGCTCGGCTTGTAGCCTTCGGCTTCGACGCCCGCGGCCTCTCAATCAGCGTGGAGCCGTAACCGGCGTGCCGCGGAGGTGCTGGCCGGCGCTGAGCGAAACCTTGATCGTGTCAAACTCCGACTTTGTCCGCACGACAGGCATGTTCCACTCCGCATCACCGTCGAACGGGTAGCGAAGGGTCAGTTCGCTGTCGCGGGTCGCTTCGACTTCGATCGCCGTCGTGCGCCCGCCGACCCGCGCGGCGGAAACGACAAAGCCGCCCTCGGCACGCAGGCGCGAGAACGAGACATCCTCCCACCGCACGCTCACCGCCGGGAACACCCGCACCGTGCCGCCCCACGATTGAAGCAGCATCTCATGCACCGCCTGCATCGCGAGAAAGTTTCCCTCGAGCGTGAACGGCCGGTAGGTGAAGCTCGACATCCCCGTGCCGGACTGATCTCCATTGCAGTGAAAGCCGTTGCGCAGAATGAAGCCGCGCTGGTACCGCTCCAGGTAGTCGAGCGCCTGCTCCGCCCGCCCGCAGCGCGCGAGCATGCAGCTGAACCAACTGAAGCTGTACCCGCACCAGGCCGATGTGCCGTGAGCGATGATCGAGTCGAGCGTGGCATTGATGACTTCCCGTTCGTGCGCGGAGCCCTCGATGGTCATCAGGCCAAGCGGATGGATCGCCATCGCGTGCGAGAAGTGGCGGTGCGACTCGCGAAACGGCTCGCCCTTTGCAAACGTCAATGAACCTGTGTCATCGACGTCATAGCCGTCCATCTTCGAAACAAGGTCCCGCCACTTCGCCGCCTCATCCGTCTTCTGCAGGGCCGTCGCCATTTCTTCGCACGCCCCGAAGAGCCACCGCGCCAGCGCCAGGTCATAGTTCGAGTTCGGCTTGAGCCACGCTCGATACGAGTTGTCGAAGATCTCCGGCGAAGAGGACAGTGGCAGCGTGAGCTTCCCCGCCGAATCCGGCCGCAGCAACGCCGAGAGCGCCGTCGCGACTTCCGAGCAGAACGGATAGGCGAGCGTCTCAAGGTCCGCCGGATGGGCCGTGTACTTCCAGTGCAGGTAAAACGCGTGCGCGACCCACGCCCCGTTCGTCGGCGACAACGAGTACATCCCCCACCCGCCGAGCGGCGATCCATCAATCGCCATCACGCCGGGAATCGCCGCGCCCTCCACCCCGTAGAAGTCCCTCGCGAACTGCCGGTACCGGGGCAGCAGATTCCAGTTGAACTCCAGCCACGATTCCCCGGACCTGAACAATCCCGCCGTCGGGTACGCCAGGTACGTCATCTGCGTGTTCAGGTCGTTGTGATAGTCGCCCTTCCACGGCGGCAATGCTCCCTCATCCGCCGTCCACACACCCTGCAGCGGCATCGGCGGCGAACCCGGGCGCGATGCCGCCCAGTACAAGTACCTGCACAGGTCATAGTGCGCCTGGATCCCCGCGTCCGGCACATGAACACTCGAATCGCACCAACCCTCACCCCACGCCTGCTCGTTGCTCCGGAGCAACGGCTCGTATCGCTGGGTCAACCATCCGTCGATACTCCGCCGCGCGCCCTGAAGGGAGTCGTTCTGCGATGTCGTGATCGATACCGCGATCGTCGTCTCACCCTCTCCGCGCTTCAATCCCGCCACCACCGCGTACTTCATTCCCCCAGCAGCCGCCTGCTCCATCCACACCTGATCCCTTGATCGCCCCTCCGCTGCATTCCGATACCCGAGTCGGTCCAGCCCCTTGGGCCGGACGATCTTCAGGTCCACCGGCCCTTCGCCCTTGAACTTCAGCACGATCACCGGCTGCCGCGGCATGACAAACGCCCGCAGCTCCCCTCCGCCTAACTTCACACTCGCTTCGGCCCGGCGGAGGTCAAGCCGAAACTCAGTCGCGTTCATTCCCGGCGGTAGCGTTATCTCCAGTCGCCCTCCCGGGAGCTTGGTCGGGTAGGGCACCGTGTCGTAGGGCTCATCGAACAGCGTGTGAAACGTCTTCTGATCGCGGAACCCCACAATCATCCGCATCGAGGTGTAGTTCCACCGGCGATCCTTCATTCGCTCCGGCGTGCGAAGGTCCCACAAGTCTCCGCGATCCAGTGACAGGTTGATCGTGTTCCCCTGTCCCCACAGCAGCCCGCCCACCAGCCCGTTCCCCAGTGGCAGGGCTTCATCCCACCGGTCAATCGGCGCGGCCAGAACCATCACGCCATCCCGCACATCCAGCCTCGACTGTTTCGGCGGCGGCTTCTGCGTCAGCCCCGGCCAATCGTCGGTCCGGAACGAAGACGCAGGGAGCCCATCACCGTTCTTCAGATTCGGCTCGTCCGCAGCGCCCCAGCCATAGCGCACCGCGACCGGCGACGTCACTCCCTCCGCGGAAACCACGACCGTTTCACCTTCGATCACCGCTTTCGCAGGGACAAACTTCTTGTCTTCCCCGGCAATCGTGAAGTGCGTGAGATCTTTGCCGCCGGAGTTCAGCCCCTTGGCGTGATCGAATGCGATAGAAATCGTCGGCCCCGCGACGGTGATTGACTTCATCGTCGGCCCCGAGCACTCCATTGCTTGGCCGTATGTCTTGGCCAAGGCCCACAGCGCCAGCCGGTGCCCCACTTCCTTCTTCTTCGTCGGATGAATGTCCGCCGGGTTCCCGATGTCCATCGTCACCGCCATCCCTGTGTTCGGAAGGGCCGATGCCAGCATCTGCGCCTCGCGCAGCTCCGCCGCCTCACCCTTGTCTCCCCCATAGTTGAACGGCGCGATCTGAACGAAGTAAAACGGAAACTCCGCGTTGGTCTTCATGGCCCAGCGCGCCCGCCAATCCTTGATCATCTCGGGAAACAGCGTCCGGTACTGGAACGCACGCTCCCGGTTCGACTCTCCCTGGTACCAGATCGCGCCGCGAATGGTCATCGGCGTCAGCGGCGCGATCATCCCGTTGTACAGCGAGGTCGGCATCCACGGGGTCACGCCCGGCGCCCGCGGCCGCCGGGGCAGGTCCGCCAGCTTCGCCCCGGCCTTCAACTTCCACGGGCCCGCAAGCGAAACCGCTCCGCCCCCCGCCGGCCCGATCTTCAGCTGCGCGGCCTTGCCCATCATCCCGCCCGGCCCTCCGGTGTCCAGCATCCGAACCGCGATCACCGCCTTCCCCGCCTTCACCAGCTCCGCCGGCACCGTGTACTTCCGCGGCACGTTCCAGTTTCCATCCTCCATCCGCTGCCCAACCAGCTTCCCGTTGAAGTACGCCGAGTCGTTGTCGTCAATCGGCCCCAGTTCCAGCCGCAACGCCTTGCCCTCCCACGCCACTGGAATCTCGATCGACTTCCGTCCCCACACGGTTCCATCGTGGTTTGCGAGTTCACCTTCCCACGCACCGGGCTGGGCCGCTTCCTTCCAATCGGCGTCGTCGAGATCCGGCGCCGCCCAGTGCGACCCCGCCCGGCTCCCCGGCTCCGATTCGTCAAAGTGCTTGAGCCACGCCGCGACAGCGGTCTCGTACTCTTTTTTCATCGCCGCGGGGTCGCCCTTGAGCTTGGCGATCTGCGCGAGGCCCGCCTCCCAATCCGGCATCGTCCTGAGCGTCACCTCACTCGTCCACGCCTCCGCCGGAGTCCCGCCCCAGTCGGACGAAATCAGCCCGATCGGGACCTTCAGCGAGTCGTGAAGCTCCCGCCCGAAGAAGTATCCGACCGCCGAGAAACTCTTCGCCGACTCCGGAGTCGCCGCGGCCCAGCGGCCCTTGCAATCCGCTTGAGGCTCGGCCGAAACGGTGTTCTCGACCATGAACAGCCGGATGGTCGGATGGTTCGCGCTCTTGACTGCTTCCTCACCATTCCCCGAGGCGCTGAGCGGCCATTCCATGTTCGACTGTCCGGAACAGACCCAGACCTCGCCCAGGAGAACGTCCCTGATGACGACTTCGTTGTCCCCCTTGAACGAGATCGACTGGGGCTTGCCGTCCGCGGCCGGCGTCTTCACGATCGCACGCCACTGCCCGTTCGCATCGCCGACCGAGTCCGACGCGACGGTGGACCAGCTCGTGGAAATCAGGACCTTCTCCCCCGGCCGCGCCCAGCCCCACAGGCGCACTTCAGCGTTCTGCTGGATCACCATGCCGTCACCGAGGACGGCCGGGAGCTTGACATCGGCAGACGCGATCGAAGCGCTCGCGAGGAGCGCAGCAGCGGTGAATCGGATGACTGTGTTCATCCCACCAGTCTACCGCGAACTACTTCTTGGCCGCGATCTCCCGCGCCGTCTTGTCAAACCACGCGATGCACCTGGCGGCGTTCGCTTCCAGCTCGGCCCCGCTCCCCGTCTCGTACTCGAGAGAAATCACGCCCTTGAACCCCTGCCGGTGCAACTCCTCCAGCATGCCCTTCGCGTTGGCCGTCCCCGTCCCCCACGGCTGGTCGATGCCCTTGGCATCGGCGGGCGCGATGTCCTTGAAGTGCAGGCAGATGATCCGGCCCTCGAGCTTTTTCAGGCAGTCCACCGGCACCAGCCCGCTCCGAGTCCAGTGCCCCGTGTCGGCGCACGCCCCGAGCCGCTTCGACCGACCCTTGATCGCCGTCAGCACCGTGTCCGGATTCCAGTACGTGCTCGGCTTGGGATGGTCGTGGCACGCCGCGTTGATCTTGAACTCGTCCGCCAGTCGCTCCACCAGGTCCCACGCGTTCATCTCCGGCTCGCAGGTGATCGTCTCGATCCCCATGTCCCGGGCGAACTCGAACACGCGCCGCGCCGATGACTCATCGTTCTTGAAGTTCACGACGCCGAAGTTCATCAGCTTGACTTGGTGCGACACGAGCCGTTTCTTGAACTCGGCCCTCAGCTCTCCGCTCATCTCAGGCCCGATCTTGGCCCCCGGATAGTCCTTCCCCACATCCTGCCCGGGATACAGCTCGATGTACCTGAGCCCCAGCCGCTCGGCCGTTTCGACCGCTTCGATCGCGGCGCGGTCGCGGAACGTCCATGCCTGCGTCGCCAGCTTCCACCCGAGTTTCTCGGCCGCCGAATCGTCGCGGGGCCCGGCCTCCGGCTGAACAGCGGCCGATATCACGACACACGACAGCAGACCGACCAGCATCACCAGCAGAGTGACCATGCGCATCTCAGACTCCTCGGCCCGCCCGTTCACACATCGCAGATCTCGATCGCCCTCTTCAACGACGTCATCGGGTCCTTGGTCGGGATGAACTCCTGCCCGATGAACCCGGTGTAGCCGAGTTCGACGATCGCCTTGCAGATCGTGGTGTAGTTCAGTTCCTGCGACTCATCGATCTCGTTTCGCCCCGGCACACCGCCCGTGTGGAAGTGAGCGATGTACTTGATGTTCTCGCGGATCGTCCCGATCACATCCCCTTCCATTCGCTGCATGTGGTAGATGTCGTAGAGCAGCTTGAACCGATCCGACGCTACACCCTTGACGACTTCGACCCCCCACTTCGTCCGGTCGCACTGGTAGTCGGCGTGGTCCTTGCTTGAGAGCAGCTCCATGATGACCGTCACGCCAAGCTGCTCCGCCAGCGGCGTGATCCGCTTCAGGCCCGTGACGCAGTTCTTGATCGCTTCCGAATCCGACACGCCCGCGCGGTTGCCTGAGAACACGATCATGTTCGGGATCCCTGCCTCCTTCACCAGCGGCAGGAGACGCTCCGACTCCTTGACAAAGGCATCGTGATTCTCAACGCGATTCCACCCCTTCGGAATCGGATTGGGCCCCATCGCCACAGCGCACGCGAGCCCGTGCTGCCTGGGGATCCCCCACTCCTTCTCATAGAGGAGCTCAACCGAAGCAATCCCCATGGCCGCGGCGTTCTTGCTCAGGTCCTCGACGGACATCGAGCCGTAGCACCACCGGCACACGGAGTGTCGGACCCGGCCTTTGAGCTTGGGCTTGGCTGTTCCCACGGTCTCGGGTTGACCCGCGATCGCGCCGGAAGTCCCTGTCCCCGCGAGCGCCGCGGCGGCCAGACCTGTCGTCACAAATGACCTGCGGTCCACGTGTATCTCCTGTGAACGGAGTCTACACGACCGCCGGCGCGTTTACACCTTGGGCCGGCCTTCGCGCATCTTCTCTTCGGCCTGGCGCCAGTTCGATTCCTCGAGGATCGAGTCGATGTCGGCCTCCTGTTCAAGCCGAACCTTGGCCTTGGACAGCCGGCCGTAGGTCAACCCTCCGAGGCCGAGGCATCCCACGAGGCCGAGCCCGAAGATGGCGCCGGCGTAGAGCACGCGGTTGCCGTCGATCGGTCCGGCGTCGGCGTTGGGCTTCTCGGCGATGAGAACGCCAAGGCCGTCCGGGCGACGCTCCTTGGTCGCGTTGGCCTGGCTGGCGATGGCGGTCACGAGCGTGTCAAGCTCGCGAACCGTCTTGGCCTTGCCCGAGCCACGGAGCTCGAGCGTGAGGCTTCCGGGAACGGCCGAGTCGGCGACCAAGTCCTGGTCGAGGCGCTGCGAGAGCTGGCCGGGTGTGGCGAGCGAGACAATCCCCGCGCGGGCCATCCGCTCGGCGGCGACCTCGTGCATGCGCGGGTCCTTCACCTCGGCCTCGAGATACTTCTGCCACTCGGCGAGTTGATCCTCGCTGGTCTGGCGGCCGCGGGTGTCGGCATTGATGACGGCGCGGGCGGCGTAGCGCGAGGGCGTGACCTCTCCGGAGATCGCCCAGCTGAGCCCGACCAGGCCGGCCAGGGCGCCGACGAAGTAGAACATCGCCACGCCGGCCTTGCCGACGGAGGCCTTGGCCTGGAGCTTCTGGAGCTTGTCCTGGGCGGCGACGATCGCGGACCGGGCCTGCACGAGTTGATCTTTCTGTGACAGCACCTGCTCCGCCTGGGCGTAGCGCGTGCGGACGGCCTCGCTCGCTTCGCGGAGCTTGTCGCCCTGCTCCTGCAGGAGCGACCGCATGAGCCGGAGCCGGCGCCAGCGCGTCATGACAGCTTCGCCGACTTCCTCCGGGATTCCACCTTCGCCGCCGGAAGTGCCGGACGTGCCGCCCTCGGACACGCGGGCCTTGAGCTCGCGATTGGCCTGGCGGGACTCTTCGAGCTGCTGGCGCATCTGCTGGAGCTGCTGCTCGAGGGCCTCGATGTCGGCGCGATGGGCGGAAGAATCGCCCGCGCTCAACGCCGCGGCCTTGAGCTTGGCGATCTGGCGGTCGCGCTCCTGGAGTTCTTCCTGGAGGGCGTGGGCCTGCTCGGCGAGGGAGGCCTGCTCCTGGAGCGTGGTGGACACCTCGCGGAACTTGGAGGTGGCGGCGGCGAGCTTGCCGGAGAGTTCCTGGATGCGCGAGTCGCGCTCGATGAGCTGGCGCTTGAAGTCGGCGAGGCGGTTTTCCGCCTCGGTCGCGCTGGCCTGGCGGCGGGCGGCCTCGCTCTTGAAGAGCTCGGTCTCGCGTTTGAGATCCGCGGCGGCCTTGTCGCGCTTGGCGATTTCCTCCATCAGCGCGCTCTGGGCTTCGCCGGCGCGCTTGACCTCTTCCCTGGCGACGCGGAGCTGCTCGGCCAGCTTGCCGCTTTGGTCTTCGAGCTGCTTGCGGGCTTCTTCGGCGGAGCGGGAGAGCTCTGCGACCCGCTTCTCGAGGTCCGCCGCGCGGCGCTGGGACTGGTCGAGCTCGGCGATGCGGGCGGTGCTCTGGCGTTCGGAGTCGGCGAGACGTGCCTTGAGGCTCTCGGCTTCATCGCGGGCGTGCTGGAGTGCGGCGGCCTCGCGCTCGGCCTCTTCCTGGCGGCGGGCGAGCTCGGCGCCCATGGTCTCGAACGCTTCGCGCTGCTTGGAGATATTGGCGGCGTGGTCGGCGAGGCGCTGCTCGCGCTGCTCGAGGGCGACGGACATGGCCTTGAGCTCGGCGCTCTCGCGGGCGGCGGCCTCGGCGGCGCGGCGCTGTTCCTCGGCGAGTGCGGCGAAGTCGTGTTCGAGCTTGTCACGGCGCTTGGACAGGTCGGCCTCGGCGGCCTCGAGGTCTCGGAGGCGCTGGGCCTGCTGATCCTCCTGGACCTGCTGGAGCGAGGCGCGCTCCTTGAGCGCTTCTTCGGCGAGGGTGAGATCGCGGTCGCGCTGGATGAGTTCCTGCTCGCGTTCCTCGAGGCGCATGCGGAACGCGTCTCGCTCGGCGCGATGCGACTTGAGGCTCTCGAGCTGGCGTTCCACGTCGGCGATCACGCCGAGGAGGTCGTCTTCGCCCCCTTGCCGCACTTCCTTGACCTGGTCGGGGTGGTCGGAACTCATCGATATCTCCCTGCTCGCACAGCACGAACCCCGGTCCGGCAGTGCCGGCGCACGGGGGTCCGGAGCGTGTATCGACGGGGGCGAACTGGCGCTGAACCGGGGTCCGGGAATAGGGTGGGGAAGGGGATGGGATATGCGGGCGCGGCCGGGGCTGGCCACTGATGTGTAACAAGGGAGGGGACGGGCGATCCGACGGCGGCTTTTGGGCGTACTGTTTGACGGTTCGGACCGATCTCTGTCTTCATACTGAAGGAGCGCCGCATGTGCCGTTGTGGAACCAACTTTCTGATGCCCGTTCTCGCGATTGCCGGCCTGGTGACGATGGGCGCCGCCGGGTACAGGGTGGTGAGCGGGTGCGGGTCGTGCGGGCAGGCCGAAGTCAACGCGAAGCTCGTTTCCACGACCACCGATGATGGCGGCAGTTGCGGGCTGTGCCCGGGGCACGGTGGATGCGAATCGGCCGCCGTCGCGGCCGCCGCTGAGAAAGAGGAAGGTTGCTGCGCGGCGAAAGAGGTCGCGAACGTGAAGACGGTCGCGGCGACGGAAGTGAAGAAGGACGGATGCTGCGAGGGTGAAGCGAAGGCGGCCTGCAAGGAAGGCACTCAGGGCTGCACGGGAGATGGGAAGAACGGGTGCTGCGGCGGGTGCACACGCGAGAAGGCGACCGAAGGATCGGTGGCGAGCAGCGGCAAGTAATCGGTTGAATGAGAGTTCTTCAGCGGCCCTCTCTCACTCCGTTCGCGGCGTGCGGGAGGGCCGCTGTGCTGGTAGGGTTGGGGCATGTCACGGGTCGTGCTGGAACAGGGGGCGATGCGGGTGGAGATCGAGCCGCGGATCGGCGCGGGGATCGCGGACCTTTCATGGCGGGTTCCTGGTCGGGGGATGACGCCGCTGATGCGGCGGGCGCCCGAAGGCACGTCGTGGTTCAATGACCTGGCGTGCTATCTGCTTGCGCCCTGGTCGAACCGGATCGCGGGTGGAGAGTTTGTCTGGCGCGGGGCACACCACCGGCTCGAGGCTGATTGGCCGGATGGGACGGCGATTCATGGACTGGTGAAGGGCCGCGAGTGGAGGCTCGTGCAGGTGTCACCTGTTTCGGCGGTGCTCTCGTGCGGGGTGGGCGCAGGTGACCGCGGATTTGCGTGGGCGTTTACGGCGGAGGTCGGGTATGTCGTGCGTGAGAACGGGCTGCGGGTGTGGCTTGAAGTTCGGAACGAGGGCGGTGGTGCGGATGCGATGCCGGTCGGGCTGGGATTCCATCCGTACTGGCTCCGGGCGCTCGACGGAGGTCCGGATGAGGTGATCGTGCGGGCGTCCGGGCTCTTGCGGTACCCGTGCGAGGGGATGATTCCGATCGCGGCGGCGCGCGAGGATGACACCACGAAAGGGCTGGCGGCGGGAACGGCGCTGGACGGCATGACGCTTGATGATGTGTTTGCGGGGAGTTCGCATGGGGCGGAGATCCTGTGGCCGCGGAGCGGGGTGCGCGTGCGATACCGGTGCTCTGAAGAGCTTGGTCACACGGTGGTGTTTACGGGGATGTCGGGGAGCTTCTGCCTGGAACCCGTGACGATGGTGAACAACGGGTTCGTGATGGAGTCGAGGGGGTGCTCGGGGACGGGGGTGAAGGCGCTGGCAAAGGGAAAGTCGATGCGGGTGGAGTGGACGATCGAGGTCGGCGTGCTCTGAGTCAGCGGGTTCGCTCGTGAGGAAGGGTCTGTTATGGCGACATTCGTGTTCAAGACCGAGCCGTCTGAGTACTCGTTCGACGACCTCGTTCGCGACAAGAAGGCCGAGTGGAGCGGGATCACCAATGCCGCGGCGCTGATTCACCTGCGGGGTGCGCGGCGTGGCGATGAGGTGCTGATCTACCACACGGGTGATGAGAAGGCCATTGTGGGCCTGGCGAAGGTGGTCTCCGCTGTTCGGGAGGATGCGAACAAGCCGGGGAAGACGCCGGGGGGCGAGCCGAAGTTTGCGGTGGTGGACATCGTTCCCGTGCGGGCGGCGGACCGGCCGCTGACGCTCGGCGCGATGAAGGGGGACTCGAGGTTCGCGAAGTTCCTCCTGGTCACGCACGGGCGGTTGAGCGTGATGCCGGTCGAGGCCAGCTTGGACCGCATCATCAGGGAACTGACCGGCCTGTGAGGGTGAAGGCGCGCTGGCGGGGTGGCCGTCTCGGGGACGGTGGCGATCGTCTGGCGGTGGCGAATCGCCACGGGGTCGATCGGTTGCCACGCGACGAGGCGGGACCAGGAAGCGGAGCACGGACGTTGCAGCGCGGCGGCGTTCGACAGGATGGACATCGGACTTCGCGATGGCGACGAGGGCGTTCATCGCCGCGCGGTGGAGCTGCGCTTCGAGTTGAGCGTGGTGGAAGTCGATCCACTGTGCGATATCGGGGCGGAGGGACCACTCGTAGAAGTCCGGGAGGCTGCGGGGCATGTCGCCGCCGGCATGATTCAGCTCGGCAAGCGCTTGAGGGAGCGTGGAGAGATCCTCGCTGTGCGTGAAGTACAGGCTCAGGACCGCCCGATCGGCGGGCCTGAGCATGGGGAGCGGGGCTGGCGGTGCCGGGGCGAACATGGAAGGCGTGGCTCCTCGGGCGCTCGAATGTGACACACACAACCGTGGTGAGTCACGCGATGGGAGACGGTACCACGTCCCGTCGGAGGAGCAAGGCGCACGAAAGGCGCGGGAGTGACACAGCGCTGTCACTCTGGTTTCCGGGAACCCCTTGGATTTGAACGAGCGTTCAGGAGATTGGACGATGAGTTGGGATGAGCAAGAAGGCACAACGCATGAGGCCCAAGGCATGAGGCGGACGGCGCTACGGGGGTGGGCGGAGCGTGGGGAGCTGGGCCGGGGAGAAGCGGGGAGCGTCGGAGGCGTCGTTAAAGTGGTGCAGAATCCAGTTGAGGTGGCCGCTGCGGTACAGGCGTGCGAACGCGTCAACGGCTTCGGGCCAGTAGCGTGTGCCGCGGGCGGCCTCGAGTTCGACGACGGCGCGATCGGCGGCGGCTTCGCCGACTTCGCGGCGGTAGGGCCGGAGGCTGGTCATGGCATCGAAACTGTCGATGACGGAGAAGAAGCGTGCGGGGAGGGCGATGTGTTCTCCGGCCAGGCCGTCTGGGTAGCCCTTGCCGTCCCAGCGTTCGTGGTGGTGGCGGACGAGGTCGAGGATCAGTGGGTCGGTCTCTTCCATGCGGCGGAGCGCGGCGTGCCCGAAGACGGTGTGAGTCTTGACGATGTTGTATTCGTCGGGCGTGAGGGGTCCGGGCTTCTGGAGGATTTCGTCGGGAAGGTCGATCTTGCCGAGATCGTGGAGGGCGGCGCCGGTGGTCAGGCGGGCGATGGCGGCGTGGTCAACGCCGAACTGCTCGGCGAGAGCACGGGCGTAGAGGACGACGCGCCAGGTGTGGGCCGCGGTGGAGAGGTCCTTGAGTTCGATTGCCTTGACCAGAGATTGGACGATGACGGGGTCCAACAGAGTCCCCACTACTTCCGGCCGAGGAGCGCGTTCATCTGCTCGCGGTTGTGACGTTCGCGTTCATCGGTGACGTCGGTGAGCGAATCGGCCTGGTGGTCGGCGTGGTAGCTGGAGCGGACGAGGGGGCCGGATTCGACGACTTTGAAGCCGCGGCGGAGGCCCTCATAGCGGAAGGTGTTGAACTGCTCGGGGGTGACCCAGCGGTCGATGGGCAGGTGGTTGCGGGTGGGCTGGAGGTACTGGCCGATGGTGAGGATGTCTGCGGAAGGCAGTGACGCAGGGACGGAGTGACGGAGTGACGGAGTGGAAGACAAGGAATCTGTTGCGACGGCGTCGCTGCGCTGCTCCGTGACTGCGTGACTGCGTACCTGTGTCGCTGCCTGCACTTCATCCATCAGTGCGAGAACCTCTTCATCTCGTTCGCCGATGCCGACCATGATGCCGGTCTTGGCGATGAGGCCTTGCTCTTTGACGCGGCGGAGGAGTTCGAGTGAGCGGTCGAACTTGGCGCTGGGGCGGACGGCGGGGTACATGCGGCGGATGGTTTCGAGATTGTGGTTGATGATGTGGGGGCGGGCGTCGATGACCATCTGGAGGGCGCCCCAGTTGCCCTCGAAGTCGGGGATGAGGACTTCGATACTCATGCCGGGGCAGGCTTCGCGGGTGCGGATGATCGTTTCGGCCCAGATGCCGGCGCCGCCGTCGGGGAGCTCGTCGCGGTTGACGCTGGTGATGACGATGTGCTTGAGGCCGCCCTTGGCTCCTTCCCACATCAGGCGCATGCTCTGGGCGACGCGGCGTGGTTCATCTTTGTCGACGGTCGGGGGCCGGCCGGTCTTGACGTTGCAGAAGCCGCAGGCCCGGGTGCAGGTGTCGCCGAGGATCATGATGGTGGCGACGCCTCGGGACCAGCATTCGCCGAGGTTGGGGCAGTTGGCCTCCTGGCAGACGGTGTGGATGCGGTGCTCGTCGAGGATGGACTTGAGGCGGGTGTAGCCCTCTCCGCCGGGCATTTTGGCCCGGAGCCACGGGGGCTTTTTCTTGATCAGGAGTTGGTGAGGCTGGTCTGGGGAGTTGTGAAGGATGGAAAGGCTGAGGAGGGGTCGGTCGATTTTCCGCATGGGGTCGCCGCCCAGGGGTCTGGGGTGGCGTGGAACCTTGACCGGGGAGGCCGAAGCGGCCTGATCTGCGGGCTGACCCATACTCATGGCGAACTGTAGGTGGTGGCGGAGCGATACTTGGGGGCGGATTTGCTTGCGGCGGTGGTGCATCCTTCAATCGCGGCCTCGAAGAGACGATCAAGGTATTGGGACGTAGATACCCCGGATCGCCGATGGAAGGCACCGGGAACCGTCTTTGCCGGGCGGTTCGGAAGATCTGGATAGATTGATGGCAAGGAGCTGCCCCGTGACGACGACCCTCGTTCGCAGAATGTTTGGATACCGGACCCGGCTGGCGATGGTGAGCATCGCGGGTGCCGCGTTCGGACTTGGCGGCTGCACGGAGACGGACAGCTTCTTGTACGACCCGTCGGTGATGGGACGGTGGGAGCGGACGCCGACGATGGTGCCGATCCTGACGCGGATCGCGTCGATCGAGGGGACGACCGAAGAACTGATCGAATACACGGACCCGACGGAAGCGGACCTGGTGCCGGAAGTGATTGAGCACCGGATCGGGTCGGGCGATGTGCTGATGGTGAATGTGTTTGACCTGCCGGATGAGGGGCGGATGGCGGAATACCAGCGCGAAGTCGATCCGCGGGGCATGATCGAACTGCCGCAGCTGGGCCAGGTGTACATCAACGGGATGACGTCGGCGGGCGCGGAAGAGGCGATCAAAGAGAAGATGAAGACGTTTGTGGCCCGGCCGCTGGCGTCGGTGCTGGTCGCGGGTCGGCGCTCTGAGCGGTACAGCGTGATGGGCGGCGTGCAGACACCGGGGAACTTCCGGATCCCGACGGCGAACTTCCGGTTGCTGGAGGCGATTCCTTCGGCGGGGAGTTTTTCGGAGTCCGGGGATTACATTTATGTGATTCGTCAGGTGACACTGTCGGACACCGTTTCGGGTCGCCCCGGACCGGCCCAGGCGACGCCGGCGACGAACCCGACGGGACAGCCGACGGGCGAGCAACTGATCGACACGATCAACCGCCTTTCGAAGCCTGATTCGGCCGCTCCGAAGGACCCGCCCAAGCCGGGATCGCCGGGCATGTTCCAGCCCGCGACTCAACCGGCAACGGGAACCAAGCAACCAGAACTCATCGAACTACCGCCTGGACCGGGGGACAAGGCCAAGCCGGCGGCGGCGCAGCCGGAGCAGCCCGCGGCGGACTCGGGCGAGATGGCGTGGGTGAACATTGACGGCAAGTGGGTGAAGGTGAAGCGTCCGCGGAACGCGGGGACGGAAGCACCGATGCCGATCGGACGCGCGGCGGCGGGCGAAGCAATGGTGGCGCAGCGGATCATCCGGATCCCGATGCAGCGGCTGGTGAAGGGAGATGCGAGCGTGAACATCATCATCCGGTCGGGTGATGTGATCCGCGTTCCGCCGTCACCGCCCGGGACGCTGTACCTGGCGGGTCAAGTTGGAAGGCCCGGGGCGTATGGTGTTGCGGAGAAGGTGACGCTGCTGCGGATCATTGCGTCGGCCAACGGCGTGACGAGCATCGCCGCGCCCGAGCGGGTGGACATCACGCGGATGCTCGACGGGGACCGGCAGGCAACGATCCGGGTGAATCTGAAGGCGATCATGGAAGGGACGCAGCCGGACCTGTACCTCAAGGGCAACGACATCATCAACGTGGGGTCCACGTTCTGGGCCCTTCCGATGGCCGTCATCCGGAACGGATTCCGCATGACCTACGGCTTTGGCTTCCTGGCGGACCGGAACTTCGGCAACGACATCTTCGGGGCACCCCCGACGAACGGCCTGGGCCAGTAAGTCCTCGAACTCAGCCGCTGCGGGACCGGTCAAGGTTGCGCAGCCCTCCCAGGCCGTATGATCGCGGCCCGCGGCGAGCCCCATGGACGGGGAACCGAACAGCCCTGTCCGATGGTCGTAGTACGTCAACTGCTCCCCCGGCGCTTCTGATCGTAAGAGATGAGCTCAACGGCCCTCCAACCCCGTCCCGGCGATACCGCCGCCACCCGAGTTCTCGGGCTGTTCACGCCTGAGGGCGTGCTGCTCGGGGGCCTCCTGGTGGTGGCCTTTGGCGGGCTCTTTTTCCGGTGGTTCAGGGTTCAGAACCTGGTGAGTTCAACGCAGCTCGAGGACTGGGGGCACGCGTATGTGATCCCGATTCTCAGCGGGTACATGGTCTGGAAGTGGCGGAACGAGATCGCGGCGATTCGGCCGGCGGTGTTCTGGCCGGGGTTGGCGCCGTTTCTCTTGGGCATCGCGAGCTACTTCTGGGGCGTGGTGGGGATCAAGAACCACATGTTCCAGGGTTTTTCGATCATCCTGACGGTGTTCGGCCTGACGCTGCTGTTGCTGGGACCGGCGATCGCGCGGTACGTGTTCCTGCCGATCGTGTTCCTGGTGTTCGCGGTGACGGTGTCTGAACGGATCATGATCGAGCTGACGTTTCCGCTGCAACTCGCGGCGTCGCAGGGCGGGTACCTGGTGCTGTCGCTGATCGGGGCGGCGGCGGGATTCAGCGTCGATGTGAAGGGCAACCTGATCGAGATCATCGACAGCACGGGGCAGTCGCACCCGCTGAATATTGCGGCGGCGTGCTCGGGGATGCGGATGGTGGTGGCGTTCTTCGCGCTGGCGGGGGCGACGGCGCTCCTGGGGTGCAGGATGTGGTGGCAACGGGTGGCGCTGATGCTGCTGGCGACGCCGGTGGCGATCATTATCAATACCGGGAGAGTGTCGGTGCTTGGGCTGCTGTCGCTGTGGGATTCGAACCTGGCCTCGGGCGAGGCGCACACGGCGATCGGGACGTTCCTGCTTCTTCCGGGGCTGGGGCTTTTCATGGCGGTGATCTGGGCGCTGAACAAGATCGTGCGGCCGGTGGAGGGCGCGGCATGAACCTGCGATCGCTGCGCAATCCTGGATTCCTGACGGCGTTTGTCGTGATGGGGGCGGCGGGCGTGGGGATCAAGGCGGGGATCGAGCGGTACAGCATCTACCTGCAGAAAAAGCCCATCTACGCCGAGCCGGTGGGAGGGGAGGAACGCAGCTTCCGGGGGTTGCCGACGAAGACGGAGCACTGGGAGCAGGTCGGGCAGGATCGGCTGGTGCCGGTCGAGGAGTTGGAGGTTCTCGGGACGGAGAACTATCTGACGCGCATGTACGCGGAGAGGCACCCGCCGGCCGGGAAACCGGCGCGGGTGATCGAGTTCCACGCGGCGTACTACACGGGCTCGATTGACACGGTGCCGCACGTGCCGGAGCGATGCTTCACGGGCGCGGGCAACGACCTGGTGGGCGGGCCGTGGACGCTGGCGCTCAAGCTGAACACGTCGGACTGGGTGGCGGCCAAAGGGGTGGCGCCGGAGTATGACGGTCGGGTGTTCACGACGCGGCTGTCGAACGAGTATTCCAGGGCGGGGGGCGGGCGGCGGGTGCCCCTGCCGATCGACCTGACGCGTGAGCGGCCGTTGACGATCCGGATCAGCCAGTACAGCGCGGCGAAGGGAACGCCGTATTACGCGGGGTACTTGTTCCTGGGCAACGGCGGGTGGGTGTCGAGCGCGGAGCAGGTGCGGATGCTGTCGTTCGACCTGCGGCAGGATTATGCGTATTACGCGAAGGTTCAGTTCGGCAGCGGGTCGGTCTCCAGCCCCGAGGAGCTGGCCGAGATATCCGCGAGCCTGATGGACGATCTGCTGGGCGAGATCATGACCTGCGTTCCGGACTGGATGAAAGTGGAGCGCGGCGAGTGGCCGCCGGACAACCCCAAGAACAGAGCACACACTCCCTGAAGGACTTATCGATGGCCTCTCGCGTCAACAAGAAGTTCGTGATCCTGCTTTCGGCGTTCCTGGTGCTGACGGGCGTTGGCGCCGGGGGCGCGTACTACTTCGTCAAGATGCGGAGTGGTGAGCACTACGTCGCGATGGGCGACCGCGCGATGAAGGAAGGGAAGATCGACTCGGCGGACACGTGGTACGAGCGGGCGGTGGGCAAGGAGCAGTACAACGTCGAGTGGCTGAAGAAGTGGCGGGGGGCGCGGGAGCAGAAGGTCCCGGCGCACAACGTGTACGGCGCGAACTACCAGATGCTGCAGGGGATCCTGCGGAACCTGGCGCAGGCGCAGAAGACCAACATCGAAGCGCACCGGGAGTACCTGGAGAGCATCAAGCTCGAGTGCGTGTACTCGGGGGCCCGGGGGGGCTGGGAGTACGTGTCGAACCACGTCGACGAGGTGCTCGCGTTCTTCGAGTCGGACCCGGCCAACCCGCAGCCGCCGCAGATTCGCCGGTACCGGGGCCTCGCGGTCTCGGAGCTGATGAGCGACCCGACGGTTCCCAAGGACCGGGTGGAGCTGGCCAAGCAGGATCTGGAGGCGGCGCTGAAGCTTGATCCGCTGGACGGTGAGGCGGCGAACGCGCTGGCGGTCTGGCACCGCGTGATGGCCGACCGGGCGAAGACCGAGGCGGACGATGCCGCGAGATCGATGCACCTGGATCGCTCGCGCGAGGTTCTGAAGGAGGCGATGACGCACACGTTTCCGGCGCCATTTGCCACGCCGCACCCGCTGGTCGCGGTGTCGCAGCTGATCATGGAAGCGGCGGATGTGGATGTGCGGAACCCATCGAACACGGAGGACGCGATCCGGGAAAAGGTGAAGGCGCTGAACGCGCTCTCGCCGCGGGTCCAGCAGGTGGCGGATGTGCTGGAGGCGGCGGACCCCAGGCTCGTGTCTCCGGTGATCATGTCGAGGTTTGCCTCGATTGCCCCGCGGATCAATACGCAGGAGGGGACGGCGATTGCGATCAAGCTGGTTGACCGCCTGCTGGTCAAGCGGCCGGACGACATGGACCTCCTGATCATCCGGGCTCAACTGCTGAGCACGCCCCAGGCGCCGCCCGCGAAGCCCACACCACCGGAACAACTCATCGCGGCGTACCAGGCGGTGGTGGACCTGCCGGACAAGCCGGTGTCGTTCCAGGGCCTTCGGCTGCTGTCCATTCGGACCAATGCACGGTTCGCCCAGGCGTCGATCGCGACGCAGCAGCTGGCGGACCAGTCGCTCTCGGCGGAGGCCCGACAGCAGGCCCGGGCGCTGGCCAAGGCGAAGCGGACGGACCTGGCCAAGTACCTGCCTGACCAGGCGGCGGAGCTGCTGTTCCTGGACGGCAAGATGGCGCTGCTGGACGGCGACTTTCCCAAAGCGCGGCGTCTGCTGGCGGAGTTCCTGAAGAAGACGGGGGACTCGGGCGAGGCGGGGCTGGAAGCGAACATGCTGATGGCGGACATCGGGCTGCGGACGACGCCGCAGGAGCCGGGGCTTGCCCGCGAGCACCTGCGGAAGGTGCTGCAGGCGAGGCCGGGGTCGGTCGAACTGCGGATGATGCTGGCGTCGGTGGAGCGCATGCTTCAGAACTATGAAGCGGCGACGGCGATCTACCGGTCGATCCTCCAGCTCGAGCCCGACCACGCCGGGGCCAAGGCCGAACTGGAAACGATGAAGGCGTTGACCGAGGGGAGCAAGGTCAAGGACCCGATCGACCAGGTGCTGATCGACGCGGAGCGGGTTTCGAAGGGGACGTCGGAGAAGCTGGGCGACAACGAAGCGGCGACACAGCTGCTCGAGCGGGCGCTGATCGAGCACAACTACGAGCCTCGCATCGCGTACGTGCTCGTGGGCGTCAAGTTCGCCACCGATCGCGAGGCGGCGCGGCAGCTGCTCGACACCTCGATCCAGAAGCGGCCGGACGATACGTCGGCGGCGGGGAAGCGGCTTCGCGACCTGGCCGAACGGCTCAAGGCGGCGGACACGCTCGAGGGGACCGTGGCGTTCATCAACGCGAGCGGGAGCACGCCGGTCGAGAAGCAGCTGGGGCTTTACCGGGCGTACACGGACTTCAAGAAACCCGAGGAAGCGGCCAAGGCGCTCGACGAGGCCGAGAAAGTGGCGCCGGATAACGCGACGGTCGTGGAGCTGCGGTTCCAGAAGTGCATCCAGGACGGGGACATCCCCGGGGCGGCGCGGATCGCGGAGCGAGCGGCCCGGGAGAACCTGGACCAGGCCGAGGGCGACACCTTCAAGGCCCGGGTGCAGATCGCGCAGAAGAGCTACAAGGATGCGGCGGCGACGCTGGGGCGCGCGGTGGAGCGCGGCAACGCGACCGCCGGCGTGTGCCGCCTGCTGGGCCTGGTGCAGGCCGAGCTTGGCCGGACACAGGACGCGATGGCGTCGTTCCGGCGGGCGCTGGACCTGGTCCCGACGGACCTGGCGACGCTCAAGCTGTACATCGGTGTGCTGGTGGGCGCCGGGGAGATCACCGAAGCGCTGGGCGTGGCGCGCAAGTCGGAGTCTGTCGGCCGGAACGATCCGGAGTTTCTGAACACGTGGCTGCAGCTGGAAGCCCGATCCGGGCGGACCGACTTTGCGCGGACGTTCCGGGAGCAGATCCGCGCGCGGAATCCGAAGAACGTGGAGAACACGGGCTCGCTGGCCGAGCTCTACCTCGAGGCCAAGATGTGGGACCCATCGCGGCAGCTGATCGACACGCTCCGGCGGGACAGCGATTCGCTGCGGGCGGCGATGCTTGATGCGCGCTGGCACGCGGACCGCGGCGCCCTCGGACCGGCCAAGCAGGTGCTGCGGCAGTACATCGGCGGGCTGGAGACCCCCAAGAGCAAGCAGGAGGCGTACCTGGCGTTCGGGCAGTTCCTGCAGCGGCGCGGGGCCGAGCAGGAGGCGATGGCGGCGTTCCGGCAGGCGGCGGATTACCAGGACCGCGAGAAGATGGATGTGGACCTGCTGATCGGCGACCTGCTGATCAACTCGGGGAAGTTTGAGGATGCGGAGAAGGCGTACCGGCGGGTCATCGATGCGGGAGTGAAGGACCCCGAGTTGGTGATCCGGAAGCGGCTGATCGAGGCGTTGAACCAGCAGCAGAAGTTCGCGGACGCCGAGGCCGTGTTTGTCGCCCTCGGGGCGGACGCGGACCGCGATGTCGAGTTGATGGCGCAGCGGGCGAGCGTCGCCCGGGGGCTCGGGGACACGAACAAGGCGAAGGAGATCCTCGACCGGGCGGTGACGCGGTTCCCGGATGAGCCGATGCCGTATCTCCGGCGCGCGCGGCTGTTGGTGCAGGACCCGGCGCTCGCGAAGGATGTGGCGGCGGACCTGGCGACGGCGATCCGGCTGAGGCCGGCGTTCTGGCAGGCGCTGCGCACGCGGGCGATGATCGCGATCAGCGAGGGCCGCGTGGATGAGGGTCTGCGCGACCTGCGCGAGGCGGTGAGCCGGAACCCGGGCCTTGACGACCTTCGTCTTGAGTATGTCGACTACCTGGTGCGGCTCGGGCATGAAACGGAAGCGGTTGACTCGGTGGATGAGGCGCTCAAGGCCCGCGCCAACGATGCGCGATTCATCGGGCAGTTCGCGAGCGCGTTCGGCCGGGCGGGCCGCTGGACCAGGGCCTCGAAGTACTACCGGATGCTGTGGATCCAGCTGCAGGACGAGGAGACGGCGCTGGCGTACTGCAACGCGCTGATCAACTCGACGCCGCCGGCGCTGGCCGACGCCGAGGCCGTGCTGGCGACGCGCGAGCTCAAGACGGATCGTTCCTGGCGGCTGCTGCTGGCGCGGGCCATCATCCGGAAGAAGCAGAACAAGGATGCGCAGGCGAAGGAAGACCTGCTGGCCTCGTTCGACCAGATTGGGAACGACCCGGCGGCGTTCAACATCTGGGCGCGGGACCTGGCCGGCGTGTTCCCTGATTCGATGGAACGGCTGAAGCTGCTCAACCAGGTCAGGCCACCGACCCAGCTCACCGACTGGGTCACGTTGGCACGGGCGGATGTCGCACTCGAGGACAAGGCCAATGTCACCGAGGCGATCGAGGCGCTGCGGAAACTCCGTGACACCTCGGTGGACAATGACCTGCGGACCTCGATCCAGGCGTCGCTGTCGGACGCGATGATCCGTCAGGAGAAGTGGGACGAGGCCGTGAAGGAGCTCAAGCTGGGTCTCCAGTTCCGGCCCAACGACGCCGTGTTCCTGAATAACGCGGCGGCGATCCTGACAGAGCATGTCAAGAACACGTCGGAGGCGCTGCCGCTGGCCGAACGGGCCTGCGCCCTGAATCCGCTGAGCTGGGCGTTCGCGGACACGCTGGCGTCGACGTACTGGGCCAAGGGCGATAAGTCGCAGGCGATCACGAAACTCACGGAGGCGCTCAGGCTCGCTTCGACCGAGGTCGATAAGGCCAGAACCTCCATCAAACTTGCGCGATGGAAGGTCGCGTCGGGGGATGTGGCCGGCGGCCGCGCGGTCGCGGATGTCGTCCGAGAATCCCTCACCGACAGCCCGGCGTTGCGGGACACGGTGAAGTCGGAATACGAGAGTCTTCTGTCGGAACTGAACGGAAAGTAGAGCGACGAAGCTGTCTGGAAGGTTGCACCCATGACCATCGTTCCCACGACACGTCCGCCGATTCCCGCCCTGGCCCGGCCCGCGCAGAGCGCGGCCCCGGCGGCCGGAGCGGTCCCGGCCATCGACCCGGTGAAGCTGCTGAAGAAGCACAAGTGGCTGCTGCTGGCGTCGATCGGGGCCGGGATGGTGTTCGGCACCATCGCGCACTACGTGATGCTCAGCGTGTACCCGATTTTTTCGAGCTCGCTGATCTACGAGTGCTTCGCGCCCAAGCAGAACATCACGGAACTCTCGGCGGTGACGCCGTCGAAGGACGAGCTGGACAACTTCAAGGCGACGCAGGTGCAGGTGCTGCTCTCGGACCGCATCATCGATAAGACGGTGAGCGACCCTGCGCTGGAACGGGACGCGTCGAAGTGGGCGAACCAGTTCAAGCGCGCCGGGACGCTGGACACATCCAAGGCCGCGAAGGAACTCAAGAAGAAGCTGTCGGCGGGCATCGCCGGGCAGTCGAACTTCATCAAGGTCTCGATGTGGGGGACGGACCCGGTCGAGGTGACGGCGATCATCAAGCTGCTGGGGCGCACGTACGAGCGCGACCGGCGGCTGGTGGGCAACGCGGACACGAGCGAGCAGAAGCAGTACATCACGCAGGCGATCGCGGACACGACCGAGACCATCGGCAAGCGGCAGCGCGAGCGTCAGACCCTCCTGCACGACGCGGACGCGGACGCGCTGGACGAGGCGGTGTCGGGCACGAACCGCGACCTCGAGAAGACGCAGGCGGAGCTGATCAAGGTGCGCGTGGATCTCAAGGCGGTGGGCGTGCTGCTCGATCGGTACGAGGCGGAGCTCAAGAACACCAACGGGATCAAGATCGACGACGACATCCGGGACTTTGTCGACAAGGAACAGTCGGTCGTCTACCTCAAGCAGACCGTCAACCTGCTGGAGGCGGAAGCCCTGGCGATGAAGTCGCGCCTGGACACGAGCCACCCGGACTACCGGCGGCTCGAGACCCGCCTCAATGGCACGCGGCAGCAACTCGACGCCGAGATCAAGCGCCTGTGCGATCAGCAGTTCTATGCGCGCCTGGAGCGGTACCGTTCGAGCCTGCAGTCGCTCAGGGCGCAGGAAGAATCCCTCGTCAAGAGCGGCGAAGAGCTGAAGACCAAGGCGGTCGACCTGACCCAGAGCCTCGCCCGCGTCAAGGACATCACTCGCGACATTGACACGCTCACGCAGTCGAGGGCGAAGCTCTCGGAGGACCTCAAGAACCTGGAAGTGCTCTCGAGCAACACCAAGCAGCAGACCCGCGTGCTGCTCTACCAGGACGCCCAGATTCCCAAGACCGTGTCGTTCCCGCGCCTGGTCATCATGCTTCCCGCGGCGATGGCGATTTTCCTCGCGCTCACGGCGGGTGTGGTGTTCATCCTCGAAGTCGTGGATCAGCGGGTCAAGGGACCCGCGGACATCGCGATGATCCCGCGGACGCGGATGCTGGGCTTCATCCCGCACGCGGCGGAAGACCCGGCGGCGCCGCCCAAGATCGAAACCGTGTTCAGAGATCAGCCGGGCGGCGTCCTGGCGGAGAGTTTCCGGCAGCTGCGCGGCACGATTCTCAAGCGGATGCAGGCGGGCGGGCACAAGTCGCTCGTATGCATGTCCGGCATGCCGGGCTCGGGGGCGACGTCGGTGGTTGTGAACCTCGCGTTCGCGCTGGCCGCGGCCGAGCAGCGGGTGCTGCTGGTGGATGGAAACTTCCGGCGTCCGTCCGTTCACCGCGTTCTGGGCATCTCCGAGGGGCCGGGCCTGGCGGATGTGCTGGCAGGGTCGACGACCCTGGCGGGTGCGGTCAAGACCGTCGGCGTGGACAACCTGGCGGTCATGTCGGCCGGCTCCGCGGACAAGCGTCAATACGAGCGGTTGACGAGCGCGGCGATGTCCACGCTCCTCAAAGATGCCGGCGCGATGTACGACTTGATCCTGATCGATGTGGCCCCGGCGATGGTCGCGGGCGACGCGGCGGGGCTGTCGAACAAGTGTGATGCGTCAATGCTCGTCGTCCGCGCCCTGGGCGAAAAACGCGGCATGGTCGCACGGTTGAGGACCGAGCTTTCCGAAGCGCGGGCCGAGTTCCTGGGTGTGGTGATCAACGCCGTCCGGTCCAGCGCGGGCGGATACCTCAAGGGCAATATCCTGGCCGCGCACACGTACCAGGCGGGCCCGAACGAGAGCCTCCCGGACAAGACCTGAATCGACCGAAGAAGATCCGCCGTGCCTGCTTCGCCCACCAGCGCCGCCCCCTCACGCAACGCCGCCCGGCGCGTGCTGGTCACCGGCGGCGCGGGGTTCATCGGTTCGCACCTGTGCGACCGGCTGCTCGCGCGGGGGGACTCGGTCACGGTCGTGGACGATCTGTCGACCGGTCGACGGGCGAATCTGCCGGCGTCGCACGCGGGGCTTCGGTTCATCGAGGCCGACCTCGGTGAGGCGCTCCACGCCTTTGGCAAGGGAGAGACGTTCGACGAGATCTATCACCTGGCCGCGGCGGTGGGTGTGAAGCTGGTGATGCAGGAGCCGATCCGTTCTGTCGAGACGAACATCGAGCAGACCTCGGCGCTGCTGCGGTTCGCCGCGGTGAACCGGACGCCGACGTTGATCGCGTCGAGTTCCGAGGTCTACGGCAAGTCGATGCGGTCGCCGTTCAACGAAGACGACGACGCCGTGTACGGCCCCACCACGATCGGGCGGTGGTCGTACGCGTGCTCCAAGGCGATTGATGAGTATCTCGCGCTGGCGTACCACAAGCAGCGCGGCGTGCCGACGGTCATCGCCCGGTTTTTCAACACAGTTGGGCCGCGGCAGGTTGGCGATTACGGCATGGTGCTGCCACGATTTGTCGGCGCGGCGCTGGGCAACAGCCCGCTGACGGTGTACGCCGACGGCTCGGCGACGCGCTGCTTTTGTGATGCCCGAGATGTGGTGGAAGTTCTGCCGCGCATGCTGGCGTCGAGCGAGTGTCACGGCCGGGTGTTCAACGTGGGGTCGGACCGGGCGATCTCGATCCGGGACCTGGCCGACGCGGTGATCCGCGTGACGGGGTCGAAGTCCGAGCGGAAGTTTGTTCCGTATTCCGAGGTGTTCCCGGCCGGATTCGAGGACCTGCAGCAGCGGCAGCCGGACCTCCGGCGGATTCGCGCTGCCGTGGGTTTTGAGCCCAAGATTTCGCTGGAACGCACGATCCAAGACGTCGCCGAGTTCATTCGCGGCGGCGCGGCGAGCGGGGTGCGGGCATGAAATGGCTGCCGGCCATCCTGGCGCAGGTGTCCCCCACTCCGCAGGGGCCGGACATTCCACCGGGCATCAAGAGCCGAATCGAAGCGCTCGGTGAGGAAGTCACCTCGCTGGCCGGGCGCGTGGAAGAGCTCAAGGAGCTGTCGGGACTGTCGCAAGCGGCGCACGTGACGCGGACCGAGGTCTTCCACGGGTACATCCCGGTGTTCGTCATCGCGTTCTTGGTCACGCTCCTGGCAACGCCGCTCATCAGGCGGCTCGCGCTGGCCAACGGCATCATTGATCGGCCCAGCCAGGCGCGCAAGATTCACACCATGCCGATCGCGTACCTTGGCGGCGCGGCGGTGTTCCTGGGGATCATGGCGGCGATCGCGTACAGCTACTTCGCGGCGGCCATCCCCGGGCTGATGTCGTTTCACTCGACGCAGTACCTCGACGTGGACCAGCACCCGCACACGCTGCCGGCTTCGATCGTGCTGGGGATGACGCTGATCGCGCTGGCGGGGCTGCTCGATGATGTGGTGGGAATCGCGCCGCGCCTCAAGGTGGGCTTGCAGCTGATTGCCGCGGCGGCGCTGGCGGCGACGGACGTGGGCGTCAAGGTCGCGGCGGGGATTGTCGTCCCGCTGGCCAAAGCGATCGGGATCCACACCACGATCATCAACGGGTCGGACACGCTGCTGTACCAGATCCCGCTGCCATTTCCGATGCTGGGAGCCGAGTTCATTTCACTGGATGTGGTGTACTGGGTGGGGACCGCGGTGATCGCGATCTTCATCCTGGGGGCGTGCAACGCGGCGAACCTGATCGACGGGCTGGACGGGCTACTCACCGGGACGACGGCGATCGTGGCGGGCGGGCTGCTGGTGATCGCGTTGACGCTGGCGGTTCAGGACGACGGGCCGCGGGATGCGCCGCGGATCGTGCTGGCGTTGGCGCTGCTGGGCGCGTGTCTCGGGTTCCTGCCGCACAACTTCAATCCGGCGACGATATTCCTGGGCGACTGCGGGTCGCTGCTGATCGGCTTTGTGACGATCACGGTGATCCTGATGCTGGGCGATACCGGGAAGACGCACCTGGTGTTCGCGGGGCTGATCATCTTCGCGCTGCCGATCATCGACACGATGCTGGCGATCATCCGGCGAAAGCTGGCGGGGAAAAAGATCTCGGATGCTGACGACCAGCACCTGCACCACATGCTCAAACGGGCGCTGGGGGTCAAGGGCGCGGTCTTCGCGCTGTATGGCATCGGGGCGATCTTCGCGAGCCTGGGCATCGCCGTGAGCCTGGGTCGGGCCCGAGTGGTGTACGCCCTGGCCCTGGTCTTTGGGGCGTTCATCGTGGTGACGGCCGTCAAAATCGCCCGCAAGAAGCAACTGGACGACCATGCCGCGCAGTTCGAGGCCAAAAGGCGGGCCAAGGCGATGGTGCCCCGGGGGGCGGAGGCTCGGCCCGTGGATGAGACTCCGCGGCCGCTTGAAACCGACAAGCGGGAACCCGCGGGCCGCCCCTGAGGCCGGTTTCCCGTATACTCCGCCCATGCCCGCGCACGGAAGCCCGGCCTCCTCATCTGTCGACACCCCCGCCGCCCCTCGCGTGATCGCGCTGATCAACCAGAAGGGTGGGGTTGGCAAGACCACGACCACGGTGAACCTCGCCGCGGCGCTCGCGCTTGAGGGAAAGCGCGTGCTGGTCGTCGATCTGGATCCGCAGGCGCACGCGACGCTGCACCTGGGGGTCGAACCAGCGGGCGTGCAGATTTCCGTTTACGACCTCCTGATTGATCCGGACGCGGACGCGACGGCGGCCATCCAGACCGTAACCTCGGGGCTGGCGGTGATCCCCAGCGAGACGGACCTGGCCGCGGCCGAGTCGGAGCTGGCGTCGGTCCCGGACCGGCACAAGCGGCTGTCGGAGGTGCTGCGCCGGATTGGATCGGCGTTCGATTTCGTGCTGATTGACTGCCCGCCGTCGCTGGGCGTTCTGACGGTGAACGCGCTCGCGGCCTCTCGTGAAGTGCTGATCCCGATGCAGGCGCACTTCCTCGCGCTCCAGGGCGTGGGAAAGCTGATGGAGACCGTCGGGCTGGTCGCGTCGAGTGTGAATCCGAAACTGCGGGTCTCGGGCGTTGTGCTGTGCATGCACGACGCGACGGCGACGCTGTCGCAGGAAGTCGTGGCGGACATCGAGGCGTACTTTGACCAGGCCCGGGGGCAGAAGGTTCCGTGGGCCGACGCCAGAGTCTTCCGACCGCCGGTGAGGCGCAACATCAAGCTGGCGGAGTGTCCCAGCTTTGGCAAGTCGGTGTTCGACTACGCCCCCACTGCGTCGGGCGCGGCGGACTATCGTGCGCTGGCGCGGGCGATCATCGCTGATGTGAGGGAGGCCGCCGCGCCGGTGGTCGTCACGCCGCGGGCCCCCGCCGAGGCCGCGCACTGATGCCGGTTTGGACACGGCTCCGACGGTGGGCGTTCTGGGTGTACGCGGCTGCGCTGTTCACGGCGACGCACTGGCCCTCGCTCAGGATCGGCGGGGCGGAAGGAACGGACAAGACCGTCCATATCGCGGCGTTCGGGCTCTGGACAATGTTGCTCATCGCGGCGGGGCTCTTCGGGCCTTCGCTGTCGTGGCGGAACATACTCGCGGTGCTGGTGATCGCACCGGTGTACGCGGCCATCGATGAATCGAGCCAGGCGATCCCTGTGCTTCACCGGAGCGCCGAGTTCGCAGACTACTTCGCGAATCTCAAGGGCATCGGGGCGGCGTTCGCACTGGCGGCGCTCCTGGCGATCGTCTTCGGGGCACGCGGGCGCGGCGGGCCGGTATCCTCGCCTCCACCATGAGTGACGCACACGCACATCGGGGCTTGGAAGGACCTATCGCGTGGGCGGGTTCCGCGGTCGCGGGGTCGGCCTTCGGGTGCGGGCTCGGATTCCTGCTGCCGCAGAGCGGCGCTCATCCGACGATCGAGTTGTGGATGGTCGGTCCGTTCGCGGCGTTACTGGCGAGCATCGCGCTGTTGCCGTTCGCGTGGCCGCGATTCTGGCATCGTCACTATCCGGATGTCGCGTTGTTCCTGGGATTGCTCGTCGGGGCGTACTACCTGACGGCGTTTCGGGGCGTTTCGCCGGGACACTCGATGTCGTACGGCGCGGAGAAGATGCTCCATTCCGCGGAAGAGTTCTACTCGTTCATCGCGCTGGTCGGGGGGCTCTACGTCGTCTCAGGAGGAATCCTGATCGAGGTCCGCGGGCGGGGAACGCCGATGGCGAACGCGTCCCTGCTGGCGGTCGGCGCGGTGATCGCCAACGTCGTGGGTACGACGGGCGCCTCGATGCTGCTGGTCCGGCCGTTCATGCGGCTCAACGCCGGCCGGCTGCGACCGCTGCACCTGGTGTTCTTCATCTTCATCGTGAGCAACTGCGGCGGGTGCCTGACGCCGATCGGGGACCCGCCGCTCTACCTGGGGTTTCTCAAGGGTGTGCCGTTCGAGTGGACACTGGTGCACCTGTGGCAGGACTGGGCGATGGTTGTCGGGGCGTTGCTCGTGGCGTTTGTCATCGCGGATTCACGCATCGGCAACTTCGCGCCGGCGCACGCAGCCGGCCGGACCGGGTCGCGGGTCTCGATCCGGGGCCGGACGGGGCTCGTGTGCCTCGCCCTGATGCTGGTGGGAGTGTTCATCCCGCCGGTGCTGCGCGCGTACGCGAAGATGGACGGCCTGCTGATCGGCGCGGCGTTTCAGACGGCTATCGCCGTTGTGTCCTACATGCTCGCGCCGCGCGAGCTGCTCAAGGGCAACGACTTCACCTTCGGCCCGGTCAAGGAGGTCGGCCTTCTGTTCGCGGGGATCTTCCTGACGATGGTTCCCGCCCTGGGGTTTCTCGCCGCCCACAGCGGAAGCCTTGGAATCCGTTCCTCGCTCGGGTATTACTTCGGCACGGGATCGCTCTCCGCCGTGCTCGACAATGCCCCGACGTACCTGAGCTTCCTTCAAGTCGCCTTCGGTCCTGACGAGATCGACGCGGCGGGGATGGCCGGGTTTCTCGGCTCGGCGTCGGGCGCCCGCACGCTTGTCGCGATATCGACTGGGGCCGTGTTCTTCGGGGCGATGACGTACATCGGGAACGGGCCGAACTTCATGGTCAAGGCCATCGCCGAGGCCGCGGGCGTGCGGATGCCGGGGTTCTTCGGCTATCTCGGATGGGCTCTGGTGATCCTGCTGCCGATCCTGGTCGTGCACGCGGTTGCGTTCATCCGATGAAGTCCGACGTGCCAGAGAACGCCGAACAGCACAGGGCTCTCTCGTCCGCCGTCCGGGCGACATCCGGGGCGACACTGCTGTCACGGCTGGGCGGACTCGCTCGCGAGGTTCTGACGGCGCGGATCTTCGGGGATACAGCGATCGGCTCGGCCTTCGCCGCGGGGTTCCAGGTGCCCAACCTGTTCCGTCGGCTCTTTGGCGAGGGGGCGTTGTCGGCCGCGTTCATCCCGGAGTACACGAAGCTCCACACGCAGGACCCCAAGCTCGCGGACACGTTCGCATCGCTGGTGGTGACCGCGCTTCTGGCCGCGACGACGGTGTTGACGATCGTGATCGAGCTTGGGCTGCTGGTGGCGCTCCTGGTGCTGCCGGCGGATGCGGAGCGCAACCTTTCACTCGGGCTGATCATGACCATGCTGCCTTACATGCCGCTGGTATGCACGGCGGCGATCATGGGGGGGATGCTGCAGGTTCACGGGAAGTTCGCCGCGTCGTCGGCGGGGCCGCTGCTGATGAACACGATGGTGGTGGCGATCGGGTTGTACTTTCTGCTGACCGGGCAACTCGGAAGCCAGCGGACGGCGTACATCCTCGGCATCGTGGTGGTGGCGAGCGGGATCGCACAGGTGGCCTGGTTCGGGAGGCTTCTCGCGCCACACGTGAAGTGGACGAGGGCCTTTGCGGATGCCCGGGAGGCCGGGCGGCGGACGTTGAGGACTTTCATTCCCGCGGCGGTCGGGCTGGGCTCGCTCCAGATCAACACGTTCGTCGACACGCTGCTGGCGATGTGGCCTATCTGGGTCGGACCAACCCTTCTCGGGTGGGCGTACCCGCTGGATGACCGTTCAAACGTGCTGATCGCGGGGGCGGCCCGGCTGTACCAGTTTCCGCTGGGAGTCTTTGGAATCGCGGTCGCAGTGGCGATCTTCCCCATGCTCTCGCGGCACGCCAACGAGCCTTTGCACTTCCTGCAGACGCTGCGGCGCGGCATCAGGCTGAGCCTGTTCATCGGACTGCCCGCGAGCATCGGGTTGTTTCTCGTGCGGCACGAGGCCATTGCCGTGCCTTATTCGGGCGGCACCACGGGGTTCTCCGCGGAAGGTGTGGAGCGGTGCGCTTCCGTGCTGGGTGGATTCGCGCTCGCGGTATGGGCGTACTCGCTCAACCACGTGGTGACGAGAGCGTTCTACTCGCGCGGCGACACCAAGACGCCCATGCGAGTTTCCATGGCGATGGTGGTGTGCAACATCGTGCTCAACGTTCTGCTGATTTGGAGGCTGCGAGAGGCGGGGCTTGGGTGGTCCACCGCGATCTGCGCGGCGTTGCAGTGCGGTGTGCTGTTTGCCATGGCCGGTCGACTGGTGCCCGAGCCGATTCTCGACGGGCCGACGGTTCGCGCGATGGTAAAGGTCGCGCTCGCCGCGGCGGGAATGGGAATCCTGGTCTGGCTGGTCGGGCGATATGCGCCCCATCCCTCGGGCTGGAGGGGCGACCTGGTGCTGCTGATCGTCAAGTCCGGCGCCGGCATCATCGCCTTTGTCGGCGCTTCGCGGGCACTTCGATGTCACGAGCTTGGCTGGCTCGTGTCGCGCCGGGCGGCGCACAGGGCCTGACCGGGGCGGTACCATGCTCGCATGATCGACCTTGCGGGAAAGTCCATCGCGATCACGGGCGCTTCTTCGGGTATCGGGCGGGCCACGGCGCTGGCCTGCGCCAGGGCGGGGATGCACGTGACGGTCGCCGCGAGGCGGGAGGACAGGCTTACGGATCTGGTCCGCGAGATCACGAGCGCGGGAGGCCGCGCGATCGCCGTCAAAGCCGACGTGGTTCACCAGGCGGATTGCGATGCACTGGTGGAACGGACCATCCGCGAGTTCGGCTCGCTCTACAGCATCTTCGCGAACGCGGGAATCGGGAACGAGGGTCGTATTGCGACGCTCTCGGACGCGGACATGCGAAACATCTTCGAGGTCAACTTCTTCGGCACGCTCAACACCATCCGTCCCGCGGTGCCGCACATTCTGAAGTCGCGCGGGCACATCCTCATCTGCTCGAGCTGCCTCTCCAAGATTGGCATGCCCTTTCACGGGGCGTACACCGCGACCAAGGCGGCGCAGGAGCACATCGCCCGCGCCATGCGGATCGAGCTTCGGCCCCAGGGCGTGCACGTGTCGAGCGTTCACCCGGTGGGCACCGCGACCGAGTTCTTCGAAGCCAAGGCGGCCCGCACCGGGACAAGCGTGGCACAGAACTCGCCGCCCAAGTGGGCGACGCAGCCGCCGGAGCGCGTGGCCAGCGCCGTCGTAAGTTGTCTGCGGAAGCCACGCCCGGAGGTGTGGACGACCTGGGTCGGGAGGCTGGTGTTTGCCGCGGCGGACCTGTCGCCGCGGTTCACGGATGCGGGGCTTACGAAGTTCGCCCACCGACACCCGCGGAATTAGGAGACGCGTCGCGCCGGACAAGCACGACGACGGCGTGCACTTCGACAGCCCGCCCCTCCCCCACTGCATCGACCCGCTCGTGGGTCTTCCCCTTGACGTTGACCCGAGCGACTTCCACCCCCAGGATTTTCGCGATGTTGGCGCGGACTTCATCCTTGCGGGGACCGAGCTTGGGCCGTTCCAGAATCACGGTGGAATCCAGGTTGCCGATCCGCCATCCGGCATCGGCCGCCCGCTTCACCGCGTCGCGAAGGAACATGTCGGATGCTGCGCCGGCCCACTTCGGATCTGAATCCGGAAAGAGTTGCCCGATGTCGGGCAGCGCCAAGGCCCCCAGGATGGCATCTGTGATCGCGTGAAAGAGCGCATCGCCATCGGAATGGGCGACGGGCCCCGCTTCGCTGACCAGGCGAACCCCGCCCAGCACCAAAGGCTTGCCACGCTCGCCCGAGCCAGAGAGCGGCGCCAGGCGATGCAGGTCGTACCCGTGACCGATCCGGATGTTTGGGTCTTGATTGGACATCGATCCTCGTCGCGATTCGATCGTCAGGTTTCCGAACCCCATCGGACGATACACTCTACCGGTAATCAGGCGCGGCCTCAGACAGGCCGCAGAAGCGATGGAGTGCTCCATGCGGCAGAACCTTCGTGTCGTCCTTGCGGGATCGGTCCTCAGCCTTGGTGTGGCCCTCGGGGGCTGCTGGAACCCGGGGTACAACGAGGGCGGCTCCATGGCCTCCCGCGACCTGTACACGTACTACAGCACCCCCAACTACCCCCAGAACGTGACCGTGATTGACTGGACGACCAATGAAAAGCTGCTGTCAGTGGAAGTCCCTGTCGGACAACAGCTTGTGGTTCGATTCTACGACGATTACAACACCAAGAACACGGCCCGTCCGGCGTTGATGCGGTGGAAGCTCATGCCCATGGGGACCCGGTTTGGCGAGTTGGACAACTCGATGCCGGTCCCTGGACCCACGCAGCGCCGCCTGGACGTCACCCTGCGTCAAAACGCCGAGGCGGTACCCAAGGCCACCGTGCCCGCCGCTGAACCGGTCAAGCCCCAGTAATCGAGCGTGACGGAAGCTTGGGAATCTGGGCGGTCCGTGGTAGGCTTCGCAGGCGTTTGGCGGGTCAGTGACATTTCTGTTCATCAGCGGTCTTTGACGGGACACGCCCATGACCCACAGTCTTCGAGCGCGCGCCACCCGGGCCTTCACGCTTATCGAGCTCCTCGTTGTCATCGCGATCATTGCGCTGCTGATCGGGATCCTGCTCCCGGCGCTCGCGTCGGCCCGTGAGAACGCCCGACGGACCAAGTGCCTCTCCAACCAGCGGCAGATCGGCCTGGCGCTGATGCTGTACGCCGATGCTTCCAAAGAGTACATCCCACGCGAGAGCGGGCGGTCCCAGCCGCCGCAGTACGCCGCGACGCCCACGATGTTTGACCCACCGTGGCCGTATGTATTGCGCCCGTTTTGCGACAGCCGGTACGGGTACATCAAGCCCTCGATCGACATGAACAGCGGCGTGGGCGACCAGTTCTCGGCGATGGAGGTGTACCGCGATCCATCGCGACCGAGGGACCTGCACAACATCCACTATGTGAACAACGGCCTTTCGTTCAACGCTCCGGGGCAGGTGAACGCGACGTACGCGAAGCGCCCGACGCCGCTGACGCGTATCCGTTTCCCGCACGACACGCTGTACCTCACGTGCTACACCAGCGATCCGAACAACGGCCAGGGGAGCCTCCTGTACAACTTCGGAGTCAACGACTGGAGCGTCGCGGTGTTCTACGACATGGGCTGGGCGGGCAATGTCATCGGACCTCCCGGACCGACCACTTCGTCTCAGCGCGTCGCGCCGAAGCGCCACGGCAACGGGACCAACGGCGTGTTCCTCGACGGGCACGCCAGCGGCATCAAGAGCGAAGACATCGTCTCGCTCACCCGCTGGGATGACCGGGACTATCGGCCCAACACACCGCCCTCGCCGTATCCGTAAGCCGGGGACTGGCCCCGCCGCCCGCGCTCGCCCGATACATCGTTCATGCTCGGGCGAATCCTGCCGCTGGTTGTGTTCGTCACCGTCTACATGGTCGGGTTCACGGGCTACGCCCTGGTGCGCGGCAATACGGAGTTTGTTTTCTACGCCGTTGTAATGCTCGTTCTCATCGGCGGGACCGTTGCGATTCACTTTCGGGTTTGGTTCTCGACGCTTGTCCTGTGGCTGCTGGCCGTGTGGGGCCTTCTCCACATGGCGGGAGGCAATGTTCCCATCCCCGCGAGCCTCGCCGTGGATTGGGTACCGCCGCCTGACAAACCCGGCTGGACCGTGCTCTACAACTGCCGGATCGCCGCGTGGATGCCCAAGTACGACCAGATCGTGCACGCGTACGGGTTCGGCGCGGCGACGCTGGCGGCGTTCGAGGCGATCCGTGCCTCCATCGCAGGATTCCTGGGCGGCGCGGCGTCGACCTTTCGCGCCACACCGGGTCTCGCGTTCGCGTGCTTTCTCGTCGGCATGGGGCTCGGCGCGCTGAACGAAGTGGTCGAGTTCGTCGCGACGCGGTTCATGGACACCAATGTCGGCGGCTATGTCAACACGGGGTGGGACCTGGTGTCCAACATGACGGGCGCCGCGGTCGCATCTGTCGTGGTGCTGATGCGCCGTCCGCGGCCGTCGCCGATCAACCCAACTCTGCAATGAGCTCGTCGGCGAGAGCCCGTTCCTGTCCGCCGGGCAGCCCTTTGATTGCTTCGGCGACATCCAGCTTGGCCTGCACAGGATCGTTCAGGTACCGCGCGTTGAGCAGGCCCATCATGAGCCGGACCTTCGGCACCTCTGAATCGGTCGGGTAGCCCCTGAGGAACACGCGGTAGGCCGTCGCGGCGGTCTGGTGGTCACCGCCTTTGAGCAGGAGATTCGCCGCGTCATACTGGGCCTTGCGGTTGAGCAGCGCGGCGGGCTCGCCGAACGATTCGAGCAGGCGGCGGTACGCGGCGCTCACGCCGGGGGCGTCGAGCGCGGCGAGCTTTTCATAGACCTCCGCGCGGACAGTGGCGAGTTCCTCGCTTCTGGCCTGGTCGAGGATCGGCTTGGCGTTCGCCCGTTTCAACTGGTATTGGGCTTCACGAAACTGTCGTCGTCTCGCGGCCTGCTTGGTGATGGAGAAGAGGTCGTAGGACTCGCGTGAAAGCAACTTCGTCCACAGCAAGGCCATGGCGATGACGCCGCCGAAGGTGTAGCCCGCCAGGTGGGCCCCGGTGGCCACGTTGCCGGACCACCCCGCGCCGGTCGCGTAGAGATCCCACGCGATGCGGCCGCCGATGAACCACCACGCCGGAAGCGAGAAGAATCCGAAGAACACGATGAACAGGGTGTGAACGATGGTGCGCGGGAACAGGACGAGGAACGCCCCCGTCACCGCGGCGACCGCTCCCGAGGCGCCGATGACCGGGGCGTCGTTGAACAAGGCATGGAACCCGCCGGCGACCGCGCCGCCGATGAGGTAAAACGCGAAGAACCCGAGTCGGCCGAAACGGTCTTCCACATTGGGGCCAAATACCCATAGGAACACCATGTTGCCCAGGAGGTGCCAGAGTCCGGCGTGAATGAAGGCGTAGGAAACCAGCCCCCACCACCGGAACTTTGCGGGATCGAGCCGGAGCAGGTTCGTGAGAGATTCGGCGGCCTGAGGGTCGGCCCGGCTGAGCACCTGGCCCGTCCCGTAGACCGCCACGTTCGCCACGATCAGGGCGATGGTGACCAGAGTCGGGCGGACCAATGGCCGGTTTGTTCCGAGGGGAATCAGCACGAGGGTCATGGTACGAAGTTCGGCCCCGTGCGTTGCTGGTCCGCCGGGTCAACTCTATAGTTCCAACCCAACCCGCCCTTCCAGGGCCAACCTCCTGCGGAGCACCCAGACAGATGAGCACGTTCGCCAAGGGACTCGAGGGAATCGTCGCCGCGGAAACCCGGATGTCGTTCATCGACGGTGAGAAGGGAATTCTCGAATACGTCGGCATCCCGATCGACGCCCTGGCGCGGAACTCGACGTTCGAGGAAACGGTGTTCCTGCTGTGGAACTGCCGGCTGCCCAACGCGTCCGAGCTCGCGGGCTTCTCGCAGCAGCTCCGCTCGCGCTACAAGCTTCCGGGGGACTTCCGCAAGCGCATTCTCGACATGCCCAAGGATGCGCAGCCGATGCACGTGCTCCGCACGGCGGTGTCCAGCCTGGCCCTGTACGACGCCAATCCCAATGCCAACGATGTCGCCTCCGCCCGCGACAAGTCTCTCAACATTCTCGCGCAGACGCCGACGATCGTCGCGTGGTACGACCGCCACCGTCGTGGCCTGCCGCTCGTCGAGCCTCGCAGCGATCTCTCGTTCGCGGCAAACTTCCTCTACATGCTTAACGCCAAGGAGCCGACGCCCGCGATGGTCCGTGCCTTCGACATTTGCATGATCCTGCACGCCGACCACGGGCTGAACAACTCCACCTTCGCCGCCCGCGTCATCATCTCGACTCTGTCGGACATGTACTCGGCCCTCACGGGGGCCATCGGCTCGCTCCGCGGCCCGCTCCACGGCGGGGCCAACGAGGAAGTCATGGAAATGCTCTTCGAGATCGAAGAGCTCGCCAAGACCCAGGGCAAGGACGTCATGTCCATCATCGAGCCCTACATCATGGACAAGCTCGCCCGCCGGCACGAGGGCGCCCGCATCATGGGCTTTGGCCACCGCGTCTACAAGACCATCGACCCCCGGGCGACGTTCCTCAAGACCTTCGCGAAGCAGATCGCCGCCGACACCGGCAACCTGCGGCTGTATGAACTGTCCTCCAAGATCGAGCAGATCATGGCCCGCGAGGTCGGGTCCAAGGGCATCTATCCCAACGTCGACTTCTACTCCGCCACGACGTACCACTCGATCGGGCTCAAGCTCGATCTCTTCACGCCGATGTTCGCGATGTCCCGCATCAGCGGATGGGCCGGGCACTGCATCGAGCAACTCTCGGACAATCGCCTTTTCAGGCCCAAGGCCGAGTACATCGGGCCGCACAATGCACCGTACGTGCCGATGGACAAGCGCTAAGGGTCGGTTCGCGGCGGCTACACCCGCATCATCCACGCGTTGATGACCCACTCGATGCTCAGCAGCACAAGTGCGGCGCCGATCAACCACGCCCAGATTTCGCGCGGGCCGCCATCCCCTCTCGCCGCGGCGACGACTTGACCGGACACGCGGAGCGACTCGCGGACCCCGACGGCGCTCTCGGTCTCATCAAGCAGATTGACGGCGAACGCCGGCGTGCCGCCTTCGGGCGCACCCAAGACGCGGTACACGCCGGCACGATCGAGGACGCCGATGTTGACGGGCTCACCGACGCGTGGCGGCCCGGTGATCGACACCTGCCGCGGGCCGTCGATTCGGATCGTTCCCGAGCCCACGATTTGCGCCGGCTCGGCAGTAGAAAAAACGAGACCGGCACTCTCTTGGGCCCGCAGCGTCAGGTAGTCGATCGCGGAAGCGAGGAACAGGGCAAACCCCACCTGGACGGGCCAGTTGGACTGCGCGAGGTCGAACGCCGCGACGATCCGGCGAGGGCCCGTGCCCGGGGCTGTCACGATGAGCGGGCCCTCCGGGCCGCGGACGAGTTCATCCTCGGGGCCCGCACCCGAGATGGGCAGGGGTCGGGCGATGTAGACGGTGTCCAGCGCTGCGTGGCGCAGAACGGCGTGGGTTCGCTTCCAGGAGATGATATATCCGCCGGGGCCGGGTTCGGGTCCGAGCGTGATGCCGGAGATGCCGGCGCCGAACGACAGCGACGGAACCGGCGGCGCGACCCTGGGCGAAACACGGTCGAAGATGACCAGGTCGAACTTGAGCGAGGAGGCCTCCTGCGCGTAGAGCGAGGCATTCATCACCCGCATCGGCAGGCGCAGTTCCTCAATGACATTGGTGATGATCCAATCGGTCCTCGGCGCGGCGGTCGGGTCCGGGATGACGACGAGGATCCTGGGCTTGGTCGCCGGGCTCAGGATCAGCGACGCCGTGTTATCGGCCGAAAGGGCGTCGCCGCGCGTGATTCGAAGGGTCGCGACCCCGCCCTCTCGCGTATCGAGCTTGAACGAGACGGGTACGCTGCCCGTGGCGTCCGGCGTCGCCGCCGGAACGGTGACGAGAACCGACTCCACTTCCGTGGTGTCAAGGCTCAGCGTGACGGGAGTCGTCACGGCGCGACGTGATGCGTTCTGTATGCGGGCGAACATGCGGACAACCGTGGGGTCTTCCCACTCGCGTCGGGCGGCTATCGCGACGATGCCGAGATTGTCGTGCGAAAACGCGGCGGGGGCCTCGTCCGGAATCGCCGGCGGCGCCGGGCCGATTCGCTCGTAGCGGAACTCGGCGCCGGCAAGAGCGAGGGGCTCGGAGCCCGCGAAGCTGCCATCGCTGAAAAGGACGACCATGCCGCGGACGCGCGGCGAAGACTCGGTCGCCTCGCTCTGCATGAGTCCGCTCGCCAGTTGGAGCGCGGCGACAAGGTTTCCCGGCTGGTCCGAAGGTTCGATCAACGCGATGGCGGCCTTGGCTGCCGCCGCGTCCGAGGGCGGGCCGAGAAGCGCCGGCTCGGCGGCGAAGGCAACGACGGCGAACGTGGAGCCCGCGCCTGAGAGAGCGTCGATACGCTCGATCGCGCGCGCCCTGGCCGCATCGAGGCGCGAACGAGGCGAATCGTCCGGGCCCGCGTCGCGTGCCGACATGGAAGCGGAGCGATCGATCAGGAGGATGACCTTGGTCGGCGAGCCCTGGGGCAGGTCCAGGGCGGGTCGGGCGAAGGCGAGCAGGAACAACGCGAGAATCAGGAGTTGGAGAAAGAGCAGCCACGTCGGCCGGACAACCCGGAAGGGCACGTTGACCTGTAGATCGCGGATGGCCTGGTCCCACAGGAGCGTCGAACTGACACGGACCGGGCGACGCCGGAGCTTCAGGAAGTACAGCACGAGCAGGCCCGGCACGGTGATGGCCGCGGCGATCAGGGCCGGGATGGGAGCCAGAAACGTCATGGCGGGCCGGGCGGCGGACGATAGCCCTCGCCGATCACGTACATTTCGCGCGAGACGTCGCGGCTCGCCTTGGGCTTGAAGCCCTTGACCGATCGGAACATCGCGCCGGCTTCTTTCAAGAGCTGCGGATACTCCTCGCCTTCGAACGCCTTCATCGCGAGATTCCCGCCGGGCTTGAGGAGCGCGGGGAGAAGTTCCAACGCCCGGCGGCACAGGCGGATCGACATGAAGTGATCGCCGTGGCCCGTGGTGTCCGGGGCCATATCGGAGAGGACGGCGTCGAACTTCTGCCCCGATTCACCCGTGAGCGTCTGGGCGGGGGTGGTGTAGATGTCGCCCTGCAGGATGTGGACGTTGTCGGCGAATCGCTCGCGGACTTCCTTGAGGTCGATGCCGACGACCACACCGCGGGGCCCGACGGTCTCGATGGCGACCTGCACCCACGCGCCGGGCGCGCAACCGAGGTCCAGCACGCGGCTGCCCGAACCAAAGAGTCGCTTTCGCTCCTGGATTTCCTTGAGCTTGTACGCCGACCGCGCCAGGTAACCCTCGGCCTTGGCGAGCTTGAAGAACTGATCGTGGAGAACGCGGCGGGCCATGGCTATTCGCGGGAAACGACACTCCGTGGTGGAGGCGAATCGAACGTGCCGGTCAGGAGAGTCAATCGTCGTCGGCCTTGATGTCCTCGCGTTCTTCGATCCAGATCCGCTGGATGGTCTCGAGGATCTTCTCGTTGGACGGATGCCCCGGGTCCTCGCGGAACCCCGGCAAGTCGGTCACCAGCCTGCGCAGCTCCGGGAAACCCACGCGGTAGGGGTCGATGTCCGGGTGCCGCTCGGCGAGCAGCTCCCCGATCAGGTTCACTTCGAGCCACCCAAACGCCCGTCCGGCCACGTTTCCGCTCCATCACGTGCTAATGCGGAACTTCTTTGACCGCGTTCCGGTTCCACGCCGGCACACGGATCACGATTGTTCCTTCCTTCTCAATCACACACTGGCACGAGAGGCGGCTGTTGCGGCGAAGGCCCGGTGCTTCCTCGACTCGGTCTTCTTCCGCCTCGGTCGCCTCGCTCAGGCAATCCATCCCCTGCTCGATGTAGATGTGACAGGTCGAGCACGCGCAAACTCCGCCGCAGGCGTGTTCGATGTTGATCCCCTGGTCGAGGGCGACTTCGAGCAGGTGCTCACCCTTGGCCGCGACGATCTCGTACTCGGCCTTGCCCGACACGCTGAGGCCCTCGGGGTCTTCGAGGAGGTACTTGAGCTTGACGGTTCGTGGCCCGGATTCCGGGTTTCTGGGGTGCATTCTGGGCTTCCTGTGGACTCCCCCGACTATAGGTGAAGCGAAGGCTCGACCGGGGCGCGATCTCGGCGCATGCCCGAGGGCGGTGATGCTCTCTTTTGCGATTCTGCATTGGCGCGCGGCGGATCGTGGGTTATCTTGTCGAACGCCGGGTCCGGTGGGGACCTGGAAGCGGGATTCACGGCGCGCACTCACGCGCGGAACCTGCGCCGAAAACGTCGGGTCTTGTGGGGTGTGCGCGGGCACACGGGAGGCAGCGGTCAATGCGTGCGGCACACTGGGGGGTGGCCGGTTACACTCGGGGGATGCAGGTCTACCTCGACGGTCAGCCCCTGGCGGTGGAGCGCGCGACGCTGGCGTCCGGGTTGCGCGCGGCTTCTGAAGCCGCGCAGAAACGGGGACGCGTCGTCGTCGAGGTCTACGTCGACGGCACCATGGTGTCTGACACGATCCTGAGTGACCCGCCGGACCAAGTGCTGGGCGCGGAGATGCGGCTGATCTCCATCGAGCCCAAGCTGCTGGTTCGCGAGACGCTTCTCGACGCGGCGGAAGCTCTCGACAAGGCCGGACAGGAGCAGACGGACGCCGCGGATGAGATCCAGAGCGGGCGCGTCGAGGGCGCGATGCCGCTCCTGCAGAGCGCGATCCTGAAGTGGCAGGCGGTTCGGGATGCGGTCGAGAAGAGCGCGTCGCTGCTCGAAATTCCCCTCAACTCGCGGGTCGCGGGCCCGGGAGAACGGAACCTGGGGCAGGTGGTGGACGGCCTGGCGGCAAGCTTGACCGATGTGAGGCGCAGCCTTGAATCGGAAGACTGGTCCGGGCTGGCGGACCTGCTCGCGTACGACATGGCCGATCAGATCAAGAGCTGGCAGCTGATGCTTCGTTCGCTGGCGGATGGATTGAAGCGGGTGTAGGCGGGGCCACGGGCGGCCGAGAGAGACAGCGCGTGGTGAAGACCGAGGGACAAGACCCGATCGATCGTCTTATGGAGCGCGCCAGCGTTGCGCTCGAGAAGACCCGGTACTTCGAGGCCGAGAGGTTCTCCAAAGAGGCCCTGAACAAGTCCTACGCGGCGTCACACTTCGAGCGCATGGCCCGCATCATTCTGCCGCTGCAGGAAGCCCGAAGACAAAAGCGGCAGCTCGCGGTCGACAGCGGGCGAGCCGTGGTGCTGGGCGATTCGGACATGATGATGGCGATGGTGCAGGACATCCTGCCCGGGTGCTACCTGTTTCAACCGCCTCTCATCGGGCTTGATGCGCGCAACTTCCGCGAAGAAGCCGATGCGCGGGGAGTTCCGACGCTGGTTCTGTGTCGCGAGCCGATGACCAAAGAGTGCAAGTGGCCGCTGGTGGCGGTCGGGCAGGCCGCGATCCGGACGAGGGTCGATCCGCCGTTCGCGCTCGAGCGCGTCGAAAAGAGCACGACCAAGGATGGGTACGCGGGGTCGCCCCCGCCGAGTGCCGCGTGGTTTGAGAGCGCGGCCGAGGCGCTCGGCGATGCGGCGATCGCGAAGCTGAGGCTCGACGAGCCGGCGACCTGGCGGGTGGACGACCTGATGCAGTACCTGTCGGTGCATCCGGATCATGAGAAGCTTCACCAGCGGCTGGAAGAGGCGTGCCGGCTCGCCGCGCTGGAGAACCTGCCGGAAGAGCAGCGACACCGTCCGCCGGTCACGGACCACTTCGGCTTCTGAGTCGTACAGACCTTTCAGTTCCAGCTGCAGCCTTTGGGCCAGGTCTCGGGGTGCTGGGCGGTGGCGCGCTGGATGAGGCGGCTGAGATCGACCAGTTCGTGCTCGATCATGCCCGCACGTTGACCGGCGTCGGCCTCGGCGAGGAGGCGGTAGCGGCCCTCACGGGTGGTGGGCAGGGCGAACGCGACGAGTTCGAGGACGACCTCCGTCGGGATGTCCTGATCCTGGATTCGCTTGACGACCCATTCGGCGTGACTGAGCCTGGAGAGCGGCTCGTCGGACAAGAGTTCGGTGAGGCGTTCGCGAACACCGTAGAGCTTGGTGTCGGCGGCGGCGTCGATGCCGATGGGTTCGAGGCGTGCGATGCGGAAGAGGCGCTCGGCGCTTGGCGGATATTCCTCGACAATCCGGCCGCGGCAGACGCCCTGCACGAGGATGTTGTAATCACCGCTCGCGAGTTTCTCGTGCTGCATGATCTGGCCGATGCAGACGGCGGGGCGGAGCGGCGGGCGGCCGTGATACTCCTTGCGCCAGTGTGAGCCCTCGAACACAGCCATGGCGAACTGGCCGGAACTGTCGAGGACTCGCTCGACCATCTGGCGGTACCGGGGCTCGAAGATGTGGAGGGGAAGGATCTGCTGGGGAAGGAGAGCGGCGGAGTCCAGCGGGAAGAGGGCGATGGGCTTGCCGAAGTTGACCTGGATGGATTCCTCGGACATCGCGAGATCTTAGGTCTGGAACGGATCGGGCCGGTAGAGCTTGGTGTCCAGCGCCCACAGCTTCTCGGTGAAGTTGCCGCCGTCGGGCAGGGGGTGGTCGGGGCGGGTGGCGCTCAGGGACATCTGCATCTTGGCGTCGAGATTGTCGAGGATGGAGACCATGATGGCCTCGGGGGAGGCGGGGATCTTGGCCGCGCCGAACTCGGGGACGCCGTGGTGGGAGAGGATGATGTGCTCGAGGAGGACGATGGAGCCGCGGGGGAAGCGGATGCCTTGCTCGCGCATGACGGCCTGGGCCTTGTCGCGCAGGATCATGGCGCCCTCGACGACGTGGCCGACGAGCTCGCCGCGATCGGTGTAGCTGAAGGTCTTGTCGTAGGAGAGTTCGCGGGTCTTGCCCATGTCGTGGAGGAAGAGGCCCATCATGACGAGGTCGCGGCTGATCTTGGGGTAGAGGGCGCAGACGCGGTCGGCGAGGTTGAGGAGAGAGAGGGTGTGTTCAAGGAGGCCGCCGATGTAGGCGTGGTGCATGGACTTGGCGGCGGGGCAGCGCTTGAACTGGTCCATGAGAATGTCGTCGGCGAGGAAGGCCTCGGCGAGTGCTTTCATGGATGGGTGGGCGAGGGTGGCGAGGAGGGCGCGGAGTTCGGCGAACATTTCCTCGGGCGGGCGCTTGGAGCAGGGGAGGAGTTCGCGGATCTGGTCGGGGGTAGGGTCGATGGGCTTGATGAGCTGGATGATGAGCTGGATGCCGCCGTCGTAGAGCTGGGTGGCGCCGTCGAGGAAGACGAAGCCGTCGGTGGGGAGCTCGGCGAAGCGGGCTTCGTCGATGGTCCACATGCGGCCGGGGACTTCGCCGGTCTTGTCGCTGATGAGGCAGCGGAGGTAGAGCTTGTCGGTGCGGGTCTTGCCGAGCTGGGCGTTGGCGATGGAATAGGCCCCGGTGATCCGCATGGGGACGGACTTGGGGTCGAGAAGGTCGCGGACGTAGGTGCGGGTGGCGGGGGCGAGGTCGGGCATTGGGGACTCCGGGTGGGGATGGTAGGGAGGGGGGCGGGGAGTGAAAGGCGTAGAACCTGAAAGGGTGAAATGGGAGCACGAGAGGCGGGCCGGCGGGAAGATGCTCAAGGTGCTCAAGATGAGAGAGAGGAGCTTGTGCGCACCTTCCTTGGGCCGGGTGACCGCTTTTTTGCGGATCGAAGTGGCGCGGTGAAGCGCGCCGACCTTGGCCGACGCCAGCATCGGGCGCCGGCGTCAGGCGGACGAGAGGCGGTCTGATACTCTTCCGGCTCTGCTCTTTCCAGGCCCCAGAGGGAATGCATGGCCGCCTATTCATCAGTTTCGCGTCGCATCCGACATGTGCACCGCTACGTGGAGCTGCTGGAGGTTCTGGCGCGGTACGGGTTCGCGGATCTTGTGACCGAGCTGAAACTTGACGGGTTGATCGAGCGGGGCCGGAGCATGCTCACGCGCAAGGCGCGGGTGAATGTTGAGCGGCTCACGCGGGCGGAGCGGGTGCGGAAGGCGATGGAGGAGCTGGGGCCGACGTACGTGAAGATGGGGCAGGTGCTGAGCACGCGGCCGGACCTGATTCCGCAGGATTGGGCGGATGAGTTTGCGAAGCTGCAGGACAGTGTTCCGGGCGTGAGCTTTGACGTGATCCGGGCGCAGCTCGAGGCCGAGTTTCCGGGGGCGGTGGACAAGGTTTTCAAGTCGATCAAGGAAGATCCGCTGGCCGCGGCGTCGATGGCGCAGGTGCACCGGGCGACGCTGCACGATGGGACGAAGGTGGTGGTGAAAGTTCTGCGTCCGGGCGTGCGGGAGACGACGGATGCGGACATGGATGTGCTGCGGGCGGTGGCGCAGTTCACGGAGAAGCACTTCTCGAATCTGGGGTACAGCCCGACGGAGATCGTGGAGGAGTTTGCCAAGGAGCTGGTGAAGGAGATGGACCTGACCCACGAGGGGCAGGTGACGGAGCGGCTGCGCGGCTACTTCGCGGATGATGAGGGCGTCGTATTTCCGCAGGTGTACTGGGAGGCGACGACGCGCAACGTCCTCGCCCTGGATGAAATCCGGGGTGTGCTGATCTCGCGGCTCAAGGATGGTGACATCAGCGCCGATGACCGGCGGAGAGTTGTGGAGAACGGGGCCCGTGCGGTGCTTCGGCAGTGCCTGGAGATCGGGTTCTTCCACGCGGACCCGCACCCGGGGAATCTCTTCGCGCTTCCCGGCGGAGCAATCGCGTTCATCGACTGCGGCATGACGGGGGAGATCGATGCGCGGACGACGCAGCAGCTGGCGGACCTGGTGTCGGGGGTGGTGACCGGGGACCTCGAGCGGGTGATCGGCGTGGTCGCGGCGCTCGCCGATGTCGCACCGGAGAAACTGGAGGAGCGGGCGTTCCGGGCGGATGTTCAGTCGCTGGTGTCGCGGTTCTACAACATGCCGCTGGACAAGCTGAACCTCGGCGGGCTGCTGCAGGAGTTTTTCGGCAAACTCCGGGCGCACCAGATCCGGTGCCCCGCGGACCTGATGTTCCTGATCAAGGCGCTCACGACGATCGAGGCGGTCGCTCGACAGCTCGATCCGACGTTTGAGATGGTCGCGTTTGCGCGGCCGTATATCGAGAAGCTGGTGCAGCGGCGGTACTCGGTCGGCGCGGTACGCAAGCGGCTGCAGAAGAGCATGCTGGGGTACACCGAGCTGCTGGAGGACCTGCCGGGGGAGATCCGACCGCTGCTTTCGAACCTGCGGAGGAACAAGATCACGTTCAACCTTGAACACCGGGGGCTGAACCGGCTGACGCACGCTGTGGAGCACGCGAGCCGGAATATTTCGTTTGCGCTGATCATCGCGGCGATGCTGGTGGGCTCGTCGATTCTCGTGCACGCGGCGAAGAGCCCGGGGCTGGGCGGGCTGACGGCGATCGGAATTGCGGGATTTGTGGCCGCGGCGGTGCTGGTGGCGCTGATGGTGATCAGCAATCGCCGGTACCGGGGTGAGTAGAAGGCGGTCAGCGGGCCGATTTTGAAGTGCGCTTGCCGGGCTTTTTGGGAGCAGGCTTCTTCGCGGGTGCGGCGGCACGCGGCTTGGCGGGCGTGATGGACTCGGCGAGGCCTTCGAGGAGACCGCCCGTCGCCATCATGAGGCCGCCGATGGCGCTGCGGGCCATTCGGGCGCCGGCGCGGGCCGCTTCGCCGCCGAGCTCGAGCAACCGGCCGTCGGCGGCGGAGGCGGCGGTGCCGGCGGCGGTCCGGATCTTCGGACCGGCGCGGCGGGCGCGGGCGACAAGGTCCTCCACTTCCTCGCGCATTTCGCCCGTGAGGCGGCGCGCGAAGGTGCCGGCGGCTTTCAGGAAGTCTTCGTGAGCTTCACGGACTTGCCTGGCGGCGGTCGCGGCGTCTTTCTTGGCGATGGTCTCGCCGCGGGCGCGGGCGTCGCGTATGGCGCCGGCGCCGGAACGCGCGGCGACGCTGGCGGCGTCGCCGAGGCCGTCGAGCACCTGCTTGAGGACATTGCGCTGGGACTGTGGAACAGCGTCGTGCACGCCCTGCTTGGCGCCGTCGAGGACCTGATCAACGACCTTGGAGAGGTCTTTGAGCCCGACGCTGCGATCGCGGATGGTGCGGACGGTGAGGTCGCGGACGCGATCGCGGACGTTCTTGCCTTCGCTGGCGATCTTGCGGGCGCTGGAGGTCGTGCTGGAAGAGGACTTCGCCATGGCGTGTGCTCCGGCTTGCTGATGGTGCGTTGGGGCCGCGGGAGGTGAAGCGTATGGGCGCGGGCGCGGAGAGGCGGCGGCGAGCAGCTGATCGGCGGATTCGGGGCGTCGCGAAGCGGAGGTCAAGGTCACGCGGGGGGCGAGAGCGCCTGGATGAGTTCGCGGCAGACTCGTGCAGGGTCCTTGGCGCTGCATATGGCGGACGAGACGGCGACGCCGCGGCAGCCTGCATCGACGAGTTTGTGGATGGAATCGGGCGTGATACCACCGATGGCGAGATGCGGGCGGAGGCTGGTGATGGGGTCGGCGAGGTATTCGCGCAGGTAGGCGGGGCCGGCGAGGTGGGGCTTGTCCTTGGTGGAGGTATGGAACATGGGGCCGACGCCGCAGTAGTCGGCGCCGGAGCGGGCGGCGGCGCGGGCCTGATCGAGGTTGGCGGTCGAGACACCGATGAGAAGGCGGAAGCCGACGAGGCGGCGGACATCTTCGACGGAAAGGTCGGACTGGCCGAGGTGGACGCCGTCGGCGCCGCAGAGGAGCGCGATGTCCGGGCGGTCGTTGATGATGAGCGAGCAGCCGGGGGTGCGCGCGATGGCGCGGAGCGTCCGGGCGCGATGGAGGAGTTCGCCGCCGTCGAGGTGTTTTTCGCGGAGCTGGATGCACTCGGCGCCGCCGGCGACGGCGGCCCGGGCGACCTCGAGCCACCCTCCGGCGTGGGCGGTGCAGAGCGATTCGGTGATCAGGACGCACAACCGCCATTGAGGCGCGCTGCCCGAGGGCAGGGCGAGGAGCAGACGCTTTTCGGCCTCGTAGGCTCGGTAGCGGAGGAGTTCGATCGGGCGCGGGTCGGCGGAGAGGGCCTTGGCGGACTCTTCGATGGAGCGGAGGGCTTCGGTGAGGCGTGCGGCGGCGGCGGATGCGACGTCGCGCAGGTTTGTGCGTGTGAGTTCGGCGGGAGTCTTGGTGTCGCGGCCGGTGTCGTTCAGGGAGTCACGGGCAGAGAGGAGGATCGCGTGGTCGAGCGCGGGCTGGGTGAGGGCGGCGCGCAGGCCGTGGCGGAGGGTCTTGATCTGGGCCGAGAGCGCGGGGCTTTCCAGGGCGAAACGGGCGACATCCTCCATGACGCGGAGGGCTTCGCGGGCGCGGTTGGCGTTGGCGTCGAGGATGCGGTGGAGAGGGGGCACGGCCGGGAGTGTAGTTGCAGGGAGAGCGCGGATTCAGGTCGCCTGGGCGACGATGGTGCCGTCGGGCTGGTGATCGACGTATCGGGATTGGAACGGGAAGCGGTAGCCGCGGGCGTGGAGAATCTCGAGGCAACGCTGATGGATGTCGTCGTGATGGGTTCCCACGACGAGGTTGCGGATGGACTTGGCGCGAAGGGCCGCGTCGGCGCCGAGGAGGGCGGGCACTTCGCCGCCCTGGATGTCGATCTTCATGAGGTGGATGGTTCCGAGAGCGGCGGCGATGGCGTCGATGGTGGTGGTGGTGACGGGCCTGCCCTGGGCGCCGGCGGCACGGGCGAGATAACCGCCGAAGCCGGAGCCGGCGAGAACGCCCTGGCCCGGGCGTTCGCCGACGGCCTCGGCATGGAGCGTGATCGCGGGAGCGTTGTTGAGCGCGGCGTTGTCGAGGATACGGGGATGATGATCGAGATTGGGCTCAAAGGCGTGGAGCGTGGCGTCGGGGCGGTCTTTGGCGACCAGCAGGCAGTAGTACCCGATGGCGGCGCCGATGTCGACGAAGATGCACGGGCCGGGCGGGATGGCCTTGACGATGCTCGTGACCCACGCCTCTTCGACGGGTTCGTGGAGGTTCAGGCCGGCGGCGTAGCGCTCGATGTGATGCGGGAGGAGGTGGCTCTGACGGACCCGGATGCCGTTGGCGAAGAGGTAGGTGTCTTCCATGAGGGGAGGCTAGCCCCCCGGGAGGCACCGGACGTTCGGGGTGAAGGCACAGACTTAGGACCCGGCGCACTGCGTGGAAGTGCGAGCCGCGTCGGCAGGCTACTAATGAGCAATGGACCGAACGAGATTTTCCGCGATCGCCCACCGGGACATGGACTTCTGTTCGCCCATCGGGGTGGCGCGCGTTGAACGCGCGATCGAGTTGATGGGGCTCACGCCCGGGATGCAGATTGTTGATTTTGGAGCGGGGAAGTGTGGCTGGCTCGGACAGATAGCGATGGAGCTTGCGCGGCAGGAAGGCGAGGCCGTGCGGGGGAAGTGCTTCGGGGTTGAACCGGCGAGGGTGTTTGCGGAGGAAGCAAGGCGAAGGCAAGCGGACCTGGTGGCGAGCGGCCGACTGGAAGTCGTGGAGTCGTCGGCGTCGGAGTTCCTGAGTTCGAGGGGAGGCGAGCAGTTTGACGCGGCGCTGTGCGTGGGATCGACGCACGCGTTCGGGGGGCATGAGCGGACGCTGGACACTCTGGCCGCGTGCGTGCGGGAAGGCGGCGTGATGGTGGTGGCGGAGGGGTATTGGAAGCGCCCACCGAACACGGAGTACCTGGAGGTCCTGGGCGGGGACGAAACGGAGTTCACCACACACGCGGGGAACATTGAGCGAGCGATCGCGAGGGGATTGACGCCACGGTGGGCGTGCACAGTGACGGATGATGAATGGGATGAATACGAGTGGGGCTACTCGCGGGGGATCGAGTCGTTTGTGCGCGAGAACCCCGGCGATCCGGATGCGGAGGCGATGAAGGCGCGGAGCCGGGGGTGGCGGGAGGCGTATGTGAAGTGGGGCCGGGACACGCTCGGATTTGGCCTGTACGTGCTGGGAAAGTGACTTCTTCGCCGCCGGCGGAACTCGCGTTTTACCACTCCCCGCGCAATAACCGATAGCATGGGACTATGACGCCTCATGCAACGCCCGATCCCTGTGTGCTGGTCATCTTCGGGGCCTCCGGGGACCTGACGCACCGGAAACTGATTCCGGCGATGTACGAGTTGTCGCGCGGCGGGTCGCACGGGGAACTTCCCGAGCCCTTCGCCATTATCGGCGTGTCACGGACGCCCATGACGGATCAGCAGTTCCGGGACAAGATGCGGGAGTCGGCGCAGAAATTCGCGGCGTCGTTTGACGCCTCGGGGTGGGAGGCGTTTGCGAAGTGCCTCCACTATCACGCGGGCGATGGGGCGAGCATCGATTCGTACCCCGGGCTGGTCGAGAAGATCAAGAAGATCGGCGGGGAGCGAAAGCTGAGCAAGTCGGGCGGGATGCCCAATGTGCTGTTCTACCTGTCGGTGTCGCCGAACCTGTACGAGCCGATCATCGCGTGCATCGGGTCGGCGGGGCTGGTGGAGGAAGGCAAGCGGTGGTGCTCGCTCAACCCGGCGGAGACGGCGTGGCAGCGGATCATCGTGGAGAAGCCCTTCGGGAATGATCTCAACTCGGCACGGTCGCTCAACATGGCCCTGGGACGCGTGTTCGAGGAGGATGCGATCTATCGCATCGATCACTACCTTGGCAAGGAGCTGGTGCAGAACAGCCTGGTGATGCGGTTTGCCAACACGATCTTTGAACCGGTGTGGAACCGGAGCTATGTCGATCACGTGCAGGTGACGGCGGTGGAGACGCTGGGCGTCGGGTCTCGGGCGGCGAACTTCTACGACGCGGCGGGGGCGCTGCGGGATATGGTGCAGAGCCACCTGCTGCAGGTGCTCGCGCTGATCGCGATCGAGCCGCCGAGCGAGTACGAGGCGACGGCGATCATGCGGGAGAAGATCAAGCTGTTCAACTCGGCCAAGCCGATCCCGGTGGAACGGGCGATGGAATCGGCGGCGTTCGGGCGGTACGGCTCGAAGGGGAGCGAGCCCGCGTACGTGGATGAGCAGGGGGTGGATGCGAAGCGGAAGACGGAGACGTACGCCGCGATGCGGGTGGAGTTTGACAACTGGCGCTGGGCGGGCGTGCCGTTCTACCTGCGGAGCGGGAAAAAACTCGCGTCGAAGGTGACCGAGGTAGTGATCCAGTTCAAGCGGCCTCCGATCAACCTCTTCCAGAGGTTTGGAAACGCGGTGGATCGGAACCCGGGGAACCGGATCGTGATCAACATTGCGCCGTCGGAGGGGATCGAGCTGCAGGTGCAGGGAAAGGTGCCGGGCTCCGGGCTCAAGATCGACTCGGCCAACCTCGGGCTCGATTACCTTGAGCGCTTCGGGGGCGAGAAGGTCGAGGCGTACGGGCCGTTGATTCTCGACGCGATGCGCGGCGACCGGACGCTGTACAAGCACCGGGATGAGGTCGAAGGGAGCTGGCGGATGTGCCAGCCGCTGCTGGACAGCGCGGCGCTGCGGAACTCGATCGAGACGTATGCGCCGGGGTCCTGGGGGCCGGAATCGGCCGCGGCGATGCTGGCCAAAGACGGCCGTTCCTGGCACAACGGGTGATTTTGCTTGCATGGCGGGGTGTGCCGTGGGACAATTGTCCGGGCGAGTACGGGCTTCGCCCTCCCCGGAGATGAGCCATGATGAACAGAGCGATTGTCGCTGCCGCGGCCGTCGGTGGATTCGCGCTGGCTGCGTTCGGCCAGGCGGGGGTGCTGTACCGCCTTGAGGCCGGGAGCGAGCTGACGACGGAGCGGTGCCTTCCGCCGTGCGCGTGTCCCACGGGATCGATGACCGGAGCACTTCGGGGGACGTTCACGCTGACGCCCGTGCTTCAAGGACCGATCTGGACGGACTCCCTGGTGACATCGGTTCGCTGGTCGTCGTCGATGCTCTCGCTCAAGACGCAGGTCCTGGGCGAAGGCGTGTACCGGATCGGTGGCGAGGTCGCGCTGGTTCACGAGATGAACCTGAACCTGGTGATCCTCGATACCCCGATCAGCGACCCGATTCCGCTGGCGAGCGGGATTGTCACGGTGGACCCGGGAAACCCGTTTCCCCGGATCGGGATATCGGCCGTGAGCGAACAGCGCGTGTGCTCGCGGTACGCGGTGCGGCTGGTGGCGGCTCCGGTGCCCTGCCAGGCGGACTGCGACGCGTCGGGGCAGCTCACGGCGAACGATTTTCAGTGCTTCATGAACAACTTTGCCGCGGGCGATCCGTACGCCAACTGCGACGGGAGCACGGGAACGCCGCGTCTCACCGCCAATGACTTCCAGTGCTACCTGAACCGGTTTGCCGCGGGCTGCCCCTGAGGGCGCAATCTCGTTGCAAACACGGGGGATTGCTGTACAGTGTGGTGCCGCGCCGGCGGAGCGTCGGAATTACCTGAACAGGGAGGCACCATGAGTTTGTCGAACCGGATGTCGATCGTCGCGCTGTTGTCGGTAGCGGGGATCGCCGCGGCCCAGCCTGCCAATGACAGCTGCGCGACGCCCGCGGCGATTTCGGGGCTGGGGTTGTTCGCGTTTGATTCCAACCTGGCGACGACGGACGGGCTTCCGGACGTGCTGTGCAACTTCTTCAACGAGCAGCAGATCTACAACGATGTGTGGTACTGCTGGACGGCGACGCAGAGCGGGCCGACGCGGGCGCGGACCTGCACGCAGACCACGCTGGACACGAAGATCGCGGTGTACACCGGATGCGGGTGCCCGACGGGGCCGGAAATCATCGCGTGCAGCGACGACAACTGCGGGACTCAGACGGAGGTGTCGTGGAACGCGGTGAACGGGCAGACGTACATGATCCGGCTGGGGAGCTATTCGGCCACGGCGTTTGGCACGGGCAGCCTGGAAATATCGAGCTCCGTCGTCGTCGGCCCGATCACCAATCCCGCCAACGGGCATACGTACTACATGCTCGGGCCCAGTTCGTGGACCGCGGCCGAGGTCGGGGCGGTGGCCCTGGGCGGTCATCTTGTGACGATGAACGACGCCGCGGAGAACGAGTGGGTGCGCGCGAACGTGCTGCGCTTCGACGGCGCGGACCGGCGTGGGTGGATCGGCCTCAATGACGTCAAGACCGAGGGCACGTTCAAGTGGGCGAGCGGCGAGCCTTTCGTGTTTTCCAACTGGAGCGGCGGCGAGCCCAACAACTCCGGCGGGCTGGAAGATTGGGTGGAGATGTTCGGGAACGGGCTGTGGAACGACAACAGCGTCAACCCGCCGCTGCTGGTATACGGCCTGGTGGAGGTTGGGCCGTCAGGCTGCTACGCCAACTGCGACGGCAGCACGGCGGCCCCGGCCCTGACCGCCAATGACTTCCAATGTTTCATCAACAAGTACGCCGGGAACGATCCGTACGCCAACTGCGATGGAAGCACCGCCACGCCGGCCCTGACGGCCAACGACTTCCAGTGCTTCATCAACAAGTACGCGGCGGGCTGCACCTGATCGGCGGCCGGGCCTGACGGACAATTCGGTCGCGCCGAACGCCGGTTTGGACAGAGTCCGCGGGATGCGGGCGGTATGCTTGTGCCCCCCGGGACTCGGAGGCCGGGCGGACCATGCCCGATCCCCGTGACACACCCGCGATGCGTCAGTTTGCCCGCTTCAAACAGCGGCATCCTGATTGCATTCTGCTGTTTCGGATCGGGGACTTCTACGAGACCTTTGACGACGACGCCGTGACGATTCACAAGGCGCTCGGGCTCACTCTGACGCAGCGAACGGAGGGGATCCCGATGGCGGGGGTCCCCCACCACCAGCTTGAGAACTATCTCAAGCGGCTCATTCAGCAGGGATACCGAGTCGCCGTGTGCGACCAGATCCAGGACCCCAGGGAAGCGGCCAAGGCAGGCAAACCGATTGTCGAGCGGGCGGTGACGCGCGTGCTCACGCCCGGGACGCTGGTCGAAGAGGCGCTGCTGGATGAGTCGGCGGTGAACCGGGTCGCGGCGGTGTCCCCGGCGAGCCTCAAGGACATGACACGGGTGGGTGTGGCGCTGGTCGAGGCCTCGACGGGGGCGTTCACGGTTCTCGAGTGTGATGTTTCGCGACTTGGTGATGAACTCGCAGCTCAGTCGGTGCAGGAACTGTTGTATCCGGAGAGCGCCGCGGGTGGGCCGCCGCCTCCGGGGGTGAAGGCCGCGGCGGACGGACTGGGCATTGCGCTGACGCCGCGTCCGGCGTGGCAGTTCCGACCTAAGGAAGCTTTAGAAGAGGTTTTGAAGCACTTTGGAGTCTCGACCACGGCGGGGTTCGGGCTGCGAGATGACGAACTCGCGATTTCGGCGGCGGGCGCGATTCTGCGATATCTGAAGGAAACGCAAGCGCCGGCGGAAGATACGGAGTTGGCATCGGCGGGGGCGCGCCGAGCGGGGGCACTCGCGCATCTTCTTCCGCCGCGGCGGGAGGAGTCTGCCGGGCACTGCGTGCTCGACGCGGTGAGCCTGAGATCGCTGGAGATCGAGCGCACGATACGAGGAAGCGGCGCGGCGGGCCATCGCGATGGGTCGCTGGTGGGGCTGTTTGTCTCGACGTGCGTCACGCCGATGGGCAAGCGGCTGGTGCGGGAGTGGCTGTGCAGGCCGCTGGGCGAACTCGGGGCGATCCGGGAGCGGCACGGGCGGGTGGGGGTGCTGGTCGAGGACCGGGCAACGGCCAAGTCGCTGACGGCGGCGCTCGACGGAGTTCAGGATGTGGCGCGAATTGCGGGGCGGATTGCCCTCGGGCGGGCGACGCCTCGGGATGTGGTCGCTTTGGGAAAGTCGCTGACGCGCGTGGAGCTGATCGCGGGGACGCTGGACCACGCGCCGGCGTTTGAGAGCGTACGAGCGGCGCTCCGGTCTGTTGCGTCGACCATCGAGCCGATCGCCAAGCGGATCATCGCCGAGTGCGAAGAGTCGCCTCCCCCCCACCTCCGCGAAGGCGGGCTCATCCGCGACGGCGTGGATGCGGAGCTGGATGAGGCGCGGCTGCTGCGGCGGGATGGCTCGGCCTGGCTCGCGGCGTACCAGGAGCGACTGGTCAAGGAACACGATCTGCCGGGGATCAAGGTCGGCTTCAACAAGATCTTCGGGTACTACATCGAGCTGACGGCGTCCCAGGCCAGGAGCGCGCCACCGCCCGCGGTGTTCAGCCGGAAACAGACACTCAAGAACGCGGAGCGGTACATCACGCCGGAACTGAAGGAGTACGAGGACAAGGTCACCACGGCGGAGGCGAGGTCGTTCGATCGGGAGCGGGTGTTGTTTGAAGGGCTTTGCGCCGGCGCGGCGAAGGCGATTCCGGCGATCTCCGCCTTCGGCCAGGTCGTGGCCGAGTTGGATGTTCTGCTGTGCTTTGCGCAGCGGGCGCTGCGCAAGGGGTGGGTACGGCCGGAGATGACAGCGGATGCCGGGCTCTCCATTGCGCAGGGGCGACACCCGGTTCTTGAAGAGATGCTGGGAGAGAAGTTCGTACCCAATGATGTGGATGTGGGCGCCTCGCTGGCGCTGATCACCGGGCCGAACATGGCGGGCAAGAGCACGTTCATACGGCAGATGGCGCTGATCGTGCTCCTGGCACACGCCGGTTCGTTTGTGCCGGCGGAGGCGGCGACGATCGGCGTGACGGACCGCGTGTTCACGCGCGTGGGGGCGGACGATGCGCTGCACGCCGGGCAATCGACGTTCATGGTGGAGATGACCGAGACGGCGACGATCCTCAACAACGTCACGCCGAAGAGCCTGGTGATTCTTGACGAGATTGGTCGCGGCACATCGACGCTCGATGGGTTGTCGCTCGCGTGGGCGATTGCGGAGTTCCTGGCGGGAACCGAAAACCGGCCGGGGCCGCGGACGCTCTTTGCAACGCATTACCACGAGCTCACGGACCTGGAGGAGCGGCTGCCGGGACGGGTGAAGAACCTGCACGTGTCGGTGCGGGAATGGGGCGAGGAGATCGTCTTCCTGCACCGCATCCTGCCGGGCCGGACAAGCCAGAGCTACGGGGTTCACGTGGCGAAGCTGGCCGGGATCCCGGACGTGGTGGTGTCCCGCGCGAGAGAGGTGCTCTCGTCGCTGGCGGTCCATCACGGGCCGGGCGAGGGAGTGACGCCAAGGCCCCCGGCGGGCGCGGCGCCTGCGGACGGGCAAATGTCGCTGTTCAGGGAATATGTGCCGCATCCGGCGGTGGATTCGCTGCGGGAAATCAAGCTCGAAGCGTTGAGCCCGATGCAGGCGTTTGACGAGCTGCGTCGGCTCAAGGGGCAGGTCGAGAAGCGCTGAAAACGAAAGCGGGGCGGACCAACAGGCCCGCCCCGCGGAGCGTCTGAGCTTCGGGCAACGTCCGGGGCTTACGAGCAGCCGCCGGCGTACTTGTTGATGAAGCACTGGAAGTCGTTGGCGGTCAAGGCCGGGATCCCGGTGCTGCCGTCGCAGTTGGCGTAGGTGTCATTGGCGGCGAACTTGTTGATGAAGCACTGGAAGTCGTTGGCGGTGAGCTTCGGGGCGCCGGTGCTGCCGTCGCAGTTGGCGTAGCACGGGGCCGGGCCGCCGCCGGTGGGGGCGAAGTCGACACCCTTGAACCAAGTGTTGGCGCCGCAGCTGACGATCGTCGTGAACGCGGAGGCGGCGCCGTTGTCGGTCACCTTGACGAGCGAGTTGCCGGATGTGGCGAGGGTCGTGGCGGTGGTGGCGTAGAACGTGGGTACGCCGCCCTTGACCGAGGCGCACATGCCGCGGACGCCCGTGGTCAGGCCCGAGTTCAGCACGTAGGCCATGGACCAGATGCCGGCGCTCTGCGTCCACTTCTGGATACCGCCGTTTGACGCCGGGACGCGATTGTCGGCGACATAGAGCGTGTTGGCGTCGAGGAAGAAGAAGTCATAGACGTCCTGCGTGGAGGCCGTGCCGGGATCGAAACCCGGGAGGAGGGTCAGGATGTTGCCGCTGGTGGTCGGGGTGCCGGTGCCGACGGCGTTGACGCCGCGGAAGGCTCCCGCCATGGTGGAGACATAGAGCTGGCCGCCAAAGATCTTGGCCACACGGGTGTTGTTGCCGCTGGCCGTGGTGTTGTTGTTCACCTGAGTCGCGCTGGTGCTGCCCCATGTGGTGTAACGGACGCCGCCGTTGGCGGCCGTTGAGGATGTGCCGGTGAGCCAGATATCCGTGCCGTTGGAGGAGTACGCGCCGCGGGGGCTGTCTCCGGAATACGAGCTGTCGGTGAGTTCCATCGACGTGTCAACCACGGCGCCGCCGTTGACGCGGCCGACGACTCGGTTAACACCTGCGGCGTTGGGCAGATCGCCGACGTTGGCATTGATCCCGATGAAGAAGAGGTACTGGCTGTCGCCCGACCGGGACAGGAAGCCCTCGCTCGTGGAGGTGCCGCGGGTGTTGACGGCGCGGTTGCCGGTCACGGCCGCAACGGCGGGCAGGGTGATGGTCTGGATGACGGCGCCATCCGAGGGACGGATTTCCTTCAGAAACGAGGGAGCGGCGACGGCGGCGAGCGCGGCCCCACCGTCCGCGCCAGCTTGGAACACCACGAGGTTGCCCGCGGTGAACGGGACTTGGCCCGCTGCGGCGCTCAGGGTCGCCGCGGTGATGCCGATACCGAGCAGAACTTGCCTCTTCTTCATCGTGTGCCTCCGGCCGTGTGGCCTGTCATGGTGGGTGTCGAGTTCCGGCCCTGCCGAGCGTTCGGCGCGGGTCCAGACGGTAGGAACGAGGGGGCGAGTTTACCGCTTTTGCGTGAAAAAACGCGCCGAAAATGCGCATTTACGAGCCTTGTTAGGTGCTTTGCAACCGACAGGTTGCGACAGTCCAAACCAGTTCAACAGATGTCGGGCCGAACTTTATTGCGGTTGCATTCGCAATAAGATCAAGCCATGTCGGCCCTGACCCACTTCTCGCGCTGCAAATGCAAAGGCCCCGGACCGTCAGGCCCGGGGCCGCGAGCACGTGGAGCGGAGGAGAGTCGAACTCCCGACCTCTTCATTGCGAACGAAGCGCTCTACCAACTGAGCTACCGCCCCGAAAGGTTGGTCAAGGATACCCGCGTGGGGTGGGCTGGGCGAGCGTTGGCGCTTCTCGGCGCGGCATTGTTCACCCTGCTTGTCGGGGCGTGCTCGCGGGACCAATCGCGTCCGGCAGGGCCTCTGCGGGTGGTTGTGACGGTTCCGCCGCTTGTCGGGCTGGTGAAACCGCTGCTGCCCCCAGACGCTTCGATCACGGCCCTGATGACGCCGGGGAAGTCGGAGCATGGGTACGAGTTTTCTCCCAAGGACATTGGCACGCTGGGCGCGGCGGACGTCGTGGTGTATGTCGGGCTCGGACTGGAGCCCGCCATCGAGTCGTTCCTCGAGAAACACCCGCGGGCGGGACGGCGGGATGTCTGCTTTGCATCCGTTGCCGGAATGGCCGTCGCGGAGCGTGGTCATGAAGAAGGCCACGACCACTCGCACGCTGTCGATCCGCACCTCTGGCTGGACCCGCGGCTGTGCCTCGGCCTCGTCGACGCCGTGGCGAAAGCGATCGAACCTGCGGGCTCGGGCCCGGCCGGGGAAGCAGCCCAGAAACTGAAGTCGCAACTGGAATCGTTCGACGAGGAAGCCGGCCGCCTGCTCGCGCCGCTCAGGGGTCGGGCCATCGTGACTCATCACAATGCGTGGAAGCGGCTGGCGGACAGGTACGGATTGTCCATCGCGGCCGTGATACGGGAGTTCGAAGGTGAGCCGACCCCGGGCGCGATCGCCGCGGCGGCGGAAGCGATCCGGAAACAGGGAGCGAAGGCTGTGTTTGTCGAGCCGCAGTTTGATCCGCAGGCGGCCCGACGAATCGCGGAGGCCGCGGGAGTGAGACTGGGCGTGCTGGACCCGCTCGGCAGCGGCGACTACTTTGCGATGATGCGCGGCAACATCGATGCACTGGTGAAGACTCTTGGCGAGTGAACACGCACATGTGGCAGGCGAGAGCGCCGTCGAGTTTCGCGACGTGACGTTCGGGTACGCGCGCGGCGAGGGCGCGGCGGTACAGGGGATCACGCTTGATGTCCCTGTCGGGCAGCGGCTGGGGGTCCTCGGGCCCAACGGCGGTGGGAAGTCCACGCTGCTGAAACTGACGCTCGGGCTGCTTCGCGGGTACACGGGGTCCATCCGCGTGTTCGGTGTGACACCGGAAGAAGCGCGGCGGAGGCGGTGGATCGGCTATGTGCCTCAGCGGAACGAGGCGGTCCTGGAGTTTCCGATCAGCGTGCGGCAGGCCGCGGCGATGAGCGCGGGACTGTCCGTATCGGCGTGGAAGTCTGCGGGGAAAGCGACGAGGGCGGCGGTGGACGAGGCGCTCTCGCTGGTGGGCATGAGCGACATGGCCGAGCGGCCGATCGGTGCGCTCTCCGGCGGGCAGTTGCAGCGGGCGATGATCGCGCGGGCGATTGCGTGCCGGCCGCGGATGCTGCTGCTGGATGAACCGACGGTGGGGATTGACGTGACCGGACAGCAGAAGTTCGGCGAACTGCTGCGCAGCCTGCACGATTCGCTCGGGTTGACCATCATCGTGGTGAGCCATGACATCCGGACGATCGCGGCGGGCTCGGACCGCGTGGCCTGCCTGTCGCGGACGCTGCACAGTCATGTCGCGCCGGAGGGGTTGACGCCGGCGGTTCTGGCGGAAGTGTTCCGGCACGATGTCGCGGCGATCTTTGGCGGGGACATTCACGTGCACGCGCACCCCGCGGCGAACTGCCCGATTGAATCGGCGCCGGTCTCGATTTCGACTTCGGCGAAGCCGCGGGGCACGGGGGGAAGCCCGTGAACACGATCCGGTATCTCACCGACGATGCGCTGGCGGGGTTGTATTGGCCGGGGGTGATCGCCGGACTGGCGATGGCGGTGATGTGCGCGGTGCTGAGCGTGCTGGTCGTGCTCAAGCGGCTGGCGTTCATCGGCCAGGGCATCAGTCACGCGGGATTCGGCGGGATCGGCGTCGCGGCGGTGCTGGGGCTGACGGCGTCGGCCACGACGCCGGCGCCGATGCACGGGATCCCGCAGTTCCTGGTGGTGCTGGTGTTCTGCCTTGGGGCGGCGCTGCTCATCGGCGTGATTGCGCGCAAGGGCGGGCGCGGCGAAGCGGCGACGCATGGGGATACGGCGATCGGGATCGTGCTGGTCGCGACGATGGCGCTGGGGGCGATTTTGGTATCGGCGTCGCGGAAGGGACTGGCGTGGGAATCGTTCCTGTTTGGATCGCTCCTGCAGGTTGGTGTGTATGACGCGTCGATGGCGTGGGCGCTGGCGGGGCTGACTGTGTTGGTTCTGTGGCTGAACCGACGCCGGATGCTGTTCTGGGCGTTCGACGAGCCCGCGGCGGAAGCGTTTGGCGTGAATGGAAGCGCGTGCGGGCTGGTGCTGCTTGTGCTGCTGGCACTGGCGACGGTGACGGCGATGAAGCTGGCGGGCGTGGTCCTGGCGACGGCGATGCTGGTGCTGCCGGGGGCGATCGCGCTGCGTCTGAGTTCGCGATTCTGGCCGGTGGTGCTGCTCAGCCTCGGGGCGGCCGTGGTGGGCCTGGGCGGGGGCCTGGTGCTGAGCTTTGAGGCGGACTGGCACCCTGGCCCCTGCATTGTGGGCGTACTCTCCTCGATGTTCGCGGCGGCGTTTGTGCTGCCCGGAAAGAAGGTGGCGGGATGAAGGCCGAGACAATTCTGGCGGAACTGAATCGAGCCCGCAAAGACCTGGGCGAGGACCGGAGCGACATCGAGTGGCTCGCGATCCACCACGCGTTCTGCTTCCTTTCGTACAAGATGGGGGAGTTTCAGAAGTACCTGGATGAGGAGGCGAAGAAGGGGGCGTTTGAGGATTACGCACCCTAGCACGAGCGTGCGGCCCCGCACCGGGATGCTTGGGATTGTCGGGACGTGCCGAGGCGGCCGGCGGCCACGCGTTCAAGATGGGCGGTTCGAGCGCCATTATCAGGGTTCTCCGGTGGTTATGCCGCAGATAATTCAGCCTTGATGGTGGGCGCTGGGTCGAGAAACGGAACAGTTTTGTTGCACAGGCGTAGAAGTTAGACGATACTCTGGCATCGCCCAAAGGCGACCGGTGCAGCCGCGGAGAACCCGAAGGCAAGCCGGCACGTGCTGGGCGACGACCGATTCCGTGCGTAGCTACCACTGGATCGGGCGATGAGCCGCGGGCGACGGTCCGCGGGAGAATGGTTCGGCGGCGGTCCGGTACAGGCCCGCGACGGCCGAAGGGTCTCTTTCAGAAGGAGGTGATCCAGTGACGCAATGTGACTGTACGAATGGGCTGCGCAAGTAAACGCACGCTCGACGGAGCTGCGAGTGCAGCCCACGAACAGGAGAACATGAACTCCTACGGCCGCCGGTCAGAAGACCGGCGGTTGTTTTTTTGGTTGGCTCGGCGCGCAGGATCTCAAATGAAACACGCCCCGGGAAGGATCCCGGGGCGTGTGGCTGTCGGGTTGAGTGAGACGACTCAGTGGGCTTTGGGCCCGGCGTTGCCGATCCGCATGCCGTAGAAGCTCCGCCACACGAAGAACGCGGAGATCAGGAAGAAGACCGCCGCGAGGGCGTGGGTTACGGTCGTTCCCTGCTTGGCCGCGACGCTGATCGCCAGCTCGACGGCGAGCAGTCCGAAGAGCGTGGAGAACTTGATGACCGGGTTCATAGCGACCGACGAGGTGTCCTTGAAGGGGTCGCCCACGGTATCGCCCACGACGGTCGCCGCGTGGAGGTCAGAACCCTTGCCGCGGCCGGAGTTCTTGTAGACAGGATCCGTCTCGACGATCTTCTTGGCGTTGTCCCACGCGCCGCCGGCGTTGGCCATGAAGATGGCCTGGTAGAGGCCGAAGAGGGCGGTGGACACGAGGAACCCGATGAAGAAGAACGAGTCGTAGAACGCGAAGGCGAGCGTCGCGAAGAAGACGCCGAGGAAGATGTTGAACATGCCGGCCTGGGCGTAGCGGGTGCAGATGTCGACGACCTTCTTGGAGTCCTCGACGCTGGCCTTGGTCGCGCCCTCGAGCTTGATGTTCTTCTTGATGAACTCGACGGCGCGATAGGCGCCGGTCGAAACGGCCTGCGTGGATGCGCCCGTGAACCAGTAGATGATCGCGCCGCCCGCCATGAGCCCGAGCAGGAACGGCGGGTGCATGAGGCCGAGCTTGTCGAGATTCTCCGTCAGGCCGTGGGTAAGGCCGACGATGAGGGCGAAGATCATGGTCGTCGCGCCCACGACGGCCGTGCCGATCAGCACGGGCTTGGCCGTGGCCTTGAACGTGTTGCCGGCGCCGTCGTTCTCTTCGAGGAACTCCTTGGCCTTTTCGAAGTTCGGATCGAAGCCGAATGACTGCTTGATCTCGGAGCTGATGTTGGGGATGGTCTCGATGGTCGAGAGCTCGTACACCGACTGGGCGTTGTCGGTCACGGGGCCGTAGCTGTCCACGGCGATCGTGACCGGGCCCATGCCGAGGAAGCCGAAGGCCACGAGGCCGAAGGCGAACACGGCTGGGGCCGCCATCAACGCTCCAAGCGTGTGCCCGTTGGCGTCGGGGATCCCCGTGATGTAGTACGCGATGCCCATGAGGGCCATGATCGCGATGCCCAGCCAGTAGCCGGAGAAGTTACCCGCCACGAGGCCCGACAGAATGTTGAGCGAAGCGCCGCCCTGCTCGGAGCTGGTGACGACTTCCTTGACGTGCTGGCTGTGCGTGCTGGTGAAGATCTTGACCAGCTCGGGGATGATCGCGCCCGCGAGCGTGCCGCAGGTGATGATCGCCGAGAGCTTCCACCACAGCGACTTGTCGCCGTTGATCTCAGGAATGAGGAGGTAGCTGGCGATGAACGTGAGGACGATGGAGAGGCCGGAGGTGATGAACACCAGCGTCGTGAGCGGCGTCTCGAAGTTGAACTTCGAAGCGTTGCCGAACTTGCCCTTGGCCATCGCGTTGTTGATGAAGTACGACACGGCCGACGCGATCACCATGATGATGCGCATCATGAAGATCCAGACCAGAAGCTTGACCTGGACAGCGCCGGCGGCGGTTGCCGCGGCGGCCAACTGCTCGGCCGTTCCCTTGCCCGCGCCCGCGGGCAGGTAGAACTGCGGCAGGATCGCCAGCATGATGAAGCTGATGAGCGCGACGCCCGTCACGCCGTAGGTCTCGAAGCCGTCGGCCGAGGGGCCGACCGAGTCACCGGCGTTGTCGCCCACGCAGTCGGCGATCACGCCGGGGTTGCGGGCGTCGTCTTCCTTGATCTTGAAGACGATCTTCATGAGGTCCGAGCCGATGTCGGCGATCTTGGTGAAGATGCCGCCCGCGATACGCAGGGCCGCGGCGCCGAGCGATTCACCGATGGCGAACCCGATGAAGCACTTGCCGGCGAGCTGCGCGGGGAGGAACAGGAGAATGACGAGCATGATGAGCAGCTCGACGCTGATGAGCGCCATGCCGATGCTCATGCCGGCCTTGAGGGGGATGTCGTGGGCAGGCCAGGGCTTGCCGCGGAGAACGGCGAAGGCCGCGCGGCTGTTGGCGAAGGTGTTGACGCGGATGCCGAACCAGGCGACGCCGTAGCTGCCGGCGATGCCGATCAGCGAGAACAGCAGGATCATGGCCATGTCGAAGCCCGACACGCCCACGAGCAGCAGGAAGTACGCCGTCATCGCCGCGGCGACAAAGGCCCACAGGATCATCAGGAACTTGCCCTGCCGGAAGAGGTACGCCTTGCACGTGGCGTAGATCAGTTCAGAGATGTCCAGCATGGACTTGTGGACTTCCATGCCCTTGAGCTTGGTGAAGATCCAGAGCCCGAAGCCAAGACCCAGGGCGCTGACGGCCAGACCCAGGAGCAACAGGTTGTGCCCGGAGAAGCCGCCCAGGAAGTCGACCTTCACCGTGGTGTTGGTCAGGTCCGGGAGGACGATGTTGACCTCGCCACCGGCCTTGTGCTCCGCCGGAGCGGCGTGCTGGGCCATGGCCGGGACGGTCGAGAACATCAGGACGATCGCGGCCAGGACCGGGGCCAGCGAGGCGAACACGCGGGCGGTCATGCCGGGCCCGTTCGATTCGGGTGTTGTGCCGTGCAAGGAGGAATCTCCAAAAGAGTGGTTCGGGACTATCAGAATCGGCCGGAAGCGGCCTTCATCGGTAGCGATCAGGTAGAGAGCCGGGCTCCGCCCGGAAGTTGAAGCGGCCGGAAAGGCCGCCGGTGTCCACCCACGAGGGTGGTGGCAAACTTACATCGGGGGCCGGCCGGGGCGCGGCTTCTTCTCGGGCGGGGCATCGCCCATCAGCTCGGTCTTGATCCGCCGATTGATGGACTTGCGGGCGGCGCGGCGGCGGCGTTCTGAGGGCTTCTCGTAGAACTCTTTGCGCTTGATGTCCTTGGTCAGGCCTTCCTTTTCGCAGAGCTTCTTGAACCGACGCATCATCTGCTCGGTCGATTCGCCGCTGCGGGACTTGATCCGGATCGCCATGTTCGGTACCGCTCCTGCCTCAAAAAGTAAGAAGTCCGGCCGCCGAGCCGGAAGGGCCCTTAGTAAAGCCCTTACTGGGGGGGCAGTCAACATGGGAAAGCCGGAACTGTGCTGCCAAATCACGGCCCCGGACGATGTTTGCACCATGAAGGCAGGATGCCTGAAGCCCTTGGCGGGAGCGCTGTTCGCCGCATGGCTGGCCGGTTGCCAAAGCCACCCCGCGCCCGCCGGGTCTGACCGGCAGCAGGTTGCCACGTATCGCGGCCGCACCCTCTCTACAGACCTTCCTCCCCAAGTCCGGGTCCCGTCAATCGCCGCCGCGGCGGAGATGGCTCTCCGGCACCGGGGTTACTCAGTGACTCACACTCCCACAACCGAGGACTATGCGAGGATCGAGGGGGAGGCGCCCAAGTCGGGCTGGTGCGAACGGATCGTGATCCGGGCGAGGCAGACCCCCTCCACTACGCGAGTGGAAGTGGTCGCCGAGCCGCTGGGGGACCAGACGCTCAGCCGGGCCGTTCTGGATGAGCTTCTGGCCAATCTCGGGATGTGACGCCGGGTGGCTTGAACCAGGGTCGATCCGGGAAAACCCCCGACGTGCTACCATTGAGGGTGTGCGGATTCCTTTCGTCCTCGGAAGGAGGCTCCCATGCGTCCTCAAGTTGATGTTCCCCCGGGTCTCGATCCCAAGCCCTACTACGCCGCGGCGTTCGGGATAGGTATCGCCGCGGCCGGGGTGATGACCATCCTGATGTGGGCGGCGCGTCAGGCGGGCTGGTCGCAACTTGATCTGGCGATGACCCTGGGCACGGCGTCTGTCTTCACGAGCGATCCCGGCGGCGGGGCGTGGACGCAGGGGTTGATCGTGATGTTGCTGGTCGGCGGCGTGTTCGCGCTCGCCTACGCGTGGGTGTTCGAGTATTGGCCGCACCACACGGCCAGGGCGTGGATCGGGGCGCTCGTCGGCATGGTGCACGCCGTTGGCGGCGGCGCGATGCTGTGGTGGATGATGCCGCTGCTGCACTCGGCCGCGACACCGGACCCGCGGCTGGCGGACCCCGGATTCATGGGGGCGAACTACGGGAGCGGCGCCGTCGCGGTGTTCGTCGGGCTGCACATCGTGTACGGCACGATCATCGGAGGGTGGATGCACTTCTCGCCGGTGGCGACGAAGTATCTCGGCGAGTTAGCGCAGCTGGACCATCGGATGGAAGAACCGCCGCGGATGACGCCGCGGGCGGCGTAGCGCTACATCTCGTACTGAATCCGCCCGTGCCTCTGCGCCCGAGACACTTTGTCCATCGCCCAGAGCCCCGCCAGCACAAACTCCACGCACGATGCCCGAACCGCCGCTTCTCCGCTCGCATTGACTTCGAACGCCTTGTCCCACACGGGCGGGACGCGCTTCAGGCGTTCTGCGTAGTGCGATGACGGGAGCATGTCCCCCACTTCGATTTTCACACCTTTGGCGAAGATCTCGCCAATCTCGGCAAGCCCGCCGGCCCCCTGCTCATCAACATATTCCTTGAAGACGTCTTTGACTGCCTCGGCCAGGATCGCCTCCAGCACCTGCTTCTCGCTCATCTGGTGGCTGCCCATCATGTCGAGCTCGAGCTTGCCGATGGCCGAGGACTGGAAGTGCGCCAGGTCGCTGATCCGCGGCACGGCGGGCCTCTCATTGAGCCGGATCGAACGCTGCCGGGCCGATGCGATCATCGTCCGGTAGTTGGCGATCGAGAACCGCGCCGAGACGCCGGACTGATGGTCCACGTACTTGCTCTTGCGGGCGACGATCGACATCTGCTCGACGATCTCTTTCATGAACCGCGGCACGAGCACCGGATACTCACCGCCAAGATCGAGCCCCGCCAGGGCCTCTCGTTCGGTGATTTCGATTCCCGCATCTCGGTCGCGCGGGTAATGCGTCTGGATCGTCGAGCCGATCCGGTCCTTGAGTTGCGGGATGACCTTGCCGGACCGGTTGTACGTCGTCGGGTTCGCCGAAAAGAGAATCACGATGTCGAGATCGAAGCGGATCGGGTAGCCGCGGATCTGCACGTCTCGTTCTTCGAGGATGTTGAAGAGGCCGACCTGGACAAGGTCGTCAAGGTCCGGCAGTTCGTTCATCGCGAAGATGCCGCGGTGCATGCGGGGGATGAGGCCAAAGTGCAGGGCCTCCTCAGCGGACATGCTCGTGCCCGAAGCCAGCCGCGCGGGATCGATCTCGCCGATGATGTCCGCAAACTTGGTGCCGGGTGAGAGCCGTTCCGCGTACCGCTCCTCCCGCGGCCACCAGGCGATGGGCGCCTGGTCGCCATGCCTTGCCACGAAGTCCTTGCCCGCCCGAGTGATTGGATTGAACGGGTCTTCGTGAACCGGAGAGGTGCCGGACCCGGCCCCGTCGCCGCCACGATCGGAAGCCGACGTATCCAGGTACGGAAGCTCGGCGTCGAGGAACCGAGTCAAGAGCCGCATCAACCGGCTCTTGGCCTGGCCCTTCTCACCGAGAAAGAGCATGTCGTGCCCGGCGAGGATCGCGTTGACGAACTCCGGAATGACTGTGTCCTGGTAGCCAACGATCCCGGGAAACAGTTCCTCGCCCTTGGCCAGCATCCGGGTGAGATTGTCTCGCAACTCGGCTTTGACCGATCGCGACCTCCAGCCCGATTCCTTCAACTGCTTGATCGTCGTTGGTTTCATGGTTTGCGGGATGGTAAGCGCCCGGGAAGGGGCCACCGGCCGCTTCGCCCATGGCATCCGGGAACCAATTCGCCCTCGCGGCGTATTCAACGGGTATGCGATGGCTTCTCACCGTGCTGGTGTTCGTTGGTGCCGCGAACGGGCAGGGCGGGATCCTTGACCTGGGCCCTGACCGAGCGGTTCGTGCCGTGGTGACGGTGGGCGAAACAGCACCAGACATCAAGGCAGATGCGCCGCGAATGGTGCTCGCGCTCTCGGGTGTGCTCGCCGACCTGAACACACCGAAGGAAGTTGAGGCCCTGCGGGCGTGCGTGCCTCACAATCCGCTGCTGGGCGACGCCGGCAACGCTGAGCGCCTGTGCACGATTCATCTCTCCGGGCGCGCCAAGGGCCAGTCCAAGCGCGTCGCGATCTATCGAAACCGCGACGGGGAGTTCATCGCCGTTGAGGTCGGGCCGAGCCAGCCCGCCCGGGTACAGCTGAAGCGCGATGCGTTCGCCGCGATCTACTTTGACTCGCCGACCTTTCGCGGATCGTTTGACGAGAAGGAGTTCAAGGACGCGATCGGAACTCCCTTCGCTCTGCCACAGCCGTATCTCGCGGGCCGCGTTGTGATGGATAAGAAAACCCTTGGCGAGCGGCTTCTCTCCGGCGGCACCACTTCGCTCGAAGGCACCGATCGCAAGCTCGAAGAGGAAAAGCTCGAGGCCCGCGTGCCGCGGGCGTACTCGGCACGCAAGCCCGCTGGCCTGCTCATCTGGATCAGCCCGATGAACTCCGGCTCGCCTCCCGAGGCATTCTGGCCGGCGCTCGATTCGATGAACCTGGTGTGCATCGGCGCGGCGGATGCCGGCAACCGACGATCGGCCACGGATCGATATCAACTCGTGTTCGACGGACTCGCGACGGCGTCTCGCCGCTATCACATCGATCCTCGGCGCGTGTATCTCACGGGCATGTCGGGCGGGGGCAAGGTCAGTTCGATCCTCCAGGGGTGCTTCCCGGATGTCTTCGCGGGCGCGGTTCCCATCGTGGGCCTGTCGTGCTACGAGCAGATCCCGTCGGGGACGGGGTACTTCTACCGCGCTGATTACGAGCGGCCCAAGCCGGCGATCTTCGGCCTCTTCAAGACTCGCCGCATGGCCGCGATGACGGGGCGGAACGACTTCAACGAGGTTCCGATCCAGCAGGCGACGGCGCTGATGTTGCGTGACGGCCTCTCGATCAAGCTGTACGACGACACGAAAATGGCGCACGAACTCCCGCCGCCCGAACGGTTCACAGAAGCCCTGAAGTGGGTCGATGAGCCCTACCAGAAACTGCGGGAGGCCGAGGAAGCGGCGGCGAAGAAGGCGATGGAAGCGTACCGAGGGAAGTACGCCTCGCGTAAGCCGGATGAAGCGGGGAAGAAGCTGCTGTTCAAGGTGATGGAGGCGGGGCCGTGGACGGAGGCGGCGTGGGAGGCGGCGGGGATTCTGGATCTGGCGCCGGCTCGATGACACCCTGCAGTTCCTCGACAACCCAGCGCGGCAGCTTCGCTCCGCACTCCGGGCATGACTCGGCACGCAGGCCGCGAATGTCGTACCCGCACTTCCGGCATTGGTGGGCCCAGTCGCCGGAATACGGGCGAGCGATGCACGACCACGCGAGCACGACGCCTGACATCGACACGACATAAGGAAAGCCGAGCTCGGCTCCGATACTTCGGATCACGCTCGGCCACTCAGCCAGCACGATCGAGATCGCCACATAGGCAACCGTCGTAAGGAGCGCCAGCACGAGCTTCATCCTCAGCGACATCCACGTGAAGAGGAGCGCGAGAGTCACACAGGCGATCGGGAGCGCGATCGCGCCGATTCCGAGCACGTAGTGCCACAGGCGAAACCTGATGATGACTTCGATCGGTTCTGGAAACGCGATCAGCCCGACGGCGAGGAGGCTCCCGGGCCCCTTGAGCATCCACGCGGTTCCCAGGAGGCCGGTGGCGAACGTACTTACAAAGATCGATAGTTTCGATTCGCCCGGACGGCGCTGGATCCACGCCGCGAAGTAGAGCGACATGGCGATCATCGCCGGGAAAGAGAGCAGCCAGCGCGCGATCGCGCCGATGCCGGCGGGCTCACCGATCAGCAGAAGACCGGACATCAGACTGCAGAGAACCCAGGCGACGGCCGCGACGACCCACCGGCCGCGCCTTGGAACGACCTTAGCCATTGGCGATCGACCAGGACTTGCCGTCGCGGATCACGCGGCGATACAGCGTGTCGCGCTCGACAGGCGTGAACCCCGCTTCTCGGATCGCCCTCTGAAGGCGTGACACGGAGACTTCCTGGTGCGTGCTTGAGCCCCCCACTTTCGTGATGTCGTACCAGACGACCGTGCCGTCCACATCGTTGGCCCCGCACTGGAGCATGAGCTGCGCCATCGCCAGCGTCTGCATGATCCAGAAGGCCTTGATGTGCGGGATGTTGTCGAGCATGAGGCGTGAGATCGCCAAGGTGCGGAGATTCTCGAGGCCGGCGGGCCCGGGCAGATGCTCGAGTTCGGAGCCGTCCGGGAAGAAGGGGAGCGGGATCAAGGCCTGGAATGACGCCGCGCAGTTATTCTGCAACGCTTCATCCTGAGCGCGGCGGAGCATGTCCATGTGCACCAGGCGTTCGCGCCGATCTTCGATATGGCCGTACAGAATGGTGGCATTGGTCGCCAGCCCGAGTTCATGGGCCACGCGATGCACATCGAGCCACACATCCGAACGGATCTTGCCTTTGAATGCTTCGTCATGGACGCGGTCGTCGAAGACTTCAGCGCCGCCGCCCGGGAGAGATCCCAATCCGGCTTGCTTGAGTTCATTCAGCACCCAGCGGATGCCCGACTTCCGGTCATCGGCCTTGAAGACCTTGGCGATCTTCGCCAGGTGCACGACCTCGACCGCCGTGAACGCTTTGACGTGCAGGTCCGAACCAAGTTCGCGTGCCGTCTCACGGATCGTCCGGACAAGATCGGTGTAGTAGCTGAACGGGAGGTAGGGGTGCAGACCGCCGACCGAGTGAATCTCCGTCGCCCCGCCCTCGACCGCCTTGGCGACTTCGTCTTTCACGTACGCCATGTCGCGCGTGTACGCGCCTTCATCATCCTTCTTGCGGTAGAACTCACAGAACTTGCAGGACAGCGCGCACACGTTGGAATAGTTCAGGTGGCGGTTGATGTTGTAATACGCAACGTCGCCGTGGATGCGCCGCCGCACACTGTCCGCCAGCTCGCACACCATCCAGATGTCCGGCGTGGTGTAGAGCAGGTCGCCGTCTTCGAGGCTGAGCCGCTGCCCGGCGGCGATCCGGTCGCGGATCGGATCCAGTCGCGGATCGGACCGGGGCAGTCGCTTGGGAATCGGCAGAGGAGAAAGCGTTGTCATTTGGCGATTTCTTGAGGGTTCCGCAGTGTAGGCGGCCGGTGTGAATCTGTTCCGGTCGCGAGCGTCCGAGAGGTCGATTCTCTCCGGGGAATTCGCGCGGCCGATGGCCCGCGTCGGTCCCGAATCGCTTGGTGTGTGGTGCGGCGTTAGGCCGCGTCGGGAGGGTTGAACATGGGCCGTGCGGCGACTCCTTCAATCGGGCTTGGCGGGCTCAGCCGGAAAGTCTCTCGCGTGGTCGGCGTGGCCATCACCACGACGGTCGCGTGGGCGTTCGGGCTCGCGACCGCCGCAGTCCTCGTCTATCTAGCGATGGGTCTCTACACCGGCGAGAGCATGTTCGCCTCGCCGCTCATCCTGCTCGAACCCGCGAGCGCTGCGCACCCGATCGGGCTGAGTTTCACGGGCATGACGGGGGCGTACCAGGCCGTGGGCTTGGCGGCGGGCGTGATGATCTCGCTGGGTATGAGCATGATGTTCAACTCGAACCTGCGGAAGCTCGGGCTGCTCGGGCTTCTGTTCTGGTCGGGGCTGTGGGCGTACGACGCGGGGCTGATCGTGATGGCGGGGTGGAAGGACGGCGCGTGGACGGGTGATCGCCGCGTGCTCGCGGCGGCCCTGGTGCTGATTGCAGTCCTGGCGTGCATGATGCACCGGACAATCAGGGTGTGGCGTGTGCGCGTGACGATGTGACGGAGCTGCAGCTCTATCGAGCCAGCTTCTGCAAGCGCTCGACGGCGCTTTTCAACGTTTCCATTTTCTTGCAGAATGCGAAGCGTGCCAGCGGCCTCCCCCACTGCTTGTTGTCGTAGAAGCCGGCGGGCGGGATCGCGGCGACGCCGACATCGGCCGTCAGTTTTCGGCAGAACGCGGCATCGTCCACGGGGTCAATGCCCATCCGGCGTGACACCTGCGAGTGATCCGCCATGATGAAGTACGTGCCGGCGGGCCAGAAGACCTTGAAGCCGAGCAATTCGAGCGACTTGCCGAGATACTCGCGGCCGGCGGCGAGGTCTTTGACGAGCGCGGCGATGTGGGGTTCGCCGTGCGTGAGTGCCGCGGCGGCGCCGTGCTGGAGCGGCGTGCTGGAACAGAACGTGAGAAACTGGTGGGCGGCGCGGACAACCTGGGTGAGTTCGCGCGAGGCGATGGCCCAGCCGATCTTCCAGCCGGTGAGGCTGTAAGTCTTGCCGAGGCTGGAGAGGGTGATCGTTCGATCGGCCATGCCGGGGAGGGAGGCAATGGAGATGTGGGGGAGCTTGGGATCGAAGAGGAGCTTCTCGTAGACCTCGTCGGTGATGGCGATGAGGTTGTGCTTGATGCAGAGGTCGGCGATGGTTTGGAGTTCTGCGCGGGAGAAGACCTTGCCGGTGGGGTTATTGGGGGTGTTGATGACGATGGCGCGGGTCTTGTTGGTGACGGCGCGGCGGAGTTGGTCGTCGTCGAAGGTAAAGGGGGCGGTGGTTGAAGTGGGAGTGCGGAGGGTGACGACCTTGGGAGTGCCGCCGGCCATGGCGATGCCGGCTTGGTAGCAGTCGTAGTAGGGCTCGAAGAAGATGACTTCATCGCCGGGGTTGATGAGGCCGAGGAAGGTGGCGGCGAGGGCTTCGGTGCAGCCGCTGGTGACGGTGACCTGGGTTTCGCCGTCGACGTCCATCCCGGTCTGGGACTTCCACCTGGAGACGATGGCGGAGTTGAGCTCGGGGACACCCTGCATGCGGGCGTATTGGTTCTGGCCGCGGGCCATGGCGGCTGTGGCGGCGGCCTTGATGGGGTCGGGGCCGTCGAAGTCGGGGAAGCCCTGGGCGAGGTTGACGGCGCCGTGCTTGTTGGCGAGGGCGGTCATCTCGGCGAAGATGGTGAGGCCGAAGGGTTTGAGGCGGGTGGCGATGAGGGACATGGCGGAGAGGATACATGAAATTCAAGGTGCTCAAGATGAGAGAGATGGTTTTGAGCATCTTCTTTTGGATGGTGCGTGGCCGGTTTCGTGCGCACAGGCTGGCTTGGTGACGGGACCAATCTGGGAATCGCGGGGCCTCGCGGTTCGATCTGGAAACACGCCTGTTGTGTTGCGTGAGCGCAGCCGGAGGACCGGCGGCGCGCGCACGGAAGTGGTAGCCGCAGGAGGGAGGAAGGAACTGGGTATCAAGATGCTCAAGATGCGCATGGCTGCACGAGAGGCCCGGGATTGGTCCGGAACAGGGCCGATGGGAAGCTGAGGAATCTGAGAAGATTGGGCGGGCGAAGACTTGAGCACTCAGGAGATGCTGCGTGGCCAGACGGGCGTTGATGTGGTTCCGAGCGGACTTGCGGGTGAGCGACAACACGGCGTTGTCGGAGGCAGCGGCGTGGGCGGATGACGGCGTGGCGGGCTTGTTTGTCGTGTGTCCTGCGCAGTGGCGAGAGCATGACTGGGCGGGCGTGAAGGTGGACTTCATTCTTCGGACGCTGCGTGAGCTGTCCGCATCGCTGGCCAAGGTGGGTGTGCCGCTGGTGATTGCTCACGCGGAGCGGTTTGTAGATATTCCGGGGGTGATGGCGCGGGCGGTGAAAGAGCTCGGGTGCACGGGAGTCTTTTTCAATCGGGAGTATGAGGTCAACGAGGCGCGGCGGGATGAGGCCGTTTCCGAAGCCATGAAGGCGAAGGGAGTGGAGTGCTTCGCGTTTGATGATCAGTGCGTGACGGCGCCGGGGACGGTGAGGACGGGCGAGGGGCGGGCGTTTACGGTGTTTACGCCGTTTCGCAATGCGTGGTTGAAGACGGTTGAGGCGGGTGGAGGTGTGCGAGTGCGGCCGCGTGTCAACGTAAAGGCAGCGGCCACACATGGCAAGGGATCAGTAGCACGTGGCACATTCGGAACGGAAGTCCCTGAGAGCGTGCAGGGGTTTGAGACACTGGTGGACCCGGCTTTGTGGCCGGCGGGGGAGAGGGCGGCGAGCAAGAGGCTGGAGAGATTTGTTGAGGACCGGATCGGGAGGTACAAGACCGACCGAGACTTGCCGTGGATGGATGGGACGAGCACCCTGTCGCCGTACCTGGCGGTGGGGTCTCTTTCGCCGCGGCAGTGTGTGGTGGCGGCGATGGAGTGGAACAAGGGGAAGCTGAGCGGCGGGAATGCGGGGGCGGAGCAGTGGATCACGGAGGTGATCTGGCGGGATTTCTACAAGCACGTGCTGGCGGCTTTTCCGCGGGTGTGCATGGGGCGGGCGTTCAAGATCGATACGGACCGGATCAAGTGGAGGTACGACGAGAAGGAGTTCGCCGCTTGGTGCGAGGGGAGAACGGGGTATCCGATCGCGGATGCGGCGATGCGGCAGTTGAACGCGACGGGGTGGATGCACAACCGGCTGCGGATGATCGCGGCGATGTTCCTGACGAAGGACCTGTTGATCGACTGGCGATGGGGCGAGAAGTACTTCATGCAGCGGCTGGTTGACGGAGACTTCGCGAGTAACAACGGCGGGTGGCAGTGGTCGGCGAGCACGGGGACGGATGCGGCGCCGTACTTCCGGATTTTCAATCCGGTGAGTCAGAGCCGGAAGTGTGATCCGCGCGGGGAGTTCATTCGGAGGTGGGTGCCGGAGCTGGCGGGGGTTGCAGGGGATGAGGTTCATGATCCGGCGGAGCTGCCGCCGCTGGCGAGGGCTGGTCTGCGCTATCCGGAGCCGATGGTTGAACACGCGAAGGCGCGGGAGCGAGTTCTGGAGGCGTTTGGTGGGAAGAAGTGATTCTTTCTGGAGCGGGCGCACCTGTCGGAAGCCGGGTCTTTCTGGTAGGCTAGCGGTCTCTTCGTGGAGGATCGACATGCGCAGGAGCTGGAGCCGTATTGCGATGACACTGGTGGCGTGCGCGCCGAGCCTGGCAATGGCGCAGGGCCTGAAACCAGCTAAGGAGCCTGAATCGGAGGGGAAGCGGATCATGGACGCGATCCGCAAGGCGCGGCCACAGCTCGTGAAGGGGCCGGCGGTGACGTACTCGATCCTGCCGGAGCGGACGATCTTTCCATCGTTTGTCATCGCCGGCGCGACGATCCAGGCGGACGAGAAGTTTCGGCCCGAGGCGCTGCTGGGCGACTTCAACGGGATGATCGGGATCGGCATTTCATCGATCGCCGAGTACACGGCGGTCAGCGTGACGGTGTCGTGCGACGAGGTGATGGAGCCGAGCACGTTCAAGGGTTTTCTGCCCAAGGCCAACGTGACGTACGCGGTCCTGCCCAAGATCAAGTGGAAGTACGGCCGCCTGCTCAAGAACCGCCAGCAGGTGCCGATCGACCTGGTGTTCAAGGTGAAGCTGGGGACGCTCGAGGAGGTCGAGCACACGGAGACGTGCACGCTGCGGTCGATCAACGACTGCCCGCTCGGCTTTGTGGTGGGGGATGCGTTGGTCAGCACGCATTGGGCGTTCGCGGCGTACGTGAACGAGGATCACCCGTGGGTCGATGGGCTGCTCAGGGATGCGCTGGCGACGGGAGTGGTGAAGTCGTTCACGGGGTACCAGAAGCACAGCGCGGATGAGGTGGTCACACAGGTGTACGCGATCTGGCGGGTGCTGCAGACCCGCGGGATCAGCTACAGCGACATTTCGAAGGTGTCGGCGCAGGGCGAGACGGTGTTCAGTCAGCATGTGCGGTTTCTGGATGAGTGCATCACGAACAAGCAGGCCAACTGCATCGATGGAACGGTGATGATCGCGTCGGTGCTGCAGAAGATCGGGATCAACTGCGGGATCGTGTGCGTGCCGGGGCATGCGTTCCTGGCGATCGACCTGGACCGTGAGGGGAAGGCCACCATCGGGCTCGAGACGACGATCATCGGCAAGGCGAAGAAGGAGGACTTTGATCGCGTCGCGAGGGTGAAGGAGACGCTCGAGAAGCAGCCGACGTTTGAGGAAGCAAGCTGGAACAGCTTCTCTGCGGCGGCGAAAGTCGGGACCGCGCGGTACCAGGCGGAGCTGCCGAAACTGACGCGGAGCGTCGCGGCAACGCCGGAGTACAGCTTGATCTGGCTTGCGCGGGCGAGGGAGATCGGGGTGCGGCCGATCCCGTTTGAGGCCGCGAATGCGCCGGTGGTGACGCCAAAGCCGCCGGCCGAGGCCAAGCCGGGCGAGCGGATACTGAAACGGGTTCGATAGGCGGCTACCGAGTGAAGAAGCTCAGATGCAGCTCCGCGTGACGGAGATGCATCAGCGTCCACTCGTGGGCGGTGAGCTTGCCGAACGCGGGGTCGGGGATGGGAGGGTCGCCGGCCCGGAGGCGCTTGACGGCGGATTCGAGGCTGGGAAGGGCGATGTGGGTGGGGACGACTTCGGTGGCGAAAGTGCCGGCGGAGGGGCCGGGGACTTTCTCGCCCGGCGTGAAGGGCTCGTGCATGAGTTTGTGCTTGATGGCGCGGGCGTTGGCCTTCATTTCTTCGGGGATGATGAGGTCCGGCGGATAGCCGAGGTAGGGGTAGTCGATCCAGGCGGCCATGTGGTTGAGGGCCTGGCCGAGGGTCCAGTTGCCGATTTGCTTGAGGTTGGGTGCCGCGGCGAGGGCGCGGGCTTCGGCGAGCATTTCGTCGAGAGAACTGAAGCGAAGGGTGCGGCGGTTCTGGACTTTGGTGGTGTCGAGCATGGCGCGAAGGTGATTCATTGCACTTCGCACGCGCGTGGGCTGAAGCCCAAGCCCGTGGCACGATTATTTCTGTAGCAGTTCGGCGATCTTGACGGCGGTGAGGGCGGCGCCTGTGCGGAGCTGGTCGCCGGAGATCCAAAGGTTCCAGCCGCGGTAGGCAGCGCCGGCACCACTGCCGACGACCTCCTGCGTGTCATCGGGACGGATTCGGCCGACGAGGACGTCGTCGGCGCCGGAGACCTTGAGTGGGGTCGGGAACCTGTTGTTGGCACGATCATCGACAAGCCTTAGGCCCGGCGCGCCATCGAACGCTGCTCGGAACTGGGCTTCGGTCGCGGGCTTCTTGAGGGTAAGACAGACGCTTTCGCTATGGCCGCGCATGACAGGGACGCGAACGCATGTGGCGTTGACCTTTACCGTCGAGTCATTCCAGATCTTGCGGGATTCGGTCGTAAACTTCTGCTCTTCGGAGTTCTGGCCGGTGGTGAGGTTCATCGTGGAGTCATGGCTGAAGACGTTGAAGGCGCAGGGCTCTTTGAAGATTTTGGGTTGCGCGGGCTTGCCGGCGAGGACGTCGCGGGTTTGGGACTCGAGCTCATCCATCGCGGCGGCGCCGGCGCCGGAGGCGGCTTGGTAGGTGGAGACCACGATGCGGTCGATGCCGAAGGCTTTGCGGATGGGGTTGAGGGGGATGAGCAGAATGATGGTCGAACAGTTGGGGACAGCGATCAGTGACGGAGTGACGGAGTGTCGGAGTGACGAAGTGGAAGCCACGGAGGGAGCGCGGAGGGCTTCGGGGTTCACTTCGGGAATGACGAGGGGCACGGCGGGATCGCTGCGGTAAGCGGAAGACTTGTCGATGACGGTGCAGCCGGCGGCGGTGGCGATGGGGGCGAAGGCTTTGACGGTGTCGGCGCCGGCGGCGAAGAAGGCGAGCTTGATCCCGTTGAAGGAGTTGGGGCCGAGCTCTTCGACGGCGAGGTGTTGGCCGCGGTAGGGAATGGTGGTGCCGGCGGAGCGAGAGGAGGCGAGGAGCTTGATCGGGCCGTGCTTGAAGTTGCGCTGCTCGAGGATGGAGAGGCACTCGCGGCCGACGGCTCCGGTGGCACCGATGATGGCAATGGGAACGGTCATTGTTGGCTCAGGGTGGTGGGGGGCTGTGGATTGTCAGAGCCAAATGGCAAATGGCAAATCGCGAATGGCAAATTCGGAGGGGAATAGGAGGCGCGGTTTGATTGCGTTGAAGAGAGTGGACATTGAAGAAGGCATAAGGCCGAAGGCATACGGCATCAGGCGATCAGAATGTTCGCGTGATGACGGCATCTGCCATGGTGAACAGGAGCGACTTGGCCGCGGAGTCGGGGATGGGGGCGAGATCGGACTTGGCTTCTGCGATGAGGCGTTCGGCGGCGTCGCGGGCGTGGGCGATGGAGCGGGAGGCTTCGAGGGCATCGCGGAGGGCGGCGGAGGCGTTGGGATTTCGTACAGGCGGGACGCCTATACCACCAATACCAGCACCACCACTACCTGCGCGCCCACCAATGCCGCAGGCCTGCTCCATGAGCAGCAAGGATTCGGCGCGGCGGGATGGGGCAATGGAGGCGAGATGGTGAATGAGCGGGAGTGTGAGCTTGCCGGCGGAGAGGTCCTGGTTGGCGGGCTTGCCGAGGGTTGAGGCTTTGCCGGTGAGGTCGAGCAGGTCGTCCTGGATCTGGAAGGCGATGCCGAGCTTGCGGCCGAAGCGTTCGAAGCGGGCGGCGGTGTCTTCATCAGCGCCTGAGCATTGAGCACCGAGACGGCAGGCGAGGCCGATGAGGCTGGCGGTTTTGCGGTCGACGATTTCGAAGTACGTGTGCTCGTCGAGGGAGAGGTCGTTGCGGTGGCTGAGTTGGAGAAGCTCGCCGGCGCAGAGGGTCATGGAGGTGTGGGCGACGAGGAGGGCGACCTTCTGTGAATCCAGCTGGGAGCAGAGGTGGTAGGCGGAGGCGAGGAGGTAGTCGCCGAGGATGACGGCGGCTTCGTTGCCGTGGAGGCGGTTGACCGTCTGGCCGCGGCGGCGGATGTCGGCCTCATCCAGGACATCGTCGTGGACGAGGGTGGCCATGTGGATCATTTCGCAGACGGCGGCGGTGGTGATGTGGGACGGAAGAAGGGACGGAGAGACGGAGGGACGGAGGGACGGAGTGGAGGAAGGATCGGCAGCCAGGCCACAGGCGAGGACGAGGGTTGGGCGGAGCATTTTGCCGCGGTAGCTTTCGATGTGCTCGATGAGACGGGAGACCGGTGGAAGGTCGGAGCGAAGCTGGTCTTCGAATCGTTGCGAGACCGCTTCCAGCGCGCGGGCGATCAGGCCCTGGGTGTGAGCAAGGTCGGGAGTTGCGGCGAGGCCGGCCATCTCGGAAGCGTATGGCGGCAGGCGCACGCGACGGGCCGTCAGATAGAGGCGGGATTCTGGACGGTCTTGTCGTTGCGGATGTTGCCGGTGTTGAGCGTGGTAACGGGTTCGAAAAGGAGAACGTGGCATTCTTCCGCGGCGCAGGGGTTGTGCTCGACGCCGCGGGGGATGATGATGAACTCGCCTTCGTTGACGGTGATGTCGCCGGTGCGGAGTTTCATGAGCAGGGAGCCCTTGACGACGAGGAAGAGTTCATCCTCGTGCTCGTGGTGGTGCCAGGCGAAGTCGCCCTTGATGGTGGCGAGCTTGACGTGCATGTCGTTGACCTGGCCGACGATTCGGGGGGAGAAGTAGTCGCGGAAGAGTCTGAACTTTTCGGCCAGGGTGACCTTTGCTGGGGCGGGCATGGTCAAGGGTAGGAGATCAGGCCTATCGCTCCGCGACGATGTACGCGATGAATGCGGCGCCGCAGTCGCCGTGTTTCTGGGGGCGGAAGATGCCGTTGCCGCCGCCCTTGCCGTCCTCGCCTTCCCAATAGACGGTGGTCCGGGTAAAGCCGGCATCGGCGAGCACATCGCGGACCTCGGGGATGGTCCAGATGCGCCAGTCGTAGGTGAACGCCTTGTTGACGCGGCGGCCGTCGGCGAGGCGGAAGTGGATGTGGCAGAGCGTTTCGTTGGTGATGTGGTCCACGTGCTCCTGTTCCCAGATGTACGTAAAGCCGCGCTTCGTGCCGCCGATCGGGGTCTTGTCCGACAGTTCATCGAACGCATCGGGACCGCCGTAGATATCGAGTACGAAGAGTCCGTCCCGAGCGAGGGAGGTTCGCACGGATCGAAAGTACTGGAGCAGGACCGCGCGTTGCTTGAAGACCCAGTAGCTGAAGTTCAATGCGAGGATGAGGTCCATCGAGCCGGTCCCGCGGCCGGGGGCGAGGACGCTGCGATTCAGGAGCTTGACGCGGGAACGGGCTTCGGGATTGAGTTTCTCGACGTGGTGGGCTGTCCCCCAGGCCAGGGTGGGCTTGTGCAGGTCCAGGCCGATGGCGGTGTGGTCGTGGCGGCGGCGGACCCATTCGCAGCAGATGGCGGCGGTGCCGCAGAAGTCTTCGCGCAGGCGTGTGGGCCGGCGGCCGCGGAGCTTTCGAAAGGTGCGGGCGGCGAAATCGAGATCGGCCTCGGGCGCCTGAACGGCCTGTTCGTAGAGGATGTGCTTGTTGGGAATGGCGGCCTTGCGGCGGGCTTGCGTGGGCATGGGGGGCGGAGTGTACGGGCCTGGGTGCGGCGGGCGTGCGAGGCCGGGTGAACCCTGCCCGGCGTTCTGGCGTAGGTCGGGCAAAGCGCCGATGAGTACAGGCGGGGCCGAATTGTGCCGAGATTATCGGTACCGCGCTTATAGTCCGGGCCCGCCGGGCAGCCGCGGCGGCGAGAGGCCTTCAGAGGAACAGATATGCGACTCACAATGGTCGGAACCGGGTACGTCGGGCTTGTGACGGGTGTGTGCTTTTCGAACACCGGCAACCACGTGCTGTGCCTGGATGTCGACGCGGCGAAAATTGAGAAGCTCAACAAGGGCGTGTGCCCGATTTACGAACCGGGCCTGACGGAACTGATGGAGCGGAACGTCGCGGCCAAGCGGCTGGAGTTCACGACGGACAAGGCGAAGGCCTATCGCGATGCGGACATGATCTTCATCTGCGTCGGCACGCCGAGCGATGAACGGGGGCACACGGATCTCAAGTACATCCACGGCGCGGCGGACGACATCGCGGATGTGCTCAAGAGCCTGGGGCCCAAGCAGACGCCGAAGGTCATCGTGATGAAGAGCACGGTGCCGGTGGGGACGACGCTGGCGGTGCGGGACCGGATCCGGGCGCGGGTTGGTAGCGACATCCCGTTCCGCGTGGCGGACAACCCGGAGTTCCTGAAAGAGGGTGCGGCGATCGACGACTTCAACAAGCCCGACCGCGTGGTCGTGGGCGTTGAGGATGAGGCGACCGGGGCGGCTTTCAAGGATCTGTACGACCCGTTTGTTCGCAACGGGCACCCGATCTACCTGATGGACATCCTGTCGGCGGAGATGGTGAAGTACGCGAGCAACAACTTCCTTGCGACCAAGATCAGCTTCATCAACGAGATGGCCAACCTGTGCGAGGCGTACGGCGCGGACATCAACCGCGTGCGCGAGGGCATGTGCAGCGACAAGCGGATCGGGAACGCGTTCCTGTATCCGGGACTTGGCTATGGCGGGTCGTGTTTCCCGAAGGACACGCTGGCCTGCATCATGATGGGCGAGACGCGCGGCCTGAACGTGAGCGTTTCCAAGGCTGTCCACGACACGAACCAGAAGCAGCGGGACCGGTTCTTTGACAAGATCCAGGGACACTTCAAGAACCAGGGCGGACTCTCCGGCAAGACCCTGGCGTTCTGGGGGATTGCGTTCAAGCCGCGGACGGACGACATCCGAGAAGCGCCGGCGCTGACGCTGATGCGCAAGGCGCTGGGGTACGGCGCGATCGTGCGGGGCTTTGATCCGGTGGCGAACGAGAACGCGCGTCGGGAGCTGGGCTCGGGCCCGGTGATCCTGGAGGACATGTACGAGGCGGCCAAAGGCGCCGATGCGCTGGTGATCAGCACGGACTGGGATGAGTTCAAGAGCCCCGACTTCGGACGCCTGGCCCAGATCATGCGGGGCAAGGCGATCTTCGACGGGCGGAACCTGTACCGGCGCGGGCAGCTTGGTGAGAAGGGGTTCTGGTACTACTCCGTGGGCAGAGCGCCGGTGAAGCCGGCGTAGCACCCGACCGGCGGCCGTTTGCCCGGTCCCGGTTCAAGCTATCCTTGCCCCCATGTCGCTTCTCGCCCGGCTCTACAAGCGCCGGATCATCAACATCAACGTCAACATTGTCCTTGCGGGCATCTTCGCGCTGGTGCCGGTTGCGGCAGTGGTCGAGCTGGTGCACCGCTTCGGGTTTGGCAACCGGGACACGCTGACGGCGTTCGAGAACGGTGCGATCTCGGTCGTCACTATCGTCACCGATATCGTGAGCGATGTGACGTGTTTCTACGTGCTCCACTGGATGGCGAACCACTGGCCCAACCGTCTGCCCGGCGAGAAGCTTGCGGAGGTCGTGGGCGAGAACGCGGCCCCCGGATACTTCAAGGACGCGACGCTGGTGCAGATGGAGCGGATGGTGCTCTCGCCGCTGCTGTACACGATCTGGACGGTGACGCAGATCACGCTGATGCGCTACGCCATCGCCCCGGTCTGGGCGACGGTCGCCGGGTTTTGCACCGCGACACTCTGCATCCGCACGCTGCACACGCTGTGGATGCTGCGGTCGGCACGCAAGGCCAAGACCCGCAAGGCGTAGGCCCGTCAAGGCCCGCGCACGGGCGTACCATCGCCCATGAAGTGGCTCGGGCGCCTCTACGGCCGGCGCATCGTCAACGTGAACTGCAACGTGCTGCTGGCCGGGTTCCTTGCGCTCCTGCCCACGCTCTGGATCGTCAGCCTGACGCGCGACCTGGGCATCAACAACAAGTTCGCCATTACCGCGATTACGTTCGCCTCCGACCTGGTCTTCGACGTGGTGATCTACTTCGTGCTGCACTGGCTCGCGAACCACCTGCCGCGCCGGTGGGGCGCGGTGAGTTCCAAGGCGTACCAGCACCTGTCGTTCATCCGCGACGCCACGCTCGTGCAGTTCGAGCGGATGGTCATGGCGCCGGTGCTGTACACCGTCGCCCTGGGGCTGCAGAACTTCCTGATGCACTACGGGATCGGGCGCGAGTGGGCGACGGTCTGGGGCTTCGCCGTCGGGCTCACGATCACGCGGACGATGCACACCTTCTGGATGTTGCGGGCTGAACGCCGCGCCTGGCGCAATCACGCCGCCTCGGCCGTTCAGGCCGCGGGAGGCGCCCCAACTGCGATCGCGGTGGAGGATGTGGTGGCCAAAGCTGAAGCCGCGACGATCGATCCGCTCGCTCCGCCTTCGCTGTCGCCGCCGGCTGTGGTGCGGGGCCACGCGTCTTAGCGGGGCCGGATCACCCGAACACGCTCTTGAGACCCAGGGCCTTGCGGAGACCGCTGAGCTGACCGGCGTGCCAGCCATCGTGCCAGGCGCACTTGTCGATCGCGTCAAGCCGATCGCTCAGGAATCCGCCGCTCTCGATCAGCGAGGGCTTTGCGGCGTCGTCATCCTTGAGCGATTCGGCCGCGGCGGCGAAGCGTTGCCAACCCGCGTCGAGTCTCTTGCGAAGCTCGGCCATGGGGGGATACACGCCCGCGTTGGCCTCTGGCTTTGAGCCCATGCCGAAGAGCTTCTTGTCCGCCTCCGAGCCGCCCGCGGGCTTTCCGTCGATGGCGGCGGCGAACCAGTTGTAGTTGGTCGCGAGATGGCCGAGGTGCCAGAGGAGGTGGTTGTCGGTCGCGCTCGTCTGGAATGTTGCCTTGTCGCCGGGAAAGCCCGAGACGGCGTTGATCACGATGGCGTGGGCGAACTTTGCCGCCTGGAACGATCTCTTGGTTGCGGAGAGTGTGGTGCTCATGAGTGATCCTAGACGCCGAGAAGAACCTCCATCGTCCGCTGATCGAGGCGCTCGTAGGGGAGCGGCCTCGCGGCCAGTCCTTCGCGGTTGAAGTCTCGTTTGGATAGCGCCGCTGCGCCGCTTCGAGAAAACTTCGCATAGGTCGCATCGAGGCGGGAGTTTTCACGGTGGATCGTCCGCAGGAGTGACCGGATCTCGCTGTCCACGGCCCAGCGACGGGCCTTGTCCTTGAGGATCAGGTATGTCTTCATGCACCCGCGGGCGAACTCGATCACATCGCGTCGGTCCGCCGTGCGGTAGGCGTGGGCGTCGAAGTGCTTGAATCCCGAGTACTTGTTCTCTTCGAGCAGCCTCACGAGAAAGAACGCGGCCTTGATGTCGGCCGATCCGAAGCGGAAGTCCTGGTCGTATCGGCCGAACTGCTGGTCGTTGAGGTCGATGTGGAAGAGCTTTTTTGCGCCAAGAGCCTGTGCGACGGCGTGAGAGAAGTTCAGGCCTGCCATGTGCTCGTGGGCGACTTCGGGGTTGACGCCGACCATGCCCGGGTGCTTGAGCGTGGTGATGAACGCGAGGTACGCGGCGGTGGTCGGGAAGAACATGTGGCCACGGGGCTCGTTGGGCTTGGCTTCGAGGGCGAAGCGATAGCCGTAGCCTCGGGACATGGAATAGTCGCACAGAAAGTTGATCGCGCGGCGAAAGCGCGCTTCGGCCTCGATGGGATCTTTGGAGCCGTCGGTTTCGGTGCCTTCGCGACCGCCCCAGAAGACGTAGATCTTCGCGCCGAACTCCGCTCCGGTGTCCATGCCGCGCATTGTCTTCTGAACGGCGTAGGCGCGAACCTCTGCATCGTTGCTGGTGAAGGCGCCGTCTTTGAACGCCGGGTCGGTGAAGAGGTTGGTGGTCGCCATGGCGACCTTGAGCTTGTTGCGTTTGAGGGCGCGGGAGAAGTCGGACTTGATACGGGCGGATTCGGCGGGGGTGGCGTCGATGGGGACGAGATCGTTGTCGTGGAAGTTGACGCCGTGGACGCCCCCCACTTCGCCGAGGAGGTCGACGATTTCGGCGGGAGAAAGCCTCGGGCGAGTGGGCTCGCCGAAGGGATCGCGGCCGGTGTTGCCGACGGTCCAGAGGCCGAAGGTGAACTTGTCTGCCGCGGTGGGAGTGAATTTCGACATTTCCACACGGTAGCACGATCGAGGCCGCTACCGCGAATCACGCCACATCGGTCGCTGGCATGGGCTGGATGCCAAGACGAGTGTGGATCAGCCAGCGGCCAAGATAGATCACCGGCGTCAGCGCGATCGCGATGACGAACTTGAGGATGTACCCGGTGCTGGCGACTTCGAGAATCTGCGGAAGGGTCCAGGCCGATCCGTCCGCGCGCGTCAACCCGTACAACAGGATCATCGACACGAGGAAACTGTCGACGGCCTGCGACACCAGGGTCGAGCCGGTGGCGCGGAGCCAGACCATCTTGCCGCGCGTGAGCCGCTTGAGGGCTCCGAATATCCAGATGTCGCAGAGCTGCCCGACGAGATACGCCGTCAGCGAGGCGATGTAGAGCCGGTTCGACATGCCGAACACGGCGTCGAACGTGTCCTGAGGAATGGGAGAGCCCATGTCGACAGGCATCTTCCGTGCGGCATACACGAGCATGAACGCGACGAAGGCGCAGAACAACCCGACGAAGGTGACGCGCCGAGCGCCTTTTTTCCCGTAGTACTCGTTGATCAGGTCGGTCAAGAGAAAGGTGATCGGGAACGAGAGCATCCCGCAGGAGTGCGTGACGAAGTTGTATTCACCGATAATGGGGAGGTGCAGTTTCAGGAGATCGAAGTGGAAGAACTTGGAACCGGTCATGTCGGCGATCAGCAGGCAGGTGACGAAGAAACCGCTGAGCCAGATGTAGAGTGTCGTCCTGACATCGGGCGCCCAGTGACCGGTCTCGGATGATGGCTGGGCCATGAGAAAAATCCTTCTGCGGGCATGGGCCGCCCGAATCCACAGCGTACCTGCAATTTGGCGCTGGGGCCTTACGCCCCTTTACTACCCCCTATGTGCGGCATCGCGGGCATTCTCAGGGTCCACCCACCGGGCGCGCCGGTTCCTCCACCGGACGTGGCAATCCCCGAGGCATGGCTCGATACGCTCGATGATTCGATCAAGCACCGCGGGCCTGACGGACATGGCCGCTTCCGTGACCGCGCCATTCGGCCCGACGGCACCGTTGTCGATGTCGCGCTCGTGCATCGGCGAATGTCGATCATCGATCACGCAGGCGGCTCGCAGCCGATGGTCTGGGATCGAGGACAGCTCATCCCCCCCACCTCTTACGGAACCGCGACCGTCAGGGAGCGGACACCTGGCCTGCCGAACGCGTCAGGATTATCCGCGCGTCCGCTCTCTGACGGTCGCGGTTCCGCTGAACCATCCAACGATCGCACCGCGGTAGTCTTCAACGGCTGCATCTACAACCATCGTGGCCTGAGGAAAGAGTTGCAGGCGGATGGGCACCACTTCGCGACGGATCACAGCGACACCGAGGTGCTCATTCACGGTTGGCGTGAATGGCAGACCGACTTGTTCGATCGGCTCGAAGGAATGTTCGCCGCGGTGATCTGGGACGGGAAACAAGGACGCCTGGTCCTGGCCCGCGACTGCTTCGGCGAGAAGCCTCTGTATCTGCACCATGCCTACCGCGGCGGAGCCTGGTTCAACATCTTCGCGAGCGTCCCCGTCGAATCGACGGCCCTCCGCCGGCAGCTTGGGGAACCCGAAGACACCCTCGCGCCAAGGTCGGCGTTGGCGAGCTGGATTCGATTCGGCTTCGATCACTGCGGATTCATCGCCGGGTCGGATGCGGTCGCTCCTGGGTATGTGCTGGACTATTGCCAGCGCGGCGAAGATGATTTTGGTCCCGGCGAAGGGATGGTGCACGGCGCTCCGACGCCGGCAGTGCACGGTTTCGGCCCCTGGCGCCTGGGCTGGTATTCCAACATCCTGGAACGTGACCAATCCCCATCCATCGAAGACTTTGAGCGAGCTCTCGAGTCAGCCGTTCGCGAGCGGCTCGAGGCGGATGTCGAGCTGGGGTGCTTCTGTTCCGGAGGTGTCGACTCGTCCCTCGTTGCCCTTCTGGCCAAGCGCTTCAAGCCCGACCTCCGCACTTTCACCGTCCGGATGCCCGACGATCGGTATGACGAATCGGCCTATGCGCAGGCCGCGGCGGACGCGATCGGCACACGGCACACCACGCTGGACTGTGCGGCCGCGCCCGCCGAGGACCTTGTGGCGCTGATCCACCAGATGGGAGTCCCCTTCGGCGACAGCTCGTTGCTCCCGATGTACTGGCTGTGTCGGCACGCGCGGCAGCATGTGAAAGTGGCGCTCTCCGGCGATGGCGGGGATGAGCTGTTCCTGGGGTACGAGCGCTATCAGGCCGCCCCGTATCTCGGCGCGGCAACCGGCATGTTCCGTCGGCTGTCTCGTCCACTCTCTCGGACGCCCGACCCCAAGTCACGACGAGCGCGGACGGGAAGGCTGATCGATGCCGCGGCGGGGCAGGGATACTTCGACCTGCTGTCGATCTTTCCGACCTCGATGTTGCAGGAACTCGTACCGCCCGACGAGTTCGATCGCGCTGTGAGCCCGTTCAATCTGACCCGCGTGCGCACCGCGGGCACGGCCGCGGCCTACGACGCCCTGTTCTACCTGCCGTGCGACCTCATGCGCAAGTCGGATTCAGCATCGATGTCAGTCTCGCTGGAAGTCCGATCGCCGTTCCTGGATCGGCGCCTGGCCAAAATGGCGTTCTCAACGCGGCCGGAGATTCTCATGCCCGGCGGTGAGCGTAAGGGCCTCCTCCGCGGGCTGGCCCGCAAGTATCTCCCGCCGAACCTTGTTGACCGCCCCAAGCAAGGCTTCGCGATCCCCATCGGCGAGTGGTTCCGCAGTGACTACGGCGGGATGAAACAGCTTTTGCTCGATCATCTGAACTCGGCCGAACCGTGGGGTTCGACATCGCTGGGCATCGATCTCAGCATGAAGTTCGTCCGCCAGATGCTGGATGAGCACATGGGAACGGGGCCGTCGGGTCGCATTGTCCGGGACCACTCGCAGCGGCTGTACATGCTGCTGGTGCTGTCGATCTGGGCGAAGTGGATGGGAAACGTGTGACGCTTCAGCTCGGCTGTCGCAGCGTCACGGTCATCGCCTGCACCGGCATCTCGATCCCGGTTCTCATGATTTCTTCGCGGATCGACTGCATCAGCGCCTGCTTCACCGCGCCGAGTTCCGACGTCTTCGCCCACACGTTGACATCCCAATCCTGGGTCGGCGCGAGGCTGACGAGACCGACCCCAGGGCCGGGCTCGGGAAGGCGGCCGGGGGTGCCCATCGCCGCCTGCATGAGCACCGCCCGCACGTGGTCGAGGTCGTTGCCCGGCCCGACGCTGACCCGCACATCCGCCCGTCGGCGCGGGTGATAGGTCGAGTTCTCGATGACGTTTCCGAACACCTGCCCGTTGGGGATGATGACCCGTCGCCCGTCGGCCGAGTCCATCGTCGTGGTGAACAAGTCGATTTCGTTGATCACGCCGCTCTGACCCGCGACCGTGATCGAGTCCCCGACCTTGAACGGCCGGAAGACGAGAAGCATCACTCCTGCGGCCATGTGGCCGAGGCTTCCCTGGAGAGCAAGGCCGACCGCCAGGCCCGCCGCGCCGAGGACCGCGGCGAAGCTGGTCGTGTTGATGCCGAACGCGTTGAGGCAGAAGAGAACGCCGATGGTGAGGATCAGCCAGCGGACGGTGTTGGAGAAGAACTTCCCGAGAGTCGGGTCGAACTTGGCCCGTTCCAGCCCCTTGCGCATCGCCCGCCGTGCCCACCCCGACAGGAACCACGACACGACCAGGATGATGATGACGCTGATGGACGGCGGGATGTACTTGGCGGCGATTTCCTTGAAGTCGTTGGCCGCGTCCGCCGCCTTGGTGCCTGCGTTGTGGGCGATGTCGGAGAGGGATGTACCCTTGGCCGCTCCTGTGGCCCCGGTCGCACCCGTGGCCCCAGTTGCACCGGTCGCCCCGGCCGCCCCTTCCTTGTTCACGCTGTCCTGCATGTTTTCCCTCGTTCTCGGAGTGCCTGACGCCGCCTAGGTTATCCGACGGCAACGGGGCGAGGGTACGCGGCTCGTCCGGCCGCGCAAAGCCCGCGCCGAAACCTCTGCCGCCGTCCGTTGGATCGTTTACACTTGTCCAGCCGATGGATAACGACATGTCAGACCACGTCAATCGCCGCCAGGCCCTTCAGAGCGGCCTTGTCGTTACTGCGGGCCTTCTCCTGACCGCCTGCAACCGCAAGAGCACCACGGGCTGGAAGCCGCTGTCACCTTCGGAGATTGAAGGCCCGCCGCGTCGCACGCTGGCCGGAGGCGATCGCCCCACGCGCACGCCGGTGGTGGCCCCGGCCGACGTTTCGGGTGTGATCCCGCGGCGGGAATGGGCGTCGGCTGGCCCGAATCTGTCGCTGATCAACCCGATGAACGGCATCGACCGGATCACGGTCCACCACGACGGGATGCCCCCCGTGTCGCTGCGGGCCAAGGGCGACGTCGCCCATCGGCTCGAACTCATCCGCTCGGTCCACACGGGCAACAGCGATGAGAATGGCCGCCACTGGGCGGACATCGGGTACCACTACGTCATCGATCCCCAGGGCCGCATCTGGGAGGGTCGCCCCGTTCGCTACCAGGGCGCCCACGTCAAGAAGAACAACGAGCACAACCTGGGCATCATGGTGCTGGGCAACTTCGATGAGCAACGGCCGACATCGGAGGCCATCGCCTCGCTCGACGCGTTCCTTGCTGACCGGATGCACGCCTATCGCATCCCGGTCAACCGGGTCTTCACGCACCAGGAAATCAATCCGACGGCGTGCCCGGGGTCGAATCTCCAGGCCTACATGGTGTCGACACGCTCCGGGCGTGGCTACCTGGCACGGGCCTGATCGCGCTATCTAGTCCTCGTCCGAGTCTTCTTCAGACTCGTCGAGCACCTTGGGCTCGCCGAAGATGGCGGACCCGACGCGGACCACGTTCGCGCCTTCGCTGATCGCGACCTCAAAGTCACCCGACATCCCCATCGACAGGATGTTGAACTTCCCTTCCCCCACTCCTGTCTTGCGGACCTCGTCGAACAGTTCGCGGCAGCGGCCGAACGTCTCTCGCGAGTCCTCGGGGTTGGTACTGATCGGGGCCATGGTCATCAGGCCGCGGACTCGCACCGACACCATGGTGTCGATCTGCTCGGCGAGGTGAACCGCGGCCGGAAGGGGGCAGCCGAACTTGCTTGCCTCGCCGGAGCAGTTGACCTGCACCAGCACCTCGACGGGATTCTCCCGCTTCATGGCGATGGCCTGGATTTCCTCTGCCAGTCGCAGCGAATCCACTGAATGGATCAGGCGGCAGAACTCGATCGCTTTGCGTGCCTTGTTTCGCTGCAGGTGCCCGATCATGTGCCAACGGACGGCGTCTGCGGTTCCCGACGGGAACAGGCTGTCTCCGTCGTGGGCGTGCCGGGCCCGCGGCAGGACCCGTCGCCGTGCCATGAACTCTTCCACCATCCCCGCGCGATGGAGCAGGTTCTGCACCTTGTTCTCGCCAAAGTCGCGGTGACCGAGCTGGATAAGCGACCGGACCTGGTCCGCCTCGGCGTACTTGGTCACGGCAACCAGCAGGATGGCGGATGCGTCCCGGCCGGACCGCTTCGCCGCGTCGGCGATGCGCTCCCGCACGGACTTGTATCGCGATTCCAGGGTCTCCGCCGTGGAACCGGACATCACGGACTCCTTCGTGGTCATTGAACCCTCCTTGGCTCGACCGACGACTAGCATAATCAGTTCGGCCCCGAAAGCCAAACCCCCGGCCAAACCCATAGCCACAGCAGGAATCCCCCGTGCCCACCCTCACCCCGCGTGATTCGGTCATCCCCGTCGGCCAGGTCGCCCCCAACTTCACCCTCAAAGACCAGCACCGCAACGACTGGACCCTCGCGGACCAGGTCAAGAAGGGCGATGTCGTGCTGTGCTTCTTCCCTCTCGCGTTCACGGGCGTCTGCGGCACAGAGATGAAGTGCGTGAACGATGAAATCGCGGCGTGGCAAAAAAAGGGCGCCCAGGTTGTGGGCGTCTCCTGCGACTCCTTCGCCTCGCTGAAGGCCTGGGCCGACCAGCTCGGCCTTAAGCAGACTCTGCTCGCCGACATGCACCGCGAGGTGTGCAAGGCCTATGGCCTCTTCTGGAAGGAACTCAACGTTTCGAGCCGCGGCACGGTCATTGTCGGAAAGGCTGCCGACGGCGTGGGCAAGGTGAAGTGGGTCCAGGCCCGGGAGCCGGGCAAGGCCATGAACTGGGAAGAAGTGCTGACCTGGCTTGCGGCGTGATCGGTTTGCGCCGGGGCCGCGAGGCAGATTACGGACAGCCAGCGGTGAACTTGCTGATAAAGCACTGGAAGTCGAAGATGTTCAGCGTCGGTGGCGTCGTGGAACCATCGCAGTTCGCATAGGCCTCTCCGGCGGCGAACCTCGAGACGAAACACGCGAAGTCATTGGCGGTGAGCCGCGGCGAGCCGCCCGATTCATCGCAGTCCGCATAGCACGCGGTCTGGTCGCGGATGCCCGCCCAGAATCCACCGACCAGCTGCAATGTTCCGCCGGACATCGTGCCGAGGTCTGACTGACCGAGGGTCGAAATCATCGCCAGTGAACCGCCGCTGAGCACTCCGGCGCCGGATTCGACAGTGCTCCAGGCGAGCGACAGACCTGTGCCGGGTATCGCGGTCGGCTCCTGTCCCACGGGAAGCGGGTCGGCCTTGTAGTGCACCTGCGCGAAGGCCGTGCTTCCGAAGGCCCCGAGGGCCGCCGCAACGGCGATGATCGTCTTGATCTTCACTTGTTGGTCGGTCCCATCGCCCGGACGCCGCCGTCACCACGAAAGCGAGGGCCGGGCATTGGAAGTCTGCCCGACCCTGCGAGCGCGGCCAGTCCGGGCGAACAGCTCCCACGATCGCTCGCCACCTGGGGGCGGGGTGTAGCGATCGTGACGACTATGCGCGTCTCATAACGGCGCAGGGAGCGGTACCGGAGGCAAAGGGACGCTCGTTTCCTCGCGGATGATGCGTCCCAGCGGCACACGTGCACCGAGGCGGTACAGCATCGCTCGGAGTCCGACGAAGCTCTTGGTGATCCACGTGTTCACCGGCAGGGTGCGGACATAGCGCTTGCGGAGCAGCTCTCGCCACAGGTCCATTCCCCGCCGGAAGTACGACTCCTGCGAGAAGTCGAACGGCTCCATCGTGACGACCGGCTCGCACACCCAGTCGTACCACGCCATCATCAGGTCGATGCGTTCTGTCTCGGCCTGCTGCCGGACTGTCAGGTCCGCTCCGCGGATCACGGCCTGTCGGACCGCATCGCGAGAGATGAAACTTGCGCGCTCCGCCTCGGTCAGGTACTCGACCTCCTCCGCGGTGTACCGTCGCACGCAGCCGAAGTCGATAAGGCCCAGACGGCCATCGGGCATGAACAGGAAGTTCCCCGGATGCAGATCGGAATAGAGCATGTGCGCCCGGTAGCACAGTCGCATCAGCGATCGCACGATGAGAGCGCCGTATCGATCGCGTGACTCATCGGATGGCGAGCCCGCCGCGAACTCCGGAAGATGCCGGCCCGGGACCCAGTCCATCGTCAGCACTCGCGACGTGGAAAGCCCGTCGTGGACCCGCGGCACGAACACGCCGTCCAAGCCTTCGAGCGTCCGTCGTGCGGTGCGAAGATTCTCCGCCTCGGCCCGGTAGTCCACCTCGAGCCCGAGCATGGTCTCGATGTCATCGAGCTGGGTGCGGATGCTGTCGCCGTCGACGCCCAGGCGCATGGGAAGCAGCAATGCCCGGATGTTGGCCACATCCGACCGGATCGACCGGGCGATGCCCGGGTATTGGATCTTCACTGCGACCGGCTCGCCGCTGCCGCGGAGGCGCGCACGATGAACCTGTCCGAGCGACGCCGCCGCCACGGCTTCCGTTTCAAACTCTGCAAAGAGCTCCTCGGGGTCGGCGCCGAGCTCGTTCCGGATGGCCTCGCGGAGCAGTGAGAAGTGCATCGGCGGCGCCTGGAAGTGCAACCTTCCCAGCACATCCGCAAACTCCTCCGGTGCGACGCCCGGCCAGTGTGCAAGCAGCTGCCCCAGCTTCATCACCGCCCCGCGCAGGTGCGACATCGTTCCCAGCAGCTGCACCGCGGCCTTCAGGTGCGTCTCGTTGAGCTTTCGTTCACGATCATCCACTCCCTGCCACATCCCTCGCAGCCACCAGAACGTGTACGCGGCCGCGATCTTGCCGTGCAAGGTGCCCAGTGTCCAGAATCGGCTGAACCGGCCGATCGGCAGGCCCGCCCGTCCGGGCAGGTCATCGGTTCGCGACTCCGGGGGAGCTCCCGACTGCAGGTCCTCGGGCAACTGGGACAGGACATCGGTCAGCGATACGTTGGAACTCGTCATGAGTTGACCTCCTTCGCCGCGCCAAGACTGTGACTCTCAACATCCCTTGAAGCATCGAGCACATACGAACGTGTGATAGGCGAATCCCCGGTGTCATTCAGCGCCGAGTCCGGCCTGAGAGCCCCGGTGAACATCCGCACACTTGTGTCGAGCATCGCCCATGTGTCTTCCTGCCGCGGAGACGGGTCCGCCGACCAGAACGACAGGACCCCGAGATACAGCGACCAGTACAAGTGCATCACCGCCGCCGTCGCGGCCTGTCCAAACCCGTGCCGCTCCATCGCGGCCGCGGCGTCTTCCAGCCGCTGCGTTCGAAGCGCCGAAGCGTCGCTCGAGGACTCTCCGGCCGAAAGCGGCGACAGCGCCGCTTCAAGCACGTCGGCGACCAATCCACGAATCGGCTCGAGAGCCCGAATGTCGCAGGCGGCAAGCGTGAACAACTCTTCTTCGAGCGAGACCGTTCTGCCCTGGGCGTTCGCCAACCTGGCCCGCGCTGCCCCGCGGCCCTGGGCAAACGCTTCCGCGGCGATCGCGAACGCCAGGGATTCCTTTGACGCGAAGTAGTTGAAAAGTGTCCCGATGGCCACCCGGGCACCGCGGGCGATTTCCCGGGTGCTGGTCGCTTCCAACCCCTTGCGGACAAACAGCTTCCGAGCGGTGTTCCGGATCGCCTGTTCGGTCGCTGCCTTGGTCTGGGCCGTGACTCGCATGAGCACCTCTTAAAGTGAACCTGCTCATATAGAGTATCGTGCCGCCCGAATGAGGTCAAGAGATAAAATGAACATGTTCATATAAAAAAGCGGGACCGCCGCCGGGGTCCTGAGGACGTTCCGGAATGCGGTCCCGCATCGGGGGAGGCTCTCTGGCGCGGGTGGTTACGTGCAACCCGCCGCGAATCGATCAATGAAGCACTGGAAGTCGTTGGCCGTGAGTATCGGTACACCGCTCGACCCATCGCAGTTCGCGGCGGTGCTTCCGGATGCGAACTGATTGATGAAGCACTGGAAGTCGTTGGCCGACAGCATGGGAGAGCCAGTGGAACCGTCGCAGTTTGCGTAGCACGGCGCGGCCGCGGCGGAGAGCACCAAGGCCCGGCCCTCGGTCAGCAACCGGAACTGCGGGCCGCTGCCGCGGATGAACTGGTAGGTCCGCGTGCTACCGCCGGTGCCCTGGGCCCAGTTCCAGGTGTAGTACGCCTGCTGCGTGAGGCCGATGATCGCGATGAACCAGCGCGGGTTGGTCGCATCGTTGGCGGTGAGCTGCACGGGCGTGGCCAGGTCCAGAGAGTAGTGGAAGATTCCACCCGGGCCGGCCGATGTGGTGTACGCGGCCGTGTTGATGCGCTTGGTCGGCTGCACGGTGTGATCGCCGCCGTAGTAGAAGACGCCGATGGGCTGGTAGGCGATGGTGCCGGGGTCCTGCTTCCAGAACTCGATGCGGAAACCCATTTCGCACGCGCCGACCCCCCACCACTCGATGTGATTGATCGCGGTCGGCGCGCTGAGCGTGAAGTCTTCCCAGCAGACCGAGTCACCGTCGAGATCATTCCCGTTCGGCCCCGGATCCTGCCAGAGCTGCGACCATCGGGAAACCCCTCCGCCGCTGACCGGCTGCTGATTGGAAATGTCGGCGCCCCAGGCGCCAGTGGCCAAACCTGCCGCCACAGCCAGAACGATCGTCCTCATGGTGTCCCCTTTCACGTTGTGGTGCTGCTTTCCAGACCGGCGCTTATTGCGGATATTCTTATATGCAATCTGGATGCCACCGGCTTTCAGCGGCTTTTTTGGGTGTTTGACCGCCGCGGCGGTCGGGTCGTCGCGGGAGTGCTTTCGAATGTTGGAATGGCAGACGGCGTGACGGGCGAGCGACGCCCACTCACTACACTCCGCCATGCCACCGAACCTGCGCGCTGCTCCGCTTGTGTTGATCATCCGTGACGGCTGGGGGCTGAACCCCAATTCATCTCACGCGGCGTTTGATGCCCCGCTCATCGCGCGCCAGCGTGGGCTGACGCCGATCGCCGATGCCCTTGATCGCGACTGGCCTCGCACGCTCATCAAGACGAGCGGTGAGGATGTGGGGCTCCCCGAAGGAACGATGGGGAACTCCGAGGTCGGGCACCAGAACATCGGGGCGGGCCGGATCGTCGACCAGGAGTCCGTGGCGATCACCAAGGCCTGCCGCGCAGGGCTTGAGAAGAACGCCGCCCTGGCGGCGGCGATTTCGCGCTGCGCGGGGAAGGCCTCGCACAAGGTTCATCTTCTCGGCATTGCTTCTGATGCCGGTGTACACGGACAGCTTGAACATCTATACGCCTGCCTCCGCGCGTGCAAGACGCTGGGCGTCCCTTCCGATCGCGTGCTGGTTCATCTCTTCACCGACGGGCGCGACACCGGGCCGTTTACGGGGCTTGAGTTCGTGCGACGCGTCGAGAAGCAGCTCGCCGCGATCGGCGTCGGCCGCATTGCCTCGGTGATTGGCCGGTACTTCTCGATGGACCGCGACTATCGCTGGGAACGCGTGGGCCGGGCGTTCGCGACGCTCACAGGGCGCGAATCGGCAAGCCCCGGCCACGGGCCCAGGACCGCACCCACGGCGGAAGCGGCCATACAGCACTGCTACGACAACCCGCTGGGCGATTCGCAGAAGGGAGATGAGTTCATCCTCCCCACCATGATCGGCGCCACGCCGGAATCGCAGTGCAGCTCGCGGATTGCCGATGGCGACACCGTCATTTTCTACAACTATCGCGGCGACCGGCCCCGCGAGATCTCCGCATCCTTTGTGTTCCCGGACGACAAGTGGGCGAAGGTCAAGCCCTCGCCCGACTCGGGCAAGCACGGCTTTGATCGCGGAGCCAAGCTCGATCTCCACTATGTCATCATGACGGAATACTGGGAAGAGTTGCTGCCGTTCTGCACGGTCGCATTTCCCAAGCCCCCGAAGATGAAGAACATCGGCGGCGAGTTCTTGTCTTCACTCGGCCTTCGCCAGTTCCGATGTGCGGAGACGGAAAAATACCCGCACGTCACGTTCTTTTTCAACGACTACCGCGACGAACCTTTCCAAGGCGAACGCCGCGAGAACCCGCAGAGCCCCAAGGTTGCCACCTACGACCTCAAGCCCGAGATGTCGGCCGGCGCGGTGTGCGATGCGGTCCTTCGTCGCCTTGCGGCGACGGACTGCGAGGACGTGATCATCGTCAACTTCGCCAACCCGGACATGGTGGGCCACACGGGGAATCTCGAGGCCGCGATTCAGGCCTGCGCGACCGTGGACGGGTGCGTCGGCCGGATCATGACCGCCACGCTGGCGAAGAAAGGGGCGCTCATCATCACGGCCGACCACGGCAACTGCGAGCAGATGTTTGATCCCGAGACGGGCTCGCCGCACACCGCCCACACGGTGTTCGACGTGCCGATCTACGTGGTGGGAGCACCGTTCAGAACACGCAAGCTGAGGGGCGATTTCAACGCGGCAGGGTGGTTTGACGCGGCGGCACGGGCGCGGCGGGGCAGGCTGGCGGACATCCTCCCGACGGCGATCGACATGCTTGGACTGGACAAACCCCGCGAGATGACCGGCGAGTCACTGCTGATCTGAATCGGCGTTCCCCGGCGCCTCGGGTCGGGTGTTTGCCTCCACCTTTGTTTCCATCCTCGCGAGCGCGGCGGTCAACTCGTGGACACGGGCGCCGAGATCGCGGATCTCCTGCGAAAGCTGCTCGACGGCACGCTCAGTGAACCCCTGGTTCTCCTCGAGTCTCTGGATACGTGCCTGGATGGGATCGACCGTCATGGGCAATCCTAAGACGCTATTCTGAGCCCATGCGCAGCAGATTTCTGATCCTGGTTGTGCTCCTGGCGGCCCGGACCGCGGCGGCGGGCGATCTGTTCGACGATCGTCCGGGCTCGTCTCCGTCGATCGGAGAGATACGGCCGTTTGAATGGACGTACGTTCCGTCACAACCCGGCGACAGCGCGTCAAAGCCCGCCGAGGTGGGGCATGCGGCCGCGGTTCGAAAGCCGTTTGGCGCCCAGGGGACGCAGTACGGGACATTCGGGAGCGGGATTGCGTACAACTTTGACAAGGCGACGGATCTCAACCTGCGGGCCGCGTGGAGCTACTTTGTCGTTCCGTACGTGGAGTTTTCGACGGAACTGAACGCGTGGTACTTCAACCAGCCGGGGGAAGATGCGCTGGGAATCAACCCGGCGTTCTTGTTCCGGTGGCACTTTTTCACGCAGGAGCGCTGGTCGGTGTACTCCGACGTGGGGATCGGGTTGCTGTTCACGACGGACGATGTGCCCGACGGCGGCACGTGCGTGAACTTCACGCCGCGCATCGGCGGAGGATTCACCTATGAGTTGGATGAGGATGGGACGCGGCTGCAGGTGGGGCTGCGGTGGCATCACGTGTCGAACGCGCGCATCGAAGGAGACGCGAACAACCCCGCGCGGGACGGCTTGATGCTGTACGCGGGCGTGATGATCCCGTTCTAGCCGGCTTTGGCGAGGGGCGGTGTGCCGCCGGCGGTGACGATGGTGTTGCGGCCGCCGCGTTTGGCGGAGTAGAGGGCGCGGTCGGCGTGTTCGAGCCAGCCGGGCGCGGAGATGTCGCCGGGCTTGATGTGGCCGGCAAGGCCGATGGAGATGGTGACGGTCCGCTCGGGATGCTGCGACCAGATGGTGGCGGCGAGTGATGTCCGTACGCGCTCGCAGAGGTTGTGGGCCTCCTGCGGCGAGGTGTCGGGCATGATGAGGGCGAACTCCTCACCGCCGTAGCGGCAGGCGACGTCCTCCTGACGGCACTCGCGCTGGATAAGGCGGGCGACGCCCTGCAGGACGGCGTCGCCGGCGGGGTGGCCGTAGGTGTCGTTGATGCCTTTGAAGTGATCGATATCGAGCATGGCGAGCGTGAGCGGGTGGGCGTGACGGGAGGCCTTGGCGACTTCCTCGGCCCAGCGGCGGTCGAAGTAGGCCCGGTTCCACAGGCCGGTGAGGCCGTCGATCTGGGCACGCTGAGCGAGCATCTGGACCAGGCGGTGGAGGCGGAGCGCGGAGCGGACGCGGACGCGGAGCTCGGTGAGGTTGAATGGCTTGGTGATGTAGTCCACGGCGCCGAGATCGAAGGCGGTGACTTTGTCCTGGGCGCTGACCATGGCGGAGAGGACGATCACGGGGATGTCCATCGTGGCAGTGTCGTTCTTGAGAGTGCGGAGGACCTGGAACCCGTCCATGCCGGGCATGTCGAGGTCGAGGAGGCAGATCGCGGGCTTGATCGTCCGGGCGAGCTCGATGCCTTCAGCGCCGCTGGTGACAGCCCGGAGCTCGAGTTCCTCGTGCCGGAGGCGGGCCTTGAGCAGACGATGGACATCCGCCGAGTCGTCGATGACGAGGACGATGGGGTTCTGGTCGTCGAACTGGGCGGGTCGATGAGACATGCGACTCCGGGAAACTCAGGCCGCGGATGCGCGGCGGCACATATCGATCAGCGCGGCGACTTCTGCGCCGAGTCGGGCGATCACCCGTGATGTTTCGGTCGGGGCGAGCGAGCGGAGGCCGTCTTCGACGGCGCCGGCGGCGGTGCCGAGGGTCGGGTAGCCGTAGCCCGCGGAGGCGCCGCGGAGCTGGTGGGCGAGGCGCTTGAGTGAGTTGGTGTCGCCCGCCTGGAAGGCCGTGTTGATGGCGTCGATGCGCTGGGGAAGCTCGCTGATGAAGAGCTCCACGAGCTCTTTCATGTCAGGGTCGTTCGCGAACTGACTCTGAATGGGGCCACTGTTCTGATGCGGGTCCGCCATGACCACCTCCCGGTTGGATTGAATCGGCTGGTCGGGGAGGCGAGTTGACCCGGGGCGCACGCTGTGCGCGTGAATGACCCCACGGGGATTTGAACCCCGGTTTCCAGGATGAGAACCTGGCGTCCTAGACCGGACTAGACGATGGGGCCGTTCGAACGGCGAGCAAGGTTATCGCCCGCGAGGGTGGGGTCAAGGATAGAAGGGCGTGCCGGTCTGCGTTCTGCCCGTAAGTACTGATTCATCAGCAGCTTGCATTTCGTCCATGCCGCAGGATTGCTAGACTGCACCGCATGTTAGTAATTGGAAACATGTTGCCCGTTCGTGCGTCCGACCTGGTCGGAACGAGACGCCGCTGAAACATCAGCCGGCGGGATGGACAAAGGAGAATGGTCATGAGGATCCGGCGAATGCTGTGCGCTGTCGGTGCGCTCTCGATGATCGCGATGCTGGGCGGCTGCTTCTGTTTTGACGGAGGCGGGCACCACGGGGGCCACGGCGGCGGACACGGGGGGGGGCACCGGCATGGTCACCACCGATGAGGCGGCGCGAGACCAACGACTGTGTCGGACTTCAAAGTGAGGCGGGTCAGCCTCGCGACATGGCCTGAAGCACATTGATGATGATGCTGATCGCGGCGACGACGACGAGCGTGATGACCAGGGGCTCGCGGACGAGCTGGCGCTCGGAGCTGGAATCGGGGGCGATTTCGGCGGGTGCCGCGGCCTCGGCGGCGACGATGGTGGCGAGGTCGGCCTCGAAGACTTCCTTGTGCGCGATCGGCGGCTGCTCGCCTTTGCGGACGGCGCGGAGGTCGATGAGGAGGTCCTTGCAGTTCTGGTAGCGCTTGCGGGGCTCCTTGGACATCATCATTTCGATGACTTCGGAGAGGCCGCCGGAGAGCTTGGGGTTGACGTGGTCCGGCGGCACGAGTTCGGACTTGAGATGCTTGTGCATCACGGCCGATGGGTTCTTACCGTCGAAGGGAACGTTGCCGGTGACCATGTGGTACAGCGTGGCGCCGAGGGAGTAGATATCCGAGGGCGGGCCGATGTTTTTTTCGCCGCGGATCTGCTCGGGGGAGATGTAGTAGGGAGTGCCGAAGGCCTTGCCCGCCTCGGCTTCGGCCGCTTCCTTGTCGGAAATGGCGCGGGCGAGGCCCATGTCGGCGAGCTTGGCCACGCCGTCCTGATTGATCATGATGTTCTTGGGCTTGACGTCACGGTGGATCAGGCCGCGATCGTGGGCGTGGAGGAGCGCTTCGGCGGTCTGGATGGCGATGTCGATGGCCTCGGATTCGCTGAAGCGCTTGTGCTTGACGATGTCGTCGAACACGGTGCGGCCGTCGACAAACTCCATGACGAAGTAGTGGTAGTCGCCGGCCTTGCCGACGTCGAAGGCTTGAACGATGTTGGGGTGGTTGAGCTGGGCCGCGGCGCGGCCTTCGGCGTAGAAGCGCTCGATGAACTGGGCATTGCTGGAGAACTTGCGGGGGAGGACCTTGATCGCCACCAGGCGGTCGAGAGAGAGCTGCTTGGCCTTGAAGACGGTGGCCATGGCGCCCGCGCCGAGCTTGCCCATGACCTTGTAGCCGGGAATCTTCTGGCCGCTGCGTTCGGCTTCGATGATCTGCTTGAGTCGGGCCACCTGCCGTCGCGTGACGTATTCGTTATCCACGAGGAGTTGGACGAGTGAGGCCTGGTTGTTTTCTTCGCGGAGGGACTTGGCCTTCTCGAGACAGTGCTGGACCTCCTCGGGCATGGCGAGGCCGTTGTCCACGACGAGGCGGGCGACGAGCGTGTCGACGTTGGTGCCGCTCTTGGCCGCCTCCTGGAGGGCGTCTTCGGCGTCCTGGAGCGTGGGTGGAGGCTTGGCTGGCTGTGGTGTGGCAGGGGCGCGAGAGGCGTCCGGAGGGAGGACTGGTTGAGTGTCCTCAGCGCGTGAGAGCGGTGAGGTCTCGGTGAGGTCGGAATCTCGCGGCGTGTCGGTCATCGTCCTGCTGCACCCACGGCGTTCAAGCCGCAACGCTACGGGGAGGGAGGCGGTCTGTCAATAAACAGTTCGGTGCTGGAGCCATATTTGCGCTCATTGAATGTTGACACAACCGCTATCGGCGCTCCGGCACCTTCCCTTAGGCGGTTCCGGAGCGAACAGCGAGGAACACCCTCACAATCCCTTGACGGTTGACCTGAGGACGAGTCTACTGGCTCGGGCCGCTCGATGGGCGAAAGGCGGAAATGCGCAGAGCATTCACTCTTATTGAGTTGCTGGTGGTGATCGCGATTATCGCGCTGCTGATCAGCATCCTGCTGCCGGCACTCGGAGAAGCCCGACGGGCCTCGCAGAACGGCGCGAGCCTCGCGAACCTGAGGTCGAATGCACAGATCAACGCGAACTACCAGCTCGACCACAAGGATGAGTTCGTCAATCCATTTACTCCAGCAAAGGCCCCGCGGTGTTCACCGGCGATCCGTGCGTGGGTGTATGTGCCGAACCAGGAGTGCCTCGGGGGATCGGCGTACGGGTGGATCTACGACGGGGCGCCGTACAGCTACTCGCAGTCCGAGTCGTACGGGTACCACTGGCTGGCGCACACGCTGTACATGCAGGACCTGTCGCGGGTGAAGTCGATCATCGCGCCGGGGGACAAGGCGCTGCAGGCGTGGTTCCGGGAGAACACGGCGGCGCAGGGGGATCTCCTGTGGATCTTTCCGAGTTCGTACTGGTACCCCCCGGTGTTCTGGCAGGACGCCGCGAAGTTTGCGACGCCGACGCGCGTGAACGGGACGACGACCAACGCCTACCTGTTCAAGCGCAATCACGGGAGCGACACGAGCTATCCGGGGAACAAAGTGCTGGTGTTCGAGGGCAAGGACTACACCCATCCGAAGCAGCCGATGTGGAACGATCCGCGGGCGCGGACGCGCGTCGCGCTCGTGGATGGGAGCGGGCGGAGCCTGAAAATGTCGGAGGTCATCGCCGACACCGATGCCGCGGCACAGCCGGGACCGGGAAAGCTGGCAACCCCGTCGGGAACCTGGCACCCGTGGATGGACCAGGAGATGAACGCGCTCGATTACGGGCCGCTGCGCGGGTTCAGCTGGAAGTACGGGGATGCGGCATACTTCTGGGCGACGCGGCACGGGATCAACGGCCGCGACTTCCGGTGATTCATGGAGAGACGAGTCAAGCTCATCGTGGCGGTGTGTCTGCTGGTGGTGGCGGCGGGCGTGGCGGCCTGGTCGCTGGCGCGGGGCGAGCGCGTGGATGCGAGCGTGAACACCCACGCGGAAGAGATATCGGCGCAGCTCAGGGCGGGTGAAGCGCCGCCGCCGGGGCCGACGCTCCCGCCACCAGGACCGCGGGGCCCGAGACGGGCGGAATAGAGCGCGGCCAGGAGACGATGCATGCCTCGATTTGCCGTGGTGTTGTGCGGGTGCGGGCGGGGTGATGGGTCGGAGATTCACGAATCGGTGTCATGCCTGATTCACCTGGCGAGGCTGGGGGCGTCGTACCGATGCTTCGCGCCGGACGGGCCGCAGGCGGATGTGGTCAACCACCTGACGGGGCACGCGAGCGCGGAGACGAGGAACATGCTGGTTGAGGCGGCGCGAATCGCCCGCGGGGACATCTCGGCGCTGTCGGGATTGAACCCCAGGGAGTTCGACGGCGTGGTCTTTCCGGGCGGCTTTGGGGCCGCGAAAAACCTGTGCACGTTTGCGAAAGATGGGGAGAACTGCACGGTGCTGCCGGATGTGGAGCGGGTGGTGAAGGCGTTTCACTCGGCGGGAAAGCCGGTGGGAATGTGCTGCATCGCGCCGGTGATCGGGGCGCGGGTGCTGGGCACGGTGGGTGGAGGGCCGGGGGTGAAGCTGACGCTCGGCGCGCCGGGGGGAGCGGCGGATGCAGTGGCGAGGATGGGTGCGACGCATGAAGCGAGAGACGTGACGCAGGCGTGCCTGGACGAGGCGCAGCGGGTGGCGACGTCGCCGGCGTACATGGACGACGGAGCAAACCCCTGGCAGGTGTACGAGGGAATCGGGCGGATGATCGAGGCGGTGGTGAAGATGGCGGGGAAAACACCTGTTCTGGCGTAGCGAGTGGTAGGCAGGATCGAATCCGTATACTCACACCCTCATGCTGGTCGCCGAGAGCCGTCCCCGCAACTTGAAGTGGTACCACGCGGGGCCCCTGCTGTTCGGGGACTGGGGAACGAGCCGGCTGTACGTCCTTGGCCTCGCGTTCTACTACACGGGGCACGCGTCGATTCTGTATCTGGCGTTGATGTCGCTGATCATGGCGGCGGTGGCGTGGGCGTACACCGTGGTGTGCCGGTGCTTCCCGGATGGTGGCGGGGTGTACGCGGCGGCCCGGCCGATCAGCCGGACGCTGTCGGTGGTCGGCGCGACGCTGCTCTTGTGCGACTACATCGTGACGGCGGCGCTCTCGGTGGTCGAGGGCTATCACTACTTCGGGGTCGAGCACAAGGTCGTGGTGACGGTGTCGTGCGCGACGATCGTGGTGATCGGGATCATCAACTGGTTCGGGGCGCGGAACGCGGGCCGATTCGCGTTGATCATCGCGGTGGCGGCGATCGTGATGTCGGCGGTGATCGGGATGATGTGCCTGCCACTGGCCGCGAAGGGAGTCACGACGGCGACGACTTCGGTTCCGGGCGTGACGTCGGTCTGGGAGCGATGGGAATCTCTGGTCCGGATCGTGCTGGCGCTGTCGGGCGTGGAGGCCGTCGCGAACATGACGGGCCTGATGCGTCGGCCGGTGAAGAAGACCGCGAAGCGGACGATCTGGCCGGTGCTGCTGGAAGTGGTGGCGCTGAACGTGATTTTCTGCCTGGCGCTCAACGCGCTCCCGCAGCTTCGCGACCACACGACACCGGACTACGTCACCTTCGAGCTTGGAGTGAACCACGACGGGCCGGACGGCCAGGGCGTGAAGTACAAGCCCGAGGATGTGCGGGAGGATGTCAAGGAGTATCGCGACACGGCGGTGAAGTCACTGGCCACGCACTCGGCGGGAAGCCTGCTGGGGGCATCATCGGGGCGCGTGATGGGGGTGATGGCGGGGATCGTGTTCGGGCTGCTGCTGCTGTCGGCGGTGAACACGGCGATCATGGCCAAGGTGTCGGTGCTGTACTCCATGGCGCAGGACCGGGAGGTGCCACGCCCATTTACGAAGCTGAACTACTCGGGTGTGCCGTGGGTCGGGTTGATCATCGCGTGCGTGCTGCCGATGGGCGTGCTGGTGTTCATCGGGAGCGATGTGAAGATGCTGGGTGAGCTCTACGCGATCGGAGTAGTGGGCGCGATCGCGATCAACGTGCTGAGCTGCGCGTTCAACAAGGCGCTGGCGATTTCGAGGGTGGAACGTATCGGGATGTGGAGCCTCGGGGCGCTCATGACGGTGATCGAACTGACGATCGTGGTCGCGAAGCCTCGGGCGACGGTATTTGCGGGGACCATCATCGTGACGGTGCTGGTGGTAAGGTTCCTGCTCAAGGCACGGGCCAAGGTCGAGGCGGAGTTGCCCCCGCTGCCGACGCCGGAGGCCGGTTGGCTGGCGGAAGTTCGGCGGGCGCCGGCGGCGATCGAGCCGGGGCGGCCGCGGATCATGCTGGCGGCGAGAGGGCGGTACCAATCGGAATACGCGGTGGATGTCGCCAAGCGGCGCGGGGCGGCGCTCTTTGTGATCTACGTGCGAACGTTGCGGCTGATTGACGTGCAGCCGGGGGGCGTGCCGCGAATCGAGGATGATCCCGCCGGGCAGGAAGCGCTGGGGACCACGGCGGTGCTGGCACACCGGGCCGGGGTGCCCTTTGTTCCGATCTATGTGACGAGCACTGACATCGCGGCGGAGATTCTGGATTACACCGTCACGTACGGGTGCGACACGCTGATCATGGGCAAGTCGCGCCGGTCGATGCTGTCGAGGCGTGTGACGGGCGATGTCCTGGCGGACGTGGCCAAGCACCTGCCGGACAATGTGGCGCTGATCACGAGGTCGGCCGATGCGCCGTATGTCCCGGGGCAGGCGCGAGGCGAGTAGTGCGGACGGACGATCAATCGTCCTCATCGGGAATGTGATCTCTCCCGGACGAACGATCCCCGTGTCCACCCTCCGGCGCCTCTCCCAGTTGAAGCACCGTACCGAGAAGTGGGATCGCAATCGTTTGCGTGGACGACGTGTAGGTGCGCACAAGAGTGGCGGCGCACGACACCGAGAGCAGAAGAAAAACGCCGGCGGCGAGGGGCTGAGACGAGCGGATTGGCTGGTCCGGAGTGCCGAGTTTGTACCCGGTGACCATGCTGAGGGGAAGGCCATCGCGGACCTGAATCGCGTGAATGAGCACGCCGAGAATGTGCGCACAGACAACGCCCACCAGGGAGTAGGACAGGATCTCGTGCAGGTCTTTGAGGCCCGTGGCGCCGACCGCCATCAACAGCCCGGTGGCGGCAAGCCCGAGGATGAGCGCGAACATGATGATGATCGCGTGTGATGTTGCCGGGTTATGACCCAAGTGGCGCGGCGGATGTCCGGAAAGGACGCCGCGGAAGTAGCGGATGACGTCCAGCGGAGAAAGGCGCAATGCAGACAGCCGCGCGTAGCGCGTCCCGACCAAACCCCACAGAAGTCTGAGCACGACCATGAAACCGACCGTGAGGCCGATGATGGCGTGGTAGGGAAAGAGGGCGCCGTGTTCGCCAAGCACGATGGCTATGAAGGCCGCGCTCAGCACGCCGAACGCAAGACCGAAGTGGAACAGACGGACGACCAGGTCCCAGACGAGTATGCGGGTCATAGTGATCTCCCGATTGAAGAATCAGGGCGCTCGATATCGGATATTCTTATCCTGTTCTTCGGAAGACGCGGCAGGGCGTTTCGCATCGCGCCGCTACGCTTGGCGGATGCCCCTCATGGATGAGCACGAGACACGCGACACCGCCCAGGACCCATTGCTTGCGGACCTGACGGCCCCGCAACAGGCGGCGGTGCGGCACACCGAAGGGCCGCTGCTCATTCTCGCGGCCGCGGGATCGGGGAAAACACGGACATTGACGCGCCGGATCGGGTACTTGGTCCGCGCCGGGGTGCCGCCGTGGTCGATCCTGGCGGTGACGTTTACGAACAAGGCCGCGGCGGAGATGCGGGAGCGAGTGCTGACGATCGTCGGCGAAGGGGCGGCGGCGCGTGGGCTGACGGTGACGACGTTTCACTCGCTGTGTGCGCGGCTGTTGCGGAGGTACGCGGAGGCGGCGGGGCTGAAGCCGGAGTTTTCGATCTACGACACATCGGACCAGTCGGCACTGATGAAGAAGGTGCTGGAGGGGCTCGGGCTGTCGAGCAGCAACTTTCCGGCGCGATCGGTGCTCGGGGCGATCAGCAACGCGAAGAACGACCTGCTGGGGCCGACGGAGTTTGCGGCCCAGGCGGGGGATTTTTACGCGAAGAACATCGCGAAGGCGTACACGGCGTACGAGCGGAGTCTGCGGGCGGCGAACGCCGTGGACTTTGACGACCTGCTTCTGCTGACGGCGAAGATGTTAAAAGACGATGCGCGGGTGAGGGGCGAATGCCAGGCGCGGTGGCGGTACCTGCTGGTGGATGAGTACCAGGACACGAACCGCGCTCAGTTTGTCATCGCATCGCTGATCGCGGGGGCGCAGGCAGAAGGCGGCGGAGATGCAGGCCCCAATATCTGCGTCGTCGGAGACCCGGATCAGTCGATCTACGCGTGGCGCGGGGCGGACATTTCCAACATCCTGGACTTCGAGAAGCAGTACCCGAGGGCGACGGTGATCACGCTGGGGGAGAACTTCCGTTCGACCGCGCCGATTTTGGCGATCGCGGACCACCTGATCAAGAAGAACGTCCGGCGCAAGGACAAGGAACTGTTCACGCGAAGGGCGGGCGGGGCGAAGGTGGAAGTGACACACTGCCGCGATGAGCAGCACGAGGCGCGTCTGGTCCTGGACTGGTTCAAGGCGCGGCGGGAGGAGGGGCTGCACTGGCGGGAGATGGCGGTGCTGTACCGGACCAACGCGCTGTCACGCGTGATGGAGGATGCGCTGCGCGGTGCGGCGGTGCCGTACATCATCGCGCGGGGGACGGCGTTCTATGAACGGGAGGAAGTGAAGAACGCGCTGGCGTATCTGCGGGTGGTGGCCAATCCGGCGGATGATGTGTCGCTGGGGAGGGTCATCAACACGCCGACGCGGGGGATCGGGAACTCGACGGTGCAGGTCGTGGAAGTGTTCGCGGCGCAACACGGGGTGCCGATGCTCGAAGCGATGCGACACGCGGAGAAGATCGAGGGGTTGACGGCCCGGGCGCGGGCGGCGATGACGAAGTTTGTACAAAGTTATGACGACTGGACGGGGAACGGGACGTTCATGGGCGTGGGTTCTGGCGGGGCGGAAGGGAACCTGTCGCAGCTCGTGGAGCGGGTGATCAAGGAATCAGGCCTGGAGAAGATGTACGCGGAGCAGGCGCGGGCGGGGAAGAGTGAGAACGACCTGGAGCGCCCGGAGAACCTGAGCGAACTGATTTCATCGGCGCACGAGTTTGAGCTGGAGTTTGATGTGGCGTCGGATCCGGCGGCGCCGCTGGGAGAAGACGGATCGGGAAGTGGGCTCGCGAAGGTGCCGGCGACGGAGGCACCGCCGCTCCTGGCCATGCTCAGGGCCTACCTGGAATCCGTGTCGCTCGTGGCCGACGCCGACACGGTCGATCCCGAGCAGGGCGCCGTGATGCTGATGACGCTGCACGCGGCCAAGGGCCTGGAGTTTCCGGCGATCGCGCTGATCGGGCTTGAAGAGGGGATGCTCCCCCACTCACGGTCGCGCGAGTCGGAGGACGCGCTGGAGGAAGAGCGCCGGCTGTGCTTCGTGGGGATCACGCGGGCGATGAAGCGACTGCACATTACATGCGCGAAGTACCGGACCAATCGCGGGATCAGTGAGCGGACGGTGCCGAGCCGGTTCCTCGACGAGTTCGGGAGTGAGCACGTGACACTGTCAGATCAGGCGGACCCGCTGGGCGGGCTGGACAAGAGCTGGACGCAGGAGACGGTCGACGATGAACCGGCGTATCCGCAGCGAAAGACATCGGACGCCGCCCGGACATTTCCGGTGGGGTCAAAGGTCCGGCATCCGCAGTTCGGGCAGGGGACGGTGATGAGCGTGATCGGTGGCTTCAACGCCCGGGTGCAGGTGAAGTTCCGGGATGTCGGCGTGAAGACACTGGTGCTGGAGCACGCTCGGCTGGAACGCGTGGGGTGAGAGGCGAGTCACCCGGGGCGTCTGAGAAGCGAGAGGCCGTCGGTCACTTCTGAGCCGGTCCAGGAAAAGGACTCGAAAGACTCGAACCCGAGGCCGGCATGATCGACCGCGCCCCGAAACTCGGATTCGGGCATGTAGGCCCTCCAATCCGGGTTGGATCGGATGTCACGACGCGGGTGTTGGTCGTAGATGGAGTGGTGAAGGAGCGCGAGGCCTCCGGGGCGCAACACGCGGCGGATCTCGTGCAGGTAACCAAAGACGCACTCACGCTCGAAGTGGACCATCGCGTCGTAGGACATGACGGCGGTCAGGGTTGCATCAGGGACCTGCGAAAGGTCGCGCCCGGTTTGGCTTAGAACATACCTGACATGGGTCCGGCCGGCGAAGCGGGCGCGGCATGCGTCGATGGCGAGGGGTGAGGTGTCAAAGAGGGTGACTTGGCCGGCGCGGTCGACGAACCGGGCCGCGTGCCGACCTTGGCCGCAGGCGAGGTCGAGGATGGCGGTCAGATCGAGTCTCTGGAACTGCGTGAGGAAACGGGAGCCCGGGGACCAGAAGTCCTTGAGCCAGGCTTCGGACTCGGCGTTCTGGAAGTAGTCGAGAGCTGGAGAGTCCGGAGACTTCCAGAGATCGATGACGAGCTGGGTGTGGGGTTTGCGGCGGAACAAGCGCACGGGGCGGTTCTCGCTGGGGCGATGCACCTCTCGGCCACGCGAGAGGCTCGGGGTTCAAGCCGGGCGGATGCCGCGGTACAGCTGCTGGACGCGTTCGCTCTGCTGCTTGCGGACGGATTCGAGAACGAGTTTCGGGATGCGCCATTGGGCCTGTTCGGCGGTGACGTTGGAGCAGTGTTCGCTGATACAGGCGTAGAGAAACTTGAAGGCGTCGCGCGGCTGGTGCATCTGGTCGAGGGCGTCGACGAGATCGCGCGCCGTCACGTCTTCGGCGAAAAGATCGAGAAGGGAGAGAGCGCGGTCGGGAACGTCCGCCGAGCCGGAAGCACGCGGCGCGGCACGCTGTGGATCGAGGCAGGCTTTCAGGCGTGCATCGCACAGGTCGTAGAGCATCGCGCCTGTCCAGCTCAGGCGTTCGACGAGGCTCTGCTTGTCGAGCCGTGCTTCCTGGAAGAAGGCGCTGGATTCCTTGAACAGGGCGTGCCTGAGCTCGATGGGGAGGAGCATCTTGACGCCGATGCCCTCCTGCTGAAGGAACTTGTTGTTGAAAAGCGGCCAGATCACGCCGCGCATCCGTTCGGGATCTCCGCTGATGAGCGTGGGTTCGTCGACGCGGTCGATTACGACGAGAATCCCGGTGTATCCGAAGGCACGGAGGGTGCGCTTGAGGCGGTCGAGCATGGCGTAGCGGACTTCATCGGACTCGGTCTGCGGGAGATGGGCGGAATCGCGTGCGACGGGATCGAGTTGCTTCAGTGACCGGGCGAGGGAAACGTCGGTCCGGCCGAGCGCGCGGAGTTGGCGGCGCGACCGGCGGGCGACACTCACCATCGCAAGGTTGTCCCAGGCGACGATCTTGGCAAGAACGACAAGCCAGAGCGCGAGCGCACCGAGAAAGGCGTAGGCGGGAACAGAGTTGATCGCGATACGGTTGTTCATCCACGCCCAGAGCAGGATCATCGCGGCAGGAGCCCAGCCGATGATCGCGAGGAGCCGCCAGATGACGACGCTGGTTGGCAGGCCGACCCGGAGAACTCGGCGGAGACGGGCGGTGCGGAGATCGGCCGCGTCGGGCTTGTCGTACACGGCTTGGAGCAGCAACAGGTCTCGCTTGCCGGCGAGATCGAGCTTGCGCGCGGTCTTGCGCGGCTCGGGGCCGAGGTCCATCAGGGACTCGCGGGCTGACTCGGGCTCGAGCTTGGGGCTGGCGAGGATTGAATCGGTGAGGCGCGACATGACCAGGGAGATCATCGCGTCGAGGTGATCGACGAGACGGAACTTCTGGAAGGACTCCGCGGGGGTTTTGCCTCCGACACGCCGGTGCAGCCGATCGAGGATGCCGTTGAGGTCGTCGTACGCGACCAGCAGGACTTTGGACTGCGGGTGGCTCGCGTTATGCGCGGCGACGCGGTCATCAATCTGCAGCCGGATCGCGGTCTTGCCGCTGCCTTTTTCTCCGAAGACGATGGCGGTCGACGGCTTGGCGAGGTCCCCGAGGATCTTTTCGAAGTCGGAGTGAAACGTGATGGGATGCGGTGAAGGGGCACGGGCCGCAGGCGCAGGTCCGGAAAAGTCCGCAACGCGTACAGGCGACCCGCCGGCACCACCGAGTCCGGGCCCGGTCATCGCTTGAGCGCTGGACGGCGCCGCGGCACCGAAACCCACTCGCGCGAATACGGAGTCGTGACGGGCTTCCTCACCCCGGAACGGGTTCTCGACGATGTGCCAGTGGTCGAAGAACTGGGTGAGGTTCATGGGGGACAGTGACGGAGTGACGGAGGAACGGAGTGACGGAGTGAAAGACAACAGAGGGGATCGCGTTGGAGGACGGGTCGCAATGTTGCGAGACGATTCAGCACTTCAACACTCCGTCACTGTGTCTCTGTGTTCAATGATCCACCCTATGCCCGAGCATTGGGGAGATCGTGGTGAGCATTTTGTCGAGGGTCTTCTTGTCCTTTGCTTCGAGGTTCAGGCGGAGCAGGGGCTCGGTATTGCTCTTGCGGACGTTGCACCACCAGCCGTGAACCTTGAAACAGTCAATGGTGACGCCGTCAAGCTCGTCGACCGTGCCGCGGGCGGCCGATTCGGGGCCGTAGGTCTTCTTGAGGATGTTCAGGGCGCCGTCCTTGTCCTCGATGTTGAAGTTGATCTCGCCGGACTGGTGGTAGCGGGCGATGGGCTTGATCAGGTCGCTCATCTGCTTACCCGATTTCGCGAGCACCGTGAGCACAACGCACATGGCGATCGCGCCCGAATCGGCGTTGAAGTTGTCGCGGAAGTAGAAATGGCCGGAGAGTTCGCCGCCAAAGACGCAGTTTTTCTCGGCGAGGGCGGCTTTCATGAACACGTGCCCGACGCGGCCGCGGACGGGAGTTCCGCCCGCCGCCTTGATGTCCTCTTCCACGGCTTTGGTGGATCGAAGGTCGTAGGCGATACCCGCGCCCTTGTTTTTCGCGAGAAAGTGCTTGGCGAGCAGGGACGTCAGGTGGTCGCAGCCGACGATCTGGCCCTTGTCATCAACCACCACGCAGCGGTCGGCGTCGCCGTCGAAACAGAAGCCGAGGGCGGCCTTCTCCTTGATGACGGCGGCCTGGAGCTGGGCGAGGTTGGAGGCGACCAGGGGATTGGGCTCGTGGACGAACTCGCCCTTGGAGTTGTCGAAGTTAAGCTCGACGATCGTGAGACCGGGGACATCCGCGCCCTTCTTGCCAAAGAGCTTCGGGATCATCGTTCCGGCCATGCCGTTGCTGGCGTCGATGACGATCTTGAGCTTGTGGCCTGAGAGATCGAGGAACGAGCGAACGTGGGCTTTGTAGTCTTCCCACAGGTCTCGCTGTTCGATACGGCCGTGCGCGGGCTGGAGCGTGGCGCGATCGACCATCGCGGCGCGTTTGCGGATTTCCGCCAGGCCAGTCGCTTCTCCCACGGGCTTGGCTTTGCGCTTGGAGATCTTGAACCCGTTGTAGTGCGGAGGGTTGTGGCTGGCGGTGGTCATGATGCCACCCGCGCAGTCGAGGTGGTTGACGGCGAAGTAGATGAACGAAGTGTCGACCAGGCCGACATCGACGACGTCGCCGCCCTGATCGGTCACGCCCTTCATCAGTTGGTTGCAGAGTGAGGGAGAGCTCTTCCGCATGTCGCGCCCGACGACGATGTTCCGCATCATCGGAGTCGTCTCGCCCGCCGCCTCCGCCTCGTCGCGCAGGAACTTGCTGGCGCCATAGCCGATCTGCCAAGCCATCTGTTCGTTCAGAAGGTCGGGATAGGTGCCGCGAATGTCGTAGGCCTTAAAGATGCGTCCGAGCATGCGAGGGGGCCTCCTTGGTCGGGCCTTCGGAGCCCGGTGAAAAGGCACAAGGGTAGCCGCTTGGGGGGCCAAAGGCTTGCGTGTACGTTCTTTGTTCGGTCTACAACCTCCGTGGTATCGTTGCCCGCCAACCGGAGGACGCTCATGGCCAAGGGTGAACGCTGCGGCGTGGTGAAGGTCAAGATGAAGTTCGACTACTCCGCCTCTCCACGCGCCGTGTGGACGGCCTTCACACGGGACACGTCGAAGTGGTGGCCGAAACAGTTTTTCACGGATCCTCGCGCGAAAGGAATGATGATCGAGGCGCGGCGGGGCGGAGCTTGGTTCGAAGATTGGGGGCAGGGGCGGGGGCGCGTGTGGCACACGATTGTGACGATCGATCCCCCACGAGTCTTGGAGACGACGGGAGTTCTGTTTCCCGAGTTTGGCGGGCCGGCGATCTCGATGCTTCGACTGGAGTTTGCAGCGCGGGGGAAAGGGACCAGGTTGAAGCTGACCGATTCGATCTTCGGGCGCGTCAGGAAGGGCACACAGAAGAGTTTCGAAAAAGGATGGGACATTCTCCTGGCGAAGGCGTTGAGGCGCTACCTGAAGTGAGGTGGAGGCAGCGTCGCCAGGTCAAGACTCGATGATGTTGACTCCCGTTGGCAGCGCGTCGAGAAATCGCTTTCCGTAGCCGGTCGTCACGATCCGCGGATCGAGCACCACCACGCGCCCCGTGTCCGTCTTCGACCGGATCAGCCGCCCGAAACCCTGCTTGAACTTGATCACGGCGCGCGGGAGTGACTCTTCAAAGAATGCATCGCCCCCGCGCTGCGTGATGCGCTCAAGTCGGGCTTCGGTCAGGGGACGATCAGGCGGATCGAAGGGGAGGCGCGTGATGATGACGTTGCGGAGGCCGCGGCCGCGGACATCGACTCCCTGCCAGAAGGAAGCAGCGCCGAAGAGAACGGAACGGTCGTTCTGGCGGAATCGTTCGAGGAGGTGCGTTCGCGGGCCGTCGCGGCCCTGGACGAGGAGGGGCATGCCGCGAGCGGCGAGTTTCGGGCCCAGCAGATCGGCCATGGAGTTGAGCGTGGCGAAACTGGTGAAGAGCACAAAGGCGCCGCCGCCGGTGGCCTCAAGGTGGGAAAGGATTCGGGAGGCGAGTGAGTCGGCGTAGGACAGGGACGGAGGGACAGAGGGACGAAGGGACGGAGTGGGAGAACGACGGCGCTCTTCGGGGGGACGCTGGTCGAGATCGTCGGAGGCGGCAGGAGGCGTTGGTCGTGCTCCCCCGCTTTCCGGGCGCGGCATGGACCGCTCGATGTGGAGTTCCATCTGCGTCGAATGGTCAAAGGGGCTGCCGAGCAGCAGCGTGTCGGCGTTCTCGCAGCCGAGGCGGGACTTGATGTGGGAGAAGGGATCGGGTCCGCTGGCGTTCGAGAGGGCGAGCGTGGCGCTCGTCATGACAACGCTGACCTTGTCGTTGAAGAGTTTCTCCTTCAGCACCGTGGCGACTTCGATGGGCGAGCACGCGAGCGTGACGCGCCGGACCTTTGCCCCGCGGAGCGTCTCGGCGTCGTCTCCCCCGGATTCGAGCCAGTAGGCGCAACCGGGCAGGGCTTGCTTGACCAGGGCCTCGGCCTCGTCGGCGATGGCGGCGGCACGCAGGGAATACGAGTTGAGCTCGTAGCGGTCGGGCTCGTTCTTGATCTTCTCGCGGATGGACTTCAGGCACAGGGACAGTTCGCGTGCCACGGGGGAAAGCGGATTGGTGACGGCGTCGGGCTCGCGGATTCGGCCGCTGCGGGCCGCGCCGTGGCGTTGGAGCTGGATGAGGTTTTCGAAAAACGAGCGAGAAGCGTTCTCGCACGCAAGGACGAGGCGGACGGCTCGGTCCACCAGTTCGGCGTCGCCGGTGGCAATCTGGAGCTGGGGGAGATAGCCGCGGGCGCTTCGGGTCTGGTAGAGCGTCGTCAGCAGGTGCATCACGCGGCCTTCGGAGAGGGAAAGGCCGAAGTGCTCCGCGGCGGCGTCCTCAACGCCGTGGGCCTCGTCGAGAATCACGTGGTGGTAGGCGGGGAGGAAGCCGACGTCGTCGGCCCGCAGGGCGAGGTCGGAAAAGAAGAGCGCGTGGTTGCACACGAGGAGATTGGCGGATTCCATCTCGCGCCGGGCCCGCTGGTAGAAGCAGCGGCGGTATTCGCTGCACTTGCGGCCCATGCAGTTGCCGGAGTCGGACTGGACCTTGTCCCAGACGCCCGGGCGATCGAGCTGAGGGAGTGTCGAGAGCGTGCCGTCGAGCGTTTCCTTCGCCCAGTCTTCGATGACGTGGAGGGAGCGGAGGGCGGAGGGGTCGCCGAAGAGACGATGCTGGCGCTCGGAAGCCATCTGCAGGCGGCGGATGCTCACATAGTTGCCGCGGCCTTTGACGAGCACGGGTTTGAAGAAAGGCTTTCCGGCGGCGGCCGATTCGAGTTCATCGTCGGGATCGGGCGGGTCGTCGTGCTTGTCGCCTTGAGGGTCGGAAGGACTCTTGGGAGCAACTGGGATAATGCCGGCGGCCTCGAGCGCGTGCTGGACGAGGGGGATGTCCTTGGTGACGAGTTGTTCCTGGAGGGCAATGGTGTTGGTCGCGATGACGACGACTTCGCCGGCGAGACAGCGGAGGACGGCGGGGACGAGATAGGCGAAGGACTTGCCGACGCCGGTGCCGGCCTCGACGAGCAGGTGAGATTTCGCGGACATTGCCCTCGCGACCGCCGCGGCCATCTGGGCCTGCTCCGGGCGCGGTTCGAACGAGGCGGCGAGGGAGCGGGCGATGGGTCCATCGGGGCCGAGGATGTCCTCCACACGGGCGGTCATTGGGTCAGTCTACGACGAGAGCAGGGAAAGCCGAAGCAGGGGCGGCGTCCACGTAACTCCTGGAATTGCCCGTCAAACTCCGGGAATTCCGGAGGGGTGGAGGGAGAAGGGGTGTTATTTGTCGCGGAGCGGAAGGACGCCTCCGGGGCGGGCCAATCTTGACCGACACAAGAGCCCCGCTAGGCTTGTGCCGCCCGCGGGAGATCCGAGGGCAGAGATTCCCCGATAGCTCAATGGTAGAGCGAGCGGCTGTTAACCGCTAGGTTCTAGGTTCGAGTCCTAGTCGGGGAGTTCTGAGAAAGGCCTCGTAAAGAGGCCTTTTCTCGTTAACGGTCTGGGCTTTTCGCCCACCGCGCGTATCTCTCGGGAATCGTGGCACTTCCTGATAATCCACGACTTGCCGGGCGCTCTCGAATCCGAGGCATCGCATCGCCGTTTCGGTCGCCACGCCGGGGTTGGGGGCCGAAAGTCTCTCCGCGCTCTCAAACGGCCGGGCGGGTCTGGTTAACGCGCCGCCGGGGTGAACGAGGGGTGAGATTCGGACCCTGCGCCGCTCCCCGACCGTTTCGCGTATTCAGAGGCAGGCGGCCCGCACCGGACGCGGGCCCCATTCCAGCATCAGGTGTGAAGCCGAGCGCCAAGCGCACGCCCGCACGGATGCATGTCCCCCTTCACGGAGGATGTGCCCGTGCACGACACCGCGCTCATGGACGAAGCGCCCGCCCCCACCCCCGCAACCGCCACGGTTTATCCCGATGCCCCGATGACGCCCGTGGCCCGACTGAATGCCATCGCGGCCATCTTCGCCGAGGGCATTCGCCGCCGGCGACATCAGGTCGCCATTTTGGGGCCGAACATCGAGCATCAAGAAGGCTTCCCGGCTCGACTTGAACTCTCCGAGCATGCTCGCCCTGATCCGTCGCGTGGTTAACGAACCGAGAGACCACGAGAACGGAGTTCATGATGGCGATCGATGTGAATGCTGCCGAACGTGCCTTGGAGCAGATGACGGTGCCGCAGCTGAAGCAGCGGTACGCCAAGGTCTACGGCGAAGAGACACGCACGCACCACAAGGTGCTGCTCATCAAACGGATTCTCTGGCGGATGCAGGCCCTGCGAGAGGGCGACCTCTCCGAGCGGGCTCGCCAACGGGCGCGCGAACTGGCCAATGACGCTGACCTGCGACGAAGCCCGCCACGCGCCCAATCGCCGGACGCGCCCAAGCCCCGGGCCAACGGCGAGAGCGTGGTGAGCGTGCCCATCCACACGCGAGAGGACGGGCGGCTGCCCCCACCCGGGACGGTCCTCCGCCGCGAGTACAAGGGCCGCGCCGTGTTCGTCCGGGTGCTGCCCAAGGGCTTCGAGTTTGAGGGAGAGGTCTACCGGTCGCTGAGCGCCATCGCGGCGAAGGTGACCGGCTCGCACTGGAACGGATTCCGCTTCTTCGGGCTCAATGAGCCCGGCACCACGGAGGGCAACGTATGAGATCGTCTATC
>JBGANS010000030.1:0-23955 GCA_044222195.1 Phycisphaerales bacterium
ACACCAGTGTGACCACGACCTCGCCGTCCACAACCTGCCCCGTCGCGGTGCGCGTCTTGACGTGCGGCTCCAGCGACTTGCGGATGTTCTCTGATTCCTTGGCGAACTTGGCGTCAATTTTCGCGGCGTCCGGCGCCGCTGGCTTCGCATCCGTGCCGCCAGCCGGTGCGGGCTCTTCCGCCAGGATCGCCGCAATGATGAACGACCGCGGCACATTGACCGTCGCCACCAGCCGCGTCGGCATGCCGCCCGGATCCTGGACCGTGCGGTTCTCTGTGCCAATGCCCACCGCGAACTCAGTGTCGTCCTGCTTCTGCTCGCTCTTGGTCCCTGACCCCGTTCCCGTCACGATGTCCGCCCGCGTATTCGACTTCACGCCGGGCTCCGCCGGGCCACCGGCCGCGGCCGTCCCGCCGTCTCCCTGCGAAGTGCTCGAGGACATTTCTTTCTTCGGAACCGCCACGGTTCCCTGACCCATCGGAAGGTTCTTGACGATCGTCGACCGCGAGGTCGTGACATCGAGCTGGGCCGTCACTTCCACTACCACGCCATCGATATGACGCACGAGGTTGTAGATCTTGTCCCGGAACATCCGCTCCAGGGCCGCGGCACTCTCCCGGTACGTTCCCGCAACCATCTCCGAATCGTCCGTGACCTTCCGCGGCTTGCCCGCCCCATCCACCACACCCACGCGCGTCAGCTCCAGACCCGCCACGGACCCCGCCACCATTCTCGCGGCGGCGTCAACGGTCGCCTGGCTGAGCGGCTTTCCCGCGGCCGTGAAGATCGTGATCGACGCCTTGGGCGGCCGCGCCGCCTGCCCGATTCCGACCGCATCGGGCGCATCCACAAAGACCTTGGCGGCCTTCACCCCATCGAACCGCCCGATGACGTCCGACAGGAAGTTGTCCAGCATCACCTTGTACAGCTGCCGGTTCTGCTCTTTGGAGTTGATCCAGTTCTGGTTCTTGAGGATGTTCGCAAATACCACATCCGCGTTGCTTGGCTGCTGCCCAGACTGCGAAAGCAGCGCGATCACTTCCGTCTGCTTCGCTTGCGGAATGAAGACCTGCCCGCCCCGGTTCTCAAAGGCGATTTTGTTCGCCTGCAACACGGGAATCGCCCGCTGCTGGTCCTCGAGCGGGGCCCCCGGCAGCGCCGCGATCATCGTGGGTGTCCCACTCCACACCGCGATCAGGAACAGGGCCATCACGCCGATGACGCAGAGGAGCGCGATGACCAGCCACGCACCCGGCTTCATCCCGCCGATGTACTTCCGGATGGTCTCGATGGTCCTGCGGAGCGGTTCCAAGGTGCCTCCTGCACAGCTGCGGCGCGATCCTCGCGCGAAACGGACGGGCGCAGAGCCCGACCCGAGACCCTACTTTCGGACGCAGCGCGCCGCCTGCTTGAAACTCGTGCGCACGAGCGGCACATTCTGCGCTTCATCTATGCATGAACGAACCGAGGAGTCTCATCACGCGGATCAGACCCGCATCTGCTGGATGTCCTCGTACGCGCGGAGCATCTGGTTGCGAACACCCTGGAGCATCTTGAAAGCCAGGTCCGCCTTGCTCTGCGCCAGCATCACGCCTTCGAGGTCCGACCGCTTCCCCGTCGCCAGGTCTTCGATCGCCGCCGCGGCGTCTTTCTGCAGGTTGTTGATCTCGTCGATGTTTTTGAGCAGCAGGTCCTTGAAACTCGGCGCGTTCGGGTCTGCGGGGCCGTTGGCCCCGCCCGCCGGTCGGCCCAGGCCCTGAGCCCCGCCGATTTGTCCGCCGCCGATCAGTCCAAGTGGGTCGGTCATCGAGTCAGTTCCTCAGGTCCTACGCAATCAACCGCAACGCCTGTGCCGTCATCGACTTGGTCGCTTCGGCCACCATGGCATTGGCCTCATACGCCCGCTCCGCATCCCGCCCGTTCATCACTTCCTGAATCGTGTTGATGTCCGGATGCGGCACGCACCCATCCCACTGCCCGCCCTTGATCGCATACGGACTCGCGGGGTCATAGACGTACCGCGGCGGAGCGTTGCTGACGTCGATCTGCGCCACGTGAACGCCCAGTTTCTGACCGTCTTCCGTTGACGCAGCCGGATTCCCGGGAGCAAACAAAGCACGCCGGGCCCGGTACGGGTTCACCCTGCCGGAGCTGTCGAGAATCGCGTCTTTGTTGGCGATGTTCGCGGAAATCACGTCCAGGCGAACACGCTGGGCGATCATGCCGCTGGTGGAAATGTCGAGCGATCCGTACATCAGGGCCCTCTACGTCACACTCGTTCAGCGATCGCGTCGCGCATCAGCGCCATCCTGCTCCGGAGAAGCTCAGACGCCATCCGGAACACACCCACGTTCTCCGCGTGGTCCTGCATGAGACGTTCGATGCTCGAGTTGTTCCGGTCATGGCCCAGGATCCCGCCCGTTGAGAGTTGAGGATCGAGGTCCATGCGGCCGTCATCTCCAATCGTGACCTCCGGAGTTGACTCCAGCTTCAGCGCCCCCGTCATGCCCCCCGTGTCCTCGCGCCGAGCCCGTATGGCCTCGCTCAGCGTGTTCTGAAAGTCCTTCACCGAAACATCCTTCTGGATGTAGTTCGGTGTGGTGATGTTCGCCACGTTGCTCGCGATGATCCGATGCCGGGCCCCCGCGAAGCGCATGAGCGCTTCCAGGGTCGGAAGGGCGCCGGAAGTGGTGACGTCTGAGAGCACGCCCTTGTCCTCGCAAATGGCGGGCCATCGCCCGCACCATTACAGTGACTCGGACACCAGCTTTTCCTGCTTCCACTTCTTGAGCTTCAGGCCCAGCGTCCGAACACCAATGCCAAGGGCCGTCGCCGTCTTCTGCCGATGGCCGTTGAATCGCCGGAGCGCAAAGACGATCGCATCCCGTTCCAGGTCTTCCAGCGGCCGGACAGAAATGACCGGGGGCTGGCTCTCCATCCCGCCCGGCGGCAACGGCTTGGGCTCCACAAGACCGATGTGACGCGTTTCCGAATTCCCGTTCTGGTGCGCCCCGGGGGACACGTGCGCCGGCAGCAGCCACGGTTCGATGACATCCCGTGCAATTGGCTTGGGCGCCGCCAGGGCCTTGCCATTGGTCGAGGGCCGGATGGTGTTGAGCACCACCGCGCGTTCGCAGATGTTCTGAAGCTCCCTCACGTTGCCCGGCCAGTGGTACGCCTGCAGCATCGACAACGCCGCCGCGTCAAACCGCAGCGGTGGGCGCCCCTCGCGCCGGCAATAGTGCGTCACAAAGTGCTCGACCAGCGACGGGACATCCTCGAGTCGGTCGCGCAGAGGCGGAACGTGGATCGGCAGCACATTGAGGCGGAAGAACAGGTCCTGCCGGAACTCCGACCTCGCGACCGAGTTCGGAAGATCGCGGTTGGACGTCGCGACCACCCGAACATCGACGCCGATGGTCGTGCTCGAACCGACGCGCTCGAACGACCGTTCCTGCAGCACACGAAGCAGCTTGGCCTGGATCTGCGGCGAAATTTCGCTGACCTCATCCAGCAGGAGCGTGCCCCCGTCGGCCAGCTCGAACCGCCCTTTGCGGAGCTTGTCCGCCCCGGTGAACGCGCCCCGCTCGTGCCCGAAGAGTTCGCTCTCGAGAAGCGACTCGGACAACGCCGCGCAGTTGACCGCCAGGAACGGCGCGTTCTTGCGCGAGCTGTGCTCGTGGATCGCCCTCGCGATGACCTCCTTGCCGGCGCCCGATTCGCCGCAGATCATCACGGTGCCGTGCGACTCCGCGACGGCCATGATCTGCTCCTTGACCCGCTTCATCGCGGGCGACGTTCCCACGATCCGGTCGATCCCGTTCGTTCCCGGTGTCGCGGCCGACATCCCTGTCACCCCCGCTTTGAGCACCGCGTTCTCCCGCAGCACCATCGCGTGCGACATCGCCCGCTTGACCGCGATCAGCAGCTCATCGCCCTGGAACGGCTTGGTGATGTAGTCGAACGCGCCGAGTTTCATCGCTTCAACCGCCGTCGCCACCTCGGCAAACGCGGTCATGAGAATGACCGGCAGTTCATCGTCGAACTCGCGGATCTTCGCGAGCAGATCCGTCCCCGTCATCCCGGGCATCTTGAGGTCGCTCACGACCGCGTCGGGCCGCTTGGCCGCGATCGACGCCAGCGCCTGCGCACCTCCCTCGGCGGTCATCACCGTAAAGCCCGCCCTCTGCAGGGTGGCGCCCACGCTGTCACGCATCATTTCCTTGTCGTCCACTACGAGCACCGTGTTCATCGACTCGCCTCCTGCACGCGGCGGGGCCGCGCTTCCTTGCTTGGCGTCTTCATTCCATGAATCCCTTCCGCCCGGGCGCCCCGTGACGGAATCACAAGTTCAAATGTCGCGCCGGGTGTCCCGGTCGCCCGGTCCGCGTTGTTCCACACCACGATCCGGCCGCCGTGGGCATCGACAATGCGGTGCACGATGGCGAGGCCCAGGCCCGTCCCCGTCTTCCGCGTCGTGAAGAACGGGTTGAACATCCGATCGATCGCCTCGCGGCTGACCCCGGGACCCGTATCCGAAACCGTCAGGACCGTGGCCGGCTTGCCGTCGTGCCCAACCGCCTCGGCCGCGTCGAGCACAAGCCTGTGCCCGCCCGCCGGCGGCGAGCTCTCGTCCATGGCTTCGAAGGCATTGCGGATGATGTTCACCAGCGCCTGATGGATCAGCGATCCATCGCACCAGAGCGCGAGTTCGCTGCCCTCGACCGCCCCGCCGCGACGGCACACGCGAACGTCCTTGGGCCGCGGCCCGCTGGCGTCGAGCGCCCGTCCCAGCACCTCGTCCGCCCGCTCCGGCTCGGGAGTGATCCGAACATCCCGTGCGAAACTCAGCACATCCCCCACGACGTGGTTCAGGCCCTGCACCACCGTCGCGATCTTGCACGCGATATCCCGCTGCGCCGGCATCTCGCCCAGGTCCTGCTCCAGCATCCTCGCGTACAGCCCGATCGATCCCAGCGGGTTGCGGACCTCGTGGGCGATCCCGGCCGCCATCTCGCCCAAGGCCGCCAGTCGCCTCCCCCGCTGCAACTGTTCGTTCGCATCGTGCAGCTCGCCTCGGAGCCGCGTGACTTCTCGATTCAAGGCTTCGTGCGTCGCGTGCAGGCGAGAGGTCACTTCGTTGAACGCCCCCATCAGTTCGGCCAGGTCCGTCGGCGACACCGCGCCGGGCAGGCCAAGACCATTCTGGGACGCCACGGCACTCATCACGCCTCACGATCCTGGAACTTCGCCTCTCGGTCAATACCCGCCCCGACGCCCGCCCCGTACGCCGCCATCGCGCCGCGCCCCACCGCGACCTTGGTCATCTCCATCGCCATCGCGTCCCGCCGCTGCTGCAGCTCCCGGCGATCCACCTCATCGCGCTGCGCGATCGTGCCTGCAAGCTGAGCCACCGCATCCAGCCGGACTTTCACCCTCTCCCGGCTCGCCGACGGAAGCTCGTCGAGAAAGGCCTCCCACCTCCCGCGATAGGGCTCGAGCTCCGCGTTGGTCCGGGCAATCTGATCGATGATGTCCTGCCGCTCGCCGAGGAGGTGCAAGAGCCGATCGGTCTCATCCGCTCGGATCAGCAACGCCTGTTTCTGGCTGAGCGAATCCAGGAGCCCAAAGAGCTCCTGCTGGCGCGTCAAGAGTCCCTCGACGCACGCGCCCCCGGCCGAGTCCCCGGCCCTTTGACTTCCCAATCGGACCATCCGTGGCCCTTCCTTCCGGCTACGCCGGACTTTTCCCTAGTGCCCTTCACCCGCGGGGGGCGTCGTGCCGGCCGCCGCCGAGGCAGCGCCAGTCTCCTTAATCGGCTTGAGTGAGTTCATCGACTGCAACCATAATTTCCAATGATCCTGAGTCATCGGCAGGTTCGGATCCTGCCAGACCGCGACCGGCAGACTGTCGTAGAACCGCCGGGCTCGTTCCTGGGCTGTCGCCGCCCGCTTCATGTCTCCCTGTTCCACGTAGGCATTGACGATCTGAACCATCGCCACCAGCGACGCCGGATCTCCCGAGTACTTCTCCCTCGCCGCGTCATAGTGCCGGATCGCCGTCTCGTAGTTGCCCAGGTCAAACTCGCAGTCAGCAATGAAAAAACAGCTGTTCCGAAGCTCAAGCTGCTCCAAGCGGCTCAGCCGCTTGGGGTCCTTGGCTTCCAGGGCCTTGCGCACGTCGTCGTACAGCCCCGCGGCCCGCGACAGCCGCTCCTTACGTGCTTCCGTCAGGGCCTGCCGCCTCGCATCAGGCATCGCCTCACCCAGGGTCTTTAGGATCGCCCTCGCATCCTGCCGCAACGCCTCGGCCAGCTCAAACCGCACGCCGTCCACCGCCGTCCCCTCCGGGAACCTCGTCGCCGCCTCGTGCAGGAGCCCGATGGCGCCCGCAAAGTCGCCCTTTGCGAACCGCATCCGGCCCAGTTCCCTCAAGGCATCCTTGAACTGGCTCGAGTCCGGCCCGCCGGCCTGGCCCTGGACGACCCGCTCCAGCAGTTCCTCCGCCTTGGCGTCGTTCGCGGGGTCGCCGTCCACGATGTAGCACTGGGCCAGGGGGACATGGCTCGCATCCCCGTACGGCCCCGCGTTGCTTCCGGGCTGCGACCCGTCCTCGATGAGCGCCCGATACAGGTCCGCGGCGGTCGAATAGTCGCCCCGCGCCTGGTGCGCCTGCGCCAGTCGGAACCTCGCTTCCGGTTGCTGCCGCTCGCTCTTGAAGAACTTCGTGTAGTCCGTAAAGAGCGGGATCGCCAACTCCGAGTCTCCCGCCTGGTCATAGCAGTCCGCCGCCATCCACAGCGATCTTCCGAACCCCGCGTTGTCGCTGATCCCGATCCGGTCCGCGTGCCGCTTGAAGTACCGGCCCGCGGCGACCAGGTGCTGCCGCGCCTGTTCCCGGGTCGCCGGGTCCAGCCTCGCCAGGTCCAGCAACCGATCCGTGCCTCCTCGCGCCGATTCGCCGCCCTCGTTGCCCGAGACCAGCCTCTCCGCCGCGGCCCGATGTGCACGCGCGATCGACGCCAGCACCTCCGGCGGAACCGCGTCGACGGGGTGCAGCTTCTCCGCCAGGGCCGCAAAGTCGAGCGCCCGGTCGAGTTGCCCGGCGTCAAACTGCTTCCCCACGCACGCCATCAGGCTCCGTGTCACCGCGTCCGCCGACACATCCGAGTGCCCCTTGTCCTTGCCCGCGACAATCTCACCCACGAGCTGCGCATAGGCCTCGAGCGAGGATGGAATGTCCCCCTGTGCCGCGTTCACCTCGCCCAACCCGAGGAGCGCCGGCAACCGGGTCGGCGTGTGGGCAAACCGTTCCGCGACTTCCGTGTACTTCGCCTTGGCCTGGGCCCGGCCCTCTTCCGGCGGGTCGCCGATCTGCTCGTCGATCCGCCCCAGCAGCACCATCGCCTGCGCGTGCCGCGGATCGGTCGGAAGCAGCATCGCCGTGGCGAGTTGAAGCTGACGGGCCGATTCGGTGAGCGCATCCGACTCGAAGTACGCCTTGCCCAGCAGCAGATACAACTCCCCGAGTTGATCCCGATCCAGCTCGTTCATCAACGCCGGTAGCGTTTGCAGGATCTTGGTCACCGCCGAGGTCATCAGGCCCTGACGCATCAGCAGCTCCGCTTGACGCGCCAACGCCCAGCCTCGATCCCCGACCGACAGTTCCCGCTCCTGCAGGAACTCCCCCAGGAGCCGCGGCGTCGTTTCTGAGTCGAACTCGCTCGCCCCGAGAAGCCCTTCCACCACCCGCTTGATCACCCGCCCCCGATTCTCGCGGGCTTCCGGGGGCAGGCTGTGTGCCAGGTCGATCGCCTGAACATACTTCTCCAGGGTCACGTTGGCCTCGGCCAGGTAGTACCGGTCCCACACTCCCAGTTCCGCGTGGGCCCCGTGCTGCGCCGCCTGGGCGTATTCCTCCACGATGTTCGCGGCGTTCTCTTTGAGATCAATCCCCTTGGCCTTCTCCGCGAGGAACAACGCCCGCCCTCTCAGGATGTGAAACTCACGAACCTGTTCTTCCTGCAAGTGCCCCGCCTGGTAGTGCTGCTTGACCTTGGTGTTCAGCATCTGCAGCGCCGGCTCATACTTCTCCGCCTCGATCAGTTTCGCGGCCTCTTCGAGGTAGCCGCCGACCTTGGGCTTGGGCTTGGAAAGCACCGCCGTCATGACGCCGGCCACCAGCACCATCACACCCAGCAGCATCGCCGGCAACTGCCAATGCTCGCGCCACGACAGCGAAGTCGCTTGCGCATCTCCGCCGCCCTGACCCGGCTTGTCTGCCTTGTCCGCCACGCGACATCCCCAGCCCTCCATCGGCCCACCGGGCGGGCGTTCACAGAGGGCGCGCTGAATCGTGGGCGCAGCAACTCCTGCGCCCGCAGGTGCCACGTGTTATCGGGAATCACTCCCCCGTCCCTTCACCCCAAACGCGCAAGGATTTCCGATCGGCGATTCTTGCGCCTCACCCTTCCGCATCCTCGACACGGACGATCACCACCGTTCCCGCCGCCGTGTCGCCCCGATGACGCCGTTCAGGCGAAGAAAGCCCCGACATCGCCACCGGCGGCAGAAGCCACTTCACAATGTTCCGGACCAGCGCCCGGCCGATGGACACTCGCCCCAGCGTCGCCCGAAGCTGCCCGTCAGCTTCTCGAATGAACACCGGCCGCACCGTTTCCATCCCGGTCAACGCCTTGCCCAGAGTCCGGCCAAACATCGCCTCGCAAAACGTGCCCAGAACCGCGCCGACGCCAATCGCCGCGAGGTACAACGTCAGCGCACTGGCCTGGCCCGTCAGCGCCTTGATGCTCAGGAAGTCCTCCACGCCGACCCCCGTCAGCTTCGACGCGATCACCATCGCGAGCCCGGCATCGATCAACCCCGCAACCAACCGCCGCCCCGGCTCCGCCAACTCCACATCCTTGGGCAGCGACACCGGGAGCGGCGACGCCTCTGGCCTCAGCACGAACACCACGATTCCAAGCATCATGGTCACCAGAAAGCACGCCAGCAGCCGCAGCTCAAAGGCCGAGAACGGTCGCTGAGACTCCGTGCCTCCCCGGAACAGCACCTGCCCCGTCAGCACCGACACCTCAACGATCTGCGTCCTCTCCGTGGTTTGAACCGTACCTTCCTTTGCAGCGCCGGCCTCTCTCCACACCAGCGCCAATCGCCCCGTCTGGTCCAGCGGCGCGATCGCGCACCCCGCCGGCACGAACGGAACCGTTGCGAGCAAGGTCGACCCGGAGCCCGAAACGGTTCTCACTTCCGCGCGGCCCTCCAGAAACCGGCAGTACACCCATCGCCCACGAACCTGGAAGACGCTGGACATCGGTCGCGCATCTCCACCACCCTCCCGATCCGCAAACGACAACCCCTGCCACTCCCAAGCATCACTCGCTGCCTTCGCCGACAGCGCCCGTGACCACACGCCGGTTTTCTCTCCCTCCGTCGCGACCAGCGCCACGCCCGAAGCAGTTCCCACAAGATTCAGTTCACCGCCCGCGCCGCGAGGAAGCGCCACCTCACTCCACGACTCCCCGATCAGCGCGAGCAGCTTCAGCTCCCCACCGCCATCGTCCAGAAGTGCAACCGGGCCTGCCGGCGAGCCCACAAACCCCCTCAACGTGCCCGCACCCGGGAGCGCCGCCACCGACGGCAGCCTGTCCCCTCCCGGCTCACCCACCCATCCGCCATCCAGGGACCCTCGCTCCGCCTCCACCACCAGCACTTGCCTTCGACTCGTCCCATCTCGCGCCGCAGTTGCTGGAAACGCCAGGTACAGTTTCTGATCCACCGCCGCCAACGCCTCCGGCGCCTGCACCAGGCTGGCCGCGACGCGCACCGTTCCATCCTCAACCCCTCGTCCCCGCGCATCCCGGCCCCGCGGCGGCAGGTGCTGCACCGCCGCCCCGGTCCGCGATGGAAGCACCAGCCACCCGTGACTCTCTCCGGTCGCAGCGCTGGTCATGCTTCCGGCGCTCGGAATGTCTCCGCCGCGAGCCACGATCGCCCACGCCATCACGATGAATGCTGCAATCCGGCCCGGTCGAGTCATGCCAGCGATGGTAGACCCGGCCAAAGTTCAGTCCGTCTTCCCGGGCTCGTCCAGGTTCCGCACGTCCTTCACATCGTGCGCCTCCAGCAGCCGCTCGAAGTCGAACGTGATCGGACGAAACCGCGCCGGATCGTCCTGCGGTTCCGACAACTCCATGATGATCTGCGTCGCCCCTCCATCCGCCTCCACCACCACCTTTGTCGGCACCCGCGGCCGCGGCACATCCGGCCCTGCCCCTTTGAGCGACACCCGCTCAAACTTCTCCAGGAGAGAACTTGCCAGCACCCTTCCCGAAGCATCCAGCATGTCAACACCCCTGGGGTCTGCGCTCTCGGGATCAAGGGTGAACCGCCGCACGCCCATCCGGCCCGGCAATGTCACGACCAGCGCCCGCCCATCCGCCGACCACGCCGTCTTCGCATCCTTCGACTCCGTCGGCAGCGGAGTCAGCCCCAGCATGTCCATCAGGTCCAGCGGGTGCACCCGCAATCCCGCCGCCGCGATCCTCTCCGGCGTCGCATGATCGTGCCGCCCGACGAAGGCGCGTTTCTGATCCCCGCCCACTTCCATCCACCAGTATCGCTCGCCATCTGAACCCAGGAGCGCGAGGGGCTGGCTCACCTTGTGAAACGTGATCAACGCCTTGGACGGCCTCACAAACTGGCAGAACCCTTCGACCTGCTCACGCTGAGATTGTCCATCAGCGTCGACAAACTTCAGCCGCACCACCGTTCTCGCCCAAAGCCGGACCAGAGGATCGACTCGAGTGTTGTACTTCGCCGCGATACTCGCGTAACTCGGTGCTTCGCCCCGTGCAGTCATGCTCGGCGCCGCGGGCTTTGGCCCGCACCGGCACCCGCCGACAAAACACGCACCACCCAGGGCGAAAAGGCCGACCATGGCCCACGCGCCGCGTGTCACCCGGCCGCCCCGGTTCCCGCCGCGGCGGGCGCAAGAACCGAACCGATCTGCTCGATCGCGTCCGAAATCGCCTGGTCATCCATCCCGGGATCGATCACTTCAATCACCGGCGCCGGCGGTTCATCAACCCGGGTCGCGCGGCGAACCATCATGACCAGGCCCTTGGGAGAGTCGGGCCGGTCGCGCCGCGTTCCCTCGTACTTGAGCAGTCTCCGCCGCATGAGCAGCAGCGCCAGGATGTACCGGAAACTGATCCTCGCCGGCTCGGTGGCTTCGGCGAGTTGTTCCAGGAGATCCATCAGCGACTCATCATCGACGAGCAGTTGCTTGGACTCGTTCGGCGCCGGCATCACCGCTTTCCACGCGCCATACATCCGCGAAACTGGCTCCGGTCGAGACCCTTCCCGCCAGGCGTCGAGCGAAAAATCCCGGCGCTCCAGGCTCGCCCCGTCCGCGCTCTCCATCAGCACCGCGATGTACTCTTCACCCGGCGCAATCGCCTTCCCGCTGGCGACGCACACGCCCGTGGCACGGACGACTTCGTATCCCGGCTCTCCCAACTTGGTCATGCCGCCAGTGTAGCGTCCCGACTATCCACCGCAGCGAACTTCGAAGAACCTCTCCGAGGTTCCCCCGCCCCCCACGCGGAACGTCACTGATCGGCCACACTTCGGGCAACGCGCCTGATACCGGGTGCCGTCCGCGCTTCGGTAGACGCGGACGTACGAGCCACTGCACGTGAACCGGATGCCCAGCCAGGGCCGCCCCGTCGCCGAGGGCTCCGCTTGCTCCTGAATATCCAATCGTGGTTCCACTCCTGAACTATCGGCCGGGGCGGGGCCCATACTTCCCCAGCGCCTGCCGTTCCAACCGCGGGCATACGATCCCCCAGACCTGCCTTGGCGAGCGACCCATGGATCTCGGGAACGCCGCCGACCCTGCCGCGTCACATTGGAGCCGGAGTTGCAGGACGCACGATGTCTGAATAGTCTGATTGATAGGGGATAGTTAGCCCCCACCAACTTGTTTCTTGCCAGCCGTGCCTCGACCCATCACCATTCTTCCTGATCCTCCACCGCCACCCACCGCCATAGGTCTCATCGCCGGCGGGGGTCGCCTTCCCATCATCGTCGCCCAGGGCCTTCGCGATGCCGGGCACCCCGTTCACGGCCTTGGCCTCAGTCGCCAGTACGACGCCGAACTTCCGTCTCTCTGTTCAACGTTCCGCGACGTGGGGCTTCTCCGCATGGGAAGCTGGATCAGGGCCTTTACCCGCCTCGGCGTCCGCCACGCCATCATGGTCGGACGCGTCGACAAAGCCCGCATCTTTCACGACCCGTGGCGCGTTCTCCGCTTCATCCCCGATGTTCGCACCATCCGCGCGTGGTATCGTTCCACGCACCTCACCCACGACAAGCGCTCTCACGCGGTGCTCACCATGGTTGCCGACGAACTCGACCGATCCGGCGTCCAACTCCTCGACTCCACCATCCCCATCCCGGACCAGTTGGCCACGGCGGGCGTGATGACCCAGCGCCAGCCCTCCCCCAGCCAGCGTTCGGATATCGAGTTCGTCTGGCCGCTGCTCACCGAGGTCCTCCGGCTCGACATCGGCCAGGCCATCGCCGTCCGCGAAAAGGACGTCATCGCCGTTGAAGCCGTCGAAGGCACCGACCGGATGATCGAACGTGCCGGGCAAATCTGCCGCGCCTCCGGCTGGACGCTCGTCAAAGGCGCCCGCGCCGGCCACGACCGTCGCAGCGATGTCCCCACCGTCGGTGTCAACACCATCCGCAACCTGCACGCCGCGGGCGGCCGCTGTCTCGCCCTCGCCGCCGGCGACGTCATCATGGTCGACCGCGCCGAGACCCTCGAACTCGCCGACTCGCTCGGCATCGCCGTCGTCGGCGTTACACCGGGGCACGCGATGGCACGCCCGTGAACTTCGTCGGTCGCGGCGGCCAGAAGCTCCACCACGCCCTGCTCACATTCAACGTTTCCCCCGCCGCGCTGATGTGCGCCGACCTCGGCTGCAACGTCGGCGGATTCACCGATTGCCTCCTCCAGCTCGGTGCTGCCAAGGTCTACGCCGTGGACACCGGCTACGGCGCCCTCGCCTGGACGCTCCGCAAAGACCCCCGCGTCGTCGTCATGGAGCGCACCAACGCCCTGCACGCCCCCGCCCCGGAACTCGTGGACCTGGTCGTGATCGACCTCGGATGGACGCCTCAGCGTCACGCCGTCCCCGCCGCGCTCAAGTGGCTCAAGCCAGCACGGGGCCAGACCGCACCGCGGATCATCACGCTTATCAAGCCGCACTACGAGGTGCCGCGAAAGGAATCCGCCGCGCTCCTGCGCGACGGCGTGCTCGACGACACCGATGCGCAGGCCATCGTCGATCGCGTCGTGCACGACCTGCCCAGTCTCGGCGTCGCTGTTCTTGGTCTGACCCGCTCACCCATCGCCGGTGGCGCTTCCAAGGGCAACAAACGCGGCAACGCCGAATGGCTCGCTCTGCTTCAGCCCGCCGCGCCCTGAGGGCTCGCGCTCTTCCACCCTTCGACTCTCGCCTCGACCGGATGGAGCATCGTCCACAGCCGCTCGAGGAGCTCCTTCATCCCCTGCCGCGCCGCCCCGCTGATCGCGAGCACCGGTTCCGAATGCCCCAGTTTGAGCTCGCGGCACACTTCTTCCACTTTCGCCTTCCGCTCCGCCTCATCCGGCACCAGGTCCATCTTGTTCAGCGCGATCACTTCCTGCTTCTCGGCGAGCAGCGTCGAGTATCCCGCCAGCTCCGTCCGGATCTTCCGGTAGTTCTCCACGGGATCAGACCCGTCCAGCGGCGCGATGTCGATCAGGTGCACCAGCACCCGCGTCCGCTCCACGTGCCTCAGAAAGTCATGCCCGAGGCCCGCGCCCCGAGAAGCGCCTTCGATCAACCCGGGAATATCCGCGAGGACAATCCGCCGCGTTTGATCCAGCTCCGCAATCCCCAGTTGCGGCGACAACGTCGTGAACGGATAGTCCGCGATCTTCGGCGTTGCCCGCGTCAGCGAGGCGAGCAGCGTGCTCTTGCCCGCGTTGGGGACTCCGATGATCCCGACATCCGCGATGAGTTTCAGTTCCAGCCGCAGCGACACCTGCGGCCCCGGCTCGCCCGGTTCCGCCTGCCGCGGCGTCTGATTCGTGCTGCGCTTGAAGTGCTCGTTCCCAAATCCGCCGCGACCGCCCTTGGCGATCACCACGCGATCACCCGGCTTGAGGTCACACAGCAGCTCGCCGGACGTGTTGTCATACACCATCGTTCCCGGCGGCATCCGAATGATGCAGTCCTGCCCCGCGAGCCCGGACTGCTGCTTGGCCCGTCCCGGCTCGCCGTCCTGCGCCGACCAATGGTGCTGACCACGGAAATCGAAGAGCGTGTTGACGTTGCCGTCGGCCGCCAGCACCACCGAGCCGCCATCGCCTCCGTTGCCGCCGTCGGGCCCGCCCTTGGGGACGTACTTCTCACGCCGAAACGAAACGGACCCGCGCCCGCCGTTCCCCGCCTTCACCAGGATTTCAGCTTGGTCAACGAACACGGGGGAGGATAGGTCGAAGGGCCAAATAGCAAAGGGCCAAATAGCAAATGAATGCCACTTTGGCCTGAGGAATCTGCCCTTTGGCCCATCACGATTGGCTGGTTTCGCTACGCCGCCCGCGCGTATCGACCGCTCGACAGCTGCTTCAAGAGCCGCTCCCGATCCCCCGCCCTGGCGAATTTGGTGAACGCCGCGGCCATCCGCGTCGGCCCCGGCTCATCGACGTCAACATCCACCCACACGACGTTGGCCTGCACCAGCACGCCCCGATCCACACCCTGGCGGTCGTCGCCGGCCAACACAATCTGAATCGAGACCGCGGTCCCCGGCGCGATCGGCCGATCGAGCTCAAAACGCACGCCGCCCTCGGACACGTCGTACGCATGCCCGTGCAGGTCCGTCGCATTTTCGCCCAGCGACCGGACCACGACCGGCGTGTACATCGGCAGCACCGAAAAACGCTCGAAGCGGCGGCGGTTGACCATGTTCATGTATCGGTTATCGACCCGGCCAAGGTCCGAGTTCAGCGCGACTGCTGATCGGGCGCGGCGACGATCTGGACGGTCAATCCCGCCACCCGAACGCTCATCCGCCGCTCCAGGTCGGTTACGGCCGCGCCGGGAATTCCAGCCAGCAGCCGCTGACTCAGGTCGTGGGGCACATCCTGGATCCGGCCGTCCGGCGTCGCCAGGTGGACGTGATCGCTCGTATCCGCATCAAATCGGCACGCCCCCGAACCCATCGCGCAGGGAATGCGCCGCACCAGCCCGACCTCGCTGAACGCATCCAAGGTGTTGTACACCGTCGCGAGGCTCAGGCCGTCCTCGCACGTCTTCACCGACTGGAAGAGTTCGTCCGCCGTCGGGTGAGCCTTCGTCGCCGCGAGCGCTTCATAAAGAACCTGCCGCTGGCGAGTGCACCGCAGGCCGTGCTGCTCAAACAAAGTGCGGATGTGATTGGGGACTCCGTCGCTCACGTTGAATTATGGCCTGTCCAGGGACGAAAGCCATTCGGGAGATTTCCCTGCACTGCTTCAGGCAGCGCCCTCTTCGCCCGGATAACTCATCACCGCCCGCCGGTGAGGCACCCCCGCCTCCTGGAACACCTCGGGCTCCATTACCCACCCGATGCTCTCGAAGAACGGCACCGCCGTCACCGGCGCGTGGCACACCAGTTCCTTCAGCCCAAGTTCCCCAAACGCTCTCGATTCCACCGCCACCACCAGCCTCCGGCCAATCCCCTCGCCCTGCCGCTGCAGGTTCACCGCCATCTGCGTGATCCGCCCCGCCCCCGCTCGCGGCTCGCCGGGAATCAACGCGGCGCACCCGACGACCCGCTCCGCCGCGTGGTGATTCAGCACGGCGACAAAGTGCTCCATCCGGTCCTCAAGCCCCGGAAACTCCTGCTTGAACTTCGACATGTCGTAGCCGATCGGCCCGAGAAGGACATCCTCCCGCAGCGCGCACTCCTGCGCGTACAGCGGGTCCTTGCTCGTGATGCGCCGGATTCTCACCACACCGGTGTCCCCTGATCTACGCCTCTGAATTCGTGCGGGTTCAAAACGCGAAGGGCCCAAGGATATCCGCAACTCCGCCGCCCTGTCGTGCGGATCATCATCCGGTGGACCGCATCCCGGCCGAATCCGATCTCCTCTGCGAATCCTGCGGTTACGACATCGCCAGCCTCAGTCCCTCCGGCAACTGCCCCGAATGCGGCAGCCCCATCGGCGCTTCGCTTCCCGCCCACCGCCGCGGCTCCCCGTGGCAGGTCCGCCCGACGCTTACATCCTGGGCCCTCACCAACTACCTGATGCTCCGCCGCCCCGCCTCCACGTTCGACCGAATCCGCATGGACTCCCGCGGCATGCGATCGCTCCTGTGGGCCAATCTCGTTCTTGCCGCGGCGCTTCTCGCCTCTCCCTGGATCGACACCCTCGTCGGCTTCCCGGCGCGCAACGTCCGCAACGCGCCCGTGCTCATCATGGGCGTTGCCTACGCCAAGTCCGCCTCCCTGGGCGTGCTCGCCGTCACCACGCTCTTGTTCATCCTCACCCTTGTTGAAGCCATGGGCATCATGTTCTTCGGACGCCGCCGCGGCTGGCGCATCACCCGCCGCATCGCCTGGCAAATCTGTGCCCACGCCTCGATCGGTTGGGTCCTCGCCGCCGCGTTCACCCTGCTCTCCCTGGTGATCTGGCTGAACGTGTCCTACTTCGGCCTTTCCGGCTGGGTGGAGCGCGCAGGGCGTCCCGCCCAGTACCTGCTCGGTTCCGTCCCCGCCATCGGCTTCGTGGCCGGCATGCTTGTCTTCGAAGTGCTTGTGTACACAGGCATGCGCCGATGCCGATACGCCAACGCGCCCGGGTAGACGCTCCCCCTTCCTATCATCGCTCTCGCACCCGCGCCCCCAGCGCAGAGACTCGCCGCCATGGAGAGGCGTGTCCATTCGGAACGGAGTCCGCTTGTCCTCGTCCCCGCCCCCGCTCGAGACCGCCGCCGAACCAGGCGCCCCCGAGCCGGCCCCCATCGTCACAAATAGCCAGGCCTCGCACCGGTCCCCCTGGGCCGTGCTCCGCATCCGCCACTACCGCAACGTCTGGATCGGTTCCATCGGCTCCAACATCGGCGGCTGGATGGAGGGCACCGGCATCCGCTGGATCGTCGGCTCCACCACAGGGTCCGCCTTCATGCTCGGCTACCTCTCCACCGCCCAGACCGCGCCGATGCTCATCCTCGGCCTCGTCGGAGGCCTCGCCGCCGACCGCTTCAACCGCAAGAAGCTGCTCCTGCTCACCCAGTTCTCCATGATGGTCATCGCCGCACTCCTGGCGACATCCAGCTACTTCAACTACTTCGGCTTCAACGTCGCCTGGGTCCTCATCGGACTCTCCGTCGGCCAGGGCGTCGCCATGGCCTTCAACATCCCCGCGTGGCAGGTCCTCACGCCCCGCCTCGTCCCCCGCCACCAGCTCACCCACGCGATCATGCTGAACGGCCTTCAGTTCAACTTCGCCCGTATCGTCGGCCCCGCCATGGCCGGCCCTATTCTCGTCGCCTCACCCCGGCACGGCGCCACCATCCTCTTCATCGTCAACACGCTCTCCTTCGCCGGCGTCCTCCTCGGCATCGCCGGAACCCCCGACGCCCCCGCTCCTCCACGCTCAGAAGTCTCCCTCTGGGCCCAGACCGTCGACGCGCTCTCCTTCGTCTTCCACAACCGCGGCCCCCGCGCCGTCTTTCTCGCCATGACCGTCTTCGCCATGCTCGGCGCACCCCTGCTGACCATGATGCCCCTGTTCGTCACCAAGGTGTACCACCTCGACGCCGACACCTATAGCACGCTCATGGCCATTCTCGGCGCCGGCGCCGTCACCGGTGTCCTCGCCATCCGCTACATCCCCGCCTGGTACCCCAAGCACCACTTCATCCCCCTCGCCGTGACCGCCGGCGGCGTCGCCATCCTCCTCTTTTCCGCGGCCCCGAACCTCCTCCTCGGCTCCATCTGCACCTTCTTCGCCGGCACCTTCTGGCTCTGGAGCTTCAACTCCACCTTCGCCGCTATGCAGCTCCTCGTCGACGACCACATGCGCGGCCGCGTCATGGCCGTCTGCAACACCGCCGTCTTTGGAGTCACTCCTGTCGGCGGCCTTCTCGCCGGCGTGGTCGGCATGCTCGCCACCGGAGACGGAGAATCCGCCCGCGGCGTCCAGATCGGCGTTGGATCAATGGCCGCGATTCTCGTCGTCGCGGGCCTGGTGATGCTTACTTGGCGCACGCCCGAGGTCGACGGCATCAAGCCCGGCGACCCCGGCTACGACCGCCGCCCCGGTTTCTTCACCGGCGTGACGGCCCGCGCCCACCGCCCCCGGCGTTAGGATCCGCGTCCGCCTTCGGCTTCGCCGGTTCGTTCTTCACGTTTTCCGGCGGCGTGCCCCCGTTCTGCACCAGCAGCAGCGCGAGCTCGCCCACCCGCGTCAGGATCGCATCCATCTCCGCCTTCTCCGCCGCCAGCGCCTTGAGCTGGTCCGACAGTTTCGTGACCTGCTCGTACACCTGCGCCGGCTCCAGCCGCGACTCGCTCGCCGCCTCTTCTTCTTCCTCAACCACCACGCTCACCGCGATGCGCTGCTCGAAGATCACCCCGACCGCGTGCACCCGCCCGTTGACGTGCTCGCACCGCGTCACCGTGCCCGCCGTCTGCACCGCGTCGTGCTTCTTGCCCTTCATCACCACGAACACCTTGGTGCCCGGATGGATATACGCCACGTGATAAAACCCGATGCCACCCGCCGAAATGTCCCGCGGCGTCACGGCCATCATCGGCCCTTCGTCCGCCACCCGGATCAACAGCTGGAAGCTGTCGTCCAGCTGCGTCCGCCGATCCCGCCGCTTCTCGGGCCCCGCGTGAGACTGCATCGCCTGACGAATCGCCGCTCGCTCCGCGGCCGACAACCTCAGACTGACCGCTTTCGTGGACTCCGACATGATGTTGATCCCGATCGACTTCGCGCCCAATCACTCCCGGCCTCGCCACGCACGGCCGGTCTCTGTGCTCCACCCTCGACCTCCCGTTCCCTAGGATTCCGCATGCACCGCCGCCCCACCCGCCAAGTCGCCATCGGCAACGAACGCACCGGCATTGTCTATATCGGCGGAGGACTCCCCGGTTCCACCGGAATTCCCACTACCCCAGCCCCTATTTCAGTGCAAACCATGACCGCGGGGTACACGCACGACACGGATATGTGTGTGCGGGAGATCCACAAGCTCCACGCCGCGGGGGCCGATATCGTCCGCGTCGCCGTACCCGAGAAAAAGGATACGGAAGTCCTCAAAGAAATCCTGAACCAAACCCGCGTCCCCATTGTCGCCGACGTCCACTTCCACTTCCAGCGCGCCATCGAAGCCGTCGAGGCCGGCGTCCACAAGATCCGCCTCAACCCCGGCAACATCACCGACCGCGCCCAGGTCCACGCCGTCATCGACGCCTGCAAGGCCGCGCGAATCCCCATCCGGATCGGAGTCAACGAAGGTTCCATCATCGAGCGCAAAGACAAGCAGAAGCGCATGAAGGAGCTCGGCGCCGTCTTCGGCGACCACAAGCACGGATACATGCTCGCCATCATGATCGCCAAGCTCGAGGAATACCTCGACATCTTCTACGAGCGCGACTTCCACGACATCTGCATCTCCGCCAAGTCCATGGACGCCTCCCTCGTCATCGACGCCTACACCGAAATCTCCAAGCGCTTCGACCACCCCCTCCACCTCGGCGTCACCCACGCCGGCCCCAAGGAAACCGGCACCATCCGCTCCGTCGTCGCCCTCGGCTCCCTCCTCACCCAGGGCATCGGCGACACCATCCGCCTCTCCTACGCCAACGACCCCATCTACGAAGTCGAAGACGGCCTCGAACTCCTCTACTGCCTCGGCCTCCGCGAGCGCATCGGCGTCGACCTCATCGCCTGCCCCACCTGCGGCCGCATCCAGGTCGACCTCTTCACCCTCGTCCAGGATGTCCGCAAGGCCCTCGCCGAAAAAGTCAAAGTCCCCATGAAAGTCGCCGTCATGGGCTGCATCGTGAACGGGCCCGGTGAGGCCGAAGGCGCCGACGTCGCCGTCTTCGCCGGAGACCGCCGCGGCATCATCTACCTCCAAGGCCAGAAAGTCGCCAACGTTCCCGAGGACAAGATCCTCGAAACGCTCCTCGGCGAATGCCTCAAGTTCCAGGACGACGTCCGGGCCGGCCGCGCCAAGCTCGGCGAAAAGAAAGTCGAAATCATCCCGCCCGACCCCCTCGGCGAACTCGGCTCCGGCTGGGAAAAAATCGCCGCCGGCAAGGTCGAACAGCGCGCCGTCCCACTCACCATCGACCGCCGCTGATCGCGCTCCCTACTTCGCCTTCTTTGCCTGCGCCTCAACCATCTTCCCCACCATCTCGCGCGTCGCCTTGAACTGCCCGTCGCTCAGCCCCGCTTCCTTCGCGCTCACCCGCATCGCCGTGAACCACTTATCACCCGTCGGCTGATACCCCATCGCGAGTATCCCCCGCTGAATCCCCGGCAAGTGCCCGGCCCCATAGATAATCGCGACCGACTTCACACCCTTCTCGGTCTCCACAATCCTCTTGAGATCCCCAAGCACGACCTGGTTCCGATCCTCCAGAATTACATCCATGAGCTTCCCGATGCCCCCCGGCGCCTGCTGGATCAGCACATCCGCGTGCCCCAGCATCTCGATGAGCATCACCCGCAGCATCGCCTTCCCCTCGGGCGTCGACCCCACAAACCCCAGCAGCATCGACCCCACCTTCGAAAACAGCGACGACCCATCCAGCATCTTGAACAGCATCCCCCCATCCGCGCCCGCCTTCTCCAGCCGCGACTGCACCTGATCAATCGACAAGTCACTGTTCCGCCAGTTCGGCTTGTTGTTGTCCATCGCGCTGAGTTGAAACACCAGCCCCGTCGCCTCCGCCAGCTTCGTCTGGATCCCCTCGCTCCGGTCCCCCTTCTCCGACTTGCTCAGCGGCTTCTGATCCGAATACCGAATGTCCCCCGCCGCCCCCTCTCCACCCTCACGCCCATCCGACCCCAGGCTCACCACGTCAAACGCATCCTTCTTCTCTCCATCAACTCGATACACGAGCGCCCGGCCCCATCCATCGCTCATCGCGCCCTTGAGCAGCGCGCCGATCCGCCCCTCGCTGTCCTTGCCCAGTTCCTCCACGCTCTCCGGCAGGTGCCCCTTGTCCACCCGGTAGTGCTCAACCGCCATCGCGACAAACCGCACCCTCCTCTTCGTCGCCGCGGCACGGTTCTCATCCGTCTGCGCCACCTGATCATGCTCCGCCGCCCCCGCTCCCTCCGGCTTCACACCCTCAAACAGCACCACATCCTGCGCATCCAGAAACTCCTGCAGTTGCTTGTAAAAGTCCCCTTCCGCGATATGCACCGCCGCGGCCAGATACACCTTCGGCCCCTCACCGCTCTTGGGAGAAAACTCTCGCACACCCATTTCCAGCCGCGTAGAGGTTCCATCCTCCCCATCCTTGACCCGCGAGAAACCTCCCGAATCCTGCCGCGCCACCGCCGCGCCAGTCCACACCAGCACCGCCGCCAAACCCAGCCACTTCCTGCTCACTGAACTGCGCATCGGCGATCTCCCAAGAATCCGCCCAAGAGGCAAGCAAGCGCATACTACGTCCTCCACACCCATGCGTTACGCCAACCCCGACTTCCAGCCCCCGCCCGACGGCCTCCGCGCCGACTTCGCCCGCATGGCGTCCTCACCGATCACCGCGCCCCGCCCACTCATCACCCTCAGCGGCTGGCGAGCCGTCACTCTCCCTTCGCAGCTCCTCGCCTCTCGCCTCCGTCGCCTCATCGGGCACGTCGACACGCTCTCAACTTCCTTCACGCTCATCAACACGTTCGACGCCGCCGCCGCGCATCTCGTTCATCGCATCAACCAGCGCTTCCCAAGCTCCGATCCTTCTCAAACCGTAGAAGTAGACATCGTCGCCACTTCCATGAGCGGCCTCGTCTCTCGCCTCGCGGCGATTCCCTCCCTCCCCGAAACAAATCCCCCCCGCCCGCGCCTCCGCATCCGCCGCCTCTTCACCCTCGCCACTCCCCACCGCGGCGCCGTCATCGCCAGCCGCATCGCTCCGGACCCCACCGTCCGCGACATGAAGCCCGGCTCCCCCCTGCTCGCCAAGCTCGACGCCGCGCTCCCGATGGAGGCCGCCAACAACGGGGAAGGTGCCGACCACAAGGCGCCGGCCAACTACGAGCTCATCTGCTACGCCCGCCTCCGCGACGCCTGGGTCGACGCCCGCAACACCGCCCCTCCCGGCCGCAACCCCTACTGGACGCCCGGCCCCCTCCTCTGGTCCCACCACACCATCACCACCGACCGCCTCATCATCGCCGACATCGCCAGACGAATCCGCGCCGAAGAACCGCTCGCACGCAAGACCTCAACGCCCCCACGATCCTGACCTCGCGGCCTGAATCTGTGCTGCCATGACCGCCCGAATGCCCACGCCGCCGGCGCAATGCCCTCTTGACTTCCCAGTTCCTGGAACGCCCCGTCATATACTCCGCGTCTCACCCTCTACGGAATCCCTCGTGTACCCCATCGTGCACATCATCTCTCTGTTCCTCGCCACACTTTGCGCGGCCCAGCCCAGCACCCAAGCCCCGCCCCAGGACATCGACCTCAAGTCCCTCTCCCCGCGCGACCGCCAGCTCATCATCCAGCGCGCCAAGCGCTGCCTCCGCCTACCCGACGGCTCCATCGCCGACACTTCGCCCTACTACCAGCTCCACGACGACATCGCCAACGATGTGCGAAAGCTCCGGGCCACCGTTGAACGCACGTCCGGTCCCATGGTTGAAAAAGTGCCCGTCGGCCCCAGCTGGTGGGAGGCCGATCCCAATAGCGCCACTTCCCTCGCCTGGCGGACTGGACCCCTAAAACTCCCGTCCGGCGAATGGGCCTGCTTCCGCGGCGCGGCTCCATCAGACCCACCCCTCCTCGAGTGGGACAAGCGCCGCTACAAGGCCCCCTTCGACCCTTTCTATATCGACGCCGACAAGCCCGATCCCGTCACCAAGAGCCGCGACATTCCCGGCGTCGCCGTCATCGATACCGAACTCCCCCGCGGCATGGTCAAGGTCACGCTGACATCGCTTCACGGCGGCACGAAGCCGCGGGACTTCTACGTCCAGCTTCCACCCGGTGTCGTCCCCAAGAACCGATACTTGCCGGGCAGGTTCATCCTCTGGCCCGACCCTTCGATTCCCAATCCCGCGACCGGCACATCCGCGCTCGCCGCGGCACAGCCCCCCGGCGAACCATTCACGGATGCAGAGTTCTGGACCACCTGCGGGCCCGACAAGTACGTCCTCTCCCCGCGCGCGATCGAGTTTCAGACATCCGATGCGCGCAAAGAACCGCCCGCGCCACCCGCGCCCGACTTGCCACCAACCAAGCCCCCGGAAACGCCGCCCGACGTGAACAGAGCCAGGCTCACCTACCGCTACATCCCCCTCACCGCCATGACCGTCACGCCCGAGGAGCTGTTGAGCGGGCTGCGTTCTGGAACGGTCACTCTGTACGACTGGATGTACACGATCCACGACCGACACGCCTCATGGTCGAAGAAGGTTTTCCAAGTCGGCCAGCCAAGGCCCAAGGGTTGAGGATCACAACGGAAATGCCACGCGGACTTTCACAGGCAGGCCACCCGCCGTTGGGCTGCTCGTCGAGCATCCGGGGCAGGAACGTCGGCGAGTGTGCGCGCACCCAGGCAACAGCCTTCCGTGCGACAGACTTCTTGACAGATGCGAGGAAGTTGGCCATGCTGGGGTGGTCGGAGCGTGGGAAGA
>JBGANS010000015.1:0-113614 GCA_044222195.1 Phycisphaerales bacterium
AGGGGAACCAGTATCTGGAGCCAGGAACACAGGCGTGGACAGTGCGGGTGCTGCACGACGGCATCCGCATGACCTTCCGAACACGGCCTTCCTCGCTGCGTCCTCTGCGTGATCTCTGCGCCTCTGCGTACTCGTTATCCGAACGCTTTGCGGTAATCCTCCACGAACTTCTTCAGGCCCGAATCGGTCAACGGGTGGCTCATGAGCTGCTTGATCACCGAGAAGGGCACCGTCGCCACATCGGCGCCCGCCAGCGCGCAATCGACCATGTGCTTGGAGTGGCGGATGGACGCGGCGAGGATCTTTGTCTTGAGTCCGTAGTTGTCGTAGATCTGCCGGATGCGCTGGATCAGGTCCATGCCGTCTTCGGAGACATCGTCGAGCCGGCCGATGAACGGGCTGACGAGAAACGCGCCGGCCTTGGCGACCAGCATCGCCTGCATGGGCTGGAAGCAGAGCGTGAGGTTCGTCTTCTTGCCCTCCGATGAGAACAGCTTGCACGCGCGGAGCCCGTCGATCGTGCACGGGAGCTTGATCACGATGTTCTGCGCGATCTTCGCGTGCTCGCGCCCTTCCTTGATCATGCCCTCGTAGTCGGTCGCGATCACCTCGGCCGATACCGGACCCTTGACGATTTCGCAAATCTCGGCAAGACGCTTCGCGTAGGGAACCTTCTCCTTTGCGATCAGTGAAGGATTGGTCGTCACACCGTCGAGCACTCCCATGTCGTGGGCCTGCTTGATCTCGTCGAGGCTGGCGGTGTCGATGTACAGTTCCATGGCGGGTTCCTTCGGGCGTTGGAGAGTCGCGCTGACGGGACGATCCGCGGCCCATTGCGTGCCACGGGTCCAGTGTAGTTATCGACCTTTGTCCAAGGGCGGATCAACAAGCTTCTTGAGTTCCCGCCGCATGATCTTGCCCGTGGGATTGCGGGGAAGGGCCTGCACCACCCGGATCTCGGTCGGGACCTTGTACCCCGCCAGGCTCTCGCGGCACCAGGTCTTGAGCGCCTGCTCGTCCGCACTCTGGCCTTCCTTGAACTCCACAAAGGCCAGGGGAAGTTCGCCCCGCATCGGGTCCGTGATTCCGATGACGCCCGAAGCGTTGACCGCGGGGTGGCGGTTGAGGACCTCTTCGATCTCGCGGGGAAACACGTTTTCCCCGCCGACGATGAGCATCTCCTTGATCCGGCCGGTGATGGACAGGAACCCATTGTCGTCTAGCCGGCCCATGTCGCCGGTTCTGAAGTAGCCCTCGGCATCGAACGCCGCGGCTGTTTCATCGGGGAGCTTGAAGTAGCCCTTCATGATATTGGGGCCCTTCATGACGACCTCGCCGTCGGCATTGGGCCCGAGGAACATACCTGACTCAACATCCCTGATCCTCTGGTCCAGGTCGGGCACGGCCGGACCGACGGAGTGCGCTCGCCATTCCTCCGGTCGGCACCAGTTGGTGACGGGAGAGGTTTCGGTCAGGCCGTACCCCTCGCTGATCACTTTGCCGAACTTGGCCTTGAATGCGGTGAAGACCGCATCGGGGAGAGGTTCGCCGCCGGAGACGATGAACTTGGCCGAGTCAAAGTCGTCGGGGCGGGCGTCCTTGACCACCATGAGCGCGTTGTACATGGAAGGAATCGCGATGAACGCCGTGGGCCGGTGCTGGCGGATGAGCTTCATGACGCGCTGTGGGATGAACCGCGCGGAATAGACGACCTTGCACCCGAGCGTGAGCGGCAGGAGCGTCAGCACGGTCAATCCAAACGTGTGGAACTGCGGCAGCACGCCGACCAGCACCTCTTTCGGCGTGAAGTGCACGTGCCGGATGATCTGGCTGATGTTGGTCGTCAGGTTGCAGTGCGTGAGCATCACGCCCTTGGGTTTTCCGCTCGTCCCGGATGTGTAAAGGATGACCGCCAGACTCTCCGGCGACGGCCGCGCGGGCAGTCTCAGTCTGGGAATCCCCTTGAACGAGACCTTGTCCATCTCGATCAAGTTCGGGATCTCTGGCCGGTGGCCGAGGAACGTGAGCATCTGGCCCGCCGAGATGATCGTGTCCGTCTCGCAGTCGTCAATGACGTACTTGAGCTCTTCCTGCTTGAGCAGGTAGTTGAGAGGAACGATTGTCTTGCCAAGCATCCACCCGGCCAGCGCGGCGATGGGAAAGGCCCCGCCGGTTGGAAGAAGGACCCCCACCGTCTTGGTGTCGCAAACCCGCTCGATCTGCCCGGCCATGTGCAGGGCCGCGACCAGAATGTCGACACCCCGATAGGAACGGTTGTCATCGATGATGAAGACCCGGCCCGGATGGGCCAGGGCGCGCCGAATGATGGGCCAGTGAAGGCTCATGAGGGGTCCTAGCGTAGCGAGGTGGACTTCGGCACGTCCTAAATGGGGAACCCTGCCCCGAATCAGGAGTATCACTCTCCATGATGAACGCCCGAATCGCCTGCACCATCGGACTCGCGATGCTGACCCTGACTGTCGGCCGCGCGGCGGGGCAAGCGGATGTGAAGATTGACAGGCCGATGTCGGACGCTCCCAGGTGGGTGGCCCAGCAGATCCAGGATCCTGACGACCCACGGGTCAAGGAATACGCCAAGCGGCAGAAGGCCAAGAGGGAGCTCGAGAAAGAGCTGTACCGCATCCGGTTTGAGTTCATCCACAACATCAAGAAAGCCGAGATCCGCCAGATCGGGATTTCCAAAATCCGGACCTACACGCAGCCGGCGATATACGACAGCCTCATCAAGATCTTCGAGAAGGAGGGTGACGACGTCCGCAAGGCGGTGCTCGAGCACCTCGCCGACCAGAAGAATGAAGTAGCGGACACCGCCATTGCATGGGTCGCGGTGTTCGGGAAGTCCAAGGAGTTTCGCGCGGAAGCCGCCGGCGTGCTCGGCCGACGGATGAAGGACTCGACCAATCCGACGTCGGCCAGCGACAGACTCAAGAGCGTGGTCGCCGAGGGGCTGCGGAGCGAAGACAGCGAGCACCTGTCGGCGGCGGCGGGACTGGCCCAGCAGTTCAAGCTTGTCGAAGCGATCCCGATGCTGATCAACGCGCAGATCCAGGGCCAGGCCGTGGGTGGCGGCGGCAATGGCGATGGCGACCACTCGCTGGCGTGGATCATGGTCGGAACGCAGCAGGCATTCGTCAGTGACCTGACCCCGGTGGTGGGCGACAGCGCGGTGGCGTTCGACCCGACCATCAGCGTGATCACATCGGGCACGGTGCTACGGATTGTCGATGCGGTTGTCGTGACCTATCACATTGAAGTTCACAACTCGCTGGTCGGCCTGAGCAGCGAGGCCTGGGGCCGACCGACCAACAAGCTGGGCTGGGACCAGGGGGCCTGGCACAAGTGGTACAAGGACGAGTTCGCCCCGGCCATGGCCGCGAAACAGGCCCCCAAGGACGCCAAGTAGGACAAGGCCCGGGACCCCGATTTCCGGGAGCCCGGGCCGAGCCGAATTCTTTCCAGCCGCCCTCCTCGTCCGCCGCGGTACTTAAGCAAGACGCATCCGCCCTTTGGCGTGCGCTGCCTGCTCGCACTTTTCTTGCTGGCCGGCGTGCTCCGCCCGCCCGACACGCCTACTCGAAGACGATTTGCCAGAAACCGACATCGTGCCACGAGTCAAACTTGCGTCCGACCTGCCGGAACTCCGCAACCTTCCGAAAGCCCATCGACTCGTGCAGTCGGATAGACGCTTCGTTCGGCAGCGTGATGCCGCCGACGGCGGTGTGGTAGCCGGCGGTGCGCAGCCGATTCAGCAACTCACCGTACAGGGCTTTGCCGACGCCCCGTTTGTGGAATCGCGGTTCGACGTACAACCCTACCTCTGCCGTAAGCCGATACGCATCGCGCTCGCGCCAGCGCGAGGCCTTGGCGTATCCGGCGAAAAGCCCTTCCAACTCTGCCGCGAGCCAGGGATACGCATTCGGGTCCTTGATCCACGCCGCGCCGAGCTCTTCGGGTGTCTGCGGTGTTGACCCGAAGTGAACGACGGTGTTCACGATGTACGTGTTCGTCAGGGCGCACGCGGGCGCAAGGTCGCGACTTTCAAAGTCTCGCACGAGCATGTCGAAACGATATCAAGGGCCCGTGCCGATCGCCGAGGCCATCGCGTGGGTCTCGGTGTGGCTCAGCGAGACCAGCCAGGCGGTGATCCCCTGTGCGTCGGCGGTTTCCGCGGCACGCCCGGACAGTCGGATGGTCGGCTGTCCGCTCGGCAGCAGCACCACTTCGACATCCGTCCAGCCGATGCCGTTGGCCCAGCCCGTGCCTAGCGCCTTGAGCACCGCCTCCTTCGCGGCGAACCTCGCGGCCAGGTGCTCGTCGCGTCGTTTGCGGTAGCCCGCATACGCCCGTTCACGCTCGGTAAAGCACCGTTCGAGGAACTGCACACCGTGATCGGCGACCATCCGCCCGATTCGGGCGACTTCGACGAGGTCGATACCGTGGGCAATGGTTCGCATGGCGTTTCGCCGGAACGGTGCAAGAGGCCCCGGTTCACGAGTCCTTCTTGGTCTTCGCGGGCTTGCTTTCGGACTTCGATTCTGGCTTGGGCTTCGACTCTGACTTGGCGGGCTTGGAATCCGGCTTGGACTCAGATTTTGACTCCGCCTTGGACTCCGTTTTCTTCTCGGCCGCGGGCTTCTCGGCCTCGGCGGACTTCTTGTACGACTCGGACCGGTAGTCGGTTTGGTAGAAGCCCGAGCCCTTGAACAGAATCGCGGCCCCGAGGCCGATCTTCCGCTCGAGCGCGTTCTTGCCGCACTTGGGGCACTTGCGCTTGGGCGACTCGGTCATCGACTGGAAGATCTCCAGTTCGTTCTTGCAGTTGCGGCAGACGTACTCGTACGTCGGCATTACGCCCCTTCCCCCTCGGGTTTGCGGGCGACCGTCACCGTCGCAGGACGGATGACGCGTTCGCCGAGCATGAAACCCGGCTGCAGCGTAGCGACCACGTTACCCGGTTCAACATCCGCCGCGTCAACCTGCATGACCGCCTGGTGAATCGACGGATCGAACACACCGTTGCGAGCCGATTCGATCACGCGCACGCCGTGGTTCTGCAACACGCGCATCAGCTCATCGCGGATCACCTTCACGCCGCTGACGATTGATTCCGCCGTGGCTTTGGACGGGTCCTGGGCGAGCGCGAGATCAAAGTGGTCGAGCACGGTAACCACATTCAGAACGACCGAAGTCACGCCCTGCTGCTTGGCTTCGCGCTCGTTGGAGACCGCCCGGCGCTGCGAGTTCTGGTAGTCGGCCAGAGTGCGGAGATACTTCTGGTTCAGGTCGTCACGTTCGGCCAGGAGCTTGGCGACTTCCTGCTGCGAGGCATCCCCGCCGGCCGCGTCGAACCCGTCACCGGCCGGAACGCCGCCCTCCGGCCGTTCGCCGCCGTGCTCTCGCTTCTTGTCGTCCTTGGGTCGTCCGAAGGCCATGTGTCAATCCCCTACCCGCCCAGCAGGTCTTTCATCTTTCTCAGGAAGCCCTGGCTCTCGGGAAGCACGCTTTCGTTTTCGGTCGCTGCGAACTCGCGGAGCAACTTCTCCTGGGCCGCTGAGAGTTTCTTGGGCATCTCGATTTTGGTGACGACAACGAGGTCGCCGCGCCGACCGTTTCGGAGATTCGGCAGGCCCTGGCCGGTCACGCGAAAGAGGGCCCCGTGCTGAGTCCCTCGCGGGATCTTGAGCTTGTCATGCCCCTCGAGGGTCGGCACGTTGACCTCCGCTCCGAGTGACGCCTGTGTGAACGAGATCGGCATCTCGAGCAGCAGGTGGTCGCCGTCACGGGCAAACGTCTTGTGATCCTTGACGCGAACAACGACGTGCAGGTCGCCGCGGACACCTTCGCCGCTTGGCGACATCTCGGGTGGTGGAGGCTCGCCCTCGGCCTGGATGCGTACCGCCTGGCCATCCTGTATTCCCGGTGGAATCTTGACCGAAAGCTTTCGCTTGCGCGCCTGCCGGCCCTTGCCGCGGCAGGATTCGCAGAGCTCCTTGACGATCTGGCCCCGCCCGCCACAGTGCGGGCAAACGGTGACCATACGAAACATTCCACCAAGGCCCGCCTGCTGGACTTTGCCCTGGCCGCCGCAGGTTGGGCACGTCACCGGCTTGGAACCCGCCTTCGCGCCTGAACCCGTGCAGGTCTCGCAGACGTCCATCCGCGTGAACTCGACTTCGCGTTCGGTGCCCTTGAGGACGTCTTCAAACGTCAGGGCGACCTCTGTCTCAAGGTCGTAGCCGCGGGCGACGCCACGCTGACGGCTGCCTCCGCCAAAGCCGCCGAAGCCCCCGCCCCCACCGAGAATGTCATTGAACATCGAGAAGATGTCCTGGACGTTCATTCGGGAAAAATCGTGCGCGGCGGCGCCCTGTCCTCGGACACCTTCGTGGCCGAACTGGTCGTAGCGTTGTCGGGTGTTGGAATCGGAAAGGACTTCGTAGGCCTCGGCCGCTTCCTTGAACTTTGCTTCGGCCTCCGGATCGTTGGGGTTGCGATCCGGGTGGTACTTCATCGCGAGGCGGCGATAAGCGCGCTTGATCTCCTCACCGTCGGCGGTGCGCTCGACGCTGAGAATCTCGTAGTAGTCGCGGGTGGTGGGCATTCAAGAGACTCTGTATCAGGCGACGACGTGACTGTGGTCTACGGCTGTCGTGAAGCGGCGTTTGAACTCGGGCGTAATCTTGGCCGGCTCTACGACTTTCAACAATCCCAGCCGCACATTCGATTCGTAGGCCGACTCATCCAGGATGTACGCCGACAGGCAGCCTGCCGCGCCAACGTCCCTGATCCACTGTGTAGCCTTTTCCTTGGTTGACCAAACTCCAGCCGGAAAGCACGCGGCCGAATCCGCTGGTGTAAAGACCCAGACAACCCGCTCGCCGTCCAGATGGCTCTTTCCAGACTTCATCAAGTAAGCGCGTCGGCGTTGACCGGCGCGCTCTTTTGTTTTCAGGCGTCCGCTCCCTGGCGGTCGCGGTTCCGTGGACTCAGGTCAGGCCACAGCCCCTTCAGCCGGCGACTTGTCTTCCTTGAGTTCAGTGATCAGCACATCTGTCGTCAGCATCAATCCCGCGACCGACGCCGCATTGATCAGGGCAGACTTGGCCACCAGCGCCGGATCGATGATCCCATCCTTCACGAGGTCGGTGTACTCGCCCGTCGCGGCGTTGAAGCCGTAGCTGTTGCCGCCCTTGCCGCCTTCCTTGATCTTCTCGACGACGAGGTCGCCGTCGTAGCCGGCGTTCTGGGCGATCTGGTAGGCGCACGACTCGACGGCCTTGGACACGATGTCGAAGCCGATCTTCTCATCGCCCTTGGCCTTCTTCTGCGCGGCCTCGATGGCTTCCTGAGTCCGGAGCAGCGCGACGCCGCCGCCGGGGACGTAGCCCTCTTTTGCCGCCGCGCGGGTCGCGTGGAGGGCGTCATCGACGAGGTCTTTGAGGGCCTTCATCGCGAGCTCCGACGAACCGCCGACCTTGATCATCGCGACGCCGCCGGTGAGCTTGGCCAGACGCTCCTGAAGCTTCTCGCGGTCGTAGTCGCTGGTGGACTTGTCGTGCTGGGCCTTGATCTGTGCCGCGCGGCCGGTGATCTCGGCCTTCTTGCCCGCGCCTTCGATGATGGTGGTGTTGTCCTTGGTAATGACGATCTTCTTGGCCCGGCCGAGCTCGGAAACCTCGACAGACTCGAGCGTGCGGCCGAGGTCCTCGGCGATGAACGTGCCGCCGGTGAGGACGGCGATATCGCCGAGCATCGCCTTGCGACGATCGCCGAAGCCGGGAGCCTTGACGGCGCAGATCTTGAGGGAGCCACGAAGGCGATTGACGACCAGGGTCGCGAGCGCCTCGTTTTCGACTTCTTCAGCGATCAGGAGCATGGGCTTGCCGGTCATCACGACCTTGTTGAGCAGGGGCAGCAAGTCCGGCAGGCTGCTGATTTTCTTCTCGTAGATAAGGATGTAGCAGTCTTCGAACACGCACTCGGCGGTCTTGGGGTCCGTCATGAAGTACGGCGAGAGGTAACCCTTGTCGAACTGCATGCCTTCGACGTAGTCGAGCGTTGTTTCGGCGGACTTGCCTTCCTCGACCTCGACAACGCCCTCGGCCCCGACCTTGTTGATCGCCTCAGCGATGAGCTCGCCAACGGTCGCATCATGGTTCGCGGAAACGGTCGCGATCTTCTTGTAGTCCTCCTTGCCGCGGCACTTGACGGCCATCTTGTCGATGGCTTCGGCGGCGGCGTTGGCGGCGGCATTAATGCCGCGCTGCAGATGGACCGGGTTGGCGCCGGAGGTCACGTGGCGCAGGCCCTCCGAGAAGATCGCCTGGGCGAGCACGGTCGCGGCGGTGGTGCCGTCGCCGGCCTTGTCGGCGGTTTTCTTGGCGACCTCGTTGACCATCTTTGCGCCCATGGATTCGAATGGATCGGGCAGCGTGATCTCCTTCGAGACCGACACGCCGTCCTTGGTGACACTCGGGCCGCCGTAGGACTTCTCGATCACGACGTGCCGCCCGCTGGGGCCCATCGTGCACTTGACGGCCTCGGCGAGGCGATCGACGCCCTTCTTCATCTCGAGGAGGGCCGCATCTTCGAACATGATCTGCTTGCTAGCCATGGGTGCTGAACTCCGTGTCGTGTGTGGGCGAGCGAGGGGTCCCGCTCACCTCCGATTACCAGTTTCCGTCCTTCTCGTATCCAAACTCGACAAGCGCTTCGCCTGCCGCATCCTTGAACCATTGCTTGAAACGATCGTTGCTGTACTTCTTCCATCCACCGACCTGGCCGTGACGCCAGAACGAGGTCGGGTCTTCCTGCTCGAAACCTGCGGTCGTGCGTGTGTCCTTGCTGAGCGGGCCGGCCTCCTCGGGGTCCACGCCGAGAAACTCGTACATCGCCCGCTGTGTGCCGGCGAGATCCGAGTGCAGCGATTCGTACCGGACCGTCATGATTCTCGCATCGATCTCTCGCCGATCGATCCGTTCGATGGCTTCGCGATCGAGACGCATGCGCTTGGCCCAGCCTTCGGCCACAAACCGGACCCAGCCCTCATCCGTGAGCAGCTCTTCCGGGTGTTCAAGGAAGTACGAAGGGTTGTCCTTGTACTTCACGTAGTTCACGCCAAAGCCTTCGCGGAGTTCCTTCGGCACCACCGCCGCGACCACGTGCGGGCGCATCCGCATGATGTGATAGGTCCAACTGAGCAGAATGTCGCGCCCGTCGCGGATCACCAGGAAGTGCGGCGCGCCTTCCAGGAACACCCGCAGCGCCCTCGGCGTTCGATCACCGATCCATGTCGCACCGGGCTTGTTGTTCTCAAAGACGAGCATCGAGCGCCGGACCATGTCCATGAAACAGTCATCCACCACCGCTTTGAGCTCGCCTCCGGCCATGAGTTGCCACGGCTGGTTCTGAAGCTCGTCGATCGCAATGCGGATGTCTTCGAAGTGAAACTCGCCGAAGCAGTGAACCTGCGGGTGCAGGTTGAGCACCGCCTCGACCCAGTTCGTGCCCGAGCGCGGATGGCCGCGGACAAAGAAGAACTCCCGCGGCGGGGCGGATGATTCCACCTCCACCGGTTGACGAGTCTTCAGTCCCAGGCGCTCGAAGAGGGTCATGGCATTCGAGTAAAGGCATTCGGCAACAGGCACTTGGCATTCGGAGGAAGCCGGCGTTCTTGCGAATGCCGAGCGACTGTTGCCGGATGCCAGGGCCGCTGTCTTAGCCTTCAATCACTCCCAAGAGCTCCGTCTCACGCAGGATCAGGTGCTTGTCGCCCTTGATCTCGACCTCGGTGCCCGCGTACTTGCCGTAGACGACCGTGTCGCCGGCCTTGACGGAGAGCTGGGCCCGCTTGCCGTTGTCCAGGCGCTTGCCGGGACCGGTGGAGACCACCTTGCCGCGGACCGGGCGCTCCTTGGCCGACTCGGGCAGGAAAATGCCGGAGGCGGTCTTGGATTCGGACTCGATGGGCTTGACGAGGACGCGATCTTCGAGAGGCTTGACGGCCATGAACATGTCTCCGATGCGACTTCTTGGATGAGCCGGGACGTCCTCGCCCCGGTCGCGTGTCAGGGATACTTTGTCCGGGGCGAGGACGCCCCGGCTCACTACTTCTTCTCTTCCTTCTTCTCTTCGGTTTTGGAAATCAGCTTGCCATCCTCGGCGATGGTGATGTCCCAGTACTTGCCGCCGACTTCGGCGTCCGCGGAGTAGACGGTCTTGCCGTCCTTCATTTCGCGCTCGATCTCGGTCACCTTCCCGCCCGCCGTCTCTTTGTCGAGCGTGGCCTTGACGGCCGCCGGAAGGTCGGTCATCCTCACGACGGTCTCCTGCCCCTTGTCCTTGCAGCAGTTGGCACAGCCCGTGACAAGCATGAACGAGAACAGGGCGGGCACAGCGATCTTCAGCTTCATGGCAAACTCCTCAGCGCTGGTGAAGCGATTCACACCTTTGGACGAACCGTCTGCGCCCCCGCCCCGCCGCCCGCGGCGTGCGAGCCGCCCTTGGCCGGCTTGGCATCCTTGGGCGGCTCGAACTGCGGGTGCTTGGCGTCCTTGATCTCCGCTTCGGATGCGATCGGAACGACCGACTTGTTGGGCTCGGTCTTGATACCGGGGCTGCCGGTCTTGCCGAGGAGGTCTCTTGCCTTTGACATGTTGAGCTCCTTGTGCTCGAGTGACTCGATCAGAAATCCATTCCGCCCATGCCACCCATCCCGCCCATGCCGCCGCCCATGCCACCCATTCCACCCATGCCGCCGCCCATCCCACCGCCGTGCCCGTGCCCGGCGTGGTCGTCCTTTTCTTCAGGCTTGCGGGTGATGATGCAGTCCGCCGCGAGCAGGATGCCCGCGACGCTGGAAGCGTTCTGAAGGGCCGAGCGATCGACCTTCGCGGGGGTGATGACGCCGGCGCTCATCATGTCGCCGTACTCATCGAGCAGGGCGTTGTACCCGAAGTTCGGGTCGTTCGACTCGCCGACCTTTGACACCACCACCGTGCCCTTGGCGCCGGCGTTCTCCGCGATCGTGCGCGTCGGAACGGCCAAAGCCTTGTACACGATGTCCATGCCCGCGGCGAAGTCGTACTTCGCCTGGCCGACCTCGTCGGACGTCTTGTCATCTTCGCGCGTGCCGGGCTTGCCGAAGACGCGCTGGTAATCCTTGTTCTTCTCGATGGCCTTGCGGGCCCGCAGGAACGACACGCCGCCGCCGGGGACGATGCCCTCGGCCACGGCCGCGCGGGTCGCGTGCAGTGCATCCTCGACGCGTGCCTTCTTCTCCTTCAGCTCGGCTTCGGACGCCGCGCCGACCTGGATCTGGGCGACGCCGCCGGCGAGCTTGGCGAGGCGCTCCTGGAGCTTCTCACGGTCATAGTCGCTGGTGGTGATCTCGATCTCACGCCGGATCTGCTCGATGCGGGCCTGGATGTCCTTGGTCGAACCCGCGCCCTCAATGATCGTGGTGTTGTCGGCGTCGACTTCGAGCTTCTTCGCAATGCCGAGATGGCTCATCTCAACCTTGTCGAGCTCGATGCCGAGGTCCTTCATGACCGCGGTCGCGCCGGTGAGGATCGCGATGTCCTCGAGCATCGCCTTGCGACGATCGCCGTAGCCAGGGGCCTTGACGGCGCAGACCTGGATCGTGCCGCGGAGCTTGTTGATGACCAGCGTGGAGAGCGCCTCGCCCGCGACGTCTTCCGCGATGATGAGCAGGGGCTTCTTGGAAGCCATGACCTTCTCGAGCAGCGGGATGAGCTTGCTGGCGCTCTCGATCTTGTCCTCGTGGATAAGCACGAGACACTTGTCGAGTTCAACTTTCATCGCGTCGGCGTCTGTCACGAAGTTCGGCGACAGGAAGCCGCGATCGAACTGCATGCCTTCGACCACCGTGACCTCGGTGTCCAGGGCCTTGCCCTCTTCGACCGTGATCACGCCGTCCTTGCCGACCTTGTCGAACGCATCGGCCATGATCTGCCCGATCGTGCCGTCGTTGTTGGCGGAGATGGTCGCGACGGACTGGATGTCCGCCTTGCCCTTGACCGGGCGGGAGAGTTTGTTGATTTCGTCAGAGGCCAGCGTGACGGCGGCCTTCATGCCGCGGATCAGGGCGTTGGCGTCCACTCCCGCCGTGATGTACTTCAGGCCCTCGCGGAAGAGCGCCTCGGCGAGAACGGTCGCGGTCGTTGTGCCGTCACCGGCATCATCGGAGGTCTTGGAAGCCGCTTCCTTGACCATCATGGCTCCCATGTTCTCCGCCTTGTTACGGAGTTCGACTTCTTCGGCGACGGAGACCCCGTCCTTGGTGACGGTCGGTCCGCCCCAGGACTTGTCAAGCACCGCATTGCGGCCCTTGGGCCCAAGGGTGGCCTTCACGGCCCGGGCGAGCTTCTCAACCCCGGCCAGAAGGGCCTGACGGGCTTCCACATCAAACACGAGTTCCTTGGCTGCCATTGAGGTCTCCGAATCGCTGGTGGGGTCGTTTCGCCGGCAATGATCGCCCGCGGGATGCACTTACTCCATCGGGGAGTAAGGCAAGTACGGTGCCACTTCGCACCGTATGTATTCCCAACACACCCCTTCCCTGTGCACCACGAGCAACCCGCCCGCCCGGGAACGAAATTGACGGGGACCGTTCGGATCGCACCTACCCGAACACCCCCAAAGTCCATGATTTCGAAGTTGAATCGCATCCGAGGGCTTCGATGAAGCACGAATCCCGGGTCGTTTATCGCGTCGCCGTCCTTTGAGGGAAAACGCACGGCACTTCCCCGGGCATGACACCCGGGGATAGGTGCTTCAGGCTCATCTGCCGAACTGGCAGATCAAAACCGGAGAGTCATGGACCCCAACAATGGCCCTCATCCGAACCACCTGGGAACCCTCGTCATGCTCCAACTCGCCCGCGTCTTCGCCGCGGCCATCCTGGCCACGTTGACAAGCCTCCCCGCGGCCAGCGGGCAGACATCAACCAGTGCCGTAGCGCTGGAACGCTGGAATGGATCGGTGTCCTTGCCCGGCGGAGGTACGCTCGACTTCTCCATCGCGCTGGACGGGTCGGCCGGCACGATTGACGTTCCGATGCAGGGTGCGAAAGGTCTCAAGCTCACTGAGGTCACCTCGGACGCCAAGGTTCTTAAGTTCACGCTCAAGGTGCCGGGGGGTGAGGCAATGTTTGAGGCCTCCGTCGAAGCCGGCGGGCAGTCCGCCGCCGGACACCTTCATCAGGGAGGCGCGGATCTACCGCTGAAGTTGACAAGGGCCAAAGAAGGTGAAGCGGCGCCGACTCTCAGGCGGCCGCAGGAACCGGTTCGGCCGTTCCCGTATTCAGAGCGCGAAGTGTCCTATGTCAACGCCGCCGACGGCACCACGCTCGCCGGCACGCTCACCGCGCCGAGCGGCGAAGGAAAGTTTCCCGCGGTCGTGCTGATCACCGGGTCGGGCGCCCAGGACCGGAACGAATCACTCCTGGGGCACAAGCCCTTTCTCGTCCTCTCCGACTACCTCACTCGCCACGGAATCGCCGTGCTGCGCGTCGACGATCGCGGCGTCGGAGGCTCGACAGGAACCGTGAACCTGTCCACCTCAGCCGACTTCGCCGGAGATGTCATCGCCGGTGTTGAGTTCCTGTCCCATCAGCCGGAGATCGATCCCGACCATATCGGGCTCATCGGCCACAGCGAGGGCGGGATCATTGCCCCGATGGCGGCGGTGCGCACCGGAAAGGTCGCGTTCATTGTTCTCATGGCCGGCACCGGGCTGCCGGGGCGCGACATCATCAGGCTGCAGAGCGAACTCATCAGCACCGCCGACGGAGACTCCCCGGAGAATGCAAAGAATGACGCGGCATTGCAGGACCAGCTCTTCGAACTGGTCGTGTCCGGCGCTGATGAAGCGACGATCAAGACCCGAATCCGCGAGATCAGCGAGCAGCAACTGGCCGCCCACGAGAAGTCTGACAAAGCGGAAGATCGCGAGAAAGCCAAGACCGGGCGAGCCTCACTGGATGCCACCGTTGATCAGCAGGCAAGGGAACTGACCTCCCCGTGGTTCAAGTACTTCCTCACCCTCGATCCGCGCGAATCGCTGCGGCAGGTCAAGTGCCCCGTTCTCGCGATCAATGGAGAGAAGGACCTCCAGGTGCCCCCCAAGGCCAACCTCCCCGAGATTCAGAGGTCGCTCGCCGCCGCCGGGAATCCCGACGTGACGATCCGCGAGCTTCCCGGGCTCAATCACCTGTTTCAGAAGTGCGTCACCGGTTCGCCTTCCGAATACGCCTCGATTGACGAGACGATCAACCCCGGCGCGCTCGAACTCATCGCGCAATGGATCGAGTCCCACGCGCACCGACACGTCGAGACCCCGGGCTCGAAGTAACCCCGACGCGGGTTGCGGCGAGGGCCGATGCCGCTCGCTATCATGTCAGCCCATGGTCCTCGCCCCCACCATTCTCGCTGACGTCGTGCTGAGCAACTACCTCCCGATCGTCATCATCGTGCTGATGGCTATCTCGTTCGGCATCCTCAACGTCGGGGTGTCGATGCTTCTCGGGCCCAAGCGCAAGGGCCGGGTGAAAGGCATCACGTACGAATCGGGAATGAACCCTGTGGGCACCGCCCGCAAGCGGTTCAACGTGCGGTTCTACCTGATCGCCGTTGTCTTCCTCGTCTTTGACGTTGAGATCATTTTCCTCTATCCCTGGGCCTCCACCTTCTCGCACCTCGCGCCCCATTCTGACGCCTCCCTCCTGTGGCTGGCTCGGATCATGTTCTTCCTGCTCACCACGGTCGTCGCCTATCTGTACGGGTGGCGCAAGGGTGTCTTCAAGTTCGACTAGCCCGTTCTTCCGGTGGCCAACCCGAAGTCGGCTCCCTGACTGACCGATCAGATTGTGTTCGGGTATCGGTCTGTTTACCGGAGCGACTGGGTGCACGGAAACGAGGATCATGCTGGGCGTGGCGAATCACCGCTGCGTCGGCGCTTGGCGCGCGTCATCAGCGAGTCGCTGATCGACCCCGTGTTCCAGCCGATCGTCGACGTCCGGCGCGCCGAGATCGCGGGCTTTGAGACCCTGACCCGCCCCCGCAAAGAGTCCGGCTTTTCGAATCCCGGCGAGCTCTTCGATATTGCCGAATCCTCGGGCATGCTCTGGCCGCTCGAACAGGTCACGCGTCGGGTCGCGTTCCAGGCCGCGGCGGGCTGGAACTCGGGCGAGCTGCTCTTCATGAACTGCTCCCCGCAGGTCTTCGCGGATGAGCGCTTCGCGGACGAAGTCCAGGCCTCCGTGCTCGCGACGACCGGCCTCTCACCCGGGCGCGTCGTCCTGGAAATCACCGAACGGACGGAACAAGGGCACATCGACGCGCTCACACGCCAGGTCGCCGCGCTCAAGGAGCGTGGCTTCCAGATCGCGATCGACGATGTTGGCGCCGGCACGAGCGGCCTCAATCGCATCATGCGACTGCGCCCGCACTGGCTCAAGCTCGACCGCGACCTGATCGAGTCGATCGACGCTGACCGGGTGAAACAGAACCTGATCCGCTTCCTCGTCCACTTCTCCCGCCTCAGCGGCGTCCGCATGATCGCCGAGGGCGTGGAACGGGCGGAAGAGCTGGCGACGCTGCTCGACCTCGGCGTCGTCCACGCCCAGGGTTACTTCCTCGGACGCCCAGGCTCACGCCACCAAGCGCTCAACCCAGAAGTCATCGAGTGGCTCCGCCAGCGTTGGGTGGACACTCAATCCGTGCGCCTTTCCCGCCCGGCCGGACAGCGCATATCGCGTCTCATCCGGCCCGCGTTCGTCGCCGAGGCACAACTGCCCGTCGCCGAAGTGGCCTCCATGCTGCGCGGCGAAGAGACCATTCCCGGGGCCGTCATCATGGATGGGTCCCGGTGCGTGGGCTGGGCCGATCGCGACTGGATCATGGAGCGGGGCTCCAGCGAGCAGGCCGGATACCCCATCGCCGCCATCCTGCCTTCGAGTGCGAGCCTCGTCTCACCGGATGAGTCGATCCACGAAGTCGTCGAGCTCCTGAGCGCCCGCAACAGCCGCTACTCATCGCACCCGCTCATCGTGATGAGCGACCACCGCCTCATGGGCATCGTGACGGTCCATGATGTGCTCTCGACCGTCTCGGAAATGGCGCGCAACCCGCTGGTCCGCTCAACACCCATCACCGGCCTGCCGGGCCGGATCTACGCCGATGAGCACCTGACGGCGATGATCTCTCAGTCCGCGCACACGCCTCGAACGCAGATGCACGATGCCATGCTCGTCGACATCCTGCACTTCTCCGACTACAACGGAGCGTACGGATACGAACTCGGCGATCAGCTGCTGCAGGAACTGTGCAACACCCTCCGCACCGAGGTGATGAGCACCTCTGCAAACGTCTTTGTCGCGCACGTCGGCGACGATCGCTTCCTCGTCACGGCGCCGACCGGTGTCCTCGAGCGTCGTATCCCTTCATTGGTCACGAAGTTCGAGCAGGCCGCCGCCGCCATGTCCGCGACTCCGGCGGTCGCGACCGACGGGCCCGGGCCCGTCGGCCTGGGCCTCCGGATCGTGCTCGTGCCTGCCCTGGCCGCCCGTGTCGCAGACTCCCGTGCACTCTTTCACCTGTTCAGTCACATCCGCGACGTGGCCGAGCATTCCGGGATCGAGGGGGAACGCCACGGCGGCCACTCTCACCTCCTGCTCGATCGCGGCGACACCAGGCAGCTCCGCCTGAGCGCGTAGCTCTCGCTCCGCCCCCACTCTTCTCCGTTCCTAGCATCGAGTCATGACCGGTGCGTCCGTCGCTGAACACCCCTCGGACCACGCGAGCGCCGAACGCCCGCGGGACACCGTCGGTGTCAACGAACGGGTTTCGGCGCTGCTTGCCAGCGTTGCGTGCATCTCGCTCCTCATCGTGGCTGCGTGGCTGACTCCGGCCTCGCCCGGCCACGGCACCCATACCCAGCTCGGCCTCCCTCCCTGCCCCTGGCCAGCCACTGTCGGCGGCCCCTGCCCTACCTGCGGCATGACAACGGCCTTCGCCCTGGCCGCGGACGGCCGGTTTCTGGCGTCCTTTTTGACCCAGCCCTTTGGGTTCATCCTGGCGGTCTTGGCAGCCTGCGGTTTCTGGGCCGGGCTGCATATAGCTGCAACCGGCTCGCCCGCCGGACGGATCTATGGCAAACTGCTGCTCCCCCGGGTCGTGTGGACCCTGGTGGGCCTAGCGTTGGCCTCGTGGGCGTACAAGTGGGCCACCTGGTCCTGACGGACCGTGACCCGCCCCAGGAGCACCCCTGTGTTGCGATCGACCCTGCCGCCGCGGCACCATCGTCTTCCCGATTCGCCCGGCCACGGCGCGCGGATCGGGGTGGGCCTGCTGCTCGCGATCTTCACTCTCTCCCTTCAGGGATGCAACATCATCGGTTTCTTCGGCGGCATGGCCGAGACCAACCGGCGCAACAGCACCAAGCGGGTCCACGCTGAATACACCGGGCTCAAGGCCAAGAACTGGGCCGTGGTCATCATCGCCGACCGTTCGATCCAGGCGGAGTTCCCGGGGTTGGTCACGTGGATGGAAGGCAAGTTCTGCGAGAGGCTGGTCAACGAACAGACCAAGATTGCCGCCGCCGGGATGGTTCCGGCCGACAAAGTGCTCCGCTACACATTCGATCATCCCTCCTGGGTCTCGATGCCATATTCAGAACTTGCCAAGGCGCTCCAGGTCAACCGTCTGATCGTGGTCGAGGTCCTCGAATACCGACTCAATGAACCCGGCAACCAGTACCTCTGGTCCGGCGTCGCTTCGGGAACGGTTGGCGTCGTCGAAGCCGACACCATGGTCCAGGACGAGTTCGCGTTCTCAAAGCCCGTCCGCGTTCGCTTTCCCGACGACGACAACTCCGGGCCGGCGGACTTGAGCCGCGCGGTCGTCACGACGGCGCTTGGAAATCGCTTCCTGGACCGTGCGACCTGGCTGTTCTACGACCACGACGAACCCTACTACCCCAAGTATTGACCGGGTATTGATCAAGGCGTTACCCCGTTCAGAGACTCCGCAACAACCCATGCGAACACACTCTTTCTCATCCCGGTGCCTGGCGACGTTCATCTGTGCGATCGCGCTCTGCGGCGCCGGGTGCAACATCGTTGCGCCCATCGGGTACCTGATCCACGGGCCGGAAAAAGTCCAGCGGCTCTACGGGCTGGACAAGTCGAAAACCACCGTGGTGTTCATCGACGACCGCGCCAACAACGTTCCGCGTCGCGCCCTCCGCGTGCTCATCGGCGAACTGGCCGAAAAGACGCTCCTCAAGGAGAAAGTCGTCAAAGACATGGTTTCGTCTCAGTCGGCACTCGCCGCCGCCGGCAACGACCGCTCCGGAAAGCCGCTGTCCATCGCCGAGATCGGAGAAGCCGTCAAGGCCCAGGTCGTCATCTACGCGACGGTGGACGCGTTCTCGATAACCCCCGACGGCACGACCGTTTCTCCGACCGTCACGATGCGCATCCGCGTGGTGGACGTCGCCAACGACACCCGACTGTGGCCGGACGATCCGAGCGGCTTCGTTCTCGTCACGAAACTCACCGCCAAGTCCGCGACCATGCCCTCCGGCACCACGGCGAGATACCAGCTCGAAGACGATCTCGCCAAGCGTGCCGGACTCGACCTCGCGCAACTCTTCTACAAGCACGAGCACACGCGCGGCTCGAAGGTTCCTGAGTAACGAATGCGGGTCCTCCACCTCATCGATGCGGGCTCACCGATTCTCCGCGAGTTCGCTCGCCCACGCTTCGACGTCGGCCTGGACGACCGCGTGCTCGCGTGCCGCGAGCTGTGTCTCGATGCACGACACGAACACCGCACCTGCTTCGTAGGCCCTCACGCCGCCGCCAAACGGGCCAACTCACTGGGGCTTTCCTTCGAGCACGTGGTTTCGCCGCTCCTCGGGCGGCCTAAGCTCGCCGTCAAGTCGATCGGGCAGATCATCCGGGCCATCAGGCCTGACCTCGTGCACTGGTGGAACGATTCGTGGACCGCCGGGTGCGTCGGTCGACCCGGGCGCGCCTGGCGACTGGAATCGGTCCTTGGCACCACGCCGATGCGTTTGCCGCTCTGGCTCTCCCGCGCCGCCGCCCTCACCTGCGGCCCGGCGGAACGGGCCTCCGCGGCCGCCCTCGCTCTTTCGATTCGAGAGGTGTCTCCCCCGGTCTTCGTGAGCGACGCCCGGCCGACCCGTGCCGTGCAACCGATCGGCGCGCGCATCCTGCTACTCGGCCCCGGGGCTGACGCCCGCCGGTTTTTGTACCTGTGCGGCCTGCTCGGGTGCATCGGCCTTCGCGTGTGCGCCGTCATTCCAGTCGCGGCAAACTCCCTCTCGAGAACGCGGCGGTTCCGTCACGTCCTCGACCAGGGGATCGATGTCGACATTTCGTCCGCGCCACGTTCGGAGCTGATCCGGACGTGCGACGCCGCGGTCTGGATGGGCGGACCTCGCGGGCCGTCGCCGATCGCAATCGGGTCCGCCGTGGCGGCCGGTGTTCCGGTCATCGTCCCGCCCGAGGCGGCGTGGGCGGTGCCCGAGCCGCTTCACGAGATGCTGGTCGCCCGCAACTCGACACCGAACGAACTGGCCCGCGTCGTCCAGCTCCACTTTGCGGACGTCGACCAGATCGAACGCCGGATGGACGCGTGCCGGCCGAACCCCGGCGCCGTCAACGCCCGGTTCGTCGAATCCGTCTATGCCGCGTACGACGATGAACCGCAGCCCGCCGCGCTCGTCGCCGCGACAGCTGGATGAGGAGGTGCCGTGAGCCGAACCGGCGTCCTCTTTGTGTGCCTGGGAAACATCTGCCGCTCGCCGCTGGCGGAAGGCATCTTTCTCGATCTCATCGCCAAGCGAGGCCTGGCCCACCGCTTCGACGTCGATTCCTGCGGAACGGGAGGTTGGCACCACGGCGAGCCGGCCGACCACCGCTCTATCGCGGTCGCCCGGCGACACGGGATTGTCCTTTCCCACACCGCCCGTCAGTTTGATCCTCGGCACGACCCATCCCGGTTCAACTGGCTGATCGCCATGGACCGGAGCAACGTTCGAAACCTCGTTCACCTGGGAGCGGACCAATCACGAATCCGGCTCATGCGGTCGTTCGAAGTGGCCCTTCAGGGCAAGGCCGACCGCGACCTTGAAGTGCCCGACCCCTACGACTGGGCGGGCGAGAGCTTTGAGGATGTGTACGTGATGCTCGACGCGGGGTGCCGCGGGCTGCTTGAGTTTCTGGTTGACGAGCTCGAAAGCTGATCGAGTCAATCCCGCCTGGGCTAGAGCTCGAGCAGCAACCGACGCGGATCCTCGATCGACTGCTTGATCCGTACGAGGAACTGCACGGCCTCCGCTCCGTCGATGATCCGGTGGTCGTAGCTGAGTGCCAGGTACATCATCGGACGGATGGCAACCTCGCCCGGTTTCTCGGGATTCTCAACGGCGCGATTCTTGATCGCGTGCATCCCGAGAATGCCCGACTGCGGGGGGTTCAGGATCGGCGTGCTCATCAGCGAGCCGAAGATGCCGCCGTTGGTGATCGTGAACGTCCCGCCCGTCATGTCTTCGAGCGTGATCTTGCCTTCCTTGGCCTTGATGGCGAGGTCCTTTACACCCTGCTCGATCTGAGCGAAGTTCAACAGCTCCGCGTTCCGGATGATCGGAACGACCAGGCCCTTGGGGCTCGCCACGGCGATCGCGATGTCGCAGTAGTCGTGCTTCTCAACGGCGGGGTGGCCCTTCTCATCCGTCACGATCGACGCGTTGACCAACGGGAACGCGTGAAGCGCCGAGCAGGCCGCCTTGACGAAGAACGACATGAACCCAAGCCCAACGCCAAATCGCTTCTCAAAGTCTTCCTTGTACTTCGCCCGGTAGGCCAGGATCGCCGACATGTCGCACTCGTTGAACGTCGTCAGCATCGCGGCGGTGTGCTGCGCCTCGACCAGGCGCGACGCGACTCGCTGCCGCAGCATCGACATCCGTTCCCGCGTGATCTGGCGCGAGCCCGACCGGACCTGCGACACCGCATCGACCGCGGCGATGTTTTTCTCGGCATTGATCGCCGGCGTGTTCGCACCTCCCGCCGGAACCATGCCGCCCTTGGCGTAGTTGATGACGTCCTGCTCGCGGATGCGCTCGCCCGGCCCGCTGGCACGGAGCTTGGAGATATCCACGCCGCGTTCCTCGGCGACCTTTCGGGCGAGGGGGGTTGCACGGATCGATTCTGACTTGGCATCCGCCGGGCCCACAGTCGCCGCCGGCTGCGCCGCCGCCTTGGCCGGTTGCGCCTTCACAGCAACCCCGCTCGCCGGAGCCTGGGCCGTTTCATCAATCCAGCCGACCTTGGCACCAACGTCCACCTGGTCGCCTTCCTTTGCCTCCGGATGGACAATCCCCGCCGCCGTCGCTCGCAGTTCGACCGTGATCTTGTCGGTCTCGAGATCGAGCAGGACGTCATCCCGCTGGGCAAAGTCGCCCTCTTTCAGGCGCCACGTCTGGATGACGCCGCTGGTGATTGACTCGCCGACCGGGGGGATGACAATGGGTGTTGCCATGGGGGTGTGAGGGTACGCGCCTTAGTGCTTGGCCGCGACCGTCGCCGGCTCCTTGGACTTGGCCGCGGCCGGAAGCGAGCCGATCGCAGCGGCCAGCACAGCCTCCTGCTGATCCTTGTGGGCGTGCTTGGAGCCGACAGCCGGCGTCGCGCTCGCGTCGCGCCCGATGTACGTGAGTTTCGGATACCCGAGCTGATTCCGCAGCACATCATCCATGTACAGGAACGCGCCGGCGTTGCGGGGCTCTTCCTGGCACCAGACGAGCTCCGCGCCCTTGGGATACCTCGCGATGATCTCCTTGAGCATGGATGAGTGCATCGGGTAGAGCTGTTCCACGCGGACAATGGCCGTGTCCGCCCGGCCGGTCTTGTCCCGCCGCTCGGCCAGTTCGAAGTAGATCTTGCCCGAGCAGAGCATGACTCTCTTGACGCCCTTGGTGTCCGCACCCGCAAACTTCGGATCGTCGATGACTTCCTGGAATCGACCGCTGACGAGCTCGTCGATCGTTCCGGTCGCCGTTCGCAGCATCGACTTGGGTGTCGCGATGATGAGGGGCTTTCGGAAGTTCCGCCGGACCTGCCGCCTCAGCAGGTGGAACATCTGTGGCCCCGTGCTCGGGTACACCACCTGCATGTTGTCGTTGGCGCACAGCAGCAGGAACCGCTCGATCCGGCACGATGAGTGTTCCGGGCCTGCGCCCTCGTACCCGTGCGGCAACAGGAGAACAAGCCCGCTCCACCGATGCCACTTGATCTCGCCGGCGGCCAGGTACTGGTCCACCATGATCTGGGCGCCGTTGTAGAAGTCGCCGAACTGCCCTTCCCACAGCACCAGCATGTCCGGGTCGGCCAGCGAGTAGCCGTACTCAAAGCCCATGATGCTGTACTCGGAAATCGGGCTGTCGTGGATGCAGCACAAGGCCTGCCTCGTCCGACCATCAACCGCCACACTCCGCGGCGGCGCATCGGTCCCGGGCCGCCCCACTTCGCGCATGTGATTCAGCGGGATGTATGGCTCGCCGCTGACCTGGTCACGCAACGCGCCGTGACGGTGGCTGAATGTGCCGCGCCGGCAGTCCTGGCCCGAAAGGCGAACCGCCGTGCCTTCGAGAAGCAGCGTGCCGTACGCCAGCGACTCGCAATCCGCGTAACTGACCGCCTTGGTTTTTGGCAACCCGGCGCGCGCGGAAAGCAACCCCTTGAGTTTCGGGTGCAGGTTGAATCCGTCGGGCACGCGTCCGAGCGCGTTGCAGACCTCTTCGAGCACCGACATCGGAACGCCGGTCTCGACCGGAGTGTGCGAGTATTCGCCGGTGACGCCACGCCAGCGGTCGCCACCGGGATCAATCGTCGGGTCGTATGGCGTCTTCTGCGCCGCGGCCTGGGCCTGGTTGAGAGCCTCGTCGAGGCGACGGCGAACCTCGTCCATGTCCTGTTCGGTGATCGCGCCTTCGGCCAGGAGCCGTTCGGCGTAGACCTTGAGGACGCTCGCCTTCTTGCGGATCAGCCCGTACAGCTGCGGCTGCGTAAACGTCGCCTCATCCTGCTCGTTGTGGCCGTACTTGCGGTAGCAGTAGAGATCAACAAAGACGTCCCGCTTGAACTTCTGCCGGTATTCCACGGCGATCTGGGCCGTCGCGATCACCGCCTCGGGATCCTCGCCGTTCACGTGCAGCACGGGCGCGGCGATCATCTTGCCGACATCCGTGCAATACGGAGTGGAGCGGCCATCCTCCGGGCTGGTGGTGAACGCGACCAGATTGTTGATCACCGCATGGATCGTCCCGCCAACGGTGTAGCCGTCGAGGTACGACATGTTCAGCACTTCAGCGACCACGCCCTGAGCGGGCAGTGCGCCGTCTCCGTGGATCAGCACCGGAATGACACGAAGGCGGTCGGAGTCGCCGCGGAGACGCTGCTTGGCGCGGCAGCGTCCGGCGACAACGGCGTTGACGCTTTCGAGGTGGCTGGGGTTGCTCGCGAGGGCGAGGTGAACGACCTTGCCGCTGGGAGTGGTGCGAGTGCCAGAATAGCCGCGGTGATACTTGACATCGCCACCGTCGTTCGAACCTTCGTTGTCTTCAAACTCGGTGAAAATCTGCTCGTAGGTCTTGCCGAGGACCTGGTTGAGGACGTTGAGCCGGCCGCGGTGAGCCATGCCGAGGACGATCTCCTCGACGCCGAGCTCGGCGGCGGCGGCGACCATGTGGTCGAGGAGGGGGATAGTGGATTCGGAGCCCTCGAGGCTGAACCGCTTCTGATCGGCGTAGCGGCGCTGCAGAAAGTTCTCGAACTCTTCAGCGCGAAGGAGCTGTTCGAGGATGTGCCGCTTCTGGTCTCGCGTGAGGGGGATTCGGCCGCGGGTTTTTTCGATGCGGTCGAGAAGCCAGCGGCGTTCTTCCTCGCTCTCGACGTGCATGACTTCAAAGCCGATGGAGCCGCAATACGTTTCCTCCAGCATCTGGACGACGGCGCCGAGGGTGGCGCTGTCCGGAAGGCTGAGGTCGCCGGTATGGACGGTGCGGGCAAGGTCGGACTCGGACAGGCCGTGGTACGAAAGCGCGAGTTCGGGCGGGCGGCGGCGCGGGCGGCCGAAGGGGTCGAGCTTCGCGACCATGTGGCCGACCTGGCGATACGCCTCGATCAGGTTGTCGACGGCGGACTGGAATCGGGCCGTGGAATCGTCCGCCGCGGTGAGAGCCGGTCGGCCAGCCGAAGCCGTGCCAGCGAGTGGCGTGGCGGAGGCGAGATCGAAGCCGTGGAAGAAGGAAGCGAGGTCCGGGGAGACTGAGGAGGGATCTGTCCGGAAGCGCTGGTATTCGGCTTCGAGGTACTCGGCGTTCCAGCCGTTGATCGCGGGGAGGATGGCTCGTGGACCTTGGGACACCTGAACGTCCTTTTCTGGATGAATGGGTCGGGTAGAGATGGTAGGTATCGGTTGTGCCAAGAGAACGGGTGGAGAGGTCCTGTGCTGACACGCCTACCTCGGGCGGCACGCCCCTCAAAGCCGGGACGCGGGTGACGGCTGCCCTGCGAAATCGATCCCACCCATCAGCCCGCGGGCTTCTTCGGCAGCCGCAGCTTCTGACCTTCCTTGAGCGCGTTCGGACTCGAGAGTCGGTCGCGATTGGCCTGGTAGATCAGGTCCTGGTAGCTGGTGCTTCCGTACTTGTCCTTAGCGATTTTGGAGAGCGTTTCGCCATTCTGCACTGTGTATTCCAGCATCTCACCCTGGCGTTCAGAAGGCGGCGTCGGCGGGGGCGAGCCGGGCGCGGGCTTGCCCTGGATGTTGGTCGGGTCGGTCGGGATGTGGATCACGTCTCCGATCTTGAGCTTGTCCAGGTCCTTGAGCGGATTTGACCGGCGAATGGCTTCCACGTGTTTCGCGGAACCGAGGCGGGACGTGGCGATCGACTCGAGCGTGTCGCCGCGCCGGATGGTGTAGTCGACGAACCGCGGTGCGATGACGGCGGGCGTCGACGAAGGCTTGGCCGATTCAGGGGCGGGCCGGGGCTCGGGGTGCGGACCGCCTTCCGGCGCCTGCACGCGGGCCGGCGAGAGCAGCGGCGGCGCTTCAGATCCCTGCTTGATCGGCGTGGTCGCGGGAGTTGAATCCTTCGCGGGCTGGGTCGCTTTCAACGGTGGCCGCTTGAGATCGACGATCTCAACGGACTTGCGAGGCTGGGCCGGGGGTGACTTGGCGCTGACCGGCGTGGCGGCTCCGAAACTGATCTTGTCGGAGGGTCGTGGATTGAGCCACCAATACGTGGCGATCCAGATCACCGCCACCGCAACGATACCGGCCAGGAATCGGGCCAAGTTTCGCGACACGCTTGCCTCCCTGCCGCCGGATAGGTCGCGGACCATGCCTGTTCATCGGCCGCGGACGGGGGTGTGGTCAAGCCCGTCCGAGACTGTCACGCCTGGGGAGCCGTCGCCGGCGGTACTCCCGGACCTGCCGTTCCCGGTGCGAATGCACGGTCGTACTTGCGCGACCACACCAGCGGCGAAGACACGATCGAAGTGTACGTTCCCAGAAGCACGCCGAATGTGAAGGCGAAGGCAAACCCTCGGATGCCCTCGCCGCCGTAGAGATACAACGTGATGGTGGAGAAGAGCGTGGTGCCGGCGGTGATGAACGTTCGGCTGAGAGTCTGGTTGATCGAGTCGTTGATCACCTGGTAGCTGGCATAGGGCAGCTTGCCCTTGTTCTCGCGGATGCGGTCCATGATGATGATCTTGTCGTTGAGCGAGTAGCCCGTGATGGTGAGGAGCGCGGCGATCTGGTTGAGGTCAATCTTGAAGGGGAGCAGGCCGATACCGGCGGCGAAGCCGTGGGTCGCGCGCGTTTCATAGAGAATCTGTGCGATGGCGATGAGACCGACGATGCCGATGACGTCGGCGAAGAGCGGCACCGTCGCGGCGACGGCCCACCGACCCGCGCCGAAGCGGATCCACACGTAGACCGTGAGCATCACGAGGCTGATGACAACGCTGACGACGGCCTGGGCCGCGAACGTGTCGGCGATCGTGGGGCTGACCTGGTCCACGCGGGCGAGCTGCGACGGGCGGGAGAGCGAGTCCACCACAAGCTTCCACTCGCGGGCGGCGACGTCGGTCCCCCACTTGGTCTCGTTGTCAAAGGACTTGAGACTGTCGTCGCGCACCAGCACGACAGCGGTCTTCACGGCCGTGTCGTTGCCCTCGATGATGCGGACCTCGCGCGTGCGACCGAGCGTGTCGGAGTAGTCGGCCTGCTGGCGGACAAGGTCGAGCCGTGCCTCGATGGAGGCCTTGGTCGTGGCGGGCTCGATGTTTTCGAGCACGATCGCGACGCCACCGACAAACTTGGTCACGTCGTCGGTGAGGTCGCCCTTGCGGGCGCCGGGGGTCTTGAGTTCAATGTCGTCGCCGAGCTTGGAGCTGAGGATCGGGTACACCGGTCCGCGGCGCCACTCGGTTTCCTCTCGTCCGATAAACGCGAGCGCGGGGCGGCTTTCGATCAGGTCCTGCAGCTTGACGGTGAGCGCGTTGAGCAGGTCGCGATCACCGGACTCCGAGCCGCTGCTGACGACCGTGATCTTGAACCGGTCGGAAGTGACTCCGTCCTCGCGAGGATTGATCGGGAGGACTTCGGCCTCGGAGAACACCCGCATGGGGTTGTCCACGGCCACATCCTTGCCGATGTCACGGACCAGGCCCTCGATTTCGGGGCGCGGGCGAGCGATGCGCTTGCCATCAGGTCCGTCGCGGAAGGTGACTTCGACCTGTGTTCCGCCGCGGAACTCCGTGTCCAGCATCTTCTTCCCGCGCTGGAGGGCGATGCCGCCGCCGACCGCGAGGAAGATGGCGAGGCCGCCGAGGAAGACCCAGCGCCAGCGCATCCAGTCCACGTGGGGGGTCATCGCCCGCTGGATCCACGGGAAGACCATGGGAAGCTGCGAGGCCTTTCGCCAGCCGATGTGGTCGACGAAGATGGTGAAGATGACGCGGCTGAAGAACACCGCCGTAAAGAGCGTGGTAATGACGCCGATGCCGAGCGTGATGGCGAAGCCGCGGATCTCCGTGGTGCCGAAGTAATAGAGAACGATGCAGATGATGAGATTGGTGAGGTTGCCGTCGATGATGGATGAGGCGGCCCGGGAGAAGCCCAGCCGCACCGCCGTCTTCATGTCGGCCCCGCGAAGAAACTCTTCTCGCATGCGCTCGTAGATGAGCACGTTCGCATCGATCGCCTGGCCGAACGTCAGCACGATTCCGGCGATGCCGGGGAGGGTGAACGCGGCCTTGTTGAGGGCCATGATCGCGAGCACCGTCAGGAAGTTGAAGCCGAGAGCGACGACGGCGATGCCGCCGCAGGTGAAGTAGTACACGATCATGAATACGGCCACGACCGAGAAGGTGATCTTGCCGGTGTCGAGGCCCTTGTCGAGGTTGTCCTGGCCGAGTTCCGGTCCGAGGGTGTTCTGGCTGATTGGTTCCGGCGAGAGCTTGGCCTGGAGCGAGCCGGCCGAGAGCACCCGCACGATGTAGTTGAGCTCGGCGTCGTCGAAGTTGCCCGTGATTTCGCCGCTGGAGCTGATCCGGGATTGAAGCGTCGGCGCGGTGTACACCTCGTCGTCGAGCAGCACGGCCATGGGCTTGCCCACGTGATTCTTGGTCAGGTCGCCGAGCTTGACTCCGCCCCGCGTGTCCATCTCGAACTTGATGGCGTTGAACCCGCGCTGATCGGGGCCGATGTAGGAACGCCGGACGCCCCAGTCGCCGTCGGAGCGGGTCAGGCGGCTGCCGGGCGTGTCCCACGCGAGAATGTAGTACTCCCCGTCGTACATCTCGGCGACGTGCCCGCGACGGGTGAAGAACTCGGCCGGGCTCTGCGAGAGAATGGCGAGTTCCTGGGCCGAGTCGTACCAGTTCTCAATCTTGTTGACCTTGTACCAACGGGCGTCGTTGGACCGCACGCTGCGAGGGCCGCGTTCGCGGAGTTCCTGCCGAAGGCGGGCCTCATCCTGGTGTTCGCCGGGCTTGACCGTGATTCGGAAACTGAGCACGCCGGCGTTGGCGATCAATCGCTTGAGGTCCGCCGGATCGTCGAGCCCGCGACGTTCCGCGGAGTACGCATCGAAGGCCTTGATAATGGCGTCGATCTGGTCCTTGGCCGCGGGGTGTTGCTCCTTGAGCCGCTTGAGCGTCGTTTCCCGAGGGCTGGGCAGGCGTTCGAGCTTCTTGGTGACTTCATCACGCAGCGATGGGGGCTTGTCGGACAGCGCGAGGGCCCGCCGGACTTCCTGGGCGTTGAGGTGCGATCCGCGAGCAGTGTCTCGAGCCTTTTCGTACGCATCCTGGGCGTCGGCGGCCTTGCCCACCACTTCGTCGAGCCGGGCGTTGACAGCGTCGAATGCCGTCTGAAGGCCGGTGATTCGCTTCTGGATTTCGTCGCGGACCGCCTGATCTTTGTTGCCATCGACCGCGGCCTTCAGCTCGGCCTTGGCGGCCTCGAGGGGCGCCTGGGCGGCCCTCCATTCGGCCTGTACGACGTCGACCTGGACCCGCAGAAGCTTGGCGCCGTCGAAGGCGGTCGCCGCCGCGCGGAACTGGTCGCGCCGGGCGGGTTCTGACACAGCCCGGTTGATTTCATCGCCGCGTGCCGGCTCTTCCATCCGCATGATTCGCTCGAACAGCGACGGATCGACGTCGGCGGCGCCGAGCTTGGCGAGCTCATCTTCGAAGACCTTCTTGAGCTTCGCCACGGCCGGGGACGGGGCCGGCATGGTGATTTCGATGCGGTCCTGCCCGCGCTGGACGAACTGCACTTCCGACAGGCCGTTGGGGTCTACACGCTGCTTGAGGACTTCGATGATTCTCGGGATGACATCCCGGTCTTCGGGTCCGAGCTGGACCATGTAGACGAGGCTCGTGCCGCCGCCGAGGTCGCGCCCGAGGCGGAGCTGCTTCTGCGGCGGATAGATGAGCCAGAGGCTCAGGACCAGAACGGCGAAGCAGATGGTGATGTTGCGGATCAGTTGTCGCATGAGCGGGAGCGTCCGACGGGGTCAATGTTCGAGCGGGGTGCTACAGCAAGGGCAGAGGATCAGACGGCCGCGGTCTGGGACTTGAGCTTGGGCTCAACTTCCGTGCCGCCGCCGGCCCCGCCGCTCCCGGGGAGCGGCTTGCCCTCACGGATGACGCCCTGGACGGCGCTTCGCGCAAAGCGAATCCGAGTGTTCGACACCTCATCCACGCGCAGCACAACTTCATTGTCCTGGAGTTCAATGATGGTTCCGATGATGCCGCCGAGTGTCTGCACGCGGTCGCCCTTCTTGAGCGCCGACATCAGCGATTCGCGGCGCTTCTTCTCGCGCCGTCCGGTCATCGAGGTCATCACGACCATAACGACCAGGAACAACATCAGGATCCAGATCATGTTGAACGGGCTGCCGGAAGATGCCGGCGGGGGACCGGCCGGACCAGCGGGGGTCGCGCCTGTAGTCCCAGTCGTCTGAGCGTTCTGGGCGCCGACGGAGCCGGGGACGCGAGGCGCCTGCTGGACCGGGGCGGCGGTAGCGCCCGCCTCGGGCTGGGCCTGCGTCTGGGCCAAGGACAGCCACACGATTGAAAACCCGTTGTCGATCATGTTCATCTGAAGATTCTCGCTTGGGCCGCCGGTCTCGATCAACTCGCCGGCAACACATCCGACACACCAGCCCGGGCCTGGGGCCACCGGGCCGCGAACCCTTCCCAGTCATCCTCCTGAATCGTTCGGCGGATGTCCGTCATCAGCCGCTGGAAGAGGCGAACATTATGCAGACTAAGGAGGATCGGGCCCAGCATTTCACCGGCCATGAACAAATGCCTGATATAGCCGCGGGAGAACGGGAGGGCGTCGGGAGTTGACCATCCGTGAGAAGCGGGCGAACACGCGGGGCAATCGCACCCCACCTCGATGGGGCCCGGGTCTTCCGCAAACACCGCATTGCGGAGGCGTATGGGCCCCGCGACCGTAAAGGCATTGGCGTTTCGGCCGTTGCGGGTAGGGAGCACACAGTCGAACATGTCCACTCCGGCAAGCACCGCCGCAACAATGTCTCGCTCGTAGCCCACTCCCATGAGGTACCGGGGTTTGGCGTTGGGGAGCAACGGTGCGGTATGCCGAACGATCCGGGCGATTTCTTCCGCCGGTTCGCCGACGGCCACACCGCCGATCGCGAAACCGGGGAGTTCAACACCGCAGATCCGCTGGGCGGACCACGACCGCTGGTCGAGGTCGGTCCCACCCTGGACAATCCCGAACAGCGACTGGTCTTCGCGGCGCGCGTGCGCGGCCTTGCATCGTTCGAGCCACTTCACGGTTCGCTCGTTTGCGGTTCGCAGTCGCTGGGCGTGGTCGTAACCCTTCTTGCCCTTTGCATCTCGGTGAACCGCACGGGCCAGCCGCGGATCGCCCGCCTCTGCGTCGGGCCCATCCATCTCGCCCTGGCTCGGCGGGCAATCGTCAAAGGCCATGATGATGTCGGCGCCGAGCTGGTTCTGGATGCGGGTTGCGGATTCGGGAGTAAGGCGAACCTGGCGTCCATCAACGATCGACTTGAACGTCACGCCGTCGTCATCCACGGCGTTCATGTCCGCCATCGAAAACGCCTGGTATCCGCCGGAGTCGGTCAGGATGGGTCCGTTCCATCCCATGAAACGGTGGACGCCGCCGAGCTTCTCGACCACCTCGGGGCCGGGACGGAGCAGCAGGTGGTAGGTGTTGTTCAGGACGATCTGCGAGCCGCTCCGGGCTACGAAGTCCGGAACGAGGCCCTTGACCGTGCCCCGCGTGCCCACGGGCATGAAGGCGGGCGTTTCGAACGAGCCGTGCGGTGTTGTCACTCGCCCGACGCGGGCCCGCGAGCGGCGGGATCGAGACGTGATTTCGAACGTGAGTGACACGGGCCGAGTGTACGGACCGTGAGGCGACCTGGAACGGCGTCAGGTCGAACGCCGGCGCATGCTCGCCTGCCGGAGGACGGTCTTTTCGCGTTCGCTCAGGCTGCGCAGGCCGTCCTCGCGAACCTTGCTCAGGATCCGGTCGATCTCGGCCTCGTCGCTCGCGGGAGACGATCGCGGCGTGCGGGCCTGGCCCCGCCCCGGCTTTCGAGAGTCGCCGAGAACGTCGAAGAAGTCGCGCAGCAGGTGTGCGTTGCGGATGAAGAAGAACCCGGCGATAGCCCCGCCCATATGGGCCGCATCGCCGCCGGCATTCGCGCCGCCCTTGAGCAAGTTGAACGCGGCGAGACCAACGTACCCGTACGCCATGTACTTGAGCTTCATGGGGATCAGGTACACCAGAACCACGGCGTTGGGCGCGATGAACGCGCAGGCCATGATCACGCCGAAGACTCCCGCCGAAGCGCCGACCAGCGGGGTCCAGGGGCTGTCCACGAGCACGCCCGGAAGCTGGAATCCGAAGCTGCCGAGTAGATTCAGGAAGAGATACGACACGCCGCCCGCGATGCCGCACATGAGATAGAACGCCGCGTACCGCTTGCGGCCGAGGTATTGCTCCACCATGCCGCCGAAGACCCAGAGCCCGAACATGTTCAGGACCAGGTGCATGAGATTGGCGTGGAGGAACTGGAACGTGATGAGCCGCCAGACCTGCATCTGGAAGAAACCCCGCGCCGTGGAGAAGTGCCCGAACTGGTCCATGGGGGACATCATCATGAACCGCGCCGTCCCGACGGGTTCGCCCGTGCGTCGGTCGTACACGCCGACGGAAAAGCCGCCACCAGCCGCGGGCAGAGGCTGAGGCGGGGGTTCGCTGACCTGGAACTCGGCCGGCGTCTCCGCACGCATGGACTTGGCGACCAGCACGGGAGATGCGAGCCCGGAAAGGAATGTCCCGACAACGAACACCGCGACGTTGATGATGATGATCCAGCTGTTGAACGAAATGAACTGGACCGACCCCAGGCCGCTGCGTGAGCGGGGTCCCATTCGCACATATTCACGGTCGTAGATCGCCATGCTGGTGTCGCGTACTCCCGCGGAGGAACCATTGTTCGGCCGAACGCCGCTCCCGGCTCTGGCTTTTTCGAGTTTGTCCCCCCCCGGTGCCTCGTTCAGGCCTGCCGGCGGCGCTCCGAGGCCTGTTCCAGCCAGCGTTTTTCAGACTTGCTCAGACTTCCCATGCCCGTCGAAGCGATTTTCGCCAGAATGCGGTCGAGTTCCGCCTGGTCGTCCTGCTCTTTCTTGAGCCTCTTCTCCCGGGCCTTCGACGCCCGCGGCTCGTCTTCGTCACCGGGCATGCCCTGGTAGCCGCGGTCAAAGTCGTACCCGGCCAGAGCCGGGTGGCTGTCGCCCTGCGTCATGGAGAGCGTGCGCTTCTCGTTGTAGCAGCTGAAGCCGCCGAATATCGCCAAGCCAAGAAGGTTTGTTTCCTTGGTGACGATCCCCACGATTCCCATCACGACGGCCGTGAACAGCCCGACGTTCACCACGATCATCGTCGCGGTGCGGTACCCGAGTCTCCGCCAGAGCAGTTCCTGGACAATTCTTGCGCCGTCCATGGGGTACATCGGAACCAGCAGGTTGAACAGCAGCAAAATGGCGTTGATGTAGTGCAGCCACCAGATCCAGAAAATCAGTTCCAGAGTCGTCGCGGAAACCGCGGAGGCCGGAAGCGCGAGGCCCGGATTGAACGGATTGAAGATAATGCTGCTCCACCCCACGCCAAACAGAACCAGCGCGCCCGCGAACACAGGCACCAGAATCACGTTCACGAGCGGGCCGCCGATCGTGATGATGAGGCTCGGGTACCAGTGATGCCGCGGCGGAACGCAGAAGGCCAGACCGCCCAGCGGCCACATGAGGATCTTGTTGGCGGTGCCTCCGACGCGGCGACACGCGATGCAGTGGCCGTATTCGTGAAGCAGCACGAGCACGAAGAGCGACGCCATCGAGATGGCCCGATGGCGAAAGCCCAGCGTGCTCGGCGAGATCGGCTGCACCAGCTCCGCGATGATCATGATCAGGAAAACCAGATGCAGGCGGACGCGGATGCCCCAGGCGGTGTAGAGGGGCACGGCCCAATCGAAGAAGCTCTCGCCTTGCCAGAAGATGCGGCGAAACACCCCGCGAATGCCGCCGCCCTGATCGGCGTCCCGGTATCGGCGGTCTTCCCATCCCATCAGCGTTCCCTCGCGATCACAGGATGCCCCGGCGCGCCGCCAGCAACAGCGTCAGGATCGACTTTCCATCGATCATCTCGCCGCTGTCGATCATCTCCATCACCTTCGCCACCGGCGTGGGATGGACCGTGAGCCGTTCGTCGGGCTCGAGCTTCTGTCCCACCATGGTCAGGCCCTTGGCGGCGTAGGCCCACATGAGTTCATCGGAAAGCCCCGGTGATGTATAGAACCGGCCGAGGAAGGTCCAGGTTGCGGCGGTGCACCCGGCCTCTTCGTGGAGTTCGCGTTTCGCGCACTCGCCGGGCGGTTCCGGCGGCTCCAGGGTGCCCGCGGGCAGTTCGTAGAGCTCGCGGTCAACAGAGAAACGGTGGTTGCGGATCAACATGACCCGGCCGTCGTCGGCCAGGGGCAGGATCACCACCGCTCCGGGGTGCCGCACGACCTCTCGGGAGATCATCCGTTCACTCTGGCCGCGGTACTCAACCCGCTCAAGATTCCACTTCGCGCCACGCAGCAGCACTTCACGTGAAAGCTCGGTTGGCCCTCGCGGTGGACTCATGGTTGACGATAGGCCCGCAGCGACGCACATCGGCCCGAAGCAGCTACGCGGGCTGCCGCTCGCTACTGAGCACCTTCACCCAGCGAGCGATGGCGGCATCCTGCAGAGCCGAATCGCCGTGCTTCTGCGCGACCGCCGCCGCGACGAGACCGAGGAACATCGGCTGTGGACGCAATGGCCGACTGGTGAGTTCGGGGTGGAACTGTCCGCCGATGAAGTACGGATGAACGGGCATGCCCGGCTTGGCCTTCTGCGGCAGTTCCATGATCTGCATGATGGGCTGCGAAGGGTGACGGCCGGAAAAGATCATGCCGCCGGCTTCAAGCTTCGCGATGAAAGCGGGATCAACCTCGTACCGGTGGCGGAATCGCTCGCGGACCTGGCTCTCTCGGAAGAGGAAGTGTGCCAGCGTTCCGGGCTGGATCACGACGTCTTGAGCGCCAAGGCGCATCGTGCCGCCCAGCCCTTCGATCTTCTTCTGCTCCGGCAACTCGCTGATGACCGGGAACGGCGTGGCGCCAAACTCCGTGCTGGACGCCCCGGCCAGGCCGCAAACGTGCCGCGCGAACTCCATCACCGCGACCTGGAATCCCAGGCAGATGCCGAGGTACGGCACACCGTTCTCGCGGCAGAACTTCGCGCACGCGATCTTCCCCTCGATCCCGCGTTTGCCAAAGCCGCCCGGAACGATGACCGCATCCACGCCGCCATCGGCCCGCAACCGGTCCGCGACGTTGCCCTCCGTCACATCCGTCGTATCAATCCAGCGAATGTCGATCTTGGTCGACAGACTCGCCGAGCAGTGCTCGAGAGCTTTGTCGATCGATGCATACGCATCGCGCAACGCGGCGTACTTTCCGGTAAGACCCAGCGTGATCGACCGCTTGCGCGGTGCCGTGAGCTGTCTGACAAAGCCCGTCCACTTTTCGCGGCAGCGATCCTCATGAGACACGTCAACCCGATCGTGGAGCGCAAGGAGCGAGAGCACTTCGCGGTCAAGCCCCTCCTGCCGCATTTCCTCGGGAATCGTGTAGATGCTCTCCCGGTCGTGCATCGAGAACACGCGACGCAGCGGAACGTTGCTGAACATCGCGATCTTCTGCATCACCGTTTCGTTGACCGGCTTGCTCGCGCGGCAGGCGAGCAGGTGCGGCTGGATCCCCGCTTCCATCAACCGCTTGATGCCGAGCTGTGCCGCCTTGGACTTCTGCTCTCCCAGCGTCTTGGGCTCGATCACGTACGTCAGGGCCACAAAGCAGCACGAGCTGGGCCCTTCCTCGAACGCCAGCTCGCGCAACGCCTCGATGTAGAACGAGTTCTCGTAGTCGCCGACGGTCCCGCCGACCTCGACGATCACGACGTCCGCCGGTTTCTGGCCATCGCCGTGGGCCGCGAGTTCGCGCAGCTTGCGTTTGACCTCGCCGGTGACGTGCGGGATCCACTGGACGTCGCGCCCGAGATAGCGGCCCTTGCGCTCGCGATCGAGGACCTCGCTGAAGATCCTTCCCGAGGTGGTGAAGTTCCGGACCGTCAGGTTCTGATCGAGCATCCGCTCGTACGTGCCGAGGTCCATGTCGCACTCGGTGCCGTCGTCGAGCACGAAGACCTCGCCATGGCGGTACGGGTTCAGGGTTCCCGAATCGATATTCAGGTACCCCTCCATCTTGATGGGCGCAACGACGAGCCCCTTGTCCTTGAGCATCTTGGCGACGCTGCTCGCAAAGATTCCCTTGCCCAGACCGGACATGACCGTGCCGAGCACGATGACGTACTTGTGGAAGCCCTTGCGGTATCCGGCGGGAATGGGGCTGTAGAACTCGGTGTAGGTTGACGCTTCCGCCGTGGAAGACAGAAGGTCCGAGCCGCCTGAGTCGGCGGGATCATCGCTGGGTGTGGAATGCGGAGAGGCAGAAACGTCCGCGTTCATCCATCGCGGGCGCTCCCTGACAGGCGGAGGAGGCATAGCCAATCGTATCACCGCGCCGGCAAAACCAAAAGCGCTCCCCGCCGAAACTCCGGCGGGCAGGCCCTTGGCCTCCGCACCCTCGTTCCGAGTGGATTATCATGCTCGGTTCCCCCCACGGAGCCTCGCCATGTCCGATCCCGACACCATCCTTCTCGAAACCGAGGGCCACATGGAAAAGGCCCTGGAGTACCTGCGGCACGAAATGCGAGGTATTCGGACCGGCCGGGCGTCTCCGGCCATGATCGACTCGGTCAAGGTGGACTACTACGGGTCCCAGACGGACATCAAGTCGCTGGCTTCGATCAGCGTTCCCGAGCCCACGCAACTCCTGGTCAAGCCCTTTGACGCGGGGGCCATCGGTGAGATCAAGAAGGCCATCGAGGCCGCGGGCCTGGGGCTCAACCCCATGTCCGAGGGCAAGCAGCTGCGAATCAACGTCCCCCCACTCTCGGGCGAACGGCGACAGCAGCTGACCGCCAAGATCAAGAAGATGGGCGAGGAGCAGAAGGTCGCGATACGCAACGCGAGGCGCGATGGGAACAAGCACGCCGACGTGCTCAAGGCGGGCGGCAAGGTGCCCGAGGATGAGCTCGAGACGCTCAAGACCGAGATCCAGGACCTGCTGAAGAAGTACGAGTCAGAGGTGGACAAGGCGATCGAGGCCAAGACCAAGGAAATCATGCAGGTTTGATTGGTTCTTCGACCGGCTTGCGATCCACGGTAAGCCTGACCGGATGGCCAAACCAGGCGTTGACGCCGCCGGGACCGGGGTACTTGTCGTCCAGGACTCTGGTCACCGCGCCAATGTCGGTCTTCGACGGTGCCCAGCCGCCATCCACATCCGGAAAGTCGATCTTGCAGTTCTCGCACTTCTCGGGCGAGGTGAACCGGATCGGGCACCAGAAGCTCTCAACGTTTCGCAGCATCTCCGTGCCCAGCGACCAGATGCCCGTCATCCAGTCGCAGTACAGACACCAGATCAGGTCGTACCCCACCAGCCCGCTGAACTTGTGCCGACTCACGTTCACCCAGTCTCTCTGCGGGTACTTCGGGAACTTCACCAACCAGATGAGCGGCGGATACAGAACGATTTCCGCCAATCGAACGATGTTGAACAGCGGCACCGCCAGGGCGGTCCACCACACCGCCAGGTGGTTCCTTGCCGGTCCGACCTTTCGGCTCATCGTCCTGTGAATCTTGGGACCCTTGCGGACGCCCGGATGCATCGCCTCGTGCATGCGAGACCAGACAATCAGGGTAAACGCCTGAGCGACCAGGCATGCCAGAGACAGGAGGATGAGCCTGCTGAAAGTTTGTTCATCCCTGTTCGCCCAGACCACGATGGCCGCGATCCACGGGGCGGTGGTGAAGTAGAACACGATGAGATCCAGCGCCGGGGCAACCGCCGCGACATCACACAGCCGCTTTCCGACGGGCCCTGATCGGGCGGCGATGTGAAAGAGGGAAGCGCTGAGCAGCAGCGCCACGAAGCACGCCGCACCGAAAATGGCAATCTCGATCATGGGTCTCAGAATACTGGCTTCCGCTGGCCAACACCCGCCGTGCGGTTTCCCACTTCGGAGAACCCCGAAAACAGCCCTCGACTTGGCGATTTCTTCACCCATTCTGGCTTGAACAAACACACGTCCCGTGGTAGGTTGCCGCCGGAGGCCCCGGAGGCGGGGCGGTTGGTTCTTCGGCGATCGCGAGAGGGAATGGAGTCCGTCCGCGGGAGCAGCTTTTCGAGCTGATCAAGCGAGTACGGCGTCGGATGTATCGGTAACTCCCGATGCACCCGGCGAGACAGCGGTTCGGCCCCGGGCCCCAACCCGGCCGTCGAGCGCGGGTGCGGCGTGAGCGTGTGGAGGATGCGCTCATACCCCTGCCTCGACGGCCGGTTGCTTTTTTGGGGTCTTTCCGGACCGTGTAACGCGGTCGACATATTTACCCAACAATGGTCCCGAGTGAGTGACGCGCCCGGTGGATCTCTGGTGACCTGTCTGCGCTGCGGCCTGACGCAGCGGCTGCTCGTCCCACCCCGCGGATGCCGGTCCTGCTGCTCCGCCTGCCACGCCGAGTTTCTCCGTCCCCGGGCGCGGGGCGCCATCGCGGGCTCAGCGGCGTGCGCCCTGGGCGCGCTTCTTCTCTACCCGGCGGCCGTGCTGCTCCCCGTCATCGAACTCACCAAGTTCGGACACGCCCACCCCGTCACCGTCTGGTCGGGCGCCGTCGACCTGATCACCAGCGGCCAGCCGGGTGTGGGCGTGCTCGTCTTTCTCTGCTCGATCGTCATTCCCGTGTTGAAGATTGTCGGCATCATCGCGCTCGACGTCGACCGCTCCTGGCGCCGCGCCGGCGCTCGACGGCTTGCTCATCGTCTCATCGACTGGATCGGGCGATGGAGCATGCTCGACGTGCTGCTCGTCGCGCTCCTGGTCGCCGCGATCAAGCTCGGCAACTGGGCGAACATTCACCCGGGGCCCGGCGCGGCGGCGTTCGCGTCCATGGTGGTGCTGAGCATGACCGCCTCGGCCCTGTTCAAACCGCCGCCCGGAGTCGCTTCATGAGTTCGGTGCCCACATCTGAAGTCACGGCCATCGCTTCGAACGCCGGTTCGCGGTGGTTCTGGCTCGTTCCCCTGCTGGCGGTGATCGCGGCGGGCGCGCTCGGGTACGACGCATGGCGGCACCGGGGGCCGATCATCACCATCGAGTTTCCCCAGGGCGCTGGAATCAGCGCCGGCGATCCCGTCATGCTTCGCGGTGTCCGGGTCGGCGAGGTAACCCGCGTCGCCATGACTCGCGACTTGACGACTGTGGAGGTCCTGGCGCGGCTGCACAAGGACGCTTCTGCGCTCGCCGTGGAAGGATCGCGGTTCTGGATCGTCCGGCCCGAAATTAGTGCCGGACGGGTGTCGGGCCTCGACACGCTGCTCGGCCCTCGCTACCTGCAGTGCGATCCAGGATCCGGCAAGCCGAGCGCCCGATTTGCCGGCCTGAATCGGCCTCCGGCGGGCGGCACTACAGATGGGCTTGAGCTTGTCATTGAGGCGACCCAGAGCGGGTCGCTCGGAGCCGACTCACCGATTGTGTATCGGGGTGTTCGCGTCGGAACCGTTCGCGGGATTTCGCTTGCACCAGACGCCCGGCGCGTTGAAATCGCTGTCGTGATCGACGCCCCCTACGGAAACCTCGTGCGAACCAACACCCAGTTCTGGAATGCCGGCGGCCTGGGCCTCGATTGGGGGCTCATTCGCGGCCTCAAGGTGCAGGCGGGCTCGCTTGAAACGCTCGTCGCTGGCGGAATCGCCTTTGCCACGCCAACACGCGCGGGAGAACCGGTGCAGGACGGGCACCGGTTCGGACTCTCCGATGAAGCCAAGAAAGAGTGGCTCGACTGGGCGCCGACGATCGAGATCAAGCCTGCCGATGCCCCGGCGAAGTGATGCTCCGCGGCTACGGCCGAACCCGTCCCGGTACCGGGAAGAAGGTGTAGTCGCGCGTCGTGTTCTCGACTTCGCAGATGATGTTGGGCACGGGCACCATCGTCTTGACGTGCAGGTCGACGTAGCAGAGTGACGTCTCGGTGCCCTTCTCGGAATACCACTGCTGGCCCCGGTCCGCATCCCACTCATAGCAATAGATCGGGTACGAACCCAGCAGCCACGTCTTGGTGGTGTCGACCACCTCGGGCATCGGCCCGCCGCCGGCGGGGATCAGGGTTCGCTGAAAGTCTCCATCCAGCCCATGGTCGTTGATCACGTAACTCGATCCGACGAGGTCGTACATCGATTCCGCCTGCTCAAATCCCGCGATGGGGAGATTGGTCTGCTTCGCCCCCTTGTCGCACGGCGACCGGAACGCGTCGAGCGCCTGCGGTGCACTCTCAGCATCGCCGGGGTTCGACGGTGAATCCAGGTAGCCATTGAGCGGCCGCCGCTCGGCGCCAAACTCGTTGAACCCGCACACCGGCGCCGCGCCCTTCTTGCCGCCAAAGAGCCCCCCGACGATCCCTTCGCCGCCCTGAAGCAGCGGGCCTTTCATCTGCGGCAGGCAGTTCTTGAAGTCCGCCAGGTACAGCGATGTCGCCAGGCCCAGTTGCCGGACCTTCGATCCGCACACGACGACGCGAGATTGCGTCCGTGCCGAGCCCAGGCTCGGCAACACAATCGCAATGATCACCGCGATGATCGCGATCACGACCAGCAACTCGATCAGCGTAAATCCGCGGCGATGCGTCACAACCACAGTGTATTCGATCTCCGCCCCGACGCCAGCCCCACCCGGTCTTTGTAGTGCCTTTCCCTATTCATCTCCGCACTCGCGCCGGACCTTCTCCTGGAGCTCCGACACGTGATCCAAGCCTTTCACGGCGGTCCGGATCTTGGCCTCGAGCGGGTCGATAAAGTCCTTCTCAAACTGCCGTCGAGCCCCGTCATCCCACGAGTCCGAGATCGCCCGCCACCTCGTCTTGAGCTGTTTCACCGCATCCATCAGGTTGGCCTTCGCGACGTTGATGCTCACTCGGGCGTGCCCTCCGGCTTGGCCGCGCCCGATGGATCGGCCATGTCGGGCGAAAGTTGCCCGGGCGTATCGGTGGTGGGCGGGGCGATGCGCGTGTACTCATCAAGGTTGCCGAGCATCCGCTCCAGCCGCGCGACCGCGACCGGCACATCCCGGTGCAGAAACTCGGTCAGGCCGTGGGTGGATGTCTTGTACAGCATCGCTTCGCGGTCCCAGACCGGTCCCCACCGCTTCACCGCTTCAAACCTCGCCTGCGCGTGGCCGAGCAGCATCTTGGCTCGGTCGAGCGCCTTCTCCTCTTCCACCACGGACGCGGGCTCGGGCGCGGCGATGATCCGCTTGCGCATGATGTCCGTCTTGATCTTGTTGATGCCCTCTTCCTTGAGACGAACCTGTCGCTTCCAATACGCCGGGCGATCGTGGTTCAGCCAGGACGAGACGCGGTTGATATCCGCATCCACCGACGACAGCGCCGACACGATCGCGTCCGAAAAGTCCAGCATGGCCACCTTGGCCTGCTTGAGCGCTTCGGTCGAACTGATGCGCGCCGACTCGGCCATGGTTCACCGCTGCTGCAGATATTCTTCGATCTTCTCCGCCTTGCGAACCAGGAACGGCACGTGCCGGTCCGCCGCGTCCGCAAACCGGACCAGCACGCGTGTGGTCTGCTCAAACTCTTCGGCGAACTTGGTGTGCTCCTGGTCACGCCAGCTCTGGCCCAGTTCGCCGAGCTTGGCCTGCAGGACGGCCATCTGGTCTCGGAGCTGGGAGCTCATGCGCTTGAGGTCCTGCGCAAAGCGGCGGAGTTCAGCGGGATCGACGACGGCTTTGGCCATGTCCAAGGGTAGGGCGGGGGTATCTCCGCTTTGGCCGCGATTCGTCGGAACACGACCGACCCCCGGGCTAGACTTCCGCCCTCAATTTAGACCTCACCGCCCGGCCCGCCGGGCCCAGCCATTACCGAGTGCCGTATGCCCGAAGCCACCACCACCGAGCGTCCCAACAAGGTCTCCATCTCCGACGCCGGCCCCGCCCGCAAGAAGATCACCATCCAGGTCCCGGCGGAGACGGTCTCCGAAAAGCTCCGCGGCTCCATGGACGTCTTCCTGGGCGAAGCCCAACTCCCCGGCTTCCGCAAGGGCCGCGCTCCCCGGGGCCTTGTCGAGAAGCGGTTCGGCCAGACCATGCGCGATGAAGCCAAGCAGCAGCTGGTGGCCGCGGCGTACCAGGACGCGATCAAGAACTCCAATCTCAAGATCGTCGGCGATCCGTTCAGCGAGACGCTGCAGGATGTCCAGCTCAAGGACGGCCAGCCCCTCGAGTTCGAGCTCGAGGTCGAGGTCATGCCCGAGTTCACGCTTCCTTCGCTCGATGGCATCGCCGTCAAGCGCCCGCTGCTCGAAGTCGCGGAGGCGATGGTGCAGGAAGAGTTCAGCAAACTCCGGATCAACGAGGGTCGCCTCGAATCCCGTGACACGGCGGACCCCGGTGACTACCTGACCGGGCGCGGAAAGATGGTCGGCAAGGACGGCAAGGAGTTCTACGACATCAACGGCGCGGTCGTGCAGAAGCCGACGCCCGACAAGAAGGGCCAGGGGATGATCCTGGGCATTCTCGTTCCAGACTTCGACGCCCAGTTTGGTTCTCCCAAGCCCGGCGAAACCGTGACAATCAAGGCCAAGGGGCCCGAGCAGCATGAAGTCGAGGGCATCCGCAACAACGATCTCACGATCACCTTTGAGGTCGAGCGCATTGACCGGATCATCGCGGCCGAAACCGAGGTACTCCTCAAGCAGTTCGGCATGGAGAATGAAGAGCAGCTTCTGTTCGCGATCCGGCAGCGCATGGGCCAGCGCGTCATGATCCAGCAGCAGTCCGCGATGCGCCAGCAGATCGCGGCGTATCTCGTCAAGGGCGTCGAGATGGAACTGCCCCAGCGTCTCACCGCCCAGCAGGCCGTCCGCACGCTTGAACGGCAGCGCCTCGAACTCATGTACCGCGGCGTCGAGGCCTCGGTCATCGAGCAGCGCATGGCCGAACTCCGCAACGCCTCGGGCCACCTCGCGGCCGGCGAGCTCAAGCGCTTCTTCATCATGAGCCGGATCGCCGACGACCTGAATATCCAGGTCACCGAGGGCGAGATGAACGGCCGGATCGCCCAGCTCGCGGCCGAACGTGGCGTGCGGGTTGAAGCCCTTCGCCAGGAACTCATCCAGCGGAACCAGGTCTACGGCATCTTTCAGCAGATCCGCGAGCACAAGACATTCGATGCTCTGATGGCCAAGGCCGCCGTGACCGACGTGCCCCTCGATGAGTTCAACAAGCTCATGGAAGCCGAGCGTCGCGGCGGTTGAAAACGCTTCACCCGCGGCTAAAGCCTTTTGTTCAAGCCTTGTGCGACACACCGGGCTCATTGAGCGACCCGCACTTCGGGCAGATGACCCCGTATTCACCGGAGGCCTGCTGCGAGACGTCCGTGCCGCAGGTCCAGCACACCGGCTGATCCAGCCTTGAGGTCATGCCGTTGACCGCCATCGCGATGGTCGCCACCGCGAAACCGATCACCGGCCAGATAGGTAGTGCAGCCCACGACACGGCGCCGATGACGGCGATCGTCGTCGCCACCAGGACCGCAAATACACGCAGGCGCATGCGCTGCATCCACGTGCGCTGGGCGGGTTCGCTCTGAGTTTCACGCGGCTGGTTCATCCGGGGGCCATCGTAGGTACGAGTTCGGGACGGACAAGTTTCCCTACATCGGTCTGTATTGATCAATAATCTCGCGAATCCGGTCGGGATTCCGGATCCCCTGCACAGTGATCTCCAGCCCGTCCTGGCCCGCGCTGGAAATGCCGATCCCGCCGATCCCCATGATCCGCTCGCGGAAGGTCTGCGTGATCTGGATGTTGCGCACATCCTCGTGCAGAATCTCACTCGTAAATCGGCTCAGAAGCCCCAGGCGTTCGATGGTGCGCTTGTTGGTCACCTCCAGGCACGACCCGAGGTTCTTCACCTTCCACACCGTGAAGATCCCAAGGAAGACGACCGCGGCGGCGACGCAGACCCAGACCGTCGCGTTTCCGGGCCGCTGAGTCAGAAAGTACACCACGCCGGAGATCGAGGCGATCAGCCCGATCGAAAGGCCCAGGAAAGTCAGGGGCCTGGCCCGGAGCATCTCGGGACGGACCCTCAGGATCTGCCTTTCAGGCTCCGAATCGGTCGCCGCAGTTCGCGCCGGACTCGAGCCGGCCTTGGCTTCAAAGAGATTGATGTCCCCGCAGTGCGGGCACTTCACTTTCTTGCCCGCCGCGTCATCGGGCGCCTGAATCAGCTTCTCGCACCTGTCGCACGCCTTGGTGATCATGCTTGAGCCTACCCCCGTTTGCCCCGCCCCGCTTCCGATCAGTTTCTTGGCACTCTTCTTTCGGCACTTTCAGCCGCGCCGCTCCTCCGCCGGGCGATAGGCTTGGCCGTCATGCGGATCCTGCTGGTGAACTGGGCCAGGATTGAGAACGGGGCCGGCCACGGCGGCGGGGTCAACGGCTATTGCCTTTCGATCGGCCGGGAGCTGGCCCGTCTGGGCCACCAGGTCGCTTCCATTTCGTCCGGCACGCGGTACGAGCCACCCGCCGACGGTCGTCGCCCCTGCCGAATCGAACCTCGAGGACCCTTTGAGAACATCGACCGCTTTGAGGTCATCAACTCGCCCGTCATCGCCCCTTCGATGGCGCAGTTTCGCGAACCTCTCGGAGAGGTTTGCTCGCCGGACCTCGAGCGGGTCTTCCTTGAGTTCGTCGGTCGCCTTCGCCCCGATGTTGTGCACGTTCACAACATTGAGGGGCTTTCGGCCGGTTGCATTGCCGCGGCCAGGGAGTGCGGAGCCCGTGTGCTCTACTCACTCCACAACTACCACACGCTGTGCCCGCAGGTGTACCTGATGCAAGGCCATCGCCGACCGTGCATGTCCTATGACCACGGGCGCGCGTGCCGTGAGTGCATCCCGAGCGCCGACCCCGAAGCGGAGCGGATTCGTCGAGCGAGTGAAGGGGGCACACGCCTGCCCGAACCCCTGATTCCTCACGCAATCCCGGCGCCGCCGTGGGAGACCATCGACCGGCCAGCCTGGCGGCCGCTCCTCAACATCATCCAGGCCGATCCCACTGCCCGCGGTGCTCCCAGTGACTATGCCCAGCGCCGCCGAGCCATGGTGGGCATGCTCAACTCCTGCCATCGAGTGCTCGCTGTTTCGGACTTTGTCCGCGCCAAGTTCGAATCGATGGGAGTCTCAGCCGACGTGCTCAAGACCCTTCGCATCGGTTCTCGAATGTCGGAACTCGCGGCCCGGGCGACACGCCCGCCACGCCTGCAGGGCCCGCTCCGAATTGCCTTTGTCGGCTACCACAACTGGTTCAAAGGCCTGCCGATGCTCCTCGACAGCCTGGAACTCCTGACCCCCGAGTATCTTCGAAAAATCCATCTGACCGTCTTCGCGATCAACCTCCCAGTGATCGAGCCGCACCTTCGCCGGCTGGAACCGCGCCTTGCCGGGATACGGACAGGCAACGGATATGTCTACGAGGAGCTGCCGCGGCTCCTGCAAGGCATCGACGCGGGCATTGTCCCCAGCATGTGGTGGGACAACGCCCCCCAAACAGTCATGGAGTTCCACGCGTGCGGAATACCGGTGCTGGCGGCGGAACTGGGCGGAATTCCGGAGTTCGTTCGCGACGGTGTCGACGGGCTACTGTTTCGGGGCGCTGACCGATGGGATCTGGCCCGAAAACTCGTGGAACTCGTGAGGCAGCCGGATCGTCTGGAATCCATGCGGGTCTCGGTGCGACCCCCTAAGTCCATCGAGGAACACGTGACGGAGTTGGAGCGGGAATACGCGGATCGAGTATCCTGAACTCCGTACCAAGCCCCCCCACCTTCCTCACGCACACCCGCCCGTTGGCAGTAGGGACCGGACTACGACGAACCGCTTCGGACGCCCTTGCACCCCTGAACTGCCCCACCCCGCCCGGTCCCGTACCATCAGCCCGACTCAGGAGGTTTGTTGCCCGGACTCTCGTCACCCCAACTTGCTCCGCCCCCGCCCCAGGTCCAGGTTGGCCTGAAGCGTCCGGTGGAGGCCTCCGCCGAATCGGTCCGGGCTTCGCCGCGGGTGGCCGCCGTGATCGTCACCTGGAATCGATTTCGGGCCGTGGATGCGGTGCTTCGAGCTCTGGCCAGGCAGTCCTACAGCCTCAAGAACGTCGATGTGGTCGTGGTTGACAACGCATCGAGCGATGACACCAGCGGATGGATCGCCAGGGCCTGGCACCCGGATCGCACGTTCGACAATCCGACCCGGGCGGCCGACCAGCCGGACTTCACCCGCTTGGTTTCCCCTGCGGCCAACGGAAACGGCAACGGCGGCAAGCACCACCCGTTCAGGTCTCTCTCGCTGGTGCGCAACGGCACCAACCACGGCGGGTGCGGCGGCTTCAACACGGGCCTCGCATTTGTGGACCAGTTCCTCGACCTGCCCACCGAACCTGTCGACTACGCGTGGCTCGTCGACGACGACATTGACCTTCCGGATGATGCGCTCGCTCAACTGGTCAAGACCGCCGATGCGGACGCCGGCGTGGGTCTCGTCGGGTCCCGTACCGTGGACTTTGACGACCGCAAGACCACCATCGAAACGACCATCTACTTCGACTTCGACAACGGCTGGATGGGCCCCGACCCGACTCCGGGGCACCCCGCCTTTGACAGCCACCAGCGCTGGGTGAACCAAGTCGGGGGAACCCGCGGCGACCTTCCCTTCACCGGCACTCGCGACGTGGACATCGTCTCCGCGTGCAGCCTGCTCGCCCGCTGGTCGGCGGTCAAAAAGGTCGGGTTCTGGGATAAGCGGTACTTCATCTATTGCGATGATGCGGACTGGTGCCTCCGTTTCGCCCGTGCGGGGTATCGCGTGGTGTGCGATCTCGACGCCGTGGTGTACCACACGCACTGGCTGGCCAAGCTCACTCCTTCGCGCGCGTATTACTCGCAGCGAAACCTCGTCTGGCTCGCGCAGAAGGTCATGTCCGGTCGGGCTCTCAAGCGTGCCACGCTCCGGCGCCTCGGCAACCTGATGGTCGACAGCCGCAAGGCCATGACCCACTGCCGGCTCTTCCACGCCGAGATCATCCGCCGCACCGCCGACGACATCGTCGCCAACCGCGGGGGCCGACTGCTTGATGAAGGCCCGCCATTCATGCCCTTGCTGGACGCGTTCCACGTGGCCGACGCCCTCCGGCCCGACGCCACCATCCTCGTCATGTGCTCACACCCCGATTCGGTGCGATGGGCCGACGAACTGCGGGCAAGGACCGCTCACGCGCTTGTGGACAGGGACCGCACCGAGCAGCAGCCGACATGGATCTATCTCGTCCGCTCCGATCTCAGTGACCCGACCAGGGACGAGCAAGGCGCGGCCCGCCGAATCAACTTTGAGCCCAACCGCCGCTCAAAGTGGCGGGTGCAGCGTGAGTTTCTTCTCTCGCCCCCGACAGCGGTCGTTATTTTCGAACAGAGCAACGAATGCCCGCTCCTGCGAAGCCGCGTGAACATCCACGTCGATCGTCGCCGGCCCGGTCTGGCTCAGGTCGAACGTGACGGTGTTCGGCCCCGTATCGCGTTCCTCTGCCGCTGGGCCAGAACCGCCCTCCGCAGCACGTGGTACGGGATTTGGGTCCGGCCTTTCCACCATTCGGGCAGGTACGGTTGAGATGTCCATCCCCGCAACCGCCGAGTTCGACCCCCGTGAGCCCGCGGCCCCGCCGGACTGGCCCCGTACCACTGAATCGCTGACGATCGCCCTTCTTGGATGGGCTCGCCTGTCGTACCAGGCCACGCAGGGTTCCGGCTACAACCTCTCGGCCTCGGAACTCGCCGCCGGCCTGGCGATGAGCGGGCACCGTGTCTTGTACCTCGCGTCGGGCCGAAAGTACAACCTGGTCCCCTGGGCGTACATCTCCGGATCTGAACGCTGGCGAGGCATCGAGTGTTTCGACCTGATCAACAGCCCGAACTTGTCCCCGGCGGCGTACAACTTTACCAACATGCCTTGCGAGCGGCGGTCTCGACGGACGACCTCGCTGGTGCTGAGATGGCTGAGGCAAGCCGGGGTGCAGGTCGTGCATGTGCACAGCCTGGAGGGCTTCCCGCTCGAACTCATCCGCGCCGTCCGCGAATCGGGCGTGCCCGTGGTGGTCACGCCGCACAACTATTGGTACGCCTGCCCTCAGGTGGACCTGATGTACCAGGAACGCGGCCTGTGTTTGGACTACGAGGGCGGGCGCCGATGCGAATCGTGCATGCGCCGCCGGACCCCCTGGGTTCACCGCCTGAAGCGGCGCGTGGGGCAGGCGATCGAATCCGTCGTTGGACAAGACACCACGGGCGCCGCGAGGATCCTGGCACGCGCGCTCGTCAAGCGGGCGCGCACCCTCTCCGGGCGAGTGGCCCCATCGCCGCCGCCCAACGCCCGAACCCCGGACCCCGAGAGTGCGTCGGGTCTCCAGCCTCGCGACGGGATCGGCTCGGACGGCCTGATCCGGACCAACCTCGCGAAGGAAGCCTCCGACCATCTTCGAAAGCCGGTCGCGCCCACCACGTTCGACGCCAACGAACAGTTCCTTCGCGCCGACCACCACCTCACGGTGCTCAACGATTACGGCCGCCGCCGTTCGGACGGAGTCGCCGCCCTCGGATCGGCATCGGCCGTCATTCCTCCGAGCGACTACGTTCGACGTGTGTACGTGCGCATGGGGCTTGACGAACGCCACACCCGAGTCGTCCGTCTCGGTCAGCCGCACTTTGACCAGATCCACCGGCGCGCGAAACGCCACCCCTACTACAGCGTCCGCCCGTGGGACCCGCACACCTCGAACCGGCCGCTCCGGCTCGCGTTCCTCGGCGCGATGCGGCCGAGCAAGGGCATCGATGTGCTCGCCGATGCGATCGGCCTCCTGCCGAAGGAAGTCCGTCAACAGTGCCAGTTCCACATCCGGGCACTGGGATTCGACTGGCCGTTGCGGAAGCGACTGTCCGTCTTTCCCGAAGTCGCTTTCGGCGGCGGGTACGACATTCTGCAACTGCTTGGCGAGACGGGCGAATACGACGTCGGCCTGCTCCCGCACGTCTGGCTCGAGAACTCCCCGCTCGTCCTGCTCGAGCACCTTCACGCCGGCAAGTTCGTGATCTCGTCGCGGCTCGGCGGCGTCGTGGAGTGGCTCGACCCGCCGCGCAACGGCTTGCTGTGCGCCGGCGGGCGTGCCGACGAGCTCGCATCTTGTATCCAGCAGCTCGTCTCGGGGCGTGTGACGATCCCCAGCCCTCGCGAAGTTCACGCCGCGACGCCGATCCTGCAGAGCTATCCCGATCACATCCGTGAAGTGGAAGCGATCTATGCCGGCCTCGTCGCCGGACGATCCTTGAGCGAGATCCCCGGCCCCTCGACGCAAACTCACTCGCACGCGTCGCTCTCGCCCATCGAGGTCAGCGTCGCTGACCGCCGGTCGTCCGCGGCAGCGACGTCTCCACGACGGGCAACGACGCCTCGTTGACGCAGTTCTCCAGCCGGCCGGTGTCCCTGAACACCTTCACGATTCGGACAGTCTCTTCCGCCACCGCCAGCTGCGCCTGGTCCGTTGAAGCCCCGCAATGATGCGTCAACGACGCCCCGGCGAGCGCGGCCGTCGGTGTCACGAACTCGCCTGGACTGGCGGGCTGATTCTCAAATACATCCAAGCCCACCCGGATCGAACGCGTCACCGACGCCTGGCACAGCGCGGCCTCGTCGACCACGCCTCCTCTGGACGTGTTGATGAACGTGGATCCGGGCTTCATGGCCTCGAAGAACTCGCGGTTGCAGAACTTCGACGTCTCGGGGCTGAGCGCGATGTGCATGCTGACCGCATCGCACCTTGGAAGAAACGCCAGGAGCTCTGACCGTGCCGCCCCGGCGTATTCCACGCCGTGGCTTCGGGCCAGCGCCGGCGTCAGCACTCTGTCCCACGCCGCGATATTCATTTCGAACGCCGCGGCACGCCGCGCGACCGCCTTTCCGATCGCGCCAAACCCGACCAGGCACAGCGTCGAACCTTTGAGCCCGCGAGCCCCCGTCGAATACTCCTTCTTGTCCCAGCGCCGGGCCTTGATCGCGGCGGTCTGTTCCGGGATCCGCCGGTCGCACGAAATGAGCAGGCCGAGCGTCAACTCCGCCACCGCCACGGCGTTCATGCCCGGACAGTTACACACGCCGATGCCTCGCCTCGTCGCCGCGGCGACATCAATGTTGTCGACCCCGGCGCCCGCCCGCACAATCGCCCGAAGGCCGACCGCGGCGTCAACAGCAGCTGCGGTCACCTTCTTGGACCGAACGACCAGGATCTCCGCCGTGCCTTTGCCGAGCGCCGCCGGGAGATCCTCCGCCTTGAGCGTGGCGTCGACCGTGACTTCGCACCCAAGCGCTCGCAATGCTGCGACACCCTCGGACCCGATGCTGTCGGCGATCAAAACTCGCATTCGCACACTGTACGCCGGGCGCGCACCCTCTTCGTCCATCGAGACTTCGATCGGGCTCCCACTCAGGTGTTATTGAGAGTTGGTGATGACTTCTTTCGAGCCAAAGTCAACGCCGCGAAGCCCGCCGCGGGTCCAGCGGTAATAGCCCCAACCAAGGTCCCCGGACGCGCCGGTGACGGCAGGAGGGTCCCACGAGCTGGGCACGTACTGGATGGGAGTCGGCCCGCCGGTCGGAGCGTTGGGCTGCCATCCGCGGTTGCAATCGAGGAACGACGTATTCCCGGGCACCTGGTTGTCACCCGTACGGCGGACCAGCACGGATGAGTCATAAGCCAAGAGCGGCTGCCGGCAGGACGCATGGCCCCAGAAGGGCGACTTGGTCCCGAAGTGACGCTGGTTCTGATCGTGATACAGCACCTTCTGTGACGGATACTGGACGTCCGCCATCTTGCGGTTGCCCAGACGCGCCGTGCCGGGAATGAAGAACGTGTTCCACGCCCCCTGATAGATACGTGATCCCACAGGGCTCGTGTCAAAGGCGTGGGGGGGAATCATGTAGCTCGAGCTGTACGGCCACCGCTTGTTCACGTCGCTCGGAGCGGGCTGCAGCGGACCGAACTGGCCCAAGTCGAACGAGCGCCAATCGTGCCACGACAAACGATTCCGGTCTTCCGGACAGACGACCGCCTTTTCGGGAAGGCGCGCCGCCAAGTAGTCCTGAATTACCAGATGGCTATACAGGATGTGCGGGATCCAAGTTCCGAGGAACGGCGCCACCGGGATATCCGGGCGATCGCCGCGACGATTCAGGATGTCGATGGCCTGGCACACCGCGGCATCGTTGTCGCTCGCGACCGCCGGCATGCCGGTCACCACGACCTGCGCGGTCCCGGGTCGCTTGACGTACAGCGTGAAGCTGGCGATGCGATCCTGGAACTCAGTGGAATAGCTCGCGTACGCGGTTCCGAACTGCTTCAGATTGGAATGGCAGATGCCCAGTCGCGCTGTCCGCCGGGCGGACGACAACGCGGGCAGCAGGATCCCGATGAGCAGCGCGATGATCGCGATCACTACGAGGAGTTCGATCAGTGTGAAACCACGCGTTGGACGAATCTTCATGTATTTCTCCGCCGCGAATGCGACCGAGTTCCGCGCCCGCGCTTCGTTCCGCTCCAACCGTTCGCCGGGCGCCCCGCGACGATTGTGGGCCGTTTCGAGAATGCGAAGACGACCACCTACCTAAAACATACCACCAATACCCTAATCTGTCCAGCCCCTCTTGACGGCTTGGGGTTTGAGGGGAATCGGCCATCCGGCCCTTTGGGCTTCACAACCCTTAATAGACGTTGCCGCGAACCTCACTCCCTCCAAAATCAACCCCCTTGAGCCCGCAGCGGGTCCAGCGGTAGTAACCCCAGCCAAGGTCTGTCGGCCCCGTAATCGCGTTCGGCTCCCACGCACTGGGCGTGTAGCTGATCGGTGTCGGCCCTCCCGTGGGTGCGTTGGGCTGGCCACCCCGGTTGCAATCGGTGAAGTTCGTGGTTCCCGGCGCCTGGTTGTCTCCGGTGCGGCGTACAAGGACGGATCCGTCAAACGCCAGCAGGGGTTGGCGGCACGACGGCACGCCGAAGAACGGCTGCTTCTTTCCAAAGTGCCTCTGGTTCAGGTCGTGTTGATGAACCTTCTGCGAAGGGAACGCGACGTCCGCGATCTTCCGGTTGCCGAGCGTTCCGTTGGTCGTCCCGGGGATGAAGTACGTGTTGTGGGCGTTCGCCTGGTAAATCCGCGTTCCCACCGGGTTGCGGTCAAACGTGCTCGTCGGAGACATGTACGACGAGCTGTACGGCCACCGGTAGTTCTGCGGGTCCGTGCCCACCGGCTGCGGCTGATACATGTTCTGCTGAAACCCGCGCCAGTCGTGCCACGTGAGCCGGAATCGATCTTCCGGACACACCACGATCTTCTCCGGGAGCCTCGCGGCCCAGTAGTCCTGCAGAATCACATGGCTGTACAGAATGTGCGGTATCCAGTTCGGAAAGTTCGCGATCGTGATGTCCGGCCGGTCCGCCCGCCGGTTGAAGATGTCCACGACCTGCGCGACCGCCGCGAGCAGGTCCGTCCCCTGCGGGCCGATGTTCGACACGTATTGCTTGTTCGCACGCCACGAGAACGCCCAGATCCGATCCTGGAACTCTGACGAATAGCTCTGCGTCGCGATCCCGAACTGCTTGAGGTTCGACCCGCAGATCGCCAGGCGCGACGTCCGGCGCGCTTCGGCCAATGCGGGAAGTAGAATCCCGATGAGCAGCGCGATAATCGCGATGACCACCAGCAACTCAATCAAGGTGAAGCCACGCCGACGGTGTGTGAACTGCATCATGATTTCCCTCCGCACTTCGCCGCGAATGCGGCCGCGGAACACGTGAGGTGAGCCCGACACGAACGGCCGGGGCAAGAAACACCCGCACTTGTCAGACACGCCGCGCCGGGCGAGCACCACAACGCCGACCTGTCTGACGCTTCCAATCTACCAACGGGCTCTTACCCAGTCCAGCCCGTTTTTCTCGAACACCAAGCGTTCGCAAATCGTTCGCAAGTCGTTAGAAAGTCCCGGCTGGCCTGTCACAACTCAGTGCTCGCCGTACCTTGTCGCGTGAAGCACAAACCCTTGCTGATCGCCCTGTTTACGTTCGCTGTCTCTCCTGCGCCTTCAAGACTTCAGTCCGGGATTGCCGCTCCCTTGGCAACCCACTTGGCGACGAGCTTGGCGAACTCCGCGTGCGGCATCGGGGGCGGCGAGCGCCCATCTCCAGGATTCCAGCATCCCAGGACAAGCCCGTCTTCTGTGACGTGATGAACGATCTCCGCCAGAGTCTTTCCCCCGTTCAACTTCGGATCCTTGAACTGTCTCGCCAGGTCCGACGCGCTGCGGCCCTCGAACACCATCTTCATGTTCTCGGGGGGCAGGTGCCAGTTCGGGTTTCCCGGGGGCATGTTCGCACCAGGGACGTTCTTGGCCTGGTGGCAGTTCGAGCACTTGAGCGCGTAAAGCCCTTTGCCGTCCGGCCCACGCTTCACGTTCTGGATGTGCGTACGGCTGTCGTCGCCCTGAAGCGGGGCATCTCCAGACGGGTGGCAGTTCATGCATCGAGGATGCTTGAACACGGCGTACGCCGCGACAAATGCGGCCTTCGACTCCGCCTCGTCCGTCGTTGAGTGGGCCGATGACGCGGCGCTCGGCTGCGTCGCCGGCTTGGCGGTGTTCGATTGACACGCCGCGCCCCCAACCGCCGCCGCCACAACGAGTGTGCACGCGGCACACCAAACCAGTTCACGTCGACTCAGTTCCGTCATAACTCGTTCTCCGTGCGGCTAGGCGTGCGTGAGTTCCTCTGGACGGACGGGCAGACTCCGCACCCGCTTCCCCGTCGCCGCGAAGATGGCGTTCGCAAACGCCGGCGCCACCGGCGGCACTCCCGGCTCTCCGACCCCGCCCATCTTGTCCGTGCTCGGCACGATGTGCACCTCGATCAGCGGCATTTCATGCATGCGGAGCATCGGGTAATCGTGGAAGTTCCGCTGCTTGACGCGCCCCTTCTCGAACGTGATTTCACCGTACAGCGCCGCCGTCAGGCCGAAGACGATGCACCCTTCCATCTGCGCCTTGACCGTGTCCGGATTCACCACCGGCCCGCAGTCGATCGCGCACACCACCCGGTGAACTCTGGGCCTGCCATCCTTGCCCACCGACGCCTCAACCACCTGGGCGACAAAGCTCTCAAAGGATGCGTGCACCGCGATCCCGCGCCCCTGGCCCGCCGGCAACGCCTTGCCCCATCCGGACTTCTCCGCCGCCAGTTCCAGCGCCCGCCTGTGCCTGGGGTGCTTGCTCAGCAACGAGCGCCGATACTCGAACGGGTCCTTGCCCGCTGCGTGCGCGAGCTCATCGATGAACGATTCAACCGCAAACGCGGCGTGCGAATGCCCGACCGACCGCCACCACAGCGTCGGCACGCCACCCGGCGCCTGGTGCCACTCGATCAACTGACTGTCCACGTCGTACGCGATCTCCGAAGTCCCTTCGACCGCCACCATATCAATGCCGTTCTTGAACATCCCCGCTTCGAACGGCGTGCCGGCGATGAACGACTGGCACACCAGCCGGTGTTGCCACCCCGTTGGCTTGCCGGCCGCGTCCAGCCCCGCTTTCACAGAGTGTGTCGCCATCGGACGGTAATACCCGCCCCGAATGTCATCCTCGCGTGTCCACACCACCTTCACCGGCACCTTCAGCATTTTCGACAGCGTCACGGCCTCGACCACGAAGTGACAATCCATCACCGCTCGCCGGCCAAACCCGCCTCCCAGCAGCGTCGTGTGAAGCTTCACCTTCTCCGGTGGCAGGCCCGCCGTCGCCGCGGCCGCTCCGTGGTCCAACGTCTGATTCTGCGTCCCGGTCCACACATCGCACCCATCGGCCCGCACATCGGCGACGCAGTTGAGCGGTTCCATCGGTGCGTGAGCAAGATACGGCAGCTCGTAGACGGCCTCGACCTTCTTCGTGGCCCCGGTGAACGCCGCGCCCGCATCACCTTCTTTGCGAACCGTCTTGCCCGTCTTGCCCGCCAGTTCGGCGTACTGCTCCCGCTGATCGCGGCTGTCCAGCGTCGCGAGCGGGCCGTCATCCCACACAATGTCCAGCGCTTCACGCCCAAGCTTGGCCTGCCAGAAGCCGTCCGCGACGACCGCAATCCCTCGATCGATCTGCAAAACGTGCCGCACGCCCGCCACCGCCTTGGCCCGCGTCGCGTCAAAGCTCTTGACCTTGCCCCCGAACACCGGAGGCCGGGCGATCAAGGCCACCAGCATCCCCGGCAGCGTCACATCCAGCCCGAAGATCGCCTTTCCGTTGCTCTTGTCCGGAGTATCCAGCCGCTTCGTAGGTTTGCCGATGAGTTTGAAGTCTTTCGGATCCTTAAGCGGGACTTCCGCCGGCGCCTTCAGCGTTCCGGCCTTGGTCGCCAACTCTCCGTAGGAAAATTTCCGGTTGGACTCCGGGTGAAGCACGAACCCAGTTTCGGTACGGCACTTCCCAACCTGGACCCCCCACTGCTCCGCCGCGGCCTGAACCAGCATCGCCCTCGCCGTCGCGCCCGCTTTGCGCAGCCGTTCCCATTCCGACCACGTGCTCGAACTGCCGCCCGTGATCTGAATGCCGTAGGCCGTGTGCCCATACGCGGGATCCGCGGGCGCCGACTCTACATTCACCTTCGTCCAATCCGCATCGAGCTCTTCCGAGACGAGCATTCCCAAGGCGGTGAAAATGCCCTGGCCCATCTCGGACTTGCCCACGAGCACCGTCACCGAACCGTCCGGCGCAACGCGGATGAACGCGTTGGGCGCGAACGGCTCGGCCACTTCCCTCGCGCCGTACACCTTTCCGTTGGCGCTCGGCAGGTAGAACCCAAGAACCAACCCGCCGCCGACGACCGCCGACGACTTCAAGAACCCGCGGCGCGAGATATTCATGCTTTCTGTGCGGCTCATCGCCCGCCTCCTTCCACCAGCTTCGCGGCCCCGTGGATCGCTCGGCGGATCCGCTGGTACGTTCCACATCGGCAGATATTCCCGGCCATCGCCTGATCGATGTCCGTGTCGGTCGGGCGAGAGTTCTCACGCAGCAGGACCGCCGCGGCCATGATCTGGCCGGAATGGCAGTAGCCGCACTGCGGGGCATCCTCCGCCAGCCAGGCCTGTTGCAGCGGATGGGCAAGGACTGCGGGCAGCCCCTCGATCGTCGTGACCTTCTTTCCCTCGGCCCGCGACACAGGCGTGACGCACGAGCGAACCGCCTCGCCATCCAGGTGGATTGTGCACGCGCCGCATTGGGCCATCCCGCAGCCGAACTTCGTCCCGGTCAGGCCGAGCGACTCCCGCAGAACCCAGAGCAGCGGCGTGTCCGGCGAGGCATCGACCGTGCGTTCCGTGCCGTTGACATTGAGCCTGAGTGACATTGCATTTCTCCCGAGTGGGACCGCAGAGAGAGTATCCAGCAATGGCGAAGCGTGCAGGATGTATGGAAAGAGCCAAATGAAACCGACCGCCCCTTGCGGAGCGGTCGGTGTGAATCGCGGGATGTGAATCGGATCAGTCGATCGCCTTGGCGGCGGGAGCGCGTGTGAAGCTGATCTCCATCGACTTGAACTCCTTGCCCGAGTGCGGCTCAGGTCCGAACATCTCGAGCGTGAACGAGTTGGGGCCGGTCTGCGTCTCGACCTGCCGCATGACGATGGGCTTCTTCGTGATCGGGCAGTTGAAGTTGTACTTCCACGTCAGGACCTTGCCGTCGGCCGACTGCTCGCCCGTGCCGGTCATCATGCCCGTGCCGAAGTTGTCAAACCAGGTCGAGACAAACTTCTGGGACACGTTGTCGTAGCCGTTGATGCCGCTGCCGGTGAACGGCATGCCCATCATTGAGCCGGTAACCTCAACCTTGAAGAAACGGCCGTCCATGAGCGACGTGACGGTCGACGTGCAGTCCATGGTCATAGCTTCAGAGTCCGGCGCCATCCACATCTTGCACTTGCCGTTCCACGTGCCGACGCCCTTGGCCAGGTGCGCGTGCTGCGGGCCGGGGGTCGCCGCTTCCATGCACATCTGCATGTCCTTCTGCTGCTGCTCGCTCATCCCGGGCATGCCGTGCTCGGGCTGTCCGGCGGCGGGCTTGGCGTCTTTGGCGGGCGCAGCCGGCTTGGCGGGCTGGGCGGGCTTCGCATCCTTCGCGGGCTGAGCCAGGGCGACCGACCCGGCTATGGCGGCGAGACCGACGACAGTGAACAGTGACTTGCTGGACATTCGAATCTCCTTTGAGTGTTTCAACAGCGCCCCACCACGGCGGGGCGTCAGTTCCTCAGTATAGTTCCGTACCACCGGTCAATTCACCTTGAAGTGTGGTGATCCGCGTAACTTTCCACGCACTCCATCGCTAGGCTCCCAGCATCTGAGAGCGCCGCCACACTGGCCCGCCGTGGCCACAATCACGTCTGCCTGCCTTGGATGGTCGTTCAATCAAGCAATGAAACGTCCGGCAAGAGACATGGCGCTTGCCCGGCCTCGCTCGCTGGATGAAGACTATTTCACCCCAACGACCATCGAATCCGGACCCGCCAGCGGCTCAACCCGGGTCTCTCTGAAACCCGCTTCCTTCATCCACGCCGCGCCGTCCGCCCCGCTGTAGTCAAAGCCGCCGGTCGTCTCGATCAGCATGTTGAGGCTCATCAGCAGTCCGAACGCGTTGGTTCGCCGGTCATCATCGATCAGCGCTTCAAACACGATGAACGAGCCGCCCGGTGGCAGCGCTTCATAGGCCTTCTTGATCAGCATTTTCTTGGTGGGCAGGTCCCAGTCGTGAAGGATGTGACCCATGACGACGACGTCCGCCCGGGGGATCGGGTCCTTGAAGAAGTCGAGCGTCGTGAATGACACACGGTCCTTGAGTTTGTTCGCCGCGATGTACTTCTCGAAGATTGGTTTGACGACGGGCAAGTCGGCCCCGACTCCTTTGAGATGCGGGTGCGCCCCGGCGACGATCGACGCCAGCCCGCCTTGGGCGGCGCCGACGTCGACAAACGTCTTGTACCTTTCCCAGGGAAACTTGGACGCGATGGCTCGCGCGATTCCGAGGCTGAGCCCGGTCATCGCTGAAAGGAACTGCTCAAGGCGATGCGGGTCGCTGTAGAGGGTGCCGAAGAGGTCGCCGCCGTGCTTGGCCTCGTTCTGCGGTTGGCCCGTTCTCAGGCCCTCGGTCAGCCCGTTCCAGAATCCGAAGAGGCGGGCGCTGAGCATTTCGAGCATGCCGCCCATGTACGTCGGTTTGTTGCGGTCGAGGAAGAAGTCGGTGTCCGGTGTGTTGGAGTATCGGCCGCCCTCTCGCTGGAGCATGCCCAGGGCGACCAGGGTGTCGAGAAAGTCGCGGGCGCTGCGCTCGTGCAGGCCGAGCTTGGCGCGGACTTCGGCGAGGGTCTTCGGGCCGGTCGCGAGTTCGGTGAAGAGTCCGAGCTCGACGGCGCTGAGGAACGTCCGTGATCCCCAGAAGCCAAAGCCGAGCTGCATGATCGCGTCGGGTGTCGGTGAGTGAGCCACGCGTGACCTCCAGGAATCGAGGCCGCATCGTACCGCGGCGGCGTAACCCGGTACTATGGCGGGCCCGGCCGAAGGCGGAACGGGGTTGGCAATCAATGTAAAGGAATGCGCATGTCATATGTCGACGGGTACGTGCTCCCGATTCCCAAGAAGAACATGGCCGCGTACAAGGCGATGGCCAGAAAGGCGAGCCGTGTTTGGAAAGATCATGGAGCGCTGAGCTATTGCGAGGCGGTCGGTGAAGACCTCGCGTCAAAGTTCGGGCTGCCATTCCCGAAGTTGTGCAAGTGCAAGCCGAGCGAAACGGTCGTGTTCAGTTGGGTTGTCTACAAGTCGCGGGCGCACCGGGATGCGGTCAATGCCAAGGTGATGAAAGACCCGCGGATCGCGAAGATGTGCGACCCGAAGAATCCGCCGTTTGACTTCAAGCGGATGGCCGTCGGCGGGTTCTCGATCATTGTCAAGGCCTAGCGCTTCGGAAGCTTCGCGAAGTCCTTGAGCGCATCCTTGCCGATCCAGCGGGCGCTCGGCACAGCGGACGCGGCGAGGCGCTGGGCGAGCTTGTCGGACACCACGAGCAGGTTGGGTGCGCGGCGGCCGACGCCGCGGAGCGCCCAGCTTACGCCCTTCTTGACGAAGTTCCGGTTGTCGTCGGCGGCGGCCTCGATGAGCTTGAGGGATTCGAGGAACGCGGTGAACTCGGCCTGGCGGGGCTTGAGGTGGAGGGCGAGGGAGGCGAGCAGGGCGAAGGCGGTTCGCTTCTCGAACTCCTTCTTGCGACCGGCCCACTGCTTGATCTTGCGGAAGGCGAGGGCGGGAGGGACCTTGTCGAAGAGATGGAAGCAGGCGGTGTCGCAGATGGCCCAACTGTCGAAGTCGCGGCACCAGTGGTCCATCTGGGTGGCGGTGACGAGGGCGGGATCGTCGAGGAAGCACGCGAGCATGCGGGCTTCGTACCAGCCGGAGGCCCAGAGCTTCTCGCAGTGGATGTGGTTTGACTCGGGCGTGCCGGATTTCTTGAGAGACTTGGCGAGAGTCTGGATCTTGCCTACCGGGACACCGAAGGCGCGGTCGGAGGGAATGGCGTAGCGGGCGAGGCCGGCGCGATAGGACTTGGAGGCGAGGCGCTTGAGGGCGGCGATGGCCTGGTCAGGGGTTGTCGGTGGTTTGGTGGGCTTGGTGGGAATGGGGCGGATGGTAGCGGTGCGGGAGGGGGCGAATCGCAAAGAGCCAAATAGCAAAGGGCCAAATGGCAAAGCAGGAAGGGGAAATGAAGATGCTCAAGATGAGAGAGATGGTTTTGAGCATCTTCTTTTTGGGGGTGTGGGGATGGGTTTGTGCGGATGGGGGTGGCGGGGTTGGAGGAGGATTCGAGGATTTTCGGGAGTGTGATTTGGGGCTTGGAAATGGGGGCGAAGAAGAGGGTGTGGAGGGTTGGGTGGCCGCGGATGTGCGCGCAATGGTGGTCAGGACTTGGGGTGGGAAACGGTGGGAAATAAAGATGCTCAAGGTGCGAGGGTGGAGTCATCGCCGTACGACTCGCCGGAACCAATCGCGGCCGAGAGCTGAGCGGCTTCGAGGGAGCGCGGTTGCACTGCCCGCACGGATGCTCAAGCCGTGGTTTGACCTAACTGAGCGCATCGGGCGTGCGGGCTTGAGCTTGCGTGGTACGCTTCGAGGTCCCGGCCACCGGCCGGGAAACGCCCCGATTCGAGAATGGTCGCTCAAGTCACGGCAGCAAGACATGCATCTGCTTGCGCCGCCGCGCGGCCAAAGCAATCGCGACGGCTGTGACAACTGGAACGGGCAGGGCGGGAACGATGGGAACGGAAATGTCCGAACCAAAGTTCCATGCCCCGACCTCCCAGGTCACAAAGAGCGGATTTCCTTGCGGATCGGTGCCGGTGCGAAGAAACAACTCCGGATACGCGTCAAAGGCCACACTGAGCCCAAATGGCACCGTCCGCTGCTGGTAGTTGGGTGGATTCCAGACCACCGACCACAGCCACGGAATCGGATTGGTCGCGATCGGAACTCCGGCAAGAGGAGGAGCAGGCTGCCACACCTGCTGGACAAGCGTCTGACTGTTGGGGTTGAAGATTGGAGTACCGACAAACCCGATCGGAACGCCAATGTCTGACCACGATCCTGCAACTCCAGCGTAGAGGCTAAACCCCGTGAATGCGAAGCCCGCGACCGTCCCCGGGCCCGTCTGAATGACGGACCCGATCGGGCTGAAAGCGACTGAGACATTCAGTCGCGCGGCTTCGCCGGGCTCGAGCGTTCCGTTCGGACTGGGCACGGGAGCGTGAGTCCCGGCGTCGACCTCCGACCAGGTCAACGTAAAGTTGGCGAAGCCGAACTGACCGAACGCAGGTGTTGCGGCGGATGCGACGCTGAACAGGGCGATCATCGCGAGTCGTGAGTTCATCGGACAGTTTGAATCAGCAGGACGTTTGTCCTGGCCTCCGCCGCCGCGCGGCGAAGACGGACGCAAGCACAACGGCCGAAGGGATCGAGGGCGCGGGAGCGATGGGAATGGTCAGGTCCGCACCCCAGTCGCTGAGTGGTTCGACCGTGCCGAATAGCGGGTTCCCCTGCGGATCCGTGCCGGTGCGCACGAAAAGAGTCGGGTAGTCGTCGATGCGCACCGACAGCCGAAACGTCGCGAACGACGGCATGTACATCGCCGGAGCAAGAACCGCCGACCAGAGTGACGGGATCGGATTGGTGGAGATGGGGGAGCTCCCGAGCGCAGGATTTGGCTGCCACACATCCTGCAAAATGTTCTGGCCCAAGGGAAGCAGCGGATATGTGAGGAATCCCGAAGGGACCTGCTGGTCGGACCACGCCCCGATCAGCCCTGCCTCCAGAATGAATCCCGTGCGAGCAAAGCCGGACACCGTCGCGGTCCCGGCGGGGACCTGAACGACTGTACCAATTGGACTGAACGCCACGGAAAAGCTCAGTTTTGCAGCTTCGCCGGGTTCGAGAATCCCATTTGAGTTTGAGATCGGCAGGTGAGTGCTGGCGTCAACCTCTGACCAGCTCAAGGCGAAGTTGGCGAACGTGGATTGGGCGAGCGTTGACCGCGCCAGACATGCGACACAGATTACACCGACGACCGGCGTTTCCAGTTTCATTCGCATTGTCCTCATGGGCAGCCACCATCAAAGGCAATATTGTGCTCTGCGAAGGCGTCACATATGAGCTGTTCGTCGGTCTCGTTCTTTGTTGCCGTCAGCACTTCGCTGAGCGTGCCGGAATGGGCGCTGTTGCAGCCTGATCCGCCGACCGTAATGAGCGACCAGCGGCCGAACAGGATGCGAGCCTCTTCTAGGCCATCCGCGGTCGCGTACTTCGCTTTGAGACTGCCACGAATTCGCACCCAGGGCCCAGAGAGAAGCTGTCCCGCCAGGTGAATGAAATCGCAATCGCACATGGCGGTCGTGTGATTAGCAATGGGGTACTGGCAGTTGACAGGGCTGACGGAAGGTTCGCCTCGTATGGGGGTCGAGTTGTGCTTGTTGTGTTGTCTTCCGAACACATTATCATCGTTCAGCATGCTGGCATACGAATCTCCGTAGCCTTCATGGAACGCGGCATTGCCTGGCAGCGGCAGTTGCATCATAAAGAGCGCGATGTGCCCGTATTCATGGGCTGTCACGGAGGCTGAGGCGCAGTTCCACATTCCTTCAGTCGAGTCGCCCCAGCTTCTTCCCAACGACATTAGGAATTCATGATTGTTCTCGAAGTACCAGCCACTTCCACAGCCGGCGGGGCTGCTAGCTTGATTGTTGGGAGCGATTTCCATGGGATGGGACCACCGCGCAAATGAAATTCCCATGTAGGCGGCGAAGAAATTGCGAGCCCTGTTCGCACCGACGATGGCGCTGACCTGGCCCATCTTGAACTCTGTCGACATCGTCGAGTGGTCAAGAACAAGGTCGACATTGCTCCCCGGAGTTGCGGAGGACGACGCCGAAAGCAGATCCGGCACGTACAGGTAATACCAAGTGCCGGATTCTGCAACCAAGTTGGCGATCGCGGAACCAACGTTTGTGAGATTGACGGTCGGCGCGAATGAGAACTCGCCGTCCTGGTCCGTGTAGGTGGATGCCGAACAAGAAGGAGTGAGAGTCGCTACCACCTTGACGTTGGGAATCGGGTGCGTGACGAGGGTCTGGCCATCTCCTTGGTAGGGGAAAAAGGGACTCTCCATCATCGCCCCCAGACCCTTGACCGTCCCCGTCGTCGGCGGGTCAACGCTTCGCGGCGCTGCGCAGTTGAACCCATTGTCCTGCACCAGCAACACCCGCGGCATCGCCGTATCCACAAAGTACGTCCGGTACGCCGCGCTCGCGTTCTCGCCGATTCTCGCATTCACACGCCAGCACCAGGCGTCGGGCCGCTGCCCCTCGCCGCGAAGCACCACTTCTTCCGGCGTGCCCTGGACCACGAGGTTCTCGATACTTGACCACATCCGCACGAACAGGCTCGCCGCCTCGGCCGTCAGGTACGGGTTCTCGCCCGGCCGTCGGTTCCCCCGCAATCCTCGCCGCGGCGTAATCCACCGCGCGATCGTCCTGCCCTTCACCTTGATCCGGATATCGCTCCCTCCACTTCCCTGCCGCGGATGAGTTGCCGATACGCGAACGAAGTGAACGATTCATCCTTGCGTGACGGACCAGAGCTGGCGGACAGCCTCTGGTTCATGGTCCGTGAACGTGCCGCCGAAGAGTGAGCCGTGCTGGGCCAGCTCCGCCGCGGCCTGGGCCTCGCTCGTTTCAGGTGTCATGTCAACGCCCGAAGATGTAGGTAAGCCGGTTGGTCGCACTCAGTTGCTCCCCGCCACCGCCACCCGGCGCGTTCGCGGTCGGCGTGATCATCACCGCACGCTGAGCGCCCACATGCATCACCTTGGCATGCGGATACAACTCCCGCAACGCGGCGACAGGATCTTCGGCGTACGCCGAGACTGCTGGGAAGAGAGCGACACCAACGCACATGAGCGACTTCCGCATGGTTGCTCCTCGTGTTGCCGCAGTTGCGGCCCTCTTCCCGCTGGGCGACCGACAGGTCCCAAAAGTGTACCTCGGGGTTTTGACTATGCAAGGAACTTTCCCAAACTCTCAGTGCCCGCAGGAAGGCCGAAGTCGCTCAATACTGTGTATTGGCCTCCATTGGCCACTTCGGCTATGAGTGTCCTGTTTCAGGCGCTCCGTGGTGGATGTAGGGGTCCGCTCCCTGACGGTCGCGGTTCTGATGGAAAGGGGGAGGAGGGCCTAAATTGAGCGAGTGGGTCGCGGACGGGTCTAGAGCTTGTTCGTCCACTTCTCGTTGACGAGGTCGTAGCGCTGCGCCGTGTCGTGTGCGGCGAGCGTTGCCCGGAATTGGAAGCGGGGGCCTCCGGCGCGTTTCCAGTTCCGTGCGACCATTTCCAAGATTTCCATTTCGACCGCGAACATCGGCCAGTCCGCTTCGGGATCGACGGAGAACTGCTTGTTCAGGGCACGGACGCTTGCTCCGCGGGCGGTGAGGAGCGCCTTTCCGGGAGCGAACGGGCACGCTTTTCTTGTCGCCGCGTCGAGCCCGAGCTGGTCGTAGCCCTTGGCGTAGAAGTAGGCCAGGAGCCGCGGCGTGCCCTCGGCGGCGTCGTGCACTTCAAGATCGACTTTCCAGAAGTTGGCGGGGTATGCGTGGGAAACGATTCGTGCCAGCGCCGAGCGCAATCCGGGCTCGAGCGGTTTCAACGTCTTGCGCACGGCCGCGCGGTACTTCCGGGTCGTGATGCTGTCTCGGACCAGTTTCAGGTAGATGCTGGGGAACTTCATGTTCGGGTGTGTCCTGGGGCGGCGGGCTGCGGTGTGCGGCATGTTTCGGGCGAGACCATTGAATCGCGCGGAGAATGGACAGGAGGTGGAATCGGGTCAGTCGGCTGGTTCGGGCGCGAGTGTTCTCCACTCGAGAATGCCCGACGACCAGCCGTCCTGCTGCTCGATTTCGAGCTTGAGGGCGCTGGTCTGGAGCGCATCGAACTTCAGATCGCACCAGGCGTCCTTCGCGACCGGGACTACGCCGACGGCCTTCCACGCATCGCCGGACTTGGCGAAGAGCCTGGCGGACTTGGGGAGGCGGCACTCGCCGCGGCCTGTGTCGTCGAACCAGAAGACCTGGATTGCAGCGACGTCGATGGGTTGAGCCCACTCGTATGCGATCCACTCCGTCCCGCCCTTGTGGCTCCACCAGTGGCAGTTGGCGGGTGGAGTTTCGTTGGACTTGGCGGGGGTGATGCCGTCGTGGGCGGCTTCGGGGTCGCAGTTCCAGTTCTTGTAGGAGATGGAGACTTTGGCGCGGCCTTCGACCGTCTGGACTTTGGGCGCGGGGGGAGTGGTGGGGTGCCAGACTTGCATGGGGCCGGGGGTGCGGTTGTCCCAGGCGTAGTAGGGGATGGCTCTGAAGGGGATTTCCTTTGCGGGTGATGCCGCGGCGTAGAGGGAGCGGGAGGGCGGTTGTTCCGTGCGGATCATTGCTTTGCCGGTGATCGTCATGATGCCGCCGAGAAGGTCGGGGCGATCGACGACTTGAAGCTGGGTATCGGGAGCGATGGCGAGCGGGGATTGGTTCGCGGCGTCGATGCCTTCGATGCAATAGATGAGCGGGCCGCGGGCGATGGCCTGGAGCCCTCGGTCGGCTTCGACGTTGGGGTTGGCCTCGACGCGGCGGACGGGCATGTTGAGAATGAAGCGGATCGTGTCGCCGGGCTTCCAGGTTTGCGAGATGGTGATGTAGCCGTCTTTGATGGTCGGATTGGAGTTGAGTGTGTCATTGATCAGATAGGTGGCGGTCGGGCACCAGGAGGGAACGCGCAGGTGCAGAGTAGTGCGAGGATCGGCCGCGGCGACAGAGTCGACCTTGAACTCGACGACACCGCTCCAGGGGTAGGTGGTGGTGACCGAGAGTTTGAAGCCCTTCAACGCGGCGGGCGTGACGGAGCCAGCGACGAACTGGTTGACCCAGAGACCTTTGCCATCGCCCCCCGTCGCGTAGATGTAGTTGCCGAGTGATGCGAGGAGGCGGCAGATGTTGGGTGGGCAGCAGGCGCAGCCGTACCAGTCGGCGCGGTGGTGGCCGCCGCGGCTGGCGAGGGGGTTGACGTAGAAGAACTTGGTTCCATCGAGGGAGACGCCGGCGAGGGCGCCGTTGTAGAGGGCGGTTTCGACGGCGTCGGCGTACTTGGCGTCGGCGTAGGCGAGGTTGAGGCGGTGGTTCCACAGGATCATGGCGACCGAGGCGCAGGTTTCCTGGTAGGCGGATTCGTTGGGGAGGTCGTAGTCAACGGTGAAGCCTTCGTTGTGGGCGGAGGGGCCGATGCCGCCGGTGAGGTAGGTGTTGCGTTCGGTCGTGTTCCGCCAGACGCGGCGGACCATGCGGAGGAGGGACTCGTCGGCCGTGGCTGCGCCGATGTCGGTGCAGGCGGAGAGGAGGTAGGCGGCGCGGACGGCGTGGCCGACGATGCGCTGGTGATCGCGGATGGGGACGTTGTCTTGCCAGTATTCGCCGTTGTACTTAGCTTCAGGTGTGTTGTGCTCTTGCGCGAAGAAGTGCGAGCCTCGGGTGTCGATGAAGTGTTTGGCGAGGGCGAAGTAGCTTTCTTTGCGGGGCGAATCGACGACGCGGGAGAGCTTGACGAGGGCGAGTTCGATTTCCGGGTGGCCGCAGTAGCCGGGGCGTTTGTCGGGGCCGAAGGTGGTGACGAGGAGGTCGGCGTACTTGGTGGCGACGTCGAGGAGGGCTTTGGAGCTGGTGGCCTGGTAGTGCGCGACGGCGGCTTCGAAGAGGTGGCCGGCGCAGTAGAGCTCGTGGTTGTCACGGAGGTTGGAGAAACGTTTGTCGGGGGCGTTGACCTGGTAGTGCGTGTTGAGGTAGCCGTCGGGCATCTGGGCCGCGGCGATCTTGGAGATGACGGCGTCGAGGCGAGCGGAGAGAGTGGGGTCGGGGTGGGTGGCGAGGGAGTAGGCGACGGCTTCGACGCCCTTGAAGAGATCGCTGTCCATGAAGACGGGGCCGTGGTAGCCGGCGTGTTGGTGGGCCGCGGCGAGTTCGAGGTTGGCGATGTTGCCGGCTTGCTCGAGCTTGTCGAGGTTGTGGGCGAGGGAGATGGTGCGGTTGGTTTCCTGGCGCGGGGACCAGAAGCAATCTTTGATTTCGACCTGGGTGAAGGGGACTTCGTGGAGGTTGGAGAGGTGGGGCTGGGTAGAGAGGAGGAGACCGAGTGTGGGGAGGAGGGCGGTGAGCATGATGGGGCTCCGATTGAGAAGAGGATAGCGGTGTGGCACCGGGGTTCTGCCCGGTGATGGGGGCGAAGCCGATCAGGCGAGCTCTTGCCGTTCGACACCGCCCAGAAGGGCGGTGCCACGCTGAAGGGCGACGAAAACGAGAAGCAGCATTCCTGTCGCGATACTGGTCCACGCGGCGGAGAGCGTGCCTTCGAAGTCGATGAAGGTGCGGATGAGGCCGAGGATGAGGACGCCGATGAGAGTGCCCCAGATAGTGCCGACGCCGCCGGAGAGGAGGGTGCCGCCGATGACGACGGCGGCGATGATGTCGAGCTCCAGGCCGATGGCGGAGGCGGGGTCGCCGGATTCCTTGTACATCGAGAAGAGGCAGCCGGCGAGCGCGGAGCAGAGTCCGGCGAGGGCGTAGGTGGTGATGCGCGTTCGGGCGATGGGGAGGCCCATGACGCGGGCGGAGCGTTCGTGGCCGCCGAGGGCGTAGATGGAACGGCCAAAGGGGGTGCGGGTGAGCAGGATCCACGCGGCGAAGAGGAGCGCCAGGAACGTGAGCGAGCCGATCGAGAGCTCGGCGGGGCCGAGGTGGAGGGCTGTGTTTCGGAGTGCGGCGTAGAACGGGTGCGTGATGCCTTCGGATTGCGGGTGGATGAGAAAACCGGTGGCGCGGGCGGCGAACATGCCGGCGAGCGTGACCATGAAGGCGGGAAGTTTGAAGCGATGGATGAGGACGCCCATGGAAGCGCCGAATGCGGTGCCTGCGCCGAGAGAAATGGCGAACGTGGGGAGCGGGTGGACGCCGCGGGATGTGAGAGTGGCGATGAGGATGCTGGTGCAGGCGATGACAGCGCCGGGGGAGAGATCGACGCCGCCGGCGAGAATGACGAGCGTGGCGCCGATGGCGGCGACGCCGAGGAATGCGTAGTCATTGAGGAGGGAGGCGAGCGTTGAGAGGGATGCGAAGTGGGGGTAGCGGAGGGCGCCGAAGAGGAGCATGAGGAGGAGGATGGCAGCCGCGGCGAAGGTGGGCGGGAAGCGGGTGAGGAACAGGGATGGGGGTTGGAGGGAGCTGCAAGCGGCGGGGCGCACGCCTCGGAGAGTCGTGCCACCGAGGCAGACGGCGATGATGACGAGGGCTTGTGGGAGCGGGGCGACGTCGGCGCTGATGTTGCGGGCGTACATCGTGGCGGTGAGGGTTTGGATGAGGAGGCCGCCGATGACGGCGCCGGTGAGGGAGAAGCGGCCGCCGGTCAGGGATGTGCCGCCAACGACGGCCGCGAAGATAGCGGCGAGTTCGGCGTTGATCCCGGCGTGGAAGGGGTCGGCGGCTTTGATATTGGATGCGTGGAGGACACCGGCCAAGGCGGCGCAGCACGCGGCGAAGAGGTAGGTGCCAGCGATGAGGGTTGTGGCGCGGACACCGGCGAGGCGGGAAGCGATGGGGTTGGCGCCGACGGCTTCGATGAGAAGGCCGAGAGCGGTCTTGCGGACGATCAGGAGTGTGGCGGTGAAGAGGGTGATGGCGAGGAGGAAAGGGAAAGGGAGGAAGAGGAGGCGGCCGTTACCAAGGAAGGAGAGGGTGGAGTTATGGAAAGTCGTGATCTGCCCGCCGGTGATCATCTGCGCGATCCCGCGGCCGGCGACCATGAGGATGAGGGTGGCGACGATGGGCTGGACGCCCAGGGTGGAGACGAGAAGGCCGTTCCAGAGGCCGGCGAGCGCGGCGATGAGGAGTGCGGCGGAGAGCGCGGCGAGGGGGGAATAGCCATCGGTGATGAGGACGGCGGCGGTGGCGCCTGCGATGGCCATGACGGAGCCGACGCTGAGATCGACGCCGCGGACGGCGATGACGAGGGTCATGCCGAGTGCGAGGATGATGGTGCGCGAAGAGTGGTTGAGGATGTCGATGAGCGGACCGGAGGGGGAACCGCTCGCGAGGGAGATGTGGAGGAAGGATCCGGGGCCGAAGAGGGAGCCATCTTCACGGGCGAGGTCGAAGGCGGCGTTGAGAGCGATGAGGAGGAGGATGCCGAGGGCGGGCCAGAGGCAAGTGGAAAGGTGTTTGCGGTGGGCGTCGGGCATGGTGGAGAGGCTGGGTTCGGTTCGACATGGAAGCAGGCACGAGGCATGAGGCACGAGGCATAAGAAAGAGATGCCTAGTTCTTGTGGCGCTCGGGGGCTGCGATCCTGGAGAGGATGGCGGCCTCGGTGAGTTCATCGCCGGCCAGCTCACCGATGACGCGGCGGTCTCGGAGTATGAGGGCGCGGTCGCACACGCGGGTGATTTCGTCGATTTCGGCGCTGATGAGGATGACGGACAGGCCGTCGTTGCGGAGGGACGTGATAAGGGATTCGATTTCGGCCCGGGCGCCGACGTCTATGCCGCGGGTGGGTTCGTCGAGGATGAGCAGGCGCGGCTGGATGGCGAGCCAGCGGGCGAGAAGAACTTTCTGCTGGTTGCCGCCGGAGAGTGTGCGAACGGGGGCCTCGGGCGAAGAGCACTTGATGTTCAGGGTGGCGATGTAGTGATCGGCGAGGCGGCGTTGTTCGCGCCCGGGGATGGGGCGGAGAGGGCCGCGGCGGGCCTGAAGAGCGAGGATGATGTTGTCGTGGATGGAGAGGTCGAGGAGGAGACCTTGGGACTTGCGGGCTTCGGGAGTGAGTGCGAGGCCGTGGCGGATAGAGCGGGGGATGGAGGCACGAAGGCGATGGCCGTCGATGGAGATGTGGCCGGAGTCGGGACGATCGGCACCGAAGATGAGGCGGGCGAGCTCGGTTCGGCCGGAGCCGAGGAGGCCGGCGAGGCCGAGAGATTCGCCGCTGGAGATTGTGGTTGAGACGGGGGCGATGGAGTGCCGGCGTCCGAGGGTGTGGAGTTGGAAGAAGGGTGTGGGAGGCCGGTGCGGGGAGCCGGGATGGGGGGAGGCGGGAGCATGATGCTGTGCGGTAGCTGTGCGGCCGGTCATTGCCTCGACGAGCGCGGTGCGGGAGAGTTGGGGTGCGCGCCACGTGCCGACGCGGGACCCGTTGCGGAGGACGGTGATGCGGTCGGCGATGGCATAGGCCTGTTCGAGGAAGTGGGTGATAAGGATGATGCCGAGGCCCTGAGTGCGCAGGCGGGAGAGGAGGGCGAGGAGTTCGCGGACCTCGGCGGCGTCGAGGCTGGAGGTCGGTTCGTCGAGGATGAGGACTCGGCAGTTGACATCGAGGGCGCGGGCGATGGCGACGAGCTGCTGCTGGGCGATGGAACAGGCGCCGAGGGGGCGCCGGGTGTCCAAGGTGACGCCCATGCGAGTGAGGGCCGATTCGGCGCGGCGGCGGGTGTGTTTCCAGGAGATGAGGCCGCGGGGGAAGCGGTTGAGGGAGATGTTCTCCGAGATGGAGAGCGTGGGGATGAGGTCGAGTTCCTGATGAACGGTGGAGATGCCAAAGCGTTCCGCTTCGCGCGGTGACGAGAGTGCAACATCGCGGCCGGAAACGAGGAGCTGGCCGGCGCCGGGGTGTATCAGGCCGCTGAAGACATTGATGAGGGTGCTCTTGCCGGCGCCGTTTTCGCCGAGGAGGGCGTGGACCTCGCCGCGGGCGAGGGTGAAGTCGACCGAGCTGAGCGCGCGGACGGCGGGGAACTCGACGGTGAGGGAGCGCGATTCGAGAAGGGGAGCCTCATCCTCCACGGTCAATACTGCCGGTTCTTGAGGACCTCGGGGGTGACGTTGCCCTGGTCGAAGATGGATTCGAAGGTTTGGACTCGCTTGGGGACTTTCTCGCCGCGGCGGACCTTTTCGATCGTGTCGAAGAGTTGAGGGCCGAGCAGTGGGTTGCACTCGACGGAGCAGTTGAGCTTGCCTTCGAGGATGGCCTGGAAGGCGTCTCGGACGCCGTCGATGGAGACGATGAGAATGTCCTTGCCGGGTTTCTTTCCGGTTTCTTCAATGGCCTGGATGGCGCCCAGGGCCATGTCGTCGTTGTGGGCGTAGAGGGCGGTGATCTTGGAGCCTTCGGGGGAGTGGAGGAAGGCCTCGAAGACTTCCTTTCCTTTGGCGCGGTTGAACTCACCGGACTGTGACTTGATGATCTTCATGTCCGGGTGCTTGGCGATGCCCTCTTCAAAGCCCTTCTTTCGATCGATCGCCGGGGCCGCGCCGGGTGTGCCCTGGAGTTCGGCGATCTGGGCCTTGCCGTTCGTTTTCTTCGCGAGCCATTCGGCGGCGTCGCGGCCCTCTTTGACGAAGTCGGCGCCGATGAAGCAGACATAAAGGGAGTCGTCGGAGACGGCGACGAGGCGATCGGTGAGGATGACGGGGATGTGGGCCTTGCGGGCTTCCTGGAGGATCGGCTCCCAGCCGGTTTCGACGACGGGCGCGATCACGATGTAGTCGACCTTCTGCTGGATGAAGGAGCGGACAGCGCGGATCTGGTTTTCCTGCTTGCCCTGGGCGTCGGAGAACTTGAGAGTGATCTGCCGCTTTTCGGCTTCGGACTTGATTGACTTGGTGTTGGCGGTGCGCCAGGCGGATTCGGCGCCGATCTGGCTGAACCCGACGGTGAGAGGCTTGGCGGGTTTCTGGTCCGGCTGCGCTGGAGCGGAAAGGCCGAGAGAAAGGACTGCGGATGCGAACAGCCCGATGACGGCGGCACGGCGGGAATAGCGAGTACGCATGAGGGCACTCCGAGTTTCGCGGGCCTGAGTGTACCGTTAGGATGGGGTCCATGAAGATCAAAGCCACCTTCGTTGCGGTCGCGGTGTCGCTCGCGTTCTCGGGGCCGGCCCTTGCTCAGGCGTGGAAGCCGGTCCAGGGCAGGATCATGACGCGGTGGGCGAAAGATGTGAGCCCTGAGAAGGTGTGGCCGGAGTATCCGCGGCCGACGATGGTGCGTGAGAAGTGGATGAATCTGAACGGGCTGTGGGGCTATGCCATCGTGAAGGACAAGGCGCTCCCGGCCGAGGCGGCAGAGGCGAAGATCCTGGTGCCGTTCTCTCCGGAGTCGGCGTTGTCCGGAGTCGGCCGTATCGTCGGACCGGACGAGACGCTGTGGTACTGGCGGAAGATTGCCATTCCGAGGGAGTGGGAGGGTCGGCGGGTGATTCTGCACTTTGGGGCCGTGGATTGGCACGCGAGTGTGGAGGTGAATCGGAAGAACGTGGGTGAGCACAAGGGCGGCTATGACCCGTTCAGTCTCGACATTACCGATGCGGTGCATCCGGGTGAAAACTCGTTGGTTGTGAAAGTCAAGGATCCGACGGACACGGGCGGCCAGCCTCGCGGCAAACAGTGGCTGAAGCCCAATGGGATCTGGTACACGCCCACGAGCGGGATCTGGCAGACGGTGTGGATGGAGCCGGTGCCGCGGAAGTCCATCGCGCGGGTGCACATCGAGAGTTCGCGGGAGACCGGCGTGATCAAGGTGCACGTGACCGACAGCGTGGAGGAAGCAGACACCGGCATGACCTGTGAGGTCGAGGTCTTCGACGGGGGGAAGAGCATCGGCAAGGCTCGCTCTCCGGCGTCACCCGTGGAGATGAAGGTGGCGGCCGCGAGGGCATGGACGCCCGAGAGTCCGACGTTGTACGAGGCCACAGTGCGGACGTTCCTCGGCGACAAGAGTGTGGACGAGGTCAGGACGTACTTTGCGTTCCGCGATATCGCCCTGGCAAAGGATGATCGCGGCGTCAATCGCCTGATGTTGAACGGAGAGCCCGTGTTCCAGTTCGGGCCCCTGGACCAGGGATTCTGGCCGGACGGGCTGTACACACCGCCGACCGAGGAGGCGATGAAGTTCGACATCGAGGCGGTCAAGAAGATGGGCGGGAACATGCTGCGCAAGCATGTGAAGGTGGAGCCGGAGCGGTTCTATTACTGGTGCGACACGATGGGCGTGATGGTGTGGCAAGACATGCCGAGCGTGCTCTTTGGCGGGCCGGACTCCAAAGAGGGCAACCCGCCAGCGACCGATGCCTGGAAGTCGAACTTCGAGCACGAGTGGTTCACGATCATGAAGTCGCTCCATGCGCACCCGTCGATCGTGATGTGGGTGCCGTTCAACGAAGGATGGGGCCAGAACGACATGGAATGGGCCGCGCGGGTGGTGACGATCACCAAAGGCGCCGATCCATCGCGACTGGTGAACAACGCGAGCGGGTGGACGGACATGAAAGTCGCGGATGTGCATGATGTCCACGACTATCCGGGGCCAGGTATGGCGCCCGTCGAAGCGGGACGCGCCAGCGTTCTCGGGGAGTTTGGCGGGCTGGGGCTGCCGATCGACGGGCACACATGGGTTGAGAAGAACAACTGGGGGTATGTCAGCTACAAGAGCAAGGAAGAACTCACGGATGCGTATGTGGGCCTGCTGAAGCGCATGCCGATGCTCATCGGGCAGGGGCTGTGCGCTGCGGTGTACACGCAGACGACGGATGTGGAGATCGAGTGCAACGGGTGGCTGACGTATGACCGCGAGGTGTGGAAGGTTGACCCGTTGCGGGCCGCGGTGGCCGCGAAAGCGCTCTATCTGCCGCCGCCGACCGTAAAGGTGGTGGTGCCGCGGGCGGGAGAGGGGGAGGCCGCGAAGTGGCGTTACACGCTCGGACCGCCCGGAAATGACTGGTTCAAACCCGGCTTTGACGATTCAAGCTGGGAACAGGGCGTGGCGGGATTCGGAACCAAGGGCACACCCGGCGCTGTGGTCGGCACGGAGTGGAACACGGGGAATATCTGGATCCGGCGGACCGTCGAAGTGCCCGAGGGCGGCGTGCAGTCGCCGCACCTTTCGATCCATCACGATGAGGATGCGGAGGTGTACATCAACGGGGAACTGGCGGCGAGTTTCAAGCGGTGGACCACGGGCTACGCGATCGTGCCCCTGAATGTCGCGGCGGCGAAGCTGCTCAAGCCGGGGAAGAACACGATGGCGATTCACTGCAGGCAAACCAACGGCGGGCAGTACATCGACTGCGGCATCGTGGATGTGAGGGCCGGCAATCGCCCCTAGGCGCGCCTGGCGGCGGGTCGGCTGCTTGTGCAAGCGGGATAGACTCCACGGGTGAGCAGGTGGGATCGATGAAGGAAATGAGCGACATTCTGGGCGCGCTGCGCGGGATGGGGGAGCCCGCGGTGCTGGTTACTGTCGTCGCGGTGGAGGGATCGACCTATCGACGGCCAGGCGCGAGGATGCTGGTTTCGCCGGCGATCGCCGGGGGCCGCATCGGATCGATCAGCGGCGGATGCCTGGAGGATGAGGCGTGCCGGCGTGCGATGTTTCTGACGGACAAGGGGCCGTCGATCGTGACGTACGCAACGGGGCTGGATGACGGTGCGGGCGCGGGAAGTGCGTACACCCTGGGATGCGGGGGACGGGTGACGGCGCTGTTCGAGCGCGTCGGCCCCGGGCTCGCCCCGGCGTACTTGGCGTTTGTCGAGAGGCATCGGAGCGCGGGGCGCGCGAGTGTGGTCGCGACGGTCATCGGAGTTGAGGGGCAGGTGGACCATCGCGTCGGCGATCGGCTGCTGCTGGCGGCGGAGGGCGGGGAAGTCAACGGCGCCGTCGATGAAAGCTGCTTGGCCGCGAACGCGGCGGACGCGCTCGCGGCGGGACGGTCACGACAGGTGACGCTTGAGTGTTCTGGCGGACGCGTGCACATCCTCGTTGAGGTGATCCCGGCGCCCGTGCATCTGTTCGTGTTCGGGAGTGGTCACGATGCGGACCCGGTGGTGCGGCTCGCATCAAACCTGGGGTGGCGGACGACGGTTGTGGCGAGATCGCCCTCGGAACGCTCCGCGGCACGGTTTGCGCCGGCCGAGGTGTGCTCGCTTTCAGAAGCGGCCAAGCGTGTGTCCGGGCCGCTGCCGCGGCGGTCGGCGGCGATCGTGATGAATCATCACTACGTGCAGGATTCGGAGTCGGTGGCGGCGCTGCTGGGCTCGAACGCGGCGTACATCGGGATTCTGGGGCCGCGGCACCGGACTGATGCGATGCTGAGCGATGTCGCGTCGATGCGGCACTTCGACGCGGCGGGGGTCGCGGCGAGGACGGACCTGTCGCGGGTTCACGCCCCGATCGGGCTGGATATCGGAGCGGAAACGGCGGAAGAGGTGGCGCTGGCGATCATTTCCGAGGTGCAGGCTTTCTTTGCGGAGCGAGATGGCGGGCGCCTGCGCGACCGGCCGGGGGCGATCCATCCGCCGGTGCAAGGCGGGGTGAAGAGCGAGACAAGGCTCGAGGCACCCGTGGTGGATGCGGCGTGCTCGCTGGACGGCTCGCCGTGAGAATCGCGATGATCGTGCTGGCGGCGGGCGGGTCGACGCGGATGGGCCGGTCAAAGCAACTGCTTGAGTTTGACGGTGAAGCACTGGTGCGCCGAGCGGCCAAGGCGGCAATCGGGTCGGGATTGGGGCCCGTGGTGGTTGTGCTTGGGTCGGAAGCCGACCGGGTGGAAGTGGCCATGGCCGGGCTTGACGTCGCGCTCGTGCGAAATCCAAGATGGGCCGAGGGCATGGGAACGAGCATCGCGCTCGGCGTCGAAACAGTGGCGAGGGACAGCGGCGTTGACGCGGTTGGCATCCTGCTGGCGGATCAGCCGAAGGTGGACTCGGCGGTGCTGATGCGGTTGGGCGATGCGTGGCGGGAGGAAGGCACGGACGCCGCGGCTTGCGTGTACGGATCGACCAAGGGCGTGCCGGCGGTCTTTGGGAAGGCCCTGTTTGCCAGGTTGAAGGGCTTGCCGCCGGCCGGGGGTGCCAAGCACATTCTGGCGGATTCCGCGCTGAAACTCGCGACGATCGACTTCCCCGGCGGGCTGGCGGACATCGACACGCCGGAGGATTACAGACGGTTGATGGAGCGGCCATGAACAGCGTGCGTGATGGGTCGAGTGCGACCGAGAAAGTGCCTATTCGAACGTGGTCGGGTGCGACGGCCGAAACGCGCTCGGATGCGCTGGCGGTGGAAGAGCCGCTGGAGATTCGGGTGCGAAACCGGGCGCTGGCGGTGACCATGCGCACGCCCGGACACGATGAGGAACTCGCGGCGGGTTTTCTGCTCAGCGAGGGACTGATCCGGGGACGGGCTGATGTGGTTGAGATCGCGCCCTGCGAGCGCCATGAGCATGGGAATGCGGTCAACGTGCGCACGGGGCCGCTGGTGCATGTGGACTTCGATGCGATGGCGCGGCACGTGTACATGACGTCGTCGTGCGGCGTGTGCGGGAAGGCGAGTATCGAGGCGGTACGCACGAAGGCGCCAAGGGTCGAAGCCGGGCCGCGGGTCGCGGCGGCGACGCTGTGTACGTTGCCGGCGAGGATGGGCGAAAGCCAGAGCGCGTTCGCGGAGTCCGGCGGGTTGCACGGCGCGGCGGTGTTTGATGAGTCGGGCCGGATGCTCGTACTGCGGGAGGATGTGGGGCGGCACAACGCGGTGGACAAGGTGGTGGGAAGGCTGTTTCTGGACGGGATGGTGCCGCTGAGGTCGCACGTGCTGCTGGTCTCAGGGCGTGCGAGCTTTGAGATCATGCAGAAAGCGGCGATGGCGGGAATCGGCCTGGTCGCGGCGGTGTCGGCGCCGTCGAGCCTGGCGGTGAAGTTCGCGGAAGAGGCGGGGCAGACCCTGGTGGGGTTTCTTCGGCCGCCGCGATTCAACGTGTATTCGCATGCCCATCGCGTGAGGGCAACATGATCACGCTTGCGGTTCTGGCTGGGGGCGAGGGGCGGCGGATGGGCGGGCCGAAGGATGAGCTTCGGGTGGAGGGAAGGCCTGTGCTGTCCGCGATTCTGGAACGCCTGAAGTGGCGGGGCCCGACGCTGCTGGTCGCGCCATTCGGGGGAAGGATGCCGCCGGGCCACGACCGGTTCGATCGTGTAACGAGCGATGGCGCGGCGGGAGAGGGGCCGTTGCGAGGGATTCTCTCGGCGATTCGGGTGGCGGCGGAGGTGGTGTGCGTGCCCGTGGATATGCCCGGGCTGATGCCCGAGCAGGTGAGTTGGATCGCGGGCGAGTTGGAAAGGAGACACGGCGCGGCGGGCTTGCTGCTGACGCGCCGAATCGAGGGAAAGGAGACGGTGGAGCCATTTCCCTGCGCGTTTCGGGCCTTGGCCGATGGCGCGCTGGTCCGAAGGCTTGCGTCGGGCGTTCGCGCGGTGCACCGGCTGGCGGGAGAGCCGGGCGTCGAGGTGGTGGCATCGCCGCGGGAGTGGGGGGCGGATGTGTGGCGGAACGTGAACGAGCCGGGCGAGCTACCGGCGGGCTGGACGATGCCGGGCGCCCGGACACCGTGAGCCAGGTCTATGTCCGGTCAGACGCGCCAGAGACTGGCGCCCCACGTCAGCCCGCCGCCGAAGGCGAGGAACATGACGAGGTGGCCGTCGCGGACTCGTCCCGACTTGCGGAGCTCGTCGAGGCAGAGAGGCACGGATGCGCCGACGGTGTTGCCCAGGCGCTCGATATTGATGTAGAGCTTCTCATCGGGAAGGCCGAAACGCTCGCGGGCCGCCTGGAGAATGCGCTGGTTTGACTGGTGGCAGATGAACATGTCGATGTCGGAGGCCTTGAGCTTGGTCTTGTCGAGCGTTTCCTGGATGAGGTCGGGGAATGTGCCCACCGCGAACTTGAAGACGGACGAGCCGTTCATCTGAACGTAGCCGCACTTGGACCGGTCGGGCGCGACACCCTCGGGGAAGTGATGGTCGGTGTGGGGGACGTAGATGTCCTTCCAGCCCTCGCCATCGGCGTGCATGGACTGGGCGAGGATGCCCTTGCTCGTGTCGTCCGTGGCGCGGAAAATGGCGGCGCCGGCGCCGTCGCCGAATATGATCGCGGTCGAACGGCCGGCGTCGGAATAGTTCATCAGGCGCGAGAGGGTGTCGGCCCCGATGAGGCCGATGGTGCGGTAGGTGCCGGATCGGATCAGGTCGTGGGCCACGTTCATGCCGAAGACGAAGCCCGAGCACGCGGCGTTGAGGTCGAAGGCCCCGGCGTGGCCTGCGCCGATCATGTGCGAGACGATGCACGCGGTCGCGGGGCATTCCATCTCGGGTGTCATGGTGGCGAGGATGATCAGGTCGAGATCGGTGGGAGCAAGCGCGGCGTCGGCGAGGGCGGCCTTGAGGGCATTGGCGGCGAGGTGCTTGACCGATTCGCCTCGGTCGGCATCGACGATTCGGCGCTCTCGGATTCCGGTCCGCTGGACGATCCATTCGTCCGACGTCTCCATGAGCTTTTCAAGGTTGGCGTTGGTCAGGACGCGAGCGGGCAGGGCCGACCCGGTGCCGGCGATGCGGACTCCGGTGACACGGGGGACAGGCAGTGGGAGATGGTGGCTCACGCGGTCTCCGTCTGGGTTTCGCCGGTGTGAAGACCCAGCGCGTTCACCTTCGCGATTCGGGCGACGATAGCCTCGTTGACGCCGGTCTGCACGAACTCCCGCATCTTGCGAATCGCGGCCTTGATGCTGCGGGGTTCGGAGGAGCCGTGGGCGATGATCATCCCGCCGTTGACGCCCAGGAGCGGGGCCCCGCCGTGCTCGTGATAGTCGGTGCGGCGGTAGATCTCCTTGACGACGGGCTCGAGTTTCATCGCGAGGTCTGGGTCGATGGCGAAAATCTGGTGGGCCAGGCCCATGAAGAGCGAGCGAGCGAGTCCTTCGGCCATCTTCAGGAGCGTGTTGCCGACAAAGCCGTCGGTGACGATGACGTCGGCGACGCCGTCAAAGATGTCGCGGCCCTCGATGTAGCCGATGTAGTTGAGGTCGGGCGTGGCCTTGAGCAGGTCGCGGGTTTCCTTGATGAGGTCGGTTCCCTTTCCTTCTTCGGCGCCGATGTTCATCTGGGCGACCCGGGGGCGGTCGATCTTCAGCACGTGCCGGGCGTACTCATCGGCCATGATGCCGTACTGCCACAGGTGGCTGGCGCGGGGCTCGGGGTTGGCCCCGGCGTCGATGAGGACCATGGGCCCCATGAAGGCGGGGACGGTCACCGCGATGCCCGGACGGTGGACGCCTCGGAGGCGTTTCATGTACATGATGGCCGCGGACACGCACGCGCCGGTGTTCCCGGCGGACATGACCGCATCGGCGCGCCGCGCCGCGCGGGCGGAGCCGAGACGGGCCATCTTCACGATAGAAGCTTCGGGTTTGGCGCGGACCGCCTTGGCGGCGGACTCTTCCATGCCGATGACATCAGTGGCGTGCTCGATGACGATCCGGGCATCGCGAATGCCGCGATCGGTCAGAACATCGGAAATGATGTCGCGCGAACCGACGAGGACGAGTTCATCGTCTGGAGCGAGGGTGGGCAGCGCTTCGATGCAACCTTTGAGGACGGCGTCGGGCGCATGATCGCCGCCCATGACGTCGATGGCCAAGCGCATCTGCAATGCCCTCGAGAGTTAATCGCGAGAAACCCCGATGCCGAGCTTGGGAACGGTGATGCGAAGGCCCGGGCGGACAAAGCCGGAGTCCTTGCAGGCCCGGTGGTGCATCTTGGGCATGCCCGAAAGCGGGTCGAGCGTGGCCTTGATCGGCTTCATGGCGTTGTGGGAACGGCGGCGGCGGGTCCGACCGTAGCTTTGGCGTTGTGCTGGAAGCATGACAGATCCTCGTGCGGCTGACCGCGAAACCGGCCGGCCCAGGGCCTGCCGAAACAGAGGCCAAGGTTAGACGTCGCCCCCGGGGGTGTCAACGAACCGGAAGACCGCCCGGAAGGATGACGGTAGGGTCCGAATTGGTGGACGAATCGGCCTGCCGGCGTACACTTCGCCGCATTCGGCCTCGCTAGCTCAATTGGTAGAGCATCTGACTCTTAATCAGAGGGTTTCAGGTTCAAGTCCTGAGCGGGGCATTTCGGCCGGTCCAAGACCTAGGGGGCCTTTTCCGTGTTCGACGGAGTCACCCGGCCCGCTTCAAGTTCTTCCCAGCCGCCACCCAACGACTTGTAGATCGTGACCAGGTTCTGCACCACCTGGCGATCGCTTTGCGCGAGGGCATCTTCGGAGCCGAAGAGCGAGCCTTGGGTGTTGAGCACCTCGAGAAAGTCGGAGACCCCCTCGGTGTAGCGTTGCGTAGCGAGCGTCACCGCGAGACGGCTGGAAACGGCCGCATCCTGGAGCGCCGCGTGTCGCTGCTGCTCCTTCGTGTACGTCACGAGAGACGACTCTACCTCGCTCAGCGCCGTGAGCACCGTCTGCTGATACGCGGCGATGGATGCTTCCGCGGCGGCTTCCTGGGCACGGACCGCAGCGCGGACCGCGCCGCCCTGAAAGAGGTTCCACGAAATAGAAGGGCCGATGGACCAATACCGGTTCGCGATTGTGCCCAGGTCCTCGAATTTCGGGCCCTGCAGCCCGACGGAACCGCCGATCGCGAAGCGGGGAAAGAGATCCGCCTTGGCGACGCCGATGCGGGCCGTCGCGGCGTGAACATCAGCCTCGGCGCGGCGAATATCTGGCCGGCGGAGCAGCAGGTCGGACGGTAACCCCACGGGAACCTCCGGCGGAACGATGGGGACGGCCCCTTCGGGCGAGAGTTCGGCGAGCAGATCGCCGGGTGGGCGGCTCAAGAGAAGGGAGAGGGAGTAGATCGATCGACGGACCGTTGCTTCGATGCCCGAAATCCGTGCACGGGTGTTCGCCGCCTGCGCATCGGCGTTGGCCGAGTCGAGCTGGCTGACGAACCCGGCTTCGTACCGTTGGCGGACGATGCCGGCGGTTTCGAGCTGGGCCTTGAGATTTCGATTGGCTACGGCGAGCTGCTGTTGTGCGCCGCGAAGATCGGCGTACGCAAGCGCGACCTCGGCCGTCAGCGTCACCAATGTGTCGCGCCGCGCCTCGACGCTGGATTGAACATCCGCATCAGCGGCTTCAACGCCGCGCTGCACACCGCCGAAGACATCGATCTCCCAGGAGGCATCAAGGCCGACGCGGAACAAGTTCGAGGTCTGTCCGCCTGAAGAGCGGGATCGGGACACGCCGGCGCTGGCGCCGAGGCTCGGTTGAAAGCCGGAGGCTGCGATGTCCCGCGCAGCGCGGGCGGATCGCACCCGGGCTTGGGCTTGAACCAGGTCGAGGTTGGCGGCGGCCGCTCGTTCAATGAGCGAGGTCAGCGTGGCGTCACCGAGCGCTTCCCACCAGCGGGCGAGATCGGCGGGCCGGGGGACGACCACGCTGGGAACGGCGGGGCTGGCGTCCGGCGCTTCCACCCACGCCGCGGGCGCCTGTGCCGCGGGCTGGGCGTAGTCAGGCCCGACCTTGCAGCCGGCGGGCGCGAACACCAGCGCCGCGATCCCCGGCCCGAGAAACCACTGTGGCGGTACGGCGCGACTACTCATATCGAAGTGCCTCGATGGGGTCCATTCGAGAGGCTTTCCACGCCGGGTAGAAGCCAAAGACCACGCCGACGAACGCCGAGACCGTGATCGATGCGATGACGGCGGCGACCGAGGGCTCGACGGGCCAGTTCATGATTCGCTTGACCGCGAGTGAACCGCCGCGGCCCAGCAGCAGTCCGAGCAATCCCCCGATGAGGCACAGCAGGACGGCCTCGGCGAGGAACTGAGAAAGGATGTCGCGTCCGCGGGCGCCGACGGCCATGCGGAGGCCGATCTCCTTGGTGCGCTCGGTGACGGACACGAGCATGATGTTCATGATTCCCACGCCGCCAACGACCAGCGATATGAGCGCGACGCACAGCAGCAGGTTGGTCATGAGAGATGACGTCGAGGCCAGGGCATTGGCGCTCTCGGTCATGTCGCGGATGGTGAAGTCTTCCGGCTCGCCCGCGCGGATGCGGTGACGCTCGCGCAAGAGCTCGGTCATCTGCCGTATTGCGGGCTGAATATCCGCCGCGGACCGTGCGGAGACCTGGATCTGGTCCACGTTGGCGAACCGGACGATCGGCGTCTGCGCGGCATTGGTGGACGCAGGCGGGTAAGGGCTTTCCGCGCCGGGAAAGATGGAGTTGGAGGTCGTCGTCGACCGGCTTGCCGAGTCGGACGAGCTCGATGAGGTCGAAGAGGACGACGTCACGCGGTACTTGACCGTTGTCCACGGCGCGATGATGACGTCGTCCTGGTCCATGCCGAAGGTGTTGGCGCCTTTGGGCGCGAGCACGCCGATGACGCGGAGCGCGACGTTGCGGATCCGCAGCTCCTTGCCCACCGGCGAGGCGCCCTGGAAGAGTTCACGCACGATGGTCTTGCCGACCATGCACACGCGAGAGGAGTTGCGAAGATCGGAATCCGTGAAGGGCTCGCCCTCGGCGAGATCGGTCCAATCACGAACGATCAGGTAGTCGGGCGTCGTACCGTAGATGAACTGCGGGACCCAGTTGCGATCCTGGTAAATCGCCTGGCTGCGGGCCCGGACGACCGGGGCGGCGCCGGACACGGCCTCGCACTCGAGGCTGATGGCCTGGGCGTCTTCGGCGGTCAGCGTCATGACGCTGCCCGCGCCGAAGCTGACGCCGCCGCTCGCCGCCGTGCCGGGCATGATGAGCAAGTTGGTCGCCCCCATGCTCGCGATCGTCTTCTTGATCGCGCTGGAGGACCCGTTGCCGATCTCCATCATCGCAATGACGGCGGCGATACCGATGACGATGCCCAGGATGGTCAGGGCGGAACGGGTGATGTTCCGACGCAGCGCCCGCACGGCCATTCGAATGGTTCGGTGAATCGTCACGGGCGGGCCTCCCCGCTCATAGTCGCGGCGCCGTCGTGGATGAGTCCGTCGCGGATATGGATGATGCGGTCAGCGCTCGCCGCGACCTCCGCGTCGTGCGTGACCAGGACGACCGTGATCCCCTCGGACCTGTTGAGGTCCCTGAACATCGACAGGACCTCCTTGCTCGTCCTTGAGTCCAGGTTTCCCGTGGGCTCATCGGCGAAGAGAAGGCTGGGCCGGTTAATCAGGGCCCGCGCGATCGCGACGCGCTGCTGCTGGCCGCCCGAAAGCTGCGTCGGGAAGTGATCCATCCGATCGCTCAGCCCGACACGCTCGAGCATCTCGCGTGCCCGCCGGCGGGCTTCCTTGTCGCTCACCACGGTGGGCGCGTAGCTCAGCGGCATGGTCACCTGCTCGAGAGCCGTGGTCCGGGGGAGAAGGTTGAAACTCTGAAACACGAACCCGATCTTGCGATTGCGGATGTTGGCGAGCTGGTCGGCGGTGAGGGTTGATACATCTTCCCCATCCAGGATGTACGTGCCTGAGGTCGCCCTGTCCAGGCATCCGAGCATATTCATGAGCGTGGTCTTGCCCGATCCGGACGTGCCCATGAGGGCGACCATTTCGCCGCGCCCGATGGTGAGCGAAATGCCGCGGAGCACGTACAGGTCGACCTCGCCCAGGCGGTAGACGCGCCGGATGTCGCGCAGCTCGATGAGCGGGGAGTTGGTTGGGTCGGACCCTGGCACCGCTAGCGACCTCCTCCCCCGCCGCGCCGGCCGCCGCCCTGGCCCCCGCCGCGCATCATCGGCGGCGCAAAGGGATTGGTGGTTCCGGTTGGCGCGGCCTGGGCGGCGCTGGACTGGTCGCCAAGAACGATCTCGATGCCCTCATCGAGGCCTTCGCCGGAGACCTCGGTCAGTGTTCCATCGCTGAGACCGGGGGTGACCTTGATCGCCTGTGTCTGACCGCCTTTGAGCGCCCAGATGGTGCCGGTTCGCTCGCCGGATTCATCGCGAGGGCCGCCGGTGCGAGCGGGCGGATCGGCCGGCGCGGCTTCTGCGACTCCCTTGGGTGTGTACCGCAGCGCGGCGTTGGGGACGGCCAGCACCTTGTCCCGGCGCGCGACTTCGAATCGCACGTTGGCGGTGAGATAGGGCAGCAGCTTGAGGTCGGTGTTGTCGGTCGTGATTTCGACGGTGTAGGTGACGACGTTCTGTGTCATCGAGGCGTTCAGGCGGACTTTGCGGACCTCGCCCCGGAACGGGCGGCCTGGGTAGGCGTCGGCCGAAAATCGCACGCGCTGGCCGGGCTGAATGCTGCCGATGTCGGCTTCGTTGACCTGTACGAGGACGAGCATCTTGCGCAGGTCCTTGGCGATCAGGAAGAGGCTCGGCGCGTTGAGGCTGGCCACGACCGTCTGCCCGATGTCCACCCGCTTGTCGATGATCACGCCGCTGACGGGAGACTTGATGGTGCAGAAGTTCAGGTTCCGCTGGGCCCGCTGGAGCGATGCCTGGTTTCGCGAGACACCCGCCTGCGCCTGGACGATGTTGGCCTCCGCCACCGCGAGCGCCGCCTGGGCCTGCTCGTGGTTGGATTGAGCGGCGTCGTAGTCCGCTTTCGAAAGCGCGGCGTTGTTACCCAGCCGCTGGGCCCGCTCCCAGTCGCGCCGCGTCTGCTCCAGGCGGGACTTGGCTTGGTCGCGGTTGGCGTTGGCCACGCCGACCTGGGCTTGAGCTTCGGTCAGCTGGGCCTGCGCGGAGGCGACGTCGGCCGCGTAGATCGCCTCGTCGATCAGGGCCAGCACGGCGCCCTCTTCGACGACGGAGCGATAGTCCAGCGGTCTGCCGTCGGCGTCCTTGCCGAACGATGCGACCTGCCCGTTGATCTGGGCTCCGACATCGATGACTTCTTCGGGCACGATGGTGCCGGTGGCCGTGATGGTCCGGGAAATGTCGGTGCGCTGGACCGGCGCGGTGCGGAAGCCGCCGCTAGCAGCGGGGGACCTGGTCATCGACCGAAAGACGAAGTACCCCGCGCCTACCAGAGCCACCACCGCGACCACCCAGATTGCCGTCCGTTTCATCCAAAACTCCCGGTCCGCCCGAGAGCACGGGCGCCACGCGTGAGCATAGGGTGCGGCCTACCGCTTGTGCAGCACGCCCAACAGCTCGTCATGGATGCGACCGTTGCTGACGACGCCCTGGCGCGAGGCCGTCGTGGCCACGCCGCCCCAATCGGTGTAGCGGCCGCCGGCCTCCGGGATGATGCCGAGGATCGCCGCGACATCCCACGGGTGAATCCCTGGTTCCACCACGGCGTCGGCGCGTCCGGTGGCGACAAGCAGGTGGGAATAGCAATCGCTCCAGCCGCGCATCGAGCGGGAGGCGCGGGCGATTCGAAAGAAGGAGTCCTCGCGATCGTTTCTCGTGAAGTAGTCGAGCGATGTGATACAGACCATCGAGGCGGCCAGCCGCTCGGTGGTGGTGACGCGGGCACGAGCAGGGGCGGCTCCTTTGAACACGTGCCACGCGCCCTCGCCGGCTGAGCCGTAGACAGACTCGTCCAGCCCCGGCATGGAGATGACCCCGGCGACCACGCGGCCATCATGCTCGATCCCGATGAGCGTGCCCCAGAGTGGAACGCCGTGAACGAACGACGTTGTTCCATCAATGGGATCAACGATCCATCGGTACCCGGATTGCGATGGGGTTTCACCGAACTCCTCCCCGAGGAATCCGTCGCCGGGAAACGCCGCGGTAACGGCGGTGCGCAGGAGCTGCTCGGCTTCGCGGTCCGCGGTGGTGACCGGGGAGCCGTCGCGTTTCTGTTCGGTTGAGAACGACCGGCGCAGGAAGTAGCCCAGGGTGAGCTTGCCGGCCTCGCGGGCGGCGGACAAGGCGAGATCGAGCCGTGGGTTCGAGGGCATGCCGGATCATACATTTTTCGCGGCGGCGCCGGGCACACGGTAAGGCTGCAGGTTCGGCGAAGTCTCCCGCTGAACACCGCCTGCTAATCTACCGGCATGTCGCAGAACATCGAATCCGTCCTGCACGAGACTCGCACGTTTCCACCCGTCGCCGCGGCGAAGTTGGGCCTTCCGACGTGGCACATCGACTCGATCGATGAGTATCGGAACCTGCATGCCCGATCGATCTCGGAACCCGAGGGTTTCTGGGCAGAGGAGGCGAGGCGGCTCGCGTGGTTCGCGCCGTTCGGCAAGGTGCTCGAATGGAACGCGCCGGATGCGAAGTGGTTTGTCGGCGGGCGGCTCAACGCGTGTTACAACTGCGTGGACCGGCACGTGCAGGCGGGCTTTGGGGATTGCGAGGCAATCATCTGGGAGGGAGAGCCGGTCTCGCCGAGAACGGCTCACGCGGTGAGTTCGAGTCACTACGCGGCGGAGCCAGAGGTCCGGCGGCTGACGTACCGGGACTTGCAGGTGCAGACGTCGAGGGCGGCGAACGCGCTCAAGGCGATGGGTGTGAAGAAGGGGGATGTGGTCACGATCTACATGCCCATGGTGCCGGAACTGGCCATTGCGATCCTGGCGTGCGCGCGGATCGGGGCGGCGCATAGCGTGATTTTCGGGGGCTTTGCGCCGACGGCGATCAGCGAGCGGATGATCGATGCCAAGAGCCGCGTGATCGTGACGGCGGACGGGGGATACCGGCGGGGCGATGTGGTGCCGCTGCTGAAGAACGTCGAGGAGGCGTTCGTGTTGGCGAGGAACCATGGGCACGTCGTGAATCACGCGCTCGTGCTCAAGCGGACGGGGCACGAGCCGCTGGCGCATCGCATGACCTCGGGAGATAAGCGCGGCGACACGGTGATGCACTGGTGGCACGATGCGGTGGATGGCGCATCCGATGCGTGCCCGTGCGAAAGCATGGACAGTGAGGACATGCTTTTCCTGCTGTACACCAGTGGATCGACAGGGAAGCCAAAAGGGATTCAGCACTCGACGGGCGGGTATCTCGCGTTCGTGCAGATGTCGGCGCGGCTGGCATTCAACCTGATTCCGGATTCGGGACAGGTGTTCTGGTGCTCGGCGGATATCGGGTGGGTGACGGGGCACTCGTACGTGTTGTACGGGATCTTGATGAACAGGATCCCGACGCTGATGTACGAGGGCGCGCCGAACTTCCCGGCCAATGACAGGTTTTGGAGCATCATCGCGAGGCACCGTGTGACGCAGTTCTACACGGCGCCGACGGCGATCCGCACGTTCATGAAGTGGGGCGATGAACTGCCGGCCAGGCACGACCTGTCATCGCTGAAGGTGCTGGGAACGGTGGGGGAGCCGATCAATCCTGAGGCGTGGATCTGGTATCACGAGCACATCGGCCGCAAGCGTTGCCCGATCGTGGATACGTACTGGCAGACGGAAACGGGCGGGCACATCGTGACTCCGCTGCCGGGTGCGATCGCGACCAAACCGGGTTCGTGCACATTGCCGATGCTGGGGGTGGATGCAGCGGTCGTGAACGAGGCGGGGCAGGAGTTGGGGCCGAACCAGGGCGGACTTTTCGTGATCCGCAAGCCCTGGCCGGGGATGCTGCGGGGCGTGTACGGCAATCGCGAGCGGTTCGTAAGCAACTACTGGTCGCGGATCAAGGATCCGAGAACGGGGCAGCCGTGGTACTTCTCCGCCGACGGAGCGCGGCGGGATGAGGACGGCTACTTCTGGATCATGGGGCGGGTCGATGACGTGATCAAAGTGTCGGGCCACCTGCTGGGCACGATGGAGGTTGAGAGTGCGCTGGTGAGCCACCCGGCTGTGGCGGAGGCGGCGGTGGTTGGTGTGCCGCACGAGATCAAGGGGAACGCGATCTGCGCGTTTGTGAGTCTGAAGACGCATTGGCTGAAGGCCAACGACCGTCAGCCTGATGATTCGCTAAAGAAGGAACTGACGGCGCACGTGGGGAAGGAAGTGGGGGCGCTGGCGAAGCCGGATCAGATCAGGTTTGCGGAGGGGCTACCCAAGACGCGGAGCGGGAAGATCATGCGGAGATTGCTGCGGGATGTGGCCGCGGGCGTGGAGAAGATCACGCAGGACACGACGACGCTGGAGGACTTCAGCGTGGTGGCGAAGTTGCGGGCGGATGAGGAGTAGGGAACTGTCGCTCGCCGGAAAGGTTCGGGTGCCTAGGCCTGACCGGCGACGGGGATTCCGGCAACGTGCTTCATGCCGCGGCGGCGGTCGCGGAGGCGGCGGGACTTGCCGGCGCGGTCGCGGAGGTAGTAGAGCTTGGCGCGGCGAGAGTCGGCCCGACGCAGCACTTCCAGCTTCGCGATCATCGGCGAGTGGATGTGGAACTTACGCTCGATGCCCACATCCTCGACGATGCGGCGGACGGTGAACATCTCGTTGGCGCCGCGGCCCTTGCGGGAGATCATCACGCCCTGGAAGATCTGGACGCGTTCCTTGTCCCCTTCCACGATGCGGACGTGGACGTTGACCGTGTCCCCGACATCCATGCGCGGGATGTCCGTCTTGGCGGCGTGGTAGGACTCGAGGATGGCTTGCTGGGAGTCGGTCTTCTGGGACATGGGGGAGTCTCGTTGAAAAGTGGGAGGTGAGGATAGGTGGGGGGGGACGGTATTTCTAACAGGATCAAGATGCTCAAGATGAGAGAGAGGGTTTTGAGCATCTTGAAATGGGAGGGCGAATCGCGGTTTTCAGGGTCATGGAGGGGCTTTTTGAAGGTGATCAAGATGCTCAACTGGGGCTCGGGCCTCGGTCGAGCAGGTCGGGTCGGCGTTCGTGGGTTCGCTTGAGCATCTGTTCAAGGCGCCACTTGGCGACCTCCTGGTGGTTGCCGCCGATCAGGACGTCCGGGACGGTCAAGCCCATCCATTCGCGGGGGCGGGTGAAGTGGGGGCAGTCGAGGAGGCGGCGGGGCTGGGGGGTGGGGTCGGCTTTGGTCTTGGGCGAGGTGACCTCGGAAAAGCTGTCGCTGGTGGCGGAACTTTCGTGGCCGAGGGCGCCGGGGAGGAGTCGGATGACGGCGTCCATGAGGACCATCGCGGCGAGTTCACCGCCGGAGAGGATGTAGTCGCCGAGGCTGAGTTCGAGCGGGGCGAGCTTTTCGATGACGCGTTCATCGATGCCTTCGTAGTGACCGGCGATGAGGAGCAGGCGGGGTCTGGTTGCGAGGTCTTCGACGATGGATTGGGTGAGGGGCCGCCCTTGGGGCGTGAGAAGGATGCGGGTGGCGGCGCGAGGATCCTGGGCCTCGACCGCGTGGACGGCGTCCCACAGAGGCTGGCACGTCATCACCATGCCGGGGCCGCCGCCGAATGGGCGGTCGTCGGTCTTCTGGTGCTTGTCGGTGGCGTAGTCGCGGATGTTGGTGGCGAACCACTCAACGAGATTCGCTTCGCGAGCACGAGAAGGAATGGAGAGGCCGAGCGCGGCGGGGGATTGTGCCGCGAACATTTCGGGGAAGGTGGTGAGAATGTCGAAGCGGAGGGGCAAGGCCAAATTTCCAAATGGCAAATAGCAAATGGCAAGTCAGGAAGTGGAACCGGAATGCGATTGTTGCATGGGTCGGATCAGCGCATAAAAAACCCCTCGTTGCCGAGGGGTTCAAGGTGCTAAGGGATCAGGCCTTCTTCTCTTCCTTCTTGCCTTCGGCGGGCGCGGCGGCCGCGGCGGCGAGCTTGTCCTGGACGACTTTGCGCTGGCGGGCGCGGACCTTTTCGTAGGCCTCGGTCTTGATGAGGTTGCGCTTGGCGAACATGTCCTTGACCGTGTCGGAGGGCTGGGCCCCGACGCCGATCCAGTACTTGCAGCGTTCTTCGTTGAGGTTGATCTGCTTGGCCGGGTTCTTTTCGAGGGGGTTGTACCACCCGAGCTGCTCGATGGCGGCGCCGTCGCGGCGGGTGCGGCCGTCGAGAACCTGGATGCGGTAGAAGGGGGCGTTGGTGCGGCCGGTGCGCTTCATTCGAATTCGAACCACTGAGAACCTCCGATAGGGCCCGGATTCCCCGGTTGAGGGGGTGGGCAAGGGAGGCAAGTGTAGGGGGGTGGGGAGGGCGCGGAAAGGGGGTGAATTTGTTGATGGAAGCGTTTGCTGCGGGTTGGCCCGTTCGAAACCGGGGTGGGGATACCCCCGCTCGCCGCTAACACCTGAGATGTTCGGGCGTCTCCTGCTCGTGAGCGGTAATTGGGCCGCTTCAGGAGATCCACATGAAACGTCGCACGCTCGCGTTGATGGCTTCGATGATGATGCTGGTTTCGCCGGCTCTAGCGGGGCCGCCCCTGCTGTGTTTCCCGTATGAAATCGGGAAGAACAAGTCGCTGCCCTGGGGCAAAGAAGCGTTCCAGAAGGACAAGGAGTATGAAGCCGCGAAGGTGGTGGAAGACACGCTTTCGCTGTTGAAAGAGGAGAAGTCGGCTCTCGTGCGGATGGAGACGATCCGGCGGGCGACGCTCTACATCGGCGAGGATGCCGGGCGTTCGGCGGAACTCGTCCGGAAGCTGATGGCGGTCGCTGAGGAGGCGCAGAAGACGGAGAAGCCGAGCGCGGCAGCGTGGTTCAACGCGGGGTTTGCCGCGGCGACGCTCGTTCAGAACGGGCGCCACATCAAGGAAGTGTCGCTGACGCGGGATGGGCCGGTCGGATACGTGGAGATCAAGAAGGCTCTCGCGATCACGCCCGACGATGCGGCGATGCAGTTTGGGGCGGCGCTGGTCGCGTTTGAACGAGACCGGGATGCGATGAAGGGGCATATGCAGAAGGCGCTGGCCCTGGTCGAGCCGGGATCGGACCTGGCCAAGAGCATGGAAGGGAATCATGCTCTCGGGGCCAAGCCGCTCAAGGAACTCAAGGCGCAGTACGCTGTGTCGGACGCGTCCAAGAAGTAGGCGAAACACGGGTCGGTGCGTGCAGGCGGGATGCCAGTGCCACCAGCCGTGGAAAGGACCATGCGAATCGTCATGGAACAACCAGTCCGGCATCCACCGCGGGTTGAAGAGGGTGCGGTGGATGCCGGTCCGTCGGACGCGGAGCTCGTTGGCGCGGCGCGGACGGGCGATCGGGGGGCGTGGGCGGAGCTGTATCGGCGGTTTGCGCCGGTGGTTCACGGCGTGCTGCTGTGCCGCGTGCGGCGGGCGGATGCGGACGACCTGACGCAGGATGTATTTGTGCAGGCGATGCGGCGGCTAGGGGATGTGCGGGAGGGGGCGTCAGTGGGAGGGTGGCTGATCGCGATCGCGAGAAATGCGGCGGCTTCGTTGGCGCGGCGGCCGCGGGCGGGAGCGTTGGGAGAGCTCGAACCGGCGGTCACGGAGCAGGGGCGCGGGGAAGCGTCGGAAGAGGCGGAGCGGATCCTGTGCGTGATACGGTCGCTGCCAGAGGCCTATCGGGAGACACTGGTGCTCCGGCTGGTTGAAGGGCTGCCTGGGCCGGCGATCGCGGCGAGAATGGGGATGACGCACGGGTCGGTGCGTGTGAATCTTCACAGGGGCATGCAACTTCTCAAGGAACGATTGGGCGGTGTGCGGAGGGATGAGCGATGAATCGAGAGCCATCCATGAGCGAGTACGTGTGGGACCGGTCGGGTCCTGTGGATGCCGATGTTGCGCGGCTGGAAGCCGCGTTGTCCGGGTTCAAGCACGTCGGCAAGGAACCGGAACTGGTGATCGGGCCACGGGCGGAACTCACGTACGTTGAAGCGGTGGCGCCCGAAGCGAAGTTCGAACGTTCATCGCGAGGGCGCGGGTTGGCGGCAGCGGCGATGGTGGGGCTGGCGGTGATTGCGGGATGGATTGCGAGGCCGGCGCTGGGACCGTGGCTCAAGGTTGAGGCTACCAGCGGCGTGCCGATGGTCGGCCTCAAACAGTCGGACGGCAGGATGCACGTCGGACAGTGGTTGCAGACTGACGGCGGGTCGTCGGCGGAGATCGAGGTTGCATCGATCGGGTCGGTGAAGGTGATGCCGAACTCGAAGATCCGAGTGAGGAAGACAGGGGAAAACGAGCATCGGCTGGAGATGCAGTACGGCGAGATCCACGCGTTCATCACCGCGCCGCCGCGGGTGTTCTTTGTGGACACGCCGTCGGCGACGGCGGTGGACATGGGGTGCGAGTACACGCTGGATGTGGACGAGGAAGGGTCGGGCGTGCTTCGGGTGTCGCTGGGGCATGTGATTCTGGAGGGGCCGCGGGGGTTGACGTCGGACGTTCCGATGTGGGGCGGGATGTGCAGGGTGAAGCGCGGGGTGGGGCCGGGGACGCCGTATTTTGAGGATGCGTCAACGGTGTTGATCGAGGCGTTGGCGCGTTTCGACTTCGGCGGGGGATCGGAAGAGGCCCTGAGAGTTGTGCTGGATGAGGCGAGGGAAAGGGACTCGCTGAGCCTGTGGCACCTTATCCCGAGAACAGCCGGGGCCTCGCGGGAGGCGGTGGTAGATCGCCTGGCGGCTTTGAAACCGATGCCAGAGGTGGTTAGGCGGTCGGCGGTATTGAAGTTGGATTCGCGGGCCCTCAAGGCCTGGAACGAGGCGATGCGGCCGTACTGATGCGGCCGCGCGGGGCGGGGTTGGCCCCGGCATGTTTCGCGGCCTACAACCATGTTGTACTTTCTGAGGGATTCACCCCAGATCGGAGTCAGACATGGCTGCAGAGTCTACGGCCGTTGCGGGCAATCACCGGACGATCACGGTGGTCATGGCGGACGATCAGCCGATGGTTCGCCAGCCCCTTGCCAACTGGCTCAGGCAGGCGGGGGATGTGAAGGTGCTGGCCGAGGTGTCGAATGCGGACGACGCGGTCGCCGCGGCGGTGCGGGAGCGGCCGGACGTTGTGCTTATGGACATCGACATGCCGGGCCTGCTGGCGTTTGACGCGGTGAGGACGATCAAGTCCCGGTGCCCGAGGACACGCGTGATCGTGCTGAGCGGGTTCTTTCACGACAAGTACATTGAGGAGGCCCTGTCGGCCGAGGCGTCCGGGTACATCACCAAGGGGGAACAGCCTGAGGTGGTGCTGGCGGCGATCCGGACCGTGGCGGGCGGGGGTGTGTACTTCTCATCTCAGGTGCAGGACCGGCTGGTGATTGATGCGACGGGGGTGCACCTGTCGGCGGAAGGGGCGACTCGGGCGTCAACGTTGACGTCGCGTGAGCTTGAGGTTTTGCGATATATCGCTCGGGGGCTGTCGAAAAAGGACATCGCGGGCATCATGCACTTGAGCGTAAAAACGGTTGATAATCACAGCACTTCGTTGATGTCCAAGCTGAACATCCACGATCGTGTGGAACTGGCGCGGTACGCGATCCGGGAAGGGCTGGCGGAGGCGTAGAACCTACGAACGCGCTGCGAACATTGCATGAGGAAGTGCTCAGACGGAAACTGAGGGTATATCCCCGCTGGAAACTGGGTAAGCGACTCGTTAGAGTGAAACCGTTCAGCAGGCAGGTCGAACGCTTTTCTGACAGATCGCGGCCGAGTGTGGCTCGAGGCGCACGAAGGCCGTTACGAACCTCCTCTCTCCTCCTCGTGTTGGCCGGTAGGCTTGCAAAAGCCTTCCGGCCATTTTCTTTTTTTGTTGTTTCTGCGAGGGGAGGGCGAGCGGCGTGTTACTTGGGCGCCGGCTCGGGCGTGCGTGTCCGGTTTGAACGAAGGTCGTTGAAACGGACATAGCTTGAAACCTCGGAGTCTGTCGGCTTGGCGGCGGTCCAGGCGGCGGCGTAGAGGGCCGAAAGCGTCTCGCCGGCATCGCGGAAGCGCTCGCTGATGAACTCCTTGCCGGGTTCCTTGGCGAGCGAGCCGTCCTTCTGCATCTGGTAGAGCGGTTCGACCTTGCTGAAGGAGCGCTTGAGGTAGGCGACGACATCGTCCCACGGGTCGGCGGGGTTGATGCGGCGGTCGTACTTCATGGTCGGCCGGAGCGAGTCGAAGTCGAGCTTGTGCAGTTCGACGACCTTGCCGTCGATGTAGGAGTGGAAGCCGTTGTCGGTGGTGTAGCCGTTTGGATTGTCGCCGACCCAGCCGTGGTGGTGGCGCGTGGTGTGGAGCGGCTGCGCGGTGTCGCCGACGAAGTGAGCGAGCACACCCATGTGATGGATGACGTTCTCGCGTTCCTGTTTCAGCGCGGCGGCGCGGCCGGGGCGACCCTGCGGATCGGATTCGTCCAGCGCTTCGAGGATGCGGACGGTATTGAAACTGGACTGCAGGAGAGCGAACTGCTGGTCGATGCCGTGGAGAAGGAAGCCGGGCCATTCCTTGGCGCGCTCGGGGTCCTTGTGCGGGTCGTAGGGCGGGAACTTCTTGGGGTTCTCGAGCTTGGCGGCGATCATGGTCCGGAGGTATTCATTGCGGAGCCTGGGGATGTTGTCGAGCGTAAGGCCGAAGGGTTCGAGGTCTTCGACGTCGAGGTAGTGCTCGGGGTTGAGTTCATGGCCGATGACGAGCCGCTTGGTGCCGCGCCAGCGATCGGGCTCGCAGGCCTGTTCGGCGATACGCGCGATGGTGTCCTGCTCGCGGAGCCAGGACGGCATGTCCTGCGGGAGGCCGTCGACGGCGAGGCGGGCGATGGTGCGGTGGCCGTGGGCGTTCCAGGCGAAGGCGGGCGCGGCGGCGATGAAGCACACAATGGCGGGGATGGGATGAAGATGCCGCATGAGGGGCTCCCTGGCGCCTCACGTTGAGCGATCGGAGGCGGCAGCAAGGGTACGGCGGCTATGGGTTGAAGAGGGAGAGTTGGGGTGGTGGCGGGGGAGTTCTGGGCGTGAGGGGCGGGACCTGCTGGTCAAGGCGGTAGCGGCGGCGGAAGAGATTGAAGGTTTCGTGAATCTGTCGCGCGCGGGCTCCGGTGCCACGCTGGCGCTCGAAGAAGCGGCCGTTGTAGAGCTCGCCGTCTCGGGACTCGCGGATGAAGGACTCAACCTTGGCGGCGCGGTCGGGGAAGTGGCGCTGGAGCCAATCGAGGAAGAGGTCCTTGATCTGGTGGGGGAGGCGCAGCAGGACGTAGCCGGCGCGGCGGGCGCCGGCGTCGGCGGCGGCCTTGAGAACGGCGGGGACTTCGTGGTCGTTGAGGGCGGGGATGATGGGGGCCATCATGACTGAGACGGGAATGCCGATGGATGCGAGTTTCGCCACAGCGTCGAGACGAGCGGTGGGGCTGCTGGCGCGGGGCTCCATGACGGCGGCGAGCGAGTGATCGAGCGTGGTGATGCTGAGCGCGGCGTGAACGAGGTTGTGTGAGTGGAGTTCCTGGAGGAGATCGAGATCGCGGAGAATGAGGCGGTTCTTGGTGATCAGTGTGACGGGTTGACGCGTTTCGAGGAAGACCTTCAGGCAGGAGCGGGTGATTTCGAGCTTGGATTCGACGGGCTGGTAGGGGTCGGTGACGCCCGAGAGCATGATGGGTTCGCCGCACCATTGTGGCGATTCGATCCAGCGGCGGAGCAGGGCCGGCGCGTCGTGCTTGGCAATGATGCGCGTCTCGAAGTCGAGGCCGGAGGAGAGGCCGAGGTATTCGTGCGTGGGGCGGGCGTAGCAATAGATGCAGCCGTGTTCGCAGCCACGGTACGGATTGAGCGTCCAGTGGAGATTGAGGTCGGGGCTGTCCACGCGGTTGATGATGGACCTGGTGTCGTCCTGGCCGATGCGCGTGGAAACTTGGACGCCGGCGGGGTGCGCGGCGGACACTTCGTCGAGGTGTTCGCCAAGAATGTGGAGGCGGACCGATTCGAATCGGTTGCCCGGATTCAGGCCGGCGCCGCGGCCGCGGACGGGACCGTTTGGAAGGCCGTCTCTGAGTTCGGGGCCACCTGACATACACCAAACGTAGTCGGTGTGCCGGTCGGAATCAACGAGCGAGACATCAGCACCACCGCTCATTTATCCGGCTTGGGGGCGGACGGAACAGGGTCGGCGGGGGCGGGTTCTTCCTTGGAGGGTGGCGAGGTGGGGTCGGGTTTGCCGGAGACGTCGGCCGCGGGCAGGACTTCGACTTCGAGATGGAAGTGATTGGGCTCGAAGAAGCCGCCCGGGTTGGTTCGCTGGTATGGGTCTTTGGTGTGGCGAAGGAGTGCGTAGGGAAAGGTGGCCTTGATGGTGAGCGAGCCGTCGGCTTCGACGCTGGCCTCCACGCGTCCGTGGTCGGCGCCTTGGCCGTCGAGGCAGCCGGGGCGGACGCTGCCGCCGGATGCTTTTTCGATGATGGGGTCCTTGGGATCGACGGTGTTGAAGAGATTTCGGGCGTCGCCTGAGAGGCCGCAGGCTTTGAGGTCATCCATCATGTAGCGGAGGTGCATCATCGCGGATTCGTGGCGAGGGGACGCAGGGTGGTTCATGAACACGTGATCGAGCGTGATGGTGATGGAGGCGTTGTCGGCGATGTTGGCGAAGAGAGGTTGCTTGGCGTCCTGCTTGTAGAGGCCCACAAGAAGGACCGCGCCTTTGGGGCTTGCGAGGCCCTTGTTGAGGCGCGTGCCGCCGAGGCCGGCGTAAGCATCGAGGTTGGGAGCGAGGGGACTTTTCTGGGCACTGGATTGGTAGAGCCGTTCGCCGGTGTACTGGGCGGTCTTGCCGTCGCGCGTGGGCCAGCTCACGGAGATGCGGGCGGGGCGGGAGTCGTCGGCGAGCAGGATCTGGGCGTGGGTGGGGTCCGGACTCAGGACAGCGAGAAGTCCCCAGATTGCCAAGAACGGGCGGATGACGCGACGGCCAGAAGTATGGGCAATTCCCTGGGTCATGGGCGGTTTCTCGCGATCGCAACAGGATTGGGGCGGCCTGCGAATATCGGACACCACGCCGCTGTCACCAGATGCGGAGATTTGATGGAAGCGGATTCGAGGGCGGTGGTAATCTGTATTCCAGACGGTATGCTCGGGAATCAGTCGGACCCCGTTTCAGACCTTTTTCAGAGTGTCAGGAGACTAGCGGATGCAGCATTCGAATCTTCGGGGCCGCCCATGGGCGTGCCGGGCTGTCATTGGAGCGGCGGGCCTGGCGGCGGTCGCCGGGATGGCGTTCCCGGCATCGGCGGACGACGACGACAAGAAGCTGCTGGACAAGAAGCCGGCGATGCGAGGGCGGATCACGATTCCTGATCCGTGGAAGACGGAGTCGCACCGGGGTCAGACCGGCGAGTTTTCTGGTGATGCGACGTTCCCATCGAAGAACGTGAACCTGAAAGCATGGCTGCCGCTGAACTCGTTCAGCGGGTTTACGAGCGGGGACAGCGGGGCGGACTGCTGGGGATATACCTCTCCGTCGGGGCGTGAATACGCCCTGATGGGTCTGAGCTGGGGCAACGGGATCGTCGAGGTGACCAACCCGAGCGCGCCGGTGATCGTGACCGTAATCCCGGGCGGCGTGGACAGCCTGTGGCGGGACATCACGGTGATCGGGACGTACGCGTACGCGGTGAGCGACTCGGTCGGCGTGGGTATCCAGGTGCTGAACCTGGCGAACATTGACTCGGGGTCGGTGACGCTGGTGCGGAACTACGCGCAGGGCGGGCACTCGACGACGCACACGTTGATCAACAACCCGCAGTCCGGGTTCATGTACGCGTGCGGCGGGAATGCGTCGGGCGGTCGGGCGATACCGGTTTCCACAACCAATCCCACATTCCCGACGTTTACGGGAGTGGCTTCTCCCACGAACTACGTTCACGAGGCTATGGCGCTGAACTACACGACGGGCCCCTATGCCGGGAAAGAAGTCGTGTTCCTGTTCACCGGCAACGCGGGCATGGAGATCGTGGATTGGACAAACAAGAGCGCGCCCTCGACGTTCTTTGAGGGCTCGTACCCGGGCGAACGCTACGGGCACCAGGGGTGGATCACCGAGGACAAGAAGTACCTGTACCTGAACGACGAGCTGGATGGGCCGACGGCGGGGAACGTGCCGCGGTTCCTGACGCGCGTGTTCGACGTTTCGAACCTTTCGATGCCGCGGCTGGTGTCGACGATCACCAACGGGCTTCCGTCGGTTGACCACAATGAATACGTGAAGGGCCGGTACCTGTATCAGTCAAACTACACAACGGGCCTGCGGATCTGGGACCTGACCAAGCCGCTGCGGCCGTACGAGGTGGCGTTCATCGATTCGCGGCCGGGCGATGACGGAACGGGCTATAACGGCGCGTGGGGGAACTATCCGTTCTTCAACAGCGGCACTCTGCTGGTGAGCGACCTCGAGAGCGGGCTTCTGGTCGCGAAGATGTCGATCCTGGAGTTTGACAACACGATCACGTATCCGACGACGGTGGCGCCGGGTGTTGCTACGCCGGTGAGCGTGAAGCTGTCGGGGTATGACGGCGCGGCGGTGGGTTCGGTCAACCTGCGGGTCAGTGTGAACGGCGGCGCGTTCGCGTCGTATGTCATGAACGGCATCGGCGGGGGTGTGTACCAGGGGGCGATTCCGGCGACGGCCGGCTTTGATCGGGTGAAGTACTACTTCGAAGCACTGACCAATGAGGGTGTGCCGCGGACCTTCCGCTGGCCGCTGGATGCGGCCAACGGCGAAGTGTTCACGGCGTATTCGCAGACCGGGGAGCAGGTGATGTTCTCCGACAACTTCGAGACGAGTTTGGGCTGGAACGTGATTTCGGTGGCGAACAACGGGACGCCGACGGGGGCCTGGACGAGGGCGACACCTTTGGCGGTGGGGGGCCCGGGCGCGGTGATCGGGGATGCGGACGGTTCGGGCCAGTGCTTTGTCACGGGGAACACGCTGGATGTGGACGTTGACTTTGGATCGACGATCCTGACGTCGCCGACGTTCGATCTATCGCAGGCGCCGGAGGCGCGCATCAGCTATTCGCGCTGGCTGCTTTCCATCACGGGGACAACGGATGTCCTGTCCACGGAAATCTCGACCAACGACGGGAACAGCTGGTTCCCGGTCCAGCAGGTCGGGCCGGTGACAGGCGGGTGGGAGCGGGTGACGTTCCGCGTGGCCGACTACATCGCACCGTCGGCGCACGTCAAGGTGCGGTTTGTGATCAGCGATGCACCCCGGGCGAACAACGCTCCTCCTCCGGACTGGGTCGATGACTCGATTACGGAGGGCGGGATCGACGCGGTGCTGGTGGTCAACCCGATCGTGAGCATCGCGTGTTACGCGAACTGCGACAACAGCACTTCGTCGCCGGTGCTCACGGCCAACGACTTCCAGTGTTTCCTGGATTCCTTCGCCAACGGCGCGAGCTACGCCAACTGCGATGCGAGCACCGGGGCGCCGACGCTGACGGCCAACGACTTCCAGTGCTTCTTGAACAAGTTCGCGACGGGCTGTCCGTAGACGGCATAGCCGGGATGGACTAAGCGGGCAGCGGGTTCGCCGATGCGCCGCCGATCGTCTATTCACCGGCGCGGCCTGAAGGGATTGGCGCGCGAGCGATGAGGCCGGGCCTGTGGGTCGCTCGGGCAATCATGTGATTGCGCCGTGTGACGCGCTCACCTGGAGCACGCCCGAGCCGCCTCGCATTCTCACGTTCGAGAATGGTGCGAAAGGTCCGAGAGTTCTCGGTCGACGACCGGCCGAGCATCGGGACCCGTTGTGGCGTGCGCAGCGCGCGCGTGGCCAACGCCGGCCGCCGACGGAACGTGCCTTTGGCCAGGTGTGTGCAGGTCCACCCAGGGCCCGCCGAGAATCCGGCGGGGGAAGGGTTGGCTGAGTTGGCAAGAGATTCGCTCTATGACGGCTGCTCGCCATGATCGTTGTTTCAACAAGTATGGTGGACATCGACGGATGTGGAAACGTGGTGTATGTCATTTCCCGGGAGAGAGTTGAAAGGGCCAAGATGCGCAGGACTCTGGTTGTTTCGTGCCTGATGGTGGGTTCGCTGTCTTCGGGCGCGGTGGGCGACGTCGTGACGTTTGATGATCTCGGGGCGAGCCCGGGCGGCACGCTGATGCCTCCCAGCTACGGCGGGCTCGACTGGGGCAACAGCGCCTGGCACTTCATGACGTCGGCGAGCGGCAACAACTTTCTCGCGCTGTCAGCCCCGAGCACACTCGTGCGCTCGGAGTCGCTGACTGACTTCGTGTTCGAGGGGGCGGACTTCTGGAGCAGGCGCGGGCTGGACGGGAACGGGGACTTCTACTTCGTTCTCTACCTTGACGGGGCCACTGTGTACAACGGCCTGCTTGATCCGGACGGCCGGCAGCGTTTCGATGGCACGTCGCGGTTCTTCGTTCCGAACTACGCGGGCCTAGTGGACGCGTTCGCGATCGCATTTGACAACGACGATCACGATCACCTGGCGATGGACAACCTCCGCGTGAAGGGTGTTCCCACCCCCGGCGGCGTTACCCTTGGGATGGTGCTGGCGGTCGTGGGACTTCGGCGTCGGCGTTCGTCCTGATGGCGCGGAGTGAACGGTATCAGTCGGCGAAGCGGATGGTGATGCTGCCGTTGCTGGTGCGGATGGAGGAATCCGGGCCGCCGGTGCCGATGCGCACGGTGGCCTGGGTCCGGCCGCTGCGGTCCACCGAGATCGGCGTGGAGACGGAGCGAGCTTCGGGGGCGCTGATGGAACCGTTGCTGGTCTTGGCGGAGATGGTACCCGCGAACGAACTCGCGACCTGGAGCGTGACCGCGCCGTTTGAGGTCTCCACATTGACGGGGCCCGCCGAGCCGGATCCGAGGACGATCTTGACCGACCCGTTGGACGTTTCGGCCTTGACGGGGCCGGATGCGCCTTCGACCTCGATTCGGCCGTTGCTCGTGTCGGCGTCGATGCTGCCGCTGTGTCGTGAGATGGAGATCGATCCGTTGGAGGTCTTGACGATCGCAGCGCCCGAGGCGCCGGCGAGCTCGATCCGGCCGTTGTTCGACTTGAGAGTTGCGTTCTGAACGTCGGGCAGTGAAATGTCGAAGCCGCACCCTTCGTTGCTCTGCCAGGAGCCGCCGGGAGGAGTCGCGGCGATGACGAGCGCGCCGGCGGTGTCGCGGTTTGCGGTGATGGTGGTCGTGGCGAGGCGTTCGTCGCTGGTCATCCGCAGCGTGGCAACGACTTGCACCTGGCTACCTGAAGCAGTGTGTACGGTGATGTGCCCGTTGTGAGCGGTGACGATCAATGCCGAGCCGGCCATGTGGGGCACGGGAATAGTGGTGACCTGTTCCTTGGTTGCCAGAACGCACCCGCCGAGGGCGAGGCAGAGTCCGGAGGCCATCACGGTGAGGGCGGTGCGGCGAATCATGGGAGGAACTCCTGTGCGTGCGGGTACATGGTAGTTGGAATTTCGCGGTGCGAGTTTCAGGGCAAGGGGCCGCGGCCGACGGGGGCAGGCGCCACCTTACTTGGTTCTCGTGAGCAGCGTCCGGGCCCACGTCCGCCAGGGTTCGGTTTCGCCCTTGAAGGCGATCTCCTCGAGCATGGTCATGGTGCTTTCGTCTGCCCGCCCGGACTTGACCGTGAGCCGCGCCATGGCCTGCACGGTCGGAATGTGGTCTTTGTAGACCTCGAGCGCGAAGGCGTAGGCGGTCAGGGCTTCATCGACGCGGCCGGCTTTCTCCATGGTGAGCGCGAGGTTCAGCCGCGGGTCTGGGTGACCGGGGAGCAACTTCGCGGCCCACTGGAACTCCTGGGCGGCCTCGAAGAGGCGGCCTTTTTTCAGAAGAAGGACGCCGTAGTTGTTGTGGGCGGGGCCGTGGAAGATGTCCGCGGTGAGGGCCTCTTGAAGGAGCTTCTCGGCCTTCAGCACGTCGGCCTCGTTGACCGCCTGCTGCGTAAGGCGCTGTGCCTTGAGTGAATCGCGGGCGGATTCTCTCTGGGGGGCGTAGGGCCCGAGCGATCGCGTGCAGGCCGATGACATGAACGCGATGCAGGCGAAGAGCGCGATCCGGGAGTCGTGGCGGATGCGGCTCATCGTGGTGCTCCGAGGAAGGGCTCGCGGGCGGGCACCTTGAACAGGCCTTCGATCGTGAGGACGGCGCGGAGCGGGAGATCGGCCCCGAGGGCGCTCTCGCGGGCGGGTGCATTGATGGGGGAGAGGTCGATACCAGAGATGAACCAGTCGGGCTCGGAGGTGCGCCAGGCGTTCAAGAAAGCGCCCAGCTGAGGGAGGGACGTCCCGCTGAGCGTGAGTGTGGCGCGTTGACGCGAGAGCTTGGCTCCGGTTTCGCTGGAAAGCGGCGTCTGGGCCTCCGGCGAGAGACTTTGGAGCGCTGCGTTCGCGAGGCCTGCTTGTGACATGGCCGCGGAGATCTTCGTGGCCAGGCCGCCTTCGGGGCGTTCGGGCAGGTCTTGCCCGCCGCGGCGGAGCGCGACGAGTTCGGCGGTCTGTGATGAGAGTGCGACGAGGGTGTGTTTCGCAGCGAACGCGCGGGCGCGGGCACTGGCGGCGCGGGAGCCGACAACCACGACGAGGGCGGCGCTCGCCGCGGGGACGACGATCCACAGCGTGAGCAGGGAGCGGTTCACGGTGCCCCTTTCGATTGGTGCAGTTCGAGATTGAGGCGTGTGGCCTTGTCAATAGAAGCAAGACGAGGTTCGTCGAGAGTCCAGCCTTCGGGCGGCTTCAGAGCAGCAAGAAAGGGCTGGACATCGCCGGTGAGAGTGACGGAGATCGAGGCGTCGGTACCGGTGGCGGAGATGGACTGGGCCCTGCCGGGAACATGTGTCGGCCAGCGGGCGATGACTTCGGCGAGTGTGAGCGCTGCGTCGGCGGGTGGCGCCGGCTCCGAGGGTCCGGCGTGGCGGCGCTGCATGAGTTCCAGGGCGATGTCGTCTTTCGTCCAGTTCGGCGCTCGGGCAACAGAGGCGATCAGCGAGTTGGCCGCGTGTTGCGCGGAACCGGCCACCATTTCCCACGAGCTCGCCCGGCGGGAGAGCCCGATCGCGGTGAGGCCAGCGGCGAGGAGCGTGCAGGCCGCTGCGGCGAGGTGGAGGCGAAAACGGGCGCGGCGGATGGGGCTGGGTTCGTATTGGCCGACCAGAAAGTTGAACGCATCCTTCGATGCCCGGATGTACTCCGGGATGGATTCTGGAGTGAGCGTCAGGCTGGCGGACGCGGGGTCGAGTTCGTCGCGACGGACGGCGCACACGACGAATTGGCCGTCGTCGGCGGGCGTGCCGACGGCCCACAGGAGGGAAGCGTCAAGCGGCAGGTCATCATCGATCAACGGCCAGAGGCCCTCGGGGAGTGCGCCGGCCCGAACGCCGCGGGCTTCGATCACGGACCAGAAGAGGCGATCGGCGGGCACGGTGGAGTTCATGGGGGGCCGCTTTCCTTGAGCGCAAGAACCCGTGGGCCGTCACCGTCGCGTAGCGTGAGAGTTGTCTTGTCCACTTGCTCGACGGTTCGCGTCCCCACTCTTTCGCCCGCGGCGACAACCAGTATGCGGTCGGTGTCCGGGTCGTAGAGGGCGGCCTTGTACGCACCGCCGTTGGATTCTGCGATGATGGCGAGGAGTTGGAGTTTCAGGGGGGGAGGAGGAGGAGGCGCCGCGGCGGGTGGTGTCGGCGCGGGCGGCCGTGGTTCTGCGATCCAGATGGGCGTGCGGAACGCGGCGAGGTCGAGCGCCGCAACTTGCTTTGGAGCTGCGGGTGATTGATCGATGGTGGGCGTCATGATTGCGGCGGGCGTCATCGGCCAGAACGCGAAAGCGGCGCTGGCGGCGACGGCGCTGATGAACAGGATTCGATGGCGAAGCAGTGTCATGGCACATCCTCCACGGCTTCGATCACGCGGCTGACTTCGGCGGCGGTGGTGATGCCGCGGGAGATGAGGTCCTGGCCCGCTTCGCGGAGGGTGACCATGCCCGCGCGCCGGGCGAGGTCCTTGATTTCCAGCGCGGACGCGCGGCGACAGACCAGGTCGCGGAGGGCGGGGTCGAGGATGAGCAGTTCAAAGACCCCGGTGCGGCCCTTGTAGCCCGAACCGAGGCACTGTTCGCAACCGGCGCCGTTGCAACCGGGATGCACGGTGCGGACGAGGCGCTGGGCGAGAACCGCGGACAGGCTGGATGCGACGAGGAACGGCTCGACGGAGAGATCGATGAGGCGGGCGACGGCGCCGGCGGCGTCTGATGTGTGGAGAGTGGAGAGCACGAGGTGGCCGGTGAGGGAGGCCTGCACTGCGATCTTGGCGGTTTCCTGGTCGCGGACTTCGCCGACCATGATCACATCGGGGTCCTGTCGGAGGATGTGCCGCAGGCCGGCGGCGAAGGTGACGTTCTTGCGTGGGTCGACCTGGGTTTGCGATACAGACAAGCCTGGAGCGCCTGTCTCGGGTGGTGTACTGAGGTCGTACTCCACCGGGTCCTCGATCGTCATCATGTTGAGTTCGCAGCCGCCTCGTGCGCCGGTGTAGGAGGTGCTGAGCCAAGCCAGGGTTGCGTAGAGCGTGGTGGTCTTGCCGCTGCCGGTCGGGCCGGTCGAGAGGACGATTCCGCTGGTGCGGTTGGCCTGGGCGAGGTAGCGATGCTCGATTGGCTCGGGCATGCCGAGAGCAGCGAAGCTCTTGAGGTGGGGTGACCGGGAAGGATCGAGCAAGCGGAGGACGATCCGTTCGCCGTACGTGCTGGGGAGAGAACTGACGCGAAGATCGATGCGGCGGGCGGCGCTGCCGGTTGTCCCGATGGTGACGGTCGCGCGGCCATCTTGCGGCGCTCGCTGTTCAGCGACATCGAGCCTGGCCATGACCTTGACGCGGCTGGTGACGGATGCCGCGAGCGAGGGGTGCAGCTCGCGAGCGGTGTGGAGCACTCCGTCGAGGCGATAGCGGACGAGGGTCCGGCCTCGCAAGGGTTGAAGGTGCACATCGCTCGCGCCCTTGAGCAATGCCTCGAACAGGATGAGATCGACAAGCTTGACGGCGGGCGCCTTGCCCTGGGTGCTCAGGAGATCGCTCTCGGCATCCTTCAGGGCACGGTCGAGGTCGCCCGTGATATCAACGGGGATGGCGGCCGTTTCCGGTTGCTCGTCTCGGTGTGCGTAGGCAACGTCGATGGCCGCGGCGATGGACTCGGCTTGGGCGAGTTCAGTGCTGATGGGGCGGCGGAGGGCAACGCCCACGTTATGGACAATCCAGGGCTTGGTGTGCTCGGTGACAAGGAGGCGCTCAGCGGTGCCATCGGTACCCGCGCTCAAGACGAGGTGACGGCGAGCGAACTCGTGCGGGATCGCGTTGAGGAAGTGGGCTGAGGGCGCTCGCCGCTGGGGCGCTGCTGCGGGTGTACGGGTCTCGATCGCGCTCACTCTTTACTCCGTGCCTTCGTTGCGGCGAGACTGTGTCATTCCCGTCACCTGATTACCCGCGGTTCGACCACCGGCCAGCCGTCGTCGACACCGGTTTGAGTTGTCGCAATCTCACTGAGGTACTTGAGGTCTTCGAACGAGCCATGACGGAGGATGTTGGCGCGGATGAAGACGTAGAAGCGCGAACGGGAGTTGGTATTGGCGCGGTTCTTGAAGAGTTCACCTAAAAGTGGGATTTGACCAAGACCCGGAACCTGGTTGACGGCTTTGCCTTCGGCGTTGAGCTCGATTCCGCCGACGACGACCGTGTGGCCATCGGGAAGGCTCGCGGCGGATTGGACCTTGTTTTCCTGGCGGGGCGGGGGGAGCGAGGCATTGGCGGCCGCCCCGACGAACGCGGAGAGGGAGATGTTGTAGTCGAGGAGCAGATGGTCGCCCTCGGCGATCTGGGGCTTGAGCGTGATTTGCGTGCCCGCGGGCTTGGTTCCGCCGAAGCTGGTGGTGGTGACGGTGTTGCTGGCGTTGGTGCTGGCGAAGGGTTGTTCGAGAACGGAGTCGAGCGTGGCCTGCTGGTTGTTCGTGACCAAGAGCCGCGGCATGGAGAGGGAGCGACCCTTGTTCAAGGTTTGAAGGGCGCGGAGGATGATGGAAAAGTCCCCAGGGTTGAGAACGACGCCGGTGAGACCCAGGCCGTCGCCGGCGGACCGGTTGCCGGCGCTGTCTCGTGTGCCGAGGCCGAAAAGCGAGGCGATGCGGGTGCGGACGTCGTCAGTCGCGCCGGTCGCTTCGAGCTCGACGCCGAGGTCGAGCGTCTGGCTGTCGGAGAGGCTGACGATCAGGACTTCGAGCATGACCTGGGCCTGGCGGACGTCCAGAGTTTGAAGCAGCGATTCGATCTGCGAGAGGAGGCGGGGTTCACCCATCGCGATGAGCGTGTTGGTGCCTTCATCGGCGGACAAGACGAGCTCGGGCGGCGTGCGCCGGTCGAACTGGGCCGCGTGCGTACTTTCCATCGAAGGACGAGGCGGAGAGAGCTGGGCGGAACTGGGAACGTTGAGGTTGACCGGGGCCGACGAAGCGGAGTTAACGGTCGATGACGGAGAGGCGCTGGGCAGCAGAGGCGAAACGGCACCTGCGGATGAAGGCGGCCACGCCGGCGAGCCGCTTGGGCCGGGGGTTGTCGGCGCGGGCGATGCATCGGTGACGAGAACGCCGGTCCGCACGAGCTGCTCGAGGATCGATTGAATCTCCCGAACGGAGCGGTTGCGAATGGTGAACGAGCGGACGGGGCGGCGCGAACCCGCGGGAGCGGCGTCGAGGCGATCGAGGAGGGCCTTGATCTGCTCGTGCTGCACCGGGGATGCCGTGATGATGAGCGAACCGGTCAGTTCGTCCGTGACGAGCTTCCAGCGCTCGTCGGCCCCTGTTCCGGACGGCTTGACCGCTTGTTCGACGAGGCGGGCGACTTCCTTTACCGCGAACAACCGAGGGGAATACGTCGCGGTCTCCAGTCGATCGCGCTTGTCGAGATTGGCGACAAGGTCTCTCCAATACGCAGCGGTTTGTGGATCGCACACGATGAGAACCGAGCCGCCGTCGGGCGATGGCAGCACCTCTCCGGCGATTTTCTCGCCCGACACGAGCTCCCGCTTGGCGCTCACCTGCGCGACGAGAGTCGCCAGTTGCTGCGAGGAGTAGTTGTGAACGGGCACATCCTCGATGTGGACCTGCTCGGCGGGAACATCGATCATGGCAATGAGGGTGAGGGCCTGGTCGATGCGGGCGGAGGTATCGGCGAGGAGAATGAGAGCGCCCTCGGGGCCTTCCTTCAGCGCGATCGCGGAGGAGCCGGCTTTGGAGAGGACCTTGGCCGCGGCTTCGGCGAGTTCCTTGCCGGTGCGGTGCTTGGCGCGGACGACAGCGGTGCGAAAGCCGGGAGGAGGTTCGCCGGTCGAGCTGTCTACGGCGGCGATTCCCGGAGCGTCCGCAAGACGGGCCACGGTGTACGCGGCCTTGCCCGGCACGCGAACGGTCGCGAAGCCGCGTGCGATCAAGGCACGATTGGTCAGGGACCAGAGCTCCTCGTCGCTGAGGCCCGAATCCACGCGGAGCGTGATCTGGCCGGCGGACTTCAGAGCGTTGGCGTCGTATTCGATGTTGAGCTTGAGGCGCTGGGCGGAGAGATCGAGAAGGCGGACGAGGTCGATCTGGCCGGCGAGGGTGGTTTCTCGGTGGGCGGGCTGGGCGCGGGACGCAGCTACGGCTGATGCCAGTGCACAGCAGGCCGCGATCACCAATCTGTGAACGTCTCGAGTCCGCACCGGTTTTGAGTGTACTGCGTTTCATGTGAATTGCCAATCGTGGTGGATCGCTCAATATTGAGTGGAAGGGTGGAAGCCCCGCGCAGGTGCGCAAGTCGCGTTGCGGCATCGCCCTGGGCACCGCGAGCATCCTGTTTGGTGGACGCTTGATTGATCGTTCGGTCACTGTCGCTTACTGACAGGGCTGGCCTCGCCGGCGGTGCACACCCACATGTGAGCGGGCGGCGGCGTCGGTAGCCGCGGCGCGGAGGCACTTGCAATTTGTGTAGCACGCAGTACAGTGACCGCACGATGTCGTGGCTCGGCTGGTGCCGACCGCGACGGGCGGCGATGAGCCGTGTTCAGGAGTTGCGACCATGCGTGCGAAAGACACGGGGGTGCTGGCTGCTTCGCGTCGTATTCATATCGGGGTGCTTCGGCTCGTGGTGGCGGCTGCCGTTGCGTGCGGCGCTTTGTCGGGCGAAGTCCGTGCGCAGTGCGACCCGATGCTCTATCCGCTTGATTCGTTGTCCCACACGCAGGCGATGAGCTTTCGACGGGTGCCGGTTGTTGAGAACTTCCCCAATCCCGCCGGCGACCGACTGTACAACCTGTCGCAGCTCGGAAACGTTGATCCGTGCGCATCAAACTCGTTTATCTCCAACGGCGAGTGGCTCAGACAGCCGGCGCTTGGGGCTCCTGCGGCGACCCTGCCGGGAAGCGCGTGCTTTCATCCGCTTCTGTTCGTGCGCTTATCACCGCACTTGAACTACCTTCCCCCCGTGCAGCTGGTGGATGACGCTGGCAACGTGCTGCCCGGTAGCGGCAACGGCACCCAGTACTTCGGTTTCCGGCTGGGGGTCAATCTTCTGCAGCCGCTGAGCATCGGCGACTTTGTGCCGCCGGCGCCGACGCTTGCCGAAAGTTCGGTCGCTTTGCTGCCGCCGGGGACATCCACAAGCCCCACTGGATGGATGGGCCTTTCCCGCCCGACTCTGGCGGGATCGGTGGACCTTATCACCGGAATGCCGCTCATCCGGGTGACCGATCTGGAACTGCCCTTTGACGGCGCCACCTTCCGGCTTACCCGGACTCGCTCAAACATGAGGCGGCCGAGCGAGTTGAGCCCTGCGCATATGGACGGCAGCGGGTCCGACGACTGGTGGGATTGGACGGGGCTCGGTTGGATGGCCGGTGAGAACCCGATCCTCATCCTCGATTCGGCGCTTCCGAACATCGTCGGCGACCAGCCGCGAACGACGCGCCTGATTCTTGATGCGCATCACTCGATCCCGTTCCAGCTGATTGAGTCGGACGGCCGGTATGAGGCCCCGCCGCGATTCCGGGCGACGCTGCGACACAACGGCACGTGGGAATCGGTCGGAAGCGTCCGTATGTGGACCACCCGGCCCACCAAGTACGAGATCTCCCTCTACGAAGGGGCGGTGAAGTACTCCTTCGCCGCGGTGTGGGAGGATGTGCCGAGCAACTTCTACAACGACAACTACGTGAACAACCCTAACGGGAATGCACTGTACAAACTATCGAGTTACCACGATCGGCCGTTCCTGCCGAATCAGTATCCGTCGGGCCCCAGCCACATGCAGGGAAGTGACCCCTTCAATCGGTACTACAACAAAGGCTTCGGTATTCCGTACTACGCGCTGTGCACCCAGATTGCGGATCGGTACGGACACGAAGTCGAGATGAAGTACGTGACGGTCAAGAGCCGTCATATGGACGACCCCAAGACCTCGGACTGCATCGAGTGTCAGCAGGATGGGCTGGCCAAGGGGCAGCTAAAGTGGATCAAACTCAAAGTGAATCATGGGTCCACACCCATAACGAAGTGGACCCTCCTTTATGCACACCGCAGATTCGCCGGCTTGCGATGGGGCGCGCCCCTGGGGTCGCCCTGGGGTCTTGATGGGTACGACAATGTCACCAAGGTCTGTCCTGAACAGGACCCGCGGCGGTACGAGCTCCACGGACACAACGCGATCGATCGCATCTACGTCTTCGAGGGCGACGTCAATGCGGACGCGATGTCGGACGACGACTTGACGATCCCTCATCATGTCGCTTCGGGGTTTGACGATTCATACCCGGGAACACCGCAGTTTGGCGAGCATGACCCGCTGTGGCAGTTTTGCCAGACGCATCAGTCCTTCCCGAGCAACTGGAAGTACCAGGTTCGCTACCACTACGACTTCTGGCACTCGTCAGAAGATCTGTTGAGCAACACTCTGAGTAACTCGTGGCCGTCGATGGTCGATTATCCATGGGTGTTCGGGCGGGCCGTGGGAGCCCCCAAGGGGCCTCCCGTGCTGATGATGACCACGGTGGCAAGCCGGCCGACGGGCGTTGGCGCTCCTTCTTTGCGGAGACAGATCTACAGCCATTCCAGTGCGGAGGGCTGGAGTTCCGGCGCGCCATTCAACGAGTGGCCCGGCAAGATCCCGTGGATCGAAGCGATCTTCAACAACGATGACGTGACTCGGCTGCTCGCGGCGACCGAAGTGCCGTCGCCGAATTTGCCGGGAACTATGATTCCCTGCGCGTTGACGCTTGAGGAACTCGCGTTTCAGCAAACGGGTACGACAGCTGTTAACCCGGATCTCATCGCTGGTGCGAAGAAATTTGCGGGGCTTCGCCAGGATGCGCTGCCGACGCAGAACTGGTCTGGTGATCCGGATCGCCCGGACATCAGCGCCGCCGAAAACGCTGGGTACCTCATTCACAGCCCGGGCGAACTGTTCGCGAGCGACAGCGCTACGGAAACGGTGGGGGACATGACCGTGCGGGAGGCCGGCGGAGTGTCGCGGCACTACCGGGTTCACCGACTGATCCGGCCGCCGACCAACGCCGACCTCCTCGCCTCCAATGGCGGGTACTCAAACTACTTGGACGCCGATCGGCCGATGGCGAGCCAGTGGTTCATCCCGTACGCCTGGCGCGGCTACTCGAACCCTCAGGACAACCAGCTCAATCTGACCGAAATGCCGGACTTGAGCGACCGGCGATACATCATTTTCATTGACGAGTTCGAAACTCGCGAAGCAATGAAAGCCAGCGTGCCGTACGGCTCTCAATCCGCGATCAAGACGGGTCAGCGGTCGCGGCGTGTTGTCGAGATCAATGCATCGGGCGTGATCCTGCGCGAGCGGGAGTGGCAGTTCACGCCTCAGGGTACCGTGGTGTCGGGAAGTGGTCTCGGTGAGGACTACGTCTACAAGTCCGTGTACGACTACTTCCATTCGCTCGGCCAGTTGTCATCCACTGATGTGTGTCCGCCGATGCCGGCGTCGGGACAACCATCGCTCGTATCGTACGAGACCTGCAGTGACGTGACCAAGATGCCCTACGCCGCGGCGAGGGAGATGCTGCTTGTTGAGCATCGCTCGATCGGCTGGTCCGTCGGCTGCGGAAGCGGACAGAACTTCAGTGAGCATGGACAGCCCGGCGAAGGTCTGGTCACGTTCTTCGAGTACGGGAAGTTCCCTCACCCGTCGACGCCGGGGTATGGCAACGGGCCGAGCGTGCAACTCATGGCCGAGGGCGTCCAGAAGGGGACAAGCCAGGGCGGGTTTTCGCCTGCCACGAGGCTTTACACGAAACAGTACTTTCGGAAGGCGGACGACCCGGCGACGGTGGAGGTCTCCGTCGAGTTCAACGGACCCCAGTCGCAGCCTTTGTTAGAGAGTGCCCGCCCGACGTACGGCGTTTCGGTCGATCCCGGAGCGGCGAACTATCGCGCGACGTTCTATCTCACGCAGACCGCGGAGCGCCCGGACCCGGATCCGACTCCGGAGCTGCGGTCGAAGGTCACGAGCCGAACGGTTATTCATCCGCCGCGTCAGCAGAGGCCGAGCGGCAGCTGGTACTACCCGATGGAGCGGGAGGTGTACAGCGATGAGGGGAGCATGCGATGGTCGGTGAACGCGTTGGTGTGGGATCCGGCGCATCCCATGGCGTCACCGGGAGGAGGATCGGGAAATGACCCGCTCGCATCGCTGATCTTCACGTATTACCAGCGCGATTGGATGGGTCGCAGCGAAGCGACGGTCATCGACGTCGGCAACCCGTACGTTGGAGAGACAACTCCGGGATCAAAACCGAACAGCGGCATTGTCATCAGCGGCACGAACCGATTCCCGGACGAATGGTCCCGGCTCGGCGATGGTGCCGCGCTCAAGTACGTCACCCAGTTTGAGTACGACGACCAGCAGCCGTCGGACATCTACTTCCCCGGCGGGCTGCAGTACGCGCGGCGGTGGGTTACTCACAATCCCGAGAATCCTGAAGACCAATGGTGCGAAGAGTTCATCTTCAACAACATCAAGCCGGTCATGAGTGAGAATCAGCAGGTCACGAATTCTCTTGGCCATCCTGTCTTTGCGACGCAATCTCCCGGCGAACGGCGAGAATACAGCGGGCCGCGGCCGGAGGGCTCGCCCAGAAAGGTCGAGCGTGGCGTTTACACGGACGCGAATATCGATATCGTGCTTCATGGGCAGGAGCACGCAACTGGCGTTTCCGCAATGCGACCGGGATGGTCTGCGTTCGCCCAGGTCAGAATCGGGCTTGACGCGAACGGACGGCCGGCGAACGCCGACCTGCTGGAGCATGAGAACCCCAACGACCCGAACTCGGCGTTGCTGTCAGTCGGCAGTAAGGATGTCAACGAACTGGTTGACGTCCGGCGAGAGCGGGAAATCTGGGGCAATGTCACGCGCACCACGCGGAACCTGATCGGCCAGCACCGACGGACGTACGCGGGGACAAATGACAAGTCATGGGTCGGCAATGAAGCGACGAAGAACGCGTCGGGCGTCTATGTCTGGACTCCGCCGAACGCGAACGAGGCCGAGGCCAGCGGCCACAACATGGTGCTGCTGGAGAAGATTGACTACGGCGTCGATTACAGCGATGTCTGGTTGCCGAAGGTGCACCGGCGGTACCAGAGTCACCCGAGCTGGGCGGATCACTTCTACGAAGAGCCTCCGACCACTGATACCAGCGGCTACTGCACGGTCACCAGCTACGACTGGCGGATGCGCCCCGTCCGCGTCGATGTCTTCGACAAGGGCGACTTCGCGAACGCGCCGCGGCTGAGCACGACACTCACATATCTCGACGTCGCGGGGCGACCGTACCTGGTGGTTACGTTTGGAAAGGGAACGCTAGCGGGCATCACTGGCGAGCTCGACCCGACGGCGAGGCTGGGCACGGAAGATCCTCCCACCGCCGCGGCATTCTTCAACCTGGGTTCGGGCGTCATCAAGCCAACATCAGTGGTTGAAACGCATTACGGGCCGGATGGGAACGCGAAGGAAGTCAAGACCTACGACCTCAACTGGACGTATTCGTCAGGCGGCTCGCCGCCGTACCAGTCCACCTGGCATGGATTTGGGCCGGGAAATCAGGAGGTATTCACGCGCCGGCCGGATGGGCCGGTGACGATCACGAAGCTTGACGGCGCCGGCCGTGTGAAGAGCACATCGAGCATCAAGCCGGGGCCCGCGGCGAATCAGTACACGTTCGAGTTGTCGCGGTCGGAGTCGGTGTACGACGGGACCGGGAACGTGATCGAGAGCGTGCACCTGGAACGCGCGGGAGATAGCACCGCACCCGAGCTCACCCCCGGGTCGAGCGGAAACGCCGTGCGGACGCGGACCTGTTACTGGTACGACTCCGAAAGGCGACAAGTCGCCACGCTGGACCTCGGCACGGAGCAGCTCAGCGGGTACGTCAGGGGCGAGACCGGATACGTGTACGGCGCTGCCCCGGGCATCCAGCCGGCGCCCACCAACGGCGCGATCTCGCAGCAACCGACGCAGTTCACCAACACACCGGCCTGGGCTCAGGCGTCCTTGTCGGTGTACGACATCAAGTCCGGCAACTTGAAGTTCAGCGTCGCCCCCAATCTATCGGTCACGGAGTACCTGTACGACGCCAATAACCGACTTTCTTCCAAGGTCGAGAACGCGCTGGCGGCGTCGGCCAAGGACAGACGAAAGACCGCTCACGGGTATCAGTTCGGCCGCCTGGTCACCCTGACGGCCCAGCTCGACATCCCCAATCCGACGATGCTGACGGACCCGCTCAACAACCAGGTCACTGAGGTTGTGTACGGCGCGGATATCGTGGACGAGACATTCCACATCGTCTCACGGAATAACGCGCTCGTCGGCGCGATGCACTTGCCCAACCCGAATGGGGCGTCCCCAACCGCAGGGGCGTCGATCACGCTCCGCTACACGTTCTCCGGTCAGATCGCCGAGCGCACCGACGCCCGCGGCGTCACTTTCAGGTACCGCTACGACGGGCTTGAGCGGTTGGCATCGGTGCAGGTCGGTCACTACGACGGCGCCGCGTTTGCCGTTGGGTACCCCGCCACGCTCAATCCGCCCGTCGGCGGAGTACCCGTAGATCGGGTCGGATTCGTTCAGTATTCCTACAACGACAGGGGCCACCTGGAGACGATCTCGGCGTATCCGAGTTCGACTCACGCGGGAGTCGCGGCTGGCACGGTCATTACTTCCAACAAGTACAAGCGCGACGATCGCGGGAATCTACTGGCCGAGTTCCAGGCTCGCGCTGCAGCCGTTGACGAGAGCGTCACGCCGAAGATCAACTACTCTTGGGATTTCCAGGCGAGCGGGTCAGGCGTCACCGAGGTCGGCCGCAACCGGCTCATATCGATGACGTATCCGGGCCACGGGAGCCTTCTCCGTCGGAACGTGCTGCTCGAGTACGGCTCATCCGGGACGATCGACGACGCCGCGGGTCGGGTCACCAAGCTCAACACGAGCCTGGGGTCGGGCACGAGCTCCCCCATGGTGGCGTTTGACTATCTCGGCGGCGGCCGCCGCGTCAGCACGACGTACGGCAATGGCGCCGTCGTGGGGACACTGCGCGCTGTGGGCGAGGTCGGCGCCAGCGGGCTCGACCGTTTTGGCCGCATAAAGGACCTGCACTACCGCGACGGGCCGTACACCAGCGACTCGACGCTGTACCGCGCGCAGTACACCTACGACGCGGCCGGCAATCGCAAGTCCGCGACGATCACGCAGGCGAGCGAGCCGGGAGTCGGGAACAGCAACGTCCGTTCGCAGCTGCACGAGTACAACGCGCTCGGGCAGCTCGTCGGGAGCAAGGTCGGCGCGGTCAC
>JBGANS010000016.1:0-102764 GCA_044222195.1 Phycisphaerales bacterium
CGCCGCCGCGGCGGCGGACACCAATGCGTTCGGATTGTTCAGGTCGCACTGGGCCGTCGCCCGCTTGGCTTCCCGAGAGCACGCCCATCCCGCCATGACGACGAGGCCCAGAACAATCGCGAGTTGAGTCTTCATGAACACTCCTACGGAGAGTGTACCGAAGAGTTCGACGAGGGTTGCGTGCATCCCAAGCACTCATGAACCCGGCGTGCTCGCATCCCGATCCGCGTTCATCCGCGGCCGCGCCCCCGCTAAACTCCCCCCGATGTCCAAGCCCCGAATTCTCACCGGCGACACACCCACCGGCCGCCTCCACCTCGGCCACTACGTCGGCTCGCTCGAGAATCGACTCGCGCTCCAGCCCGAGTACGACTGCTACTTCCTTCTCGCGAACATGCACGCCTTCACCACCCGCGCCGACAAGGCCGCGGACATCCGCCAGGACACCATCGAGATCGTCAAGGACTGGCTCGCCGTCGGCATCGACCCAAAGCAGTCCACCATCGTCCTGCAGACCGAGGTCCCCGCCATCGCCGAGCTCACCTGGTTCTTCGCCATGCTCATCCCCTTCAACAAGGTGATGCGCAACCCCACGCTGAAAACTGAGATCGACGCCAAGGGCCTCGGCGACACCTACTCCTTCGGTTTCCCCATGTACGCCGTCGGCCAGTGCGCCGACATCCTCGCCTTCCGACCCGAGCTCGTCCCCGTCGGCGAAGACCAGGAAGCCCACATCGAAATGTGCCGCGACGTCGCGCAGAAGTTCAACCAGATGTACTGCGGCGTCGGAAACCGCGTCGAGTCTCAGGACCACGTCAAAGCCGGCGGCCTCTTTCCGATTCCCAAAGCCAAGATCGGCCGCATCGGCCGCCTCCCCGGCATCGACGGCTCTTCAAAGATGTCCAAGAGCCTCGGCAACGCCATCATGCTCAGTGACTCAGCCAAGGAAGTGCAGAAGAAAATCGGCAAGATCACCACCGGACGCCAGAGCCCGACCGACAAGGGCGACATCACCAACGCGCTCTTCACTTTCGTCCGCGCCTTCATCCGCGATGAGGCCCGCGTCAAGGAACTTGAACGCAAGTACGCCGCGGGAGACAACATCGGCGACGGCCACATCAAGCAGGAACTCGCCGAGGCGATCAACACGCTCCTCGAACCCATGCGTGCCCGCCGCGCCGAATACGAAAAACCCGGCGGCGACGACCTCGTCATCGACATCATCAGGGACGGCACCCGCCGCGCCAACCTCATCGCCGAAGAAACCCTTCATCTCGCCAAGAAGGCCATGAAGCTCGACTTTGGCGCACGCAAGCTCCACTAGGAGGCGTTCATGTCCGGCAACTGGGTCCCCATGATGCGCCAGTACGAACACGGCCCCGCCTCGGAAATGGTCAACACCCACTTCCGTGACGAGAATCTCTTCCCCGACCAGTCCCGCCCATCCGCGACCATCATCACCGTCGCGTTCAACGACCCCGACCAGTCCGGCATGGGCACGCAGGAAGACGCCGCGATCATCGATGAAGCCTGGGATGCCATGGCCGCTCGCCTCGCCACCGAAGCTTCCGCCGAGTTTGTCGGCCGCCTTCGCCACGGCGGCCAGGCCCGCATCCTCGTCTACGCCCCGCGCGGCGCCCGTCCCCGAATCGAAGCCGCCGCGCGCCAGGCCTTCCCGAATCACGCCGTTGAAGTCGAGCACCGCGACGATCCCAAGTGGGATCTCTACCGCCGCGCACTCCCGACTCCTTCCGAAGAGCGCATTTCCCTCGATTATCTCGTCGTGCAAGCTCTCGAACAGCACGGCGACCCCCTCACGACCAAGCGCGATGTCCGTCACTTCGCCTACTTCCCCACCAGCTCCGCGGCGTCCCAGTTCGCCAAGCAGATCTCTCCCCAAGGTTTCAAGACCAAGGTCGAGCAGTTCCCCGCTGACAACAACTGGCGCGTCACCGCCTCCCGCGACGACGCCGTCGATCACCCCCAGATCTGCACCATCACCGGCCCCCTCGCCGATCTCGCCGACACACTCGGCGGCACCTACGACGGATGGGAAGCAATGCTCGTCAAGAAGAAGGGACTGTTCGGGCGGCTCTTCGGTAAGGAGTAACGCTAATACGGCCGCACGACTTTGAGCCCTTTGATCGGCTTGAAGTGCTTCACGTTCAGCGTGACAATCGGCATCTGCAATCTCAAGCATGTCGCGGCGAGCAGGCAGTCCGGCCATCCAACGCCGTGAGACAGCGATCCGCTCTGAACCAGCACCAGGCAATGACGAAAGTCGGCGCTGCTCGGCAGGATCAACCGGAAGCGGCGAAGCAATCCCCGCCCCGCGACGAGCTCGATCTTGTTCTTGCACCCGGCCAGAAACTCCGCCGCGCTGACGGCGTGTACCGCCGGTCGGTCGGCCGGCGACCTGGAGTTCAAGAACTCTTCGATGCCAGGAATGCCCCTCGCGTGGTCGATCAACGTGTTGGTATCCAGCACAAAGTCAGCCACGGTACCGTTCACCCATGGCCGCCCGCCGAAGCTCGCGCGCAACCTCTACCGACGACTTTCCACGCCATTCCTTGCGATCTTTCCACATGCCGAATCCCGGTAACGGCCGACTCGTGGAACGGCGAGTCCGAGGCTTTCGGATCCGCTTTCTCTTCGGGGATGACTCCGGCGAAACCCGGACCGACATGCCTTCCGGAAGCTCGGCATTGCTCAGCACAATGACACCATTTCGGACTGTCCCGCGATAGGTCATGCCGAATCCTAGTCCGACCGTCACTTCCACCGCCCCATCCTCTCCATCATCTCCCCCGCCCTCAGATTCGCAAACCTCTGCACACGATCCGCCTTGTCCTTCGCCCCCAGCTTCCGCAGCGACGCCACCTCTTCTCCATACCGGCACACATCGTCCAGCAGCTCCGTCTCCCGCCCCATCCAACTCCGCCCCCGGACCGGCCCGCCCGCGGCCAACTCCCGCAGCGCCCCCGCCGCGCCGCGATCTGCCGAAATCCCGCGCCGTTGAGCCTCACGCGTCAGCCGTCCCGCCAGCAGTGCGACCGCGCACTCTTTCCGCGCCTTCTCAGCCAGCTCCACCGCTTTCCCAGAATCTCCCGACAAGAGCACCCGCGTCGCTTCCGCCGCCTGTTCCTCCAGCCCCCCCGCCAACGCCTCCATCGATGCCGCCGACAACTCCCAACCCGGCCACGACTGCAAACTCAAGTACGCCCCCCCCAGGTTCACCACCGGCCCGGCATCATCCATCAACTCCATCAATGCCCGCAGCGCCTCCAGCCGCTTCGCATCCGACCCCGCCACGATGTTCTTCTCCCAGTCAAAGAGCCACCCGGCTCGCCGATCCGTGATCTCCGCCGCGAGCGCCGCCTCCCGGCCGCCGGAGAGCTTCGCCCACGCGCTCGTCCGCTCCTTCGCCGGCTTGCCCGCGTCTTCCTTTACCACTCGCCGCAAGTCATCCTCTCCCGGCATCCGCCAGCACCGCTCCACATTCCCATACAGCGCCCGCAGCGCCGCGTTCGCCGCTTCCTTCTGATCCGCCTTCCCCAGGTCCTGGCTCAGTTTCAGCACTCGGTTCGCCGCATTCACCCACGGCTTGTCCGCCGTCGGTTCTCCCTCGCCCGGCGCCACCAGCGCCGTGTTCACCGCGATGAGCCCCTCCACATCCGCCACCGCCCGCCGGTGCGACGAAATCGCCGCGAGCACCCCCGGGTCCGTCATCGCTTCCGGCCGCCGCAGCACCTCCGGCAGCGCCGCCACCAGTTGCTGCTCCGTCTGCCGCGCCGCCCCCACAAGAATCCGAAACAGCGGCCTGAGCTGCCGCATGAACACCTTCTCCTCCGGCCACTTCGCCCGCTCCGATGCCAGCGCCAACAGCTCCCCGGCCGACTCCATCGACCTCGAGTCCGCCTGCGCCGCCGGGATCGACACCGCCTGCGCAACCCCCGCCTTCACACGCTTCGCCGCCGGGCTCTCCTCCAGAGCCTCCGCCCTCGCGACCATCGTTGACAGCGCCGACAACCTCACCAGCGTCTCCAGCCCCGTCGCCCGCGTCTCCCCTCCACACACATCCGTTACCGCCTTCGCAAACTGCTCCCCAAGAATCCGCCGCGGCACATCCGGCACCCACGCCGGGGGCGATTCAATCGCCCGCGCCGCATCCACCACCATCGCCCGCACCCGCTCCGCGCCCGCGGCGTACACCGGCCACGTGGCCGAATCCGCCGCCAGCGCATCAAGCTCCCTCAGCGCCTTGATCGCGCTCTCGGTCATCCCCGGCAGCTTCGACCACTCGTCGATCTTCGTGCCAAACGATCCACCCGCGGGCCCGGCCGCACCTTGGACGTCGTCAATCCATCCACCCTTTCCTGTCGCCGAACCCGCCAGCTTTGACAGCAGCGCCAGCCCATCTCGCAGCACGAGGTCCGGGTCCGCGTTTGTTTCCAGCGCCCGCCGCGCCGCCGTCAACTCGCCGACGATCGCGTGCAGCACCGGATCCCCCGCCGCCGCGGCCACCACCTTGTCGAGCTCCGCACGCGAACCCGCCAGCGTCCTCCCCATCACCACCCGGGCCGAGCCCGCCTGCCCCGCCCTCTCACCCGATGAAAGCAACTCGCGAGCCAGCCGCCGCAGCCCGCCCCGCACCCGCGCCTCCGCCGTCGAAGACTTCTCAATCGCCACCGCCTCCGCCGCGAGCTGATCCGCCAGCGCGAGCGTTCCCACCCCGGCTCCCGCCGCGGGCGCCACCGGCGCGCTCGACAGATCCAGCATCGGCTTGTTCTGCGCCAGCACCGGCGCTGCACACACCATGACGACCCACGCCAGTCTCACACAGCCCTCGCCTTCGCCGCGCCCTTACGCGCCGCCTTCAGCGCCCTCTCGTACACCTTCTCAAGCTCCTCCACCATCGTCTCCGCTGCAAACTTCTTCCGGCACAGCTCCCGGCCCTCCGCCGCCAGCCGCTCGCGATCCGCCGGTGAGTCCGCAAGCTCCAGCACCGCCGCCCGCAGCGCCCCGCGATTCCCAACCGGAACCAGCCGCCCCGTCTTCCCCTCGATGCATGCCTCCCGCGTCCCATCCACGTCATACGCCGCGGGAACAACACCGCACAGCAGCGCCTGCGGCACCGTCCGCGGCAGCCCTTCCCGATAACTCGGATGCACCAGGATGTCCATCGCCCTCATGTGCGCCGCCACCCGCTCCGACGGCACCAGCCCCGTCAGCGTCACCTGCCCCGCCGCGCCCTGCACCGTTTGCGACCGATCCACCTCCATCACGCTGAACCCATCCTTGCGAACCCGCGCCACCAGTCGCTCCCGCCACCACCCATCTCCGACCCACAGGAGCTTCAGGTTCCGCCGCGCCAGCATGTCCGCCCCCAGCGCATCAAGCACATCGTCATGCCCCTTGTGCTCCGCCAGCCGCGCCACCGTGCCCACGACGATGTCCGAATCCGCAAACCCCAGCGCCCGCCGCATCGACGCCCGATCTTCCCCCGGCCCCGCCGTCAGAAACTTCTCCGTCTCCATCCCCGAGTACACGGTCATGTACTTGTCCCGCCGCCCGATCCCCTTCGACACGTACAGCTCCGTCATCGCGTCCGCCACCGACACGATCACGTGGCACCGCTTCGCCGCGTACTTCTCCGCGGCGACATACCCGCGATTCATCACCCACGTCTTGATCTGCCGAATCGGCGACCCCTGCATCGGCATGAACGGCGGCCCGTGAATCGTGTGCACGATCCCGATCGCCTCCCCGTCTTGCCGCGCCCCCTCCGCCGCCTCCCTCTTCCTGTTCACATTCCACGCCACCCCGCGCCCGATGATCCCCGCCTTGCTGCTGTGCGTGTGAATTATGTCCGGCCGCACTTCCTCAATCAGGTCCCGCAGTTCCTCCGCCGCGCGCCGATCCTTCATCGGGTTCACTTCGCGCACCAGGCTCGGCAACTCATACGCCTCGATCTTCTTTCCATCGGCCGTGCGAAACCGCCGTACCCGATCCAGCAGCGATCCCTCCGGCCCGTAAATCGGCCCGAACGCCAGGTGCACCTCATGCCCCCGCCGCGCCTGCCCTTCGCACGAGAGCACCGTATTCTCCTGCGAGCCGCCGAGGATGAGTCGGGTTGAGAGGTGAAGGATTCGCATGTTCAGACGTCCCGAAGCGTACCGCATTCCGGGCATCCGGCGCTCGCCAAGCCGCGAAGGTCGTATCCGCATTCGCGGCAATGCCCCTTGTGGTGCGAACAAGACGCCAAACGAACGCACCCGCCGAGAAGCACGAGCACGATTGCCGGGCTGAACATCGGAATCGAAACGCCGCGGGATTGGTTCATGTCAAAGAGCCGCGGCGCGATCCGGAACAACCACGGTTCGCCGTCAAACCTGCGCGGCCACACTGCCCGAAGACCGGGCGCCGGAATCCCGCGATTGAAAAACCCCGCCGTCCCGCGCGTGCCCACGATCAGCTGCCCACTCCGCACAATCACGTATCGCTGCCGCAGGCGAGTGAGGTTCACTGACGACCACCACTCCACGCCGACCCACTCCGTGATCGTTGCGATCGTGAGGACCACGGTCCCGGCGATGAGGATGGTGCGGGCCAAGGCTCGCCGGCGTTGTCGCACAGTGCGGGTCATGCTGAGTCGTCAACGATCCACATACCACGTGCCACGCGCGCTGTCATATCCATCCCCTTCGTAGATCGGGCCCACGAAGAACCCGAGTTGGAATCGATCGGCCGAGACGCGCGTGTAGGTCCACTTACCGTCCCCGACGATCGGAGGTTCGATCGTCGTCGCGAATGCGGGCACCAGGTCGTCCAGCCGCTCGGGATACCCGCCCCGGGATTGCTTATACGCTTCGATCGCGGCCACCAGCGCCGCGGCCCGCGACTTCGTCGTCTCATACGCCGCGTCGCTGTACTTGAGCAGTGCCGGCCCCCACACCATCTTGTGCAGCAACGGATGGCGCCAAGTCGCAAAGATGAATATGGCAAGTCCGCCCACAAGGACCACGACAACCGCGACCAGCCATCGGCGCATCGACTTCACGCGTACCTCACCCACTCCAGGCACAACCCCGTCGGCGGCAATGTCGGCCCCGCCTTCCGCCGATCCTTCGATGCAATCGCCGCCGTCACATCCTCCGGAGTCAATCTCCCCCGACCCACATCCACCAGCGTCCCCGCGATGATCCGAACCATGTTCCACAAAAACCCATTTCCCGAAATCTCAATCCTCACCCGCCTTTCCTCTCTCTGCGTCACTGCGTCACTGCGTGACTCCGTCACTCCCAGCTCAAACACCGTCCGCACCGTTGACACCCTCCCATGCCCCGCCGCCGCGAACGCGGCGAAGTCATGCTCCCCCACGATCCGCGCCGCCGCCTCGCTCATCTTCGCCACATCCAAAGGCACCCACACGTGATGGACGAATCGCCGGTTCCACAGCGCCCGATGCGGCGAAACATGCAGCGTGTACGAATACCCCTTCGCCGTGCAGTCCGAAATCGGGTTGAATGACTCCGCCGCCGCCTCCGCCCCTACCACCAGCACATCCTCCGGCAGCCGCGAGTTGATCGCCCGCAGCAGGGAGTCCACGCCGCGCTCCCCGGGCCACGCCGATTCCGTGCACGTAAACGCGCCCACCTGCCCGCGCGCATGCACTCCCGAATCCGTCCTGCTCGCCCCCGTCAGCACAATCGGTTCGCGGACCACCTCGCGTACCGCTCGCTCTACCACCGCCTGCACCGTCCGCAGCTCGATCCGCTCGCTGGCACTCTCCCCGCTCTCCTCACCCTCATCCGGAATCGACGCCGCCCTCGCGGCCCGCGGCGAGGTATCCCACGCCCCCGTCGCCACCGGCGGAAGCACCTTTCCCGCAGCGACCTCCGACCCCGCCGGCGGCTCCTGCTTCTGCCACCCGCAGAAGTCCGTCCCGTCATACGCAATGATCAACTTGTATCGCGGCATCACGCCCCCGGCGCCGGTGGCTCCTCAAACCCCTTCACCACCGTGGCCCCCGGATGCGCCGTCCCACTCTCCCCGCCCTTCCCGAAAATCCTCTGCCCCGTCTTCTTATCCGTCCCCGGATACAGCACATCCGCCATGTGCCACCAGATCAACGCCGCCACCACGCCGATCGTGAGCATCACCCCGATCGCGATCACAATGATCCAGGTCTGTTGAGACATCGCCGAAGTTTAGACCCCGTGAGGCGGGCTTACTCCCCCGCCTGCTCCACCGTGTAGTTCGGCGACTCCTTCGTGATCCGGATGTTGTGCGGATGGCTCTCCGCCATGCTCGCGCTCGTGATGCGGCAGAACCTCGCCTCGCGCTTGAACTCGTCCAGCGTCCGGCACCCGCAGTACCCCATCGACGACCTCAGCCCGCCGACCATCTGGTAGACAAACTCCGCGAGCGGTCCGCGATACGGCACCAGGCCCTCAACACCCTCGGGCACGAACTTCAGCACCTGCTTCCCATCCACCACCTTCTCCGCCTGGCGATACCGATCCGCCGAGCCCGCGTTCATCGCGCCCTCGCTCCCCATGCCGCGATAGCTCTTGTACCGCCGCGCGTGGCTGATCACCATCTCGCCGGGCGATTCATCAAGCCCCGCAAAGAGCGAGCCCATCATCACCGCATCCGCCCCCGCCACGATCGCCTTGGCGATATCCCCCGAGTGCCGCACGCCGCCGTCGGCGATGACCGGCACGCTCGGGTCCTTCGCATCGCGACCCGCGACCGCGTTAAACACCGCCGTGATCTGCGGCACGCCAACACCCGTCACGATCCGCGTCGTACAGATCGACCCGGGCCCGATACCAACCTTGACGCCGTCCGCACCGGCCTCGATCAGGTCCCTCGCCCCCTCCGCCGTCGCGACGTTCCCCGCGATCACCTCGATCTTGAACCGCTGCTTCACCGTCCGCACCGTCCGCAGCACGTTCTCGCTGTGCCCGTGCGCCGTGTCCACCACGATCACGTCCACGCCCGCCTCGATCAGCGCCTGGGCCCGCTCATACTGATCAACACCCACCGCGGCCCCGCAGATCAGCCTCCCGCGAGAGTCCGTGCACGCCTTCGGGAACTGGCTCAGCCGTTCGATGTCCCGCATCGTGATCAGCCCGAGCAGCTTCCCCGCGCTGTCCACCAGCAGCAGCTTCTCCACCTTGTTCTTGTTGAGGATCAGCTCCGCCTGTTCCAGCGTCGTCCCCGCCGCGGCCGTGATCAGGTTCTTGCTCGTCATCACCTGCGACACGGGCGTCGAAAGCTCTTCCACAAACTTCAGGTCCCGCCGCGTGAGGATCCCCAGCACCTTCCCCTTGCTCCGCAGCACCTGCGACCCATCCTCCGTCACCGGGAACCCGGACACGTTGTGCTGCCGCATCAGTTCACGGGCCCGGCCCACCGTGTCCGTCGGCCCCAGCGTGATCGGGTCCGAGATGATCCCGTTCGCCGACCGCTTCACCTTCGCCACTTCCCGCGCCTGGTTCTCGACGGGCATGTTCTTGTGGATGATCCCGATCCCGCCCTCCTGCGCCAGCGCGATCGCCAGCGCCGACTCCGTCACCGTGTCCATCGGCGCCGAGACCAGCGGGATCTTCAACCGGATGTTCCGCGTCAGCCGCGCTCCCGTCTCCGCTTCCGCCGGCATCACGGCGCTGCGCCGCGGCAGAATCAAGACGTCATCAAACGTGATCCCGTCCGCGACGATCTTCCCCGCGCCGGGCTCAGGCGTGGCCGCGTGGGGGCTTCCGGCGGGGTTCTGCGGTTGTGAAGGAGAAGCAGCAGAAGCGACAGATCGAGTCATGGTTGCCATTGATTAGTTTTGGGGCATGGGTGCACCGGGTCAAGGCCAAATTCGCGGCCCGGGCCTGCATCGTCCGTATCATGCCTCTTGACCGCCCGGAGCCCCAACTTCCGCCCAGGCGAAGTCGCCGACCCGGACACGCCCGACTCAGCGGCCGCTCCTGTCTTCCAAGTCCGCGCGCTCACCAAGGTCTACCGCATGGGCGAGGTTGAGGTGCACGCGCTCCGAGGCGTCGATCTCGACCTCTTCGCGGGCGAGCTTGTTGTTCTCCTGGGCCCCTCCGGCAGCGGCAAGAGCACTCTCCTCAACATCCTCGGTGGCCTCGACGTGCCGACCGCGGGCCTCGTCCGCTATCTCGACCACGATCTCTCACACGTCGGCGATGCCGCACTGACCCGCTACCGGCGCGACCATGTTGGCTTCGTCTTCCAGTTCTACAACCTCATTCCCAGCCTCACCGCTGCCGAAAACGTCTCACTCGTTACCGAAATCTCGCGCAAGCCCATGAAGCCGCGCGACGCCCTGGCCCTGGTCGGCCTCGAGGACCGCGCCGACCACTTCCCCTCGCAGCTCTCGGGCGGCGAGCAGCAGAGAGTCGCCATCGCCCGCGCCGTTGCCAAGCGCCCCGATGTCCTCCTCTGCGATGAGCCCACCGGCGCTCTCGACGCCTCCACCGGCATCCGCGTCCTCCAGGCCCTCGTCCGCGCCAACCGCGAGCTCGGCACCCTGACCGCCATCATCACCCACAACGCCGTCATCGCGTCCATCGCCGACCGCGTCATCTCCCTCTCCAACGGCCGGATCGCCTCCATCGTCTCCAACACCACCAAGGCCCCCCCGGAGTCCCTGAAGTGGTGACCGCCCTCAACCGCAAGCTCTTCCGGGAACTGGTCCGGCACTGGCCTCAACTCCTCGCCGCGGCCCTCGTCATGGCCGTCGGCGTCGGTGCGCTCACCATGTCCCTCTCCACGCTCCGCTCGCTGGAGCGAGCCCGCGACACCTACTACGAGCGCTACCGGTTTCCCGACCTCTTCACCCACATCAAACGCGCTCCCATGTCCCTCAAGGACCGTATCCAGCAGATTCCCGGCGTCTCCCGCGTCTCCGCTCGCATCGTCGTCGATGTCACTCTCGACGTCCCTGGTCTCGCCGAGCCCGCCAACGGACGCCTCATTTCCATCCCCGACGCACCGCCCTTTGGGCTCTCCGAGCTCCATCTCCGGCGCGGCCGACTGCCCGAGCCCGGGCGCTCGGGCGAGGTCGTCGCCAGCGAGGCCTTCACCCAGGCCCACGACTTCTCCCTGGGCCAATCCGTCTCCGCGGTCATCAACGGGCGCCTCCAGAGACTCACGATCGTCGGCATCGGCCTCTCCCCGGAGTTCATCTACCAGATCCAGCCCGGGAGCTTTCTTCCCGACAACAAGCGCTTCGGCGTCTTCTGGATGAGCCAGCGCGATCTCGCCCCCGCCTTCAATCTCGACGGCGCCTTCAACGACCTCGCCGTCGCGCTCAGCCCCGGCGCCGTCGTGCCCGATGTCCTCCGCCGCCTCGACGCGCTGACCGAGCCCTACGGAGGCACTGGTGCATTCGAACGCAAGGACCAGACATCCCACCAGTACCTGTCCGATGAGCTCTCCCAGCTCCGCGGAATGGCCGTGATCCCGCCGATCGTCTTTCTCTCCGCCTCGGCTTTCATCCTCAACATCGTCTTCGCCCGCCTGGTTCGCACCCAGCGCGAGCAGGCCGCGGCCCTTCGAGCTTTCGGATACTCGACCCTGCAGATCGCGACGCACTACCTGATGATGGTCGTTGTCGTCGCCCTTGCCGGAGGGGCCCTCGGCGTGGCGCTCGGGTGGCGCATGGGCCTTCTCGTGACCGAGCTCTACGTTCAGTTCTTCCGCTTCCCCGTCTTCGAGTTCACGCTCAGCCGCCCCGCCATCGCGCTCGCTCTCTCAGTCGGCGTCGGCGCCGCCGTCGCCGGAACGCTCATCACCATCCGGCGTGCCGCGGCGCTCTCACCCGCTCAGGCCATGCGCCCCGAGACCCCGCCCGACTATCGCACCACCATCCTCGAACGCCTCAAGGTCCAGCGATTTCTCTCACCCGTCGGCCGCATGATCCTCCGGCACCTCGAGCGCCAGCCCCTCCGCGCCGCGATGACCACGCTGGGCATGTCGCTCGCCCTCGCCGTCCTCATCCTCGGCTCCTATTCCCACGGCGCCGTCAACGAACTCATGGACTTTCAGTTTCAGCGCGTCCAGCGGCAGGATGCCACCATCGTCCTGACCGAGCCCGCCACGCCGCGCGCCGCCGCCGCGATCGCCGAGCTCTCGGGTGTCGTCAGCGCCGAGTACTTCCGTGCCGTTCCCGTCCGCTTCCGCTCCGGCCACATCGAACGCCGCGAGTCCATCACCGCTCTCGATCCGGCCCCTGCCCTGAACCGCGTGCTCTCCGAAGCCGGTCGGCCCGTCGCCATGCCCGGTTCCGGGCTTCTCCTCACCGACACGCTCGCCCGGCTTCTCCGTCTCTCGCGCGGCGACCGCGTGCGGGTCGAGGTCCTCGAGGGTCAGCGGCCCGTCGCGGACCTCACCGTCTCCGACATCGTCATGACCTACCTCGGAACCGCCGCCTACATGGACCGCCACGCCCTTAACGAACTCATGCAGGAAGGGCCCGTCATCTCCGGCGCATTCCTGAGGGTTGACGCTGCCGCCGCCCCGCGCCTCTACCAGACTCTCAAGCAAGTGCCCGCCGTCGGCGGCGTCACGATCAAGAGGGCCGCCGTCGACACCTTCGAGAACACCTTCGCAAAGAACATCCTCGTCATGCGGCTCTTCAACCTGGCCTTCGCCGGCACCATCGCCTTCGGCGTCATGTTCAACAGCGCCCGCATCGCCCTGGCCGAACGCGCCCACGAGTTCGCCACGCTGCGGATCCTGGGCTTCCGGCGCTCCGAAGTGTCCGCCATTCTCCTCGGCGAACTGGCCGTGCTGACCCTTCTGGCCATCCCCATCGGGCTGGCCCTCGGTCGTTTGCTCACCATGTATGCCGCCACCGCCCTCGAGACCGAGACCCACCGCATCCCGGCCTTCATCAATGTCCGCACCTACGCGTTCGGTATCGTGGTCGTCGCGGCCGCCGCGGCCATTTCCGGCTTCATCGTCCGTCGCGGGGTGAACACGCTGAACCTCGTCGAGGTTCTCAAGAGTAAAGGATAATGCCTTGCGACCCCGCCACCTCCTTCTGACAGCCGCCGCCGTCGCCGCGGGCCTGGGTCTGGCGTACGCCTTCTGGCCCGCGCCGGTCCCGGTCGATCTCGCGACCGTCGAGCGCGGGCCGCTGAGCGTCACGGTCGACGAGGATGGCCGCACCCGCACCAAGGAGCGGTACATCGTGTCCGCGCCGCTGGCCGGCCGGCTCAGCCGCATCACCCTCCGTGAGGGCGACACGGTCGCCGCCGGGCAAACCATCCTGGCCTCCATCGACCCCGTCGACCCGTCCCTCCTCGACCCCCGAGCCCGGGCCGAAGCCAACGCGCGCGTCAAGGCCGCCGAGGCCGCGCTCGAGCGCGCCGGCGCGGCCGTGCGGCGGGCCAGCGCCACCTTCGAACTCGCTCGCAGCGAGTTGTCCCGCCTCAAGGAAGCCGCGTCCAAGGGCGCGGGCTCCACGCAGGAAATGGAACGGGCCCTGGCCGAGGACGCCATCCGTCGGGAAGAGCACCGCGCCGCGGGCTTCGATCGCGACATCGCCCAGTTTGAACTCGAACAGGCAAGAGCCGCGCTTCTTCATTCATCCGCAGGGACCCCGGACCAGGCCGTGCGGTTCGACATTCCTTCGCCGGTGACCGGGCGCGTCCTGCGCGTGATCCAGGAAAGCGCCGCGGTCGTTCAGGCCGGCTCGCCGTTGATCGAAGTTGGCGACCCGACCGACCTCGAACTCGTCATCGATGTCTTGTCAACCGACGCTGTTTCCATTCGCCCGGGCGCCCACGCCTCGATCGAGCACTGGGGCGGCCCCGCGCCGCTGAACGGGCGGGTCCGATTGGTCGAGCCCGCCGCGTTCACCAAGATCTCCGCCCTCGGCGTCGAGGAGCAGCGCGTCAACGTCATCATCGACCTGCTCGACCCGCCCGCCGCCCGCGACACGCTGGGCGACGGCTTCCGCGTGGAGGCGCGCATCGTCACCTGGGAATCCGCGGGTGTGCTCACCGTGCCCACCTCCGCCCTCTTCCGCAACGATCAGTCCTGGGCGGCGTTCGCCGTCGCGGGCGGGCGCGCCGTGGCCAAGCCGATCGAAATCGGCCGGCGCAACTCACAGTTTGCCCAGGTGCTCTCGGGCCTGGAACAGGGCCAGAGCGTCGTGGCGTACCCCAGCGACCGCGTACGCGACGGCGTTCGTGTCACCCCAAGAACGCGCTGAGAGCAACTCAAAGCACGCCGCGGCATCCAACTTCCGTGTCTTTCCACGCCCAACCGCGGTACCCTGTCTCCATGCCCGCAACCATCGCGGCTCCTCCCATCGCCCTTCCCGAGTACACGCGCTACGGCAGCGCCGACCCCGAGACCCTGCGCCGCACCGAGTGGCTGCTGACCAATGGTCAGGGCGGCTACGCCATGGGCACCGTCACGGGCACGCCCACCCGGCGCTACCACGGCTTGTTCATCCCCTCGCTCCACCCCCCTGTTCAGCGCGAGGTCATGCTCCACAGCCTCGCCGAGACCGTGGTCGTTGCCCCGGGCACTGATCACGAAGTTTCCTACCACCTGACTCCGTACCGATTCAACGGCGGCGGCCCCGCCCCGACCAGCCCGCACCTTGTCAGCTTCACGCGCACCCCATCAAGCTGCACGTGGCTCTACCGAATCGGTCAGGGTGCTGAGCAGATCGAAATCGAGAAGACCCTCCACCTGCATCGCGAAGTCCAGGCCGCGGCGGTCTGCTACACCGTTCGCTCCGCGATGGACATCGTCCGCCTCCAGCTCCGCCCCCTGCTCCGCATGCAGGATGCCCACTCCCTCCTGCACGCTTCGAACCCCGACGCCGACTTCCGAGCCGACGGTTCGCAGCGGCACGTGAAGGTTCAGCGCGGCTGGCGGACACTCGACCTCGCCTGCGATGCCGGCTGGTTCGATTCCGCGGCCCAGTGGTGGTACAACTTCTCCTACGAACACGAGCAGGACCGCGGGTACGACTTCACCGAAGACCTGTGGAGTCCCGGCACGTTCAACCTTCAGCTCCGTCCCGCGACCAGCGGCGCCATCACCATCACCGCCTGGATGGGCCAGACCCCACCGTCGGACTCGCGCGAGTCATCGCAAGCGAGGCTCGGCGAGATCATCCGCGAAACCTGTCGCGAAGTTCCAAAGGCCGAGACGCCCACGCTGGCAAAGCTCATCGCCGCGGCGGACGACTTCGTCGTGCGCCGTGCGGGCGGCGAATCGGGCGGCACCTCGATCATCGCCGGCTATCCGTGGTTCAGCGACTGGGGCCGCGATTCGATGATCTCCTGTGGCGGGTTGCTGCTGACGACCAAGCGGTTTGCGGAAGCGCGGTCGGTGCTGGCGACATTCGCATCGCATCGTAAGAACGGGCTGATTCCCAATCTGTTCAACGACCAGACGGGCGAAGCGGAGTACAACACGGCGGATGCTTCGCTGTGGTTTCTGCATGCCGCGTGCGAGTACTTGCGGGCTTCGGAGGACATGGAGGGGTTTGAGACGCTGCTCAAGCCGGCGTGCCTGGACATTGTGGACGCGTATAGAGAAGGTACGGAGTTCGGCATCCGGGTCGATCCGATCGATGGCCTGGTGATGGCGGGGGATGCGACGACGCAACTGACGTGGATGGATGCGAAGCGGGACGGGGTGGTGTTCACGCCGCGGCATGGGAAACCGGTGGAGCTCTCGGCGCTCTGGCACAGCGGGGTGCTGGGTGTGGCGGCGGCGGTGAAGAGGTTCCAGAGCGGGCGGTCGGCGGAACTGGAGAAGCTGGCGAAGCGGACGGCGGACCATTTCCGGGTGCTGTTCTGGAATGGGAAGAGCCTGCACGATGTGCTTGAGCCGGGCGCCAATGGAACGTGGAAGCCGGTCCCGCAGATGCGGCCCAACCAGGTGTTCGCGGTGAGTTTGCCACGATCGGCGCTGGAGCCGAGCCAGCAGAAGTCGGTACTCGGCGCGGTCCGGGAGAAGCTGCTGACGCCGCGCGGGCTTCGGACGCTCGCGGCGGATGAGGCGGGGTACCGGGGCCGGTATCGGGGCCCGATGCGGGAGCGCGACGCGGCGTACCACAACGGAACGGTGTGGCCGTGGCTACTGGGGCCGTATGCAGAAGCGGTGATGCGTGCGGGCGGGTTCTCGCCCAAGTCTCGGGCCGAGGCGCGGGCGGCTCTGTCACCGCTGATCGCGCGAATGGACGACTTGTGCCCGGGGCAGTTGCCGGAAGTGTTTGACGGGGATGATTCGGCTGAAGCGCCGTCGAAGCCGGGTGGATGTCCCGCGCAGGCGTGGTCTGTGGCGGAGACGCTGCGGGTGTGGGTGATGAGCTACGCGGGGTGAGGCGGGGACCTGAAGGGGTGAGTGGGTGAAGGGGTGGAAGGGTGAGGGGACGCGGCAGTCTTGGGCGCAGTCCTGGGCATTGCGTGCTGAGACAGGTCGTCCCGCCACAGCTGATTGGTCCAGTGTTCCGATGTCCGGCGCTGTTGTTGCGGCGGCGATCGTGCCGCGCGTTTCGGCGGGCGTGGCCGTTGTCGTGACCGTTCTTGTGGCCGTTGTGGTGTCCGTGTGAGTGCGTGTGGGAATGGCCGTTGGTGTTGCGGCCGGGGGGTGTGAAGAAGTCGGGCGGGGTTGGGGGAGGCGGGAGGGATTGGGGTTGTCGTCGTCGGGGCGGCGCGCGAGATGGAAGGGGAACGACACGCCTCGGAGAGTCGTGCCACCTGGGAGCATTCTCGGAGGATGGCGCGGGCGGCGCGGTTGGAGCATTCGCGGTCGCGGGGCGTGGTGTAGAGGGCGCGGCACTGCTCGGTGAGGACGGCGAGGGCGAGGTGGCGGGATTGGGCGGCTGTGTGGGAAGCGCGGAGATTGGCGAGTTCATCGGCGGAGGAGAGGAGGTTGCGGATGGCGGGCTGCTCGCACCAGATGATGAGCTGGCGGAGGGAGAGCTTGTGCTCGGCGGCGATATCGAAGAGTGGGCGGTCGGACTGGAGGAGGTCGCGGAGGACGGCGTTGGGGTCGAGGGTGATGGTGTCGATCTGGGGGTCGAAGGGTTCGGAGAGAGTTGTGTGGGAGGCGGAGGAGAGCATGTAGAGAACGTACCGTGCCGCGGCGCGGGTTCAAGGGCGGGGATGGGGGAATTGTGTGGGACGGTGACAGAGCGCTGTCACTCGTGAGGGTGGGGGAGCGACAGCGTGGTGTCAGTAGCGAGGGCTAACTTGCCCGCTGGTATAGGAGCTTCTGGAATCCCGAGAATGTTCGTGAGATTTCCTCTGCCTTGCCCAGGTCGGCGATCGCATCGGCAATGGCGTTGTTATAGCGGAGCTTCAAGAGTGGCGTGAGTTTGTCTACGGCAAGCTCTTCGACGCCCGCTCGAACGTACTGAGACAACACAAAATCGAGGAATGCTTGCTGCTTTGCGGCGAAGTGATTGGGCAGTTCCTTGCGGGCAATGCTCGCACGGTCCTCGCGCGTGATTGTCGGTAATGCCCATGCCACGTATGCCAGCACGTCGAAGAGGTCGCTGTTTTCGGCGTTGATGATCTTCTGCATTTCGGCGAGCTGGTCGGGACCGAAACCCTTCTCTGAAAGACCTTGCAAGAGCTTCGTGCGGGTGTCAGGGACGCTCCAGATGCGGCGCAGCTCGGCTTCATCCTTGAAAAAGTCGGGCAGCTTGCCGAAGAGAGCTTCCATGAACTGTTGAGCGGACATCGGCGTGCCGTCGGGATGCCAGAAGCTGGTGGCGACCATGTGCTGGATCTGGCGGGACTTGCCGTCGGCGAGCTTGACGATGACTCGCTCGCGCTTGCGGCGGCAGATGCAAGGCGTTTGGCCGCAGACGGAGCATGGCCCTTTCTCGCAGATGCAGGGACGCTGGTTGCAGTTCTCACACACACGTTGAACGCGCTCGCAGACGCATGGGGCTTGCTGACACTTCGGGCACGGCTCTTCGTCTTGCGGTGGTCCATCCCACTCGGGATCGAGGAAGCGCTGGTGGGCCTTCACGAAGTCGAGGATGGTGAAGTAGTCCTTGCCTTCGTAGAGCCGCGTGCCGCGGCCGATGATTTGCTTGAACTCGATGATGGAGTTGATGGGACGGAGGAGGACGATGTTGCGAATGTTGCGGGCATCGACGCCCGTGGAGAGCTTTTGCGAGGTGGTCAGGATCGTGGGGATGGACTTTTCGTTGTCCTGGAAGTCGCGAAGGTGCTGCTCGCCGAGGCCGCCATCGTCGGCGGTGACGCGGTGGCAGTAGTTGGGATCGGGGATGGTCTTGTGCTTGTTGATCAGGTCGCGGACCAAGAGGGCGTGAGCCTGGTTCGCGCAGAAGACCAGCGTCTTCTCGCGTGGGTCGATGTTCTGGAGAAAGAGCTTGACGCGGTGCTCTTCGCGTTCCTTGATCACGATGAGCTTGTTGAACTCGCGCTCCTCGTAGCGTTTTCCTTGTTCGATGTCGCCTTCCACGACGATGTCGTCGGGCGTGTAAACGTATTCGTCGAGCGTGGTTGAGAACTGCTTGACGCGGAAGGGCGTCAGGAAGCCGTCGTTGATTCCTTCCTTGAGGGAATAGACGTAGACGGGGTCACCGAAGTACTTGTAGGTATTGACGTTGTCCTTGCGCTTGGGCGTGGCGGTGAGGCCGAGCTGCACGGCGGGCTTGAAGTATTCGAGGATGTCGCGCCATGTGCTTTCATCGTTTGCGCCGCCGCGGTGGCACTCGTCGATGATGATGAAGTCGAAGAAGTCGGGCGGGTAGTCGCCGAAGTAGGGGCTGGGGTGCATCTTGCCATCGGGGCCGGGCTTCTCCGGGCCGCTCATGAAGGTCTGGAAGATGGTGAAGAAGATGCTTGCGTTTTTGGGGACCTTGCCCTTCTTGCGGATGTCCGCAGGCGAGATGCGGGCCATCGCATCCTCGGGGAAGGCGGAGAAGGCGTTGAACGCCTGGTCGGCGAGGATGTTGCGGTCAGCGAGAAAGAGGATCCGCGGGCGTCGCGTCGGATCGCCACCCTCTTGCGCGATGCGCTTCCAATCGCCGAGATTCCAGCGGCTGTGGAACAGTTTCCAGGCGAGTTGGAAAGCGATGAAGGTCTTGCCGGTGCCGGTGGCGAGTGTGAGGAGCACTCGATCCTTGCCGTTGGCGATCGTTTCAAGGACACGCTCGGTTGCGATGTCCTGGTAGTAGCGGCCAGCGTGGCTGCCTCCTTTGTCCTCGTACGGAACGGTCGCGAAGCGGTCGCGCCAGACGTTTGGGACGGCGAAGGTGCGGGCCCAGAGTTCATCGGGCGTTGGGTACTTGCATTCGGCCTCGGCGCCCGTCTGCATGTCGATGCCGTAGAGGCCCTGGCCGTTGGATGAGTAGGTGAAGCGGACGGCGAGCTTGCCGGCGTAGTCCTTGGCCTGGCCGACGCCTTCGGTCAAGGCCGCATCCCAGGGCTTGGCCTCGATGACAGCGAGCTTATGCTCGCGGTAAACGAGAACGTAGTCGGCGGTGAGAGGCTTGCCGCGCCGGCCGCGGCCCTCGATGCGGCCGGGGGCGATGGGGTACTCGCGACGGATGCGGCTGCCGTCGACGACGCCCCAGCCCGCCGCGGCGAGGGCGGGGTCGATGTGCTCGGCTCTGGTCTCGGCTTCGTTCATGACGGGACCAGCTCCGCGTCCGGATCCTCATTCACGATTCGGGCAAAGCTTGTCGCGACGTACTTCTCGAAGCGAGGCTTGACGTGTTCGGCTTCACCCTTCCAGCCATTGAACCAGATACCGCGCTTGCCGATGTTCTTGCCCTTCTTATTCTGATTAGATTCCTTCAGGAACTCCTTGGAGCTCATGATCCAAATCTTGTCCATGCGTTCTGAGTAGAACACAAACCAGTAGTTGAGGCGATGCTCGTGAACAAGGGCGGCAAAGAGAGCTGCATCGCCAAATGTGACCGTGTTTGAGCGGGCCTTGATTTGAACTTCCACAAATCGACCGTCTGGCCGCTTGACGACGGCATCAATCGCGTGGTCATCGACCAACGGAAGGTAGACATCGAGACCTTCCTTAAGCATTAGCCCTACAACGTAGAACTCCATTCGTTTGCCGAACGCCGCGCTGTTGCGGAAGGGAATACTCACATAGCGACTCCACTCAGGGTCTTGTTTGTCGTTCGCTCAGAGAGTTGGCCGGTGAAGGCGTGGTGGAGGAGGGAGGACCTGAGGGCGTCGAGGGCGGCGAGCTTTCGGGTCCACATTGCCTGCAATTGAGCCGTGTGCTTCAAGCAAACGTCCAATCTAGTCACCAGCCGTCGCTGCTCAGGCAAAGACGGTCGTGGGAATTGAAAGTCCTTGATCTGTTGAGCGCTGATATGCGGAACGCCGATTCCGGTCTGAACTCCAAGCAAGTGTCGAGAGAATGCTTGGGTACCAAGCAGGTGTTTCAGGTACCGATTGTCGAGCGCCGGCCCACCCCGGAGGCGAGAGGTTCGCTGAACGAGCAAACAGGGAAGATCATCGTCGCCTATCTGCGAATGCTTCAGACCTGCTTTAACCCAGGGCCGATCCATCGCAAGCACGACATCTCCGACTGCCAGTTGAAATCGCGAGTATGCCGCTGTGTCCGATGAGGGCCAACGCTTTGCATCATCCCACCGTAACCGTCCTTGGACGATGTTGTCTCCGCGCAGGAGTCGCACAGAGTCAGGATCTTCTGTGTAGCCACTGCTCTTGAACGGAAACCCTGAGAGCAAGTCAACTTCGTCGCCGATCGTCGTCGGCTTCCAGTCGGAAACAACATCGAAGAGAACGGACTCCCGCTCACTCTCATAGACTGCCCGCGAGTTCTGGATGTTCCTCTCGGCGTTGGCCTTTGCGGTGGCGATGGCGGCGAAGGCTTCGTCGAGGATGGCGACGATCCGGTGCTGCTCGCTCGTCGATTCTGGATAGGCAACCGGCAAGAGGCGGAAGTCATCTACATCCAAGTTCTTCTGCGCCGAGCCCTTGCCAAGTGCGTAGATTCGATCGTTGTTGGCAACCGCCCAGTAATCGATGAAACGCTGCGAAAGCGAGCGGCGGTCCTTCGGCGACACGGTCAGACCACTGTCGTTCAAGAAAAACTTGCCCGCGACAAATCGCGTGCATTGTTCCGACATCCCGAATCGACCTATCACCACGCGATCTTCACGGTTGAACGAGTCCATTGCGAACGTAGCGCCACCGCCGCCGTACACCGGGTATTTCGCCCCGCCATCCCGGCTCTTCACAACGCGTGTGCCGTATTCGACATGGCACACTTCATCCAACGGTCTTGTGGTCCAGGCACCACTCACAGAAGTCCTCTGATTGTCTCAAGCACCTCCGCGCTCTCCTCATCCAGCCTCTTGATCTCGTCGAGGATTTCGAGGGGCGAGCGGTGCGGGTCTGCCTCGGGTGCGTTGGGATTGCGGACCGTGAGATCGAACGTGGCAGCATCAATGGCCTTGGCATCAACGGTCCATGACTTCGCCGATTCCGCCCGATTCTTTTGGAGCGCGACGAACTCGGCAAGGTCGTCATCGTTCAGGGGATCGGTCTTGCCGAGGCTGCGGCCCGGGTCGAGCTGGTAGTACCAAGTCTTCCGCGTGGACGAACCCTTCTCGAAAAACAAGACTACGGTCTTGACGCCGGCCCCCTGGAACGTGCCGCCGGGGCAATCCAGGATGGTGTGCAGGTTGCAGGATTCCAGGAGCATCTTGCGCAGGCTTACCGATGCGTTGTCGGTGTTGCTCAGGAACGTGTTCTTGATGACGATGCCGGCGCGGCCGCCGGCGCGGAGATACTTGATGAAGTGCTGGAGGAAGAGGTAGGCGGTCTCGCCGGTGCGGATCGGGAAGTTCTGCCGGACTTCGTTGCGCTCGGAGCCGCCGAAGGGCGGGTTGGCGAGGATGATGTCGCGGCGGTCTTTCTCCTGCACATCGGCGAGGTTCTCGCTGAGGGTGTTGGTGTGCAGGATGCTCGGGGCCTCGATCCCGTGCAGGATCATGTTCATGATCGCGATGACGTAGGCGAGGGATTTTTTCTCCTTGCCGTAGAAGGTCTTTTCCTGGAGGACCTTGTCCTGGGCGGTGGTGCGGCGGGGGTTCTGGTCGCGGAGGTAGTCGTAGGCCTCGCAGAGGAAGCCCGCGGAGCCGCAGGCAGGGTCGTAGATCGTCTCCTTGAGCTTTGGGTCCACCACCTTGATGATGGCGCGGATGAGGGGGCGGGGCGTGTAGTACTCGCCGCCGTTGCGGCCGGCGTTGCCCATTCGCTTGATCTTCTCCTCGTAGAGCTGGGAGAGCTCGTGCTTTTCGACCTGGGAGCGGAAGCGGAGCGCATCGATGTGGTCGATGATCTCGCGGAGGTTGTAGCCGCTGGTGATCTTGTTCTTGAGCTCGCCGAAGATTTCGCCAATCTTGTACTCGATGGTGTTGGGGCCGGAGGCCTTGGATTTGAAGCCGCGGAGGTAGGGGAAGAGTTTCTTGTCTACGAATTCGACGAGGTCATCGCCGGTGAGGGCGCGGTTGTGATCGATCGCCCCCCCACCGCCCGACTTGTCCTTGGGCGCGGCCCATACATCCCAGCGGTACTCCTTGCCGAGGATGTGGGTGTAGCGGCGGCCTTCGAGCTCGGCTTCGGACTTGCGGTCTTCTTCGAGGCCTTCGAGGTACTTGAGGAAGAGGAGCCAGGAGGTTTGCTCGGTGTAGTCGAGCTCGGTGGCGCAGCCGGCTTCATTGCGGAGGGCGTTGTCGATGTTCTTGAAGGCTTGGTCAAACATTGGGCGTAGGGTACCACGGGGATGGGAATCCTCCTACTTGGGTGGTGGTTTTGAGACAAGCGCCGATGCAGGGGCGGCCGCCCCCGCACCCCCGCGGAAGTGAGGGAATAGGGTCGGAGATGGGGAGGAGGACAGGCCGCTCGGTGTGTGTGTTCGAAGCGCAGAACACGGGCGTGCGGAGGACCGCAAGGACGGTGGCACGGTTCAGGGGCATCCGGCTGCGAAGGTGTTCAGGAAGCACTGGAAGTCGTTGGCGGTGATGGCGGGGGAACCGGTGGATTGGTCGCAGTTGGCGTAGGGGTCGTCGGCGGCGAAGCGGTTGAGGAAGCACTGGAAGTCGTTGGCGGTGAGCATGGCGGGGCCGGTGGAGCCATCGCAGTTGGCGTAGCACCCCCCGTTCACCATGGCCCAGTAGCCGCCGGCGATGGAGAATGAATCAACGGACTCCGGGCCGATCAGGTTTCCGGCGTCGGGCTGGGCGATGGTGGCGAGGACGGTGAAGTCGTCGCCGTTGGAGGACCCGCCGCCGCAGTCGATGGTGTGCCAGTTGACGCTGAACTCTTCCTGGGCGAAGGCGTGGCCCGGGAGCACGAGAGCGGCGGCGCCGGCGAGCAGGTGGTGGATTCGCATGGTGGGTTCCTCGTTGGTGCTGCTTGGTTATCGCTGCGAGACGGCGGCGGGCGCCTGGGTGGGCTGGGGGACCCTGTCGATGCCGAGTTCGGCGGGCTTGCCGTGCGCTTCGGGGTGGAGGTACTTGCCTTTCTGGCTGTCGGGCTTGTCCGCTTCGGGGATCACGCGGTTGGCGTTGGCGAAGGCATCCTTGCGGATGCCGGTGACCTGCCAGGAGACCTCGAGACCTTGCGTTCCGCCGGCGATCGTGAAGGAGTTGTTGTGGACCTTGGCCGCGATGTACACGGGGGCGAAGCCGCCGATGCAGGTGAGCTGGTAGCGGAAGTCCTTGTTGAGGGCTTCGAAGTAGGCGGGGAGTTCGACGGTGGCGCGGCCGGCGTTGTCGAGGGTGACGAGACCGTTGTACACGTTCATCATGTCCGGGCTCTCGACGAAGGAGTGGTAGAGGAACTTGTTTTCGGGGTCGAGGGGGTGGTCGATCTTGAAGGTGCCGCCGCCCTTGGAGAGGGTGCCGGAGACGTTGACGTTGCCGGCGAAGTATCCGGCCCAGCTGTTGGCGACGTTGTTGGCGGTGCCGTAGATGGCGTATCGGTTGCCGGTGGCGCCCACGGCGGTGGCTTCGGCGAAGAGGCCGGTGCCGCTGTTGCCGCTGGACGTGGCGTGCACGCCGTAGCCGGTGTTGCTTTGGTTCTCGCCGTAGACGCCGACGGTGCTGCCGACGCCCCAGGTGGCGCGGCCGCGGACGGCGTAACCGACGTTGTTGTCGATGGAGAAGTCGCCGCCGATGATGGGGCCGACGTTGAGGGGTGCGGTGGCGTGGCCGCGGACGGCGGTGGACGTGGAGCCTGAGGCGAACGAGGTGAACAGGTTGGCCGAGGTGGGGCTGGATGTTCCGACGCTGACGAGGCCGGCCGTGTAGAACGTGTTTGAGCCGCTGAGGGACCAGGGCGAGGCGCCGGCGGGGCCGACGGCGCCGGTGGCGCCTTGAGGACCGGCCGCGCCGGTGGCGCCCTGTGCACCGGCCGCTCCAGTGGCGCCCTGTGCACCGTTTGCTCCGGTAGCGCCGGCGGGACCTTGGGGACCGGTTGGGCCCACAGAACCTTGTGCGCCTGTGTTGCCGGTGTCGCCTTGCGAGCCGGTGGCGCCCTGGGCACCGGTCGGGCCTTGGGCGCCTGCCGCGCCCGTGTCACCCTGGGAGCCTGTCGCACCCTGGGCGCCGGTCGGACCTTGAGCACCGGTGGGGCCTTGGGCGCCCGTGGGACCCATTGACCCTTGTGCACCGGCAGGGCCGGCATCGCCTTGGGCGCCGGTGGCTCCCTGTGCTCCGGAGGCGCCTTGTGCGCCCGTGGCGCCTTGGGCACCGGTTGGGCCAACAGGGCCCTGTGCTCCCGTGGCGCCCGCGTTGCCTTGAGCGCCTGTCGCGCCTTGGGCACCGGCATCACCTTGGGAGCCGGTAGCGCCCTGCGCACCAGTGGCGCCTTGCGCGCCGGTTGGACCAATCGGGCCCTGTGCTCCGGTTGCGCCCGCGTTGCCTTGAGCGCCTGTGGCGCCCTGGGCACCAGTCGGGCCCTGAGCACCGGCATTACCTTGGGCGCCGGTGGCGCCTTGCGCACCCGTGACGCCTTGGGCGCCGGTTGGACCAACAGGGCCTTGTGCTCCGGTTGCGCCCCCGTTGCCTTGGGCGCCTGTGGAGCCTTGGGCGCCTGTGGAGCCTTGGGTCCCCGCTGCTCCCTGCGCGCCGGTCGGGCCGGCTGGTCCGGCCGGACCCGCGGTTCCGGTCGCACCGACCGGGCCGGTGGCCCCGACGACTCCTGGAGCGCCGGTGGGCCCTTGCGGACCCGTCGGTCCGATTGCGCCGGGCGGGGCGTTCTGGGCGTACTTGGCCGTGAGGGCGTAGAGGGCGTATGGCGCGACGAGTACGGGCTGGCGTGGATTCAGGACGCTGTAGCTGGTGGATGAGTTGCACCGGCGGACGGAGATTTCCAGCCAGCGCTGGTCTCCGGCGAACACGCCGGGGCCAAAGTCCAGGTCGATGGTGAACTGGCCCTGGGTGATCCCGACGTCGAGGGCCGACATCGTGGGACCGACCTGGCTGCCGCCCGTGGCGGCATCGAAGATCCTGAACCGCATGTCGAACTGGCCGCCTGCCGGCAGGCCGGAGCTTTTGAGCTGGCCTTGGTAGGTGAAGGCGGTGCCCATCGGAGTCTGGGCGAGCGCGGGGGCTGTGCTGAGGGCGATGAGTGCCGCGATCGACCAGACCTTGCGGGTGCTTCGACGTGGGGAGGGGCGGTTCATTGGGGGTCTCCAGTTACTAGAGAAGGTGCGCATCGGCGCTGTGTTGTGACGGCAAATGGACGCGAATGGTGAAAAAAGCTCGTGGACGGCTCACCGGGCTGACTCCTCTTCGGACCTTGGGGTTGGAGTACGCGAAATCGGGCGTGGCCGGGCCGCGGCGCGAGCATCGGCAGAGATTTGCGCGTTCAACGTGAGTCTGGGGGATTTGGGGGCGCAGCGGCAGGGGATACGCCTGCCCGAAGCGTCAACCGGACGGGGGCGCGAGGAGGAAGGGCCCGTGAGAGGCGGGCGCACCTTGAGTGAATGGCTGCCGGCTGCTTCAGTGCGGGGGGCGGGTCATTGGCAGCCGGCGGCGAAGGCGTTGAGGAAACATTGGAAATCGTTGGAGGTGAGCACGGGGGTAAAGGTGGAGCCGTCGCAGTTGGCGTAGGGGTCGTTGGCGGCGTACTTGTTGATAAAGCACTGGAAGTCGTTGGAGGTGAGGCGGGGCGAGCCGGTGGAGCCGTCGCAGTTGGGGTAGCAGGGGGCCGCGGCGGTGCCAAACACGCTCCAGAAACCCCCGGCGCAGTCGAACGTCCCGCCCGCACTCGATGCGGCGTCGGGTTGACCGATGGTGCCGTTGAGACTGAAGGAGCCGCCAGAGGCAGCGCCGCCGCCGGAATCGATGGTGTACCAGTCGATCTGGAACTGGGCGTGAGCGGCCGAAGAGAAGGAAACGGCGGTGAGCGAAGCGACCAACCAGGACTTGATGCGAGGGAGCATGGCAATGCCTTTCGTCGAGTTCTGTGCGAGCGTTACTCGGATAGGAGCGTGACGGGGACGAGCCACTGGTGGGCGTCGGTGGTTTCGCCGTGGAGCGAGCTGGCGGCAAGGGCGACGGCGGTAGCGGGCCCAGGTTCGAAGTTGTCGCCGGGGCGCGCGAAAGCGATGACCTGCCACTGCTGCGGCGTGGTGGAGCCAAGGCGGTATGCGTAACCCTCCGCGATGGCGCCGGTGGTCCGCTGGGTGACGGTGACGCGGAACGCGACCCACTCGACTTGCGTGTTTGCAAATGGGCCGGTGAGAGTGATGCGGTTGCGGCCGGAGCTGAGGGTGGCGGTGGGGTTGATGGTGTTGGCGGCGAGTTTGCGCTGCGCGGCGGCGCCGGCGAGGGTGACGGCGAGGAGGAGGGCGAGGGGGACGAGGAGCTTGAGGGTTGTGGGTTTCATGGGCGGTCCTTTTGGGGGTTGAGGGGGTGGGGGATGAGGGGGCGGGTTATCAGTGAACGGGGTCAGCGCGGACCGATGGCGATGAAGCTGAAGCGGCTCACCCGGGCTCCGTCGCTGTCACGAGTCCACACATCGGCGGAGGTGGAAGTGACAAACTGGGATTGCGCAATGGTGTTGAGGCTCCCGGTCGGCAAGTACTCCGTGGTCACGGTCAGCGCGGGGCGCCCTGCAAACGGAGTGGTGAAGGTGATCGTGTACTGGCTTGAGCCCGTCGGAGGATGGGTAACGGTGAAACCGGTTCCGCTGAGAATGACGCCGTCGTATTCAATCACACCCCGGATGATGCGGAGGTTTTCTTCGCCGCTGGTGGCGCGGAACTGGCCGGTGGGTCCGAGGCGGATGTCGCCGCGGACGTCGAGCGCCGCGGCGGGCGAAGCGGTGCCAATGCCTACTTTTCCGCCGCCAAGAGTGCTGAGCACGATATCGCCGCCTGTGCGGGCGTTGATGATCGAAAAATCGGGGTCGCCGGCGGAGCCGAAGCCGACCCAGCCTTGTGAGGTGTTGGCGCTGTCGCGAAAGTCGACGTAGCCGACTTGCTGGGTGGTGGAGTCCGCGTCCTGAATTGCGATCGAGGGAGTGGTGCCGAAGAGGTGCAGGAGGTGATTCGGATTCGGGCTCGTGGTGCCGATTCCGACGAGGCCCATGAAGGAGTTGATGGTGTTGCCAAAGGTGTTGCCAGTGTCGAGGCGGGGGATGTTGGTGGAGAGTCTCGCGTCGGCGAGGGTTCCGCTTGAGAGGTTTGACGCGCTCAGGTTGATCAGGCCTGCGCCGGAGCCGGAGAATGAGTTGGAGGCGTTCGAAAGGGTCAGGGCTCCGGAATAGGAACCCGCGAGAGAGGACGAGGGCAGAGCTCCCGTCAGATTCGCGGCGTTGGTGTAGAAGGCGGGGGCTTGGCCACCGAGCTGGGTGGCGTTGGTGGCGGTGAGTGCGAAGGCGGCGTTGGGTGCAACGGTGAGTTCCAAGCGGGGCGAGAGGACCGTGTAGCCGGAGCTATCGGAGCAGGTGGCGCCGGTGTCCTGGCGAACTTCGATTTCGAGGAACCTCTGTTGTCCCGCGAACGCAGCGCCGAAGTCCAGGCGTGCGGTGAACCGGCCGTTGTTCACGGTGACATTGTCCAGGCAGATGGGAGAAAGCCCGAGCGTCGATCCGCCGGTGAGGGCGCTCCAGAGCCGGAAGCGGAAGTCGTGGAGGCCGGCGGCTTGCGACGAGCCGTTCTTGAGTTCGCCCTGGTACGTGAATGCGGTGGTAAGGGGCTGGGCGTTCGCGGCGGCTGCGAGGATTGCGATGGACAGAGCGTGGAGGGTGGCCAAGCAGCGGAGGCGGAAAGTCGCGGAGGTTTTCATGGGTGAGAACTCCGACGGTTGGTGCTGTTGGATGTGGCGACGCCTTGGGATGGGTCGTAGGGCTGTGAGCGGGAGGCGGCGGGGCTGACGCGCGGCAGGCCGTAGAACTCGGGGTGCTGGTAGGTGCCGCGGTCGTGGTGGGACTTGGCCTCTTCGACGGGGGCGCCGTAGGTGCGAACCCAGAGGTCGTTGCGGACGGCTTTGACTTCCCAGTACACCTTGACGAGGGGCTTGTTCGTGCGCAGGCGGCAGGAGCCGTCCTTGACGCCGCCGACCACCTTGGCCATCACGAAGTCGTCGGAGTCGTCTTCGACGGTCAGTTGAACGCGGGGGTCGCGGTTGATCGCATCGAAGTACTCGGGGAGGGTGATGGTGGCCTGGCCCTGGGCGTCGGTGGTGATGACGCCGGTGTAGACGTTGAGGGGTTCGGGCCCTTCGTGGCAGTAGTGCAGGAGCCACTTGTTGGTGGGGTCGAGGGGATGGTCGATGCGGAAGAGCTTGGTGCCGCTGGCGCCCGAGCGGCCGGTGGCGTAGAGGCCGAAGCCCGTGCCGGAAGAGCTGATGCCCCAGACCCCGGTTGAGGTGCCGGTGGTTGGGATGACCTCGCCTTGGATGGCGACGGCGTCGGTGCTGCGAACCACGCCGTAGAGGCCGTAGTTGGTGCCACTGGTGGCCGAAACCTCGCCGTAGCAACCGATTCCACCGGTGCTTTGGCTCAGGAATCGTCCGCCGAAGTTGGCGCCCGTCGAACTGTTGGCGCTCCCCCTGACGCCGACGCCCGTGGGACCCAACGAGGTCGCTACGAAGGCGGTCGCGTTCCCCGTGGTGGCGTTCTGGAACGCGAACAGAGTGGTGAGGCCTGCGACGGCGGTGCGGAACTCGCCGGGATTGTCGGTGTTGATCGGCGCAAAGACCTGTCCGGCTGTAAATGTCTGAGTGTTGGCGAGCCGCGGGATGTTGAACGTGAGGCGGGCATCGGGAAGGGCGCCTGTGGTGATGTTGCTGGCGTTGAGGGATTGGAGATTGAAGCCGTTGCCGAAGAAGATGTTCGAAGCGTTGGAAAGGACTATCGAGTTGGTGTAGGCACCACTCAGCCGGCCATCGGGGAGTGTGCCGGTGGCGAGACTGGCAGCGCTGAGGTTCGTCAGGCCCGCGCCGGAGCCGGAGAGCGCGTTGGCGGCGTTAGTGAGGTTCAGCGCGGACGTGTAGGTTCCGGCGAGGCGGGCGTCAGGAACGGTGCCGGTGAGGTTGGCGGCGCTCGTGTAAAAGGAGGCGGACTGGCCGTTGAGCTGCGTGGTGTTGGCCGCGGCGGCGGCGAAGACGGCGTTGGGGGTTGGTGTGATTTCCTGTCGCGGACCGAGGATGGTGAAGCCGGCGGCGCTCGAGCAGTCCTGGCCGGAATCGGCGCGGACTTCGATCTCAAGGCAGCGGAGGTTGCCGTTGAACTGAGAGCCGAAGTCGAGCTGGATGGAGAATCGGCCGTTGTTAACGGAGACGTTGTTGGCGCAAAGGGTTGTGCCTTGCTGGGCGCCGCCGCTGAGGGAGTCGTAGAGACGGAAGCGGAAGTCGTGGAGGCCGGTAGCGGGAGAGGAGCCGTTCTTGAGTTCGCCCTGGTAGGTGAAGGCGGTGCTCTGCGCGAGGGCGGGCGAGACACACACGAGTGCGACAATGGTGCCGAGTATCCGTTTCATGGGCTTCCTGAAAGATGCGAGGTGAGATCGAGCGAATGACGCAGGCGCGAATGAGCTACGGAATCGAGGGTCTATCGCGGTCCGATCGCGATGAACGAAAACTGTCGGCAGATCGTGTCGCCGCTCGACGCGAACACCCTGATCCTGAACTGAGAAGGCGTCACCGATTCGATGGACACATACTTGCCCCCGAAGAAGCTGTCCCAATAGGAGGAGCCGACGACCGAGGGGACTGCCGAGAAGGGTTCGTCGAACTCGATCAGCCATCCAGAAAAGCCAGAGTTATCCAGGAAGTGGAAGCCACTGCCTGCATGAATAGGCGTCGGTATGCCTCCGCAGTCATTGAGGTTGCTCGCGGTGCCGTACACGATGCGGAGGGGCTGCTCCCCGGCCGCGGCGAAGTACTGGCCGCTGGCGCCGACGCGGATATCTCCGCGCACTTCAAGAGTCGAAACGGGCGAGGCCGTGCCGATGCCGACCCTGCCGCCGCCGAGGGTGCTGAACACGATGTCGCCCGCGGGGCGGGCGTTGATGATGGAGAAGTCGGGATCGCCCGCGGTCCCGTAGCCGACCCACCCGCGCGAGGCGTTGGCGCTGTCGCGGTAATCGACGTAGCCAACCTGATTCGTGGTCGAGTCGGAGTCCTGGAGGGCGAGTGCGGGTACAGGTTGGGCGATGTGCACCGGGTGTGTCGGTGCCGTGGTGCCGATGCCGATGTTGCCGGCGTTGCCCGATGTCAGCGCGATCACGGACGAGCCTGGGGCGGTGAGAATGTTGGCGGCGTTAGCCGCGGAAACTCGCGGAGCCGGCGTAACGGGCTGGCGCGGCGAAAGGAGCGTGTACCCGGCGATGTTCGCGCAGTTCTGTCCGGTGTCCTGACGTACGTCGATCTCGAGGAACTGGGGCGCGGTGGATGCGAACGCGGGGCCGAAGTCGATGCTGGCGTTGAACCGGCCTTCAGTCACGGTCACGTTGTCGGCGCACTGGGTCGAGCCGATCTGGGTTCCGAGGGCGGCGGCGTCGTAGAGGCGGAAGCGGAAGTCGTGGAGGCCGGTGGCCGCGACGCCGGAAGACTTCAGCTGACCCTGGTAGATGAAGGCGGTGGACTGGGCAAGGGCGGGCCCGGCGGTTGAGAGCGCCGCGAGGGAGCCTAGGACTCGGGTGATGGTTTTCATGGGTGTGTTCCTCTCAGGAGGGTTACCGAGGTCCGACGGCCATGAAGCGGAACTTGGCACGCGTGTTGTTTCCGTTGGCAAAGAACACACGCATGGCGACGCTGCTCGTGGTGGTGTCCGAGCAGGTGACGTATCTGCTCCCGTTGTTGAAGTCCCATTCGGCGGATGCGACCACCACAGGTGTTCCGGTGAAGGGAGTCGTGAAGTTGACGCGGATTTCGGCGCAGCTGAGGACGGTGATCGTGAACCCGAGGCCGGAGGTGGTCGGCGTGTCGGAGCAGCCCGACCCGGGATCGACCGTCCCTTGGATGATTCGAAGGTTGTTGTCAGCGGCGGTGGCAAGATACTGGCCGCTGGAACCGAAGCGGATGTTGCCTCGCACGTCGAGCGTCGAGAGGGGGGAGGCTGTGCCGATTCCGACCCTGCCGCCGCCGAGGGTGTTGAGGACGATGTCGCCTGAGGGGCGGGCGTTGATAATGGAGAAGTCCGGATCGCCCGCGGAGCCGAAACCAATCCAGGCGCGTTCGGCGTTGGCGCTGTCGCGATAGCTGATGAACCCGACCTGGTCGGTGGTGGAGTCGGTGTCCTGGAGCGCCAGCGCCGGGATGGGACTTGCGACGTGCACCGAGTGGGTTGGCGTTGTGGTGCCGACGCCGATGTTGCCTGAGTTGTCGACCATCAGTGCGGTCGCCGGAGACCCGTCTGGCGCGGCGAGGGCGTTGGCGACGGTCGCGGCCGTCGCGCGCGGGGCGGGCGTCATGAGTTGGCGGGTGAGAGTCACGTAGCCGAAGACGTCGGTGCAGGGTGAACCGAAGTCGGCGCGGACGTCGATCTCCAGGAAACGCTGGGCGGTGGTGAGGAACTGGGGACCGAAGTCAATGGTGGCAGAGAAGAGCCCCTCCGTGAGGGCAACGTTGTTCAGGCACTGGGTTGAGCCGACCTGGGTTCCACCGGTGGCGGCGTCGAAGAGCTTGAAGCGCATGTCGTGTGCGCCGCTGGCCGCGGCGGTGCCGTTTTTGAGGCGGCCCTGGTAGGTGAAGGATGTGGATTGGGCGTGGGCGGCGGCGGTCAACGCGAGAGTCGAGAGCAGGGAGATGTGTCGGATCTTCATGTGTGTTCCTCTGATGAGGGCTTCAACCGGACGGAGCGGGGCCAACGGCTGCGAACTGCACATCCGAGGCGACCCATTCCCGGCATCAAGCGGAAGGGGTGGGCCACGAGCATCACGAATTTGCAGGATTGATTTGATGCGGACTTGAGGGCGGTAGGCGCGTTGGCGGGGGGTCGGTCCCGCATGGACGGGACGTCAGGGGGTGGTCCTGATTCTGCTGAACTCAGTGCTCAGCGCGGCAGCTTCTCAAGGGCCGAGCGCCACTCCGCGGCCTTTGAATCAAGGTTTGGGCCCGGCGCCTTCGCTGCCCAGCGCTCGTACAGCGCGACCAGGTCCTCAAGGCACCGACGGTGATCGGCGCGCGAGCCCCCGGAGATGCGGGCAAAGGCCTGTTCCCCGGCGAGCAAGCGGGGCTCCGCCTCCTCAAGGCGGTTCAGATCGAGCAGGGCGCCGCCGAGCCCGGCGTTGCTGAGGGCCACGAAGGCGTGGTCGGGACCGAGCTGGGGCTCAAGACCCGTGGCGGCCTCTCGGTAGTGCGATTCGGATTCGACGGCACGGCCCCGGTTCCGAAGGAACTGCCCGAAGTTGGTGATGTAGCGAAGAGTCATGATGTGCTTTTCGCCGAGCATGCGGCGCGCCCGGGTGATCGCTTCGACGTAGTGAGCCTCGGCGCTGGTGTAGTGTGCGAGCTCGTCTTCAAGCCAGGCCAGGTTGTTCATGGCGAGGATCGCGCTCGGATGATCTTCGCCGAGCATGAGACGCCACTTGGCGAGTGTGTCCCGGTAGAGGGGTTCGGCCTCGGTGAGTTTGCCCATCCGTTCCAGCGAGAATCCGTAATTCGCCCCGGCCTGGATGGAATCGAGTGACTGCTCGCCGGTGACCCGGCGCAGTCCTTCGAAGGCTTCGCGGAAGTGGGATGCGGCTTTCTCGTAGTTGCCCATCTCCATGAACGCTCCGCCGAGGTTCTGCACGGCGAGGAGAGTTTCCCGATGGTTGTCGCCGCGGGCCTTTCGCCATGCGTCGAGGGAAGCGCGAAACTCGGGCTCTGCTTCGGATGCCCGGCCCCGCGCGAGCAGAGTTCCTCCCAGCACCGCCCGCGCAATTCCAATGGCTGGGTAGTCGGTCGATTGCGTGCGATTCAAGGTATCCACGACTTCCCTGGCGCTTGACTCGGCCTCGGGGATATTGCCCCTTGAGAGAAACAGATCGGCCGAGCTGGCGAGGGAAGCGATCGTGTCGGCGTGCTCGTTCCCGAGAAGCCGTCGGCGCAGGTCGAGGGCCTCGGCTTGCGGACCAGCGGCCCTTTCGAAGAGGCCCAGCCGAGTCAGCGTGGTGGCCACAGCCTGGAGCAAGCGCGCTTTGACCAGTGGCTGCTGCTCAAAGGATTGATCGATGCCTTTCAGCGTGTCATCGAAAATGTTCTGGTCGAGCGTCTGAAGCGACACATCGGTCAGGTTGACGTCGCGGAGCAGGTCTCGAAGGCGATTGAGGCGATCTTCGACCTGATCCGGTGGAACGTTCCGGCGCGACATCGATTCCCTGGCGTCGGCCAGGATCGAATCCAGCAGCCGTCGTCCCATCCGCTCGACATCGATGCCCGCGAGCTGCGACTCCTGGAACGCGGCCACCTTCTCCAATTCACGCCGGCGCAGATCCGCCTCCGAACTCGCGAAGCGGGCGGCGTCTCGATCGCGGCGTGCGACGGCGGCTTGCCAGAGCGATACGCCGGTTCCGAGGACGAGAGAGGCCGCGATCAGCGAGGCGGCGACCACTCCGGCGCGGTGCCTGCGGGCAAAGCGACTCGCGAGATAGACGATCGAGGGTGGCGCGGCCAGAACGGGTTCGCCCGCCTGGTGTCGGGCCACATCGGCGGCCAGAGCGCTGGCGGTTTCGTAGCGGCGGGCGCGGTCCTTATCGAGGGCCTTCATCACGATCCAGTCGAGGTCGCCGGTGACCAAAGCGCTGAGGCGGGCGGGCTCGGTCTTTCGGAGGGCCGCGACGTTGGCGCGCGAGGCGAGCCTGGAGAGGCGCGTGGACGGCTTGGGGGGCTCGACCTCGCGGATGATGCGCTGGATTTCGTCGTAGGCGGCGGCGCGGAGTTGCTTGTCGTCGAAGGGTGTGGCGCCGGTGAGGAGTTCGTACAACAGGACGCCGAGGCTGTACACGTCGGAGCGTGTGTCCACATCGGGAGCGCCGCCTGCCTGTTCGGGGGACATGTACTCGGGCGTACCGATGAGCTGGCGGAACTCGGTGAAGAAGGTTCGTTCGGTGAGACGCTGGTCGGTTGCTTTCGCGATGCCGAAGTCGATGACCTTGGCGTGCGGGCGGCCGTCCTGGGTGGTGACCAGGACGTTGCCGGGCTTGATGTCGCGGTGGATGATGCCCTTGCTGTGGGCGTGCTGGAGCGCGTGGCAGACCTGGAGGAAGAGGTCCAGTCGCTCGGGGATGGTCAGGCCGGCGTGATCGGCGTAGTGGGTGATGGGCTCGCCGCGGACGAGCTCCATCACGAAGTAGGGACGTCCGCCCTGCTGGGGGTCGGTGGTACCGGCGTCGAAGACCTTGGCGATGTGGGCGTGGTCCATCATCGCGAGGGCCTGGCGTTCGGCCTCGAAACGCGCGATAACGGCCTGGGTGTCCATGCCGAGCTTGATGACTTTCAGGGCCACGCGTCGGCGGACGGGTTGGTCCTGCTCGGCGAGATAGACGGTACCGAAACCGCCGTGACCGATCTCTTCAAGGAGCTTGTAGGGGCCGATGCGGGCGCCCGGAGCGTCGGAGGGAAGCGGTGAGGCGCCTCCCCTTGTGGGCGCGGCCATGAAGTCGGGAGCTCTGTCGGCAGCGTCGAGAAGAGATTGGACTTCCGCGCGGAGGGAGGCGTCGACTCCGCAGGCGCGGTCGAGATACAGGGCTCGCTCAGACCTGGGGAGCGAAAGAGCCTGGGCGACCATCTCTCGGACTTTGTTCCGGTCGAGCATCGATCAATCCGCCATCTCCCGCAGCAGCCACGCGCGGGCGTAGACCCAGAGCCGATCGACGTGGCTCGGCGACACGCCGAGAGTCTCGGCCGTCTCGTCTCCCGTGAGGCCGGCGAAGAAACGCAGACGAACGACCGAGGCCGCGTCGGGTTCGGCCCTCTCCAAGCGGACAAGGGCCTCGTCCAGCATCAGGATTTGGGCGGGATCCGATTCGGAAGCCAGGTCGAGAACCGAAAGAGGTGCGCGTTTGGCCGCGCCGCCGCGCTTGGCGGCGCCCTTGGCACGGGCGTGATCGATGACGATTCGGCGCATGGCTTCAGCGGCGGCGGCGAAGAAGTGTGCGCGATTCTGAAAGGGGACGATGCGGTCCGCGCTGATCCGGAGGAAGGCCTCGTGGACGAGAGCAGTGGCCTGGAGCGTGTGCCCGGCGTTTTCCTGGCTCATGCGTTGCTGGGCGATGGCGCGGAGCTGGTCGTACACGGCGGAGAGGAGCTCGGGCGTGTGGCCGTCGCGGAATGCACGGGTGGCTGGGCCGGGCTCATCCATCGGGAGAGATCGTAGGTTCTTGGCCGAGGCGGATCGGTTGGCGACCGCTACGGGCAGCCGTTGACGTACGTGTTCAGGAAGCACTGGAAGTCGTTGGCGGTGAGGGCGGGTGTGCCGGTGGACTGGTCGCAGTTGGCGTAGGGGTCGTTGGCGGCGTACTTGTTGAGGAAGCATTGGAAGTCGTTGGCGGTGAGGAGGGGGGAAAGGGTGGAGTTGTCGCAGTTGGGGTAGCAGGGGCAGGAGAGGTGGGCGAGGTAGGCGGAGACTTTGCCGCCGGCTGTGTTGAAGCTACCTCCGACGCTCAGGTCGCCGTTGGGTGAAACGGCCAGCGCGAAGGGGTGGTCATCAAAGGTCTGGCCCATTGACGACCAGGTCGAGCCATTCCATCGCGTCAGCAGGAAGTAACCTTCGGGATTCTGGGTCGATCCCGCCGCGACCAAGTCCCCTCCCGGAAGAAGAGCCAGGTCGTAGGGACTGCTGATGGCGCCCATGCTCGACCAGGCAAAGCCGTTCCACCGGGCAATATTGGCGGCGGGCACGCCACCGGCAGATGAGAAGTATCCGGCCACCACCAGATCTCCGCCGGGGAGCACCCGGATCGAACTTACGCCGCTTTCGGGGCCGCCGATACCCGAGCCCAGGGGCCACCACTGCGCACCATCCCAGCGGGCGATGTTGTTCTGGGGAATCGAGAAGTGACCGCCGACGACGAGATCGCCGGTTTGGAGAAGCGCGAACGAGCTGACGGTTCCAATGGCGCCCGACACCATCGGCATCCATGCGGAGCCGTTCCACCGGGCGATGTTGCTGGTGGAGATGGTCCCGGCCACCAAGAAGCGGCCGCCGGCGATGACGTCGCCATTGGGCATGACTTGTATTGCGGCGACATACGGGAAGGGACCTCCTGGGACGCCGCTCACGCCCTCGCCGAGCGGGGACCATGTCTGCCCGTCCCAGCGGGCGATGCGATTGGCTGGTACTCCGCCGGCTTCGGTAAACTCACCACCCGCGATCAGATGTCCGTTGGGATCTGCCGCGAGGGACCACACAAAAGAGTTGACGCCGGAGCCCAGGGGTTGCCAGGTCGAGCCGACGCGGCGGGCGATACGGTTTGCCCGAACTCCCCCGATCATCTGGAATCGCCCGGCCGCGATCAGGTCACCGTTGGGCATGGTGAAGAGCCTGTCAATCCAGCCGAGGGTGCCCGGGCTCAAGGCGGACCACGTCGAACCGTTCCAGCGCGACATCGGATCGATCGCGGTACCGGCGGCGCCGTCGTAAAAGCCGCCGCCGGTGACGATTTCACCGTTGGGGAGGATCGCAGCCCTTGCGACGCCTGAGTCGGGTCCTGTGCCGAACGCAGCCCAGTTCGCTCCGTCCCAACGGGCGACGGCGCGGGCGGAGCCGCCGCCCGCGATGGAGAAGCCTCCGAACGCAAGGAGCCCCGCACTCGGGTGAACGGCGATGTCCCACACACTGCCATTCATGCCGGAGCTCATCGGAGCCCAGGCCGAACCGGTCCAACGGATGATGTTCGCGGCTGGAAATCCCGCGGCGGCCACAAAGTCTCCACCCACGATGAGTTCGCCGCTGGAGCGGGCGAGGAGGGCCATGACTGAGGCCCTTCCGGGCTGGTGAAAGGGACCAGGGGACGTTCCAAAAACATCCGAGAGCAGAATGGTCCACGCACCGTCGCGACAACGTGCGACAAAGCCTTTGAACCACTTGGGTCCGTAGAGGTATTGACCGCCCGCAAAGATGTCTCCGTTATCCGCCACGGCGAACGCGAAGACCTCAACACTCGGCAGCGCCGGAATCGGGCCGACGGAGGACCAGGTTGCACCATCCCACAGGGCAACTCCGCTGACGGGGATGCCACCCGCGGCGGTGAAGGATCCGCCAACGAGGAGATAACCGTCTGAAAGTGTGGCGAGCGCTCGCACACTCCCGTTCACCCCGCTGCCGAGGGGAGACCACGCCGAGCCGTTCCACCGTGCGATGTTGGAAATCGGAGTCGCGCCGGAGGAGTTGAACTGACCGCCGGCGATAATGTCGCCGCCTGGAAGGGTGGCCAGCGCGTATACCCATCCGTAGTTGACACCGTCGGCGAGCCGGGACCAGGTAGCCCCGTTCCATCTTGCGATGCCGTTGGCGGAGACGCGGCCAGCGGCGCTAAACATGCCGCCGACGATGACATCGCCTCCGGGAAGGGCGAGAGTTGCGTACACGGAGCCGTTGGTACTGGGAAATCCGGGACCTGGGGACCACTGGCACTGGGCGTGGGCAAAGGTGGCGATGGCGAGGAAGCAGGAGAAGTAGAGCGCGACACGCGGCATCGTGGGCCTCGTGCGGCATTGTAGTGACTACTCGGACCGCTGAGATCTAAAGATTTGTTACGACGGGCCGGGAGGCTCAGGCCATCAACCGCCGGTCGGTTCTTTGCCGCGAAGCGTCCAGCGGATCGGGGCCTTCTGTGCGCGTGGGAGCCTTCTGGCCCAGAGGGCGAACGTGCTCACGATCGTGCCGCGCAGGTCGGCGTGGGAGAAGTCGCAGCCGGTGAACTTGGCGTGTCGCAGAAACACCGCCTGGAAAGGCGGTGCCGCATGACTCAGGACTTGGCACCGGGCTTCTGCCCGGTGTTGGGTGTGACGTTGGTCGCAGTCGCAGAAATACCGCCTGGAAAGGCGGTGCCGCATGACTCAGGACGTGGCACCGGGCTTCTGCCCGGTGTTGGGTGTGACGTTGGTCGCGGTCGCGGAAACACCGCCTGGAAAGGCGGTGCCACGGCCGACCCAAGGCCAGTTGTGCAGTCCTGCGGAGGCGGGGTTGTTCAGGACGTAATGGATATGGTGAGCGAGATCCTGATCGTCGCGAATCAGGTGGTCGTAGGGCTCCTTCTGCCAGAACTCTCCCTGACCCGTGGTGCCGAGCAACTCGCGGGCCTTCTTGCCGGTGAATCCCTTCCACGATTGCAGGATCTTTGAGAGGTCGTGTCCCGTGAATGTGCGCACGACGGCGTGGACGTGGTTCGGCATGATGCACCAGGCGTGAAGCTGGTAGCGCTCGCCGTCGAAGAACATCATGGCGTCATGAACGAGCTTGGCGATGCGTGGATCGTTCAGGGCGCACGAACCGTGGCCTCGATCGAGCCATTGTTCGACTCGCTCGCTGTGCAACTCATTGAGGCGGCGCCGTTCGAACTCGGTGAGCGGACGACCCATCTGGTCGGCGCGACGGATGATGTGGTCGCGGGCTTGGGTTGGGGCGGGTTCGAAGCGGGATTCCACGTTGGGCGTCCCGGACACCGGGCAGAAGCCCGGTGCCACTTAGGTGTGGATCGTCTTGCCCTCGGACGCCAGCGCTGCCTCGTGCATGGCTTCGTGCATGGTGGGGTGGGCGTGGATGGTGGCGATGATTTCTTCGGTCGTTGCTTCGAGGCGGCGGGCCAACGTCATTTCGCTGATGAGCTCGGTGGCCTGGTCGCCGAGGATGTGGCAGCCGAGGATTTCGCCGCGGGGCAGGCCCCGGAGGAGCTTGATCATGCCTTCGGTGTGCGCGGCGGCGATGGCCTTGCCGTGGGAGGAGAAGGGCATCTTGCCGACGGCGTAGTCCTTGTCTTTCTTGAGGCCTTGCGCGATGAGTTGCTGTTCGGTGAAGCCGACGCTGGCGACTTGCGGGAGGCAGTAGGTGCAGCCGGGGATGACGGTGTAATCGATGGGGTAGGGCTCGTGGTGCTTGGACTTGTCTTTTTTCCAGGCGATGCGTTCGACGCAGACGACGGCTTCTTCCATCGCGACGTGGGCAAGCCACGGGGGGCCGATGACATCGCCGCACGCGTAGAGGCCGTCGATGTTGGTCTTGTAGTCGATGGCTTCGGCGCGGGTCTTGCCGGGGATGAAGTCGGTGACGATGTGGTCCTTTTCGATTTTGAGGCCGAGGGAGGCGTCGCAGAGGCCGTCGGTGCGGCCCTTGACGCCGATGGCGAGGAGGACGCGGTCGGCTTCGAGGGTTTCAGTCTTGCCGGGCGCACTCGCACCGGCGTCGCCCGAAGCGGGCGAAGCCGGTGGCACGGGTTTGACGGTGACCTTCACGCCGGTTGCGGTTTTCTCGACGGCGGTGGTGGTCGTCGAGACGCGGATGTCCATGCCGGCTTTCTTGTAGTGCTTGAGGAGAGCGTCGGAGATGTCCTTGTCTTCGACGGGGAGGATTCGGTCGAGCATTTCGACGACCGTGACCTTGGTGCCCATCGAGTGGTAGAAGTAGGCGAACTCCATGCCGATGGCGCCGGCGCCGACGACGATGAGGGTCTTGGGCTGGGTCTTGTTGTACATCGCCTCGCGGGCGCCCCAGATCTTGTCGCCGTCGAACTTGGCGAAGGGAAGATCGCGGGCCACCGAACCGGTGGCGATGAGGATGTTTTCGCAGGTGATGGTCTCCAGGGCTTTTCCTGGGGTGGCGGGGGCCGAGGTGAGTTCCTCCTGGACCTTGCACTCCTGAACCTCAATCGAGCACTTGCCCCCCGCCCCCCCACCCTTGCGGCCGGAGGTGATCTTGGCGTTTCCGATGATGTGAGTGACCTTGTTCTTCTTGAAGAGGAACTCGATGCCCTTATTGAGCTTGTTGGCGACGTCGCGGGAACGGCCGATGACCTTGTCCCAGTCGATGCCGATGGTGCCGGAGAGTTTGAGGCCCCAGAAGTCCGCCTTCTGGAGTTTCTCCATGAGTTCGGCGTTTGACAGGAGGGCTTTGCTGGGAATGCAACCCCAGTTGAGACAGACACCTCCGAGCTTGGCACGCTCGATACAGGCGACGTTCATTCCGAGCTGGGCGGCGCGGATGGCGCCGACGTATCCGGCGGGGCCGCCGCCGATGACGACGAGATCGAAGTGACGAGTGGGCACGCTGGATTTCCTTGAATCGCGGGCTGGCCGCGGGGCGAAGTATAGAAGAAAATCCGGACGGGTCCGAGAATTTCGAAGTTCGTGGTACACTACGGACAGTGGCAGTCGTTGCCGGGCGGCGTTTGCCGTGTCCGGGCCGCGGATTGAGAGTATTTGAAAGACCATCCAGACGCGGGTGTGCGCGGTGCGCGCACCGTGTGAGCGGGGAGCGTGGCAGATGAGGTGGTGGGCAGCAGTGATGGTGGGCGCCATGACGGCGGGCGTTCGGGGGCAGGGAATCGAAGTGCGCGGCGCACGGGCGCCGGAGCATGGGATTGGAGCGACGGCCCGGGCGGGGCTTTCGCTGAAGCGGGGCGATGCCGCGTGGGGGCGCGCCGCTGTTCGCGGCGTTCCGGCGATGGATGGGACGCTGGTGATTCCCGAGTCTCTGCCGGGGTTCCCGCGGCAACTGGGGGTCCACGCCAGGCCGCCGGGGGGGCCGATCGGCGCGAAGAAGTCTGTGTCGGTTGAAGGCCGGGAGCTGGTGTGGCGGGCGCGTGTGGATGCGCCCGGGTCGGAGGCGGTGAGGCTGCATCTCACCGGGTTGAACCTGGGGCCGGGCTCGACGGTTCTGGTCGCCGGGAGCGCCGGGGATGGGTATGTGATTCAGGGGCGCGGGGCGATGGGGCTGGGGGAAGAGTGGACGCCGGTGCTCGAGGGAGATCGGGCGTATGTGGAATGGCGGGGACCGGTGAGCGCGGGGCTTCCGGGGTTTGTGATTGATGAAGTGTCGCAGATGGTTCTGCCGCGGCCGGCGGCGGGCGGGGCGGCGGACCTGCTGCCGTGCCAGGTGGATGTGCAGTGCCAGAGCGTGGACGCGACGGCGCGAGACTCGGTCGGGTGGATGGTGTATTCGACGCCGCAGGGGACGTTCACGTGCTCGGGCGCGCTGCTGAACGACACATCGCCGCAGACAACGCTGGGGTGGTTCCTGACGTCGAACCTGTGCATCAATACGGCCGCGGCGGCGGCGAGCGTGACGGTGTACTGGTTCTACCAGACGCCGACGTGCAACGGGACGGCGCCGAACCCGGGGACGCTGCCGACGTCGCAGGGGGCGACGCTGGTGTACAACTCGGCATCGTCGGATGCGTCGCTGCTGCTCCTGGCGCAGGACCCGGTGCAGGGGCAGGGGCTGGCGGGGTGGACGGGGGCGGACCCGACGGGGACGCTGACGACGATCCACCATCCGGCGGGCGTGCACAAACATGTGGCGATGGGCAACCTGACGACGCAGGGCCCGATCTGCCAGGGGACGCCGGGGTTCTACCAGTTTCATTATGTGACGTACACGCTGGGGGTGACGGAATCGGGCTCGAACGGGGCGCCGCTGTTCAACTCGTCGTGGCAGGTGGTCGGGCAGCTCTTCGGGGCGTGCGCGGTGCAGGCGCCGGGGTGCAACAACCCGACGCAATGGAACGCGGTGTTCGGGAAGTTCAGCCGGACGCTGCCGCAGGTGTGCGGGTTTCTCACGGGGACGTACTCACCTTCGCGGGTGTATGTGAACGGCGCGGCGACGGGAGCGGGGACGGGGCTCTCGTGGGCGGATGCGTACCCGAGCCTGCAGACGGCGCTGACGGCGGCGTGCCCGCCGCCGGGCGGGATGGAGATCTGGGTCGCCGGCGGCACGTACCGGCCGGGGCCCGTGGGTGGGGACCGGGAGAGCACGTTCCTGCTGCACTCGGGGGTGCGGGTGTACGGCGGGTTTGCGGGCACGGAGACGTTGCTCTCGCAGCGGAACATCGCGGCCAATCCGACGGTGCTGAGCGGCGACCTGAACGGGAACGATGCCCCGAACTTCGCCAATCGCGGCGACAACGCGTATCACGTGGTCCGGGGGACGGGTGTGAACTCCACGTCGGTGCTGGACGGGTTCACGATCCGCGGGGGAAACGCGTCGGGCCCGGCGACGTACAACGACAAGGGCGGCGGGATGTATGTGGAGGCGGGCTCGCCGAAGGTGGCCCGGTGCCGGTTTGAGGACAACGAGGCGGACCACGGCGGGGGCGGGATTGCGTACTACATCGGGAGCACGGCGGATGTTGAACTGTGCGTGTTCAGCGGGAACACGAGCAACTACGGCGGAGGGATCGGGCTGACGACCTCGGGTGGCGCGATCGCCACGAGCGTGTTCACGGGCAATATTTCGTCGAATGACGGCGCCGCGATCGATGCCTACGAGAGCAGCATTACGGTCACCGGGTGCAACTTTGAACAGAACGATGCGGGCGTGCGGGGCGGGGCGGTTTCGCTCTTTGCGACGGGGCTTGGCTCGTTCATCGACTGCCGGATGGCGGACAACTATGCGGGCTACGGCGGCGGCGCGGTGCACGCTCTGGCGAGCGGGATCTCGTTCACGCGGTGCACGGTGGTGAAGAACCAGGCGGCGTTCTTTGGCGGGGGCGTGCTGCACCAGAGCGGGTCGTTTACCACGGCGGTGAACTCGCGATTCCTGGGCAACACGGGGAGCCGCGAGGGCGCGGGGATCCACGCCAACGCGGGCACGCTGAGCCTGACGAACTGCGAGATCGTGGGAAACTCGACGCCGGACTTCGGCGGCGGGGTGTGGCATAACAAGGGGTGCCAGACGACGATGGTGAACTGCACGGTGGCGGCGAACTCGTCGGGCACGGCGGCGGGCGGCGTCGGCTTTGAGGATGGGACGGCGAGCCTGGTGAACTGCGTGCTGTGGGGGAACACGGACCCGAGCGGGAATGGGGAGCTCGCGCAGCTGCGGGTGTATGCGTCGGCGACGAGCGTGAACTACTCGCTGATCAAGGGGCTGACGGGCTCGCTCGGCGGTGTCGGCAACATCGGGAGCGACCCGCTGTTTGTGAACCTGCTCGGGACGGATGGGATGGCCGGGACCGACGACGACGATCTGGCCCTCGGGGCTGGTTCGCCGGCGCGGGACTCGGGGAACAACACGCCGGTGCAGGCGGTCCTGGTCGATCTTCGCGGCAATGCGCGTCGGCAGGAAGACATCTGCATCGTGAACACGGGCTCGGGATCGGCGCCGATCGTGGACATGGGCGCGATCGAGGGGGCGACGTGCGCGTGCTATGTCAACTGCGATGCGAGCACCGGCGTTCCGGCGCTGACGTCGAACGACTTCCAGTGTTTCCTGGACAAGTTCGCGGCGGGGGACCCGTACGCGAACTGCGATGCATCGTCGGGAACGCCGACGCTGACGTCGAACGACTTCCAGTGCTTCCTGAACAAGTTCGCGAGCGGGTGCAGCTGATGGGGTGTGCCGGGGTGGGCCTGCCGGTCACGGCGCGCTGATCGCGATGCGGCCGCGGTGGTTTCGCGCCGACATCTCAATCAGGGCGTGGAAAGGGCGGCACGGGCTTGCCCGGGGCGGGGTTACGAACATCCCGCGGCGTACTTGTTGATGAAGCACTGAAAGTCGTTGGCGGTCAGCACGGGCTGCACGGTGCTGCCGTCGCAGTTGGCGGTCGAAGCGCCCGCGGCGTACGCGTTGATGAAGCACTGGAAGTCGTTGGCGGTGAGGACGGGCTGGACGGTGCTGCCGTCGCAGTTGGCGTAGCAGGCGGAACCGGCGACTTCGATACGGATGGCGCCCTGGCTGCCGGTGGCCCCGAGCGAGAGCACGGTGAAGCTGGCCCCGCCATCGAAGCTGAACGCGCGGAGGCCGCCGAGGTTGGGGCTGGTGCGCCATGTGCCGTTGGTGTCGCTCTGGCCGCGGGCGTAGACCCAGTAGGTAGTGCCCGCGACGATGGATGTGCCGGGATTGGCGGAGAACTGAACGGGGACATCGCCGCTGATGAAGCCGGCGGTCTTGCCGAGCACGGCGATGAGGGGGCCGGGGGAGCCGGCGGCGTCGGCACGGAGCTCGAAGATGTAGGAGTTGGTGGTTCCTTCGAGGTGGTGCATCGCGACGGTGACAGTGGTGACCTGACCGGAGAGGGCGGGCGTGATGGGGAAGGCGTGGGTCCACCATGTTCCGGGGAACTGGGGGCCGCGGACGAGGAAGCCGTTGCCGGTGAAGGTGCTGCCGGGGCCGAAGTTGTCGAAGGCGACGTCGGCGTCGGCGCTGGGCGCGCAGACGAGGGCGGTTGAAGCGAGGATCAGCGCGAGGGGGGAGCGGTAACGCATGTGGCATCCTTGAGCAAGGGCCCGGGCGAGCGGCGGGCGCGACTTATGCAGGATACCTAAGCGTTGGAAATTGGAAAGGAAATCGGGGGATGAGTTTGTGTGACGGAGAGTGGGTGGGGAGTTTTTCAGGGGCAGCCCGCCGCTAAGCGGTTGAGGAAGCACTCCCTCCACAAGTACCGTTCGCCCTCACAGTTCGTCCCAACAACCCGAGTCCGCTTCTTCGATCACCTCGCCGTGTTGAACAACTCACGGGTTTCAAAGGCGGTCGCCGGCTCGCCAAATGCGGTGTTGTGGAGGTTATAGTTGCTTCCTCATTCACGGAGCCCTTGATGTTCACCCCCGCCACCCCGTCGACCGATGTTCGTGCCCTGCTTGGTTCGGCCGCGGATTCGCTGCTCAAGCACGAGTCCAAGACCGTGTCGAAGTCGGCGATCCAGCTGCCCGGGCCGGACTTTGTGGACCGGGTGCTCAAGGACTCGGACCGGTCGATCGCGACGCTGCGGAACTTTCAGACGATCCTGAACACGGGTCGGCTGGCCGGGACCGGGTTTGTGTCGATCCTGCCGGTCGACCAGGGGGTTGAGCACTCGGGCGGGGCGAGCTTTGCACCCGAGCCGTCGTACTTTGACCCGGACAACATCTGCAGGCTCGCGTACGAGGGCGGGTGCAACGCCGTGGCCTCGACAATCGGGTGCCTGGGCATCGTGGCGCGCAAGTGGGCCCACAAGATTCCATTCCTGGCCAAGTTCAACCACAACGAGATGCTGACGTATCCGAACGTGTTCAAGCAGAGCTACTTCGGATCGGTGCGACAGTGTTACGAGATGGGGGCGGTGGCGGTCGGGGCGACGATCTACTTTGGCAATGATTCCAGCCGCGACGAGATCGCGTATGTCGCCGACATGTTCGAGGAGGCGCATGCGCTGGGCATGGTGACGGTGCTGTGGTGCTACACGCGGTCCGCGGCGTTTAAGGTCAAGGGAGCGGACGGCAAGAGCGTGGACTACCACTCAGCGGCGGACCTGACGGGGCAGGCGAACCACCTGGGGGCGATGGTCAAGGCGGACATCATCAAGCAGAAGCTGCCGACGAACAACGGCGGGTACGCGGCACTGAACTCCGGCGGTTCGAGCTATGGCAAGTGGGACAAGCGGGTGTACACGAACCTGGCCGGGAGCGATGAGAAGGGCAACGGCGGGCACCCGATCGACCTGTGCCGGTATCAGATTCTGAATAACTTCATGGGCCGCGTGCCGCTGATCAACAGTGGTGGCGAGAGCAAGGGGGAGAGCGACCTTGCGGATGCGGTGGCGACGGCGGTAGTCAACAAGCGCGCCGGGGGCATGGGGCTGATCTCGGGGCGGAAGGCGTTTCAGAAGCCGATGAAGGAAGGGGTGAAGCTGCTCAATGCGGTGCAGGATGTGTATTTGGATAAGGGTGTGACGGTGGCGTAAGGCGGGCCCGGGATTGCGTGTGAGCAACAAGGGCACCGAAATCGCATTTGTCGTGGAGGAAGACGCCGAAGGCAGGTGGTGGCGTCGGCCCTTGGGCACTCCGTCGTTCCTCAGGGGGGCCCGATCGAGAATCTGCGTGAAGCGGTGCGCAACGCGGTCGCGTGCCACTTCGCGGCAGCCGATCAGCCAACGATGATCCGGCGGCACGATGCGCGGGATGAGGTCATCGCCGCGTGAAGCTGCCGCGAGACCTTTCCGGTCCGGAGTTGGCCCGGCGGGTCGGGGCACTCGGGTGCGCCGTGATTACTTCGGAGGCGGCGCGGGTGCCTTTGGTGGCGCGGCCGGCACGGGTGTTCGGGTCGTCCGCACCCGCGTGTCAAACTTGCCCGCGGTCATCGGGATTGTGAAGTCGCCTTTCCAGTACCTGGTCGCGTCGAGCTCGCTCAGCGCCCCCTGGGGGTCGGTGCGGATGCGGAGTCGCCAGGATGAGTCCACGTCGCCGCGGCGGAGGCGGGCGGCGTCTTCATCATTGTCGGCATAGCTGCCGTCGCCCTGAATGCACAAGCCGTCGAGGACTTTGGCGATGTCGATGCCGCGCATGTGGTGGGTCATGATGATGCGGTCGCCGGCGAGAACCTCGAGCACGATGGCAAAGGCGACGTCGCTGAACCCGGGGGGCATGGGCTGGGTAAGCGTGAACTGCATGCCGCCGCGCTGCGCATCCCAGACGGGGGTGACGCCGGAGGTGAGAAATGCCTCGAGCGCTGGAGAGGTCGCTGCCTGCATGATGTCGTCGATGGAATCAACGGTGTCGTACTCGAAGCGGAAAGGGGAGCTGGCCGCGTGGCGCGTGGGTTGATCCTGCATCATGGAGTCGCGCTGGAAGACTTTGATCGTGCCCTCGACAACGATGTGGCCCCGGAGCCCTATGTCGAGCTTCCTGCCGTAGCGGAATTGGCCCTTGCCTTGCGCCTGTCCGTCGTTGACCGACCAGATGATCTCCTCAGAATCAGTGACGCACTCGGGCCACCAGGTTTCGGGCTCGGCGTCGATCGCGATCGGCATGCCGCGCGGCCACTTCGGGCGCGTGCGGATGCGCGGCGCGGGGGGAACACTGAGCCACTCCTTGATCGCGGGATCGATGGAGCCGGTGAGGATTCGCGGGCCGGGGTAGACGGCGACGTTGCCATCGCGGAAGGACACCCTGGTCCGGAGGAGCCTGAGCAGTTCGCCGTAACTTCGCTTCCACCGGTCGGACAGCGGGCGTGCGAGCCAGTTGCCGCGCGAAGCGCGGGTGATGAGCATGGCCAACTGCTCGTCGGTGGGGGTGCGAATCGGACCGGCGGGCCTGATGGTGAGCCACGTGCGGACGGTCAGCTCGTCGCCCAGTTTCGTGCCTGGGCCCGTGAACGGATAGATCTCAAGGAGGACCCGCGTCGGGATCGGCGCGGCCCAACCGCCGGCCTTGATCAAGGGCCAGGAGTGGGTGAGGTACGCCGCGGGGAGTAGGAGGAGCGAGAACGCGGCGAGTTTCCAGCGGCGGCGGGTCTTGTGGAGGCGGCGCTCGGCGCGGGCGTCGCGGCCGCACTCAGGGCACGTGAGACCTGGCGTCGCGGCCATGTCGTACCAGCAGCGCGGGCACCGGCGACGGCCGCGGGATCGGTCGCGGAGGAGGGCGAGCAGCAGAAAAGCCAGGGCCGCGCCGGCAAGGGTCCAGCCTGTCACGAGATAAAGCCAGTCCCAACGAGCGCTCATGGGAACAGTTTACAGAGCGCGGCGGCGGACTCATTGGCCGGTGCAAACTCACGGGCGCCGCTCGCCCTGCGACACAGCCTGAAGTGTCAGGGAATCACGGCGTTGGGCAGGCGCAGGGGCGAGTTGGTCGGCCCGACGAAGTAGAACCAGCTGAGCGTCGGCGAGATGAGCTTGGACCCGCTGGGGCAGAAGTAGGATGGGTCGGCGCTCTTGACGTTGTCGAGCGATTCGACGTGGCCGTCGAACATCCCGGTGTTGGTGCGCTCGGAATGGCGGAGGGAGATGGCCTTGAAAATGGCGCCGGGCTTGTAGCCGTGAGTGGAATCGCGGGTGTAGTTTTCGCCCGAGCCGATGAACGCCGTGCCGCGGGACACAAAGTTGCCCTGGGGCGTGCCGACGAGGCCCGTGCCGTTGGTGACGGTGGAATAGTCAAAGCCGTTGGCCTGCGCGTTCCAGTATCGGGCGCCTTCGAAGACCACCGCTTTCTTGGAGGGCGAAGTGCCGACGAGGTCGCTCCGCGGCCGGTAGCCACGCGGGAGCGTGATGGGCTCGCCGCTGGCGGGCATGGTTTCGTACGTCTGGCCGGCGCCAGCGGGAGAGTTCGGCGGGTACATCTGGAAGTAGGCGGGCGTCATGTAGCTGAGGGTGTAGGGCTGCTCACCCTGGGATTCGATGGGGAGAGCGGGGCCGCTGAAGTGGAGCACGTAGCGCGCCCGGTTCGACGGGCAGCGCAGCTTGGTCATGCAGATTTCCTGGAACTTCTCCAGCTGCGTCACCGGGAAGCTCATGGAATCGCCCAGGAGCGGCGAGACGAAGTCCCAGTCCTGGGTGGGCGTGCCGGATCCTTCGACATAAGGCTTGTTGTTGTGCAGCGCGAATCCGGAGGTGTTGGGGCCGACGAGGTAGCCCTTGTTGTCGGCCTCGTAGGCCGCCATCGCGACGGCGACGCCCCGGGCGTGGGCGGCGCAGACAACAGAGCGGCCGGATTCGCGGGCGTTGCCGAGGGCGGGGAGCAGAAGACCAATCAGCAGCGCGATGATGGCGATGACGACGAGGAGTTCGATGAGTGTGAAACCGCGTCGCATGGAGGTATTTCCCGGGCTCATAGGGTGCACAGTCTATCGCCGGGACAGCGCCGAGTCGGGCTCCGACCGCGGGGAATCTCCTGTCAAGATTGCGTCAAGGGTCCGGGAAGTCAGGCGTGAAAGGACGAGGCGGCGGCCGGGCAAAACGGGGCTTTGACGGGGCCCTCGCGCGGGAGCTTCCGTGGTGTCAAGTTGGGCAGGTTTTCGCTCACATCCTGATGGAAAGTGGCCGGAGTCTGGTAGACTGTCCGGGCCGACGCGGGGTGTCGGCAGGAGGCGGACGTCATGAAAGCTATTGCTCTTCTCGTCGCGTGTGCCGCGGCTTCGCCGGTGCTGGCCCAGCAGTCGGTGTCCATCAACCTTGCGGGCCTGCAGTTCCGCAACGCGACCAACCAGTCCCGCACCAGCGCGCCCAACACGATCAGCCCGGCGTACCGGTACACCTTCGCCGTCACGGGAAACGTGCACGGCGTGGGCGGGGTGCTCTCGATTCTCTATCCGAGTCCGACGCCGATCGCGACGGTGCTTGAAGGGCTCGCGCCCGGATCGTCGGCGTTCCTGTCCGGGCAGTTCGATAACTGCACCGGCTCGCACCCGATCGCGCCCGCGCCGACGACGACCACCGGAACCACGGTCATCTCCGGCATCACCGTCAACTACTCGTTTACCCTGGCGACGAGCATCGACGCGGCCAACATCGCCTCGTTCAACGTCACCAACGTGGTGCTCACGCCGTCGATCCTGGTCGGGTATCTCCAGTTCGACAACGGCTCGTGCGTGATCACGCGCGTCAGCCTCTGCCCCGCCAACTGCGACGCCAGCACGTCCAATCCGGTGCTCACGGCCAACGACTTCCAGTGCTTCCTGAACAAGTTCGCGGCCCAGGACCCCAGCGCCAACTGCGATTGCAGTTCATCCACGCCGACTCTGACGGCCAACGACTTCCAGTGTTTCCTGGACAAGTTCGCCGCGGGGTGCGGCCGGTAATCGGCGGGGTCCCGATCGGATCTCTTCTGGTGAAAAAGGACAGGGGCGGGCCCACGGGACCCGCCCCTTGCAATCACCACACGCTGCGGAGAAGCGTGCCTCGGTGACCGTTATGGCTTGAGGTTTCCGTTCTCGACGATGGCCTTGCCGTCGATCGTGAGCGTCGAACCGGGGAGGCGATAGTCCATCATGAACGCGCAGGTGTTGGTCCCGCCGGCCCAGGAGTTGCCGCCGTGGGCGATCGTGACCGTGCCCGCCGCGACCCACGTCTGGAGCTTGGAGTTGGCGGGGACTTTGACGTCGGGGTTGATGCCGATGTCGACGAGGGCGAGTTCATCCTTGCCGGGACCCGCGGCGTCGTAGAGGGCCTTGAGGGGCTCGATGCCGCTCTTGGCGGTCATGCTCGTGAGCTTGCCGGACTTGAAGGTCAGGGTGATGCCGTTGATCTCCTTGCCCTGGAAGAACGCGCGCTCGACGAAGACGGTGCCTTCGGCGGTGCCGGGGACGGGTGTGGTGTAGACCTCACCGGCGGGGAGCCAGACCTGGCAGGCGGCGCCGCCCTTGGCCAGGTCGTCGGCGGAGATGACGCCGTCGGAGACCAAGGTCTGGCGAGAAGCGATGCCGAAGGTGAGGTTCGTGCCGCCGGGCCCGGTGAGCTTGACCTCCTTGCCCTTGGCGAACGCGGCCTGGAAGGACTGGCCGGTGTTCTGGAGCTTGGAGTAATCAGTGTTCACGCCGGCCCAGAAGATCGAGGAGAGTTGGTCTTCAGTGATGCCGTACATCTTGGCGGTGGCCGCGGTGGGGAAGAGACCGTTGCCGAGGCTGATGCTGCGAACGTTGTTCTTGAGGAAGGCCGCTTCGACGGGCTGCGAGGCCTGGCGACGCGCCGCGGCGCGGGCGGGGGGAACATCAGACCAGAGGCCCGGATTCTCGGTGGCCTCGACGTTGATCGAGGCGTTGAAGACGCCGGCGAGCTTGAGGTCGAGGTCGTTGGTTTGCGAGTCGAACTTGGCGGGCGTCTCGTCATAGATGCGGCGGGCGAGCTTCTCGTTGCCGACGGAGATCAGGGGAAAGGCGCCGAGCTTGCGGACGTTGACGGCGACCTGTTCGAGCAGCTCCAGGTCGGCGGGGCGGCCGGAGATCAAGACGCGGTCGCCGGTCTTGATCGACGCGCACTGGTTCACCAGGGTTTCGGCCGTGGCCTTGGTGTCCGGGCCGGCGGCGTTGCCGGCGGCACAGAAGAGGGACAGGGTCAATGCCGAACCGAGCAACCACGAGGTCTTCATACAGGACTCCTACTTGGGGGAAGGAACGGGGTTCAGGAGGAGCGAATCACGCCCTCACGCTGACACTCCAAGCGACGGCGGCGGGAAATCGGCGCAGGAATCTCTGAAGAATCTGGCGTTTGCCCGGCGTTCGTGCTCAGTGAGTGCTCGCCGTCTGGGAAGCCCGTTCCGCCGGTTGGCCGTAGAACTCCGGGTGCTGGTACGTCCCGATGTCGGGGCCGATCTTGTCGGCTTCGACCGGGGCGCCGTTGTGCCGAACCCACGGGTCGTTTCGGACGGCTTCGACCCGCCAGGAGACCTTGGCGCCCGGGGCGCCGCCGGCGATGCGGAATGAACAGACGGGCACCTGGTCCGTCGGCGCGGCCATCTCGCCTTTGGCCAGGGCATCAGCATCGATTTCCTGGGCGACGTGAAGCATGGGCATGGGCGACCCCACGGGCGTGAGGGTGTAGCGCGGGTCCTTGTTGATGCGTGCGAAGTACGAAGGAAGATCGACGCGGGCCCTTCCATCACGGTCGAGCCGAACGGTTCCTGAGTACGCGTTGAGGACTTCGGGAGATTCGGTGCTGTAATGGAGCAGGTACTTGTGCTCGGGATCGGCGGGGTGGTCGATCCGGAACGCCTTGGTGCCGCTGGCGCCGGAGCGGCCGAAGGCGAAAACGCCAAAGCCGCTCGTGCCGCTGCCGGTCTGCCCGACGACGCCGTAGGAGTTGCCCGTGGTGCCAAGGTTGATTCCGAGGAGGCCGTAGCCGCCGGTGTTGGAGTTGGTGCCGTGCACGGCGGCGATGCCGCTGGTCGATTCAGCCCAGACGGCCGTGTCGCTGGTGGAGAGGATGTGCATGCCGCGTCCGCTGCCGGTGTTTTGGATGAAGACCGCGTCGGACCCGGGGCTGGTGAAGTACCCGGCGTTGCCGCCGGAGAGGGCCTCGCCGCGGACGGCGGACCCGGTGGGACTACTGGTCCAGAAAAGGCCTCCGACGGCGGAACCGGTGGTGGCGTTTGACCTGCCGAAGACGGCGACGCCCTGCGGGCTCTCACACTGTCCGTAGACGCCGTAGGTCGCTCCGGTTGTCGATGCGGCGAAGCCAACGAGTCCGCGGCCGAGGGTGCTGTCCGCTCGCCCGTACGTGCCGGTCGTGAGGCCGCTGGTTGCCGTGGCGTAACCGGAGACTCCCAATCCCTGATTGCTCCCCGACGTGAACTGTCCGCCGTAGGTCTGACCGGTTGACGCCACTGCGGTTCCATACACACCCACGCCCTGGGTGCTGTAACACTCGCCGAAGACACCATACGCGCTGCCCGATGACCCGTACGAGCCTCCCACGAGGCCGCGCCCGCCGAAGCTGGAGGTCGCGATGCCAAAGACGCCGATTCCGTTGGGACTGTTGCACTGGCCGCTGACCCCAGTGCCGGCGCCGGTTGTCGGCGAAGAAACGCCGCTGACTCCGGTGCCGACGGTACCGTTGCTCTGGAAGTATCCGCCGTAGGTGACGCCGGTGCCGGATGTCGCCAGGCCGTAGACGCCGGATGCATTCTCGCCGTTCACCTCGCCGCGAACTCCGGCGTTGGCCCCGTTGCCGTAGACACCGGTGCCGCCCGAGCTGGTGGCGAATCCAACATCGCCGTAGCCATCCGCAGCGGCCGCGGTGGCGTAAACGCCGGACGTGCCCGGATTGTTCGAGGAGTTGTCGGCGCGGAATGCGTGCGGAACGGCGGAGCCTGACAGGAGAAGCGGGAAGGGAAAGCGGGCGACGCTGAGCGTGCCCAAAGAGATACTGGTGGCGTTGAGGGCGGTGAGGCCGGCGCCCGAGCCGGTGAAGGTGTTGGACACATTGTTGAGCGTGAGCGGGCCGGAATAGGTGCCTGAAAGGAGAGCGCTCGGGAGGGTGCCTGCGTTCAGGTTGGAGGCGTTCAGGTAATACGTGGGTGGCTGGCCATTGAGGGCGTTGGCGTTGCTGGCGGACTGCGCGGAACCGGCGAGCATGGAGTACACGGCATTGGGCGCGGCGGTGAGTTCCTGGCGGGGCGAGAGGAGGGTGAAGCCGGTGAGATTGGTGCAGTCGAGGCCGGTGTTGGGGCGCACCTGGACTTCGAGGAAGCGCATGCTGCCGTTGAACTGGTTGAAGAAGTCGAGCTCGATGGTGAAGCGGCCTGAAGTGACCTGGACGTTGTCGGCGCAGAGCAGGGCGCCGACGGGCAAGCCGCCGGAAGAGGCGTCAAAGAGGCGGAACTGCATGTCGAAGAGGCCGTTGGCGAGCGTGCCGGCGGACTTGAGTTCGCCCTGGTAGGTGAAGGCGGAGGAGAGGGGCTGGGCGAGAGACGGCGCGGCCGCCAGGGCCAGCACGAGGACACGCAAGAACATCATGGAGAGTCTCCACACGCGGCCGGAGAACGCCCAAGGGCTTGCGCGATAGGCCAGTCTAAGGCCGGATCGCGAAGTCGCAAGAGAGATGTGAAGACCGAGAATCCGCGGTCAGCGCTTGGCTTTGTAGTAATCCAAGTTGAGCTGGATGTACTTGTTCCACTCGGAGGGGAGGTCTTCCTGAGGGAAGATGGCCTTGACCGGGCACTCGTCGACGCAGAGGCCGCAGTCGATGCAGGTGTCGGGATCGATGTAGAGCATCTCGGCGGTCTGGAACTCGGGCTCGTTCTTGGTGGGATGGATGCAATCGACGGGGCAGACATCGACGCAGGAAACGTCCTTGGTGCCGATGCAGGGTTCAGCGATGATGTGCGGCATCTGAGGGGGTCCCGGAACGGTGGGCGGGATGGTATGCGGGGTTGAAGGTGATCAAGATGCTCAAGATGAGAGAGAGGGTTTTGAGCATCTTGAAAGGGCGGAGGCCGGCGGTGTGCGCACAAAAGCGGTCGCGGGTGGGTGGTCCTTGCGGGGTTTCGGGAGGGCGGAGATCGACCGATCGGAAAGCGCCACGAGCAGCCCTTCGGACTGCGGCGTGGCAATGCATCGTTCCGGGGGTGTCGCTCGCAGGGCCTCGCTCCACCGCCCGGCTACTGACGGGCAGGCCTTCGGCCTGAAGCAGCGTCGGAACCATGAAGCGAATACACCATGTGGCGGAAAGCTGGCCCGTGCCTGCTTCTCACGACGGTGCAGGTTCGGCGGGATCGGCGCGCATGAAAAGGGCGTCGCCCTTTTCGATGGGGGTGCCGGGTTTGAGGGAGTGAGGGCCGCCCCACTTGCAGAGGTCGGCGAGAGGGATACCCAGTGCGGGTGTGCAGTTCCAGCGTTTCCAGAGATCGGCCATTTTGGTGGGCATGGCCGCGGAGAAGAGGAGGGAGGCGATGCGGACGCCTTCGGCGCAATTGAAGAGGATGGCGGCCAGTTGCGGGCGCAGCGATGGATCGGCTTCCAGTTTCTTCGCGAGCTTGAAGGGCTCGGTGGCATTGATGTAACCGTCGACCTGCTTGATGAGTTCGACGGCCTGGGCGAGGGCGCCGGCGAGATCGATGGCCGCGATGGCGGTGGCGGAGTTTGTTGCGGCGCGCGACGCGATGGTGGCCCAGTCGTACGGTGTTGACGGGCCGGCGCCGGGCGAGGGCAGCTTTCCATCGAAGTACTTCGCGATCATGTTGCTCACGCGGCTGGCGCAGTTGCCGATGCCGTTGGCAAGATCGGCGTTGTAGACCTCGACGAACTTGGCGTGGGAGAAGTCGGCGTCGTTGCCGCCGAGGGGGCCCTGGGTGGCGAGGTACCAGCGGAGCGCATCGAGGCTGTAGCGGCTTGCGTAGGCCTGCAGCTTCGGAAGATCGATGAAGTTGCCGAGGCTCTTGGACATCTTCTGGCCTTCGGAAACCCACCAGCCGTGGCCGTAGATGCACGCGGGCAATGGCCGCTTGAGCGCGAGGAGCATGGCGGGCCAGATGACGGCGTGGAACCAGAGGATGTCCTTGCCGAGGAAGTGGGCCGCGGGGGGCCAGAAGTGCTTGCGATCGGGCGTGTCGACCGTGCTGAGGTAGTTGAAGAGCGCATCGATCCACACATAAATGCGGTTGGCAGGATCACCGGGGACCTTGATCCCCCACTGCGTGGCGGGGTCGCTGGTGACCGGGCGCGAGATGGGCACATCGTTGAGCACCGCGGGGGGCTTGAGTCGGCCGAGAACCTCGTTCTTGCGGGCGTCGGGCGCGATGCGGAGCGTGTTGGACTCGATCAACTCCCGCAGCCTGGCCTGGTACTGGCCGAGCTTGAAGAAGTAGCACGGCTCGGTGCGCTTGACGAGCGGCTTCTTGTTGATGGCGGACTTGAAGTCGTTCTCGCGGGCGGTCGTCTCGGTGACGTATTCCTCCTGGCCCTCGTCGTACCAACCCGTGTACTCACCTTTGTAGATGTCGCCGGTCTTCTGAAGCTCCTGGATGTACTGGACCACCCTGTCCTTGTGGCGGGGCTCGGTGGTGCGGATGAAGTCGTTGTTGGAGATGTTCATGAACGCGAAGGCGGCTTTGAATGCCGCGGCGTTCTGATCGGCCCAGGCCTGGGGGGTGGTGTCGTGAGCGACGGCGGAGGTGACGACCTTGTCGGCGTGTTCGTCGGTACCCGTGAGGAGGAAGACCGAGGAAACAGGCGGGACGCCTATACCACCAATGCCGGGATTCGGCTCGCCGCGGATGAGGCGTTGGAATCGGGCGGCGACATCGGCGATGAGGGTGGTGTAGCAGTGGCCGATGTGGGGCTTGTCGTTGACGTAGTAGATGGGGGTGGTGATGTAGTAGGGCCGGCTGGTCATTGGCGGGAGTGTATTAGGCGGAGCGGCGGACGAGTGGTGGTATGCTCAGAGCATGACAGAGTCGGCCTTCTGGACAGCCAAGCGTCGCCGGTTCTGGACCATCGGCGCGGTGCTCATTCTGATTACCGGCGGCGTGGTGCTGGGGACGTACCTGGTCGCGAGCCGGCCTGAAGGCGTGCCGCGGGAGGCGGCCAGGGGGGAACTGTCGGCGTTTGTGTCCGACGAGCACAAGGCGGCGTTCAAGGAGGGGGCGAAGCCGAAGTTCCCGGTGAGCGATGAGGCGGCGCTGGGAGATTCGCTGCGGGACTGGGTGGGAAGTCGCTTGACGATGGAGGAGCTCTTTCCCGGGGGTGGGGTGAAGTTCATGAGCGCCGGGAAGTCGGCGGTGCCGGGGGCGGGGGAATCGGCGCACCTGCGGCTTGGGGCGGGGGAAGTGAAGGTGAGCGTGTTTATCAAGCAGTACCGCAAGCTGCCGGTGCTGGAGGATGGGGCGGCGTACACGCTGGCGGGGCGGAACCTGGGCGCGGAAGCGCCACCGATCACTGTCTGGAGGCGGGGGGGGCTGGTGTGCTTCCTGGTGGCGGAGAACGCCGCGGCGATGAAGGCCCTGCGCGAAGGAATGCGGGCCCCGGAGCCGAAAAAGGCGTATTGAGAGGCCTGCGGACGATGAAAGCGGGGCGGCAGCGGCATGAACCGGGGGCGGGCCGGGCACGTCGTATAGTTTTGGAAGAACGGAGGCTGGCATGAACGCCCGGATCGCATGGATGGTGGTGCTGATGAGCGGGTCGGCGTTTGCGCAGAATGCGCTGGACAAGCCGCAAGACAAGAACCCGCAGATCGGCTCGGGCGGGCTTAACCCGCTGGGCCAGGACATTTCGCGGGAGATGCGGTTCCGCAATGCGCTGGTCACGGGGAACGCGCCGGGGGGATTCTCGTTCCGCGGCGATGTGGGGTACCGGGCGCCGGGCGAGTTCTTCGGGAGCCTGGGCTCCAACGACACGTTCTCGTTCCGCCGGGACAGTTACTACTCGGGCCTTGGGGGCATGGGGATCCGCGGGACCGATGCGCTGCAGTACCAGATCGCGATGACGACGGGCAACACGCCGCCGCCGGGATTGACCGGGTCGGTTTCGTTTGCGCGATCCGGGGCGACGCTGCTGCCGGAAGCGATCGGCACTCGCGAAACGAACACCGTTGGGCAAGAGGGAATCAGGCGGGAGATGCCCGATCCGTTCCGAGAGGGCTCGGACATGCGCGGGCTTTCGCAGATGACGATCCGATCTCCAGCGGCGTACATGGCCAACCGGGGCCTCGATCCGACGACGCTGGGGTTCCGACAGACGCCGGATGGGACCTACATGGGTGTGTCGGCCTCGCCACTTCGCGGCGTGTCGTTTGATCGTGCGGCCCTGCCGGGAACGCTGGCGCCGGCGGCGGACCCGACCGGGATGAACCCGGCCGCCGGCACGGTTCCGCCTGTGCCGCCGAACCCGGATCGCCTGGACAGCAAGGCCAACAGCGAGATTGCTCCGCTCAAACCCGAGGCGAAGGTGGACACCAAGCTGCCGATGCAGGCGGCGAACGGCCGCTCGGCGTACGACGACCTGATGCAACGATTCCGCGGCACCGATGCGAACGGGGAGCCGATCGCGGCGCCGGGCAAGGAGCCGGCCAAAGAGGCGGCCGTTGCCGGGTGGCAGAAGGAACTCGACGACCTTCGCAAGCAGCTCGGCGCGGAGAGCAGCAAGCGCAACGCGATGCGGAAGGTCGAAGCTCCCAAGCCGTCGACCGACACACGACCGCCCGCCGAGAAGGAAGAGCCCAAGACGACGGACCTTCGCCCGGAGACGGTCAAACGCATCCGCGAGGCGGGCGGGGATGTGGACCGGCTCGCGCCGGCCGGCTTTGACGCGTATTCAAACCACATGCAGGCCGGGCAGGACCACATGGCCGCGGGCCGGTTCTTCTACGCGGAAGAGCGGTTTGCGGCGGCGCTGGGCGTCAAGAGCGGGGACCCGATGGCGGCGATCGGACGGATCCACTCGCAGCTTGGCGCGGGGATGTTCCTGTCGGCGGCGATCAACCTGCGTTCGCTGTTCACCGAGCACCCGGAGGTGGTCACGCTCAAGTACAAGCCGGAGCTGATGCCGGCGAAGGAGAGGACGGCGACGCTCAAGGACACACTCGACAAGATGTCGAAGGCCAAGGATGAACGGCGGCGGGATTCGGGCCTGCTGCTGGCGTATCTCGCGTTTCAGACGGGCGATGAGGCGGCGATGAAGCGGGGGCTTGAGGTGGCGGGGACGCCGGATGTGGCGGCCGCGGAAGGGGCGGCGCCGGACCAGCTCCAGAAACTCTCGTCGCTGCTCTTGAAAGTCTGGGCGACGCCACGCCCGGAAACGCCCGCACCGGCCCCTGAGCCGGCCCCTGAGCCAGCCCCTGAGCCAGCCAAGTAACACACATTCCCATGACGCGATCGACCGAACCCGCCTCGATTCCCGTGGCTCCTCCCGACTCCGCCCCCGGCGCGGGCCGGGCGTCCGACGCGCGGCCCGGGCGGTCCATCACGGACTTCATCACGGATGCATCGCTGCCGGCGGCGTGCGAGCACCTGACCAAGCTGGTGGGCGTCGAGGTAAGCCTGCGCGACCCCGAAGGTCGGAAGATCGTGCGACGCGAGCCCCCGCCGGCGTGGGAGTACGAACTTGGCGCGCCGCCGATCGGGCCCGAGTGCGTGACGATCCCGCTGCTGGTCGACGGGAGAGCGATCGGGTCGATCGTGGTCGGGCCGGGGCTGCCGCACCTGACGGGAGAGGATGCCCGTTCGCGCCTGTTGGAAGCGTTGATCCACATCGCCAAGACCGCGGCCGAGTTCTGCCGCCAGGATGTGGACCTGCGGCACCGGGTGAAAGAGGTCCAGGCGCTGTACCGGCTGTCATCGATGCTGGTGCGTGCGACGCGGGCCGAGGCGGTGCTGGACATCGCGCTCGAGTCGGCGCTTGACGCGCTGGAACTGGACGCGGGATCGATCGTGCTCTTCGAGCAGGACGAGGGGCCGACGACGCAGACGGAGGTGGATCTTGTCCTCAAGGCGTCGCGCAATCTCAGCCGCGAGTGGCTGGAGAGCCCGCTGCCGCTTTCGAAGGACCGGCTGTTCGACCGGATGGCGCTCGAGGGGCAGGTCGTGGTGTCGCACGACCTCAACTCCGACGACCGGGTGCTGATCCACGATCATGTGCGTACCGAGGGGCTGCGGGCGGCGATGCACGCGGGGCTGGTGTTCCAGGACCGGGCGATCGGGGTGATCCGGCTCTATTCGCGCCGGCCGCGGGAGTTTGCCGAGTCGGAGAAGCGGCTGCTCAAGTCGATCGCGGCGCAGGCGGCGGTGGCGGTGGAACAGGCGCGGCTGCTGAAGCTGCAGGAGCGCGAGCAGCGGGTGCAGCGGCAGGTGCAGCTGGCGGCGGATGTGCAGCGGCGGATGCTGCCGCGGCGGGTGCCGGCGATCGCGAAGCTGGATGTGGCGGCGCGGTACGTTCCGAGCTTCGAGCTCGGCGGTGACTTCTACGACTTCTTCGAGCTGGCCGGGAGCTTCGGCGTGGCGATCGGCGACGTCGTGGGCAAAGGCATCGCGGCGGCGCTGCTGATGGCGTCGGTCCGGGCGAGCCTGCGGGCGCACGTGCAGGACATCTACCACATCGACGATGTGCTCTCTCGCGTGAACGCGGCCCTGGTGCGCGACACGCTGGACAACGAGTTCGCGACGCTCTGGTACGGCGTGCTGGACACGGACAAACTGCGGCTGACGTACTGCGCGGGCGGGCACGAGCCGCCGATGGTGTTCCGGGCGGTGTCGGGGCGGGCGCCGACGCTGGCGGATATCGATGAGCTGTCCATCGGCGGGATGGCGGTGGGCATTGACCCGAGCCAGCGCTACCAGCGGGGCACGTACGACCTGCATCCGCGGGATGTGCTTGTGGCGTACACGGACGGCGTGACGGACACGCTCAACTTCTCCGGGAAGAAGTTCGGCAAGCAGCGGCTGCGGCAGGCGGTGTTGAAGCTGCTGGGAGATGAGCCCGACGCATCGGCCGCGCGGATCGCGGACCATATCTACTGGGAACTGCGGCAGTTCGCGGGGATACTGGAGAGGCCGGATGATCAGACGGTGGTGGTGCTGCGGGTGAAGTAGCCGGTCCGCATCACCGCGCGGCGTGCATTACGCCGCACGCGGGCGATCCGGATCGTCCGGTCCCACACCCATCAGGTCGCGCATGCGTTCGAAGTTGAGTTCGACGTTGCGCAGGGCGCGCTCGACGCGGCGGGCGGCTTCGCAGGTGCCGCGGTCGGTGGCGTCCATCAGCGCCCGCTCGGCGGGGCTGGGAAAGGGAAGGGGCTGAGGACCCTCTTCGAAGTTGTCGTATTCGGCGAGCTTGAGCATGGTTCCCCCCAACACCCTCACCATCGGCGAGCGGAGGGGCCGGGTGGAGGCGTGGAGCGGGGTGTGAAGAAAATCGGACGTGAACAACCGCGAGAAGTCCGCTGGTTCCACGTTTTCGCGCGGTTATCGCGCGTCCGGTGGCTGAGGGTTTCCACGCCGACCCATGCGGTTCTCGGTGCCGGCGAGGAGGCGGCGGAGGTTGGCGCGATGGCGCAAAACGACGAGCGACCCCATGACGCCGGTCGTGATGTAGAACGGAAGGAGGCCCGGAGACTCCGTGCCGGCCACGCGTGACCCAATGAATACCCAGAGCGGGAGCGAGATCGCGGCCAGGCAACTGGCGAGGCTGATGTAGCGCGAGATCGCCGCGACGAAGATCCAGAGCACGAGCGCGCCGAGGGCCGGCAGCGCGAGGTACGGCCAGACAGCGATCATCGCGCCGAGGCCGGTGGCGACTCCCTTGCCGCCGCGGAAGTTGAGGAAGGGGCTGAACATGTGGCCGAGCACGCTCGCGGCCATGACGGCGAGCCACCACCACGCCTGTTCAGCTTCAATGGGGCGCAGCCGGAAAGAGCCATGCAGAAGTCCGTGAGACCAGCCCGCGGCGAATGTCGGCGCGAAACCCTTGAGCACGTCAAGTGTGAAACACAGCAGGCCGAGTCGCGGGCCGAGGACGCGGGCGACGTTGGTGGCGCCGATGTTTCCCGAGCCGTGTTTGCGGATGTCGATGCCGCGGGTGCGCGCGATGATCAGGCCGAAGGGGATGGATCCGCAGGCGAGCGCGAGAGCGATGAAGGCGGGCCAGGGCACGTCAGTACCCCGAGCCGACCCGGGCCTTGAGCGCATCGGTGAGGGACAGCCACACCTGCTCCTCGGTGCGGCTGGCGTCGATTTTCAGGTACCGGCCGGGCTCGAGTGCGATCTGGTCGAGATATCCCTGGCGGACGCGCTGGTGGAACTCGGCGCCCTTGGCTTCCATTCGATCCAGAAGGGGGCTGAGTCGCTTGGCGGCGGTTTCCTGGTCGACGTCGAAGACGATGACAAGGTCCGGCCGGCAGCCGCGGAGCGCGACGCGGGCGACGTCGGTGATGTCCCGGATCGGCATGCCACCGGCGGTGCCCTGGTAGGCGAGGGTGGAGGGAAGGAAGCGGTCAGCGGCGACGAGTTCGCCACGGGTCAGCGCGGGGATGATTTTCTGCTCGATGAGCTGGGCGCGGCTGGCCATGTAAAGGAGCATCTCGCAGGTGAGCGTCATGTCCTTGTGGGCGTGATCGAGGAGCACCTCGCGGATCTTTTCGCCGACGCCGGTGCCGCCGGGCTCGCGGACCTCGCAGATGGTCAGGCCGGCGGTTTCAGCGGCGCGCAGGAACCGGCGGAACTGCGTCGTCTTGCCGGAGCCGTCGGGGCCTTCGAAGACGATGAACTTGCCGGAGAGGGACTTGAACCAGTGATTGGGGTCGGGCACGCGCGGAGTGTATCGGTGGCGGATGCGGCCCGCCTGATCACCCTTTGACCTTGTCGCGAACGGCGGTGATGCGGCTGCGCCAGGGCTCGCCGCCAAGGTCCTTGTCGATTGTTTCCAGTCTCTTGACGTGGGCGCGGATCGTGCCGCTGCGGGCGCCGTCGTCGTTGCGGATCGCAAGTTCCTCGAGCATCAGGGTCCAGGCGTGCCAGAATGTCTCGGGACGCGGACGCGCCGGTTCGGAGGATGACGCGGCGGGCGGCGCATCGAGCGCGGTGGCGAGGTCGCGCAGCATGCCGAAGGCCGCCGCGGATTGTCCGGCGATCAGGAGGCTTCGGGCCAGGCCGAGCTTCAATCGCGGCCAGGAGCCGGGCACTTCCACGCTCCGTGAAATGAGGTCTTCGAAGATTTTCTGCCCGCCGGCATCGCCGCTCTCCATCAGGGCATCGGCCAAGTCGGCGCGAAACCGATCCAGGGAAGCGGACTTGGCTGTCGTCGCCCACTGGACGGCGCGTCGGGCCTCGGGGAGCACCTCTTCGCGGCACAATCGCTGGACGGATTCGGCGCGGCTGACGCGGCGAGCCGCGGTGATCCGCTTCCAGCCTTCGTCGAGCACCTGGGCCTGGACCCGTTCGAGGAGCCGGGTGGCGTCGGCGGTGGAGGGTGCGCCGGGCTTGATGAGCCGGAGGGCCTCAAGCGCCGCACGCTGATCCTCGAGCGGAGGAGAAGCACGATCCATCAGGACCCGGGCGAACTCGTAGCGCCAGATGTCGATGGATGGGAGATCCTGAAAGCGAGAAGTGGCGAGCGTGAGGGCTCCGCGGTAGGCGAGGTCGGCGCCCGCGGCCGCGTCGTGTGCGAGTGCCTGGGCATGGGGAAGAGCAGCGGAGATAGCAGCGGTGGCGCGAGGCGAGTCGGGAAAGTCGCGGGCGATTCGTACCAGTGCCTCGACGGCGGAGAGGCGATCGGCCGTGGAACCGGGGGTGAGCAGGACGGCCAGTTCCCACAGGGCGTCGACGGCGAAGTCGCCCGCATCGGCCGCCGCGGCAACAGCGCGGAGGCGTTTGACAGCGTCATCGCGTCGGGCGGGGTCCCGCGCGGCGTCGATGGCGCCCGCGAGGTCCATCGCTGGGGGCAGGTCCAGGTCGGGCGCCCGTGCGCCGACGAGGTGCAGCTTCTGGTAGACGAGCGGACGCAGCGAATCGGGCCGGAGAGATAGATCTGATCGGCGAAGGAGCAACTGCTGCTCATTCACGGCCTTGTCGAGCGGCGCGCGGTCGTGAGTGGCTGCGGCGCGCTCCACCCAGGCGCGGCTGACGGCGTCGGTCGCGAGGACGGCGAGGAGGGAATCCGCTCGGCCGTCGGGGCCCATGAACGGCTCGGCCTTCTGCGCTTCGCGGAACTGTTCGAGGACGGTATCGAGCCGGCCCAGTCCGCCCGCCGCGGCGATGAGGCCGTACCAGGCTTCGGCCCTGGTGGTGGGCGAAGAACCGGCCTGGGCCTTTCCCCCGGCGCCTCCGGTGAGCACCCAGCCGAACTCGTCGATCGCCGTCTGGAGATCAGCGGCATCGGGCGGCTGCGAACGCATCAAGAGGGCTGCGCCGATGGTGACGCGCCGGATGCTTTCGGGGCCCGGTGCGGAGAGGGCCAGCTTGCCGACGGCATCATGGGCCGCGCGGGCGTGTCGAGTTCGCGCCTCCCCGGACTCGCCTGCCGCGAGCAGGATCGCGGCGCGCGAGGCAAAGAACGGGATCCGCACCGTGCCGTCCTGTTCAAGCTGGAGCTTGACGGGGTCGTTGACGGGAGAGCCTTCCGCGGCCTTGCGCCGCTCGGCGAGCATGGCCGCTGCCTTGTCGAGCAGGTCGGCGGCGCGGGTGGCGCCCTGGCGTACGGCCTCGACCTGGGCCGGCAGCGGAATCGCGAAGAGCACGGCGGTGTCGGACCCGTCGCGTGCGAGCCGGCCGAGCTCGCCCGCGGCGTTGTCCATGAGCCAGTTCGGCAGGCGGGGATCATCCGGTTTGGCGGATTCGATGGCCCGGGCCCGGAGTTCCATCGCCTTGTCCGCGGCTTGCTCGCGCTCGCGGATCGTGACGGCCTTGTCTGCGGCTCGGCGCTGCGAGGCCTCGAGCTCGGCGATGAGCGCATCCTGCGGCTGGGCACGGGCTAGCGCGGCGATGGAGAGGACGGTCAAGACGGATGTGCGGAGGATCATCGTCCTGCCCCTCCGCCGCCTACCGCCGGCGCACCGAGTGCCTGGAGCGTCACCACCGAATAGGAGCCGGGTCCGTCGCCGTGTTGTTCGCCGATGGCCTGCATGGTGCCGGTGGGATCTTCCTCGAGGAACTGGAGGGCCTTGATGACCACGCGTCTTGCTCCGGCCCCCCCACCGCCGCCTCGCACGGGATTGAGTTTGTCGAGTTCGGCCATGATCTCGTTGCGGCCACGCCCCCACACACCGCCGGCCTTGTCGCCGATCGCGGCCGCGCCGGTGCCATCCCCGGCGGCGCCGCCGGAGCGCCGGATGCTTCGGGAGAGGAGGAAGACCACATCGGGTTCGAGACTCAGCCCGCGTTTCAGTCCGTCCAGCGGGTTCGAGCGACCGATGGGGGTGATGGTCTTGAGCCATTCGCGGAGCGCGGCCTTGTTTGCGGGAGTCGCCGGAAGAAGCCCCGCGGCGCGCCCGCCGGGAGCGAGCAACTCGAACAGCGGCCCGCCCGCGCCGCGCTCGCGAAAGAGCACCACCTGGAACTTTTGTGCGGACGAGAGATTCCGGATCGATCGCTCCAGCTCCGCCAGCACGAACTTCAGGCTGGTCACCATCGCACCCGAAGCATCCACGACATACACGACGCTGGCGGCGCGCTTGGCGCCCATGCCGGCGAAGGTGGCTCCCTCAATCGCCGAGTCGTCCTGGGCCCGCAGCAACTCTCCCGGATTGGTGACTTCGACGGCGGCGGAACGCAGCACCGGTGGCGCGGCGAGCGAGGGCGTGGCCAGGCCCTGGAGCTGGGGCGGCGGAGTGTCGGGTGTCACGGGGCGCGCGGGCTGAACTTCAGCGGAGGAGTTTCGGACCGGCTCGGTGGTCGGCGTCGGAACAGTGATGAGCACTTCGGATCGAGCTCGCCCGGGCTCGCCACCGGGCCGGATCGACCAGGCGCTATAGACAAGGAACGCGGCGATCGCCCCGTGGACGACGAGGGACGCTCCCAGCGGCAGACCGAGGCGCATGATGCGGGCCAGTTGGAGCGAACGGGCGGGCACGAATCCTCCGCATCAATCTTCGTCGTCATCCTCGGTTCGAGGCTGGGAGAAGATCGCATGATCCAGGCTTCCCCGCCCGGGCCCGAGGAACAGCAGCGCCAGCGCCGAGAACAGGAGCGAGAGTTGCAGCGCCAGCGGACGCCACTTCTCGGCATCGAACACGGCGTGGTTGGGCAGGAATCCGAGAATGGCGTCGCCCGCTTCGCGCGCGGGACCGATCTGCGTGATCCAGATCGCCGCCGCCATGCGACCGACGATGAGCAGCGCCCACAAACGGGTGAGCAGCCCGAGGATCAGGCCGACACCCGCGAGCGTCTCGGTGAGTGCACAGGCCCAGGCGATATTCACCGGCCAGGAGCCGGAGGCGAGCGCGGTCGGAAAGTACGGCGACTTGGCGGTGCCGCTGGGGCCGGCGCCGGGTTCCGACGCCACCTTGATGGCCAGGGCGATGGTGTAGAGCTTGCGTACCTGGATCGGCTTTGGAAAGTCCGTGGACTGGTAGTGCGGAGTGGCGGGCGTGGTTTGCGACGCGAGCACGATGGCAGAATCACCGCCGGGGGCGAGGGCGCCATCCTTGGGTTTTTCGGGGGTGGGTGCGGACGGCGGAGTGGCCGGGGGCGTCGCCGGAGCGGCGGGCGAGGCCGGAGTGATGACGCCCATGTTGGCCAGCATGGCCGCGGGAACACCGTCGACCCCGAACGTATCGAGGATCTTGCCCAGGCCCATCCAGAGCAAAATGCCACCAAGCATGATGCGGAGAAAGAGCGGCGATGTGTTCAGCCCGACGCGGTCACGGACTCGCATGGCGAGACCCTCAAGCGGCTTCCGTGCCGCTGGAGATTGTATCGGGCGATTGGCCCGTTCCTGCATAGGTTCGATCCCTATGGGACCATGAAGCTGGGGAAGCCGGGTCTACGATTTGACGCCGCGGGCGTGGCGGAACTGGCAGACGCGCGGGACTTAGGATCCCGTGGCCGCAAGGCCGTGCAGGTTCAACTCCTGTCGCCCGCACTTATCCCTGCTTGGGTTGGGCGATCACCACCCGGCGCTTCATGTCCGACACCCAGGTCCCGCCCGGGGCCTCGATGGTGACGGCAAAGGCCGCGGCGTTCCTGGTCTTGATCCTGGGGCTGATGGGAACGACGACTTCGCCTGAGCCGCGGGCGTCGAAGATAGCCCCGCTGATGCGCTGCTCCATGCCGCGCTCGTCGATGATCCAGAGCTGATAGACCTGCTTCGCCGGGTCGGCCGCGGGCAGACCGGTGAAGGTCATGTACCCGCGCTGTTCGGATTCGTTCCAGACCACTTCCCCCTTGACGCCGGTGACTTCGGGCTTGTCCCAGTCGCCCCAGTTGCCACGGATCGTCCCGGGCTTTGACAGCAGCGCGAGGCGTTCGCTTGCGGGCGTTGGAGTAGGACGCGGCCACCAGGCGGCGACCGCAATCACCAGGCATGCCGCGGCGGCGAGCCAACCGAGATACCCGGCCGAGCGTCTCTTGCCGATGACGGCGATGGAAGGGGCTCGCCCCTGCTGAATCGGGATTGAAGCGTTGATGCGGTCGCGGAGCGCGGCCGGCATCGGCGCGGCAACGCCGACAACGGACAGGTCAACCGCGGCGGCCGCGCGGTCCATCGCATCGGCGTCCACCTCGGGGTATTTCCGCAGGAGCGCGTCGAGCTCCCGGCCTTCGTGCTCGGAAAGGCCTTGCGTCGCGCGATCGGCGAGGAGCTCCCAGAGGCGGTCGCGGCTCATGCGGCACCTCCCTGGAGCGATCGCTGCTCCAGCAGTTCGCGGACGCGGATCAGGCCGCGGCGGATATGAGTCTTCACGGTTCCCAAGGGAAGCCCCGTTGCCTGTGAAATCTGCTCGTGCGAAAGGCCGCGGTACACGGAGAGCCTGACGGCCCGTTGCTGGTCTTCGGGCAACTGGCTGATGGCCTTGGCGGCGAGCGCGGCCTCATCGGTCATCCCGGTTCCCGGTGCGGAGGCGGGCACATCGTCGCCGACGGCCGCGTTCACCGGCATTCGCGAGCGGGCGCGGGCCCGATCGATGAGTCGGCGGCGGGCGATCATGGATACAAAGGTGCTTTCGGCCGCGACGGACGGGTCGAATCGATCGGCGGCCTTCCACAGCGCGATGAACACATCCTGCGCCGCATCCTCCGCCTCTGCGGGGCAGAGCCGGCGTGCCAACGACCAGACCAGTCCGCCGTACTGGTCGAGGCACTCGCGCATCGCGCCCGAGTCGCCGGACGCCACGCGTTGGAGGACCGAGCTTGGCACGATGGAGCGTTTCTCCGTCGCGGCGTCGTGCCGCGGGCGGTCATGGTACTGGCCGGCGCTCCGCCCGGCCATCCGAACTCGCTCGGGCGCGCACACACTCACGACCCGCCCCTTGTACGTGAAGTCGGAGGCCGTTTCCGGCCTCCGACGCTCCCCTCCAGCGGGCCCGCCCGCCAGAGCACGAATGGATTACTTGGGCATGATCACGGAGTCGATGACGTGGATCACGCCGTTGCTGGCCTCGATGTCGGTGGCGGTGATGGTCGCCATCGCCTTGTCGTTGCCGATCATCGCCTTCCCGTCTTTGACGCTGATGGCGAAGGTCGTGCCCTGGACGGTCTTGATGCTCTCGGTCATGGTCACGGCCTTGTCGGCGTAGACGCGGGCGGGGAGCACGTGGAACGTGAGGATGGCCTTGAGCTGGTCCTTGTTCTCCGGCTTGAGCAGGTTTTCGACCGTCCCCGCGGGGAGCTTGGCGAAGGCCTCATCGGTCGGCGCGAAGACCGTGAACGGTCCTTTGCCCTTGAGCACATCGACCAGGCCCGCGGCCTGGATCGCCTTGGCGAGCGTGTTGAATGAGCCCGCTTCACCGGCGACAGTGAGGATGTCCTTGTCCACGGGCATGATCACGGTGTCGATCGCGTGGATAATGCCGTTGCTGGCCTTCACATCCGCCATGGTCACGGTGCTCTTGCCATCGAGGATCACCTTCCCGCCCTTGACGGCGATGTCCACGCGCTGACCGTTGACGGTCGTCGCTGTCTTCATCGACATCACCTTCTCCGCGTTCACCGCGCCGGCGACGACGTGATAGGTCAGCAGCGACACCAGCTTCTCCTTGTTCTCCGGCTTGAGCAGCATCTCCACCGTGCCCGGCGGGAGCTTCTTGAAAGCCTCGTCGGTCGGCGCAAAGACGGTGAAGGGCCCTTCTCCCTTGAGCGTCTTGACCAGGTCCGCGGCCTTGAGTGCCGCCGCGAGCGTGTTGAACTTCCCCGCGTTCACTGCGGTCTGAACGATGTCGTCTGCCTGCTCCCAGGAGGTCCTCACGACGTGAGCCGTTTCCTGTTTGGAGGATCCCGGGCAGGACTTCTCGCACTGGGCGAACGCGGCACCGGCGAGGGCGAACGTGGCGATAGCGGTCCGAATCATCGGTTCTCATCCTTCAAGGGGTGTTTGATGGGCCGCGGCAGGTCCCCTTCTGGTCGCGGCCAGATCGCGTGGAGCGATCACACCTGCATTCGGCGGGGCCGGTGAACCGGATTCAGTGATGGGAGGGGGTTCGCAACGCCCCCGACTTGCGTTACACTGGGCCCGTCCGCGGCGGTGCCCGGCGAGGAGTCTCCATGCCATCCCTGATCGTGAGTTCCGGAAAGCAAGAGGGCCTGTTTCTTCCCCTGGGCAAGAAGACGTCCGTGATCGGGCGCGACGAGGCGGCCCCGCTGCAGATCGAGGATGAGAAGGTGTCGCGCCGGCACGTGCAGATCCGATTCGACCCGGCCGACAACCGTTACCGCTGCTTTGACATGAAGAGCACCAACGGCACGCTGTACAACGGGCGCGCCGTAACGACGGAGGTGGTGCTCTCCGAGGGCGACGAGATCCAAATCGGCGACACGCGATTGCTGTTCACCTTGGAAGACCCGGCCGACCGGCCCAACGCGCTGGCCGTGCTCAAGAAGGTCGGCGAGCGGCGGCGCAGCACGCTCATGAAGCCGTAGCCCTACTTCTTCTTCGCCCTGGCTTCATCGAGGAACTCGACGCCGCGGCGCAAGTGCGGGATCACGATCGAGCCGCCGACAATCAAAGCGACGTCGAAACTCTCCCATAGTTCTTCATCGGTGACGCCGGCGTTCACGCACTGATCGATGTGGTACGCGATGCAGTCGTCGCACCGCAGCACCATGGAGGCCACCAGGCCCAGCAGTTCCTTGGTCTTGGCGGGCAGGGCGCCATCTTCGTAGGTCTTGCCGTCAAGGGAAAAGAACCGCTTGGTGACGAGCGTGCCGCCCAGCTTGCCGCCGCGCTCCTGGTCGTCGCCCAGGATTCGGCAGTTCATTTTCGTCCGGTAGGCCTGGAACTGGTCGTATCGGCTCATGGGACAAGCGTAGCGGGCGGGTCAGCCCGCCAGCGCGAGGGCGATATTCGCGGCGTTGAACAGCGCATGCATCGTGATCGGTATCCACAGCCGCCCGGTGCGCTCATACGCCACGCCGAGGCACACGCCCAGGACGAACAACGCCCCGAGCGCGTGCCACTCCGCCACGCCGATGTGAACGGCGGCGAACGCCGCGGAAGTCACGACGATCGCGGGCCATGCTCGGCCCGTCAGCCGGAGCACGCCCGACTGAAGCAACCCTCGGAACAGGACCTCTTCGGCCACCGGCGCGAGGACCGTCGCTCCCGCGATCGATGCGAGCGTCCTCACCGAACCCGGGGCCGCCTGCATCTCCCGGAGCGTTTCGTGCGCGACTTCGGGCGGAGGCGCGCCCGTGATCCAGTACGCGGCGAGCGTTGAGGCCAACGTCGCCACCCCCATGATCGGCAGCACCGCGAGCATCCCGAGCATTCCAGCGGCAAAGTCCCGCGCGCGGGGATGCGGGTCCAGCCCCGTCCGCGCGCCCCAGGGCAAGGTGTGGATGTACCACATGAGCCAGAGCGCCCCGGCGGCGCCGACGATCCCCGAACCCAGCTGGCTGGCCATGCTCGGCTCAACCTTGCCTTCGCTGATGGGGGTCCCGGTCAGGACGTGCCCCGCCGCGCCGCCGACGGCGTAGGCGAAGAGCACGAGCAGCACGCCAAACCACCAGATCAACCACGGCGAAGACGAGACGTCGCGGGCCTTGTGGTGTGACAGCGACGCGGGGCGGATGACATCTCGACGCCACAGCACGACCAGCACGATCGGGCACGCCAGCACGATCGCCCACTCCAGTCTCGACAACGGCGGCAACCCGCGCCCGGGCCCGTCCTCTCCCGCGCCCGCAGCCGCCGCGAAACCCGCGATCATCACGACGGCAACAATCACCCGCATGCCCGGGCCCGACTCTCCCAACCCGCCGATTCCCAGCCTCGCCGAAATGGTCGAGCACAAGCGGGCGGAAGTGGAACGGGCCAAGGCCGCCATCCCGATGAGCGAGCTCGAGGCCCTGGTCGCCCAGGCCGAACCGCCGCGGAATTTCTTCAGCGCTGTCGCCCGCCACTCTGATGCGGTCCACTTCTCGGTCATCGCCGCACTCGCACGCTCCACACCGTGGACCGGCCTGGTCCGGCCCGAGTTCGCTGGCGATGGCTTCACGCCCGAGACGATAGCGCGGACACTGGCCGATCACGGGGCGGCGGCCATCGCGTACGCCACGGACGAGCGCTACTACGGCGGCCGGCTTTCGAACGTGGAACGTGTGCGGCAGGCTGTAACGCTGCCGGTGATGCGCGACGACCTGATCATCGACCCGTGGCAACTGTGGGAGAGCCGCGCGGCGGGAGCGGACGCGGTGCTGCTCAACGCCGAGGCGCTCAACGAGTCCGAAATCGTGGACCTCTTGATCCTCAGCCAGCAGCTCCAGATGACGACGCTGTTGCGGGTGCACGACACGGAGAATCTGCTGCGCGTGCGGCCCTACGTCGGCTTTCCGCATGAGGGGTATTGCCTGCTCGGAATCAGCACCATTGACCCGCACACCGGACGGGCCGACCTCGGCCACACCCTGCGCCTGGCCGACATGGTGGAACGGCGTTCCACTCTGGTAAGCGAGGGAGGCGTGACGAGTCGGGAAGACCTGCTCAGGCTGCGGTCGGTCGGTGTACGGATCGCGATGGTCGGGGAGTGCCTGCTCCGCCACCCGGACCCCGGCGCGGCCATGACCGCCCTGACCCGGTCCCCATTTTCTGACCCCCGGCGTTGAGTACACCCGAGCGCAGGCCGATGGAGCGTGAAGCACCTGTCCGGGGAGGGAGTGCGCCCGGGCATCCCCACCTACCATCGCGTCCACCTTTACCAGCCCCGTCCCGAGCCGGGGCTGTCAGGAATCGAGCCCATGAAAATGCACCTCTTCGCCATCACCTGCGGCCTTGCCATCGTCGCCCCCACGGTCCGGGCGGAGCCTGAGCCCGAGGCCAAGAAGGCGATCGACCAGATGGTTGAGGCCATCACCAAGGCCAAGACCCTTTCGTACCACATCGAGGCCAAGGGTGTGGGCGGGTACTTCGAAATGCTCCCCACCACCAAGGCGGAGGTCATCGCAGCCCGGGTTGAGAACTCTCCCGGAACTTGGAGGATGCGCGTCACCGGACAGGCGACCGCCGCGGCGGTCGAGCCGACCGAGATTCTCTTTGTGTCCGACGGCACCAAGCGGACGTGGGTGGACTACCCGAACAAGACGGTTCTGGAGCGCACCGCGACAGACCAGGGCCCCGTCGGCCAGGCGATCACGACCGTCGCCATCCGCGAAGTGTTCGAGGCGCAGCCGCTCAGCAAGGAGCGCACATCGCCGAACATGAAGATGGAAACCGCCGTGGACATCGACGGCGTCAAGTGTGACGTGGTGTACATCGACCCCGGTGAAAACCTGACCAAGTCGCGCTACGCGATCGCCACGACCGACCATCTGCCGCGCCGCGTGGAGATGGTGATCCAGGGGGGCGGCATCGACGGCAAGCGCGTCTGCACGCTGACCAAGGTGAAGGCCGACGTGGCGCCCCCGGAGGGCTCCTTCGCGATCAGCACGCCCGACGGCTTTACCTTCAGCAGCCTCACGCCCAACCCGGCTCAGACACCCTCCGCGACGCCCACGGCCGCCAAGCCCGAGCGCGCCGTCGGCCCCAACCTCGGCGAAACGGCCCCGGACTTCACGCTCAGCGCTGCTGAGGGCGACAAGGTGCAGCTCTACAGCCTGCGCGGGCAGGTGGTGGTGGTGGACTTCTTCGGGACGTGGAATCTGTCGAGCAAGCGGTCCACCGCCGAGGTGCAGAAGCTCGCCGACGCGTTCAAGGACAAGCCCGTGAAGGTGCTGGGCCTGGCGGTGCGTGAGGCTTCGGACGCGGCGCCGACCAAGTTCTTCAAGGACAACAAGCTCACGTACACGCTGCTGCTCAAGGGTGATGAGCCCGCCAAGTTCTACCGCGTCAAGAAGTATCCGACGCTGTTTGTGCTCGGCAAGGAAGGCGAAGTGGTGCACATCGCCGCGGGGTACGACGACAAGTCCATGAAGGACATCACCGAGGCGATCAACCAGGCGCTCGCGGGTCCCGCCAAGGCCGAGACTCCGTCGGACGGCGCCGAGCCGGCGGGACGGATCAAGGGCAAGCCGCAGAACACCGGGTCCGACACCGGCCGCTGAACGGGCCCGGTCTGTACACTCCCCGCGTGCTCCGATCTCGATTCACAGTGTGCCGCCGTGTCGCCGCGTTGACGGTGTGCATTCTCGCGGGCGTCCAGGGGTGCGGCTCGCATTCCCGCGTCGACTTCCGCGATACGCCGGGCTCGGGGCCGGTCACCAATCCATTTGTGCCCGCCTCCATGGTCATCCATCCGCTGACCCGCGTCGACACCGACGCCAAGAGCCGGCAGTGGCTCTTCTGTCATGTTGAGTTCAAGGATTCCTGGGGCGACACCGTCAAGGCCGTTGGAAAGCTGACCGTCGAACTCTACCGGCCCACGGGCCCGCGCTCGGCCGGTCTCGGTCGTCAGGAACTGGTCTGGACCGTTGACATGTCCGACCTCGAACGCAACGCGAGCCTGTACGACCCGGCCACACGGACCTACCGGCTCCCGCTCGAGAACCCGCCCACCTGGCTCACCGATCGCACACCCGACCAACCCCGCGGCCGCCTGCGCGCCGTCTTCGTGACCGGCGGGGCCCGAGAAGGCACGCGCACGCTGGAGGCCGAGTTCGTCGTCGGTCGGTAGCCGCTACTTCTTCTGATCGACCGGCTTGGCGGGCTTGACCTCAGCCGCTTTCTGCTGCTTGTACTTCTCGCGATACTTGTCCGCCAGCTTGGTCTGCTTGTTGGACAGGTCGATCTCGCGCCCGTCGATGAACGCCCGCTCGACCCGGGTTGTGGTCTCCAGGGGATCGCCATCGGTGATGATCAGCGTCCCGGCCTTGGTCGCCTCCAGGCTGCCCACACCGCCGACGCCAGCGTAGACCCCGAGGATTTCCGCCGCGGAAAGGGTGACCGAACGCAGCGCCTCATCCTTGGGGAGGCCGTACGCCACCGCCGTCGCCGCGTTGTAGGGTAGGTTCCGCTCGTGCGCCGTCCGATCGGCGCTGGCGATGCAGAACTTCACACCCGCCGCGTGCAGGCGCGCCGGGAGCGTGAACGCGTCGTCGTACGGCGAATCCGCCCGGCGCGGCGTGGTGTGCGTTCCGGTGACGATCACCGGGATGTTGTGCCGCTTGAGCAGGTCGGCGCACATCGCCGCATCCCGCCCCCCCACCAGTACCATCTTGAGCTTGCGCTCGGTCACCCACGTCACGGCCGAGGTGATCTGGTCCACATCCTGGGCGTTGATGAACACGGGGAGCTGTTCGGGCTTCCGGGCCTTGGGATCGGCGCTCCCGCTCTGGTCCAGCGGTGGCAGCACGCCCTGCATCGCATCGAGGCGCAGGTCGATCGCTGTGTTCGTGTCCGCCCTTCGGGCCAGCCGGTAGGCCTCGGCATCCTTGAAGACTTCGTCCACCGCCGCGAAGCCTCGCCGGTTCTCATCCGATTGCTCGGTCTCGGACCGTTCCATCCACGGAGCGTTGATCGCACGCGATTGTGGCCAGGAGATCGACAGTCCTGCGTCCGCCTTGACGGTCATTTCTTCCCACGTCCAGCCGTCGAGCTTCATGACGCTCACCCGTCCGGGGATGCGGCCACCTTCCGGGAAGACACCCGCGATCAGGATCCCGTTGCTCCGCGTGACCGGGATCAGCGTCGAGTCCGGGTTCACCGCGACCCCCGCGCGAACTTCGGGCGTCACTTCGCCGGTTTCACGAATGTCGTTGCTGGCTCGGACCGCGGCCATCTCCGCCAGGCCCAGCTGCGTGTCCGACGCGATCATGCCCGGGTACACGTGCTTGCCCGTCGCGTCGATGGTGATGCCGGAGACCTTTGTCGCCGGCGCGCCCGCCCCGACGGCCATGATGTTGCCGCGCGCGATGATGATGTACCCCTTCTCGATCACCGGCCCGTTCACCGGGTGAAGCGTGGCGTTGGTGATCGTGATGGCCTCCTTCTGCGGCGGCGCCTTGACGCCGAGATCCTGCCCGAAGGCAGGGCTGAACGCGCAGGCCGCAAAGGCCGCCGAGATGCAGAGCAAGTGGAAACGCGCGTGTGATTCACTGCTGGACATCTTCATGGATCGAACTCCCAACAACTTTCTGGTTCTGTTTCTCTGCGTTCTCTGCGACCGCTGCGTTCACAACTCTTACTGCTCGTGCACAAGCCCGCACCCGCACTCGCCGGGACGGGCCATCTCCGGGTCGTAGCCGCGGTTCAACAGGTCGAGGTAGTAGTCCGACAGCATCGTGGGCCGGCGCCGACCGCCGCCAAAGCCTCCCGGGCCGCCCGGCCCACCGGCCGGTGCGCCGTCTTCACGTGCGCCGCCGCCGCGTGCCGCCTCGGCCAGGAGCTTCTGCGTCAGCCGCTGGCGCTCCTTCGCGATGGCGTCGCGCATCTTGGCGTCGTCTTCGAGCGAGAAGAGCCGTCGCCCGTCGACATACGTCGCCTCGCAGCGGCTGAAGCCCGACATCGGCGGGCCGGACCACACCGCGAGGTCCGCATCCTTGCCCGCCTCGAGGCTGCCCACCTGCGTGTCGATCATCAGCTGCTTCGCCGGGTTGATCGTGACGTACTTGAGCGCATCTTCGGGCTTGACGTTCACGCCGTACTTCATCGCCTTGGCCGCTTCCCAGTTGAGCCGCCGGGCGAGTTCGTCCGAGTCGGAGTTGAACGACACCGTCACGCCCTGCTCGGTCATGATCGGGCCGCCCGCGGGAATCGCGTCCTGCACCTCGACCTTGTACGCCCACCAGTCCGTGAAACACGAACCACCCAGGGAGTGCTTGGCCACTTCGTCCGCGACCTTGTACCCCTCGAGGATGTGCTGGAACGTGCCCAGCTTGAAGTGGAACTCATCCGCGATCCGGCACAGCATCAGGATCTCATCCTGCCGGTAGCTGTGGCAATGGATCAGCCGCTCGCCGCCCAGGATCTCCGCCAGCGCTTCAAGCTCCAGGTCCCGGCGCGGCATCGACGGCCGCTTCGACTCCGGCCCGGCCGCCACCTGGTACTGCTTCACCGCCTTCTTGAAACTCTCGGGCATGCCGGCGAGGGCCGAGTCTCCCACGTACGCGGCGTAGATCGCCCAATCGCTCGTGTACTGGCCCGCCGCGGTGAAGCGGTCGCGGATCAGGCCGTCCACACCCATGCGCGTCTGCGGGTAGCGGTTGTTCGACCGGTCTCCCGCGTTGGACCACTTGGGATTCTCGCCCAGCGCGAACTTGATCCCCGGCTTGGCGCCGGCCAGGTGCATGTCGTCGGGGTTGACCACGCCCCAGCGGTTCTTGTTCACACAGTTCTGACCGCCGATCGCGTTCGCCGAGCCGTGCAGGTTGTTCACCGCTGTTACGCCGCCGCCGAGCTGGCGGTACCACGAGATCGCGTCCGGGTCTGTCACATCCTCGATCCGCACTTCGGCCGTCACGGCCTGGCCGCCTTCATTCACGCCGCGGCTGATGCCCGTGTGGCTGTGGCAATCGATGATCCCTGCCGAAAGGTGCTTGCCCTTGCAATCAATCGTCTCGAACTCCGCCAGGCGCTTGTCGGTCAGCCACTTCTGCCAGTCCTTGTCCGAGCCCACAAACCCGATCTTCCCGCCGCTGACAAAGACCGCGCCGTCTTCGATGATGCCCGCGGGCCCACTCGTCCACACCGTCGCGTGCTGGAAGAGGTAGCTGCCCTGCTTGGGCAACTCCTCTCGCATGTACGGACCGAACGGATAGCCCAGTTTCTCCGGGATCGCGGCGATGGCGTCTTTCTCCTCCTGCTCCGGATCGCGCCGGCCCGCGCCGCCGCGACCAGCTCGGCCGCCTGGCGCACCTTCCGCTCGCGCCTCCGGACGAGGAGCACCCTCAGGCCGGTCCGCGCCCTCTGGTTTCTCTCCGCCGCCCGCCTGTGCCCCCCCCACCCCCACCTCCAGAGCCCGTCCCATCGGCCGCCCGCCAGCCGCGGCGGAGTCGCATCCGTCGAAGTCCGCTTGGCCTTCCACGTGTGGACCTTCCCGCTGGGCATCGGAGTCACGCCGTGCATCTCATCGCCCTCGGCCACCGCCGAATCGATCAGCGTTGCATCAATATCAAAGAGCTTGCCCTCGATGGTGTAGTCCACCCGCGGCCCCTGGACCTTCACATTCGTCGCGCGAGATTCACGTCCCTTGCGCCGATAGATCACCGAGTTCTCGCTCACGTAGAACGTCACGGCGTCTTCAGCAGCGGGATCGCGAACCGTGCCGTCCGTGTCGATCACCACCCAGCGCTTGATCGCGTTCTTCATCGGGGCGGCCGACACCTCGTGCCGCATGCCGTCGATCCATACATCACGACCTGCTCGCGAGCGGCCCGCTGACCGGCTGCGCCCCCACTGCTCCCCCCACCCGGCTGTGCCTCGCCAGCCTCGGCCGGCTTGGGTTCCTCGGGCTTGGCATCCTCACCCTTTGCTTCACCCTTGCTCTCGTCCTTGGCATCGTCCGACTTGTCGCCTTCGGCCTTCCCACCCTTGGGATCAAACAGGTTGCCCTCGGCGATGACCAGGTTCGCGACCTTCCCCGCCTCGACTGTGCCCAGCCGGTCCGAAACACCCAGGATCGCCGCGGGCGCCGTCGTTACCATCGCGAGAGCCTTGTCTTCCGCCAGGCCGTGCTTGATCGCTTTCAAGAGATTGTCGCGGAACTGCGCCCGGTCGCGAAGTTTGCTCGTCGTCAGAGCCACCTGCACGCCCGCGGCGTCCAGCCTTCGCGGATTGGTTGGCGCCTGCTCCCACGTCATCATGTCGCGCAGCTCGACGCTCTCGGCCTCTCCGATCGACGTCACCCGCGGCGCCCGCGGATACGCCAGCGGCAGGATGATCGGCACCGCCTTGTCCTTGGCCGCGGCCCCCCCACTGCCCTTGGTCGCCTCAGCGATGGCCGCGAGGCGCCGGAACTCCAGCCCGGAGCCGAGAATCAGCGTCGGCCGGTTGAACTCACGCGCGATCTTGATCCCGCGAAGCACTTCGAGCTCGTCACCAGCATCAAACAGCAGGGTCGCGGCGAAGGGCATGGGATACAGCTCCAGCCTGGTCGCCCCTACCGGCTGCACACCCGACGGCGCCGCAAACGGCGGCAACGCATCGAGCGCGTTGGCCGTGATGAGCGACCCCGACTCACGAGACCTGGCCTGCCAGTCCGAGTCGATCAGCGTTTGCCGGATCAGCGCAATCGCCCCCATTTCTGAACTCGGGTACCGCGACCACTTCTGGACATCCGGCGCCTCCTGCGCCCCCCCACCGCCAAACCCGCCGCCGCGGCCCGCGCTGAACGCCACCGCCTGGTACGCCACCTTTGAATACACCGGCGGCCGGTCCGCGCTCGCCTCGCTCGCCGGCTTGGCCAGCGACACCACCGCCGCGCTCCCGCGGAAGATCCCGTCCGACGGGCTGATTCCCGCGGCCGCGTACCCCAGCTTTCTGAGGGCCTCTCCCGTCCGATCGTCAACGCCCGTCCCGTCGAGCGCGCTCCGCTGCGGCATCACGTGGGTGTTCCAGTGCAGCCCCGGCGCGTTGGCATCCGGCTTGGCGACCGTCACCTCGACATACGGATCGATGAACCCCGCATAGATGTGCAGCCCCTTGCAGTCCCACACCCGTGCTCCCGGGGGGCTCGCATCGCTTCCGACGGAAACAATCCGCCCATCGCGGATCACCACCGTCGCGTTCTCGAGCGTCTTGGTCGGCGACACATGGACCGTCGCGTGTGTCAACGCGTGCCAGGTTGGGTCCGCATGGCGCGGCCCGTTCGCCGGCGGCGAGAGGGGCGAAGTTGCCACCGGCTGTGCCAGCGCTACCGAAACCGCGCTCAGCACGCTGACCATCATCCCCAATCGGGGCCGACAAGAGGGAGACTTCATGGCCGCAGCTTACCGCGCCGGAGACTTCGATTGAAGGGTCCTCAGGAGCGCGGTGAGACGCTACCGAGGGCCATCCCCAAACCCAACCCCTACGCCCCGCGCCGCCGCGATGAGCGGATGATCCGCCGGCACGAGCCGTTGCCCCGAGGCGGCGCTCTCCATCGCCACATCCGTCACACGGAAGTCCTGACGTGCCACCATCCGCCGCCACTGCCCCGCCCGCAGCAGTTCCATCGCCTTCTGACCGAACTGCGTCGCGATGATCCGGTCCGCGGCGACCGGCGGCCCCCCGCGCTGAATGTGGCCCAGCGCGACATGGCGAGATTCGATCCCCGTGGCCGTTCCGATCTGGTGGGCTACCACCGCGCCGATGCCACCCAGCCGAACGGGGTCGGGCAGGGACTCGTAGATCCTGCCCACCGGCGATCCGCCGCGGGGCCGGGCGCCCTCGGCGGTGCAGACCACCGCGTGCCCGCTCGGATTGGACTCGCACGCGCGCTTGACCTGGGCCGCGACGCGTTCCATGTCGAACGGCAGCTCGGGCAGGAGAATGAGATGTGCACCCGACGCGATCCCCGCGAAAAGCGCCAGCCACCCGGCGTTGCGCCCCATGACCTCAACGACGATGACTCGATGATGGCTCGCGGCCGTCGTTTGCACCCGGTCAATCGCTTCCGTCGCCGTCTCGACGGCGGTGAGAAACCCGAACGTCATTTCCGTCCCGGGAATGTCGTTGTCGATCGTCTTGGGAATTCCGACGCACTTCAGCGACGGCTCCGTCTCGATGAGCCGCTGGGCACACATCATCGTGCCGTCACCACCGATGACGACCAGGGCATCAAGGCCCCGCGACCGCATCGTCGCCAGGCACCGTTCCCGCCGGTCCTCGTAGATGACGCTCCCGGTCGCACCTTTCCCTGCCGGCACACGAGACGGATCCGCCTTGTTCGAACAGCCGAGAATCGACCCGCCGGTGCTGACAATTCCCGAGACATCCGCCGACGAGAGCGGCCGAACGCGGTCCAGGATCAGCCCCTCAAAGCCGTCGAGCACGCCGACAACTTCCACGCCGTGCGTCGCGGCATCCAGCACCACCGCGCGGATGACCGCGTTGATGCCCGGGCAGTCGCCGCCGCCGGAGAGCACGCCGATGCGTTTGAGGCTCTGCATTGAACTACGGTAGACCGGGCGCTACGGCGTTGGTTTGCGCCCGGCCCGCTGAGCGCCTTGCGAGAGGCCCTCGAAAAAATCCTTCGCCGTGTTCTGGAGCGCGCCGGATGCCAGCGCCTCGCCGGCGAGCTGCGCCTGCTGGCGCACGGCCGCGCGCCACACGTCCGGATCGACCGTCCCGAAGGAGACAAACCTCGCCTGTCCCGTCTGCCGATCGACCGACCAGACCATCGATCCCGTCCCGTCCTTGGTGGGAACGATCTGCAGTTCCTGCGCCGACTGCCCCCACTTCGAGGCGATCATCCCGGTCGCAATCAGCGCCCCGCCCACCACACATCCCGCCAGAAAGTCCGTGAATCGCGCCATGCGGCACCTCCCATTCCCGCCACTTCGGCCGCGGCCGGTCGATCCCTTCAATAATCAAGGCTCATGTTCTCCCCGATCCCTGACATCATCAGTGAACTGCGGGCCGGCCGGATGGTCATCCTCACCGACGATGAGAACCGCGAAAATGAGGGAGACCTCATTCTGCCCGCGCAGTTCGTCACGCCCGAGGCCATCACCTTCATGCTCTCGGTCGCCCGCGGCTATCTATGCCTTTCGATGACGCAGGCCGATTGCGACCGGCTTGAGCTTCACCCCCAGGCCGCGGTCAACACCACCGTCCGCGGCACCGCCTTCACCGTGTCGATCGACGGGCACCCCAAGCACGGCTTCACCACCGGCGTCTCCGCCAAGGAGCGCGCCCGCACCATCACCATGGCGATCGATCCTTCCACCCGGTCCGACGACTTTGTCAGGCCCGGGCACATCAACCCGTTACGCTCGCGCGACGGAGGCGTCCTGGTTCGCACAGGACAGACCGAGGGATCGCTCGACCTGTGCCGCCTCGCCGGGCTGTACCCGGCCGCGGCCATCATCGAAATCATGCGTGACGACGGCGAGATGGCCCGCCTTCCGGATCTCATGAAACTCTGCCAGCGTCACACGCTCAAGATCTGCTCGGTCGCGCAGATCATCGAGCACCGCCTCGCACGCGACTCGCTCATCCGCCGCATCCCCCCCACCGCCGGGACCCCGATCCGCACCGCCCGCGGCCCATTCAACCTCTTCGCGTACGAGAGCATCGTCGATCCGCTCCCGCATATCGCGCTGACCGTCGGCGGAATCGGAGAGTTGGACCCGGCCGGGCGGGCCCGCGAACACGCCGACCCGGTGCTCGTGCGCATGCACCGCCGCAACCTGCTGGGCGACATCTTCGGGGACCTGGATTCTTCACCGAATGGCGCGACCTCCGAAACGCTCATGGCCGCCATGACCGCGATCCAGGAGGAGGGAGTGGGCGCCGTGATCTACCTCAGACCCGAAGAGGCCCCCGGACAATCCGAGTTGGAGCAGAGGCTCCGACAGATTCGACGCGAACCCGACCAGGATCGACCTGACTTCAAGGTATCCAACCCTTTGATGCAGAGGGACTTCGGCATCGGTTGTCAGATCCTTCGAGACCTGGGACTCCGAAAACTTCGGCTGCTGACAGACTCCCGCAAGGACCTTCCTGGCTTGGATGCCTTTGGACTCCAGATTGTCGAGCACGTGCCCATTTCGCGATGAGGATTGACCCTCGCACGCGGCCATAATAGACTTATGTTCGCAGTTTGATTGGGTACCCCACGGTGGGCCCTGGGTCCACCAACACAAACCAAAGGAGATTGAACGATGAAGCGTACCGCCCTGTCCCTCGTGGCCGTTCTGGGTCTTGCCCTGCCGGCTTTGGCTCAATCCGATGCCAAGACCCCCGCCCCGGCCGCCAAGCAGCCCGAGCACAAGCCGGCGATCAAGCGCGAGTCGATTCCGGCCAAGCCGGAAATCGCCAAGCCCGCCGCGCAGCCGGCGAACGACGCCTCGATGGATGCGTGGATGAAGGCCGCGCAGCCCAGCGAGAACCACAAGCTCCTGGAGCCGATGATCGGCGTGTGGTCCGCCAAGTGCAAGTTCTGGATGGGCGGCCCCGAAACGCCGGCGACCGAATCGTCCGGCACGATGACCAACAAGTGGGTCCTCGGCGGCCGGTTCATCCGCTCCGAGTTCAAGGGCGAGTTCATGAACCAGCCCTTTGAGGGCCTCGGCTACTTCGGCTTCGACAACGCCGAGCAGAAGTACATCGGGTCGTGGGCCGACACGCTCAGCACGACCATGATGACCTCCACCGGCACCTACGACGCCGCAAAGAAGACCTTCACCATGAAGGGCTCGTTCAAGGAGCCGGGCACGGGCCAGAACTTCACCAGCCGCGAGACGACCACCATCGTCGACGCCAACACGACCAAGTTCGAGATGTACCACACCGGCCCCGACGGCAAGGAAAACAAGGTCGGCGAGATTACCTACACCCGTTCGGGCTCGGCTCCCGCCGCGCCGGCGCACGATGCGCCCAAGCCCACGACGCCGAAGTAATCCACACTTCTGCTCCCGCATCACGACGGCGGCCCGACATCCGGGTCGCCGTTCTTTGTTTTCACGCCCGCGCAGTTATAAGGCGTCCCCTCACAACCGCGCGAGCCGCGCTCCTCCCCGCTCCGGTAACCAAGTTCATTCCTGATTCCACCGGTCTCTCCCGCGTGCAATTGCGATGGTTGTCTCGGAGGCTGGAGGGGAGTTTCGAGTATGGCCGAGAGCCGCCTTACCGTGCGCACGCTCTGTCTCGCGACCATCGGGCTGGTTCTGGCCTGTGGGCACGCGGCACGCGCGATGTCTCAGCAGCGGCCGGCCGATCGCCCCGCGACCAAGGCCACCGGCGTGATCCGCGTGGTGCCCGCCGGGTCGGGCCACTCGACCATCGCGACGCACACCAACTCCTCATCCGGCACTCGCGGCGGTTCGCGCGTGGCCACGTTTACCAGCAAGTCCGGTTCGGGCAGCTCCGTCGTGACGTTCGCCGGCGACCGCGTGATGCAGCGTGCATCGGCGGCACCGCGCAAGACGCAGCCCAAAGCGGTGCGGAAAACGCCCGGTCTCCTCGAGCGCAAGGAACCGCCCGTGATCGCCGTCCGCCGAAACGGCGCGCACGCCGAGCAGACTGAGCAGCAGGCGTCGCCGATCGAGGTCGCCGCGGCGTCGGAGCAGCCCCGCCCCGCCAGGGCCGGTTTACGCAACGCCTTCGGCGGGCTCACCTCTTCGACGGTGATGGACTCCGCCGGCTCGGCGCGGGTCTACGCCCAGGCCCCGGCCCGCTGACTCGGCTACAACCTCGCCATGACCGGCAGCGGCCCGATGAGCGGTTTGCAATAGGTCACAAACGCACGGCTCACATTGTTGTGGCCGTCAAGGAACTCGCCGGGCATGTGGCGCGTCTTGCCCGCGACATCCGACAGCTCGATGTGTTTCATCGCGCTCGCGTAGGGCTTGTTCCGCGAGCGGACGATCGCGACCGACCCCGACAGCTCGCCCTTCTCGGCAAGCTTCACGGCAAACACCGCCGCCTGGCGCGCCTCTTTCACGTCAACCGGCGACGGGTCCGGCCAGCACCGCTGCAGGTAGCCGAACGTATCGGCCCGCACGCGGACCGACGATCCCCCGACCTTGACGCTCTTCTTTACAAGATCGGCCAACGCATCCCCCAGCGCCGCCACGCCCGAGAGCTGCACATTGCCGTGTGCATCTCGGTCCAGGCCCTGCACCAGCGTCGTCGCGATCGGCGCGCCCGCGGCGTTCTGGATCCCCTCGCTCACCGCCACCTGGCACCGGCCCAGCCGGGCGTACACCCGCTCCACATCCTCAAGGAACTTCCGCTGGTCGAACGCGACCTCGGGCACATAGATCAGGTGCGGGCCGTTGCGGTCCGAGTCCTTTCCTTCACCCCGGGCCAGCGCCGCCGCGCCGGTGAGGAACCCCGCGTGCCGCCCCATCACGACGTTGATCTTGACTCCCGGCAGACTGGCGTTGTCGAGCGAATCCGACATGAATGCCATCGCCAGGAACCTCGCCGCGGACGGATACCCCGGCGTGTGGTCGCTGAGCATCAGGTCGTTGTCAACGGTCTTGGGCACATGGAAGCAGCGGAGCTCGTACCCGCTCGCGTGCGCCAACTCGTTGACGATCCGGCACGTGTCCGAAGAGTCGTTGCCGCCGATGTAGAAGAAGTACCGGATGTCGTGCTTCCGGCACGCGCCGAGGATCTGCTCGCAGTACGCCCGATCTGGTTTGTCGCGGCTCGACCCCAGCGCGGCACTCGGCGTCGCGGCGACCTCGCGCAGGTGCGCCTCGCTGACCCGCCCAAGATCGACCACCTGGTCCCGGACGAGGCCGTTCACCCCGTGCCGCATTCCCAGCACCTTCTTCACCCGCGGCAGCTTTTTCAACGCCAGCGCACAGGCCACCAGCGACTGGTTGATCACCGCCGTTGGTCCGCCGGATTGCCCGATCGCCGCATTCCCTTTAGGTAGGTCGCTCGCTGCCATGCCGATCTCCGGTGTGTGCCGATCGTATCGACCTCTGCCCTGCGCGTTACCATGCGGCATGAAACTCACGATCGGCCTTCTCATCGCCTTTATGGTCGGCGCCGCCTGCCGCTACTTTGACATCCCGGCCCCGGCGCCACCGGCACTCACCGGTGCCCTGCTGGTCGTGTGCATGAGCCTTGGCTACATCACCGTGGACCGTTGGCTCAAGCCCGCCCCGCCGCCCGCCGCGGTGTCGCCAGTTCCCCGACGCGACTAGACCACTCTTACCTTCGCCACGCCCCCACTCCTCAGCGCCGCCTCCCCGCCGCTCTGGAGCCATCGGTCGAGCTGGTATCTCGTCGCCGAGTTCGCCGCCCGGATCGTCAGCACGCCCGCGTTCGTGCCTCGAACCTCGCAGCACTTGAGCAGCGCTTGGGGCGCTGCCGCCTCCCACGCCGCCACGGCCGCCCCGGATTGCCGGTGGCTCGCGGCGATCTGCCTGACGATCGCGGTGACTTGAGCGCCGATCGACGTATCCCGCTCCGGACGCACCCGCCAGGTCCGCAAAGGCTTCAAGCTATCCAGTCGGTCCGGCATGGCCGCCATCCTACCGACTTCGCTACTCTCTGGGCCCATGCCCACGGCGATCGGCATTCAGGATATCTCCAAGCACTTCGGCTCCGGCCCCGCCGCGGCCAAGGCGGTGGACCGCATTTCTCTGGACATCAAGCCCGGTGAGTTGTTCTTTCTGCTTGGCCCCTCCGGGTGCGGCAAGACGACGCTCCTCAGAATGATCGCGGGATTCATCGAGCCGACAGCCGGGCGCCTGAGCTTCGATGGGCGCGACGTCACTACCCTGCCGCCCAACAAACGCAACACAGGGATGGTCTTTCAGTCGTACGCCCTCTGGCCCCACATGACGGTCGAAGCCAATGTGGCGTTCGGCCTTTCTATCCGCAAAACTCCGCCCGCCGACCGGCAGCAGCGCGTCTCCGAAGCATTGGCGGCGGTCCGCATGGCCGAGTACGCCAAGCGCAAGCCCAATCAGCTCTCCGGCGGCCAACAGCAGCGCGTCGCCCTGGCTCGCGCGTTGGTGATACGTCCCGACGTCTTGCTCCTGGATGAGCCGCTATCGAACCTCGACGCCCGGCTCCGGATCGAACTTCGCTCAGAAATTCGGCGTATCTGCAAGGAGTCTGGCATAACAACAGTTTATGTTACGCACGACCAGAAGGAGGCCCTGAGCATGGCGGATCGCGTCGCGATTCTCGATCGCGGGCGCGTCATCCAACTCGGCCCGCCCGCGGATCTGTACCGCCGTCCCGGCACCCGCTTTGTTGCCGAGTTCCTGGGTGAGACCAATCTCATCCGCGCCCGGACTGACGGGGCAAAAATCCAGACTTCGGTCGGCCTGCTCACTCCGGCGAATCCCCCCACCGCCGATGCCGAATGCTTGGTATCCATCCGACCCGAAGCGATCCGCCTGGCAGCGTCCGGCCCGAACTCACTTCGCGGCACGATTGCCGAAACCACCTACCTGGGCGAACTCGCCCAACATGTGATCAAACTCAGTGATGGCACGACTGTTCGCGCGGCGGAAATCAATCCAGGTGGCGCCCCAGTCGTGGGAACACAAGTCGACATCAGCATCGACCCGGCCGACATTGTTGTTATTAGTGATGACTAACTTATGCGGCACGCTTTGCGGCGAAAGCGTCGGTGGCCGGCAATTTGATCGAAACGCAGGTGCCCACTCCTTCGCTCGATTGAATGTCGATCGAGCCGCCAGCTGCTTCAATCAGATGCCGGCATATCGCGAGACCCATTCCGGCGCTCGCGGAATGCGATACGAATGGTTGAAGAGCGCTGGCCCGCTCAATCAAGTTCATCCCTCGCCCTGCGTCATCAATTGAAATCAGGGTAAATGAGTTGTTCCCCGTGGAACGAGAAGTCACTCTCACATGAATTGCCGAACCAGGATTTGAAGCTCGTTCCGCATTTGAAGCGAGATTTGCAAGGACCATCTCAAGAGCGACTGGTGAAATGGCCGCCGTTGCCTGAGGATCACCCTCGAACAGCACGGACGGCGTGCGCTCGGTGACTTGGTTGACGACGTCATGGACCTTGCACTCTTGGACGCCGCTCCCAATTCCAACAAGACAGTCGATTGCCTCGTCGCAAGCGGCAGCCGCGGCAATAGTACTTCCAAGACTTCGGCTTGCTTGCTCGGAAAGTCCTGGCTGTCGTAGTGCCAATTCAGCGTAGGCCTTTGCAGGCGTCAGGAGCCGCCGAACCTCATGAGCTACTGCCGCGGCAAGCCCAATGTGGTCAAGTCCACTGCAAGCAGTAGGGGGATTTGATTCAGAAGTCCGACGCACGCGCTTCTTATCGGTGTTGCGACGGTTTGACTTTGGTCACGAAGTCAGACACCCAAACATGGTCTCGCACCCCACCACTCATCAGCCAGGCCTTGATCGCTGCCGGACGGAGATCAAAATTCGCCAAACCAGCCAGATCGAGCCAATGAAACGAAATGCCCTGTTCCAGGCTCACTACGTTGCGATCGGATGTTGCCAGTTCCACATGGAACGCGAGACTAAACTCATGGTGGGGCTTGTCAGCCGACACGAAGGTGGCTTCACAAGCTATTGCCAGCTGGCCCACTCGAACTTCAGCTCCACACTCCTCCAGAAACTCCCTTTGAAGCGCCGCGGCTGTCGACTCCCCGAACTCAACATGTCCACCAGGAAGATAGAAATAGCCGACGTCGTCATTCCTGCACGCCAGTACGCGGCCGTGATCAATCGCCACGCCGCGGACTATCACTTCAATATGCTTGGCCACGATGCTGCTCCGCGCACACACTCACCGATCTTGGTAGTCTGATGTAACGAGGTACTGAATGACTAACAATAACCAAACAAAACCGCGCCGACTGGGCAAGGGTCTCAGTGCAATCATCGGCCAGCCCGTTGCGATCGCACCCCAACCTGAGCCCGCGCCACAAGCCGCGGCCTCGGCGCCGGGGATCGTGGTGATCGCGATCTCCCAAGTCAAGCCCAGCCGTTTTCAGCCGCGGCGGGTCTTCGACCAAACCGCCCTCGAGCGGCTCGCCGATTCCATCAAGTCGAGCGGCATGATGCAGCCCGTCATAGTCCGTCCGGAGAGCGGTGGGGGGTTTGAACTCGTCGCAGGCGAACGTCGCTGGCGGGCCGCATCCCTCGCCGGCCTCGCGACCGTTCCAGCGATTGTTCGCGAACTGGATGACGAGCAAGCCGCCGAGTGGGCCATCATTGAAAACGTTCAACGCGAAGACCTGAACCCCATCGAGCGTGCCTGGGCGTTCCGGAATCTGGTGGAACGATTCCGGCTTACGCACCAGCAGGTCGCCGATCGTGTCGGCCTCGATCGTTCAACCGTTGCGAACACCATCCGTCTCACCGAACTCGAAGAGCCCATCCGCGACATGATCCAGGCCGGCCGGCTCAGCGCCGGGCACGGCAAGGCATTGCTCGTGGCGCCGCCCGGTCCATCGCGCATCACGCTTGCGGAACAGGCCTGCGATGAATACTGGAGCGTCCGCAAGCTGGAACGCGCCGCGATCGCGCTGTCCAATCCGGAACACGAAACCCCTCCGAACGCTATGAAAAAGGCCCCGACCGAGGCGGACCTCTCGCGGATCGCGTCTCGAACATCTCTCGAGAAGGAGCTCAGCGAGCACCTCGGAACCAAGGTCACCATCACCACCAACAAGGCCGGAGACCAGGGCCGCCTCTCCATCGAGTTCTACGGCCTCGCACACTTTGATGGATTGCTCGGCCGCTTTGGGTTCAAGCCCCGCTAAACAAAAAACCCGCGGCAGGCCGCGGGTCTCATGGGTCGGTATCCGTGCCCTATCAGCGAGGCACGCGGGCGCGGGCCAGACGGCTCGGCCGGTCCAGCAGCCACAGGCGATTCCAGTCTTCGTTGGCCATCCGCAGGTTCTCGTCAAACGTCAGTGTCGTTCGGTTATCCACGTCGATGGGGCGCTGAGCCAGCGTGGAAAGTTCGGGCGTCAGGTTGCCGCGAACCTTGGCGTCGCGGCCGGCGGCCGTGTTCGAATAGCACCCGCCCAGCAGCAACGCCGCGACGGACAAACCACCAATCAACAGGTTACGGCTGGCCATACAAATCTCCTTCGGGCCGCGTGTTGTACCGGGGCAGGCACGGTTCGTCAAACCCGGCACAGTATCCGCCATCGTCGCATTCGCGGTTCCGTCACCGCTGCTAGGCCGATGTACGGTGGCAGCTCAACTGGATGTCAGACGCGCAACGACCGATGACAGGTCCATGGAATCCCTCCCGGCCGTCAGTAATCTTGATCTTTCGAACCAGGTCAGCGTGCAGGTGGCCAAGAAGGCCATGCAGGTTCAGAAGGACCAGGGCGATGCGGCGATCGAGCTGCTCCGACAGGCCGCGAAGGTGACGGCCTCGACACAGGGCCGCGTCGACACATACGCCTGAGCCGGGTTTTCCCGCGCCCTTCCCGGCCACCACTCGCTCAGCCATTGGCTCTCCTGTCAGAGTGGCAGGAAGGACCCAGAATTTCCATTCCGTTGACCCGCCCCGCCATGTAGACCGGGGCGCGCCGATTGCATCGCGTTGGTCGAGGAGCCACCATGCGCCCAGACCGACTGACAACGATGGCCCAGCAGATCGTCGGTGAAGCCCAGAGCGACGCCGCGGCGAGATCCAACGCCGAGGTCTCGGGGCTTCACATCTTGGGCGCCATGCTGACGGACAAGTCCGGACCCGGGTGGTCCCTGCTCGCCCGGACCGGGGCCGATCCGTCCCGTATCGCCACCATGACGACCGGCGAACTCGATCGGCTGCCGACGGTTTCGGCCGGCAGTGGGGGGGCGACCGGCCGCGCATTGATGGAAGTCCTCAACCGGGCCGACGCGGAGGCTCGCCGCCTCAATGACGCTTACATCTCGACCGAGCACCTTCTCCTCGCCTTGACGGAGGTCTCAGGCCCTGCTCGCGAACTCCTGCGCGTCAACGCCGTCGACAAGAAGCACGTCGAACAGGCGATCAAGTCCATCCGGGCCGCCTCCGGCGTTCAGAACGTGACTGATCCCGGCGCCGAGTCTCAGTTTGAAGCCCTCAAGAAGTACGCCATCGACCTGACGGAGAAAGCCGCGAAAGGCAAGATCGATCCCGTCATCGGGCGCGATGAAGAGATCCGGCGCTGCATGCAGGTGCTCAGCCGCCGCACCAAGAACAACCCCGTTCTCATCGGTGAGCCGGGTGTGGGCAAGACAGCGATCGCCGAGGGCCTCGCCCTCCGCATCGTCAACGGCGACTGCCCCGAGGGCATGCGCGACAAGAAGATCATGGCCCTCGACGTCGGCCAGCTCCTCGCCGGCGCCAAGTTCCGCGGCGAGTTCGAAGAACGCCTGAAGGCCGTCCTCCGGGAAGTCATGGCCAGCCAGGGCGACATCATCCTCTTCATTGACGAGCTCCACACCATCATCGGCGCGGGTGCCGCCGAAGGCGCTGTCTCCGCCGGCAACCTCCTCAAGCCCGCGCTCGCCCGCGGCGAACTCCGCTGCATCGGCGCGACCACGCTGGATGAGTATCGCAAGCATGTGGAGAAGGACGCCGCGTTCGAGCGGCGATTCCAACCCGTGTTTGTGGATCAGCCCAGCGTCGAAGAAACCGTGGCCATCCTCCGCGGCCTCAAGCCCCGGTACGAGGCGCACCACGGCGTGCGGATCCTTGACGAGGCGATTCTTGCCGCGGCCACGCTCAGCCACCGCTACATTGCGGACCGCTTCCTCCCGGACAAGGCGATTGACCTGATCGACGAGGCCGCATCGCGGCTCCGCATCGAGAACGACTCTATACCCACGGAGCTGGACGAGCTTCGCCGGCGCATCATGCAGCTCGAAATCGAACGCGAGGCGATCAAGATCGAGGTCGGGGAAGGCACGAAGGGACGGAGGCATGAAGGCACGGAGGGCAAGGACGGGTCCCGGCGTGAGCTCGAACGCATCGAGCGGGAGTTGTCGGAGCTTCAGGAGAAGAACCGCGCGCTGACTGCCCGCTGGGAGCAGGAAAAGAAACAGCTCGACGCCGTCAAGGCAATCAAGTCGCAGATGGATGCAAAGCAGACCGAGCTCGAGCAGGCCCAACGCCGCGGCGAACTCGAACGCGCCGCCCGCATCCGCTACGGAGAGATGCGCGAGCTCGAAGCCAAGCTCAAAGACGCCGAACACGCACTGACGGAGCAGAAGTCCCGCGGCGATGCGCTTGTCAAGGAAGAAGTCGACGCTGAGCAGATCGCGACGGTGGTGGGGGCGTGGACGGGCATTCCCGTCAGCCGCCTGGTCGAGAGCGAACGACAGAAACTGACGCGGATGGAAGACGGCCTTGCCAAGCGCGTGATCGGGCAGGATCACGCCCTCAAGGCAGTGTCGGATGCCGTGCGCCGCAGCCGCGCCGGCCTTGGAGACCCGAATCGACCCGTCGGCAGCTTCCTGTTCCTGGGCCCGACCGGCGTCGGCAAGACCGAGACCTGCAAGGCGCTCGCGGAGTTCCTCTTCGACACCGAGGAGGCGATGATCCGAATCGACATGAGCGAGTACGGCGAGAAGCACTCGGTGGCGAGAATGATCGGCGCGCCGCCCGGTTATGTCGGGTACGAAGAAGGCGGGGCATTGACCGAGGCCGTCCGACGTCGGCCGTACTGCGTTGTGCTGCTGGACGAAATCGAAAAGGCGCACCCCGAAGTCTTCAACGTGCTCCTCCAGGTCCTCGACGATGGCCGCCTGACCGACGGGCAGGGCCGCACGGTGGACTTCAAGAACACCATCATCGTGATGACCAGCAACTTCGGGAGCCAGATGCTTCAGGAACTGACGGCGTCGGGCGCGGAGGACTGGGAGATCGAGGCCGCCGTGCGCGATCTGCTTCGGCGCGGGCCGGCGGCCGCGGCCCCGGAGGAGCTTGGCAAGAAAACGGGTGTGCCGCCCCAGGTCACCGAGGCGATCATCAAGGCACAACAGTCGCTCGGCGGCACTCCGTTCATGCGGCCCGAACTGCTCAACCGCATCGACGAGATCGTGGTCTTCCACCAGCTCAAGCGCGACCAGATGGGCCGCATCGCCGACATCCAGCTCGCCCGGCTCCGGGCGCGCCTGGCCGAACGAGAAATGTCCATCCAGCTGACCGACGCGGCCAAAGACCAGCTCGCCAGCGAAGGATGGGACCCGGCGTACGGTGCTCGCCCGCTCAAGCGTGCGATCCAGCAGAGGATCGAGAACCCGTTGGCGCAGCGGATCCTGGCCGGAGATTTTGGGGCCGGAGATTCGGTCGCCGTCGGGTACCAGGGAGCGGCGTTCACGTTTGAACGAACGTCTCGCGATGCGAGGCGCCTCGCCTGAGCGGGAACAATTCTCCGTGCGTTTGGGGCCAATCTCGGTAGACTGACCGTCCGCGCGGGAGTCTCTTCATGCGGATGTTCGCGATTGTTGCGTGTTGCCCGTCGTTCGCCCTTGGCCAGGCCTCTCTCACCGGCCTGGGCCATATCGGCTCCACCGTTTCGTACAGCGAAGGGCGCGGCATCAGCGCCGACGGGCAGACCGGAGTTGGAGGCAGCCTTATCTCCGGCGGAATCGGTGGCCTGAGCGTCGCCTATTCGTGGCGCGAGGGTTCCATCACGCCGATCTTCACTCCCAGCGGCGGGAGCGCCGGTTCACAAGGCTCTTCCGCTGATGGCAGCCTGATCGTCGGGTCGGTGGACTACGGCTCGTTCAGCCCGCTCGGGGCACAGGCCTTCGTCTATTCGGCCGAGCTTGGCCCCGTGATGCTCGGGGACTTTCCGAGCAACCCGACGGGCGTGCCCAAGTCCTTTGGCCGCGCGATCAGCAGCGACGGTTCGACGATCGTCGGCAATGGTCTTTCGGTCAACGGCAACGAGGCCTTCGTGATGAACCTCGCAACCCACCAGTTTGTGGGCCTCGGCGCGCTGTCGTCCACCAACTTCTCAAGCTGGGCCTACGGCGTCTCGGGCAATGGTTCGGTCGTCGTCGGCTCGAGCTACTCAGGGGCGACCGAACTCCAGGCATTCCGCTGGACGCCATCCGGCGGCATCCAGGGTCTCGGGTTTCTTCCCTCGCCCGCCGCGTTGACGCGGTATGGCCAGGCCGAAGCGGTGAGCGCCGACGGCCAGGTGATCGTCGGCCAGTGCCGGAGCAACAACTCGCAGAACGGGCTGGAGGCGTTCCGGTGGAGCAAAGGCACCGGCATGGTCGGCCTGGGCGATCTCTCGGGCGGGTCGTTCCAGAGCTTTGCCTTCGCGACCAACTCCAACGGGTCGGTCATCGTGGGGCGCGCCACGATCGACGGCCCGATCGGGCCCTTCGGCGGCGGCTCGGCTTCGCGCGCGTTCATCTGGGATGCCACATACGGAATGCGGGACTTGCAACTGGCCCTCCAGGCCGCGGGGGCCATTGTCACGGGCTGGAACCTCCAGGAAGCCCGCGGCGTGTCGGCCGATGGCCGCACCATCGTCGGCACCGGCATCGGCCCTGATGGCGCCACCCAGGGCTGGATCGCGGTGCTCCCGGTGGAGGCACCCCCGACGTGCTACGCCAACTGCGATGGCTCCACCCTTGCACCGGTGCTGACCGCCAACGACTTCATTTGCTTCATGACCCGGTACGCGGGGCAATCGCCCTACGCCAACTGCGACGGATCCACCCTTGCCCCCGTGCTGAGCGCCAACGACTTCCAGTGTTTCATGAACCAATACGCCGCCGGTTGCCCCTGACCAAACGCCGGTCGAACGCGTCCTGATAACAACCATTCCCGACGGAGAGGGTGCAATTTCCGCCCTTTGAGGTACACTCGTTCCGGTCGCCCGGAAGTGGTGATTGGGAGATGTCGGTCATGTCGCGTGTGCGTTGGCCCCGGGCCGCGAGTCCGGCCTGTGTGGTTGTGTCGCTCGTCTCCGGGCTGTGTGCGTCGGCGCGCGCCCAGGTGTTCGAGGTGATCCCGCTCTGGGCCGGCGCGACGTTCAGTTCCGCGAACTCGATTTCGTCCGATGGCCAGGTGGTCGTTGGTGAAATGGGAGTGGCCGGCGCGGCACGCGCGTTCCGCTGGGCCCGCAGCGGGGGCCTGCGCGATCTCGGTGTGCTGGCCAATGCGTCGACCAGTTCGGCGCTCGCGGTGTCGGCCAACGGCGCGGTCGTGGTGGGCTGCTCGGGCGGACGGGCGTTCCGATGGACCGTCATGTCGGGAATGCAGGACCTCGGCGTGCTCGCCGGCGGGAGCGGCAGCGCGGCGTACGGCGTGTCGAGCGACGGCTCGGTCGTTGTCGGGTGGAGCTCGTCTTCGGTAGGTAACCGGGCGTTCCGGTGGAGCAAGTCCACGGGCATGCAGGACCTGGGCCTGCTGCCGATGGCCACGTTCAGTGCCGCGCTGAGCATCTCGACCGACGGCCAGACCATCGTCGGATGCAGCGATCCCTACGGATGGGGACCGCACGCGGTGCGCTGGATCGCCGGGCAACCGATGGAAGACCTGGGACCGATGCCCGTCACAGGGGGCTACACGCAGGCGTTCGGGGTCTCGAACGACGGCTCGTGGGTGGTGGGACAGGGCACGGCCCCGGGCGGGACACGCACGTTCAGGTGGTCGGGCTCGACGGGGCTGGTGAACCTCGGGGCGCTGCCGACGGCGGACAACGCGGGGGCCCGGGCGGTGTCCGGCGATGGGCGGGTGGTGGTCGGCTACAGCGATTCGATGGAAAGCCTGCGGGCGACGATCTGGACGCCTCAAACCATCCTGCTCGACCTGAGGCAGCAGCTCATCGACTTCGGGGCGTCGATGTCGGGGTGGATCCTCATGTCCGCCAACGATGTGTCGGACGACGGGAAGACGATCGTCGGCGTGGGGTCGTCGCCGGCGGGCCAGCGGGCGTGGATCGCGCGGCTCCCGGTGCTCCCGTGCATGGCCAACTGCGACAGCAGCACGGCCTTTCCGATCCTCAACGCCATGGACTTCCAGTGCTTCATCAACCGCTACGTGAACGGTGACAGCCTCGCCAACTGCGACGGCACCACCGTTCCGCCGGTCCTGAACGTCAACGACTTCGCGTGCTTCATCAACCGGTTCGCGGCGGGCTGTTCGTAACCCCGGCGTTTGCACGGCGTGCCGCCGCGGCGTTAGGCTCCGTGCGGCCGCTGCTGGCCGGGAGCTTTCACCATGCTTTGCAAGTCGATCTTCGTCGCGACGACGGTGCTCGCGCTCTCCACGGGGGCCCGTGCACAGAGCCTCTTCAGTGTCACGGCCACGGGCGGAGCCCAGACGCCGGTCACCGTTGGTTCGAGCAGCCTGATCGACCTGCTCGACGATGCCGTGAACACGCAGGGCCAGTTCTCGCCGTTCGCGACCGAGGACACGACCTACTCGCTCCGCTACGGCAACGTAAACAACGCGATCACGGTCACCAAGAACTCGAGCAACACGCAGGCGACGCTGACGTTCGGACCCACCGGCGTGACGCGCACGTTCACCGGGGTCAACCAGCAGGACCTGGAGGACCAGATCGAGGACTACCTCAAGAAGAACGGCAAGGACGACGTCCGCGACTTTCTGAAAGCCATGAACCGGCTGTCGGTCATCGCCGTGTCGGACGGCAACCCGAACGCGACGACGGCCCGCATGGCGGAGTTCAGCTACAACCGATTCGGCTTCTTCGGCGATGAGAGCCGCTCGCAGGTATGGAAAGACGGCAAGGCGGAGAGCGCGGGGTCGCAGTTCCAGGTGAGTTTCGCCGCCAAGACGTACGACGTGGGGGACTTCGCCGGAGAGAGCGCGACGGTGGGGATCACCAACACGTTCAACTTCACCGAGCATGTCGGGTTCTCGCTCGGCGGGTTCTTCACGTTCAACACGATCGAGGACGCGGACATCTTCCACGTCGGGTTCACCACGGGACTTCCCATCCGCATCGTGCTGCCGGAAGAGAAGAAGGGCGTGCTCTGGCAGGTGACGCCCTTCCTTTCGGCCGGCGCTTCGGGGTCCGAGGACATCGCCGCGGGCGGCCTCATCGTCGGCGGGGGCGCCGCGAACCTGCTCGCGTGGCGGATGACCGATTCGTTCACGCTCGCGATGGCGAACCAGATCGCGTTCTACCGCGGGCGGCCCATCAAGTTCGGCGAGGACTTCGAGCTCGACCCGGGGGTGGACCAGACGGTGCTCAAGAACGGTGTCCGCGGGACGCTGGGCCTCGACCCTCTCTGGAGCCTCTACGGGGGCGTGAGCTACACCAACTTCCTCGAAGACGCCGCGATCGAGGATTGGTGGACACCGGAGGTCGGCGTGACGTTCTCCAAGCCCGGCGGGAGCGGGTTCCTCGTGGGCCTGACCGGCGACTTCGGCGACGACTACACCGCCTACGGCGCCCGGTTCGTTCTCAAGCTCGGGTTCTGACGCCGTATCCTCTGCGGATGACCACCGTCTTTCTCAACGGCCGGCTGCTGGCGCCGCGCGACGCGATGCTCTCCGCCTTCGACGCGGCGGTTCAGCACGGCGTGGGGCTGTTCGAAACCATGTCGGCCCGGCTCGAAGGTGGACGAGCGCGGGTGTTCCGGCTCGAAGAGCACCTCGAACGGCTTGTCGATTCGGCCAAGGAGCTGGGACTGGCCGAGTCGCTGCGTGCCGCGGCTCTGGCGGACGCCGTACACCAGACGGTCGCGGCCGCGGAGATCGAACGAGCACGCGTGCGGCTGACCATCACGGGCGGAGACTTGAACCTGCTGGGAAAGTCTTCGCGAACCAGCGCGCCGCAGGGGACGGGCGTTGATGCAACCGTCATGATCGTGGCGCAACCGGCGACCGCGTACCCCGCGGAGATGTTCGAGCAGGGCGTGATGGCGGCGATCGCCGATCTGAAGGTCAACCCCCTCGACCCGTTGGCGGGCCACAAGACAATCAACTACTGGGGGCGATTGAGAGAGCTGCAACTGGCCGCGGCCAAGAAGGCGGGCGAGGCGCTGGTGTTCCAGGTGACCAACCATCTCGCGGGGGGGTGCGTGAGCAACGCGTTTGTCGTGAACGGCGGGGAACTGGCGACGCCCATCGCGCGAGGGGAAGAGGCGGCTGGCCGAGCCGACGGCGGTGGGGGGGTTGCGCTGCCGAGCCCGGTGCTGCCCGGCGTCACCCGCGGGTGGGTCTTCGAGTGGGCCGGCCGGCGGCGGATTCCTGTCACGCGCCGGATGCTGACGATCGACGACGTGCTGGGCGCGGATGAAGTGTTCCTGACGAACTCGAGCTGGGGAGTGCTGCCGATTGTGCGCGTGGAGAAGCACGAGGTTGGCGGGGGCGAAGTCGGGGACCTGACGCGGGAGGCGTCTGAGGCGTGGCGGGAGGCGCAGGAGTCGCCGGAATAACGCTGGCGGGCGGGGCCTGTGCGCTCTAGCCTATGGGCCATGACACGAACTCCTTATCAGCACCCGATGGATGAGCCCGGCGTCGATGCTTCGCCGCGCGTGAGCGGGCTCGCGGTGTCGTCGCTTGTCTTCGGCCTGTTGTGCTGCATCCCCGGGTCGGGCCTGATCGGAACGATCCTGGGCGGGGCGGGGCTGGTGCGGATCTCGAAGTCGGACGGCCGGCTGTCGGGGCGCGGGATGGCGTTCACGGGGATGATCCTGGGGCTGCTCGGAACGGTGTTCTATCTCGCCGCGGGCGCGGGCACGTTCTGGTTCATGAAAGAAGCCCAGCGGTTCGTTCAGCCCGTGCAGGCGTTGACGTCGGGCGACGTGGGCGCGGCACGCCAGCGGCTGTCAAAGACCGCCGCGGCGGCGCTGACGGACGAGAAGGCCAAAGAGTTCACGGACGCGATCAAGGCGGAGATCGGCGCTGTTCAGAGAATGCCCAAGGGCATCGGTGAGTGGATCAACGGGTACATGGAAGTGGGGCAGATGATCGAGGGGGCCCAGCGTGCGAACGTGAACGGGAAAGAGGCCGTGCCCTTCCCGGTTCACTTCGAAAAAGAGGTGGCCCTCGTCCTGGTGTACCTCGAGCCCGGGTCCAAGTCGACGGACGGGTTTCCGCCGGTCAAGAATATTTCGGTGCACACCAAGTCGGGCAAGACGATCTGGCTGCTTCCGCCGGGCACGCCGTAGGGAGGGCCGGTGGACCCGATCATCTCGTGCCAGAACGTGGTGAAGCGCTTCGACGGGCGGGCGGTGCTCGACGGGATCAATCTCGATGTGTTCCCGGGCGAGACCATGGTGATCATGGGCGGCTCGGGCTCGGGCAAGAGCACGCTGCTGCGGGTCATCATCGGGTCGTTCAAGCCCGACGAAGGGAAGGTGTTTCTCTTCGGCCAGGACATCACGAAGATGGATGAGGCGGGGCTCAACGAGGTCCGCAAGAAGTTCGGGATCCTCTTCCAGTCCGGGGCGCTGTTCAACTCCATGACGCTGCGCGAGAATGTGGCCCTGCCCCTGATCGAGCACACGGACCTGTCCCGGGAGATCATCGACATCCAGGTCAAGATCAAGCTCGAGCAGGTCGGCCTGCGTGAGCACGCGGCGAAGTACCCGGCGCAGATATCCGGCGGCATGAAGAAGCGAGCCGGGCTGGCCCGGGCGCTGGCGCTCGACCCGCGGATCCTCTTCTACGACGAGCCCTCGGCCGGGCTGGACCCGGTCACCAGCGCCGAGATCGACCGCCTGATTGTCGGCCTGTCACGCAAGATCGGCGTGACGTCGGTGGTCGTCACGCACGAGATGGACTCCGCCTTCGTCATCGCCGACCGCATGGCGATGCTCGACAAGGGCCGGATGATCATGGTGCAGACACGGGAGTGGTACGACCAGCTGCGGAAGCTCTCCGCGGCCGAAGCCCTGGTCCGCCAGGCGACCGAGCGTCTCATCCGGCAGTTCCTCCGTGGCGACGCCGACGGCCCGATCACGGAGCGCCGGGCCGCGACCAACTACGCCGAAGACCTGCTCGGCAGCACCGCCGCCGTGCCGGCAACGCCGAGCGTCGAGGCCACCCGGTCCGGGTGAGCCGCCCCGCAGGGGTGCCGCGGCGGTGGTACCCTGTGGGCCATGGCCTCCAAGGTCTCGCGCAACAACGTGGTGGCGGGAATGTTCGTGATCGGCGCGATGCTGCTGGCGCTGTTCATCAGCATCATGGTGTCGGGCGCCCAGAAGCGCCTGGCCGCGACGCATCCGTACACGGTCCGGTTCTCGCTGATGGACGGGGCCAGCGGCCTCAAGCAGGGCTCGCCGGTGATGCTGGGCGGGCAGGAAGTGGGCCGGGTCACGTCCATCGCGTTCACGGACCGGGACAAGGGCGCGATCTCGGGAGTCGACGTGCGCGTGGCGGTGCGGTCGGACATCGCGATTCACGAGGATGCGTGGGCGTTCCTGGAGCGGCCGCTCCTGGGCTCCATGAGCGCGATCAACTTTTCGAGTCTCGGCGGAGCCAAGCCGGTGCTGGCCCCGGGGGCGGTGCTCGGCGGCGTCATCGCGCCGCCGTCGTTCCTCGCCCAGGCGGGGTACGGGCCGGAACAGGCGGGCCAGGTCAAGGCGATCATCGCGGACGCGGCCAAGGCGGTCGATTCTCTCAACCGGATCGCCGCGAAGCTCGAGGGTGACATCGATTCGGGTTCCAAGGGCGTGCGCCGGGCGATCGACGACATCAGCGCGATCGCGGCGGAGTGGCGGGCCAAGTCACCCGAATGGACCACTCGCGTGGATTCGATTCTGGCTTCCGCCGATCTGGCCGCCCACGACTTCCAGGCCGTGGTGCAGGAGAACCGCGGCCCGGTGAAAGAGGCGATCGAAACGCTGAGCCGCGGTATCAGCCGGTTCAACGACGAAACCATGCCCCTCGCGACGGACATGATCAAGAGCGCCAAGGGCGGGGCGGACGAGTTCCGTGAAGCCAACATCCGCCTCAACCGGCTGCTCAAGGAGCAGGAGCCGAACATCGAGCGGATCCTGGCGAACTTCCGCCTGGCGTCAGATGAGATCAAGCTCCTGGGTATTGAGGCCCGCCGCAGCCCGTGGAAGCTGCTCTATTCCCCCAAGACCAAGGAGCTCGAGAGCGAACTCTTCTACGACGCGGCCAGGACCTACGCCCAGGCCGTCAGCGATCTGCGTGCCGCGAGCGAGTCGCTCGAATCTGTGTCCGCCGGCTCACCCTCGCGCGAGTCGATCGATCAGCTCATGACCAAACTCCAGGCCGCGTTCAAACAGTACGAGGAAGCCGAGCGGACGCTGCTGAAGAAGATGACGGAAAAGTAAGGGGGCACGCATGAGGCGTCGGCACCATTACGAGCAGGCGTTCGAGGAGTATCTCCGGTCACGACGGCTGCCGTATGTCGCGGTCGATGAAGCCAGGAAGGCGCTGCTCCCCGGACCGGCCAGCGCGGACTCTGCGATCAAGTCTTTCGACTTTGTGATTTACGGACAGGGCGAGAACCTGCTCGCCGAGGTCAAGGGCCGGCGGGTGGGCCCCGGCGGCCGCACGCGGCTGGAATCGTGGGTGACCCAGGACGACGTCGATGCCCTCCAGAAGTGGGAGGAGCTCTTCGGTCCGGGGTTCGCCGCGGCATTTGTGTTCATCTTCTGGTGCGAGGTCCAGCCCGCGGCGGCCCTGTTCGAAGAGCTCATCGAACACCGGGGACGGTGGTACGCCGTTCGGGTCGTGCCCGTCTCCGAATATGCCGCTGCCATGCGACCACGCAGCCCGAAGTGGCGGACGGTCCACCTGTCCACAACCGACTTTGACCGCCTGAGCCGGCCGCTGTGCGCGGCCCCCTCCATGGCGATCGCCTAGGCCGGGAACCGTCCACAGGTTCCCTGCGGAACGGTGGGCGAACCCGGATTGGTCGGCTTTACCGGCCTCCCGCCGCCCGATAGGATCGAGCCATTCCCCAGAAGGGCGATTCCACGATGACACGCACGCTCAAGACGTTGTTCGCCGCCGCGGCCCTGACGCTCGCCGCTTCAGCCGCCCCCGCCCAGGAAGGGCTTGGCATCCAGGATGAGTCGGCGCCGAAGGAAGTGCCCCGGCCGCCCATCGCCCGCAAGGCCGACGGCAACCCGCCGGCCCTGTGGAACCTGCTCGCGTTCATCGTCATTCTCGGCGCGGTCTTCGGGGCCAACATGATCCCGAGCAAGCGCGGCCACCAGGACTGATCCGGAGCCCTCACCCATGCACACACGACCACGCCGGGGCCTCATCGCCGTCAACGTCGCGCTCCTGCTCCTGCTCGGCGCGGTCACGCTTGCCCCGCAGTCGTCCGCCCAGCGCGGCGGTTCGGGCGGCCGGGCCCGGGGCGAGTTCACCATGGTCGCCGGAAAGATGACCGGCTCCTCGGCCCACGCGATCTACATCGTGGACTCGTCGAACCAGGACATGGTCGCTGTGAAGTGGAATGAGTCGACCAAGTCGCTCGATGCGATCGGCTATCGCGACCTCAAGGAAGACGCCCAGTCGTCCCCGGGACGGTAAAGGAGCACCCATGAAAGCTCGAATCAACAGCTCCGCCGCCCTCACCGCCAGCGCGCTGATCATCGCCGCTCTTATCGTGGTCCAGGGCAGCCGCGTGCTGACCGGGCAGCCGGCCCAGGCAGACGTGGTCTCGACGACGGGCAGCTTCACCGCGCTGACCTGCGAGGTGTCGAACTCCAACGACGTGCTGCTCGTGCTCGACGGGCGGTCGGAAGAGCTGACGGTGTACCGCGTCGAGAACCAGAACAACCTTGAACTGCACAAGAAGTACAACGTGCCGCGGATGATGAGCGACGCCCGGGCCCGGCACCTGGGCAAGAAGTAGTCTTTCTCACGCCCGGTCCGCAGGGATCCGGGCGTTCAATCGCGTTTGCACCCCGCGGCCGCGCCGGACCGGCTTCGGGCTCCCCAAAAACACCGTCCGGTGACATCCCTGCACCCCCTCGCGGCCCCGGCGCACGTCCGTTGGGTCGCTCACATCATGCCCATCCACGCACTCCCTCAGTTCGAGGCGGACCTCGAAGCGGACAAGAAGGCCTACGAGGCCCTCAAGCCCCCCAAGACCATCGTGGTGCGCTTCGGTGCGCTGAAGATGGTCGGTGAGTTCCCCTACGACGGCCAGGCCAAACCCGGGTGCGGGTCAAAGCTGGTCGTGCGGACAGGACGCGGCACGGAACTCGGCGAGATGCTCACCAGCACCTGCCCCAACGCCGGGTGCAGCAAGAGCGTCTCTCGCAAGGAGATGCTCACCTACATCGAGAACTCGGGAGGGCGGGACTATCCCTTTACCACCGAGGGGCGGGTGCTCCGCATCGCGACGATGGAGGACCTTGATGCCCAGGCGAGGCTCGAGCAATCTCGGCACGGGCTCAAGGTCGAGGCCCGCCGTTTCGCGGAAGACCTCAAGCTTCCGCTGAAGATCGTGGACGCCGAACCGATCCTGGGCGGCGAGCGGCTGACGTTTTTCTACAGCACCGAGGAGCGGGTCGAGCTGCGCGACCTGCATCAGGACCTGTCCAACCACTTCCGGGTCCGGGTAGACCTGCGCCAGGTGGGCGCCCGCGATGAGGCCCGCATCACGGCGGACTACGAGAAGTGCGGGCAGCACTGCTGCTGCAAGACGTTTCTCAAAGTGCTCAAGCCCATCTCGATGCGGTCGGCCAAGGTGCAGAAGGCGACGCTCGACCCGCTGAAGATTTCCGGACGCTGCGGTCGGCTCATGTGCTGCCTCCGCTACGAGGATCAGACCTACGACGAACTCCGCAAGCGTTTGCCCAAGCGGCGGACGCGCGTGGGCACCCCCGAGGGCGATGGGTGGGTCGTCGACACGCAGATCCTGACGCAGCTGGTGCTGGTCCAGCTTGAAGCCTCGGATAAGCAGGTCGCGATCGCGGTTGAGGATCTCACCGCGCCCGCAGGGCCTCCGCCCGCACCCGGGGCTCCGCCTCAGGGCCAGCCCGCGGGACGGCCTGGCCCCGGTGGGCCCGGAGGCCCGCGCCGCGATGGCCCGCCCCGTCGGCCTGATGGCCGTCCACCGCAGGTTCCTCCCGCTCGCGACGCTCAGCCGGGCCAGGGCCCGGCACGCGAGGGTCCGAGACGCGAAGGACCGGCACGCGAAGGACAGCCTCGCCCGGGGCAGTCTCGACCCGGCCCGATGGACCGTCGTCCACCCCCTCCGCCAAAGGCTCCGCCGCCGGTTCAATCAAGCGCTGAAGAGTTCGATGACCACGACGACGGGCCGGAGCCGCAGGGCGCACCAGAAGGTCTGCCGTCCGGAGCGCCTCAGGCTGGGCCGGACGCGCCGGGCGGTGAACAGCCACGCCGTCGGCGCCGACGGCGCC
>JBGANS010000017.1:0-101796 GCA_044222195.1 Phycisphaerales bacterium
AAGTCGCCACGATACTGTGGTGCCTACGGCAAGATCGGTGACTGGGACTAAGTCGTAACAAGGTAGCCGTAGGAGAACCTGCGGCTGGATCACCTCCTTTCTAAGGGATTTCCTTAGACCTGCACCGAAGAGTGATCTTCGACAGGTTATGTCAGTGCATTCTCGTCTCTGAACTCGCGAGGGTTCGGAGGCTCCGGCCGGCAACGGCCTCTCGTTTGAATCCCAACTGTTTTCGATCTTGAAAACGACGCCCGGTTCTCTGAACCGGGCGTTGTTGTTTTTCATTCTCGTACTTCTACGATTTTCGCCCGAGGGCGCAGACACCCCCACTGCTTTTGGGCTGGCTGGCATGCCTTTCACGCCCGGTCTACTTCGATGAAGGAAGCGATAGCTTCACGGGCACTCCACGCCTCCGGATCTCGCCGCCCCAGATCTCGAAGATGTTGGTGGTTTCCGTCGCCGCGCGGACGCTGGGGCGGAGTATGACATCCACCTCGGGCAGGTTGAAGTCGGCGGGCACGAAGCCGCCGAGGCCGTAGCCGGCGCCGCCGGAGTTGGCGGGAAACGATACCTGCCCCACCTTCCATTGCTTTGAACCATCGGGCGCGGCCCAGAACACGTCGTACGCGAGGCCGACAGGGGTGCCCTGGAGATTGATCATGCCGTTGACGTACCTCTGATCACCGCTGAGCGAGCCGACCTCGCACTGGGTGACGGTCAGCGAAGATTCGATCGCCGCGCGGAATGAATCATCGTTGACGACGGTGACGGTCGGGGTTCCCTCGGGCAGGGCGTCGAAGGGGACCTCGAACGACTGCTCCCAGGTGGCGATGGGAGCCTCGCTTGCTCCATCGGTCATGCCGAATTTCCATGTCGTGGTCAGCGTGTGGGCCCCGGGCGGGCCGGGGACCTTGAACTGCGAGCCGATGGTGCCCGACCCGCCGATGCCGAGTCCGAGCGAGCCGCCACCGCCGCCCTTGGACACGACCCGGCCGGCGACGACCGTTTCGAACTGCTGCACCGTCAACCGGAGCTTGGAGGACTGGCCGATGCGGTTGGCGGCGACGCGGACGCGGACCACGAGGTTGTCACCGACGGCGATTCGGGGGCGGGATTCGACGGAAGTGCTGGCCGCGGACTTCGCGTAGGACAGCACCTGCTCCGGGGACATCATGCCCCGGACGCGGCAGGTTTCGAGGAAGTCGCTCCAGGACACCGCCCAGGTTGCGTTGGGATCGGGCTGGCGATCGAGGGCGAAGAGCATGATGCGGGTCGCCCGATCCGGCGCGAGGGAGTTCGAACTGAGACGTGAATAGAGCTCGGACATCGCCGCGTTCGAGGTTGATGGGCTGGTGGTGTTGAGCTCGCGGATGAGCAGCCAGGAGGGCTTGAGTGTGTTCCAGTTGAACCCCTTGGCGCGGCCCCACGCCAATGCGCCGCCCGCGCTGATGGAGCAGAGCGACAGGACGGCTCCGAGCGCGAGCAGCCGAGGACGGGTCTTGCGGAGGCCTTCGCGGACCGCCCTTGGCGAGTCGAGCACGGCGCCGCACTCGGGGCAGCGGCCCTGGACGCCGGCGAGGTCGAACCGACAGGCACGACAATGCGGGCCTCGGTGGATAAGTTTGCCCCGAATGGCGATCACGGTGAGGGCCAGGCCGATGAGGAGCAGGAGGACGATCGCGCCAAGGACCAAGCCCAGATTCATTGCCATGCGTTGATTATGGCGATTTGCCGGGCACCGGTTTCGTCCGCTTGGTTACCTGCACCCGTTCGCGAAGGCATTCAGGAAACATTGGAAGTCGTTGCCGGTGAGCGTTGGGCGGGCGGCGCTCCCGTCGCAGTTGGCCCATTCATCCCCCGCGACAAAGCGGTTGAGGAAACAGAGGAAGTCGTTGGCGGTCAGAGTCGGAGCGGTGAGCGAGCCGTCGCAGTTGGCCCAGGCGTCGCCGGCGACGAACCGGTTGAGATAGCACTGAAAGTCGTTGGCGGTGAGCGTCGGAATGGACGGGCTGCCGTCGCAGTTGGCGTATTCCGATCCGGCGGCGAAGGCGGTCATGAAGCAGAGCAGGTCGTTGCTGGAAAGGACCGGCGCGATGGTTGAGCCATCGCAGTTGGCGTAGCACGGCGTGGGGGGAGAGAGCTGGTTGAGATGGATCCTGACGGGAGGGTGCCCGATGTAGTCGCAGGTCAGGATGTCGGGGAACGAGTTGCCGTCGAGGTCGCCGCACCGGGCGTTGTGGCCGCCGGTCGGGGCGACGATGACCTCTTCGAACACCGGTGGCGAACCCCCCTTGTTGAGATACACGGCGACTTCCGCCAGTTCCAGACCGAGAAGGATGTCGACTCGGCCGTCGTGGTCAAAGTCGGCGGCCTCGGGGTGATGCGAGCCCATCGAGGGATCGATGACGCGGCGGATCCACACGGGATCGGTCGGGTCGGCGGGCTGTTGAAACCAGGCGACGGCGTTGCGGTTGTGCGCATCGCAGGTCACCAGGTCGAGACGGGCATCGCCGCTCAAGTCGGCGAGAAGACACTCATCGCCGATCGTGGCCTGGTTGATGGGGTAGCGAGTCCAGGCGCCGTTGATGACATCGCCTGGATTTCGGAGCCAGGCGGATGGGGTGGCGATGTCGACATGCCCGTCGCGATCGATGTCGCCCAGCGAGACCCCCCAGCCCGCGAGGGAGCTGATGTTCCTGCCCGACCACGTGCCGGATACGGATCGTTTCCAGATGCGTGTGATGGCGTGGCCGCTGGTCACCACCTCGGGAATGCCGTCGTGATCGAGGTCCGCCACTTCGATGTCGTGGACGGCGTCTCCCTGCGTGCCGATCGTCCGCATCTGCCAGTTGGAGGCGATGCGCGGATCCGCTTCCTGGCCGGGGGGCTCGGTGCGCACGGGATTGACAAACCACAAGATGTTGCCCAAACCGTCACCGTCTCCGACCACGATGTCAATGTCGCCGTCGCCATCGAGGTCGGCGGCCTGCATGTCGGTCGTGAACTCCTGAAAGACCACCTGCGAACGGATGGCGTGGCGGGTGAAGTTGGCGCCCGACTCGTACCACGCGAGCGAACTCCCTCCGAGAATGGCGTCGGCCTTGCCGTCGAGGTCGAGGTCCGCGATGGCCTTGCAATCACCCGAACTGCCCGGGTCGATCGTCGACGTGACGAACGAGAGCGGCTGGGCGCGCGCGGCCGCGGCGAAACAGACCAGTGTCGATGCCGTGATGACGAAGCGCGCACGATGCTTCACTCACAGATCCCGCCGGCCCTGGAACCAGGTTTCCTGACCGATTCCAGAGCAGTGAGCCTCGCGTTCCTGCGCGGCCAGTACGTTCTATTCCTGCACGCGAGCAGGACAGTTCCGTAGTACTCCGATATTGCCGCTTCCCCAAGTTCACATGGGGTGAATTACTCGGCCGGGACGCAGCGGCCTCTGGCCCATTCCCGCAGGTCGTCGATGCGTTCTTTCATGGTGACCGAGAGGGGCGGGGATGATCTGATAGCGGCTTCGATCATGGCGGTCGAGACTTCGGATTTGGATGAGAAAGCTTCGTGCAGAGAGGCGACGATGGCCTGTTCGAGTTCGGCGCCGCTGTAGCCGTTGGAGAGCTTGGCGAGTCTGGCAATGTCGAATGCCGCGGGATCGCGGCCGCGCTTCTTCAAGTGGATCTCGAGAATGGCGCGGCGAGAAGCTTCGCCCGGGAGATCGACGAAGAAGATCTCGTCGAAGCGGCCCTTGCGGAGGAGCTCGGGGGGCAGAGCTTCGATGTCGTTGGCGGTGGCGGCGAGAAAGACGGGGTAGGTGTGCTCCTGCATCCACGTGAGGAGCGTGCCGAACATGCGCTGGGAAAGGCCGCCGTCGATGCTGCGGCTGGCGGCGGAGGCGAAACCCTTTTCGATTTCGTCGATCCAAAGAACGACGGGGGCCATCATCTCGGCTTGACGCAAGGCGTTGCGGAGGCGTTGTTCGCTCTCACCGATGTAGCGGTCGTAGAGGACGCTGGGATCGAGGCGCATGAGTGGCCTCTTCCACGCCGTGGCGATGGCCTTGGCGCAGAGGCTCTTGCCGGCGCCCTGGACGCCGAGCATCAGGACGCCGCGGGGCGCTTCGAGGCCGAACTTGGAGGCCTCGCTGCTCAGGGCCTGCTCGCGCTGCCGGAGCCAGAGCTTGAGGTGATCGAGGCCGCCGATCTGGGACATGTCGGTGGGTGCCTGGACGAACTCGAGCAGGCCTTCGGATTGAACAAAGTCGCGCTTTCGGGCGAGGATGCGGGGCAGGTCTGCGGAATCGAACCGTTGGTCCTGCAGGGAGACTTCGGAGATGACCTGCTGGACCTGGCGGCGGGAAAGGCCGCGGAGGTTCCGCACCACCGCGGTGAGTTCACGGCTGGTCATGGCAGCTTCGATGGGTCGGAGGCGATTGATCCGACGGATGGTGGCTTTGACGAGTTGTTCCACTTCGTCATCGTCGGGCGGCGTGAGGACGAACTGTGTTCCGCCGTTGCGGATGACCGTGGGCAGACAGTCTTTGTGGTCGATGAGGACCAGGCGGATGCCAAGGTCGTGCCGGAGACCGATGAACCCGGCGGCGTCGCGCAGGGCGCGAAGAGTTCGTTCATCGGCCAGGTGGCCGGCGGCGTCGAGCATGACGACCACCATCTGTTCGGTGTACTGGGTGATGCGGACAAGGGCCGCGGCGGGGTGTTCGGTGCCGGGCTCGGGCTCTGCGGGGTCGACGAGGCCGTCCTTGAGGCCGCCAATGACATCCCACATTCGAAGGGGAATCCCCATTCGAACCGCCGTATCGCGGAGGAGGCCCAAAGCGTGCTGCTCTTCATCGGTATGGATGAAGATGAAGCTACCTGGAGTCTCCAGGAGTGATCGCAGGCGATCCGGGTCGTTCATAGTTGCTCCCCACGATATCCGGTTTGCAGGCGAGGAAGGGGGTTGGGGGACGGCCGGGCCTAGGAGGGGAATGGTGCTTCTTGTGGGTTAGAGTCGGGAACTTTGTAGGCTTGACAGGGTAACACTTGCATGATTGGCTGTGGGGCCTTACCCGGGAGTGCGTGCATGAAATGCGGATTCGTGTTTGTGGCCGCGGCGATGCTGTCCTGCGCTTCGGTCGAAGCCCGTCAGAAGAGCATGCTTCAAGCGCTCGGTACGACAACAGCGGCGGTGCAGGACCTGAAACTGCCGGGAACCGGACGGGCCGCGTTTGACGTGGGCGTGATGCTCGACGGCAGGCACCTCACGCTTGAGTTGTCGCCGAGTTCGGTGCGAGGGCCGAACTTCCAGGTTCTGGTGCAGGGGGACGACGGCGTGCTCCGGCCCTTTGCCGCGCCGCCGGAGACGACGTACCGGGGTTCGGTTCGCGGGGAGCCTGGGTCGGTGGTTGCCGCGAGCCTGACGAATCACGGGCTGACGGGGCTGGTTCGGCTCAACGTCGCCGGGGGAACACAGGCGTATTCGATCCAGCCGCTGGCGGAGTTTGTGCCGGGCTCACCGGCCTCGGCCCACGTGATCACGAGCGAACGGGATGTCATCCGCGGGCCGTGGCGCTGCGGGGTGGAAGACCACGTGCCTGCACGCGGGCCGGGAGGGGGCGGCGGCACGGGCGGCGGGGTGACGGATGCGTTCCTGGCGTGCCAGATTTCGGTGGATGCGGACAACGAGTTTTACATCCTCAATGGCTCGAGCGTGCCGAACACGACGGCGGACATCACGTCGATCGTGAATGGCATGGCGGCGATCTACCAGTCGGACGCGAACGTGACGTTTCAGCTGGGCACCGTGGTGGTCCGGCAGAGCGGCACGCAGCCGTACACGGCCACGGATTCGGGTGCGCTGTTGACGACATTCCGCAACGAATGGAACGCGAACCAGACCGGCGTGGTCCGAGACATTGCGCACCTGTTCACGGGGAAGGACCTTGACGGGTCGACCATCGGGCTGGCGTACGTGGGGGTCGTGTGCACGACGGTCAACGCGTACGGGCTTTCGCAATCGCGGTTCACGGCCAACTTCGCGAGCCGCGTGGGCGTCTCGTGTCACGAGGTGGGTCACAACTTCAACCTGGACCACTGCGATGCGACGTGCAGCCCGTGCCGGATCATGTGCAGCGGCATCGGCGGTTGCTCGGGCGTGGTGACATCGTTTGGGTGCTCGGCGCCGGCGCTCGCGTCGTACGCCACGGGGCGTGCCTGCCTGACCCCGCTCAACAACGGCCTGACACCGCCCTTCCTGGACACGTTCAGCACGCTCGTGATCGACTACACGCGCTGGCCGAACCCGACCAACACGGGAGCGGTCGCCAGCGCGGCGGGCGTCGGTGAACGCAGCGCGCCCAACTCGCTGAACCTGTCCAACGCCGTCGCCATCACGTCGGCGGGGATCGACCTCACCAACACGGGCGGGCATCGCGTGTTCGTGACGTTCTGGTCGGAGCATCGAGGCGTCGAGACGGGCAAGACACTCGCGGTGGCGTATCGGCGGCCAATCCAGGGCGACTTCCTTCCGCTGACGACGCTGACTTCAGACGGCGTGAATCAGAATCTCTTTGTCCTCTCGGACCTCGTGCTGCCGACCGACGGACACGGGGCGAATGCGGCGCTGCGGTTCACGGCCGCGGGAAACCAGGCGGACGATGCGTGGTACATCGATGATGTCTCGGTGAGCCTGTACTGCCGCGCGGACCTGAACCAGGACTGGGCGCTCAATATCCTGGACTTCCAGACGTACCAGGCCGGCCTGGCGACTTTGAACGTGCAGATGTGCGACTGGAACGGGGACGGGTTCATCACCGTGCTGGACTACAGCGCGTTCTTCAACGCCGTCGCGGCGGGATGCACGGGGTATTGAGGCGTTCGCGCCGGGGTGGGGCGTGTTGGGGTGGTGTCGGGCGCTGACGCACGAATCGTCGGGTCCTACGCTCCGCCGATGACCACCGTGGCGGCTCCCGATCCCGGCGTGTTGAGATTCGCGGGCTTGATCGCTCGCGACATCAAGCTTGCCCATTCGATCTTCGCGCTGCCCTTTGCGATCCTCGGGTCGTTTCTGGCCCGGCGCGCCGACGCGGGGTGGGGCCGATTTGCGGCGCAGCTGGGGCTGATCGTCGTGTGCATGGTGTGCGCGCGGACGTGGGCGATGCTCTTCAACCGGCTCGCGGATCGGAAGATCGACGCGGCCAATGCGCGGACAGCACGCCGGGTCTTCGCGGCGGGAGCACTCTCGGCCGGGCAAGGATGGGTGACGGCGGCGTTGGCGGCGGGGCTGTTCATCGGAGCCACGGGGCTCTTCTGGGTGTTCTTTGGCAACGCCTGGCCGCTGGCGCTCTCGGCCCCGGTGCTGGCGTGGATCGCGTTCTACTCGCTCACCAAGCGGTTCACGTTTCTCTGCCACATCTTTCTGGGCGGGGCGCTCGCGGCCTCGCCGCTGGCCGCGGCGATAGCCATCAACCCGGCGTGCGTGCTGAACTGGCCGCCGGCGACGCCCGGGGTCTTCTGGATCGCGGCGATGGTGCTGGCGTGGGTGGCGGGCTTTGACGTGATCTACGCCCTGCAGGACATCGATTTTGATCGCGGGGCGGGCCTGTCGAGTATTCCGGCACGGTTCGGGGCTGGCGGAGCCCTCTGGATCAGCCGGGCCCTGCACGCGGGGGCGCTGGTGTTTCTTGTCGTCGCCGGGCGGAGCGAGCCGCGATTTGGATGGCTGTATTGGTGCGGGGTGTGCGTGGTCGGGGGGCTTCTCATTCTGGAGCACGCGATCCTGATGCGGCGCGGCAAGGCAGGGCTGGACATGGCGTTTTTCACGGTCAACGGGGTGGTGAGCTGCGTGCTGGGGGCGGCGGGGTCGATCGACGCCGCGCTGGGGTAGTTCGATTTTCAATCATTTCTGAAAACCCGGTTGAATTCGGCAGGACCGGCGGCGATACTGCTGGTATGCCCAGCGAGCCACGGAGAACTCAACCGGCGATCCTTCGTCAGGCCCAGGACCGGTATGTCGCGGCGTGGGGGCAGATGGGCGCGGCGTGGGGGATCAGCCGGACGATGGCGGAGGTTCACGCGCTCCTGTACATCACCGGGCAGCCGATGAACACCGACGACATCATGGAGCGGCTGCAGATCTCGCGCGGGAACGCGTCGATGTCGGTGCGGGCACTTCTTGACTGGGGGATTGTGAGCCGCACGCACAAGCGGGGCGATCGCAAGGAGTACTACGCCGCGGAGAAGGATGTGTGGAGCCTGTTCCGCGCGATCGTCCGGGAGCGGATGAAGCGTGAGGTGGACCCGCTCATCGCGTCGCTCTTTGAGATCCGTGACCTGACGAGCCTGGAAACCTCGGCCAAGGGCGTCGCGCCGACGGCGGAGGATAAGCAGGCGATGCTGGAGCACAACAAGAGGCTGGACGCGATGCTGAGCTTCTTCCGCACTCTTGACAAGCTGGGACAGAGATTCGCCAGTCCGCAGGGGCGCGGGCTGGAGGTTGCGGCGACACTTCTCGGGAAGGTGAGTTGAGATGGCGCGGGTTGCTTCGCAGCACGTGACAACGCCGACGGAAGTGGTCGTCCCGGCCCGGCTGATGCGATCGCTGGCCCTGCGGTGGTCGATATCGCGGGCCGCGGCCAGATCGTGCGGATTGGTGGGACGGGAATCGGGCGCCGCGGTGTGCCTGGAAGTGCTGGTGTCCGGCCCGGGCGGGGCGGGCGACGTCTCGGCTCGCGTGCGCGATGGTGACGCGGTGATCCCGATCGAAGGATCGCGGCGCAAAGGGGTGTGGATCGAAGATTCGATCCGAGGCGTGTGGCACCTGGATATCGATGGGCTGTTGAAACTGACGATTCGCCTGAGCCCGGACCGCGTCGAGGCGCTGTATGCCCGCACGGAGCTGCTCTCCCAGGCGGGATTGGCCGGAGGGCGGTACGAGTTTGAAGGTGCCTCGATTGACGATTGTGGCGCGTAATCAGTCCGCGCTGTCGGTGTGACGCATCACGCAGAACTCGCCGAACATGAGGGCGAAAAGCGCGCCCCCCACCCCCCAACACACCTCCCCCTTTCCCTGAAAAAGAGGGGGCCCGCGGCTGACGTGCGGCCGGCATCAGCCCTTGCGACCGATGAACATCCCGAGCAGGCCCGGCAGCAGGACCACGCCGGCCGCGATGCCCAGCCACATCATGAAGCTGTCGCCGATCATCTTGATGAGGCCGAAGTCGGCGGCGCCGGTCATGCCGAAGATCACGACGGAAAGCGTGAGGGCCAGCAGGGCGACCATGCCGAAGGCGATGCCGCCGGAGAAGCCGGACCAGCCACCGTCGACCTGTTCCGCGAGGACCATCATCCCGCCGCCGCCCGCGCCGGCCGCGGCGACTGCGACATCGCTTTCAGCGCCCGCGGGCTCGAAAAGGGCGCCGGCGTCGCCGCCGCTTTCTCCCTCGGTGACGGTCTCGCTCGCGGTGGAGCCTTCCTCGGCGCTGACTTCTTCGAGGAGGTCGCGGCCGAGGGAGGTGTCGTCGGCCTCACGGGTCAGGTCGAGCAGACCGGAGCCGGAACCCACGGTCTCAAGAGAGAGTTCGGTAGGAGCAGACTCGGTGACCTGCGTGACGGCGGAGGGATCTGCTTCGTCCGTCTGGTCGGCGTCGAAGATGCTGATGCCGGTTTGCTCTTTGGGGCTTTCGAGGTTCATGCCCGAGCCGGAGTCGGACGCGAGGCTGATGGCGCCGAGCTCGCCGCTTTCGGCGAGGGGGATTACGCCTGATTCATCGGAGCCGTGCTCACCCTGGGAGAGCAGGTTCACCTGATCGACCTTGAACATCAGGCGATCACGGTCGCGGAACTCCTGGAGCTGACCGCTGGAGACCAGTTCCTTGACCTGCGTCTCGCTCATCTTGAGCTTGAGAGCGGCTTCTTCGAGCGTGTAGAAAATCTTGGCCATGATGCACTCCGACGGTCTTAGGACCGGCCCTTTGGTGTGAGCCCAATAAGGTACCTTGAAGCCCCACCACGGGCAAGGTCGTCAAACCATACGCCTCCCAACCGGCGGAGGTTGCTCCGGAACGCGGGTGGTGGGCAAACCTCGACAACGCCGCGGCGTAATCCCGATCAAGAAGGTGAGGAGCCGTCGCGGCCGCACCCCACCATGAAACGCCTTTCGAGCAAATCCCTGGCCTTTCCGCTGACGTTGGCGATGCTGGCGGGGGTGGTGTTTTTCGGGCTGACGGCGTTCATGCGGCGGCTGGAGCGGCGGGCGATAGAGAACCCGGCCATCCGGGACCAGCTCGTCAACGGCCGGGTTCGGCCGCTCGCGGATGTTGCGCGAACGGTGGCCAGGCTGAACCTCGTGACGGCCGAGGTGGAGACATGCGTCGCGACGCGGGTGTCGCACGACAACTGGCGGGGGGCAGCGGTGGCCACGGTGGAGGCGCCGGTGGTCCTGCATTACGGGATAGATGTCTCTCAGGTGCGTTCGGACCACATCGAGTTCAGCCCTGCTGGAAACTCGTACATCATCAGGATTCCTCCGCCGCGGCGGATGGCGACGGAGGTCCTGGGCGGGCAGGAGACGGTGGATGTGCAGGTGGGGTGGGCGCGGCTGCGGTCTCGCGCCGGCGAGTACTACCTCGGGCTGGCGCGAAAGTCGCTGTACGACAGTGCCCGTGAACTTGCGCTCTCTCCGGAGGATGCCCGGACGGTTCGCGAGACGAGCATTGCGCAGGTCGGTGAGGCTGTGCGCCGCTTCGTGGGTGATGATGCGTGGGTGAAGGTCGTGGTCGATGAGAGCCTCGGTTCGGTGCAAACCGCCAACTCGACGGAGGCGCCGTGAAGATCTGGAAGCTCCGGTGGAACGTGGCGCGGCTGTGCCTGGCGGCGATCCTGCTGTGGATCGTGGCATCGGACACCGACGCGCGCCTGGCGAGACTGGCGTACTCGAGTTTGCCGGACTTCGACTACGCCTCGGAGGTAACGTTTCTGACGCAGTCGGGACGCCTTGGCGAAGCGGTGATGGTGGCGGATGAAGGATTGCGGTCGCTCCCGGTCGGGAGCGCGGCGAGGGCGGAGGTTGAGAAGGCGCGTGCCGCGGCGGTCGAGCAGCAATCCAGCGTGGTCCGGCGAGTGAAAGAGGTCGGGCTCGGCGCCGTTTCGGGCAAAGGCGAGTCGATCGAATCGCTGATCGGCGCGATTGGCGCGGACTTCTTTGTGGTCGGCGACGTCCGCGACCTGGTGATTCAGTCGGGGCGGTATGTGCTTGATGGCGAGACGGATGAAGTGGTGCTGATCCTGTCAGGGGTCGGGCTGGCGACGACGGTAGTACCGGAAGTGGATTGGGTGCCGGCGGTCTTGAAGGCGGCGAAGAAGGCCGGGTCGCTCACCAAGGGCCTGGCGCGGGAGATCGTGCAGCTGGCCAGGAAAGGCGGGGGCGAGGCGCTGGGGCCGCTGCTCAAGGATGTTCGCAAGATCGCCCAGAAGGCGTCGCCGGGCGGGGCGATGAGAGCGCTTCGGCACGCGGACAGCGCGGATGAAGTCGCGACGCTCGCGAGGTTCGTCGAGAACGCTCCTTCGGGAGCGTTCGCGCTGCACGTGACCGGCAAGGAGGGCGCGGCCGTCGTCAAGGCCGGGGCGAAGGCCGAGGCTCGGGCGCTCAAGGCGGCGGCGACCGGCGCGGAGGATGCGGTCGTAATGGCGGCGCGCAAGGGGCAGGCGGGCTTGGCGTGGCTGCGGACGTCGGGTGTCCGCGCGATGACCCGCCCCCACTTCCTCGTTGGCGTTGGCAAGGCTCTGTGGAAGGGGAACGCACAGGCGGCGGCGGCGCGGATCGCGGCGATGATCGACCCACGGGCGCAGTGGCTGGTGCCCGCCCTTGGCACATGGGTCTTCGTTGAACTCGCCCTCCTGCTGAGGCGGCTCTGGCCGCGCCGGTCTCCGGCGCTCTTTGCCGCCGCTTAGACTGCGCTCATGACCCGCAAGGCCACACCTGCCGCGTCGCGTGCCGCGGCCATGGCGATCGTGCGATCCCTCCGGAAGGCGGGGCACATCGCGTACTTCGCGGGTGGGTGCGTGCGGGATGAGCTGCTGGGGTTGTCGCCGACGGACTACGACGTGGCGACGGATGCGACGCCGGACCGGATCAAGGCGACGTTCAAGCGAACGAACGAGGTGGGCGAGGCGTTCGGGGTTGTGCTGGTGACGCCGACGCAGGCGGAGGGCGCACCTGAACCGGCGACGGTCGAGGTGGCGACGTTCCGTTCTGATGGGCCGTACACGGACCGCCGCCGGCCGGACGCCGTGACCTTCAGCGATCCAAAATCGGATGCGATGCGCCGAGACTTCACTGTGAACTCGCTGTTCCTCGATCCGCTGGCGGACCCTGAGGCGGGAAGCCGGGTTGCGGGCCGGGTCATCGACTATGTCGGTGGTCGCGAGGACCTCGGCCGGAAGTTGATCCGGGCGGTCGGTGATGCGGAAGCAAGGCTCGCCGAGGACCATCTCCGGGCGCTCCGGGCCGTTCGACTGGCGGCGCGGCTGGGATTCGCGATCGATGCGGCGACCGCCGGCGCGATTACCCGACACGCCTCAGACCTTCACGGGGTGAGCCGCGAGCGCATCGGGGAAGAGGTTCGGCGCATGCTGGCCCACTCGACTCGAGCGGAGGCAACGCGGCTGCTTGAGGCGCTCTCTCTGGATGCCCCTGTCCTGGACGAGCCGCACACCAGCAGTCGAACGCGCGTGCTGGCTCAGCTCTCGGAGGGACAGGGGAACGCGAGTTATCCGACGTGCCTGGCGGCGTGGGCGTGCGATCGGGGGCTGACGCTGACGGCGTCGAGCGTGGAGGCCATTGCCGGCCGGTGGCGGAGAGCGCTGTGCCTGAGCAACGAGGATCGGGCGGAGTTGGTGGCTGTCTTGGGGGCACTTTCGATACTGGAGACCAACTGGTCCTCCCTCGGAGTGGCGGCGCAGAAGCGGCTGGCGGGGGCTCATGGGGGGTTTGCAGGGGCGATGGCGGTGCTGCGCGGCCGGAACGGAGAGGGTGCGGCGAGTGTGCGGTCCCGGGTCGATGCGTTGTCCGCCACTCCGTCCGGGCTTTGTCCGGAACCGCTGGTGACGGGGGATGACCTGATTCGGGCCGGGATGAAACCGGGGCCGAAGTTCAAGAAAGTGCTGGATTCTGTGTACGATGCGCAGCTGGAGGATCGGGTAAAGACCGTTTCTGAGGCTCTGGAACTCGCCCGAACGATGGGCGTCTAAACGGGATCGTCTCGGGACCGTGAGGGCCTTGCTCGCGGTGTAAACTCTGTTGTGGATGGTGACGGCGCCCGGAGCGGCTTTGGCCGCGGCAGGTTGGAGGGCGTCAGCGCGGAGCGCGGGTTCATGAACCTGATTTCAAAGGGTCACGCGATGCAGACACGTTTCCTGAATCGTCTATGCCGTGGAGCAGGCTTTGGTCTCCTGGCGCTTGTTGGCATGGGACCGTTGGTTCCCCTGACCGCCGGGGTGATGGCGACGCCATCGACCGCGGTGGCGCAGGAAGCCGCGGGCGACGATGTGATCGTGTTCACCAACGGCAAGAAGATCACCGGGAAGATCCTGGAAGAGACGGCGACGGCGGTGACGATCAAGTTCATGTCGGGGAACATCCCGGCGACGGTCACCTACCAGAAGTCCGAGTTGGTGTCGGTCACCCGCGGCACGGGGAAGGCGCCCGAGGCGGCCAAGCCCGCCGCCGGGGAGGCGCCCAAGTCCGAGATCAAGGCCTCGGCCACGACGGCTGATCCGAACGACCCGGGCAAGAAAAAGGTGTATGTCATCGAGCTGACCGGCTGGTTCGGCGAGGACATCTCCGAAACGCCGATGCGCAACGCCGTGAAGGATGCGAAGAAGAACAACGCCGACTACCTGATCTTTGTGCTCGACAACGACTGGTCGCTCCGGCGCTTCGGCCGGCTCGACGACATCAAGGACGACCAGGGCCAGTTCGACCAGCTCTTCCGGGCCGAGAAGATGGCCCCGATCCTCAACGAAGAAATCCCGCGCGAGTGGGCCGTGCAGCCGACCGTCGTGTTCTGGGTCAAGAAGGCCATGGGCGGCGCGGCGTTCCTCCCGCTCAACTGCAAGAACATTTACTTCCACAGCGAAGGCAAGATGGGCGGCATCGGCGGGCTGAACCGCATCTTCGGCAACATGGGCGATGAAGTGGTCCGCCAGAAGCAGTTCTCGCTCCGCATCGGGCACGCCGAGGGCATGGCGATCCAGGGCGGGTACGAATATCGCCTGATCAAGGCCATGTGCCTCGACCCGTATGTGCTTTCATACCGTCTGGAGGGCGGCAAGCCGGTGTATCTCGAGCGGATGCCCGAGAGCGCCGACGAGTTCCTGCTCACCGACGACGCCGACGAGCAGGCGGGCCACGCCGACACGATCGACATCCTCGCTCGCGGCGAGGGCAACGACTGCCTGACGCTCAACGCCAAGCTCGCCCAGGAGCTCCAGGTGTCCAAGGGCACGGTGGACACGATGGACGACCTGATCTTCAAGCTCGGTATCGCCCGCAACAGCGAGATCGTCGCCGGCAATTCCAAGCGCATCACCAAGGGCTGGATCGACGGCCTTGAAGACGCCAAGCGCAAGCTCCGCAAGCTCTGGCAGGAGTTCCAGGATGTGCAGGTCGCCGATCCCGGCGAGTACCCGCAGCGGACCCAGGCCCGCAACCGGCGGAAGAACATCTGCGAGGAGATGCAGGGAATCCTCAAGAAGTACGAGGAAGCCATCAACGCCCGCGCGGTTCCCTGCCCGGACTGGGCGACGCTGAACATCATCAAGGAACGGCTCAAGACCGAGCAGATGGCCGACAAGCCCGACCGCAAGTAACACCGATCCTCTCGATACGCCTCACTGGAGATTCACGCGATGCAGATTCACACCTCTCCGCTCCGCAGGCTGCTTGTGTGCCTGTCGCTGCTGTTGTCCGTGGCGTGGGCCGCGGCCCCGTCCCGGGCGGACACGCTCAAGCTCAAGGACGGCCGGACGCTTGACGGCACGGTCGCCCGCGAACAGGGCGGGTATGTCTGGTTCAAGTACAAGGTCGGCGGGATGGAGACGACGCAGATGTTCTCTCCCGCCGAGATTTCGAAGCTGGAGAAGACGTCGAACACTCCGGCGACGCCAGCCCCGACCAAGGCGACTGAGCCCGCCAAGCCGGTTGACACGACCAAGCCGGTTGACGCCAAGCCTGTCACCGAAAAGCCCGCGACCCCGGCGCCCCGCATCGTCGGGAACGCGCCCCGCGCGGCGATCATCACCCTCGGCGAGGGCGGCGAAAAGGACATGGTCGGCCTGTTCATGACGGCCGACGCGATCGAGCGGGCCATCCCGCTGCTGGAGAAGGAGAAAGTCGAGATCGTCGTTTTCCGGATCAACTCCGGCGGCGGCGCCCTGCTCGAGATCCAGAAGCTCTCGGACGTCATCGAGCTCAAGTACAAGCCCAAGTTCCGCGTGGTCGCGTGGATCGAGTCCGCGATTTCCGCCGCGGCGATGACGGCCCACTGCATTGAAGAAATCTACCTGATGCCCAAGGGCAACTACGGCGCCTGCACGGGCTGGAGCGGGCAACTGGTGGCGGTCAAGGGACGGCAGCTCGAAGAAGTGCTGTTCATGATGGAGAAGATCTCCGCCCGCGGCAAGCACGATCCCAAGATCATGCGGGCGATGCAGATCATGGAGCCGCTCTCGTGCAACATCGACGAGAACGGCGATGTGCAGTGGTTCCAGAACGACAGCGGCACCTATATCGTCAACGAGAAGGAACGGATCCTGACGTTCAACTCCGAGACGGCGCTCAAGTACAAGTTCTCCCGCGGCACGGCGGCGAGCATCGAGGAGCTCGGCAAGCTCATGGGCTACACGGAGCTGGTCTGGGTCGGCAAGCAGATCCCCGGCGTGCCGTACCCCGTGTGCGAGGCCGAGGAACTTCAGCGTTCGTTCCGCAACCGCACCTTCACGGATACAGAACGGCTCCGCGAGTACTTTGACACCTACCAGACCAACGTGGGCGTGGCCCAGTCGCTGCCCCTTGAGGAGCGGGGCAAGTTCGTGGCCCGCGCCCGCACCGCCCTCGACAACATCAAGCGGATGGTCAAGAACAATCCGAACCTGGCCCTGTTCCAGTTCGGCATGCTCGAAGAGCAGTTCAAGGAATGGGTCGAGGAGCGCGAAGAGGAACTTCGGAAGCTGATGAAGCCCAAGTAATCCCCGGCCCGTCGAGGCCCCAACTTTCACCCGCCCCGTGAACGCACGGGGCGGCTTTGTTTTTGCCACCGTTGGGCCGCGATCCACTATCATCGGTCTGGCGGCATTGACCGGAGACACACGTGCCCACTATCCCGACAGACTTCGTTCCCGCACGCATCAAGGGCGACGACTGGTCGCAGATCGAGCCCCTGCTCAAGAAACTGCTGGATCGGCCGGTCAACTCGGCCCGAGAGCTCGAGAAGTGGCTGGTGGACAGGTCGGAGTTGATGGCCTCGTGCGCCGAGAGCGAGAGCGACCTGTACATCGACATGACCTGCGACACCGAGAACAAGGCGGCGCAAGAGGCCTATGGCCGGTACATCGAGACGATCCCGCCTCTGCTCAAGCCCATGGTCTTCGCCCTCGACAAGCGACAGCGGGACCTGGAGAAGCAGCACCCGCTGCCGGGCACAAGGTACCGGGTGCTCTCTCGCGACACGGCGGCGGAGGTCGAGCTCTTTCGCGATGAGAACGTCCCGATCCAGACGGACCTCGAGAAACTCAGCCAGCAGTACCAGCAGATCATCGGCGCGATGAACGTGACCTACAAGGGAGAGGAGAAGACGCTGCCGATGATGTCCGCGTTCCAGGAATCGACCGACCGAGCGGTTCGCGAAGAGACCTGGAGGCTGGTGTCGGAGCGGCGGCTCAGGGATGCGGACGCGATCGACGAGCTCTATGACGAGTCCATCGCGCTGCGGCACACGATGGCCCGCAACGCGGGGTTCGACACGTTCACGGGTTACGCGTTCAAGAGCAAGAAGCGGTTTGATTACACGCCGGCCGACTGCGTGAAGTTCCACGATGCGTGCGCATCGGCGGTCGTGCCCTTCATGAGGCGTCAGGATGAGAAACGCAAGAAGAAACTGGGCGTTGCAACGCTCCGGCCCTGGGACCTGGCCGTTGACCCCAACGGGCGCGCGCCGCTCAAGCCCTTCAAGGGCGGGGCGGAGCTGATCCGCAAGTCTCTGGACACCTTTGAGCGGCTCGACCCTTCGCTCGCGAAGATGCTCGCGAAGATGGGCGATGGGTCGAACACCAAGGGCGCCGCCAACGGAGCGTGCCTGGACCTTGACAGCCGCAAAGGCAAGGCCCCCGGGGGGTACCAGGCGATGCGGGACCGCCGGCGCGAGGCGTTTATCTTCATGAACGCCGCGGGACTGCACCGGGATGTTGAGACGATGGTGCACGAAGCGGGGCACGCGTTCCACTCGATGCTGTGCATCGATGAACCGCTTCTGCACTACCGCAGCCCACCGCTGGAGTTTGCCGAGGTCGCCAGCATGTCGATGGAGCTGCTGACGATGCCGCACTGGGGCGGGCCCAACGGGTTCTACCGGGATGAGACCGATCTCGGCCGGGCTCGGCGCCAGCAGATCGAGGGAAGTGTGGCCTTGCTGCCGTGGATCGCCACGATCGACGCGTTCCAGCACTGGGTGTACGGCAATCCCAAGCACACGCGGGACCAGCGTGTCGCGCACTGGCTCACCCTGGATCAGCGGCTCGGGCACAGCGTGTCGTGGGAGGGGCTCGAGCCGATGCAGGCCCGGGCGTGGCAAAGGCAGTCGCACCTGTTCCTGCACCCGTTCTACTACATCGAGTACGGGATCGCGCAGCTCGGCGCCCTGCAGCTCTGGCTCCGGTCGCTCGAAGAGGGCGAGAAGGTCGCCATCGCGGCGTACAAGTCCGCGATGTCGCTCGGCGGGTCACGCCCGCTGCCGGAGCTGTTTGCGGCGGCTGGCCTCACGTTCGACTTTGGTGAGTCCATGGTCCGACGGCTGGTCGATCGTGTGGAACGCGAGCTCGAGAAGCTGCCCGACTGAGATCTGCCACAAAGAGACAAGGGGCGCCACGATGAACCCGGAGTTCGTCGCGACGCCCCTGTGTCTCGGTTGGGAAAGGCAGGATGGTCAGTGGCAGCCCTCGGCGAACGCGTTCATGAACTGGTTGAAGTCGTTGGCGTTCAGGCGTCCGTTGCCGTCCTTGTCGGCATCGGGGCTGCCCGCGGCCCAGACGTCGATGTAGGCCTGGAAGTCGTTGGCGTTGAGCGAGCCTGTGCGGTCCATGTCGGCCTTGCACTGGGGGATGATGGCGAGGGCGGTGATCGAGCTGCAGATCGCCGTGCCGAACTGGACGGCCCCGGTTGTTGGGTTGAACCACCGCAAGAATCCGTCGGCACCGCCGGCGGCGAGGTAGGCCCCATCCATGGCGATCTGCGTCGATCCCATGCCCGCGGGCAGGTTCCACTGGGTGATGTACTGCCCCGTGGCCTTGTTGATGCGGTAGACCTTGCCATCGATGGCCGCGGCGAGGAGTTCGCCGCCATTGATCGCGAGCGAATGCACCTGTCCTCCGCAGGCACCGATGATGGCGAAGGGGCCGGCGGTGCTGCCGCGCCGGATGAGCGTGTCGTGCCCGCCCATGTAGACCATGTTCTTTTCAACCGTCAGAGCGTGAACCTGGCCGCCGATGGTGACCGTGGAGAGCACCGCGCCGTCGGTCGTGCTGATGCGGCGGAGCTTGCCGTCGGACCCGGCGGAGAGAAGGTCTCCGTTGTGGATTGCGAGAGCATTGGTGATGAAGGCCTGCGGGAAGAACTGGGACGACAGATCGGCGACGCCGATGCTCCAGATAGTGCCAAAGCTGTCGGCGAGATAGAGCTTGCCGCCCGAGAACACCGAGGCGGAAATCTGGGTGCAGAGGGTCGGGAAGACCGTGTCCGTGCCCATCGGACGATGGCGATCGATCCGGCCCGAGGTGTTTCCGACCCAGACGTCGCCCGCGAGGGCCACGCCGGACGCGGCCGCAAGAAGACCGCACGACAGCAGAAAACTGCGCATTTCAAGGCTCCTGTCTTGTTTGGTGCACCGGGGCTCGTCGTCCCCGGTTCATGAGCCTGATGTCGGGCGCGGCGGCGGGCCTTGCAGGAATTCGGAGACAAGTTCCCGCGGCGTGTTCGACGGGCGGGCGGGAGTTACGATGCGCGCATGACCAGCCCGCACATGAGTCCGGAGGAGTTCCGATCGTGGGGTCGTGCCGCCGTGGACTTCATCGCGGACTACATGAAGCGGGTGGAAGGCATGCCCGTGCGGTCTGGCGCGGCGCCGGGCGAAGTGGCGGTGGGGCTACCGCTGCATCCACCCGAACATGGGGGCGTCGCTCGGGACGCGTTCTTTGCCGATCTCGAGCGGATCATCGTGCCGGGATTGACGCACTGGCAATCGCCGAACTTCTACGCCTACTTTCCGTGCAACGGCTCTGCGCCGGGCATCATCGGTGAGATTCTCTCGGCGGGCCTCAATGTGAACGGCATGCTCTGGGCGACCAGCCCCGCGGCGACCGAGCTTGAAACCCGTGTGATGGACTGGGTGGCGGAGATGCTCGACCTGCCCGCGGACTTTCGCTCCACGAGCGAGCGCGGCGGCGGGTGTATCCAGGGAACCGCGAGCGAGAGCACGCTGGTGGCGCTGCTCGCGGCGAGGCACCGCGTGAAACGGAAGTCCCCCACCGCTTCCGACCTGACGCTGTACACCTCGACGCAGGCCCATTCCTCGGTGATCAAGGGCGCGATGATCGCGGGGCTGGCCTCGGGGCCCGACGATCGATCGCACGTCCGGCTCATCGGAACAGATCCGAATCATGCGCTGCGGGCGGACCTGCTTCGGGAGGCGATCGAGCGGGACCTGGCCTCGGGCCGTACGCCGTTCTACGTGTGCGCGACGGTGGGCACGACGTCGAGCACGGCCATCGATCCGGTGCCGGAGATCGCGACCGTCCTGAAGGAAACGGGCGCGGCCGATCGCGGCGCATGGCTGCATGTGGACGCGGCGTTTTCGGGGGCCGCGTGCATCTGCCCGGAGTTCCGATGGATGCTCCGCGGCGTGGAACACGCGGATTCGCTGTGTTTCAACCCGCACAAGTGGATGCTGACGAACTTTGACTGCGACTGCTTCTGGACGCGCGATCGCGAGGCGGTGACGGGGGCGCTGTCGATCACGCCGGAATACCTGCGGAACCGGGCGAGCGACGCGGGCCGGGTCATTGACTATCGCGACTGGCAGGTCCCGCTCGGGAGAAGGTTCCGGGCGCTGAAACTGTGGCTGGTGATCCGGCATTACGGGATCGAAGGTCTGCGGGCGTACATTCGCGAACACATGCGGCTGGGAGCGATGTTTGAAGGCTGGGTGCGATCGGATGATCGCTTTGAAGTGATGGCGCCGAGGACCGTCAGCCTGGTGTGTTTCGGCTTGCGAGGCGGGGCCGGAGCCAACGACCGCAACCAGGCTCTGCTGGAGAAAATCAACGCAAGCGGGAAGGTGTACCTTTCACACACGCTGCTGCCCGGGCCGGATGGCAGGGATCGATACGTCCTGCGGATGGCGATCGGGTCCAGCTCAACGGAGGAAAGGCACGTCCGGGCGGCGTGGGAGTTGATTCAGAAGTCCATCTGAACCGCCGATCGCTCGACAATGCTAACCTCATGGGCGTGATGCGCGTGTGCCCAGTTCTGTTCGTGCTCTTGGTCCTGGCCGGCTGCGGGACGCCTCCCAAATCAAAGGGAGGCTTCGCCGTGGCGCCGGGTCGCTACGACGCGGCGTTCGACGCCGCCCGCGAGACGTTGATTGAACGCCGATTCGAACTCGAGCGCGTGGACGCTCGCGCGGGCGTGATCACGACCAGGCCCAAGCCCAGTTCAGGGCTCGCGACCCCGTGGGACTCGGAGCAGACGACCCTTGACCAGGAGGTTGAGGACCTCTTCAACCGGCAGCAGCGGCTGGTCCGGATCACCTTTGAACCTGTCGCACCGGGGGGAATCCCGCCCGATGATCTTCGGGCCGTTCCGGGAGAACTGACGGCCCGGGTCGATGTCGTGGTCGAACGCCTGCACCGACCGGGGTGGCAGGTCGAACCGGGAGCGGTGCGGTTCAGTACCTACGCCCAGGATCCGGCGCTCGCCGAGCGGGGCATGTGGCCGACGTACGCCGTGCCGTTCTCTCAGGATCCGGACCTGGCGGGCCGGCTTGCCGCCGAGATTGAGCGGCGGCTGAAATAGTGCCGGGCCGCACGACCGGACAGGGGCGAACCCGCGAACGCGGCGCTATGCTCCGCCCGCCGCGATGAGCCTTGAAAAGCCCCAATTCAGCCCCGAATCTCGCGTTGTGATCGTCGGCGCCGGCCCCACGGGCCTGGGCGCGGGCTATCGCCTGAAGGAACTCGGTCACCGCAACTTCACGCTCTTCGATCGGCATCCGTACATCGGCGGCCTCGCCGCCAGCTTCACGGACGCCGCGGGTTTCACGTGGGACATCGGCGGGCACGTGATGTTCAGCCACTACGGATACTACGACCGCCTCTTTGAGAAGCTCATGGGCGATGAGTTCTCGATGATCGAGCGCGAGACGTGGGTTCGTGCGGACAAGCGCTGGGTGCCGTACCCGTTCCAGAACAACATCCGGTATCTTTCACAGGAAGCGGCACAGGAGTGCATCGCGGGGCTGATCAAAGCCCAGGGCGCGGCGGGCGGGGCGGCGGCGGCCGTCGCCAGGGCCACCAACTTCGAGGAGTTCATGAACGCCGCGTTCGGCGAGGGAATCGTCCGCCTGTTCATGCGGCCGTACAACTTCAAGGTGTGGGCGCATCCGGCGGAGATGATGGGAAAGGACTGGATCGGCCAGCGCGTGGCCGTCGTCGATGTCCAACGGGCGATCCGCAACCTCGAGCAAGGGCTCGATGACTTTGGCTGGGGACCCAACAACCGGTTCAAGTTTCCGCTGCGCGGCGGCACCGGGGAGTTTTACCGTCGAATCGGGGCTGAACTGAGCGGGCACGTTCAGCTCGGCCGGTCGATCGCGAGCATCGACGTCGATCGCCACATCGCGCGTTTCGACGACGGCTCGGCTGTGCCCTTTGACGCCGTTCTGTCGGCCATGCCCCTCGACATCCTGTGCGGCAACGTGCTCCAGGGAACCGTTCCGGACGCGGTGCGGCATGCGGCGGCACGACTGCGGCATTCGGGCGGCTACATGGTCGGCCTGGGGATCAAGCGGCCGTGCCCCTCCACTCGCAGCTGGATGTACTTCGCGGACGACGATTGCCCGTTCTACCGGGTGACGTACCTCAGCAACTATTCACCGTACATGACGCCGGATAAGTCCCGCTACTACTCGTTGCTCTGCGAGACCAGCTCCAGCGAGTTCAAACCTGTTGACCGCGAAACGATCGTTGAAGAGACCATCCGAGGCCTGGAAAGAACGGGCCTTCTGCAGCCCGGAGAACGCCACGACATCGTGAGCACGTGGCTTTTCGAAGCGCCGTACGCGTATCCAACTCCCACGGTGGACCGCGACGAAGCCCTGAGCATCGTCATTCCATGGCTTGAATCGCGTGGCATCTTCAGCCGCGGCCGGTTTGGAATGTGGAAGTATGAGGTGGCCAACACGGACCACTCGATCATGCAAGGCGTGGAGTGGGCGAACCGGATGGTGAAGGGTGACGCAGAAACAACCATCGGCATCCGGTATTCACCCACGGATGAGGGGCGGACAGTTGTGCAGCATGATCGAGCGGGCGTAGCGGGGTCCGGTCAACCCAAGGTTGAAGTCCCGCAGCGCAACCGACAGGGGCTGTCGGCCTAGGTCGATTCCTTGACGCGCATGTGAATCCTGGTAAACTGGGGCCCGATAAGTCACAGCTGAGGGCTTCATGGATGAAGTCTGTATTTTGCTAGGGATTGCCGGAGCACAAGACTTGCTCCCCGCTGTTACTCGGACTCGTGCGGGAGAATGCGCAAACTTTTCCGAAGATGATGATGTCCAGTTTCTGGACCATTCCAGATTTTGAGGCACACTAGGGACACGGCGAGAAAGAGAGCCCGCCGAATGAAACGTGGGGTTAAAGACGGACCGTCCGTTTTTTGTTAGGCGTTGGATCGTACGGGACCGTCGGTGGTATGAGTGCGCTTATCAGACAACCCGAATCCCCCTTCACGGCGGCCAACTGGCAGCCGGATGTGGTTCAGCTACTGGATGAGCACCATCTGGTAGCCACTTCGGACTCCGCCCGCCGAAGGATGCACTTCGCCGTCTCGCTTGGGCAGTTCCTCCAGGGCCTGCGCGATGCCGAGGTGTGCACCCTGTACGGACGGTTCATCACCGACTTGGATTCGTTCTGTTACCAGATTGAGCGGGCGATTCCCGGGCCCATGGTTGAGCGCCGGATTGACGGGCCACGGGGCCTGACCTCGTTGCTCCGGTCTCGGGAGGTCTTCCGCGGTCGCCCGGCGTCCAAGTTCCGGTTCTACATCTGGCACGATGCGGATGTCCTGCTGATGAAGGATGAGTCGCTCTTTGGGCTCCTGGTTGACGCCATCGCCGGCGTTGCGGCCGAGGCGGAATACGTCAGCGATGACCTGCTGATGATCCACCGCGGCGTGTTTGTCGGCGGGCCGATTCTGAGCACGTACGCCGCCAAGGAAGCGGGCCAGTTCAGGTCGTGGGCGATGGATACCTTGGGAGCGGAACCGTTCTGGCAGGTTGTGACCGAGGTCGAGAAGCCGCCGGTCATGACGTACCAGATCGACGTGCTGGGCCGGTAGCTACTCTCCACACATGCGAATCATCGCCGGCGAGTTCCGCTCGCGCAAGCTCCTGACTCCCAAGGACGACGCGGTTACGCGCCCGATCCCGGATCGGGTGAAGGAATCGCTCTTTGCGCTCCTGCGGGGGCACTGCGAAGGGGCGACGGTCTTCGACGCCTTCGCGGGCACGGGCGCGATCGGGCTCGAGGCTGTCAGCCGCGGAGCGACTCAGTGCGTCATGGTGGAGCTGGACCGCGGCGCGGCGGACCTGCTTCGCAGGAACGTGGAACTCCTGGGCGCAGGGGATCGATGCGAGGTGGTCGTCGGCGATGCGCTCGGGGCTGGCGCGCTGGCGCGGTGCCCGAGGCCACTCAAGCTTGCGTTCTTTGATCCGCCCTATCCGCTGGTGCGAGACGCGATCGGTTGGAAGCGCGTGCGCGGGCAAGTGGAGCGGGTGATTGACCTGCTGGCGGGGGACGGGTTCGCGGTGGTGCGGACGCCCTGGCCCTTTCTTGTCGAGTCTCCGGACCCGGAGCGATCCGAGACACTTCCCGCGCGCAAGAAGTTTCGAAAGAAGGGCGGGGAGAAGCACTGGCGGTATCGCGGCCAAGAGGACCAAGAGCCTCGCGAGACAGAGACCGAAACGGTCGATGAGCCGGAACCAGATTCACCCGCCCCGGCGGTTATCACCGCGCCCGGGGACCTGGTCTTTGCGAACGCAACCGGGCCTGAAACGCACGCGTACGCGTCCATGGCGGTTCACCTGTACATGCGCCGCAAGTGAGCGGCGTCTATCGTCTATCCCCACCACTGACAGAACCGGGAGTACTTGATGCAACGCCTGCTCGCCTTCGTTGTGACCGCCGTCCTGTGCGTGGCGGCGTTTCCGGCCGCGGGTCAGCCCCTGCCGACCGACCCGCGCCTGACGACGGGGACGCTGGACAACGGCCTGGCGTACATCGTGCGGCAGCACAACAACCCACCGGGGCGGGCCAACCTGTGGCTGCACGTGGGGACAGGATCGCTCAACGAGACGGAGAAGCAGCGCGGGATTGCACACTTCACGGAGCACATGGCGTTCAACGGTTCGGAGAACTTCCCGCCGGGATCGGTCATCCAGTTTTTCGAGTCGCTGGGGCTGACGTTTGGTCAGCACCAGAACGCGTTCACGAGCTTTGATCAGACGTCGTACCTGCTGGCGTTGCCGGACAACAAGCCTGAGACGCTCGAGAAGGGGATGCGGTTTCTGTCGGATGTGGCGATGCGGCTTTCGCTGCCGCAGCAGGAAATCGACAACGAGCGGCAGGTGATCCTGGAAGAGCGGCGATCGCGGCTCTCGGGTCGCCAGCGCGTGCAGGATGTGTGGTTCGAGCAACTGGCACCCGGTTCGACGCTGGGACGCCGGATCCCGATCGGCATCGAAGAGACGATCAAGGGAGTGAACCGGCAGGACTTCCTCGACTACTACACGACGTACTACGCGCCTTCGAACATGACGATGATGGTCGTGGCGGACATGGAACCGGCGAGCGTCGTCGATCAGATCAAGACGGCCTTCGGAGCGGGAAAGAAGGCGGACCGGCCTGCGGCCCGCGACGTCGGCGTCAAGCCGTACGACCGGACACGCGCGATCGTGGAGTCTGACCCCGAGCTGACCAATGTCCGGGTGGAGATGATCTGGCTGGCGCCGCCGGAAGCGCCGGCGACCACGGTCGAGTTGTTGCGCCGGGACATGGTCGACCGGATGGCCTCGTGGATCTTCGACCGGCGGCTCGAGAAGAAGGTCGCCGAGGGCAAGGCGAGCTACCAGCACGGCGGTCCGAGTTCGGGCGACCTGTTCCGTGCGGCACGCATCGCGAACCTGAACGTCTCCGGCGAACCTTCGAAGTGGAAGGCGATGCTTACCGAGCTCGCGACGGAAACACAGCGGGCCCGGGTGCACGGATTCACGGCACGCGAAGTGGAAGATGCGCGCAAGGAGTTCCTCGCCAACACCGAGAACTCGCTCAAGACCGAAGCGACGATCAACGCGGGGTCGATGCTCGCGATGTGGAACGCGGCGATATCCGAGGGCGTCCCGATCACGTCCGCCCAGCAGGACCTCGACCTGATCAAGCAGATCCTGCCGACCATCAAACCCGAGGACATCGGCGCGCGGTTCAACGAACTGTTCGACACCAGCAAGCCCCTCACGTTCAGCCTGCAGGCTCCGTCGAGCGCGGATGTCCCCACGACGGATCAGTTGCTCTCGCTCGGCACGGAAGCTCTGCGCGTCCGCCCCGAGAGCGAGCACGAGACCGACCGGGCGACGGCGTTCATGGACAAGCTCCCTGAGCCGGGCACCGTGACCGCCCAGGATGAGCACGCGGCGAGCGGCGTCGCTTCGGCGTGGCTTTCGAACAACGCCCGCGTGCACCACCGGTTCATGAACTACAAGAAGGACCAGGTCATCGTCACGATCACCGTCGCCGGCGGCGAGATCATGGAGACAGCCGAGAATCGGGGTATTACGCAGGCCGCGGCATTGGGGCTGATGAAGCCCGCCACGGCGAAACTGAAGTCGACGGACGTCACGGACTTGTTGACCGGGAAGAACGTGGTGGTCCGTGGTCGGGCGGCGCTGGACGCGATGGTGATCACGGTGATGGGAGACCCGGCCGACCTGGAGCACGGGATGCAGCTGGCGCACCTGCTCCTGACGGAACCGGTCGTTGAAGAGTCGGCGCTGAAGATCTGGAAGGATGGGATCAAGCAGTTTTCTGAGCAGCGCCGGACCGAGGCGGAGCTGGCAATCGGCGATGTCGTTTCGGCGACGCTGTACCCCAAGGAGGAAGTCCGGTTCACGCCGCTCGAGCCGGCCCAGATTGCGGGGCACACGGCCGCGACCGCGACGGCCTGGCTGCGAAAGATTTTGACCACGGGCCCGATCGAGGTGTCGGTGGTGGGCGACCTGCCGCGTGAGAAGGCCATGGAACTGGTCACGAAGTACATCGGGTCGGTTCCGTCGCGCGACCGCATCGCGACACACCTGTTTGCCGATCGCCGGAAGATTGCGCGCCCGACGGGACCGCTCAACGCGGCGACGCAACTGGCCAGCAAGACCGACAAGGCGGTGGTGATGTCGGGGTTCTTCGGCACCGACGGAACGAACCTGCACGATGTGCGGCTGCTGAACATGGCCTCGAGGATCCTTTCCACCCGGGCGATCATGGAGATTCGAGAGAAGAAGCAACTGGCGTACGCGCCGCAGGTGGGGTCACAGCCGGCGACGGAATACCCGGGATACGGGCTGGTGTTCTTCTACTCGACCACGGATCCTGAGAAAAAGGAAGCGCTCGCGGGCGCGGTGGGCGAACTGTTCTCGAAGTTCGGGCGCGAAGGGCCTTCGCCGGATGAGATGGACACCGTCCGCAAACAGATCGCCAACACGCTTGATGAACAGATGCGTGAGCCCACGTACTGGTCGACCCGGCTCTCGACGCTGGACTACCGCGGGAACAAGATCGATGATGTGCTGGCCGCGCCCGCGGCGTACAAGGCGTTCACAGCGGATGACATCCGCGAGACGTTTACGAGGTACTGCAAGCCGGAGGGTCGATTCGACATTTCGGTGAGCCCCGCGGGGAAAGGCGCACCCGCGAAGTAGGGCGGGTCGCAACTTGGAGGGGGACGTGAGAGCCGCCGCGATTCTGGTTGTGTTGGCCACGGCGGGGTGCGGTGTGCGCGCTCAACCAGTGTCGATCGCTTTCCGGAACATTGCGGGGCTTGGGTCGAGCGCGACGGATCAGAATGGGCAGGTCTTCACTGTTGCAGGCCTGAGCGGGATCTCGCATCGAACCGGCGATGAATACTGGGCGGTGATGGACAACTCGAACAAGCTGGTGAAGCTCTCGGTGCAGGTCGGTTCGAATGGGGCCATTTCGAGCGCGGCGATTGCCGGTGGTCTCTCGCTTGACACTTCCCGTGACTTTGAGGGGATTGCGCTCAACGGAAGTGCCGTGTACTTGTCGGAAGAGACAACGCCGGCCGTTCTTCGATTCGACGCGGCGACCGGCTCCAGGTTGGAGACCTATTCGACGCCTCCGGTCTTTGCGACGATGCGGCCAAACCGCGGACTGGAATCACTGACGTGGCGGGTTGACGCCGCGGGGTTCTGGACAGCGAACGAGGAGGCGCTGACGGTCGACGGCCCCATGTCGACGTCATCAACGGGGACGGTGGTGCGGCTCGTGCGGTACGGAATGAAGGGCGGGACGTTTGCGCCCGGCCCCCACTACGCCTACGTGACCGAATCGTGGCACGGGTCAAGCATCACCGAAGCCCGCAGCGGGGTGTCGGACCTTCTCGTGCTTCCGGATGGAAAGCTGCTGGTGCTGGAGCGGTCGTTCGCGTTCAGCCTCGCGGGGTTCTTTCGGACACGGATCTACCTGGTGAACTTTGCGGGGGCGACCGATGTCTCGGGCCTGCCCGGATTGATCGGGCACCCGTACACGCCAGTGACGAAAACGCTGCTCTACGAGGGAGACCAGCAGAATCTCGAAGGGCTGGCGCTGGGGCCGGCGCTCAGTTCGGGCAGGTACGCCCTGATCGGAATCGTGGATGACGGTGACCCGATCAGTGTGAACCGTGTCGTGGGCTTTGAGCTTTCGGGTGTGACCGTGTGCTACGCGAACTGCGACGGGTCGATCGGCGCCCCGGTGCTCACCGCCAATGACTTCCAGTGCTTTCTTGATCGCTTCGCGGCGGCGGAGAGCTACGCCAACTGCGATGGCTCGACCGGAACGCCTTCGCTGACGGCCAACGACTTCCAATGTTTCATCAACGCGTTTGCGGCGGGATGTCCCTGATCGGAGCCGGCATCTGCGGGCCGCCGGTCCGGCGCCTTTCAGATAGAACATAAGGCGCCACGGGCGCGCGCCGCGGCTCTGGCTAGCGTTTCCGCTTTGCGGCGCGGCGGGCGGGCTTGGGCGTTGCCTTGCGGCGTGCTCGCTTCTTGGCGGGAGTTGTTGATTGATCATCGCCGCCGGTGTAGGGCTCGGTCGGATCGATCGCTTCGGTAGGTGAGCACCAGGTCGCGTTGCGCGGTTGACCGCTGCCGGGCTGGGGCGCCATCTCCGCCTTGGCGACCCGGTCACCCAGGCTGCCGGGAGCGGGCGTGGTCGGGACGGTCGCGGACGGGTCGTATCCGAGAATCGCGGTTGCGCGATCACAGAGTGATGCGATGCCGCCGAGGCCGACGCCCGTGAGCGTGGCGATTCGACCGGTGATCTGGTGGAGGCGTTCCTCGAGGTCACGGATGGACTTCGACGCTTGCTCTACGACTTCGGTCAGCCTCGCGGCGGACTGGGCTTCGAGGTCTTCGAGCCGCTGCCCGGCGGCCTCGATCGCCCGCAACGCGGTCTCGGCGATCTCGCGGGCGCGGACCTCGACGGATGCGCGGGTGTTCTCCAGCGTGTTCTGACCGTTCTGGGTCGCGGCGGTGATGCTGGCTTCGACCTTGGCCGCACCCTCGGTCGCGACCCGTTCGGCCTGGGCCTGCGCGTTCTCCGCGCGAAGGGCACATTCCGCGGCCTTGTTCAGCGCGGCGCGAACCTCGGTCGTGCGGGCATCGAGTGTCGAGATCGCGGCACCCGCCCCAGTCAGGCGGGACTCGATGATCGGCGCGGACTCGGCCAACCGCTTGTGGACATTCTCGGCCTGGGCCGCGGAGAGCTGGAGCGCCTTGGTTGCCTCGGACGCCCGTTCGATGAGGTGCTTGACGATCGACGAGAACTCTTCGAACGCGGCCTTGTCGAGCACGCGAGGAGAGAGGAAGACCTGGTCGATGACGTCGCGGGCGGGCTTGGGCTCGAGCGTCTGGCGGTTCATGGGCGGCTCCGGGGCCTGGCGCGTTCGCCGGCCTACGCCAGATCGGCGTGGTTCCGATAGCTCTTGAGGCTTCTCGGGCCTTCGCACGGTTTTTCCCTGAGAGGTCTACACTCCCCGACGATGGGTGGGAACGCTTCACACGGACGCCAACGGCATAACTCGGAACGGACCTCGGGCCGCGAGGGAGCGCAGGGGGTGCGCTTGCAGAGGGTTTTGGCCGCGGCGGGCGTGGGAGCCAGGCGAGGGTGCGAGCTGCTGATCGAACAGGGTCACGTGCAGGTCAACGGGAAGACGGTCAATCGCCTGCCCGCGTTTGTCGATCCCGAGACGGACCGGATCACCGTCGATGGGCGGCCCATCGCCAAGCCGGTGAAGCCGGTGTGGCTGATGTTGAACAAGCCGGCGCGGGTGCTCAGCACGACGGAAGACGAAGCGGGGCGAACAACGATCATGGACCTTGTGGACCATCCCGCGCGGGCCCGGCTGTTCCCGGTGGGAAGGTTGGACTACGAAACGACCGGCCTGGTGCTGCTGACCAACGACGGGGAGCTGGCCAACCGCCTGACGCACCCGCGGTACGGCGTGCCGCGGACCTACCGGGCGGAGGTCAAGGGCACGCTGGATGCGACGAGCTTGGCCACGCTGCAGCGCGAGCTGATCAAGGCGCAGCGCAAGGACGACAAGCGTTCGCAGCGTGAGACGGGACGCGTGCGGCCGGCGCCGGCGGGCGTGACGCGTATGGAACTGAGTATCGTCGGTCGCGAGCCCGGACGGACCGTGATCCACATCACGCTCCGCGAGGGCCGCACGGGGAACATCGCGTCGATGCTGGCGGGGTCGGGCGCGAACGTCCGCAAGCTGGAACGGATCGCAATCGGGCCGGTGCTGCTGGCGGGCGTCGCCGGCGGGCGTTGGAGGGAGCTCGAGCGGAATGAAGTTCGGGCTCTCCGGTCCGCCGCGGCGGGGAAGAATCTCGAACCGAGGCTGGACACGAAGCGGAAAAGGCCGGAGATCGGTGGGCAGAACGCGAGGCCGGCCGCACCGGCCATACCGAGGCCCGCGCCCGCCAGAAGGCGCGAGGAGTTCAGCCAGGAGCCGCCGGCGCCGACTCGCAAACCGAGGACCATCGCGTGAGCCAATCCCCAGCTGCTTCCGGGCCGGCAACCCCGGCCGCCAGGCCGAACCTTTGGCGATTTCTGCATCCGGCGAAGATGATCTTTTTCACCGCGGCGGAAAACGCCCAGCGCTCACGCCTGCCGCAAATGGCCGCGGCGCTCTCGTACCGGACGATCTTCGGCCTGATCCCGATGATTGTTGTGGCGCTGGTGGCGCTGAAGGCGTTCACGACCAAGGAAGACATGACCAAGGCGATCAACGAGGCCATGAAGTACTCCGGCCTCGCGTCGATCGCGGTTGATCAGCAGGAGCTTGTCGGGCCACCGCCGCCGACGGTCGAGACTGAACCCTCTCCCAAGGCGGCGGCGAAACAAGAGCGGCTGGACGACTGGATCGGGGACCTGGTGAACCGCGTGATGTCGCTGGATGTGCGGGCGATCACGATCATCGGGCTTGGGGCGTTGATCTACGCCGCGCTCTCGATGCTGGTGGAGGTGGAGCGCGCGTTCAACCAGATTTTCCGGGTTCCCACGGGGCGATCGTGGGTTCGACGGATCACCCACTACTGGACGCTGCTGACGCTGATGCCGCTGGGGCTCTTTGCCACGTTCGCCGTGGGCCAGCGTGTGACGGCGTGGCTGTCGGACCCGGCGAATCTCGGGGGGTTGGGCAAGGGACAGGTCATGGTGGTCGGGGCGGCCGGGTACTTGTCGACGGTCGGGATCAGCATGCTGTTGTTTCTGCTGGCCTACACCGTCGTGCCCAACACGCGAGTGAAGCTCGTGCCGGCGCTGGTCGGTGCGCTGTTGGCAGCGATCTTGTGGGAAGCAGGGAAGTGGGGATTCACGCAGTACGTCCGGTACTCGGCGGGGTATTCCCGGCTGTATGGGTCGATCGCGCTGGTCCCGCTCTTCCTGCTCTGGGTCTACGTCACGTGGTGCGTCGTGCTCTTCGGGTTGAACGTCGCGTATTACCTGCAACACGGGAGGTTTGGTGCGGCCAGGCCGACGGAGGCGGCCCCCCCGACGTTTGTGGACCCGGCCTCAATCCTGACGGTCATGTCCGCGATGGCCCGCCGGTTCAACGAGGGGCAGCCGGTCGATCCCCCGTTCCTGGCGGCCAGGCTGGCCATGCACGAGCCCATCGTCAGACAGATGCTTGAACGGCTCGCCGCCGCGGATCTGATCCTCCGGGTCGAGCATAAGGAGAAGGCGGGGTACTACGCCTTGTCCCGCCCTCCGGAGCGAATCGATGCTGAACAGGTCCTGAAGGTGGGTGAGGACCTGGCTGGGCAGGTTCGGCCCGGAGCCGAAGACATGGGCAAGTTCGCCGGTGCGCTTCGGGACTCGCGGATCGCGCTCGTGCACAACCGGTCGCTGGCGTCGATCGTGGATCTGGCGCCCGGAAGCGGCCTGAACTCTCAGGACAACTAGATCCCGGGCTTCGGTGCTACACTGCGGCCGATGCGACGCGCTTTTCCAATCCTGATTCTGCTCTCCCTGGTGGCGCTTTCCGGGTGCTACGAGCGGGTGGTCGGCGCCAAGGGCATGGGGGCGCAGGGCGTCACGGTGACACAGCCGAACGGGCCGGAGAGTTCCAAGTCCAGTTCGGCGCAGAAGAAGACGGTGAGGCTCAAAGAGGCCCCGTCTCGCTGGTAGGAGTCAGGCATGGGTCTTGAAGCCGCCCTTTCAACGGACACGATTCTCACGACGCAGCTTCGTCGCGTCGTGAACTGGGCGCGCCGGTCATCGATCTGGCCGATGCCGTTCGCGACCGCGTGCTGCGGCATCGAGTTGATGGCCACGGCGTGCTCGCGGTACGACGTCGCCCGGTTCGGGTCAGAGGCCATGCGCTTCTCGCCTCGTCAGGCGGACCTGTGCATCGTGGCGGGCCGCGTCGCGGTCAAGATGATGCCGGTGCTGCAGCGCATCTACCAGCAGATGGCCGAGCCGCGCTGGGTGATCTCGATGGGCGCGTGTGCCTCGACCGGCGGAGTGTTCGACACGTACGCGGTCGTTCAAGGCGTCGATCAGTTCATCCCGGTGGATGTGTACATCCCGGGATGCCCGCCGCGGCCGGAAATGCTCATCGAGGGCATCATGGCGATCCAGCGGATCATCGACAACGAAGGAATCCCGCCCAAGGGACCCGATGGCAAGCGGGCGCCGCTGGGTATCGCCCTGCAACCGGGAGCGGTGCGGGCCAAGCCGGTGGGGATTACGGTCGGATCCTGATCAGTCGTTGAACGGATTGTTGAACCCGGAACCAACGCCGAAGGCCACACACAGGCCGATCAGCGTCCACTTGATGTATCCCGTCCATCCAAATGTGGTTCGTTTCCGGAACAATCCTCTACTGCTGCTCTGCTGGTTGAGGCTCTCGGTAAACATCATGTCGGACGCTTCCGACTTGAACTTCTCGATGGCGGAGCGAAGCTCAGCCTCCGCCTGCGACCTCTTGGTCTGTTTGGCGGTCTCGTCCATCTTCGCAAATCGAGCGGAAGCCTCTTCCCAGATCGGCGGGGGAAACTCGGATTCCTCGGTCGCCGTCACCGGATCGACGTCTTCGGGCCACTGATAGTTCTTGCCCTGCGACTTAAACTCCTGGTCCACATCGCGCCCGATGATGGCGATGATGTTCTCATCCTCCACCCTGATGTTGCGAACCATCTTGTCCACCATCGCCTCGGCGAACTGATTGATGGCGAAGTACCGGCCTCCGAGGATGCACAGCAACGCGACCGCGGCGGCGATCACGCCGTGGCTCGTACTCGCGGACCAGCGCACGGTGAGCCAACCGCCGACTCCCGCCAGGAAGCCAATGAGCACTGCGACGGGATAGATCTCGTACCCCGATGACGTCATGATGTACGAGTAAGCGCCCGCGCCGATCAGGCCTCCGATCAACGCGCCGCCCGCCGCAAAGAGCCAGCCCATCGGGCTGTCCGCCAACGCGAGGTACGCGGCCGCGAACGTCTTGCCCGCGGCGCTGGGCTCTCCCTTTTCCTTCTTTGCCAGTTCCACCTGGACCTTCAGTGCCTTGCCCGTCTCCTTGTTGAACCCGCAGCGAATGCAGATCTTCGAGTTCACTTGAATGCCGCCGCCGCAGTTCGGGCAGAGTTCGACGCCCGGCGAGTCCGCCAGCAGTTTGCTCAGCACATCGGACTCGGCGGGCACAGCCGCCTTCGTCGACGCGGGCTTGGTCGGTTTGGCAACCGCCGCCGCGGGCTGCTTGGCTTTGAACTTCGCCAGGCACTCCTGGCAGAGGTAGTTGCCCTTGGCGTCCTTGGTGCGCGGGAGCTTGGAAACATCCTTCGCGCACGAGGCGCAGACCTTCGTCGTGGTACCAGATACGTCCGCCATGGAACAACCTCCCACCGGGAACTCCGGGCGGGAAGAGCATACCAGAGGCGGGGCATTTCCCCAAGGCCCGTCAATACACGGGAAGCGGGCCGGTCACGCGGCCCTCATCGCGGCGCAAAGGCTGCGGACGGTGGCTTTCTTCCCGGATCCGGGCGGGCCGGCGGCTCGGCCGCGGTTCGATGTTGTGCGGCTGGCTGTCCGACACTTTGCGGGCGGCGAGGTCCAGAATGAAGCGTTCGGCCTCCATCCAGTTCAGGACGTCGTTGCCGCCGTGGGCCCGCCAGAGTTCTTCCGCGACCGCCCGAACGAGCACTCCTGTCAGGTCGATTTCGCATCCGGGAGCCGAGGAGGGTCGGATCGTGAGAACGCTGGAAGGAGTCGGGGGCATGGCGGTCCCTTGGATGCCCGGTGGCGACGCGAGGTGACGCCCGATGTGAGGTCCCGGCGGGACCGGCCGCGGATTGCCCGCGGCGTGCGGCAGGGTCACCCGGCTGCTCGGCCCGGGGACTTCTACTTTCGCCCATCCTCCGGGGAGGTCTTGAGCCCCGCACCGCTGGAATCAATCAAGTTCTTGGCGGAAGACTTGAGCTTCGCTACAAGTGCGCATCCCCGTCGTCCGAGATTGAGAATCTGAAGTTGCCGCGGCATGGGCATCGGCGGCAACCGGAAGGCCCGCCGGAACGTAGTTCAAGGTCACGGAAACTCCGTTTCGGGGAGCGAATCCGGATCCCCCGGCACGTCTCGTTTTTGGGAAGCATCCGGCACGCCGCGAAGGAAGTCCTGATGAGGCAGAGAAAGTGAACATGAGGGACCAGCCAGCGGACCAGCACACGAAGTCGAAGCGACAGGTCGCTAGGGGTTTCACCGCGTCGAGGGATCGATCAGCCGATGACGTTCGCGCGAGGTACGTAGACTCGGAGCCGGCATGATTTCCGATCGATTTCGCTGCATCTTCATCGAAGTGCCCAAGACCGGCTCGACGAGCATCCGGCAGATTATCGGCCACCCCCACAAGCCGCATCTGAACATCTGCCAGATCCAGGGCATGACGGACCCGGAACGCTTCTCGGCGTACTTCAAGTTCGGATTTGTACGCAACCCCTGGGACCGGCTGGTGTCGCTCTACGAGCGCAAGGAGGGGCTGCAGGTCAAAGCCCACATGAGCTTTGAAGAGTTCATTGACTGGGCGAAGTTCGCCAGCTGCACGTGCATCCACCCCCTGCCCCACCGCTACCAGTTCGACTGGTTTGTCGATCCGCACGGGAACATGCTGATGGACTTCGTTGGGCGCTTCGAGCGCCTCGAGCAGGATTGGGCCACGATCTGCTCGCGGCTCGGCATCACCCAACCGCTCCCCCACGCCAACGCCAACCCCCGCGCCAAGCATTACACCGAGTACTACTCGACCCGCACGCGGGATGTCGTCGCGGAGAGGTTCAAGGTCGATATCGAGTACTTCCAGTACGAGTTTGGACGCTGAACTCGCGGCCCTTCGGCGCGGGCTCGCGCCGACGAACCCGGACTACTTCGCCCGTCCCTCCACCAGGGTCCGCTTGAGGGCCTCGATGTCGGCGTCCGTCATCTTCTTGGCGGAAGTCTTGAGCATCACGGCGAAGTGTGCGATTTCCTCGTCGGTGTTTGGGAAGCCGATGTTTCCCGCGGCGGCGTCGCTGGTTGAAATCGCCTCGCCGGTGGCCGCGTCGATGATGACGAACCACGGAATGCCTGTCTTGTCGTAGTTCTTCTTGTATGTGGCGAACACCTCTTTGGCGTTGGTCATGCGGTCCTGATCGATCTTGACCTCGACGAAGTCCTTGCCGAAGAGCGTGGACACATCCTCCCGGGCCAGCCAGGCGTCCAGGCGCTTGCACCATCCGCACCAGGGCGCGCCGAAGTGGACAAAGACCTTTCGGTCCGTGCCTTTCGCCGCGTCGCGGGCCTTCTTGAGCACCATGTCCGCCGCCAACGGCTTGGCCTCGTGCGACTTGAGGAACTTCAGAACCTTGGCCGCGTCGTGCCCGGGCTTGGCGTCAGGCTCGCCGGGACCGGACTTGGTCTCGAACTGTCCGGTCTCCTCGTTGGCGAGCACCTTGCCGGTCGCGTCGAGAATCGTGAGATACGGATAGCCCTTGGCCTCGGCGTCCGCCTTGTACTGCTGGGCGAGGTCCAGATTCTTGCCGTTCCTGCCGGCGTCCACGAGGACGACGTCGTACTCGTACATGAGTTCGCGCGCCAGCGCCGGGTCCTTCTGAAACTTCTCGTGAAGCAGGTGGCACCACCCGCACCAGTTACCGCCCCACTGGATCAGCACGCGGCGGTTCTCTTTCGCGGCGGACTTCAAGGCCGCGGCGATCTGCACGCGTGCGTCGGCCTTCTCGTCGTAGATGGGAGGCTTCTCAGCCCTGGCGGGCCGAACCTCTTCGGGACGGGGCTCAACGGGCTGGATCACCTCCGCCGGAATGACCTTGGCCGGGGGAGCGACGATTTTGACCGGAGCGGGATGATCCACCTGGGCCAGCGCGGCGGAGAGTGGCGCCAGGACGACAATCACAGCGGAACGCTTCATGGGATTGCTCCGGAGAGTGCGTGGGATAAGTGTATCTTGCCTTTCAGCGGCGAACTCGCTTCCTGTGGATGTCGTCGAATGAGGCCACCTGAGGGCCGGTGGAAATGGCCTCAGGCCCCGCCCCGGATGAGAATGTGTCGAAGTCTCCAAGGTTGCCGAAGCTGATCCTGGTCACGTCTTCGAGGGAGGCGACCGACACCTGATGCATCTTGAACCGGCTCAGGTCGAGCTCTTCGAGGGCGATCGACTCGAGATCCCCGGCGATCAGGTCCGCCTGGCTGAGCTTGAACGCATGGACCTTGAGTTCGCCGTCGGCGTCGTCGACATAGGCCACGATCTTGAAGAACTCCTTGGGGATGGCGAGGGGCTTGAAACTGGGGGATGCGGCCTTGGGTCTGAACTTGCGATCGGTGTCGCGGAAGATCGGCCCGGCAAAGACGCTCACGCGGAAGTCCTGGACGTCGACCTGGCCGAAGAGTTCATCTTCGAGAGACTTCCACAGGTGAGGGGCGAGGCGATTGAAGTGGTCGTGCTGGGGTGTGGCGTTGGTGTAGCAGAACGAATCATCGTTGGCCTTCTTGGCGACCGTCTTCCCGCCCCAGAGCAGGTCCTCACGCTTGGCGAGGTGGCCCTTGTCGAACACGGTGCCGTCGTAGATGATCTGGTCGACCTGCGCATCGTCGGGGATCCGGTCGTCCTTGCCCCAGGACGCTGCCTTGCTGCTCGGCTTGGTGATGTTCGAGCCGTCGATGTTCCACGCGACGAACGCGGCCAAGCGGCGCGACTTTCGCATCGCGAGCGAGTAGTGCGTGTAGTGCGCGATCTTGGTGCCGTTGGCGCCCACGATGTCGCTGAGAATGCTCTGGCGGGGCTTGGGAAGCGGGATGATTTCAGGGAGGAAGCCCTCGTCGTACCCGGGACCACCGTACTTGTGAACCGACTCGGTTGTTCCCGCGATCGGAGCGGCCACGGGGGCGAGCGAGACCTCCAGCTTTTCCAGCACGGAATGGGCGTTGCACGCGAGGGCGTACTCGCGCTTCTCGCCCGAGCCTTCTCCGGCGAAGTGCAGGCCCAGGAGAACGTCGGTCACGCGGCCCGACTTCTTGTCCACGGCGAGCCACGCGGAACCCGAGTCGCCGCCCGAAGACACCTCGCCATCGGCGGGCCTGTGCTTGGGATCGATGGAAATCTCGAATCCACCGATCGTGACTTCCTGCCCGCCGTAATCGAGCTTGGACTGCACCTCGATGCGTGAAATACGCCCGTAGGTCACACCCGTGGTTCGGCCGGACTTCTTCACGATGTCACCGAGTTCCGCCCTGCCGACCCGGGCCGGTGCTACGTCGAGGTCAAGGATCGGCGTCTTGAACAGCCGACCCTCAATCGTGGCGACGGCGCAGTCCCCCGCCGCGCCGAGGTGGCTCCGGACGAGTGTCCCGCAGCGGTTGGTGTCGATGCGGTTGTCGTCAAAGGGACCGGGCTGAACGATCGAGTCGCCGATCCTGGCGCCGGGCCCCTGGAGGACATGCCAGTTGCTGAGGATCATGGGCTGGCCGGTACGGCGGTCGTAGACAATGGCCCCGAGCGTGCCCGCCGTGCCCGACGGGTGCGAGATGCTGATGCCCGGCTGGAGCGTGTCCATCCGGAGCTTGCGCGACGGCTTGGTCGCGACCTTCTCGGCCATGACGGTGTACGTGGGCGTGTAGCGGCGTTCGAGCACGTCGGTCGGAACGGTGTGCCCGCCGATGCTGACAACCCGAGGGATCATCTGGGTGCTCAGGCTCTCGAGCTGCTCGGGGAGCGCCTTGCGATCGACGGTGAACTGGATGCAGACGGTCTTGGTCTGCCCGAGCTTGGTGTCGTGCTTGAGGCCGATGCCGACGGAGTTGATATTGGGAGAGCGCAGGTACGACACACCTTCCTGGCGGACGAAGGTCGTCATCTGCTCCATCGAAGGTCCGGTCGGCTTCTTGCTGGAACGCTTGGCCATGGGAGTCTCCTTTCTCGGTTGAGGCCGCAGCGTACCCAGCGGGCGTCATCCACACATTCGTGGATTCTTGCGGTCGGCCACGGGACCGGGCGACGGGTGCTCCGGTCGTGCGACATGACCCTTCCCCTCGGGGAGCCCGGCTCGGCCCAGATCGCCCGATACGCGCGGGTCCCGCAAGCCCTTTGAACTCCGGCGAAGGCCCCAAAAAGGGCCCAAACAACCGTCCGGCGAAGGTTCGGGTCGGGTGCGCGAAAGCGGACACCGCCCGGCGGGCTTCCTATGCTTGCCACCCTATGGCCAAGACCCGCGAGATCAAGAAGCGCATCAAGGCGGTCGGCAATATCCGCCGCATCACCAAGACGATGCAGATGATCGCCACCAGCAAGTTCGCCAAGGCCCAGCAACGGGCCGTGGCGACCAAGCCCTACACGGAGGGCGTGTTCGCCCTGGTGACCGAACTGGCCGCCACGGCGGGCAACATCTCGCACCCACTGATCAACGGGCCCGAGGGCAAGCGCGGCAAGGGAACCGCCAAGGACCTCACACTCATCATCACGTCCGACCGCGGCTTGTGCGGACCCTACAACGGCTCCGTTCTCCGGACGGCCATGCAGTACCTGCGGGGCAATCCCGGAGCGTCGTCGGGCGAGATCGAGCTCATCGGCAAGAAGGGCGCGAGCTTCCTCCGCTTCAACAACGTGACCACCTCGCAGGTGCACTCCATCGGCGACAAGCCCACGTACGAAGACGTCGAGCGAATCGCGGCGACGTATATCGCCCGATTCAGCGCCGGCGAAATCGCCTCGGTGCGCGTGGTGTACATGCGGTACATCTCGGCCGGCAAGCAGAGCCCGGAAGTCCTGCAGCTTCTGCCGCTCAAGCCGCCGGCAAAGGCGGGAACGGCCGCGACCAAGGGTGGAATCACCGCTCAGTACGAGTTCAGCCCGGAGGCGGGGAAACTGCTGGACGATCTTCTCCCCGCGACGGTCAAGGCGACGCTGTACCAGGCGGTGAACGACGCCGTGGTGAGCGAGCAGGTGGCGCGAATGGTGGCGATGAAGTCCGCGACGGACAACGCCGGAAAGATGCGCAAGAGCCTCACCCGCGACTTCAACCGGGCCCGCCAGGCGCAGATCACGACCGAGCTGACGGAGATCGTCTCCGGCGCTGCGGCGTTGGCCTAAGACCTAATCGAAACGGCAAAAGGCCTGGGGCATTCCCGCCCCGGCTTACGCCGCGCATGAAAAAACCGGGTCATCATCGGCCCGGTTTGAGTTCAGGCGATTGTCGTGGTGACTACTTGTCGGCGACGTTCAAGCTGCGGCCGGCGCGGCGCTTGCGGTTCATCAGCTTGCGACCGTTCTTGGTCTGCATGCGGGCCCGGAATCCGATGGCCCGCTTCCTCTTGATGCGGCTGGTGCGGTGTGGATAGTGCATACGGGTCTCCGAAAGGGGGTAGTGGGCGGGAAACATAGGCGCGGCACGCCGGGACTGCCAATTTCAGGGGGCGCACTGCCAATTTGCCGCAAAAACGAGGTTATCAGGGGCTAGTCAGGAGAACCCAGTCGTGGTACATTCGTGCCGGCCGGGTAGCGGAGCCCGGCCGATGTTGTTGGCGCGATTGCTCGCGGGCCGTCTTCGAGGAGGCCGGCCTGTCGAGCGTTCGCGTCCGAAGCTGCCGGGGCACGCCTACTCAGGTGTGTTCTTGCGTGTGGGGTCGAAATCCCTGACCTGGATGCGTTCATGACGGCAATTGAAGTGGACAGTCTTATCCGGAAGGCCCAGGGCATTCTTGGACACTCGTTCAAGGATCCATCCCTGATCGTCAAGGCGGTCACTCACGCCTCGATCGCGGACACGCGGCTGGACTCCAACGAACGTATGGAGTTCCTCGGCGACTCGGTGCTCGGGCTGATCGTCGCGGAACGGATCTTTCAACAGCACCCAACGCTGCTCGAAGGTGAGATGACCAAGATCAAGTCCACCGCGGTCTCGCGCCAGACGTGCGCGATGCTGGCCCGGTCGCTCGGGCTGGACGAACTCCTGGTGCTCGGCAAGGGGATGCAGCGAAACGAAGCGATGCCGCAGTCACTGGCCGCGGCCGTGATCGAGGCGATGATCGCGGCGCTGTACCTCGATGGCGGGTACGCCGCGGCAGAAAAGTTCGTCGGCCCGCTGGTGGACCCGCTCATCGCGCGGGCGGCGGCGAGCGGGCACCAGGAGAACTTCAAGTCAGTCCTGCAGCAGCACGCGCAGCAGAGCGACTTGGATACTCCCGCGTACCGGGTGCTCGACGAGAAGGGCCCCGACCACTCCAAGTGCTTCAAGGTGTGCGTGGAGATCGGGACGCGCCGTTTCGAGGCGAGCTGGGGTCAGTCCAAGAAGCAGGCGGAACAGGCCGCGGCGCTCAACGCCCTGACGGAACTGGGCCTCGTGCAGAGACTGGACGATGGGTACCTGCGGATCAACGCGGCGGCGAAGTAAGCGCGAAATCAGCGGCGGCGGATATCCACAACCACCGGCAGGTGATCGCTGGCGGCGGAGTCGGTCACGTCCACGCCGAGGGCCGCGAGTGACTTCTGGCTGAGTCGGCGCGAGTCGAAGATGAAGGCGCCCGAAGTGGCGGCCGAGGCGTCGCTGTACAGGATGTAGTCGAGCCTTCCCGGCGGGAACTTCTCGGTGTCGCTGTACCAGGTGATAGCGGCGTTGTCGCCGATGAGCAAGGCCTCGGCGGGGCTGAGGGATGAGCCATCGACGTCCAGGGCTCGGCCGATGGTCTCAAGAGGTGTCGCCGACCCGACAAGATTGAAGTCGCCACCGATGATGCGGATCGTGGCGGCATCGGCGCCCATGGCGGAACTGAGGGCTGTTTGAACAGCCGTCGCCTCCGCGATTCGCTTCTTGTCTTCCGTTGATCCAACGGTACCGCAGCACTTCAGGTGGACAGATGCCACGGCGATGTCGCCGATGGGGGTCGAAACGACACCGGAAGCAATCCGGACGGGGTTCTGAGCGCCTTCGGCGACGATCGGGCCCGTGGTGAGAGGGCGGATGGCGTACGGCGACACGATGAGGACATCGCCGCCCTCACCGGTCTTGGCGTACCACCGGGCTTCCCCTGAAACCACGGCGGTAAACCATGCCTGGGCTGTGGCCTGGTCCGTGTCCCACTCCTGGAACAGGATGATGTCGGGCTTGATGACCTGGATGAGCCTTGAGAAGGGCCCCGGGGTCTTGGCGGGCTGGTTCTTGAGCACGTTGTACGACAGGATGCGCACCGAACCGGCCGCCTTGGCGGGAATGGTGGCGTCGGACATCGGGACGGACTTGCCGGCCGCCGGGAGCCGAAGCGCTTCAGGATCCGACCATCCAACGACCTTTCCGTTTTCAATGAGCACGAACATGCCGCGGGCCTGCCCGGGGGCACTGAGCATTTTGGCGAGGGCCGGCGCGGCCGTAGGGTGAGGGTAGCGGGAGACGCGAACTTCGTAGGAAGAGGCGGCAACCGTGGGCGCGGCCGCCATGGGCAGCTGTGGCTGGGTGAGCGCGGTCTTGGCGCCAGTGGAGGCGACGGCAAACGCCGCCACACCGGGAGTGGCGTGGCCGGAGGCATCCTGGGGCGAGAACTCGACGATGAGATCAACGCCGATGGCCGAGGCCACCTTTGGCGAGGGCATCTGGGCCCCGGTCGCCGGGTTGTCGTCGGCGTCGAGCCACAAGGCAAGCGTCGAGTCTGCGGATTGGAGCGGCTTGTCCTGGCCCTCCACCGAGACGCGGAAGTACACCCAGTTTGAATCGGCCATGGTGGAAACGTCGGATGGCCAGTCATTGAACTTGCCATCGAGGGTCACGACACCCGCGGCCGAGTTGGCCGCCCGGGATGCCCGTCGCTCCGCCCGGGCCTCGCGCCAGGATCGGCAGCCCGTGAGGAGGGTGGTCGCCACCATGATGCCCGTGAACAAGATCCGCCGCGAGTTGATCCGAGAGAGAGTGTTCATGACCGGTACTATCGCGTGTGCGGAGCGCCGGGGCAAATCGTCGAGCGGATTCGGGCGACGCGGTGGAACGGGCCTGGCGGGCGGTCGTGCGCTCGATTGAGAGCACCTCACCGCACAAGGGCCCAAGGACGGAGGCCCGGGCCAGGGCCCTCGGAACCGCCGTGCGTACAGCGCTCCACGCCGGCGAGGACCCGCTGTCGGTGGGCGCGGCGTACGAATCGCTGCTTTCGGACGTTTCCGGATGGGGTGAGGGCGAGCTTGAGATCAAACCGGCGACGGCGCGAAAGCGGCGGGGTGCGTACTTCACGCCGCGATGGCTGGTGCACCTGACCCTTGATCTGGCTCTTGAGCCGTTGTTGAAAGATCGAACGGAACGGGAACTCCGGGCGCTGCGCGTGCTGGACCCGGCGTGCGGGTCGGGCGTGTTCCTGGCGGCGGCGATGGAACGGGTTGCACGCCGACTCGCGAAGGCGAAGCCCGGCGGTGGGAAAGACCATGCCTACCGGTCGGCGCTTCGCTACGTGGTTTCCAGGTGCGCGTTCGGGATGGACCGGGATCCGGTGGCGGTGGATATCTGCCGCGCGGCGTTGCGGGCTCTGGCCGGAGGCCGAGACCTCCCCAAAGGGCTCGACGCCCACATCATCGAAGCGGACGGCCTGCTTGACGACGCTCCCCAATCCCCGTTCGACGTCGTGGTCGGAAACCCGCCGTACCTCAATCGCCTGGAACGTGCGACCACGGTCGACCGCTCGACGGCGGTACGACTTCAACGGCGATTCGGCGCGGCCGCGAGGGCATACACGGATGTGTCGTCCCTGTTTCTCCTTCGTTCGATCGAACTTTCCCGCGAAGGGGGACGGGTGGCGCTGGTGCTGCCCCAGTCGGTGCTGGGCTCGCGCGACGCGGCGGGGGTGCGGGCGTCCGTCGCCACACGGGCACGGATGACCGACGTGTGGCTGGCCGACGGGCACGTCTTCGACGCGAGCGTGTTTGTGTGCGTGCCGGTGTTCCACGTCGGGAGGCGCCGCCAAGGCCCGGTTCGGAGATGGATCGGAGTGGAGAGATCGCACGCACCGTCGGAGCATCGAGCACTGGATTCGAGCTCGTGGGCCCCGCTCGCCGCGGTCGGCGTGCCGGAGTTCGATGTTGAACATGGCGCCACGATCGGAGATGTGGCGGAGGTCGCCGCGGACTTTCGGGATGAGTACTACGGGCTTGTCGGCTTGGTTGAGGAACGAACGCCGGAGCACGCGCGGCACATCTCGCCGCTGGTCACCACCGGCCTCATCGGGATTGGTGAGTGCCTGTGGGGGCGCGAGCCGTGCCGATTTGGAGGGCGGGTGTGGGTCGCGCCGTGCGTGGACGTTCTCCGGTTGGCGCGGGAATCGACGCTGGGCCCGTGGGCGTCATCGCGCAGGCGGCCCAAGGTGCTGCTGGCGACCCAAACCAAGGTGCTCGAAGCGGCCGTGGACGCCCGGGGGGAGTGGCTGCCGGTGACTCCGCTCATCTCGATCATTCCGAGGCGGGAACGGGACCTGTGGCGATTGGGAGCGGCTCTGTGTTCACCTGTGGCGTCGGCGATCGCGGCCCGGCTCTCGGGCGGGACCGGGCTGACACGCGGTGCGATCAAGCTCTCGGCGACGCAGGTCCGCGGGCTTCCGATGCCGCGCGGCGACCTGGGACCCGCGGTGCGTTGGTTCAAGAAGGCGGCCGCCTCATCCGCCACCACCCGGGGTCGGTGGCTGGTCAGGGCGGCCGAAGCGACGTGCGCGGCGTACGGGATGGAGAGCCGGCTCACGGACGAACTGATGGACTGGTGGAAGCAGCGAGCCCGGATCGAAACGGAGCGGCCTGTACAGGCCTTATCAGGTGCATCCTGAGGCGAACCTATTCAAGAAGCACTGGAAGTCGTTGGCGTTGAGCGGAGGATTGCCGGTGCTGCCGTCACAGTTTGCGTACGGGCTTGCCGTGGCGAAGGAGTTCAGGAAGCACTGGAAGTCGTTGGCGCTCAGCAGGGGAATGGTCGTGCTCCCGTCGCAGTTGGCGTAGCAGGGCGGGGATGAGCCCGTCGTGCCGCGAACGATGAAGGCGAGATCCTGGGGGACGTTGTTTCCGCTGTCGCGCGCCGTGATCCAGTTGGAAGCTGAGCCGCCTTTCCATCGGGCGTTGGCGCCGGGGGCGCCGGGCTGGCCGAGCAGTGTGACGAACGCGGCCAGCGGGCCGGAGGTCAGTATCCCGCCCACCTGCCAGTCGAGCCAGTAGGTCCCCGACGCGAGGTTCAGCGGTGGGTTCACGGTTGCTTCGATCGCGTAAATGGGGCGCTCCGTGTTGGACATCGCGTCTTCCCGCGCACGGTAACACCCGGTCCACGTGGCGGACAGGAGTCGATTGGTGGCGGTGTCACCGAAAATGACCTGCGATCCGGGATCGCCGGGGCGGCCGGACCAGATTCGCAGGTTGATGGAGGTGAACGGCGACGACGTCGTTGATGAGTTGCGCTGAAACCCGAACACAACCACCGAGGAGACCGTCGTCGCGGCCGCGAGAGTGAAGTCGTCGGCGACACGGTCGCCTGCGGGGCTGAGTTGATTGGACAGGCCGTAGTCGAGTCCGAGCAGGGTTGTCTGCACGGCGGAGAGATTGGCGCTCCCGGCGCCGCCGGCGGGGTGCGTGACATACGGGCCGTTGCTGAAAAGGTCCGGTCGGGCCTGGGCGGACGCAGCGAGCAGCGCCGGCAGAAGGCAAGCGACGCGGATCTGTGTGCGATGCCGAGCAAGCGACGGCCGGTCACAAGTGAGGGTGTGCATGCGTGGGAGACTACCAACGCACGGGATTACCCTCAAGCCCGGACGGCGGCACCACGAAACTCATTTATGAGCGAACCCGAAGTCCATGCGGGAGAAGGACTTAGGTGCAGCCGCCGGCGAACTTGTTCAGAAAGCACTGAAAATCGTTGGCGGTAAGCACGGGGTTGAGGCTGCTCCCGTCGCAGTTGGCGTAGGGGTCACTGGCCGCAAACTTGTTGAGAAAGCACTGGAAATCGTTGGCGGTGAGGACAGGGTTGAGGCTGCTGCCGTCACAGTTGGCGTAGCACGAGCCGACGGTGCCGAGAAGCGTGAACGGAACATCCTGGGCCACCGCGGGACTTGGCGGGACGGCCAGGCCTTCATCAACGACGGGGGTCCACACGCCGTCCGCCGATACGAACTGCACCGCATTGGCGCCGGGCTTGCCTCGCACACCGGTGAGTGTGACGACCGGCATCCACGGGCCGCTGATTTCCGATCCCGCGGCCTGCATGTCAAGCCAGTACGTTCCTGGACCGAGCACCGTGCCGACCTGGGCGGTGCAGGTAAACACCACTCGATTCAGGGAGCACGACGCCCCGACGCGGTAGGTATTGGAAAAGACCGCGGATGTGAGGCGATTGGTGGTCGAATCACCCCACACCACGGCAGCGCCGGGAGTGCCGGGCTGGCCGTTCCAAACCCGGAGGTACACAGCGGTGATCGTGCTGGAGGTCGTGGTGAGCCAGTTCGTTTCATAGAGCGACAGCTGGACCGACGCGATGGTCCATCCCGCAGGGTTCGAAACTACAAAGTCGTCAGCCACGTGGTTTGCGGTGGGGCCTTCGAGTTGACAGCCGACGCCGAAGAGCCCATTGGCGATTCCCCCTACCGTTTGAAGTTGGCTGGCGGACGACGTGACGGGAATACATGCGGGGGACGGCGTTGTGACCAGTCCACCATTGTCAAACAGGACCTGCCCCATGGCGGTGGGGACAAGGGCGGTACCACAAGTGACGGCGATGACGGCCGCTGATCGGGGGCGAGACATGCTCCACTCCAAACTTCGTCGGCAGTCCATTGTGCGCAATTTGGGCCGTTCTGCTACCCCAATTCTCGCTTTTTGGCCATCAGGGCCGCGGGGCGCTGACGTTATGCGAACATGGGGGATATTCAGGCTCACTCCCGCTGGCCCTTGGCGGCGATTTCGAGTCGAGCCCTGAGGGTGGACACCCGGTTCTCATGGACCCACACGCTCGTCTCCTCGTCGGTGGCGATGCGAAGTACAAAGCCGGCAGATGCCAGTTCAACCGGCGTGCCGGGCTGTTCTGATGCCCGGGCGAGGGCGACTTCCAACGCTCCGGCCGACCAGGCGGCCGGCAACGGCTCGGTACCCGAGGGTTTGGATGTCGAGTCGGCGCGTCGGCCGCGAGGCGTGATACCGCCCGTTCGGGCATCAACAACATCACCCTCGTGAAGCAGGGACACTCGAACACCGCTGAGCGACTGTCCTGACCGCTTCATGCGGGAGACGTCTACGGCCACGACCGGTCCCAAGGCGGTCAAGCGGCCGCGCGCGAGGTCGACGTCAATGGCCGAGTTTTCCTCCACGCCGTACCCGCGGTTCTGGCCGGTGCGCTCGAGCGCGACAATGAGGCGGCCGATTCGACCTCGCTTGAGGAAGTGCTGGTCGACCAGTCCAAAGGGAAAGAAGCCCATGCCCGTGCTGATTCCCAGGCCCGAGTCTTCATCGTCGATCCGGATGTTGCCCGAAAGGGCGTCCTCACTCGCTCCGCCGGTGATCATGGGGTCGGACATCATCGCCGCGCCCGCAGAGGTTCCACCTATCGCCCCGCCTCGAGCGAGCAGCCGACGGGCGGCTTCGTAGGCCGGGGTGTCGCCGGAGGCTGGCCTGAAGACTTTGAGAATCCTGCTCTGGACCCCGCCGGTGAACCACAACCCGGAGCACTGATCGATCGCTTTGACGACGGCCGGATCGTTCGCCGCTTCGGGCTTGGCAAGGGAGATGTCGATCGTCACGATGCGCCGGCCGGCGGCATGACCCGCGATCGTCTTGGCGGACGCAGCGGCGCTTTCCGCCGGGGAAGCGCTCGCCGTCGGAACGACGCCGATGACCGCATCGGCCGGAAGCGGGGCCATGAACGCGGAATAGATCGTCGCGTTGTCAGCCTGAACCGCCCCACCGGCGATGATGAGGTGACCATTCCGAGGCGAGTTCGCGCAACCGCTCGCCGCGCACATCGCGGCGACCAACACGATCAGAGGCCAACGCATCGGCTACTCCTTGTCCCAGATCAGGACCTCGAAACGGCCGGAAGAATCGGCCGCGCCGCGGAACATTCCCGCGGAGCTGTAGGGCATCGCGATTTCGCCGGACTGTGAGACGGCGATGAGGCCGCCGTCGTCGGGCTTGAGACGCTCGAAGATGACGGTCCCGGCGGCCTTGTCCACCGTCATCCCGGCGTAGCGCATCAGCGCCGACACCTGGTAGGCAACGACGTGCCGGATGAACTCTTCCCCGGTCCCCGTGCAGGAGACGGCGCAGGTGGTGTTGTCCGCGTACGTGCCGGCGCCGATGACGGGAGAATCTCCGACGCGGCCGAATCGCTTGCCGGTCATCCCACCGGTGGACGTCGCGGCGGCGAGGTTGCCGTGAGTGTCGAGGGCAACGCAGCCGACGGTGCCGCGGGACTTGGGCTCGCCCTTTGTCTGGCGCCGTTCTTCGAGCACCCTTTCGAGGGCCTTGCGGCGCTTGTCGGTATCGAAGTAGGACGGATCGACGCGCTCAACGCCCACCGTCGCCGCGAACTGCTCCGCGCCATCTCCCGCCAGGAGCACATGCGGCGTTCTTTCCATGACCAACCGCGCGAGCGAAATGGGGTTCTTGACGGTGCGGACACCCGCCACGGCTCCGCATGCGAGGTTCCGACCATCCATGATGGATGCATCGAGCTCGTGCTTGCCATCCTCGGTGAAGACAGCGCCCTTGCCGGCGTTGAAGTTCGGATCGTCTTCCAGGACACGAACCACCGCTTCCACGACGGCCAGCGCATCCTCGCCACGCGCGAGGCGGTCGCGGCCCTCGCGCAGCGCGCGGTCGAGCCCCTGCCGGTACGCGGTGCGCTCCGCCTCCGGCGCGGTCCGTTCGATCACGCCCGCGCCCCCGTGGATGGCAATGGAGAATCGCGGCTTTGCCGACGGGCCGGCCTTTGGCGAAGCACAGGCGGCCAGACAGAGCACAACGACGACCAGCAGGAAGAGCTTCAACATGCCTGACTCCCGGAAAAACCGCGGGGCCACTGTACCCGAGGCTATCGGACGAGGTCTATTCGGAGTGCAGAATGACCCATGTGGGGCGAACGACCGTCCGAAAGTAGGGTGGCGGAGCCGGGGATTGGCCGCCATACTGTTGGAACAGCCAATGCCTCGCCTGCTGGTGTACATTCTCCTGTCTCTGACGCTGGCGCTGCAGCCGCTGGCGGGGACCGCCTTCTCGGCCTGCTCGAGAAGCGCCGCCGCGAACATCCCGGGATGCCCGTGCTGCTCCGGGGAGGCCTGCGGCACGGATGACGGCGCGTGTGCGTGCCGCGTGCAGGATGATGGTGCGCCCCAGCCCGAACGTTCGAGGGTGGAGCCGCCACGATCACTCCTGGCCGTCCTGCCAAGGTGTGTCGTGATCGAGAGTTCGCCGACGGTGGCCGCACGATTGCCCGGGACGGTGGAGTCGAGCCAGTCATGGTGCGCGGTTTCTCCGCGACCTGTTTTGTGCGTTTGGCTGACATAGTCGCCGCCCGCCGCAGCGTCAGTGCGCGCTGAGCGAATCGCGCATCCCTTCACGATCATGAAGACGACCTCTTCGGCCGCAGTCGGAGTTCCATCATGCTTGACGCACGCTCTTGGCGACCGCTCCCGGCCATGGAAGCGACGGTATCGCGACTTTCGGGCCTGGTGGCCCTCACATCTCTCGTCCTGTCGGGGTGCGTCATCACACCCGACGGCACCCGCGAAGAACGAGATCGTGCCACCAGACAGGGAGCGAGGTACGAGCCGAAGTTTGAACAACGAGTATTGCCCGACCTGCCGGCCGCACCGTCCTGGCGCGACGTGCTCCGTCGCTCCTTTCTCGCCAACGGCGAACTCGAGGCCGCGTACTTTCAATGGCGCGCCGCCCTCGAGCGAGTCACCGTCGCGGGAACATGGCCGAACACCAACGTCAGTCTCGGATACGAGTACATGTTCGGCGGTGAGGCGATGAAGTCGTTCGATCGGTCGACGTTCTCGGGTGGCTTCGATACGGCGGACACGCTGGTGCTTCCCACGAAGACCGCCCGGGCGGCGAAGGTGGCGCTCAGCGAAGCCCTCGCGGCGGGTGAGCGATTCCGGGTTGTGAAGTTTGAGATTCAGAAGCGCGTGATGCAGGGATGGGCGGATTACGTGCTCCACGCCCGGTTGATCGACGCCAAGCGAGAGGAGCTGGCCCTGCGCCGGACAGAGGCGGCGACCGCGGCGATTCAATCGGCCAACGGCGGCGGACAGCAGCGGATCGTTGAGGCTCAGTTCTCGGAAGTCGCGGCCCGGAACGATCTGGACGACCTGCTGGCGGAGCACGCTTCCATGCGGGCGATGCTCAACGCCCTGATGCATCGTGTTTCGGGAGCGGCCCTGGGCGTGCCCCGGGAGGCAGAGGAGAGGCGACGGCTCCCACCAAACGATGCGGAGTTGATCGCGCTGGCGGCGGATGAGTTTCCGGAGGTCGCCGTGTTTGCACGCGAGGTTGAAGGGCGTCGGGATGCGCTCGAGCTCGCCCGGATGCGGTGGATCCCGGATATCAGTCCGAGTGTGGCATTCACGGGCTCGGTCACGCAGAGCATCGGGGCGATGTTCACGCTTCCCACGACCGTGCCGGCGATCCGGGCTTCGATCCGCGAAGCGGAGGCGGAGCTCCGTGCAGCGGAGGCGATGGTGCGGCAGAAGAGGTCGGACCGTGTAGGCGAATACGTGTCGCTTCTTCTCGCGCTCCGCCGGGCGGAGCAGCGGGAAGCGTTTCTGAAGGAATCGCTCGTCCCCGCGGCGAAGCGGATCGGGGATGCCCGGCGCCGGGCGTACGAAGCGGGATCGGCGAACCTGAGCGAGGTTGTCGATTCACAGCAGATCCTGATCGAGGCGCGGGTGGCGATCGCTCGCGCGGAAGCCACGATTGAGAAGTCGATCGCGGACATCGAGTGCTGCCTGGGCCGCGATATCGAGACACTGGGCACCGGAGAACATCCATGACGCACGCGACGCACGGACGGATTCGACTCGGATTGCTCGTCGCGGTGGCGGCGGCGCTAACCGTCGGCGTGGCCACGGGGGTGAGGTGGCACGCCCAGATCGGGCGGGTGTTCGGCCCCCGGCAGGCGCCGGCTCCCGGCGAGCCGGCGGGCCTGTGGACCTGCGGCATGCACCCCCAGGTCATCCAGGATCACCCGGGTGAGTGCCCGATTTGCCACATGAAACTGACACCGGTGCGCTCGAGCGGCACCGACTCTCCGGCGGCAGGCCGCATCGCCATCAACCCGACCGTTGTTCAGAACATGGGGATCAGGACTGCACCGGTCACCGATGGGCCGCTCCGTCGCACAGTCCGCGCGGCGGGGACGCTTGAAGAGGCCGCGACCGGCATCCGAGACATCAGCCTGCGTGTGTCGGGATGGGTCCGAAAGGTCCATGTCGCGGCGGAAGGGTCGCTGGTCGATGCGGGTTCGCCGCTCTTTGATCTCTTCAGTCCGGAGTTGAACATCGCGGTCGATGAACTGATCGCGGCCCGCGCGATACGCGACGAACCGGGCGGGGCGTCGATTTACGAATCAACGTCGAAGCGCTTGCGCCTTCTCGGGCTCGACGATGCGCAGGTAGCATCGCTCGAGTCACGAGACCGGGCGCCGGAAGTGTTCACCTTCAAGAGCCCCATCGCAGGGTCGATTGTCGAGAAGCCGATCGTTGAAGGCGCGGCCATTTCCGCGGGAGACCGGGCCCTGCGGATCGTCGATCACTCCCTGCTCTGGCTCGATGCGAAAGTATTTGAACAGGACTTGCCGTTTGTGAAGGTGGGCTCCAAGGCCAGCGCCACGGTGGAATCGCGCCCTCGCAACACGTACGAAGGCGAAATCATGTTCGTCCATCCGCACGCCGACCCGGCAACGCGGACAGCGACGGCTCGGATGGAGATTCGCAATGCCGGACTGGCGCTGAAGCCGGGAATGTCCGCCATCGTCACCATCGAGACTCAACTGGCGGAACGGGCGGTCCTGGTGCCGCGGGAGGCGGTGATTGACACGGGGGATTCGCAGAGAGCACTGGTGGACCTCGGCGGCGGTCGATTCGAAGCGCGGTCGGTCAAGCTCGGGCTCTCGGGAAGCAACGGCGAGATACAGGTATTGTCGGGTCTGGCCGCGGGCGAGGTGGTCGTCACCAGCGGGCAGTTCCTGCTGGACTCGGAGAGCCGCGCCCGTGATGCCATGCAGAAGTTCGCGAGCGGCGCGGACGAACGGCCTTCGCCGGGGCCGCGGATCGAGGTTACCGTCGCCCTGCGCAAGCGGATCGACGGCGTGGTCGCGGCGTACTTGGCCGTGTGGGACGCCCTGGGCGCAGAGCAGAAGGAAGCGACGCCGATCAACTCCGAGGCTCTCCAGGAAGCGGCCCGCGTGCTGTTGATGGACGCCCGGGGCTCGGGAATCGAGCGAATCGCCGCGAACGTGTCCCGTTCGATCGAAACAATGCGGGGGCTCGGGATCGACCAGCAGCGAGAGGCGTTTAAGCAGGTGAGCCGGGCGATGATCGCGCTCGTGGACGCGGCTCCGCCGAGCGCGGCGGTGGGAAAGACGCTGTACCTGATGCACTGCCCGATGACCAAGGCGCCCGGGGACTGGCTCCAGGACCGCGAGGACCTGGCCAACCCGTATTACGCAACAGACATGAAGTCCTGCGGCGAGACGGTCCGGACGATCAGCACGGAGGGAGGCACCCCATGATTTCGAGGCTGATCGAGATGTCGGTCCGAAATCGCTTCATGGTGCTGCTCCTGACCGCGGCCCTGGTCGGCGCGGGAGTGTGGAGCATGTTCCGACTGCGGGTGGATGCCATCCCGGATCTCTCGGACGTCCAGGTGATCGTGACGACGGCGTACCCGGGTCAGAATCCGGAGGTCGTCGATCAGCAGGTCACGCGCCCGCTGTCGAGTGCGCTGCTCGCCGTGCCGGGGGCCAAGGTCGTCCGTGGCTTGTCGATGTTCGAGCAGTCGTTCGTCTACGTACTGTTCGACGATGGAACGGACCCATACTGGGCGCGCGGGCGGGTACTCGAATACTTGAACTTCGCTCGTGATCGCCTGCCCGCGGGGATCGAGCCACGTCTGGGTCCGGATGCCACGGGGGTCGGATGGGTGTACCAGTACGCACTCTACCCGGGGTATTACAGCCCCGATCACCCGCGCGGGCTCTGGCACGACGGCGAGCGTTGGCACGCTTCGCTTGACGATGTTCCCGCGGACGCACGTGACCGAGCCCGGCGCGTTCGCGGGTTCGAATCCGCCGGAAAGGACCCGATCACGGGGCGCGAACTGGTCCGGGCCGACATCGATCTCTCGCAGCTTCGCTCGCTCCAGGATTGGTACCTGCGATTCCCGTTGACGGCGGTCGAGGGCGTTTCGGAGGTGGCCTCGCTGGGCGGGTTCGTCAAGCAGTACCAGGTCGTGATCGACCCGCTCAAGCTCCAGGCGTTCGGCCTCTCCGTAGCGGAAGTCGCCCAGGCGATCCGGAACTCAAACAACGACGTGGGCGGATCGGTCATAGAGCAATCGGAGGCCGAGTACATGGTCCGCAGCCGCGGATACTTCCGCGGCCTCGACGACTTGGCTCTCGTGCCTGTGGGGCTGGGCGACAAGGGCGTGCCGATCACGCTGGGCAACGTCGCGACGCTTCAGATCGGAGGCGAGGCCCGTCGCGGCGTCGGCGAGCTTGATGGGCAGGGAGAGGTCGCCGGTGGAATCGTGGTCGCGCGCTTCGGTGCCAACGCGCACCAGGTGATCCGAGATGTAAAGGCCAGGCTGTCCTCACTGGAGGATGGGCTCCCGCCGGGCGTGTTCATCAAGACCACTTACGACCGTTCGGACCTGATCGACCGCGCCGTCGCGACCCTTCGGAGCACCCTCGTCGAGGAAATCGTCGTCGTCGGGCTCGTGTGCATCCTGTTCCTGCTTCACCTGCGGAGCGAGCTGGTTGCTGTCTTTGTCGTGCCTTCGAGCATCGTCGCGGCATTGCTGCTCATGCACCTCCTGGGCATGAACGCGAACATCATGTCCCTGGGAGGGATCGCGATTTCGATCGGCGTCGTCGTCGACTCGGCGGTCGTGATGGTCGAAAACGGCCACAAACACCTGGACCGCGAGGAGGAACGTCGGCACGCGGGGCTCCCGACCGTTGGTCGGACGCGGGCGATCCTCGACGCAGCACGCGAGGTTGGGCCGCAGCTCTTCTTCTCGCTGCTGATCATCACTGTTTCGTTCATCCCGGTGTTCGTGCTCGAAGGCGAAGCAGGCCGGCTATTCAAGCCCCTGGCGTTCACCAAGACGTTCTCGATGGCCGCGGCGGCCGTGCTGTCGGTCACGATCATCCCGGTGCTGATGCACTACTTCATCACCGGCCGCGTGCTCCCGGCGCGCTGGTCACGGGGGGTCAACACGACGCTGACGGTGGCGGCGGCGGTGCTCCCGGCGACCGCTCTGGTGCTGATCGCGAGCGCTCTGCCGCACGTGTCGCCGTATCGCTGGTGGCTGGCGGCCGGGTGGGTCGTGCTCGCGCTCATGCTTCTGCTGCCCCAAAGGATCATCCACGAGAACCACAGCCCCGCAAGCCGCGTCCTGCAGCGCCTGTACGAGCCGGCCTTCCACGTGGCCATGTCGCGCCCCTGGCTGGTGATCGTTGTCACCCTGATCGCGATGGTGTCGACGGTGTACCCGATCTCGAAGCTCGGCGGAGAGTTCATGCCGCCACTGGATGAAGGCGACGTGCTCTACATGCCCACGACCGATCCCTCGATCGGGATCGGCAAGGGCAAGGAACTGCTCCAGCAATCCGACCGGCTGATCAAGACGTTTCCCGAGGTGCTCACCGTGCACGGCAAGATCGGGCGCGCCGACACCGCCACCGATCCCGCTCCGCTGTCGATGATCGAGACGGTGGCCCGCCTGAATCCCGATCGGTCGCAGTGGCGCACCCGGCGCGTCGATCGGTTCTTCAGCCAATGGCCGGGGTGGCTGCGCTCGCCACTGGCGTGGATGTGGCCGCTCCAGCGAACGATCACCACGGAGGAACTGATCCACGGGTGGCAGGACGCCGACGGCACGATGCACCCGGGCCTCGATGCCGCTGTGTCCTTCCCGGGCGTAACCAACTCGTGGACCTATCCGGTCATCGGCCGCATCCTGATGCTCGACACGGGGATTAAGACTCCGGTCGGAGTGAAAGTCTCGGGGCCGGACTCGTTCGTGCTGAGCGAACTGGCCGACCAGGTCGCCGCCGTGCTCGCGACCGTACCGGGAGCCACGTCGGTTGTGGCCGAACGCACCCTCGGCGGCCGCTATGTCGACATCGACATCGATCGCATGGCCGCGGCGAGGTACGGCCTGACCGTGGGAGATGTGCAGGAGGTCATCCAGACCGCCCTTGGCGGGATGAACATCTCGTGGACGGTGGAGGGGCAGGAACGCTACCCCGTGAGCGTGAGGTACCACCGAGCGATACGGGACGACATCGAATCATTGCGTGATGTGCTGGTGACAGCGCCGATGCGTGAAAGCGCCCCGGTGCCCGCAGGCATGACGGCGCCGCAGCGGGTGCAGGTCCCGCTCGGGCAGCTGGCATCGATCCGCGTCTCCCAGGGCGCCCCCATGGTCCGCTCCGAAAACGCCGCCCGCACCGCGTGGGTGTACGTGCCGGTGTCGGGGAGAGACCTGGCCGGCTTCCTGGCCGATGCGCGGGCGGAGGTTGCCCGAAGGGTCACTGTGCCCGCGGGGTATTCGCTTGTTTTCGCCGGACAGTACGAGTTCTGGGAACGTGCCGTGCCGCGGCTGATCGCGGCGAGCGCGCTCGCGCTGGTGCTGATCGTGGTCCTTCTCTACGTCAGCGGTCGATCATGGCTGCGAGTGGGGATCGTCATGCTGGCGGTGCCGATGAGCCTCATCGGGGCGTTCTGGTTTCTGCACCTGATGGACTACAACCTGTCGCTGGCGGTGGTGATCGGGATGATCGCCCTGGCCGGCCTGGACGCGGAGACCGGCATGGTGATGCTGCTGTACCTCGACAACAGTTTCGACCGCTTCACTCGCGAAGGACGGATGCGGAACCTCGAAGACCTTTCGACCGCCATCCACGACGGGGCCGTCATGCGGATCCGCCCCAAGGCGATGACCGTCTCGGCGACCCTGGTCGGGCTGCTGCCGCTGCTCTGGGCCACCGGCGCGGGGGCGGACACCATGCGCCGCATCGCGGCGCCGATGATCGGTGGGCTCGTGGTCAGTTTCCTGATGGAACTGCTGGTGTACCCGGTTCTCTTCTACCTGGCGCGGCGCAGTCGCGTCGTGCGCATGGAAAAGGCCGGCCCCGAGGAGCCGGCCTGAGAGATCGACTGAGCTCACGCTGTTACGGGCAGCCGGTGACGAACTTGTTCAGGAAGCACTGGAAGTCGTTGGCCGTGAAGACCGGCGACACGGTTGAACCATCGCAGTTGGCGTACGGATCGCTCACCGAGAAGCGGTTGAGGAAGCACTGGAAGTCGTTGGCGGTCAGGACGGGCGCCACCAGGGAGCCGTCGCAGTTGGCGTAGCAGGTTTGCGACTCGCAACTGAGGCCCGTGAGCGCGAAGTCGTCGATCGCGGCTTCGACCACCGCGTCCGTCAGGTCGGCCGCGATGAAGCGAACACGCATCTGAGACGTCGGGGTGACAAAGTCGGCGATGCGGAACGAATGCTGGATCCAGCCCGGTTCGGTGTCGGCGCCCGACGGTCCGATGGTTTCGACGCCCGTCCACGAAGAGCCGTTGTTGTTGGAAATCTGCACGATGAACACGTTCGTGTGGGGGTTGACCGGCCCGACACCGTTGGAATACCACCGCCAATAGCTGATCGACGCCTCGTTCAGGTTGGACGCATCCAGCAGAGGGCTGGTCAAGGTGGTCGTTCCGCCGTCCACGTCGTAATCGCTGACCTGCTGGCCGGCACGGTAGTCCGTTTCCCAGCAGATCGAGCCGCTGGGCGTGTGGTCGGCACCGGCCTGCGCATCGGTGCCCTGGGGCATGTTGCGGGTCCAGCGGCCGGTCACGGCGGTATCACTCGGTTCAACGCCCGACCAGCCGCGCTCGGCCTCGAAGTCATCCGCGAACCGCGTCACCACATCCGCGACGGTCGCGCTGTACAGACCCGTCGGGGCATTGGTCGGGAGGAGCACCACGGCGCCCTGGTCGCCCGCCGCGGAGAAGAAGTACTCCGGCGTGTCCGAGCACTGCGGCAGGGGGAACGTCGCGGTGTAGTCGTTGCCGGATACAAGCGTCAGGGGGATGTTGATGAACGAAGCCGAAGGCCCCGAGCGATACACCAGCGTTTCGCTTCCGGCCAGCACACCCTCGCACCCCGGGATGATGCGGACGTTGACCGTGGTGGGAGTGGTGGGAGAGAGAATGGTCGGCGCCCCGTTGGGCAGCACCATGATGGGAATCGCCGAGAGCACGCCCGAGGCCACGAGCGAGAAGGGAACATCGTTGACGCCGACCGTCGCCGGGTACGCATCCTGAACAACCGATGTGCCGATGACCTCGATCGTCCAGTTGCCCGCCGCCGGGTTCTGGATGAACACGTTCTCAACCGTGTCGCGAGTATCGAGCGTGCCGCCCGCGGGCGAGAAGTTCGCTGTCACCAGTCCGTTGTTCCCCCGATACACCGAGCCTGTCGGCGAAGTGACACGCAGCGAAACGTCGTTGATCCGGGCCTGACCGCCGCTGGTCGGGCCCTGGGGGTCGATATAGCACAGCGTGAACGCGGCAACGGGCTCGTTCGCCCCGATGCAGACGGAATAGGACTTGGTCTGCCCGGTGATCACCCGGTCGGTCCCGTTGATGATCTTCATCTTGCTGCGCTTGGAGTACAGGTTCGCCAGGTCGGGCAGGCCCCAACCCTGCTTGGCCCGCGTCAGGCCGCCCTGGGTCAAAGGGTATCGGGAAGCCGTGTTGATCATCATCGCCTTGGCGGTCATGCTGCGCGGACGATCCGTGAACACGGTCGAGCCGCCGCCAAAGCCGGCGAACGCGCCCTCGTGCCACATCTGGTTCAGGATGCCGAAACACCCGGCGGTGATGGGCGTCGCGCCCGACGTGCCGCCGAAGAGCGTCGTCGCCGCATTTCCGGAGTTGGTCGTCGTCGGGATGTCGTCGAAGCAGTTCGTCAGGTCGGGCTTGACCCGCTGGTCCGCCGCCGGACCAAAGCTGGCGCCGGCCCAGTTGTCGTCGGCCTTGTTGAGCGTGCTGTGCCAGTTGACGCCGCCGACCGAAATAATGTTCTTGGCCCACGCCTGCGGGCGCGAGTTCTGGTTGTTGGTGTTGCTCTGGCTCTGGCAACTGGTGTAGTCCACTTTGAACAGATAGTCATCGACCTCGGCCGACACGGTGGTGTACGCGGTCCCCTGGGTGCTGCCGATCGAGCTGGTCTGGTAGCTGGACCAATACGGCCCGGCGGGATTGGTCGCTTCGGTGTTGAGCGTGAGCCGCGTCGCCGAGCCGCCGAACTGGGTCGACAGCGGGTAGGCCACGAAGATGCCCTGCTCCGCGTCCACCACCACGCCGTTGAAGTTCGGGTTCGACGCCCAGTCGGCGAAGTTGATCCCGTAGCACGACGAGCCGTGCGGATTGCCCGAATCGCCTGCGCTGTTGCGGTGCAGCAAAACCGGCGGGCTCTGGAAGGCGTTGTGGCTGACCCGCACCTCGGTGTCAAAGACCTCGCCACGCACACCCTGGCCCGAGAAACCGCCGACCGGAGCGCCCGACCCGTCCGTCGCGCCCACGAGCTGCCGGATGATGTTCATATCCGTACCGCCGGGACCGCCCCAGGGATCGATGTAGTGAACCTCGTTCATGGCGACCACCGCGAGCAGCTGCGCCCGCGTGAGCGTTGCCTCCATGCGGAACTGGTCGGGCGTCGTCACTTCGACGATGCCGCCCATCTTGCGGACCGCATCGCCGACGATCGACTGTTGAATCGGGCCGCGCTGGAAGCACTCGATGGAATACCGCATGTTGCCCTGGTCCGCACCCGAGGCCAACATGGCCCGGATGTCCGCCGAGAGCTTGTACGCCGGGTGGAAGCGCCCGACCCACCGGACGTACGGGAGCTTCTGCACCCGAGCCGCCGTCGCCGCGTCCATCGTCACGATGTGCGTGTGATCGGTGAGGAACCGCTCGATCGTCCCCCCCAGCGCCGTGATCTCCTGCTGCATCTCTTCGATCGGCGGGATCACGCACTGCACGAGGTACGACCGGCCGTCCTCATCCGCGGCCAGTTCCGGAAGGACCACCGGCTCGCCCTTGAGCGGGTCAAACTCGGAATACACAAGCTTCACCAGGTTCGAGGTGGCCTGCTCCACGGCGAAGGTCTTCCCGCCGTCGAGGCTCAGGCCGTAATGGCTCTCAGGAGTTCCGTTGGCCCCGGACTCATCCCAGAGCGCGATGACCTTGCTCGAACCGGAAACCTCAATCAGCCGCGTGTTCGAAATGCGAGCGCTGGTCGAGTGCACCACTCTCCCGGAAATCGTGAGCGAGCTCGCACCCTTGCGCGATACCACCCCGAGGTCGAGCGCCGCCTGCGCAACCGTCGTCGCCGCGCCGCTCGCGAGAATGAGTGCCGAGATCAAAGTCCGAACGCTTCGGTGTGTGGTGCTCATGTGCCGCTTTCTGTGTGAACTGACAGCGCCGGGCCCGACAGCCCGAATACAACCCCTCCGGTCCCACCCCGTGTGGGTACCTCATTGTCCGGGAGAACAAACATTATGCAAGCGCGAAACATCGACTCATCATGTTAGCCAACCGTTTGGCTGGCCTCCGTCACACGATGGTGATGTCGGACCAGACCGAAGACCATCCCAATCCGACGCTCCGTTCCACATTCTGCTTGTGACTCTCCCCAGACCCCGGTACAACTCGGTCGTGACACAACGATCCCTCGCCGTCGCGATCACTCCACTGGCGGTGGTAACCCTCGCGGGGCGTGCCGCGGCACAGCCCGTCCCGCCGCCAGATCGCTGGACCGTGATTGCCCACGGCCGGACAGGCGGGTGCGACTACCCGAATAACTACAACGGACTCATCGCCGCCGGCGGTTGGATGCGGCAGATGGCGGGCCGCATCGAGGCGCTCAATCCCGGTGGTGTCAACATCTACAGCATCGACTGGGCCACCCTCGGCCTGACCACCTTGAACTCCGGCGCGACCAACGCCCTGGACCCAACGCGGCACCACGTGGTGCTCTTCGACTGGGGCGCGACATCCGACTTTGATCCGATTCTGTGCCAGGCCCCGAGCGGCAACCAGAACGGCTTTGCCTACGCCGCCGGAGACGCCATGGTTTCGCTCCTCCGCAACTGGAGCGCCGCCACGAAAGTAACCGCCCTGATCGGGTTCAGCCGAGGCGCCATCGTCGTGAGCGAAGCCGCCCGCCGGTTGATGGTCGCCGGCGCCAGCCCGGGTCAGGTCGTGTTCCTTGATGGTGAGGGATGCGAGGCCGGCGGGACCAACGGGTGCACGTTCTATCAGGACGGCCGGTTCGATGCCTGGAGCATCAAGGCCGGCACGGTCCGCTTTGACAACCTGTACGAGACGGTCAACGAGCACTACCTCGCGCCGACGTTCTGCGGCACAGACCTGGGTGGCCACTCACGTGCCAGGTGCGGCAACCTGAATCTGGCGGCGGCCTACGCGCACACGCCGTGGTCGCTCACCTCAAGTTGCCTGCCAAGCTACGGCCAGGGATCGATCCAGAACTACCTCATCAACGGTCTTTCATTCAGCGGTGGGCGATACACCTATCCGCAGGCGCCGGGCCCGGTTCAAGACCCCAGCGCGCCCGCCGCGGGATCGGATCCGATTGCACCGGTATTCAACGGCGGCTTCTCGTTCGCTTCGCTCGCGGGCTGGGCAGGACAGGGCGGCGGCGGCACGGGTACCGTCTCCTCGCTCGCCGGCGCACCGACGATCCGCATGCTTCGGGGCCAGGCTCGGACGCACAACTACATCGTCCTCCCCGCGTGTCCCGGCTCGCTCAGCTTCAAGGCTGCCGTAGAAGGAACCTCCCACGGCGACTCGGTGCTCCGCATCTTCATGCAGCCCACGGGACTGCCCGAAGCGACCATCGGGTCCGTCCCGCTGACACAGCTTTCGACAACCTTTGGAGCACCGCAACTGATCGCGCTGGCCCCGGGGCTCGCCGATGACGTCGTGCGGGTGCGGTTTGCCGTTGAAGGAACGACCGGCACCTCGGCCGCGCACGTCACCGAAGTAACCCTCGCGCCGTGCGCACCCGTGTGCTACGCGAACTGCGACGGGAGCTCCTCCGCCCCTCGTCTCACCGCCAACGACTTCCAGTGTTTCCTGAACCGTTTCGCGGCGGGCGAGTCCTACGCCAACTGCGACCAGAGCACATCCGTGCCGTCGCTCACCTCCAACGACTTCCAGTGCTTCTTGAACGCGTTCGCCGCCGGTTGCGTGTGATCGGCCGGTGCGCCCGCCAGCATTCCTTCCAGCGGGCGACCGTGAACGGCTGGCCGCCGAGCGGATCGGCCCGTTGGTCCCGTTGAACCCCCGGATGCCCACGCCCGCCACAAACGACCACTCGATGAAGGTCCCGAGGTTGTACGCGCTCATGACGGAGTACCTGGCGAGCCTCCGTTCGGCGCGGGCGTCGCCCGACGACGGTGCTTCGCGGGCCTGAAGCTCGATGAAGTCGCCCAGGCGCCGCGGCCCTGCCCGCGTTCCGCCAAGCGCGACTGGCCCTACGCCCCCGGCGTGGCTGCTTCGGGAGCCGGGCAACGCGGGACCTGACGGCACCGTCGACGAGTATGGGTCGGCGCATCGCACCGACCTGCACGTCCGAGCCAGGGGCCTGCACACGAACAGACACCTTGCCACAGGATTGAGCCAACGCCACCGGCCTGGTGCAGGCTCCCCTGCTTCCGCGGTACGCTCACCGCATGAAACGCAAGAGCACACGCCGCGCGAGCACACCCTCACGCCGACCCAAGCCAGCCAAGTCCCGGACCGGCGCTGCCTCCGGGTCGAAGCGTTCGGGCCGCGCCGCCAAGCCACGGCGAGTCTCAAAGCGCCGCGCCGCGCCCGAGATCATTGGGTACTGGGAGAAAAAGGAAAGGCTCCAGGATCAGGTGGACAAAGACCGCAACCGCCGATTCGATCTCTATCTCGAGCAGATCGCATCGCCCAGGGCCATTCCGGGTGGAGGACGGGCCGCCATGCCCGAGGATGTCAGCGCCGCCCGGCCGCCCCTCCGCATCCTCGCCGAGGGTGACTCCTGGTTTGAGTATCCGCTTCGGGGACCTCTCTTTGGCGACGCGGTTGATGGCGTCATCTATCGCCTGCAGCGTCTCCTCGGCTACCCCATCGCGAACATGGCTCACCATGGCGATGAAGTCCGCCAGATGCTCGGCCTGCGCCAGCGCCGCGAGATCATCACCCGCCTGAGCAACCCCTCCGTGCGTTTCGACGCCCTTCTCTTCTCCGGCGGAGGCAACGACCTCGTCGGCGATCAGTTGTGCCTGCTGCTCCGCAACGCGCAGGTCGGCGTGCCGCCCGAAGAGACACTCCATCCCGAGCGATTGCGTGCGGCGCTTCAGTGTGTCGAGGCCGGGTACCGCGACCTGGTGGACATCCGCGACAGGCTCAGCTTCGAAACCGCCATCTTCTTTCAGGGCTACGACTTCCCCCCCATCACCGGCAAGGGCGTGTGCGGCACCGGCCCGTGGCTCAAGCCCTCCCTCGACTTCCGGCTCGTCCCGACGGGCGAATCGCAGTTCCGTGTCGTCAAAGCCTTGCTCAGCGCATTCGACGCGATGCTCCGGCGCGTCGCGGCCGACAGTCGCGACGTGACCGTTGTTCCCACGCAGGGGACCCTTCAGCCCATCGACGCCGACTGGCAGAACGAGATTCACCCTTCGGGCAGCGGATTCACGAAGATCGCGGAGAAGTTCAAGGCCGCGCTGGCCGCACGATTCCCGTAGCCCGTTGACGCGGAGTTCGGGTACGCTCGACCCGTCAAACCTCCCGCGGGGAGTCCGTGCATGAGCAACTCGCCACCAACAGAACTCCAGAACATGCTCGCCGGACGGCTCTACCTGCCGAGCGATCCCGACCTCCTCGTCGCCCGCAAACGAGCCCGCCGCCTCTGCCGCGCCTTCAACCAGACCACCGAGGAGCAGCCCCAGGAACGTGACAGCATCCTCCGCGAACTCTGCGCCTCCGTCGGCGCCTCGCCCGAGATCGAACCGCGATTCTCCTGCGACTACGGCTTCAACATCTCCCTCGGCGACCGGGTCTTCATCAACTTCGACTGTGTTCTTCTCGACTGTAACCGCATCACCATCGGCGACCGCACGCTCCTGGGCCCCGGCGTCCACATCTACGCGGCCACACACCCCGTCGAATCCGAAGTCCGGGCCCATGGCCGCGAACTCGCGCAGCCGGTCACCATCGGCAGCGATGTCTGGATTGGCGGCGGCGCCATCGTGTGCCCCGGCGTAGAGATCGGAACCGGCGCGGTCATCGGCGCCGGCAGCGTCGTGACCACGAGCATCCCGCCCCATTGCATCGCCGTCGGCAATCCCTGCCGCGTGATCCGCTCGCTCTGACACGCTGTCCGACGCGGGGCCTACCCTCGACCATGGCCCGAGACTTCACCCCGTACCAGCGCGGCATCGTTAACCGCTACTACGAGCACAAGGGCACGATCCACGCCACCAAGCTCGGCGAACTTGTCAGCGATATCAGCATCGAGACCGACCCGAAGAAACTCGAACGACTCTGGAAGTCCGCCGCCGACTACCTCGCCAAGTGCAGCGTGGACGCCCCGACCATCGAGGCCGCGGTGCCGCCCCGCAATCTCAAGCTCCTCGGCGAAATCGCCGGCGCGATCATGACCGGCAAGGCGCCCCCCAAGGCCCGCCCGCGGCCGTCCTGACGCCTAGTTCCGCCTTCCCGTCGGGTGGCAGTTGTAACACGCCGAGCTCACCCACGAGTAGCCGTTCACCCCATTATGGTTGCTCTGAGTCTGGGTTTGCCCGTGGCAACCCGTGCACGTGAACTGGGTATACGTCGCCGCGTTCAGGTGACACTCGTTGCAGTTCACCCGGTGCGGCCCCGCCGTGATGATGAACGGCGAGTGCGTGAACGTGGCGCCCAGCCACGTCGTGGTGGTGTGGCACGTGTTGCACGTCGTCGGGAACATCGCCGTCGTGTGGTTGGGGTTGGTGGTCGCCTGATACTCGGGCATGTGGCAGCTCGAACACGACGACGGCAGCCCGGCGTACACGCCGCTCTGGTGACACGCCAGACACGTGCGCCCGGCGTGCCCGCCAGTGAGGGGGAAACTCGACGTGTGCGTGTACGTGGCCGTGGTCCACGTCGTCGTGTTGTGGCACGTGTTGCACGTCGTCGATATCCCCGCCGCCGTGTGGTTGGGATTGGTCGTGGCCTGGTAGCGCGGCATGTGACAGCTCGAACACGCCGTCGAAAGTCCCGTGTATACCCCGCCCTGGTGGCAGGCGGTACAAGCCTGGCCCGCGTGCCCGGCGGTCAGCGGGAACGTCGCCGTGTGCACGAAGTTCGCGCCCTGCCAACCCGTGGTGTTGTGGCACGTATTGCACGTCGTCGGGAAGTTGCTTGCCGCGTGATTGGGGTTGGTCGTCGCCTGGTAGTCCGGCAGGTGGCAGCTCGCGCATGCCGTCGACAGGCCCGTGTACACACCGCCCTGGTGGCAAGCCGTGCATGCCTGGCCCGCGTGCCCGGCGGTCAGCGGGAACGTCGCCGTGTGCACGAAGTTCGCTCCCTGCCAGCCCGCCGTGTTGTGGCAGTTGTTGCACGTCGTCGGGAAGTTGCTCGCCGTGTGATTGGGGTTCGTCGTCGCCTGGTAGTCCGGCAGGTGGCAGCTCGCGCACGCCGTCGACAGGCCCGTGTACACACCGCCCTGGTGGCACGCCGAGCAGGACTGACCCGCATGTCCGGCGGTCAACGGGAACGACGATGGATGGTTGAACGTCGCGCCCTGCCAGGTGCTGGTGGTGTGGCAGTTGTTGCACGTCGTCGGGAAGTTGCTCGCGATGTGGTTCGGGTTGGTCGTCGCCTGGTAGTCGGGCATGTGGCAGCTCGCGCACGCCGTCGACAGTCCCGTGTACACCCCGCCGACATGGCATCTCGAACAGTCCTGCCCGGCGTGACCGCCCGTGAGCGGGAACGTCGATGGGTGATTGAACCGCGCCGGCGACCACGCGATCGGCGTGTGGCAGCGCTGGCAGTCGGTCACCCAGCCCTGGGCGGCGTGATTGGGATTCACCGCCCGGCCCAGGTCCGCCTGGTGGCAGCTGATACACGCGGGGTCCGCCCCCGCAAAGTTGCCCACCTCAGCCCCGGGGTGGCACCGGAAGCACGCCACCGCGATGTGCGCCCCGATCAGCGGGAACCGCGTCCGGTTGTGCTTGGCGATCTGGCCCGTCGGCAGCCAGTTGTCCTCGGTGTGGCACTCCGTGCACGTTCGCGAGAGCTGGCCGCGATGGATGTCCTCGTGGCACCCGGCGCATCCCTGCGCCGCAAAGTCGCCCGCCGGGCCGCGGTCGTTGTGGCACATGAGGCAGCTGGCCTTGGCGTGCGCCCCGTTGAGGGCCACGCCCGTCTTCGCTTCGTGGTCGAAGACAAAGTCCTTCTTGATCGTGTTCCAGTTCTTGCCCGTGTGGCACAGCGAGCAATCGGCCGGGAATGTGTCGTGCGGCACAACGGGGCCGTACGCGGGGTTCCAGCCCTGGCGCGGGCGCGACAGGAACGTGCCGCACGCCACGAGCGCGGCCGTCAACGCGATGGCGATCAACGCGTTCACACTCTTCCGGCCGGATTGGGTGCCGTTGCGTTCCATTAGAATCGGTACTCCACATACAGTCCGAGGCTGTAGGCGTCCTCGGTCTCGCCAAAGTAGTGATCGGCCGTCAGGTTGTAGAACCATTGGCCGTACTGAACGCTGAGCCCGCCCCGGACCGTGTGCCTCACGTGGTCGTCATCGCTCCCGCCGATGAGGCCCACCGCCGAGTACCGCAGATACTCATAGCCCACCAGCCCGCGGATGTCGCCCGTCCCCGGCCGCGCCTCAACTCGGAATCCCATGGTGTCGGAATAGGAACCGCTGGTGAAAAACGTCCCCGCGTGGAGCGAAGCCGGCAGGTCGAGCGCCTTGTCCCAGTCCGCATCCAGCCCCCCCCCGTACCCATCCCCCCGCTGGTCCGACCAGTAGTTCGCTCGACCGGTCAGCCGCAGGTCCTTGACGATCTCGTACCACGCTGTCAGGTCGGCGCGGTCCACGCGTCCGGTCTGGATGAGCTCGACCGGCAGAGCCTGAAACTCGTTGCGTTGGATATCCGGATACGTAAAGTGTGAAAACGACACGGACACGCCGCCCGTTCGATCCGGTGACCACCGCGCCTGCGCAAACGCCTCCGTCAGGTGCGGCCCCGCGGACTTCACATCGTCCCCCGGCGTGTTGATGTCCACCTTCGCCGACCCGAACAGCCACACCGACTTGACCGGCATCAGGCTGATGCGGCCGATGAGCACGTCCCGGTCCGCGGCCCCCTCGTGCCAGGTCTTCTGGAAGCCCAGGGTCGCGGCCATGTGATCGTCTGAATCGGACTGGTAATCGGCGAACACGTGCACGCCGAGATCATCGCCCGTTTCGCGATCCGGAAACGCGCCGGGATACGACCCCCCGCCGACGCCGATGCGAACGCCGCCCTCAAACTGGATCGCGCCTTCCACGCCGTCCACGAGCCCCAGCTCCGGCAGGAAGATCGACATGAAACGCCCGCCCTCGAGCCGGTACGACGAGTACTTCTCGCCACCGATCGCGTACGAGAGCCGGTCGATCGTCAGGTCGTCATCACTCGAGTTCTGACCATCCTCGACACTCACGCTTCGCCGATCGATCGACCCCGCGAACTGGAGCTTGCCGCCCTGCCCAAACGGGTTCGTCGCGTACACCCGGGCCCCGAGGCGCGCCAGCAGATAGTCACTGCCAAGATCCCCGGAGCGATCGGCCGAATACTGGAACTGCGTAAAAAACCGCCCGTGATACGCCGGCGGCCGGTCCTTCGAAGGTTTCGAATACGCCGGCGCCAGGAGCGGCTGATCCGGTGCGCGAGGTTCATCCTTGCGGGTCCACGGCGGGTGTTCGGGCACCGCCGCCTTGGGCTTCTCAGGCTTGGACTCGGGCTTGACCGGTTCGGGCAGGTCCAGTTCACCCACGGTACCGAGCGGGGGCAGCGTCACACCGTCGGGAATGTCCACCCGCGCGCTGTTGGTCGTCGCGTCCGCAATCACCAGCTCCAGCGTTGTGCCGCCCGGCGGATACAGCCGGATGCGCAGGCCCGGGGTAATCCCCGCCCCGCGGCCGTGATCGAGGAAGACGCTCCGGCCCGACGCCGATGCCACGGTCACCCGCAGCGGATCCCCGGCTCGCGCCGCCGCCAGCGTCATCGCGACCACAAGCACCAGGACCGCGACGTTTTTCATCACTTTCGCTCCTTGGCACGGAGCATGCCGGCGTCGTGGCAGTCCTGGCACTGTGTTCCCAGCGGCCGATACCGCACGAGCCTCGCGCCCGTCGAGTCCTGATAGGTCTTGTGGCACGAAGCGCAGTCGACACCGATGTGCGTTTCATCCAGCTTGAACGACGAGTCGCGGTTGTGATCGAACACGGTTTCCTTAAACGTCTTGACCTCGGTGTGGCACCGTGCGCAATCCGTCACGCCCTTGCGGCGGAACTGCCCGGCGTGCGCATCGGTGTGGCACGAGGCACAGTCCTTGGGCGCCACCGCGAGTGTTCGGCCGCGCTCATCCGGACGGGCGTTGCGGGCGTGGCAATCCGTGCACGCCGCGCCCGCGTGAGCGCCCTTGAGCTCGTACCCCGTCCACAGCCCGTGCGCCGCCCCGTTCCACGCGACTTCTCCGAAACGCCCGGTCGTGTGGCAGCGCACGCATCCTTCCTTTCCGTCGACAACCTTGGGCCGTCCCGGCGCATCGAAGCTGCCGTTGTGGACATCCGTGTGGCAGTCCGCGCACACCGTTGTGGTCGGCACGAAGCGGCGCATTCCTTCTTCTTCCTTGTGGCACATCGCGCATCCGACGGCCCGGTGCGACCCGGTCAGCGGGAACGACGACTTCTCGTGCCGCGCCAGGTCGTACGCGCTGGGCTCAAAGTGCGTCGCTTGGTGGCACTCGATGCACCGCCCGTGCGTCACCCCGGCGCTGAACTGGCCCTGATGCGGGTCCTTGTGGCACGCCGCGCAATCCTCGGCGCGGCGCCCGGGGTAGTACCTCGCAAACCGCGCCGGCAGGTCCGGGCCCGCCGCCAGCGCTTCCCGGTGCCCGAACTCCGCATGGCAATCGACGCACGCCACTTTCGTATGCGGAACGTCCAGCGCAAAGCCCGTCGCCGCGTGCAGCGCGGGCGTCATCCGGGCGGTCGACCCCAGGAACGTGTTCTCCTCCGTCGAGTGACACCCCGTGCACGAGGCCTTCGGCGTTGTTCCAAAGGTCGTCGCCGCCAGCGTGATCAGTGCCGGCGTGTGCGGAGATGTGTGGCACTCGGCGCACTCGCGCGCCGGCAATGGCTTGGCCTGCAGCGACGCCACCGACCGCGGCCCCTCCGCTTCGTGGCACGACTTGCACGCCTGGCCGGCGTGCCCGCCGACCAGCGGGAACAGCGGCGTGTGCTTGTACTCGGCCGCCTGGTTGAACGGCAGCATCGTCCCGTGACACGACGCACAATCCGGCCCCAGCGCGCCCTTGTGCACATCCTCGTGGCATGCCACGCACGCACGCACCGGCTGGCTGGCCTTGAGGAGGCTCCCCACGCCGTGCGGACCCGTCTTCTCGTGGCACCGTTCGCACTTCAGGCCCGCGTGCCCGCCCTCGAGCGCGAACGCCACGGTGTGCTCAAAGGTCGCGGCCTTCTTGAAGTCGTGAACCTGCCCGTGGCAGGACACGCAGTCGGTCCCGAACTCTCCCTTGTGCGCATCAACGTGGCACGTTGTGCATTCCTGGGTGAGCCCCAGGTACCGCTTCTGGCCCTTGGCCAGCGTCTTGGCATGGGCGTTGGTGTGACACTGCTCGCACTGGATCGTCCCATGGGCCCCGTTGAGGCCGTACCCCGGAACAAACCGGTGGTCGTACGACGCCGACGGAACAACGCCCGCGCCCTCAAAGCTCAACTCCGACACCAGCCGGATCTTTCCCTCGGTGTGCTCGCTGTGGCACGAAACGCACGCCCGCCCCGTGACCGGGTCCAGCGAACCGTGCAGCCCGCGCGAGGCGCCGATCTGCGCGGCCACTTCCGTGTGGCAGACGTTGCACGCGTCGGCCATCGACTGCCCATCCTTGCCGTGGCACGCGGCGCACCCGCGGGAGCCGCGGAGTTCCGCGACCTCAGCGTGACTGGGATGGAGCCTTCCGGGTGACGTCATGGAACTCCACTCGAGCAGAACGACCGTGCCGACCAGCACCAGCGATACGGCCCCGATGAGCAGCGGCGTGACCTTCACGGCGCGGCCCCGCGGAACGGATTGAGCACTCCAAAGTCCAGGCCCGCGAAACGGCAGGCGGTGATGATGTGAACAACGGCCAACAAGACCATCAGAACGCCCAGCCAGCGGTGGAAGTAGCGCCATGACGAGAGAATCGCCCGCACCTCCTCGTAGTGAGTCACGAGGAGCGTGAGGCGATACGCCCGCCGGGCGAGCAGCAGCGTGTGACGGACTTCCCGCGCCGGGATGCCCTCGTGCTTGCCCTGGACGCGCAGATGGTGCAGGCTGGCGCGCAGCCGGAACTGCCCGACCACCAGGGACCACACCCGCGCGAAAAAGCCCGGCCGCCAGCGCCCCACGCCGATCAGGTGCTCGATCTCATCTCGGACACGCGTTCCAAAGCCACGCCCTTCGCGGTCCCACTCCGCCGATACCGACGCGAGCTGGCCCCGCAGGTCGTCCAAGCCTGATTCAGTTCCGTTGGCCGCCCGTGGAACAAACGCGTAGAAGTAGCGCCCGATCACGCCCGTGCCCACCACCACCAGCAGGGCCAGCATCGCGTGCCCCCCCACCGTCGGACGCAGGCTCAGCCCCGAGTGGGCGACGACGCACAGGAGCGCCATGATCCCCGTGAACACGTGCGAGCCCATCCACGCGCGAAGCGACCCTGGGATCCACCGCCCGAGGCGCGAAATCCGCTTCACGAGATACAGCAGGTTCCCCACGATGAGCGCACACGCACCCAGGCCCGTCAACAGCCCCAGCGCGCCCGCCGGGCGCAGCAACGGATGCAGCGACGACACCGCGCGCAGGTGCGTTGCAAGCCCGTAGTAGCCGCGATACCACACACCCCAGATCGCCAGGATCATGGCAAAGAAGAACGCGAACGACACCGCACGCAGCAGACCGGTGCCCCGGCCGGTCGCCGAAGCCGGAGGCGGCCGGTCGTCCGGGTCGAACGAAATCCCCGATCGCTCCAGCAGCGGATACGGCGGGTCCCCGCCCGCGAAGATAAACACCTCTCCGTTGGCGATCTCCTGGATCGCGCCGTTCGAAGTCCGGAGCCGAACGGTCTCCGGCTGAATCGAAACGACCTCACTCCCCATCTCCGCCCGGACCTGCTCGCGCGCGATGGCCTGCCGGATGCGCGTCTCATTGCGGGACTTGAGCCGGAAAAACTCCGGCTTGCGGTACGAGAGCGTGACCACGTTTCCAGGCTGCTCCGCCAGCCCCAGGGCCGCCTCGATCGCGCTGTCCCCACCGCCCACCACGAGAATCTTCCGGTCCTGGTACGACTCGGCATCGAGAAGGCCGTACGCCACTTTTGGCAGGTCTTCCCCGGGCACGCCCAGCCTCCGGGGGGAGCCCCGCCGCCCCAGCGCCAGGCATACCGCGCTCGCCAGGATCACACCGTCTGACGTCTTCGCCTCGAACACCCCGTCGTCGCGCCGCCGCAGGTCCAGCAGTTTCACCCCCGTCCGGATCGGAAGGTCCTGCGCTTCAGCCACTCCCTCCCACACGTCGATCAGCTCTTCCTTCGCATACGTCAGCCGCGGCAGTTTCCCGTACAGGGGCAACTCCACCGGTTGGGTCATCACCAGCTTTCGCCGGGGGTACGCCGCGACCGTGCCGCCGATACGCGACTCCTGCTCAATCGTGACAAACGACATCTCCCGCTCTCTCGCGCGCAGCGACGCCGCGAGACCACCCGGGCCAGCCCCGACGATCAGCAGGTCGTGAATCTCCCCCGCCTCGCCCGATTCGCCGCCGCCCCCGCCCGCGAGCACGGGCAGCCGCACCCGCCGGCGCGGCATGGCCGCGACATGCTTCGCCGCCGCATCCGCCGCCGCGACGCCCTGCGCGATGGCCGTGCGGACCAGCGCAAACCCCGTGAGCTCGCCGGCGAGAAAGAGCCCGGGGATGCCGACCGCTTCGAGCTCTTCCGTGATCGCCGGAAGGTCCTGGCGCGAACTCAGGTCGCCAAACGTCAGCGCGATCGCCCCGGTGGGGCAGGCCGTGGCGCAGAGCCCGTGCCCGACGCATCGCGCCCCGTGAACCACCACCGCCTGGCCGTGAAGAATCGAAAGAACCCCGTCCTCCGGGCACGCGCGGATGCACGCTCCGCAGCCGATGCACTTGGACAGGTCCACATCCGGATGCTGGAGCCGCGCCTCGTGGCTGCCGCGTTCGCGCGCCATGTCCCGCTCGCGCTGGCTCTCGGCCGTCTCGCGGAGCTGCGCACGCCGGGCCACAATGCCCAGCACCGCAAGCCCCAGCGCGAGCGCCGGCACGAGCGCGAGCAAAGCGCCGGCGAACATTGAAACATCGGCAACCACGGCCACGCACGCGTATCGACACATTCTGGAGGGGCTTTCAAAGCGGTTTCGGCAGAGCTGAGGATGGCCACAGTTGTCGCCGCCGCGCGGCCATGGCTGGCCACGACTGTGAACCTGACGCGGGTGCGCCCGGTCTCAATAGCTCTCGGCCGGTAACCCAACAACAACCATGCCAACCTATCGGACCAGAGCTCCGAAGCCCGCTCTTCGTGCGAACTCGCCTTTGGCTTCACCGGTTTTCACATTTTTCTTGCGAACGCATCCGGCCTCGCCCTCGAACGACGAGCGTCCCTGCACCCGGCGATCCGACGTCGACACTGTGCCGAGGCCGACTGAAGTCGCTCGCGAACAACCCACCGGACGAATCGCCCGACGGGTCCCGCCACCTTCCATATTCCAATGGGCTTGCTCCGACGCGTCATCTCTCAACGCAGCCCGCGAGCAGGAAACAGGGGATAAAGGATTTGAACCTTTACTAACTGATCCAGAGTCAGTCGTGCTACCGTTACACCAATCCCCTAATCAGCCAATGCTATTCACCCGACGCCACGGGACAAGCCGCGCCCGCTTCCGCCGCTTCTGCCGTTCTTTTTCGGTATTTCCCGTGCCCGTAACGAGCCCCGACCGTCCGGGCCGCACCAGACGCTCGTAGTCACTCGCATCGGCGATTGGGCCCGCGGCCAACACGCCCGGGCTCGCTCAACCCGCGCGCTCCACCGCCTCGATCGCCTTCATCACATCCCGGCAGATCGGGAACACCCGGTCCAGCCGCGTGAGCTTGAACAGGTACTCCACGTTCGACGAGGCGTTCACCAGCGCGATGCGGCCCCCCGCCTCCTTCAGCGTCGTCAGCAGCTCCACCAGCACGCCCACGCACATCGAGTCCATGTACTGAACGTTCTGCAGGTCCAGCACCACGTGCCGAACGCCCGGCGCCGGGGTCTCGCCCTCCGCCTGGCTCTTGGTGTAGATCTGCTCGCACAGCTCCGCGGCGAGTTCGCCCGCTTCCGGGCCGGTCAACGTCGACACCGTCGGCGTCGCCACCAGCGTCTGACCGAGCCGGTCGTACGTCGCGAGCTTCAGGGGCCGTGTGTCGCTGCGCTCGGGCGCCTTGGGAAAGCCAAAGTCGGGGGTCGCCCCTCCCTCAGGAAGGCCCGGGGTCTGGTCCGATTCACGCCTGAACTTGCCGAACATCGTTCATCCTGTTCCACGCCGGAGGCGTGCACGCGGGGAGAGACTCCGCCTCAGGACTTCCACCGAAGCATGTTGGACCCTGGTTGTGCCTTGGTCATCGGCTGGGCCCGCCCGTACTGCGAACCGGGCGTCGGCGCGGCCGCCGGCTGCGCCGCGGCCGCCGGCGCGGACGGCGCAGGCGGCTGAACCGCCGCCACGGCCGGAGCCGACGACGGCGTGTGCGTCCGCTTCTCGCGCGCTTCGTCGATCGAGCGATCAAGTTTGTTCAGGATCGCTCGTACCTGGTTCAAAGTTCTATCCGAAGTGCTCATCGGCAGGCTCCATCCTCGTACAGCCGCTATCGGTCTTCCCTCCACCCCACTTGCCGGCCGCCCCGGTTCCCGGCACATCCCGCGGCAAGCCGTACCGCCTGTAGCGATTGGCGACCCTCCGCATACTCGTTACCCTGTGTCTCCCGAAGGCAACGCCCCCATGGCCCAGGTGCTTCTCAACCACATCACCAAGTCCTACCCCGGCCGCGCCGGATCCTCCGTCACCGCCGTTTCGGACCTGTCGCTTTCCATCGCCGACGGCGAGTTCGTGGTGCTCGTGGGCCCCTCCGGTTGCGGCAAAACCACGACGCTCCGCATGATCGCCGGCCTCGAGGAAATAACCTCCGGCGACATCTCCATCGGCGGCACGGTCGTCAACGACGTCCACCCACGCGACCGCGACATCGCCATGGTCTTTCAGAACTACGCCCTCTATCCCCACATGAACGTGCGCAAGAACATGGCCTTCGCCCTCAAGATGCGCAAGGTCTCCAAGACCGATATCGAGCGCCGCATCGCCCAGGCCGCCCGCACCCTCGGCCTTGAAGCCCTCCTGGACCGCAAGCCGCGTGAACTCTCCGGCGGCCAGCGCCAACGCGTCGCCCTCGGCCGCGCCATCGTCCGCGAGCCCAAGGCATTTCTCTTCGACGAGCCGTTATCCAACCTCGACGCCAAGCTCCGCGTCACCACCCGTGCCGAGCTCAAGGCCCTCCACCAGCGCCTCAAGACCACCACCGTCTACGTCACCCACGATCAGGAAGAGGCCATGACCCTCGGCGACCGCATCGTCGTCATGGCCAATGGCCGGATCCAGCAGCAAGGACCGCCCCTCGACGTCTACCGCAAACCCGCCAACCGCTTCGTCGCCTCGTTTATCGGGACCCCTCCGATGAACTTCCTCAACGGCAGGCTCACCGATCTTGCCGGCGGTCTCACCTTCGTGGAAGACTCGATCAAAGGACCCGCGATCCCGCTTTCCGGTGAACTCGCCTCCAGACTGCGCCCCCTGGCCGGTCAAGGGGTTGTCATGGGAGTTCGCCCGCAAGGCTTGTCACTCTCCGAGTCGCCGTCCGGCCCGGGCATCGATCTATCCATTTCAGTCGTGGAGCCCCTCGGCGACACCGTCGACCTGACCTGCGCCGCGGCCTCCGGCACCCGCCTTATCGCCCGCGTCCCCGCCCGCCACGTCATCTCTCCAAACACCACCGCCCGCTTCGCGATCGATCTCTCCCACGCTCACTTCTTCGAACCCGGCGACTTCGGCGCGAGCCTTCTCACATGATCCTCCTCCTGCTCACACTCGCACTCGCCCAGCCCCCGCACGACGATCCACCGCCGCTTGTCACGCCGCCGACTCCGCCCGCCGCGAATCCGCCGGCGGCGAAGCAACCGAGGCTCCCCTCGGGCAAGTACGCCGTCCTCAAGATTTCCGGCGACCTCGACACCGACTTCTATCTCCGTGCCATCTGCAGCGAACTCGACCGCCTCCACGACAACTCCCTGCTCATCCTCGAACTCGACGGTGATCGCGCCCGTCCCGACCTCGTCGCACGCCTCGGCGCCCGCATCGCCAACTCCTCTCCGCCCGTCGCCGTCTTGCTCAAAGACACCCGCGACAAGCACGTCGGCGTCGGCCAGGCCTTTCTCGGCGGCTTCGTCAAGGCCTGCTACATGGACCCGGGCACGCGCATCACTTCCGCGGCCGATGACGACCTCAGCTACCTCGCGCCCTCCGACACCAACTGGGAATCCACCGAGCAATCCATGACCGGCCCGCTCTGGCGCCACCTTACCCAGCAGCACGCCGACCAATCCCTCCCTCCGCTCCTGCTCCATCCTCGCGATGTCTGGGCTATTCCTTCCAGCCCCGGCGAACCCTGGAAACTCTCACAGGCCGCTCCCGCCGGCGGTCAATCCGGCCCGCAGCCTCGTCAAGTCTCCTGGACCGAGGGATCCCGAATCGACATCGATGCCGAAACCGCGGTCGCTCTCCGGCTCTGCGCCGGCGCCGCGCAGTCCCTGACTCCTCTCCTCACCGATTCAAACCTTTCTCCGCGCTCAACCGGCACCCGACACGCCATCGAATCCAAGTTCGCCGACACCGCCGCCACCGTCTCCCGCATACTCGACGATGCCAAGCTCTCTCTCCGCAAGATCTCCAACACCCTCGCCGTCAAATCGCCCGACCGCACCACCACCGCCGACGACTACCGCCGCGCCGGCCAGTCCGCACTGACCCAGGTCGACACCCTCGCCCGCGAACTTGACCGCGCTGACTCGCTCCTTGCCGAATACCCCGAGCTCAGCCGCCGTCGCCCCTCCGAAAAGCCCTCCCGCACCGACAAAGGCCCCTTCCGACCCACACTCGATGGGCTCCGCAAGGACCTCGACAAGCTCCGCACCACCGCCCGCGACTTCGCATCGCGCTAGCCTTCATTCATGAAACCCCGCCGGAACCCCCGCAAGAAACCGGCCATTCCCTCCCGCTCCAAACTCGCCCGCTCCTCCGCCGCGCCCCAGATCCCTCCGCTCCGCCCCGAACAGGTCGTCTCCATGCGCGACCTCTTCTGGCAGAACGTCCTGCGGGAAATGCTCACTTCCCTCTCCGTCCTCTCTCAGCAGGTGGCCGGCGCTCCGCCGGCTCAAACGCCCCCGGCCCCCACCGGCGACGCCATCGCCGCCGACCCCGCCCTCTTCGACGGCCGACTCGCCATCATCACCAAGGGCGGTGACCGCATCGCCATCGCGTCCATCATCCCCCTCTTCGCCTGCGGTGTCAGCGCCCCCGCCTCGCGCGACCTGGCCCTCGCCATCGAGTGCACCATCTTCCAGATCCGCACGCCCGACGGCCACGTCTTCACCATCCCCCTCCAGGAAATCCGCACCTTTCACGCCCTCTCCCCCGAAGTCATGACCCGACTCGAAAAGGCCGCCCGCCGCCGCGCCGCTAAACGCGAATCCGCCGACGACGCCCCTCCCTTCGGCTTCGCCGCCTTCACCTCGCTCACCCGCGGCAGCCTCCCCGCCGAACCGCCGCCCGCGCATCCCATGGAGTAGCGGCACCGCTCGCCCCCGCGCCGAGCACAGGCTCCAGTTCATTCACCTTGCTCTCTGCGAACTCCGCGACCTCTGCGTTCGACTTCTTGTCGACTCGACCCGCCCGCAGGCCCCCCCGGGCCCCCCGCACCTACACTCCCCCGGTGGCCGCCCCTAAACGGCGTTGTCGGAGGCGTTTGCATGAGCCTGGCCCACACCGAGCGTCCCATGCGGACCCTCATCGCCATCCCCGTCTACAACGAGCAAAAGCACATCCACCAGGTCCTCGAGCGCGTCCTCGAGTTCGCCCCCCCGCCGCGCCAGGTCCTCGTGATCGATGACGGTTCCAAAGACGCTACCCCTTCCCTTCTCGCTCAGTTCCCCGTCGAAGTCATCCGCCACTCCACCAACCGCGGCTACGGACGCTCCATGCAGGACGCCTTCCGTTGGGCCGCCGTCGACGACTTCGACTGGGTCATCACCATGGATTGCGATGAGCAGCACGAGCCCGCCGCCATCCCCGCCTTCGTCCAGGCCGCCGCCAAAGGCGACGCCGACGTCATCAGCGGTTCGCGCTACCTCGACCTGACCACCAACGGCGACCACCCGCCCCAAGACCGCCGCGCCATCAACGCCGAAATCACCGCCGAGCTCAACTGCCGCCTCAACTTCAACCTCACCGATTCCTTCTGCGGCTTCAAGGCCTACCGCGTCGAAGCCATCAAGAAGCTCAAGCTCGATGTCGACGGCTACGCCTTCCCCATGCAGTTCTGGATCCAGGCCGCGGCTGCCAATCTCCGCGTCCGCGAGATTCCCGTGAAACTTATCTATAACGATCTCAAGCGCTCCTTCGGCGGCCCCCTCGACGACCCCTCCGTCCGCCTCAATCACTACCGCTGCGTCCTCCACCGCGAACTCCGCCGCATGGCCGATCAACTCCCGCCCAAGGCCGTCGAGGTCTGCCGCCCCAAAGTCGCGTGCGACTGACCCCTGACAACTCTTGCGTTGCCCCGTCATCCCTATAGACTGCGGCCTGTATCCCAACGCGTCGAGGAGGGTACGTGCTGCGGCTCCGCGTCATTCTCTTTGCCATTGTCTGCGCGTGCCTATTCCGCGCGAACAACTCCGCCGCTCAATGTGAAGGTCTGGTTCCCGGTCATGCCTGGCCCGGAATCGGCGGAGGCAGCTTCAACATCGCCGTGAGAGCCATGACAGATTGGGACCCCGATGGATCGGGGCCTGAACCATCATTGCTCGTGATGGGCGGTCCGTTCCTCACAGGAGGAGGCGCTTCGTCGCCGCTGGTAACCACCTGGAACGGATCCGAGTGGAAGTCGCTCGGATTGGGTGCGCCCAACTCTCAGAACTCCGTGGGTGTCAAGGCGCTCACCGTGTGGAACGGCGATCTCATCGCAGCTGGAAGCTTCTTGCTTCCCGACTCGTTCCGCGGCATCGCTCGACGCAGCGGCGGAACCTGGTACCCGCTCGGAACCGGCACGACCGGCACCATCAATGCCATCTGCGTCTTCAACGGTGATCTCATCGCCGGCGGCTCGTTCACCTCCATCGGAGGGCTGGCCACCAATCACGTCGCCCGATGGAATGGAACGACATGGCTACCCATGGGTTCCGGCCTCACAGGTGAAGTGAGGACGCTCATCGTGCACAACGGCGAACTGATTGCCGCGGGTACATCCGTGTTCCACCGATGGACCGGCTCAGCGTGGACCGCCTTCTCGAGCACCAACGGAACCGTGTACGCCTTATGCCCATTCAACGGAGGACTGGTCGCCGCCGGCTCGTTCACCGGTATAGGAAGCACCAGCGCGAGCAGCATTGCGTTCTGGAATGGATCTGTCTGGCAACCAATGAGCTCCTGGCCCGGAACCGTCTATTCGGTCGCCGCGACCAGCAGCGGGCTCTTCGCCGGCGGCGTCACGCCCAGCTCGCCCATCAACAATGTCGCGAGGTGGACCGGGAGCACGTGGCAGGCAATGGGCCCTCCCGGATCCACGGGAGTTCGATGGGACTCGGGCGATGCGCCCTGGGTGACCAGCCTGCGGGAATATCGAGGACGGTTGCACGTGGGTGGCTACTTCGAACTGGCTGGCGATCTCGGAGTCCTCGGCGTGGCCAGTTGGGATGGTTCGAGCTGGGGCGCCCTCGGGGGAGGCATAAGCGACCCCGTGCTCGGCCTGACGCGTTGGAATCGCGACCTGATCGCGTGCGGCGAGTTCTACAGCGCGGGCGGCGTCGTGGCGAAGCGGATCGCGCGTTGGGACGGCGCCAAGTGGCACGCTCTCGGCGCGTTCCCTTCCACGGGCCGCATCACCAGCGCGATTCCCTACCACAAGGGGCTCCTGGTCGGCGGGACCTTTTCGTTCACCTCCAATCCCGCCACGTGGAACGTCGCTCGATGGGACGGTTCCTCATGGCTCTCGATCGGGGGCATTCAGGGCACCACCGGTTCCACCGACGTTGGACCCATTCTGGACGACAACCAGGGAAGCGTGTACTTCGCAGGCAACTTCTCAACAGCGGGCGGCGTCAACGCGAATCGAATAGCCCGATGGGACGGCCAGTCGTGGTTTGCTCTTGGCGCCGGAGTAGACGGACCCATCGCCTGCATGGTGTGGTATCACAATGAGCTCATCGTTGGCGGCTCGTTCACCACCGCCGGCGGCCTCGATGCGCCCAACCTGGCGCGATGGAACGGGCAATCGTGGGTCCCGTTCGCGGATGGAGTCAACAACGGGGTGTCCTCACTCCTGGTTCGCAACGGCCAGTTGCTCGTCGGCGGCACATTCACGAGGGCAGGGCAACACGACGTCACCGGGTTCGCGGCGTGGGACGGGACAACCTGGCAATACCCCATAGCTCCGGATTCCTTTCCGGCCGCGCTGCTTGAGGTTGAGGGCGATCTTGTCGCCTGTGGACGCTTCAACAACGACACCCGCCTCTTTGCACGCTGGACCGGCCAGGCTTGGCAGTACTCGGGCGACGGGCTGACAGCTTTCGCGGGTCGCAAGTGTGAGGCCATGAACGGCGAGGTGGTGATCGGCGGTTACTTCGAAAGCCTGAACGGGGCCGAAGGCGGCTCCATCGGTCGATGGTCGTTCACGGGCCGGCCATGGATCGCCCTTCATCCCACCGCGCCGCCTGCTTCGCCCTGTATCGGGTCCACCGTCGCGCTCTCGGTGACCCCCGCATCGGGCTACGCCGCGCTGACCTATCAATGGCGCCGTAATGGCCTGCCACTCTCCGACGGCCCGACCGCGGCGGGCTCCATCATTTCCGGCGCCGGCACGCCGTCGCTCTCCATTTCCGGCCTGGCCTCCGCCGACGCCGGCGCCTACGACGTGCGAGTCTCCAACTCGTGCGGTGAGGTCCTGAGCGATGCCGCAACCCTGTCCCTCTGCTACCCCAACTGCGACTGCTCCGGCATCGCGCCGGTCCTGACCGCCAATGACTTCCAGTGCTTTCTCAACCGCTTCGCCGCCAAGTCCCCCTACGCCAACTGCGATGGTTCAACCACGCCGCCCACCCTCACCGCCAACGACTTCCAGTGCTTCCTGAACGCCTATGCCGCCGGATGCCAGTGAAGGGTCCGACCCCCGGCGGGGCACCTACGCTCTTTCACGCGTGGATCACACTCCCGAATCCCTCACCATCCGCCCCGCGCCACGCACCTGGCGCTCCCTCATCCGCCGCAACTCCTCCGCCGATGCGCTGCTCATCCGCCGCGAGCTCGGCCTCTCCACTGACCGCCCCATCATCATGACCGGCCACCAGGCCGAGTTCTGGCACCCCGGCATCCTCGCCAAGTACCTCGCCACCGACGCCGCGGCCAGCGCCCTCCGTGCACAGCCCGCTCATCTCGTCGTCGATCAGGACCGCGCCGAAACCGTTCCTCTCCACTACCCCGCGCGCTCCAACGGCTCCCTCTCCATCGGAACCGCGACCGTCAGAGAGCGGACACCCCCGCCGACTCCACGCGACCCCGCACCGCCAGTCACGTCGCAACTCGCTCACCTTCTCACCACGTTTGCCCGCCACCAGGCCTCCCCCACCCTCGCCCACCAGGTCTCCTCCACCGTCTCTGACCTGCTGCAACCTTTCCTCTCTCTCCAGGCCCCAACGCTCTTCGCCACCCAGCTCTCCCACACCTCGCTCTTCCAATCTCTCGTTTCCAAGATGTCCCGCAACCCCGAGTCCTGCATCACCGCCTACAACGCCGCGGCCGCCCGCCGCCCCACTTCCGGCATCCGCCCACTCACCGCCAGCGACATCCAGGACCGCTGGGAACTTCCTCTCTGGCATCTCCCTCCCGGCCGCCCGCGCACGCACGTCTTTGCCGAGAACCTTGCCACTATTCCTCCTCACGAGCTCGCCCCCAAGGCGCTCTTCATGACCGCCCTGCTCCGCCTCGCCGCGTGCGACCTCTTCATCCACGGCACAGGCGGCGGCGGTGGAACCGACGACGACTCCCACGAGGGCTACGACCTCGTCATGGAAGACTGGCTCGAATCCTGGCTTGATATCCCGCGCTCCCAGCTCGCCCCCATGGCCGTCGTCACCGCCACCCGTTATCTCCCTCTCTCCAGCGACGCCATCCCGACCGCCGCTGACCTCGCCCACGCTCGCTGGCTCGCTCACCACGCACGCCACGACCCCGCTATGCTCGGCAACGTCACCGCGGCGACCGCCAAACAACTTCTGCTCGATCAAATCTCCCTCCTCCCCCGACACTCTCGCGCCCGCGCCGACGCCTTCCGCCAACTCCACTCCATCCTCGACGCCTCGCGCCGCGCACACGCCGCCGCGCTCGCCGCCCTCGACGCCAATGCCGGCCGCGCCGCCGCCCGCTTCGCCGAACGCGACATCCTCTTCAACCGCGCCTGGCCCTTCCCCCTCTTTCCCGACTCCATCCTCACCTCCCTCCGCGACGAGATCGCCGCCGCCTTCCGCATCCGGTGACCGGCTTCGCAAGTCCGAAACCAGCGTCCGACGCGGCCACGAGCCACGGCACAAACACCTCCGCGCCACACCGAATTTCATTGCTCAACGCGGCGGCTCCTGTACACTGGCCGAGTCACGATTGGAGGCACCATGTCATTGCTTCGGCCCGCCACGATCCTCCTGGTCGCCGGTCTTGCCGCGCCGGCCCACGCCCAGTGGACCGTCACCATTCTCAACCCCGCCACCACGCCACAGTCCTATGCCTTCTCCGTCAACGCCACCCGCCAGGTCGGCTACGCACTCGTCAACGACCAGTGGCACGCCGGACTCTGGACCGGCGCCGCCGCCACCTGGGTCGATCTTCATCCACCCGCGCCCAACGAGACGTCCGAAGGCTGGGGCATCGGCGGCAAGCAGCAATGCGGTCGCGTCCGAAACGCCGGCTCCTCTCAATGGCGCGCCTGCCTCTGGACCGGAACCGCCGCTTCCTTCGTGGACCTCAACCCCGCGGGCGCGGGCGAATCCACCGCGGCCGCGACCAACGGCGTCCAACAGGTCGGCTGGGCCAATCTCGGCGCCGGCCTCCGTGCTTCGCTCTGGACCGGCACGGCCGCCTCATGGACCGACCTGACTCCCGCCACCGCCGCGGCGGGCGCCATTCTCGGTGTCCACGACAATCAACAAGTCGGATGGGCCCGGATCGATGGAACGGCTCATGCCGGCCGCTGGTCTGGCTCCGCTGGGACATGGGTCGACATGAACCCCGCCAGCGCCTGGGGCTCCGCGCTCCGCGATACCGACGGAATCCATCAAGTGGGCGACTCCGCCGACTTCGGCACCTTCATCGGACGCGCAGGGCTCTGGACCGGCACCGCCGCCTCATGGATTGACCTCAGCCCTCCCGGCACCACCGACTCCGTCGCCTACGGTGTGGCCGGCGACATGCAGGTCGGCCGCGCGCTCATTCCCGGCGTCGGCGTTCACGCCTTCGCGTGGCGCAGCACCGCAGAAAGCGCCGTCGACCTCAACAGCTTTCTCCCCTCCCTCTACGTCGGCTCCGAAGCCCGCGGCGTCCGCCATGACGCTTCCGGCAACTTCATAGTCGTCGGCTTCGGCGTCGCCGACACCAACGCCCGCCACGCAATCGTCTGGAAGTTCGCCGCGCCCCCCGCCCCCTGCTACGCCAACTGCGACGGCTCCACCGCCACCCCCGCCCTCACCGCCAACGACTTCCAGTGCTTCATCAACAAGTACGCCGCCAACGATCCCTCCGCGAACTGCGACGGCTCCACCGCCATCCCCGCCCTGACCGCCAACGACTTTCAGTGCTTCATCAACAAGTACGCCGCCGGCTGCACGTGATGACCGCTTTCGTGCGCACAAAGGCGGCTCTGGCCCGTTCAAGGTGCGCAAGACACTCTCTCTCATCTTGCGCATCTTGAATCTTCACTACACTCCGTCCGTGAATCCCCGCTCCCCAAAGTTCATCCTCTCCTGTCTCTTCCTCATCGCCGCTGTCGCCGGCGGACTCTCGCTCGTCCTCCCTCGCACCACGCCCGCCGCACCGACGACTCCTCCTTCCGCCCCACGCATCGCCGCACTCAGCCCCGCCCTCGCCGTCACGCTGAAAGACCTCGGCGTCGCCAACCTCATCGTCGGCCGCCACTCCTACGACCTCGTCCTCGACAAGTCCATTCCCGTCTGCTTCGACCTCCAGAACGCCGACTACGAAAAGCTCCTCTCCGTTCATCCCACCCACATCCTCCTCCAGCTCCAATCCCAGAAGCGCCCCGCGCGCCTCGACGAACTCGCCACCGCCAACAACTGGCGCATCCTCGACTTCCCCATCCTCGCTCTCGACGACATCAAGTCCACCACCACCCGGCTCGCCGACCTCTTCAACCCCGGCGCCGACAGGCCTCTCCTCAGGGAAATGGACCGCGCATGGTCCACCCGGGCAAACGCGTTCACCGGCAAGGTCCTCCTCCTCGGCGCCGTCGACCCGCCCTCCGCGCTCGGCCCCGGCTCCTGGCATCACCAGCTCCTCGAGCGCCTCGGCGGCACGCCCGCTGTCACGCAAGGCTCTCCCTACATCACCTTCGACGCCGAGGACATCCTCCACATGAAGCCCGACGCGATCCTCCTCATCCTCCCCCGGGACCCCACCACGCCCGCCGCCACGCCCACCATCGACGAACTGCGCCGCCAGCTCGGCCGTGTCGGCACGCTCGACATCCCCGCGATCCGAAACTCCCGCCTCGCCCTCATCGACAATCCTCTCGCCCACACACCCAGCACCGCCATGATCGGCCTCGCCGACGAAATGGCCGCGATCCTCGAACGCTGGAACTCTCGCTGACACGGGCACGCGTGCGCCCGCCTCCTCCTACCATCCGCTCGCATGCCCGACTTCGACCCCATCCAGGTCCTCACCGACCGCTTCCGCGCCGCCATCGCCGCCGCGTACCCCGACGCCAAGGACACCGACCCGCTCATCACCGCCTCACGCCAGTCCAACCTCGGCGACTTCCAGTCCAACGCCGCGATGCCGCTCGCCAAGAAACTCAACATCAAACCCCGCGACGCCGCCGCGGCCATCGCCAGGCACCTCGACATCACCGACCTCGCCGAACCCCTGACCGAAGCTTCCATCGCCGGCCCCGGTTTCATCAACGTCCGCCTCCGCACCGACACTCTCGCCAAGCTCACGCAGGCCTTCGACACGCCGACACTGGGCATCGACCCGCCCGCACGTATCCAGACCATCGTCGTCGACCTCATGGGCGTCAATCTCGCCAAGCAGATGCACGTCGGCCACATCCGCTCCCCGTTCATCGGTGATGCGCTCGCCCGCACCTTCGAACGCCTCGGTCACACGGTCATACGCCAGAACCACGTCGGCGATTGGGGCCTCCCCATCGCCATGGTCGTGGCCAAGCTCATGGACGAATCCGCGGCGGGCAAACGCAACCTCGCCACTTTCACGCTCGACGAACTCGACGCCGCCTACAAGCTCGCCCAAGCCCAGTGCCAGCGCGACCTCGCCGGCCTCGCCGCGTGCAAGAAGTACGGCCTGGGCCCCAAGGCCGAAGCCGAGTGCCAGGCCCAGGTCGACGGCGCGACCGAATCCTTCACCCGGGCCCGCCAGGTCCTGGTCCAGCTCCAGGCCCACGAGCCCAGGGCCCTCGCCGTCTGGCAGCGTATCGCCGACGTCACCATGGCCGAGTGCCTCAGTGTCTGCAAGCGCCTCCACGTCAATGTCACGGCCGAGCACTCCGCCGGTGAGTCCTCCTACGCCAACGAACTCGCCGCGATGGTCGAAGACCTCGTCAACCGCGGCATCGCCGAAGAGTCCGACGGCGCCCTCGTCGTCCGCCTCGAAGACCCGCGTTTCGGCGCCATCAAGGAACCCTGCATCATCCGCAAGACCGACGGCGGCTATCTGTACGCCACCACGGATGTGTGTGCCATCCGCCGCCGCGTCCAGAAGCTCAAGGCCGAGCGAATCATCTACTCGATCGACGCTCGCCAGAACCTTCACCTCAGGCAAGTCTGGGGCGCCAGCATCCGCGCCGGTTACGCCAACAACCCCGTCACCCATGAAGACGCCATCATGGAGCACGCCGCCTTCGGAGCGATCCTCGGCGACGACGGCCGACCCTTCAAAGCCCGCACCGGCGAATCGGTCAAGCTCGCCGATCTGATCCAGGAGGCCGTCTCCGCCGCCGCCAAGATCGTCCAGGACAAGAGCCCCGAGCTCGACCCCGCCGAGCGCGCCACCATCGCCGAGACCGTCGCCGTCGCCGCGCTCAAGCACGCCGACCTCTGCAACGAACGCGTCAAGGACTACGTCTTCAGCTTCCAGCGCATGATCTCGTTCGAGGGCAACACCGGGCCCTACATGCTCATGGCCGTCGCACGCATCCGGAATATCTTCCGCAAAGCCGCGCCCGAGCACGGCCTCGCTTCCGAATTTCAGGCCGCCCCACTGCTTCTCACCGAGGCCCAGGAAAGGCAGCTCGCCCTCGCGCTCCTGCGCTATCCGGCGGCCGTCCGCGCGGTCGCCCAGGCACTCGAACCACATCGCCTGTGCCAGTATCTCTTCGACCTCGCCGGCGCGTTCAGCACGTTCTACGACGCCTGCCCCGTGCTCAAGTCCGAGGGCGCCACGCGACTCTCGCGGCTCCGCCTCTGCGCCCTGACCGAGCGCACGCTCTCCGATGGATTGAACATCCTCGGCATCCCCACCCTTGATCGAATGTAGTCGCGGATTCGCGCGGCTTCAGAACGCGAGCTGCAGCTGCGCCCGCAGCGCGATCTGGTTGCGTTCCGTGCTCGAGAGCACGCCCGTCAGCGTGTTCTGCGTCACCAGGCCCTGCGCCGACTGGTTGTCCAGGAACCACTGCGCATCGAGCGTCAGCTTCACCGCGTGGCTGCTAGGCGAGATGTACTTGTTCGCCCCGAACGTGATCGTGCTGAAGCTCGCATCCAGGGCCCGCTCGTTGTCAGGCATCACCAGATCGTACCGGGCGAAAAGCTCCCACTTCGGGCCCACGAACCAGCCGCCCTGAACCAGGAATCCGATGTCCTCAAGCGTCTGCGGCGTCGGAACCGAGCCGTTGGTCGCCGTACGCCGATACACCAAGGCCGTGTACGCGTTCCACCCGTTTCCCTTGGCCATCGCGTCGACCGTTGACAGCACAATGTCCGTGTTGGTGGTGCGACCCGTTCCCGAGAGCGTGGCACCGCCCTCTTGATAGTGGATCGCGCCTCCCACGGCCCCGAAGTACTTGCTGTCCTTCCACGACGTGAACTCTTCGTACTGCTTCCAGTCTCCGTCGATCTTGTACTCGGCCCGCGCCGTCACGCCGTAGTCGCCCTCGGACGTCGCGACGTAGTCCAGGTTCGGCGTCCGGATTCCGTCGTTGAACGACGCCATGATCCGCGTGTCCTGCCCCGCGTAGGTCAGCATCACACCCTGCGTGCGCGACTGGGAAAACACGGAGTTCATCACCGAGCGGTTCGCCGCCAACTGCTTCGAATCGCTGATGTTCTCTTCGCGAAGCACCGGCGGCTTGAACTGCCCCCAGCGGAAACTGAACTCGTCCTCGAACTTGACGTCGCCGTACGCATCGTCCAGCACCGGCAGCCCATCCGCCTCGCCAAACTTCACCTGCAGCCGGTACGTGATCGAATCGTCGAGCACGTTGCCCGTCATGTTGATCTTCGTGTACGCCATCTGCCCGCCGATGGTCCAGTCCTTCGCCGGCGCCGCGTTGTCCCGCATGTTGATGTTGAACCGCGAGACCACCAAGCCGCCGAGCTTCGGCGCGTACGCCGTCGCCGCCGGGAAGAGCTCGCTCGTTCGCGCGATCGCGTCCGAGTAAAGCTCGTTCGACGCCGCCCGGGATGAGTCAAGCTCCTGAGCGCCCGCGCCGGCCGCCGCAATCAGCAGCGCGGCCACGGAGGCACACCGGCAAGTCTGTGAATCATGCGAAGTAGGCATTTCGTCTCCGAGTCTACCGGACCGGTCGCCGCCGACGCAAGCACGGGAACGCACACCCATCGAACACGCACCCTGAAAAAGCCGACCGGCCCTTTCGGGCCGGTCGGTGATGGTCAACTGAAACTGACTTCAGTATCAGAACACGAGCTGCAGCTGAGCCGTGATCGTGAACTGAGTGTCCTCGGAGCTTCCGAGCACGCCGCTGAGCGTGCTGGCCGGGGCGATGCCCGTGGTCTGCTTGTCGAGGAAGTACTGGAGCTGGGCGGAGAACTTCGCCGCCTGGCTGTCCGGGCTGATGTAGTAGTTCACGCCGAACGCCAGGGTCTGGAACGTGTCGTCCAGCGTGGGTCCGCCCGTGACGGTGCGGCTGCTGTCCGGAATCACGATGTCGTAGCGACCGAAGAGTTCCCACTGCGGAGCGACGAAGATGCCGCCCTGCAGAACGAGCCCGAGGTCGTCCATCGAGTTGGAGCCGGGTCCGCCCGCCGTGCCCGTGCCGGGGTAGGGAACCACGGTGCCGGCCGGGGTGTCGCCACCGTCGGTCGACGTCCAGACCAGCGCGCCGTAGGCGTTCCAGCCGTTGCCCTTGACCGTCACGTCAGCCGTGAGGCCGAAGAGCTGAACGTCCGCCGGATCGGCCGGAGCCGTGCCCGTCGGAACCGTGCCGGCCGCCGTGTTGAACGAGCTGCCGCCGGTCTGGTAGTGCGCCGCAGCGCCGACCATGCCGAAGAACGACTGGTTCTGCCAGCTGGTGAAGCCGTCGGCCTGCGACCAGGCGCCCGACCACATGAACTCGCCGCGAGCCGTCACGCCCAGGTCAGCCTCGGCCGGGGACACGTAGTCCGTGTTGGCCGTGCGGAACCCGTCGGACAGAGCGCCCATGAACCGGAACGAATCCTGGGCGAAGGACACCTGGATGCCCTGCGAACGGCCCTGGGTGAACGTCGCGTTGGTCACCGAGCGATCAACCGCCAGCTGCTCCGTATCGCCCACGAGCTCTTCGCGGAGGAACGGCAGCTTGAACTGACCGACCTTCATGCCCCAGCCGTTGCCGAAGTTGTAACCGATATACGCATCCTCGAGCAGCGCACCGTTGCCGCCGCCGGGGCCGGAAGAGCCGGGCGCGCCGCCGGTCGCCGGGGGAGCCCCGACCACCGTGTCGTCGCCAGCGCCGAGCTGGATGAAGTAGCTCCAGTCCTCGCTGAAGACGTTACCGCTGAGGTTGACCCGGGTGCGGGCGTTCGAGAAGCCCCACGCCATGTCGTTGTCCAGGGTGGCGTCATCGCGAGAGTTGATGCTGAAACGGACCTGCTCGTACCCGTGCAGGTTGACCGTGAAGGCTCCCGCCGCCTTCTGGCTCACTTGCCGTGCCGAGTCCGAGAACAACTCGTTGTTCAGGGCACGGGACTGGTCCATGGTGCTCTGAGCCATCGCGCTGCTGAGGCTCGCGGCCGCACCGACGATCAAACCAAAACGCTTCGTCAGACTCATCTTCGACTCCTTACAAGATCCCGGGTACGCACCGCCAAACACAGCGGGCTCCCATTTGATTCGACCGTCCGAACGACCGGGCCGCCCCCGAGGCTGCCCTTCGGACACCAACCCGCGCCCCCGGCACAGAGTTGTTGCCGAACGGACGCACCGCGGAACACGCTTTCCAAAGCTCGCCGTACCTGAGGGTCCTACCTGACCCGCTGGTTCTGGGACGACGGCCCCGCGTGGTGGGGCGGATGATACCCCCCGTCATTAGCAAACGCCAACACGCGGTCCCCGTATTTCGGCATACCCGCTTCCCAAACCGTCACTTTTGGTTCACTGTTCAGGTTTCGCTAAAGTGCGACCATCCCCCGTCCGGGGCCTGAAATCGGCCGTTTCCGGCTGATACCATCTGTTGATCTTGCGCACTTGGCCCGCCCCCTGCCGGAAGGGACCACTCGATGACGCCAGCTTCTAAGTCAAGTCCCCACAAGAACTTGAAGTCCGTCCTCGTCGTCGAAGATCAAGCCGACATCGCCGAGATGCTCCAGTTTCAGCTTCAAAAAGCAGGCTATCACGTCACCCTGGCCAGCGATGGCCGATCCGCCTTGCAGAAAATAGAAAAATCTCCGCCAGACCTCATCCTGCTCGACCTCATGATCCCCGAAGTGTCCGGAACAGAGGTCGCGACTCGTGTCCGTTCAAACGTCAAGACCGCCGGAATTCCTATCATAATGCTAACAGCCAAGGGCGACGAAGTAGACGTCCTGGTTGGGCTGACCGTCGGTGCGGACGACTACATCACCAAGCCCTTCTCTATGAAGGTTGTGCTCGCCCGAATCGAGGCCGTGCTCCGCCGCAGCTCTATCGCCACGCCAGGAGACTCCACCCTTCGGCTCGGACCGATCGCCATTTCCCAGGACACCCACGAGGTCGCCGTTGCGGATGAGCCCATCCGGCTCACCTTGACCGAGTTCCGAATCCTCGCCGCCCTCGCCTCCGCCCAGGGCCGGATCCTCTCTCGTCACACCCTCATGTCCAAAGCCATGGGGCCCGGCGTCACCGTCACCGAACGAACCATCGACGTTCACGTCACCGGGATTCGCCGCAAACTCGGCCTGCACGGCAACCTCATCCGCACCGTCCGCGGTGTCGGCTACCGCGCCACCCCGGAACCCGAACTCTCCGAATCGTGATCCGTCCCGTGCGCTCGGCACGCCTTGAATCCACCGATGTCCCGGACGCTCTTCGCCGGCCGCTCGCTCACCCTGCTCGCCCTGGCGGGACTGGCCATCGCCGCGTGCCTTTCGGGCCCCTCGTGGACCATCCTCCTCGGCGCCGCCCTCGCCGCCGTCGGCCTGCTCTTGGTCGCCCTTTCCCCGGCGCCGCCCGGAGCCACCGGCCTCGACGAACTCCTCCACGCCGCGGACGAGCTCGACTCCCTCTTCGACTCCGCCGGCCAGCGCCTCAACTCCGATCCATCCATCCGCGGCCGGGCAACCGCCGCCGCCCGCCGCCTGCGCGAAGCCGCCCAACAGATCCGCGTTGAGCGAAGCGCCGCCCAGTCCACCGCACAGTCGCTTCGATCGATCCTCGATGCCGTTGATGAGCCCATTCTCGCCACCGACCCCCAGGGGCGAATACTTATTTGCAACGCCGCGGCACACCAGCTCCTCGGCCTCCGCGCCGATCGGCTCGACAACCGGCCCGTGGAAGAGGCGTTCACACAGCCCGACCTGCTCTCCGTCATTCAGTCCGCTCGCACCGGCACATCCGTCCGCGAAGAGATCCGGGTGCCCCGGCCCGACGGCCCGCGTATCTGGTCCACCTCCGCCATTCCCTATGGTGAACCGACCGCGGGCCAGCGCGCCATCGTCCTGACGGTCCAGGACGTCACGCAGCAGTCGCTCACGCTGCAGGTCAAGACCGACTTTGTCGCCAACGCCTCGCACGAGCTGCGGACCCCCATCGCCGCTATCAGGATGGCTGTGGAAACCCTCGAAAGTCTCGGCCCCGACGACCAGGCCATGCACGCCCGACTCATGTCCATGATCGCGTCCCACACCCACCGTCTCGAGGAGCTCATCCGCGACCTCCTTGACCTCTCCCGCCTCGAGTCGTCCGATGAGCTTTCGCAGGCCGAGCCCGTCCCCGCCTCCACGCTCGCCGCCGCACTCGCCCCGATGTTCGAAGGGGTCTGCCGCGACCGCCGCCTCACGCTCTACTTCGACTTCTCCCCCGAACTCGAGCAACTCTCCTCCGACCGCAACCTGCTCCTGCTCATCCTCAGCAACCTGATCGACAACGCCTGCAAGTTCGCTTTCGAGGGCACCGAAGTTCGCATCACCGGCCAGCGCGCCGAGCGTCCCGCCTCCGTTCGCTTCGAGGTCACCGATCAGGGCGTCGGCATCCCCATCGCCCAGCAGCAACGGGTCTTCGAGCGATTCTTCCAGGTCGATGAAGCCCGCACCGGCAAGAAGCGCGGCACCGGTCTCGGGCTCTCCATCGTCAAGCACGCCGTCCGCCGCCTCGGCGGCACCATCAAAGTTCACTCGGTGTGGCAGCGAGGCACCACCATGACGGTCGAACTACCCGAGTGCCTGCCCGCTTCCACCCAGCCGCTCACGACCCCATCGGCCTCGTTCCCACCCCGTGCAGTTCCTTGAGGCGGCGGGATACCCGCTGCATCAGCATCCGCTCGCGATCCGGCTCGCCGTTCCCGATCGTGCACGTGAGCACGACCTCGTCGTGGAGCCCGCGGGTCGCCACCAGCATCCCTCGCTCGTCCCGGATAGTCAGCAACCCAAACTCCAGCGTCTGCGCCCCCGCCGTCTCACTCACGATCGCGACTTCCTGGTCCCGCACCGCCGCGTACACCGAGGCCGCCACGTCATCCCAGTCCCCACGCGCAACGACCTGCCCGCTCGGCACGCGTGACACCCCGACCATGGAACCAACCGTGGGTTTCGTGCCGCACGCTGCCGCGAGCAACATGAGGCTCGCCGCGCAAGCCCTCAGCGCACCATACCTACCATTACCCTTCCGGCTTCCGCACGCGGTCCTGATCCACGCGCAAGTCCGAACCACCCCAGATGCCGGCGGCCCAGCCGGCGGCACCAATCCCCGATATGAACCTTGGGTAGCATCAGTGTCAGGTAACCCATCCCCTCCAGCCTCGAATAGGCAGGTCGTGGCAGCCGGAAGCTCGCCCCGGAGTGTGTCTCGATTGGAAGTCACCGTGCAAGTTCCCCTTGGCCCCGACCGGGTGAGCGTACTCGGCTCGGCTGAGCGGAACCTCAAGATGATCCGCGAAGCGCTCGGTGTCAACATCACCGCCCGAGATGATGAGGTCCGCCTCCGGGGTGACCAGGGGGCCGTTCGCATCGCCCGCGGCGTCCTTGAACGCCTTGCCGCATCCGCCAACGACTCGCAGGAAGTCTCCCGCGAACAGGTCCTTCATCTCATCGCCGATGAGACCGAACGCCAGCGGGCCGGTACCTCTCGCCCAAACCGGACCAGCACCGACGACGCCGCCTGGAACGGTCCTATCAACGTCTATTCCGCCGGACGGGCCGTCAAGCCCCGCACCGCCAACCAGGAACTCTACCTCGAAGCGATCCGCACCAACGACCTCGTCTTCGGCATCGGCCCCGCCGGGACAGGCAAAACGTACCTCGCCGTCGCCGCCGCCATCCACCTGCTCCGCTCCGACCGTGCCCGCAAGGTCATCCTCGCCCGCCCCGCCGTCGAGGCCGGAGAAAAACTCGGCTTCCTCCCCGGCGATCTCGAGGCCAAAGTCAATCCCTATCTCCGGCCCCTCTTCGACGCCCTCAACGACATGATGGACTACGGAACCATCCGCCGCTTCATGGAGACCGACGTGGTCGAGGTCGTCCCGCTCGCCTTCATGCGCGGCCGCACGCTCAACAACGCTGTCATCATCCTCGACGAGGCCCAGAACACCACCAAGGGCCAGATGCAGATGTTCCTGACCCGCATGGGCCAGGGCTCGAAAATGATCGTCACCGGCGACGTCACCCAGATCGACATCCCGAACCCTGCCGACAGCGGCCTCATCGACGCCGCCCGCCGCCTCGGCCGCGTTCCCGGTGTCGCTTTCATCAACCTGGATCGAACCGACATCGTCCGCCACGCGCTCGTGCAACGCATCGTCGATGCCTATGGCGAGCCCTCGGAGCGCGCCCGGTAAATGGCCCGCGAACCGTCCAAGCCCGGCACCCGCCCCGTCCGCTCCCCGCGGTCGCGAAAGGCCCTGCTCCGCCGCGAGCACCGCGGCGGCCGCGCCGAAGCGCTGATGGACCAGGCCTTCCGCGCCCCGGGCACGGTCTGGGCGATCCTGATCTGGACCATCTTCATCGTGGTGTGTTCCACCGTCGCGGCATGGACGCGTCAGCAGCCGCTCGTCGCCGTCGGCCGCGTGATGAACGACACCGCCCTCGTCCGCGTCCCCTTCGAGATCGACGACCCCGCCAAGACCGAGGGCGACCGCCGCCTGGCCCGCTCGCTCACGCCCCGCGTCTACAACGCGATCCCCAGCGTGTTCGAATCGCTCCGAACCTCCCTTGAAAACCTCCCCAAGATTCTCGCCAGCGTCGAGAACCTCCAGTCCGCCCCGCCGGACCTCACCCGCCAGCTCGATCTCACCGAGGACGGCCTCAAGGCCATCCGTGAGCAGTCAAGCAACGGCGAGGTGTCCACCTATTGGAAACGGTGCTCCCAGCAGCTCATCACGCTTCTCATGCGGCGCCCGCTGGTCGATGACGGCACCTACCAGGCCGAGTTCGACCAGTCGTCCGCACGGGACATCGAGCTCCGTGCCCCCGACCTGCGCGTCACCATCTCCCGCGAAAACGGCGCCCTCATCAATATCAAGGATGAGAAGCAGCTCAAGAGCGCCATGAGCGCCCTCGCCGGCGCCGCCGGCTTCAACGAACCCGCCCTCCGCGTCGTCGTCAGCCGCGTCATCACCAACCCCGAACCCACCTACCAGTACGACGACGCCGCCACCAACGAATCCCGCAACGCCCGCGCATCCGCCGTGCCCGCCGTCCGCAACCGCATCGTCAAAGGTCAGCCCATCTTCGTCCGCGGCGATGCGCTCACCGCCGCCAACTTTGACCTCTACAAGGAAGAACTCCGGACCTTTCAGCGCGACGAACGTTCCGCGTGGAAAGTCTGGGTCCGCGTCGCCTCAATCTTCGGTGCCGTGACCGCCATCGCCCTCGCCGTCGCGGGCTACCTCACCCTCTTTTGCCCCCGCGTCCGCAGAAACCCCGGCCGAATGGCCGGAATCGCCGCCCTCCTCGGCTCCGCTCTCGCCCTCGCCTGCCTCGTCACCGTCGCTGAGCCTCGCTTGCTCTCCCTCTCAGCGATCGCGCCAACTGTTTTCGTCGCCGTCATCCTCGTCATCGCCTACGACCAGCGCGTCGCGCTCGCCATCGGCACCCTCCACGGCGTGCTCACCTGCATCGCCCTCGATCAGCCCATCGGCATCTACGCCCTCATGCTCACCGGCGTCTCTTTCGCCGTCCTCCAGCTCCGCGAAATCCGCGACCGCGGCGGCATCATCCGCATGGGCCTCTCCGCCGCGACCGCTCTCTTCGTCGGCACCATCCTCGTCGCGCTCATCGACCGCCCGATTGTGGACGACATCTGGGTTCTGCTCCGCCAGACCAGCCTCGACGCGATCCTCGCCGGCGCGGGCGGTCTCATGGTCGGCGTCCTCACGCTCTCACTCATGCCCCTCATCGAACGCCTCTTCGGCGTCACCACCGGCATGACGCTCATCGAGCTCCGCGACCCCAAGCAGCCCCTGCTCCGACAGCTCCAGCAGCTCGCCCCCGGAACCTACAACCACTCCCTCAATGTCGCTTCGATCGCCGAGGCCGCCGCCGACTCCATCAAGGCCGACTCCCTCCTCACCTACGTCGGCGCGCTCTACCACGACATCGGGAAGATGAACAAGCCCGACTACTTCGTCGAGAACCAGACCGGCGGCCCCAACAAGCACGACAAGCTCTCCCCTGCGATGTCCCTTCTCGTCATCGTCGGACACGTCAAGGACGGCATGGCCATGGCCGAGGAGTTCAACCTGCCCCGCTCCATCCGCCACTTCATCGAAGCCCACCACGGCACAACGCTGGTCGAGTTCTTCTACAACCGCGCCCGTCGCCAGGCCGAGAAAGGCGTCGCCGAAGCCAAAGACCAGCCCGGCGCGGAGCCGGAAATGCCGGATGAAATCGAGTACCGCTACCCCGGCCCCAAGCCGCGGACCAAGGAAGTCGCCATCCTCATGCTCGCCGACGCCGTCGAGAGCGCCACCCGCACCATGGTCGAACCGACGCCCAGCCGCATCGACGCGCTCGTCCGCGCCATGGCCAATCGCCGCCTCATGGACGGCCAGTTCGACGAGTGCGACCTGACCCTCCGTGAACTCCAGACCATCACCGAGTCCATCAGCAAGAGCGTCGCCGGCATCTATCACGGCCGCGTGCTCTACCCGAGCACCGCCAGCTTCTCGCAGGAAGAAAAGCGGGCGTGACGCCAATGGCCAGATAGCAAGTCGCCACACGGCAACTGTCGCGGGACCGAGATTCCTGATTTGCTACTTGGCCCTTTGCTATTTGGCCCTTCGCTCGCGGGCCCTGTGTCACCCCGTCCCGTACAACCGATCCCCCGCATCCCCCAGCCCTGGCAGGATGTACCCCTTCTCGTTGAGCCGGTCATCGATCGCCGCGGTGTAAATCGTCATGCCCGGCGCCTCCGCCGTCACTCTCCTGATTCCCTCGGGCGACGCGACCAGGCAGATCATCCGCAAGTCCGTCGCACCCGCCTCTTTCAACATCTCGATCGCCGCGGCCGCCGACCCGCCCGTTGCGAGCATCGGGTCCACCAGCAGCACCGGCCCGGCATTGAGGTCCTTTGGCAACCGCTTCAAGTACGCGATCGGCTCCAGCGTCTCCTCATCTCTGAAAATCCCCAGGTGCCCCACCCGCGCCTCGGGCATCATCTCGAGCACACCCTCCGCCATCCCCAGCCCAGCGCGCAGCACCGGCACCACCGTCACCTTCCCCGCCAGCCGGTATCCCCGCGTCTTCTCCATCGGAGTCTGCACTTCGATCTCAACCACGCCCACATTCCGAGTCGCCTCGTACACCATCAACCCCGCGATCTGATACAGCAGCGCCCGGAACGGCCGATGGCTCGTCGTCGTGTCCCGCAGGTAGGTCAACTTGTGCTGGATCAGCGGGTGGTCAAAGATGACGACGTTGGGGTACTTCGTCGTAGGCATGAACACAGGATACCTCGGAACCGCGACCGTCAGGGAGCGGAAACCCCGGAACACATGAACGATCCGCTGCCCGACATGTTCGCCGACTACTACCTATACAGCAACGCATTCCCGCTGCTCGGCATTCATTGTGAAAGCACGCCCGCCCTCGAGCGCCTCAGAAACGCATTCGCGGATCTGGCCGGCGGGCATCGCATTCGTACCACCAGCGACGATCTCCTGATCTACGGCCTCCGTCGCGCGAGGACTATCTCTTTCGAGGTCGACACAACGCTGCCAGACCAATCGGATGCGCCGGGCTCAGTCATTGACCCCGGTGAAGATGGTGTCGTCCGCTGGCGCGGCACCCCGGTCCTGTGGTCCCTCGCTCGCGAAAAGGTGGAAACACTCATGGAGAGTCCTGGAGCCAGATGTTGCCACTTTCTGCCAGGCGACTACGCCGACGACTCACACGTGTGCATCGAGCTCGGCGGCCCTGCTTGGGACACGTTCCGCCAGATGATGAGGTCCGCACCATGAACCAGCAATCCCTCGAACGCCTGGCCCTCGACCGCCTCGCCCTCGACGCCGCTATCCAGCAAGCCGAAAAGTCCCTCTCCGAAGGAGGCATCCCCATCGGCGGCGCTCTCATGTCCCCCACCGGCGAGATCCTCGCCCGCGGCCACAATCTCCGCGTTCAGAAAGACGACCCCACCGCCCACGGCGAAACCGTCACCATCAGGAGCGCCGGCCGCCGGCGCGACTGGCACACCCTCACCATGGCAACCACCCTTTCTCCCTGCGCCATGTGCAGCGGCACCGCCGTCCTGCACCGCATCAAACGCATCGTCATCGGCGAGAACCGGACCTTCCAGGGCCGTGAAGATTGGCTCCGCGCCGCCGGCATCGAAGTCGTCGTCCTCGACGACGCCCGCTGCATCAAGCTCATGCAGGACTTCATCGCCGCCCGCCCGGACCTCTGGAACGAGGACATCGGCGTGCCGCCCGTGTGAGCCGAGGCCCACCCACGCATACCATCGCCACGCCGGCCACTCGTGCGGACGCCAGCTGCCCCGCCCCGGCCTTCGGGACTCCCATGATGCGCCTTTCGCGCCCCATCGCGGTATGCCTGTGCCTGCTCGGCGCCTCGTGCTCCTCTCTTCCCCCCGCCGAGCTGCGCACGTCCCACCTCGCCGGTACGCCCGCGTCCGCACAGGACGCCGCTCTGGTAGTCGAGATCGACGGCCGCGCTGTCGACCACACGCCCGCCGGGTTCGGCCATCCCGTCGCGTCCGGCTCAACGCTCATCACCGGGCCGGCCAATGAACTCAAGGCCGCCTCACCGTCCGCGGCCGAATCTCTGCTCCTCGCCACCAATCTCTCACTCCCCGACAGCGGCGTCCAGTCCGGCTTCGGACGCGTCGACGTCGTCTCCCACACCGAGGTGATCATCCCCGCGGGATGTACCGCCGTCCTGGCCATCGCCGCGCCGACCCTGTCCACGCGGCCTCCCAATCCCAGCGCCATCGAGCTTCTCATCCGCGTCGACGCCGGCGCGCCGGACTTCCAGGTCCGTGCTCCACGGCGCGCCACCGACGAAGAAACGATGCTCGGCCGGCCGTCGCGCCAGGAGTCTCAAACGCTGCGCATTCCCTGGCCGCTCGAAGCTCGAGACGGGGAGTTCCTGCTCGCTCTCGCCCCCACCGGCGGGCTCGAGCGCCCCACGCTCTGGCGCATCCACACCCGCGCGCCGACCGCCGACGAGTCTGCCCGGGCCGTCGAGCTCGCCAAGTCCCTCACGGCGGCGCCGCCCGGCGACGCCCGCTCCGCCGAGTTTGCCCGCTCCATCCGAGACGCCAAGTCTCCGGATCACGTCCGGAGCGCCCTCGCCTTCGCCGCGCTCGAGACCGGCGCCTCGCTCATGTCCGAAGTCGCCGCCCTCGCCGACGACAAGCCGCTCGCCCTGGTGGCGACCGCCGCGTCCGAGTCGGTCACCCGGAACGAACCCGCCGAACCGGGCTGGCGCCTGGATCGCGCTGTCTTGAACGCCCTCGCCAAGCTCCACGCCGACAACACCCTCGACCGCACGCTCGCCGCCGCGCTCTCCGCCCGCTACGGCGAAGTCGGCCGCGACGTCCAGACTCTCGCCCGCCTGGCCCAGGCTTCCGGCACCCGAGCCGACTTCGATCAGCGCCTCGTGGCCGAGCACCTCATTCTCCTTGACGACACCTCCCCCGCGCTCCGCGTCCGCGCGTTTGACTTCCTGGCCTCTCGCCGCGCCGCCCCCGAAGGCTACGACCCCCTCGCGTCCGCCAAGGCCCGCCGCGCCGCGATCGAACGCCACGTTGAGTCCATGGAGCCCCGCCGATGAGCGAGGTCATTCCATCCGCCCCCACCGCGCCCGGCACCGCCCGCCGGTGGAAACGCCGACTCATCCGCATCGCTCTCATCACGCTCGCCGTCGTCGTTGTCTTCCGCCTCTCTCTTCTGGTCCTGGTCCCCGTCGTGATCTCCCGTGTCGCCCGCGGCATGGGCCTCGACTGCGACTACCAGCGCCTCAAGCTCAGCCTTCTCGGCACCAATGCATCCCTGTGGGATGTCGTCATCACCAGCAAGGACGGCTCGCAGCAGGTTCTCAAGGCCGAGTACGCCAACGCCAACATCTCCACCCTCCAGCTCTTCCGCCTCCGCCTTGTGGCGTGGCGTCTCGAGGCCGATGGCGTCGAAGTCCCGATCGTCCGCAAGGCCGATGGCACGATCCCGCTGCTCTCGCTCCTGATGCCCCCCGCCGGCAAGCCTCAACCGGCGGCCGCCGGCAAGCCTTCCAAGCCCGACTTCTCTTCCCCGCTCCAGATCAAGGCTCTCCGCCTCCACAAACTCGACGTCCGCCTCAAGGATGAATCCGTCACGCCTCCCTTCGAAGATGTCGTCCGCATGGACCTGCGCATCACCGACTTTGGCCGCGCCGGCGCTCCCTTCCACCTCGAGTTCGACGCCTCCTCACACGGCCTCTTCAGCAGCGCCTCCGTCGACACCCACGCCACTCTCAATCAGGCTTCCATCGACGCCGACGCCGACTTCTCCCTGCGCGGCCTGCGCGCCGACCGCCTCGCCCCCTACCTCGCCTCTCTCGGCCTGTCCTCTGACAACCGCGGCATCGATGCGTCAGGCAAGGGCAAGCTCGCTCTCGCCGCCTCTTCCTCCACGCCCGGCGAGTTCACCGGCTCCGCCTCGCTCTCCGATATCTCCGTCACCGCAGACTCCGAGCCCGTGGCCACCCTCGAGTCGATCGCGCTCGACATCGCCGCCGTCTCCCCATCCTCTCTCCACCTCCGCGACGTCGCCATCCGCCGCGGCACCCTCCGTGCCGAGCGAACCATCGACGGCAACATCCGCCTCGCCGCCTTCGCGCCCGGCAAAGGCCCCACGCTCCAATCCCAGGCCCCGCCACCCGCAGCGCCACCCGCAACGCACACAACCAGTTCCGCCCCCTTCGCCTGGCGCATCGACTCACTCTCCGCGACCAACCTCTCCGCCGTCTTCGACGATCGCGCCGTCTTCCCCCGCAAAATCCTCTCTCTCACACTCACCGACGCCAAGGCCACGGACCTCCGAAGCGACGGCCCCGCCGACCTCGCCCCCGCTTTCGCCGCCAACCTCACCGCCCCGGGGATCATCGGCTCCATCACCGCCCGCGGCAGCGCTACCCCCTTCCAATCCATACCCAAAGCCACCGCCACCATCGACATCCAGGCAATCCGCCCCGACGCACTCGCGCCCTACCTCAAGGCCCTCGGCATCGAGTCCACCATCGACTCCGCCGGCGTCCGTTTCACCGCCGACGCCACCATGACCAAGACCGCCTCCGGTTCCTACAGCACCGCCCTCACCCTCGACCGCATCATCGTGAAGGACAAGGACGCGGCCCTCTTTGAAGCCGGACCCGTCACGATCTCCGGAATCTCGAACGCTGCCAGCGCCGGCCTCGTCATCGAATCGATCCACGGCTCCGGCCCCGCGCTCACCGTCCGCCGTCTTCACGACGGCCGCTTCGAAGCGCTCGGCCTCCGTATCGGCCCCGCGCCCCACTCACCGCCGGCCCGCGCACAAGGCCCCGCCCCCACGCTCGCTGAGACTCCGGCCGCCGCAGCGCCGGACGATTCACCGTGGCCCGCGCCCTACTTCACCCTCCCCCGCCTGCGCCTCGACGCGCTCACCTGGGACAACCTCAAGCTCCGCTTCGAAGACCTCACCACGCCCGAACTGCCCCCCATCGAGTTCACCGACGCCGGCGTCGAGTTCCGCAACATCTCTATCGCGCCGCTGCCCTCTTCACACCCGGCCACTTTTTCCGCCCGCTTCCACGCCCCCCGCGTGCTGGAGACTCTCTCGTTCGCGGGCACGCTCGCCTCCACCACCACATCCTTCGACGCCAGCATCGCCGCCCGCGCCGAGCATCTCTCGCTCACCCGCCTTGCTCCCTACCTCGCACCCCTGGGCATCGCACCCACCCTCGACAACGGCTCCCTCACCGCCGACTTCGCTTTCGGCGCCCTCCGTCACCCTCAAGGCACCCGCCTGACCGCGTCCGCCACCAACATCGCCCTCAAGAACGGCGACACTTCTCTGCTCTCAATCCCATCCGCCTCCGTCGACTACCTCGATCTCTACCGCAACCGTATCGCCATCGGCAACGCCACCCTTTCAGGCCTCGAACTCCCCGCTTCCCGCGACGCCTCAGGCATCAGCCTTCTCGGCCTCACGCTCATCCCCGTCGCCGCGCCAGCCACCAGCGCGAACTCGCCTCTCCCGGACCCCCTCTCCCTCATCGCCGCCATCGGGAACATCTCCTCCCGCTCCCTCGCCCTCAAGGACGCCCGCATCCACTGGACCGACTCCGCCGCCAAGTCCCCGGTCACCCTGACCACCACGCTGAACGCTTCGGTCGACAACCTCTCGACCAACCGGCGAACGGCAAACGCGCCGGGCGCCCCCTTCGACATCCGCGTCACCGCTCCAGGACTGTTCGAAGATCTCACAATCGCCGGCAGCCTCATTGTGTCCGACCAGGAAGTCCGACTCGACTCCACCACCCTCGCCCGCGGCGTCTCCACCGCGATCCCGGCCGCCTACTTCCCGCCCGGCATCGATTCGTCCCTCGACTCCGGCAGACTCTCCGTCGCCCTGAGCGCTTCGCTGACCCGCGCGGGGACCTCGTCCCTCGCCGCCTCGCTCACCGTCCGAGACTTCAGCGTTGACCCTCCAGCCGCGGGCGACCCGCTTGTCCACCTCGACTCTCTCGGCCTCGACGTGAACCGTTTCGACCCCGCCACCCGCGACCTCCACATCGGCCGCATCTCCGCCGCGGGCTTCTCCGCCGCGGCCACGGGAGCCGCCGACGGCTCTATCTCCGCTCTTGGCCTGCGCTTTCAATCGCCGCCCGCACCAGCTCCGGCGGCGGCTCAGGCACCGCCTCCCCCACCAGCTCAACCGACCAGCACACCCGCAGATATCAGCCAAATCGTCTCAGCTTCCGAACGCACGCTCCCCCTCATCACAGTCGACGCCGTTGACCTCGGCCTCTCTCGAATCTCCTTCACCGGCCCATCTCCCGCGGCCCCGATCGCTCTCGTCAATACCTCCCTCCGGGCAGCCGCGCCGTTCCGCCTTCTCGGCGAAAAACCCGAAGCCAACGCGCCCGCGCAGTTCTCCATCGCGGGTTCAGTCGATCCCCTGGTCGGTGCGTTCAACGTCGCTTCGGACGTCGCCCTCTTCGCAAGCGAACCCAACCTCGCGCTCTCGCTCTCCGCCGCCGGAATCAACACCACCCGCCTCACCGACATCCTCCCCGATCTCGCGCCATTCATCGACGGCTCTTCCCTCACCGACGGCCGTTTCACAACCTCCCTCTCCGCCTCCGCCAAGGTCCAGCGCCGGGGCCGCCTCATCGATCTCTCCCGTGGCGCCGCCGTCACGCTCACGCTCAACAAGACCGAGTTCCGAGAGAGCGAGACAGGCCCCCTCCTCGCCGGCGTCGACCGCATCCACGCCGACGCCGTCAAGCTTGACACGCACACCGGCTACATCACCGCACCCGAGGTTGACGTTGAGAACATCGCGGGCAACGCCTGGCGCGACCAGGCCGGAATCCACATTCTTGGACTCACCGTCAAGCTCCCGGCGAACGCCCCCTCCGATCCGCAAGCCCCGGTCGCACCACCCCCTCCGCCCACAACACCGCCCACCCCAAACCAACCCCC
>JBGANS010000031.1:0-20241 GCA_044222195.1 Phycisphaerales bacterium
GGGTGGGGTGGTGGGGTGAGCGGTTGGGGGCAGCGGCTGCGGGCTTGAGTGATGGGGCGGAGAGACGTTACCACATTGCCGTTGCAGCCTAGGGGCCCGCTCAACCGATACTAATGTCCTATTCCCTCGTCACGCAGCAAGGGATTCGCCCCGTGCCATCTTTTTTTAGTTCGCGGTACACGCCCAAGCTCGTGATCTGTTTGCGCGAAGGGTACTCGTTCAGGAAGTTTCTCCAGGATGCAACGGCCGGTCTCACCGTCGCCATCATCGCGCTCCCGCTCGCCATGGCCCTTGGCATCGCATCCATCCCGATCGACGTCGCACGGAATCTTCAGTCGCACTTACCGCATCTCGGCCTTTCGCCTCCCGCGCTCGGCCTGTACACCGCCGTCATTGCCGGCTTCCTGAATTCCGCACTCGGCGGCAGCCGCGTGCAGATCGGCGGTCCCACCGCCGCCTTCATACCCATCGTCTACGGCATCGCCAAGGAGTTCGGATACGAAGGCCTCGCCACCGCCACCGTCATGGCCGGCGTCATCGTCGTGCTCATGGGTCTCTTCCGCTTCGGCGCCCTGATCAAGTTCATCCCCTATCCCGTCACCACCGGCTTCACCGCCGGCATCGCCGTCACCATCGCCGCCAGCCAGATCAAGGACTTCTTCGGCCTCACCATCGCCGACGCGTCCGGCAAACCTATCTCCATCCCCGCAGAGTTTATTCCCAAGCTCCAGGTGCTCGCTCATCACTTCGGCACCGCCAGCTGGCAGACCGTCGTCGTCGGCGCCATGTCACTCGCCATTTTGCTCGTCTTGCGCCGCGTCCTTCCTCGCATCCCGGGCGCGATCGTCGCCGTCGCCGCCGCCGCCGGCCTCGTCGCACTCATGGGCTGGTCCCACGGCGAACACCCCCTCGTGCAAACAATCGGCACTCGCTTCGGGAGCATCCCCAGCAGCCTGCCCCCGCCTCATCTCCCCGCGTTCAGCGCTGAGCTCATCCAGAAGCTCATCGGCCCCGCCACCACCATCGCCCTCCTCTGTGCCATCGAGAGCCTCCTCTCCGCCGTCGTCGCCGACGGCATGACCGGCCATCGGCACCGGTCCGACCAGGAGCTCATCGCCCAGGGCGTCGCCAACATCGCTTCATCCTGCTTCTTCGGCGTTCCCGCCACAGGCGCCATCGCCCGCACCGTGGCCAACATCAAGAACGGCGGCAAGACTCCAATCGCCGGCATGCTCCACGCCTTGTTCCTCATCATTTTCATGTTCGCACTCGCCCCGCTCGCGCGCCATGTTCCCCTCTCCGCGCTCTCGGCCGTGCTGCTGGTCGTCGCCTGGAACATCAGTGAGATCGACCACTTCCGCGCCCTCCTCCGCGCTCCCCGAACCGATGTGCTCGTCCTCCTCACCACCTTCGGCCTCACCGTCTTCACCGACCTGACCAAGGGTGTCGGCGTCGGCATGGTCCTCGCCTCGCTCCTTTTCATGAAACGAATGGCCGATGTCTCCAACATCGCAGGCATTCGCGACGAAATCGAAGAGGGCCAGGAGACCGAAGCCCCCGATCCCAAGGACCCCGGCGCGGTCGATCCCCGCCGCATCCCGCCGGGGGTGGAGGTTTACGAAATCAACGGGCCCTTCTTCTTCGGCGTCGCCGACCGCCTCAAGGACACGCTCAATCAGTTCGAGCGCCCCCCGAGGGTCTTCATTCTCCGCATGCGCTACGTCCCCCACATCGACGCCACCGGACTTCACGCGCTCGACGAGTTCCACCACAAGTGCAAGCGCCAGGGCATCCGCCTCCTCCTCGGCGGCGTCCACGCCCAGCCGCTTTTCGAGTTCACGCGCGTCGGCTTTGACCAGGAACTCGGCCTGGAGAACATCTTCGAGAACCTCGAAGAGGCGCTGGCCAAGGCCCGCGAGATCGTGTCCCCACCCGCCCCTTAGCAGGTGCGACGCTCTCCAAGGCGGAACTGTCTCGGGCGCCCCCGCTCAAGTGAGCGGGTCGGGCAACATCGCACCAGAAGGTGCTTCGGCAGCTCCAGGAAACCCTGATTGACGGAAACACCAACCACAGCCATCTACTCCTTCACAAGGACTTCACCATGACCAGCCCCGCCGTATCCCGCCGTTCTTTCATAGCCTCCACCGCTGTGTTCGGCGCCGCCGCGGCCGCGGGAACTCAGCCCGCACTCGACCCCAAGCTCCAACCCACCAGCAACTTCCCGCACCAGGACCTGGACCTGGTCCGCACAGTTGTCGGGGCGTCCCACAGAGATCTCAACAGAGTGAAGGAACTGGTCGAGAAGTGCCCGCCCCTCGCGCGAGCATCCTGGGACTGGGGCTTTGGCGATTGGGAAACCGCCCTGGGAGCCGCCTCGCACGTCGGCCGTCGGGACATCGCGGAGTACCTCATCTCCCGCGGCGCCCGCCCCGACATCTTCACCTTCGCCATGCTCGGCGACCTCGACACCGTCAAGGCTTACATCAAGGCTCAGCCCGGCATCCAGCGCATCCGCGGCCCCCACGGCATCCCCCTCCTCCAGCACGCCAGGAATGCGGGAGACTCGGCGGCCGAAGTCGCAAAATATCTCGAGGGCCTCGGTGATGCAGGGATCACGGTTCCCGATCGAGGCCTGACCGCTGACGAGTTCAAGACCTACACCGGCTCGTACCGCGTCGAGGGCGCAGCCGCCGCCACATTCAACATCATCGAGGTCAAGGGCCGCCTCGCGTTCCAGCGAGTCGATGAAGGCCAGATCTTCCTGTCGCGGCAGGGCGATCACGAGTTCTCGCCGGCCGGAGTTCCAGAGGTCCGGCTCGCGTTCGACGTTCGCGACGGTCGGGCGCTCTCCATCACAGGCCACCATCACGTCGCGGACTTCAAAGCCGTCCGCCTGGAGTAGCCGCGCCCTGAGGTTCAGCCCCTCTTCCGTTTCCCTTTGACCCCTCGCCGGACGAGTCCCGCACTCGCAGTAGCCGCGACTGTGCCTTCTGAGTGATCGCATGGTCCTGGCCGAACACCCCCGTGTACACGCCAACGACCTCGGTCAGCGCCCGCTCGGCTCCCCGTGCATCCCCGGTGTCCGCCAGAAGGTCCGCGAATCGGTCGAGCGTCCGCGCCAGATCGGTCGAGCCCCTGGACTCTGCGCCGCGCAGCGTCTCGATCGCGGCGACGAACATCGGCCGCGCCTCGTCATCCCGCCCGAGTTTGTGAAGAACCGCGGCGTGCTCAACACTGAACGACAACCGAGTCGGATGCGTTGGGGCGATGTTTCGAGCGTCCAGGATCGCCATGCACTCCGCGTAGCACCTTTCCGCATCCGCATACTCGCCCTGCTCCGCCCGAGACGAAGCCAGTATCGCCAGCGTGCGGGCGACCATGGGGCTCGTGGGGCCGAGCAGCTTGCGGCGCATGTCGAGCGCCTCTCTCGCGAGGCCCTCGGCCTTGGCGGCGTCCCCCGATGCGAGCAGCGCACTCCCCAGGTCTTCGAGCGTCTGCGCCGTCAGTCGATGCTCGCCGAGCCGCGCCCGTCGGATGTCGAGCGCCTCCTGAAGGTAGACGATCGCCTCGTCGGCCCGGCGAAGCCTCGTGCACAGCTTTCCCAGGGCCTGCAGCGTGTGCGCGATTTCGATGTGGCCCGCCGGCAGCACCCGGCGCCGAACCGCCAGCGACTCCAGCAGCGACTTCTCCGCGTCCCCGAATCGGTCCAGTTCCATGGACACGAGCCCAAGTGTGACCAGCGCCGCCGCCACGCTCGAGTGTTCATGGCCGTACACGCGCCGGCGTATCTCGACGCATTCCCGAATGTAAGGTTCCGCTTCCGCTGGCCGCCCCTGGTTCTGCAGCGCCGCCGCGAGATTGTTCAGTGAAAACGCCAGCGCGGGGCTGGACTCGCCGACGACCGAACGCTTGATGTCAGCGCTTTCACGAAGCGCCGCGACTCCTGCATCAAACTCGCTCTTGGCGATGTGCACCTGGCCCAGGATGTCAAGGGCGTTGGCCGTCTCTCTCGCCCGCCGCCCGACAAGCCGCTCAAACGTGCCGATCGCCTCCTTCAAGTGTCGTTCCGCCTCCGGATACTGATTGAGCTGGTAGTGGTACATCCCCACATCCACCCGAGCGCTCGCGATCTCCATCTCGTCCTTCAGGCTCTCGTACATCTTCAACGAAGCCGCCGCATACTCGAGGGCGCCCTTGCGATTGCCTTCCGCCGCCTTCAGCGCCGCCAGGTGCCCGAGCCCACGGGCAATGTCGTCCGACACCTCTCCACCAACCGCACGGTAATCCTCAATGGACTTCGCCAGCCGCTCCCGAGCCCTCTCCAGGTCGCCCGTCGCGAGGTACGCCCGACCCAGCGTCTCCTGGACCGCCGCGCGCACCGCCGGCTCATCCCTCAGTTCAGTCTCCACCCGGGCCGCCGCCTCGTTCAACGTGTCGTGAACCGTCAGATCCCGTCCCTGCGCCACTTCCGGATTCGCCGCCGCCAGCATGTCCTGCAGAAATGCGACGGCGTGCTTGGCCTTCGAAGCCTCCGTGCGGGCCTTGGTCGTTTCCGACTTCGCAACCGCCTCCGAGTGAAGTGCCCGAGCCATCCCGATGCTCGTCCCCACCGTCCCCGCCAACAGCAGGATCATCGCGCACACCACGCCGCCCACCAGCGCCTTGTTCCGCCTCGCAAACTTTCTGAACTGGTAGATCGAACTTGCCGGACGCGCCACGATCGCCTGATCCGCCAGGAACCGCCGGACATCCGCCCCAAGTTCCGCCGCTGTCTGGTACCGCCGATTCCGGTCTTTCTCCAGCGCCCGGCCCACGATGGTGTCGATATCTCCGCGAAACTCCCGCGATATCGACCCCAGCCGCGTCGGCTCCTTCTCCGACACGATCCGAACCGCCTCCGTCACCGGCCGTTCCTTCACCTCGTACGGCAACCGCCCCGACAGCAACTCAAAGAGCACCACCCCCAGCGCATAGACATCCGACCGGGTGTCCAACTCCCTGGGGTCCCCCGCGGCCTGTTCCGGGCTCATATACGGGATCGTCCCGACCAGTTGCCCGATGTCCGTCTGCATCGTCACCGCGCGCGTGTCCGAGTTCGTCAATCGCGCAATGCCGAAGTCCAGCACCTTGGGCTCGCCCCGCTCGTTCACCAGGATGTTCCCCGGCTTGAGGTCGCGATGGATGATCCCCTTGAGGTGCGCAAACTGCACGGCGTCGCAGATCCGGGCGAACACCTCGAGCCGCGCACGAATCGAAAGCGCCGCTTCCTTGGCGTACTCCAGCAGCGGCCGTCCCTCGACCAGTTCCATCGCGAAATACGGCTGAAGCCCGAGCGGCGTCTTCGCCTGCCCCGACTCGTAGATCTGCGCCACCCCGGGATGCTGCAGCCGCCCCAGCATCTCCGCCTCGCGCGCAAATCGGCGGAGCGACGACCCGCCCAACGTCCCCGGGTGCACAACCTTGAGCGCCACCTCCCGTCTCGGGCTGTCCTGACGCGCCCGATACACCACCCCCATCCCGCCCCGCCCCAGCACCCCTTCGATCGTGAACGCCCCCAGTTTCGCCCCGATCATCACATCGTGCGAGCCCGGCCCCGGACCATCCACCAGCCCGCTCACGCTCGCGATCGGAACCTCGAGCAATCCCCCGCCCCGGCTCTGCGCCTGCAGCAGCGACATCAACTCCGACCTCAGGACCTCATCGCCCTCGCAGCGCCGCGATGCAAACGTCGCCCACTCCGACGGCGCCAGCGAGTTCGCCTCGTCAAACAGTTCGTCAAGCTGTTTCCACTGCTCGGGAGTCATCAGAATCCCCGTGTCCAATCTCCCGGATCAGCCACGCCCGCGCCATCGCCCAGTCGCGCTTCACCGTTGCCTCGCCCACTCCGAGCGCGGCCGCGATCTCCTCCACGCTCATGCCGCCAAAGAACCGCATCTCTACCACCCGTGCCTTGCGCTCATCATTCTTCGCCAGTTTCTCCATCGCCTCGTCAAGATTCAACAGTTGATCGTCCGCCATGTCCGACACCAGCGCATCTTCATGCAGCGTCACGCGCTGCCCTTCGCCCCCTCGCTTGAGCCTCTTCCGATCCCTCGCCCGGTTGATGAGCACCTGCCTCATCGCCAACGACGCCACCGCCAGGAAGTGCGGCCGCGTCCATTGCGACGCATCCGGCAGCTGCGCCAGCTTCAGATACGCCTCGTTGATCAGCGCCGTCGGTTGCAACGTCGCCGCGCCGCCCCGCCGGAGGTAACTCGCCGCGATCCGATGCAGCTCCGCGTACACCAGCGGCAGCAGTGTATCGACCGATCCGCGGGTTCCAGGCTGCGCTGAGTTCGCCGGTTCATCCATCGGACACCGAAAAACCGTGCCGCCATGTGATCCCGCACCGCCCCGCACGGTGTGAATGTTCCTGAAGCGGTTGCACCCAGCATACGGGCGGGTGCGAAAACCCGCAACGTCAACCGACGCGGGCCGGCGATAGCCGCGCCCACAGATTCGGCCCGACCACGGGCCGGGGAACACACATCATGCACCGCCTGTCAAAGACTCTTCGCACGGTCATTGCCGCCGGACTCGCCGTCGCCGGGTCCGCTCGCGCCGACCTTCTCAACTGGAGCAACGTCTCCGGCGGTTCAGCCGCATCCGCCGGCAACTGGTCGCCCTCGCAGCTGCCTGTGTCGACCGACGACCTGGTGTTCAACATCGCCGGCACCTACAACGTCACATTCCCCGTACAAGTGCTCTCCTCGCACTCCCACCTGTACCGCAAGGGAACCGTCAATCTCACCGCCGCATCCACCCACTCGGTGTCCAGCGGCATGACCGTGGGGTCTTCCAACGGCGACAGCGCCACCCTCACGCTGGCCTCCGGCACCCTCAGCGCGGGCGGCGTGAACGTCCTTGGCAACGCCTCGGGCAGCGTCGGCACAATCAACGTCAACACCTCAGCGTCCGACCTGCTCTTCGGTGGCAACCTCTTCGTCGGCCAATCCGGTACAGGCAACCTGAACGTAACCAACCTCGGGCACGTCCAGGTTTCTGGCGCGTTCTTCCCCGGGTCGCTTTCTTCAGGTATCGGCACCACCCTCGTCTCGGGCGCCAACCTTTCGTTCCCCTTCGGAAACTCCGTGTTCGAAGTCCTCTCCAGCTCTGAATCTCGCCTCGGCCAGCAGGGCGATTCCAACTTCACGGTCAGCAACGGCGCCCTCGCATCGTTCGCGGGACCGCTCATTCTCGCCCACCTCTCAACATCCACCAGTACCGTCACCGTCCAGACCGCCGGCCTCGTTGACGCGCGGCTCACCGTCGCGGGCGACATGCTTGTCGGCCGGAACACCATCGCCGGTGTCGCCGCCGGCGTGGGAATCCTCAACGCCAACGCCGGTTCGACGGTCACGGTGGGGGGCGCCCTGTTGGTTGGCGGCGATCCCGATGGCGGCACAGGAACCCTTCACATCACCGGCGACGGTGTTGTCACGGCGCACGACGTCACCATCGCTTCGACCGGCTCGCTAAACCTCAACGATGGGTCTCTTATCGTCAACGGAGGAACATTCAGCCACGCGGCCGCACCCGTCGTCGTGAGCGACGCCGCCGGAGCTCCGGAGATCATCCTTCAGAACGGAGCGAGCGCCCTGCTCCCCTCGGCAGGAGTCGCCGCCAACTTCCGCGCCCTCACGGTCGGCGGCCCCGGTGCCGCCGCCGATGGGTCCTTCCGCGTGCAGAGCGGCTCCGACGTCAGTTGGGGCGGCGCCAGCTCGGCCGTCATCGTCATTGCCGAGAACACTGACGATCATGGAGAACTGGATGTAGACGGCGCGGGCTCCACATTCACCGCGAAGAACCCGACCGCCGGAACCCTTATCGTCGGAGCGGACGGCGCCGGGCGACTCGAAGTGACCAACGGCGCTTCCTTGACCGCCGGAACAGTCTCGATGGCGACCGGTCCCGGCAGCTTTTCGGCCGCGTTCATCCAGGACCCCGGGTCCATCATGACCGTCAACAAGGACCTCTTCGTGGGCGGCTCGGTCACCGGCCCCGGCAACGTGGCCCAGCTGTTCATCCGCAACGGCGGCCTCGTGAACGTAACGGACAACACCGTGTCGACCGTCGTCTACACGCAGGGACTCATCTCCCTCGACTCGTCGACCTTCCAATCCGTCGGCAGCATCACCGCGGTCGATGGCTCCATCGCTCTCGACCACGACAGCGTCCTGACCGCTATCCAGGTCAGCCTCGACAGCGCTCAGCTCGGCGGTGACGGCGTCGTCGACGCCCGCTTCAGCATGATCAACGGCTCGCTTCTCAGTGTCGGACCCTCGTTCGCGCCGGCCACACCCCAGCAGCTCTTCATCGGTGACGCCACCTCGGTTGCCGGGTTCAGCTCCAGCGCCAACAGCATCGTCCAGGTCCGCACCGGTTGCGACCTGCACATCCTCGACGCCGACGCCGCCACCGCTGGAATCGTCATCAATGAGGGCGGCACCATCACCGCCGCCAACGGCCTCCGCCTTCTCGCCGCCGCGGCTGTCTCCGGCAACGGCCTCATCGACGCCGATGTGAGTTTCATCCTCGGCGGCTCCATCACCCCCGATGCAACCGGTCTCCGCTTCGGCGGCGTCCTGACCCGCACCGGCGGCACCATCAGCGGCGGTCTCATCGGCTTCAACTCAGGCGGTGGATACACGGGCGGAGGCGTCATCGCCAGCGTCGTCGATGCCGACGCCGGATCAGTCATCACCGCCACAAGCAACCTCCAGCTCGGCGCGAACTCTGCATTCGGCGTCACGCTCGACGGCGTCCTCCACTGCGGCGCCTTCGATGTCACGCTGATCGACAGCAACGGCCTGGCCCTCGGCACTCTGACCGACATCGCGGCCGGCGGCTCCGTCAACTGCGCTCAGAACCTGATCGTCAACACCGGCCGCATCCTCGAGGGTCTCGGCGATGTCACAACACCAAATCTCACGATCATCGGCACACTCAAGCCCGGCGATACCCAGGCCTCCGGCATCGGCACCGCCCGTCTCGACATCAACGGCAACATCATCTTCGGCTCCGCCAACGCGAACTACATCTGCCAGCTCGCGCCCTTCGACGATGTCACCACCCACGACCGGATCCAGGTCTCCGGTAACGCGACCCTCACCGGAAACCTCACCGTCGGTCTCGTTCCCAACTACACGCCAAGCGCCCACGATGTCTTCACCATCGTCAGTGCCGCCAATGTCACCGGTAAGTTCTCCACCGAAACGCTCCCCTCCGGCGGCGCCTTCGGCCCGGTTCACGTGATCTACACCCCGACCAAGGTCAACGTCGTCATGTGCTACGCCAACTGCGATGGCTCCGCCGGCACCCCCGTCATCACCGCCAACGACTTCCAGTGCTTCATCGACCGCTTCGCCGCCGGCGACTCGTACGCCAACTGCGACGGCTCAACCGGCACGCCCCGCCTGACCTCCAACGATTTCCAGTGCTTCATCAACAAGGTGGCCGGCGGCTGCCCCTGATGGACTAGCCACTCGCACCTCCACTTGGGGCTGGGCCCGCGCCGACGCCGGGCCCAGCTCCTTTCCCAGATTCATCGTTCCCCCAGTGATTCCCCGTTGCCGCCGACGGTGTGGAACTTCGTGAACCCGGTGGCAGCAGCCATCCCGCGTGAGCGGGCCCTGGCGATTCTCAATCAGGAGCAGATCATGACTCGTACTCGAACGGCAGCCCTTCTCGCAGCCGCGGCAGGCCTCGCACTCGCACAATCCGCGGCCGCCCAGCGGCGTCTCGAAACCCGAGGCACCGGCCTGGCCGGCGGCGCGGACGCTCCCCTGGTCTGGAACAACGCCGCCGGCGGCTCCGCCTCCACCACGACCAACTGGGCCCCCAACGCCATGCCCGGCGCCGCCGACGATCTGACATTCAATCTCGCCGCGGCATTCCCGGTGACCTTCAACAGCCTCGTCCCAACCTCCCGCACCCACACCTACCGCCAGGGCACCATCACCCTCACCGCCACGAGCCCCCACTCGGTCAGCACGGGAATCACCATCGGCGACACCAACGCGCTCTCGGCGTCGGTCACGTTTCCTTCCGGCACCATTGACTCCGCTTCCAGCGTGGTCATCGGCTCGGTTGGCGGAAGTTCCGGATCGCTGACGGTCAACGACGACTCAGCCGACTTCCTGGTCACCGGGGCCACGGCGGACCTGACCGTGGGCAGCAACGGCGACGGCACTCTCTCGATCACCAACGGGGGCCGCGTCCAGGTCGCCGATCAGTTCATCGTCGGTGCAAACTTTACATCGACATCGGCGCTGACGGTCTCAGGTGCCCAGAACCTGCCGCCGTTCCAGCGTTCCACGCTCGCGGTGCTCGGCACAGGTCAATCGCGGTTCGGTGCCGGCGGCGATGCGACCGTCAACATCGCCAACGGCGGCACGGCCTCCTTCGCCAGCGATCTGGTGGTGTGCAACGGTTCAGCATCCACAAGCACGGTCACGATCGCGGGCGTCGGCGGTCTCGGCAGCCTCACGCACGCTCAACTCACGGTCGCCGGAGACCTCTATCTCGGCCGCAATACCACCGTCGGCACGGCCGCGGGTGCCGCGACATTGAACGCCAATGCCAACTCGATCGTCCAGGTGGACGGAGCGATCTTTGTCGCCGGCGACGACATCGCGGGCACCGCCCTGTTGCACATGGACGACACCGCCGACGTCAAGGTTGGTTCGCTGATCATGGGGACCGGGGCCACGCTCGATCTCGACGGCGGCTTCCTCCACGTCGACGGCGGGACATTCGCCAACACCAGCCCCTCGGCCCTCGTCATCGGTGGCGCTCAGCACCCCATCGTCGCGCTGGTCGGCGGCGCGACCGCCAACCTGAGCACCGTGGTCGCCGGCCGCAGCCTGAACGTCGGCGGCGGCGCCGGGGCCACGAGCGGAAGTCTCGATGTGCGCGCCGGCGCCGACCTCACTATCTCGAACGGCGGCGACGTCATCCTCGGCGACACCGCCGACGACAACGGCACCATGACGATCGACGGCGCGAACTCCAGCATGACGCTCCAGGCGAGCAGCGACCTCGTGGTCGGTCTCCTGGGTGATGGCCGATTCGAAACGCAGTCGGGGGCCATCGCCACCGGCCAGCGCCTCATCATCGCCTCGGAAGTCGGCTCAACCGGCGCGGCCCTGTTCGAAGGCCCCGGAACGACCGCGCAGTTCCAATCGGTGTTCGTGGGCGGCGACAGCCTCGGCTCCGGCGGCGCCGGCACCCTCACCGTCAACGATGGAGCGTTGCTCATCGTGCCGACCGCTGGCTCCAGTGTCCGCGTGTACCCCTCCGGCCTCGCCGACATTTCATCCGCCTCGATGAACGTGACGGGCAATATGGTCGTCAGCGGCACGCTCCAGTTTCAGGGAACCGGACAGCTCAACACCGGGGCCCTGACCCTCGACGGCCTTCTCCTCGCCCACCCCAACACCCCCGGCGGCCCCGCTCTCGTCAGCGGGAATGTCGCCGCCAACGCCAACTCCGTCATCCGCGCCGTTAACGGCGACCTCACCCTCGGCAACCCCGCCGCCCTCAACGGCTTCAGCGGCGTTCTCTCCAGCACCATCGAGACCGGCGCCAACACCATCACCCTCCTCGATCTCAACGAGGCCGAGGTCGGCCACGTCATCCTCGGCGGCGGCACGCTCGCCTGCCCCAACGTGGGCATCAGGATTCTCAACAGCGGCAGCATCGACGGCACCGGCACTCTGGAAGGGGACGTGTTCTTCGCCTCCGGCGGCAGCGTCATCACCGCAACCACCGCCGCCGGCATCACGATCAAGGGCATGCTCACCAACAACTCCGGCACCATCGACGGCTCCAAGTTCACCTTCAAGGACGACCCCGCGACGGTCGGCCCGGGCGGATGGACCGGCGCCGGCGCCATCAACGCGCGGGCCATCTTCGACTCGAACACCGAAGTGGTCGCGCTCGGCGACGTGTCCATGGGCTTCCCGACCATCGACGGCGTGACCTTCAACGGCTCCTCCAAGATGCACCTGGGGAACTTCAACGCCTCCCTGGTCGACCTCAACGGAGTCGATCTTCCCGTCCTCACCGACATGAACGGCGGCGAACTCACCTCGATCAACGGACTGACTCTCTTTGTCGGCACGATCCGGGGCAAGGGGTCCATCAACGTCACCACCGGCGGCCTGAACATGTTCGGCACCATCGATCCCGACACACAGAACCCGGCCACGCTTCTGTACGAAAACCTCGGCACGTTCAACATCGGCGGCGCCTACACCCTCGGCAGCTCCTCTCACTACCAGTGCGACCTCGCCGGTTACGACAACGAGTTCCGTCCCCTCCGCGACTACATCGAGGCGACCGGGCCCATCACTCTCAGCGGCGCTCTCGACCTCAACTTCGTCCTCGGTTACACCGGAATCGGGCGGGATACCTTCGACATCATCAAGGGCTCCACCCGCGTCGGCAGGTTCACCCAGGTCAACTCCCCCCCGACACCCTTCGGCCCCGCGCACGTCACCTACCTCCCCGATCGCGCCCGTGTCATTCTCTGCTACGCCAACTGCGACGGCTCCATCGGCACTCCCCAGCTCACCGCCAACGACTTTCAGTGCTTCCTCGACCGCTTCGCCGCCGCCGACCCATACGCCAACTGCGATGCCTCAACGGGCACCCCAACCCTCACCGCCAACGACTTCCAGTGTTTCCTCAACAAGTTCGCAGGGAACTGCCAATAGGTCACCTGAGTTCAGCGAACGACTCCACTTACCCAGAGGGTTGTTGTAAGTGTTTCGACTGGTCGTCTGGGGCGTGTCCGGGGCTCAAGAGCCCGCAGGGCTCCGAGTGGAAAGGCAGGGGCAACGCCCCTGCACGAATCGCGTTTCTCCGCTCGACCCTGTAAGGGTCGAAGGGGCGATCAGCGACTTCGCGAAGTGAGGTGGGCGTGCCACGGCGGCTCCGGGAACGCCGCATCTTCGCGCTTCCCATAACTCCCCTCCATTCAACGATCCCGGCCTTCCCGGCCGACGTATGAAGCGAACCCCCCGGCCTGCCCGAACCGACCCGGACAGGACGAGGGGTTCGCTCGCGTACCATCCCAGCGGTTCGGAGGGTTCAGTCTCATGTGCGGAATCGTCGCCTACATCGGTACCAAGCCCGCACAACCCATCATCCTCGAAGGCCTCAAACGCCTCGAATACCGCGGCTACGACTCCGCCGGAATCGCCGTCATGGCCGCCCAGGGTGCCGGTCAGAACGGCCGTATCACCGTTCACAAGAAAGCCGGCCGCATCGCCAACCTCGAAGCCGAGCTCAAGTCCAAGGGCAGCGCCGGCACACTCTCCGGGACCCTCGGCATGGCCCACACCCGATGGGCCACCCACGGCGGCGTGACCGACCTCAACGCCCACCCGCACCGCGACGACAAGGCCGGCATCTGCGTCATCCACAACGGCATCATCGAAAACTACGCCGCCCTGAAAACCTACCTCCAGGAAAAGGGACACCACTTCGTCTCCGAAACCGACACCGAAGTCCTCGCCATGCTCATCGGCGAGCTCTACGAGGGTGATCTGGAGGCCGCCGTCCAGGCCGCTCTCCGCGAAGTCACCGGCGCCTACGCCATCTGCGTCATGTGCGAGAAAGAGCCCGACACGCTTGTCGTCGCCCGCAAAGGTGCGCCCCTCATGGTCGGCATCGGCGCCGGCGAGTACATCGTCGCCTCCGACGCCTCCGCCATCGTCGCCCACACCACCCAGGCCTTCCCCCTCGACGACTACAACGTCGTGAAGATCACCCGCCAGGGCTTCCGCACCTCAACCACCACCAACATCGCCGTCAACCCCAAGGTCCTCCAGCTCGAAATGGACCTCGAGGAAATCGAACTCGGCACCTACGAGCACTTCATGCAGAAGGAGATCTTCGAGCAGCCCCAGTCACTCCGCAACACCTTCCGCGGCCGCCTCCAGCGGGCCGACGGCAAAGTCGTCCTCGGCGGCGTCTCCAACTTCGCCAAGGAACTCGTCCGCGCCCGCCGCGCCGTCCTCATCGGCCAGGGCACCGCCCTCCACGCCGCCATGATCGGCGAGTACATGCTCGAGGACCTCGCCAAGGTCCCCGCCGTCGCCGAATACGCCAGCGAGTTCCGCTACCGCAACCCCATCATCGAAGACGGCACCGTCGTCATCGCCGTCAGCCAGTCCGGTGAAACCGCCGACACCCTCGCCGCCCTCTCCGAGGCCAAGGAACGCGGCGCCCTCTCCCTCGGTGTCGTCAACGTCGTCGGCTCCTCCATCGCCCGCGAAACCGACGCCGGTGTCTACCTCCGAGTCGGCCCCGAAATCGGCGTCGCCTCAACCAAGGCCTTCACCGGCCAGGTCGCCGTCCTCGCGATGCTCACCCTCTTCATGGCCCGCCGCCGCCACATGTCCACCGACGCCTGCGCCCGCCTCATCGAAGACCTCGAGTCCATCCCCGGCAAGATCGAACGCATCCTCGAACAGGACGCGGCCATCAAGAAAGTCGCCCAGCGTTACTGCGAACGCGAGAACTGGCTCTTCCTCGGCCGCGGCTACAACTACCCGACCGCCCTCGAAGGCGCCCTCAAGCTCAAGGAAATCAGCTACATCCACGCCGAGGGCATGCCCGCCGCCGAAATGAAGCACGGCCCCATCGCCCTCATCAACGACGGAATGCCCGCTGTCTTCATCGCCAACCGCGGCCGCCAATACGACAAGGTCATGTCCAACATCGCCGAAGTCCGCGCCCGCGGCGGTCACGTCATCGCCATCGCCACCGAAGGCGACACCGACATCAAGAAGGCCGCGGAGGATGTCCTCTACATCCCCGACATCGCCGAGCAGCTCTCACCCATGCTCACCGTCATCCCCATGCAGCTCATCGCCTACCACGCCGCAGTCCTCCGCGGCCACGACGTCGACAAGCCCCGCAACCTCGCCAAGAGCGTGACGGTCGAGTGATCATTCGCCCGGTATGTAGCTGATTGTCCCCTCCCAAGGGCTACTCGCTGTCGCGTACAGCTTCTTCGGAATCCTGCCACCCAGATAGCTTTGCCTTCCGGCGACACACGCATTTCGCATCGCATGCGCCATCATGACGGGATCCTTCGCGTGCGCGATGGCGGTGTTGAGAAGTACTCCATCCGCGCCGAGTTCCATCGCGATCGAGACATCGCTCGCCGAGCCGACGCCGGCGTCGACAATCACGGGATAGCCAGTGACGGAGTGACGCAATGACGGAGTGACGGAGTCAGAACCGCTGGCGATTTCGGTCTTCAGGTCCTTTGCTGCGTCACTGCGTCGCTCCATCCCTGCGTTACTGCCCTTCAACCCCTCCAGGCACAGCACAATGTTGTTCCGATTGAGAACGCCCTGACCGCTTCCGATCGGGCTTCCGGCGGGCATGACGCTGGTGGCTCCCGCCTCTTTGATTCGCATCGCGGAGATCGGGTCGTCGCTGGTGTAGGCGAGGACCTGGAAGCCATCTTTGACCAGTTCGCGGGTGGCTTCGAGGGTGCCGACGGGGTCGGGGAGGAGGGTCTTCTTGTCGCCGAGGACTTCGAGCTTGACCCAGGTTGAGCCGAGGTTGTCGAGCTGTTCGAGGATGTCGCGGCCAAGACGTGCAACGCGGACCGCGTCTTCGGCGGAGAAGCAGCCGGCGGTGTTGGGGAGGATCGTGTATCGGGAGAGGTCGATGAACTCGAGGAGGCTTTGGCCTTTGTCGTTGACGAGGCGTTCGCGGCGGACGGCGACGGTGACGACTTCGGCTCCGCTCGCGTCGAGGGCGGCCTGCATGGTGGGGTAGTCGCGGTACTTGCCGGTGCCGACGATCAGGCGGGAACGGAAGGTTCGGCCGGCGAGGAGGAAGGGGTCGAGGCCGGGCTCGGTTGCGATTCCATCGGCGTTCATCAGCCGCCTCCTACGAGCGTTACGACTTCGATCACATCGCCTTCGGCAACGGTTCGGGCTTCTCGATCGCCGCGGCGGACGAGGACTTTGTTGACTTCGGCGGCGCAGGCGGCTTTGGCGAGGCCTAGTTCCTGGATGAGGTCGGCGAGGGTGGCGCCGGAAGGGGCTTCCCGGGGCTGGCCGTTGACGATAATCTTGATCATCCCGCTCATCTTCCGATCGTAGGAGCGGGTAACGGCGGGGCTGGGTGGGACGTAGAAGGGCGGGCCGCGGAGAGTTGGCTTGAAGACGAGTTTTCGAAACTTGGTGTGTGTTGCGTGGGTGATGTGTGCCATGGGGCTGAGCCTTGGCGGGTGTCGGCGTTCGTATGACCAGTCGACTCCGCAGGCGGTTTTGCAGACGGCGAAGAAGATGGTGGAGAAGGGGGATGCGGATCGGCTGCCGGATCTGATCTACGCGGATTCGAAGCACATGCGGGAGTTGCTCGATCAGCTTGGGATCGTGATGGGGTCGCTGCAGGATCTGGGAAGGGCCGTGCAGAGGGCCTATCCGGATGAGATTGAGAAGCTCAAGCGCGAGGCGGAGGAATCGGCGAAGAAGGGGGACGCTTCGGGGTTCATCGCGCGGCTGGCGGGCCAGGCTGGGCAGCAGATGGCGGCGGGAGGTGGGGGGCGGGGGGCGGCGGTCGATTCGGATTGAGGCGGGGCCGAATGGGGCGACGGCTGGGGTGGGAGGGGCCAAGGGCGGGAACCCTGAAGAGATGCAGGGCATGTTCAACAACGCGATGAAGGAGCTGTTTGCGGATCCGTACGGGTGGATCGCCGCGAACGAGACGCGGCTCACGGCGCAGCAGGTGACGGACGATCGCGCGGCGGTGTTGTGGGACAACAAGCCGCTGTTCGGCATCGGGCTGAACATGCAGAAGGCGGAGGACGACAAGTGGTACATCGTGCTGCCGCTGAACGCGCCGGGGATCGGCAACTTCATGCCCAAGACGGAAGAGTCGTGGGAGATTGCGGGCTCGCTCTTGGCGGTGATGGACAACATGCTGCGGGACTTGGAAACGGACGTGAAGAAGGGGCGGGCGAAGCGGCTGGATGATTTGGCGAAGCTCGCGGGGGAAAAGGCGTTCATCCCGGCGGTGATGGTGTTCTTCGCGTACAGCAAGTCGGTGGAGGTGGAGAAGAAGGCGGCGAAGGCGGCCGCGGGGGCTTCGCCGCCGGTGGCGCCGGCGCCTGAGGCCAAGTGAGTGGGTGAGGTGGTGGGTTTGGGGGACGGGTGGGACAAGTGGGGCATGGGGTGGGTGCGATTGTTTTTGTCGTGGCGGCGGGAGCGGCCGTTTTGGCGGGGGTGGCCGTTTGGATGTCCATTGGGGTGGCCGTTGGCGTGGCCGTTTGAGTGGGCTCGAGATTGGCCGTTGGCGTTTCGGCCGGGGGGCGAGAAGAAGTCGGGTGGGGTTGAAGGGATGCGGGAGGGATTGGGGTTGTCGTCGTCGGGGCGGCGGCGGGGCGGACGGCGGGCGATACCGGAGCAGAGTCGCACGCCTCGGAGAGTCGTGCCACCGAAGGGGAATCGCACGCCTCGGAGAGTCGTGCCACCTGGGTGCATTCGCGGAGAATGGCGCGGGCGGCGCGGTTGGAGCATTCGCGGTCGCGGGGCGTGGTGTAGAGGGCGCGGCACTGCTCGGTGAGGACGGTGAGGGCGAGGTGGCGGGATTGGGCCGCGGTGTGGGAGGCGCGGAGGTTGGCGAGTTCATCGGCGGAGGCGAGGAGGGTGCGGATGGCGGGCTGCTCGCACCAGATGATGAGCTGGCGGAGGGAGAGCTTGTGCTCGGCGGCGATGTCGAAGAGGGGGCGGTCGGACTGAAGGAGGTCGCGGAGGACGGTGTTGGGGTCGAGGGTGATGGAGTCGATCTGGGGGTCGAAGGGTTGGGAGAGGGAGGGGTGGGAGGTGGAGGAGAGCATGTCGTGAACGTAACACGTGGCGGCGCGGGTTCAAGGGCGAGGTTTGCGGATTTGTGTGGAGCGGTGACAGAGCGCTGTCACTCGTCAGGGTTGGGATGGCCCGTTTTGTGTGTGAGCCTATAGAACATGACTCCGAAAACGGAGACATGCGACCGGCCGGCCCCTGAAATGGAACGGTATGGAAGTGCGACGGTGTGTTGGGAAAGCTGTCGCGATAGACGAGCGGTGGATTCTGTCGTAGCTCACCCCTTGGCGCCTAGATAGTTTGCGGATCATTTTGGACGTAAAATGATCCGCAAAGTTTCTAGGGTTTCATAGGTGAAACTCAAAGCACCGACCTGCCCTCTGCAATGTTCACCAGCTCAGGGAAAGCCAGAAGTGCCGCACGACGCCCGCTGCCGGGCCGAAGTTCGCGGAGGAGCTTTCTTTCCTTGACCAGCCGAAGAATGCGGTTCGCAGTGGCTTTGGGGATGCCCGAGGACTCGATGAAGTCGGTGGTTCGAAAGACGGGACGGCTGAAGAACCAGTCGAGAGCCTTGATGGCGTGATGGGAGTGCGTGACCTCCGCAATCCACTCCTTGCGCTTCTTGTACAAGGCGAGGATGGCCTTGGCTTTGGCGTCGTTCGCTTCTCCCTGCTTGAGCACGGCGGTCAGAAAGAACTCGCACCACCCGGTCCAATCATCGTCGCGGGAGACCGCCAGCAGTCGGTCGTAGTACTCGTCCCGATTGCGTTCCAGAAACTCGCTGATGTAGAAGTTGGGGCTCGAAAGCAGCTTCTTCTCGACCAGGAAGAGCGGGACCACAAGGCGACCCAGGCGGCCGTTTCCGTCAAGAAAGGGATGTATGGACTCGAACTCCGCGTGCAGGATGGCGAGCTGCACGAGCGAATCCACCGCGGGATCGTGGATGAACTTCTCCCACGCGGACATGGCATCAACGATCTTGTCGGCGCCCGGAGGCGTGAACCTTGCATCCTCGGGTTTGCCACCGGGGCGACCGATCCAGTTGGGTCCGCGACGGTATTCGCCGGGCGTCTTGCTTTCTCCCCTCACACCCTTCATCAAGACCTTGTGAGCCTCCTTGATTGTGCGTTGCGAGAGCGGCACCTTCTCCCCCAGCTTGACCGCGTGCTTCATTGCCGCGCGATAGTTGAGCACTTCCTGAATGTCCGCGGCCTTCTCCGGCGACTTGGTCTCTGTCGCGCCCGCCTCGAACTCGAGCACTTCGCCGAACGTTGCCTGAGTGCCCTCGATCCGGCTCGACATCACCGCCTCTTGCGTCGTGAGAGGAGAGAGCAAGACATTGGCGTTCGGGATCGCATGAAGAATGCCTTCAAAGCGCGCCACCGCCGCGCTCGCCGGACCGATCAGCCGAGCCAGCCGCGGCCAATCCAGACTCTTGGGCGGAAAGCGACCCGTGTGATAGGGGACAGGGGCCATTAACTTCTCCGTGTCTGATCGTTCATGGTCTCTGTTCCGTTTCACTCGTCATGAACGCTCCCGGCCACCTGCCGGGTTCGAGCCAAGCAGGGCGGACGCCGCGGGCTAGCTAGCCTACCACCGTCTGCGTCGCCCTCGCGGTGGGCACCGACGTGTTCACACGCGATTACTCTTGTGCGAGGCCTTCGAACGTGGTTTTGAAGTCCTCTTCAGTCAGCGCCGTGTCCCACAGTCCCGTATCCAATCCCTCGTGCCGGCTTACGCCCATGTACCGCAGGCTGGCATCCTCATATCTCCGGAATTTCCAGACCGCATCGTTCATCAGGTTACTGTTGAACACACCCAGACTGACAAGCCGCTCGAAATCCGCTGTGGTCAGACCCGTGACCTTCTGGAATAGCTTTGGCTCTATCTTCGTGATCACATCCTTAAGGCGCTGCTCGCGATAGTCGGTCACAGGCGTAATCATATCTGACCGACGCACTGTGCTGGTTGACGGCAGAAACCACCACTGGCCACTCAGAGCCTGTGTCCAGTGGCACGTGGGGGAGCGTCAGTCTTGCCAGAAGATCTCGCCGCTGAGGGCGAGGTAGGCGACTTGGAAGAGGGCGGCGGTGATGGGGAAGAGGGAGATGACGATGGCGGCGGTGGCGAGGCGGCGGCCGCGGTGGGGGTGTTGGCGGCCGATGTATTCGCAGATGAGGACGACGAGGATGACGGAGAGGAACTTGAGGCCGATGAGGCCCCAGGTTCCGAAGAGGTTGATGGACCACTGGGCGAAGGTGTTGGCTTCGCGCATGCTGAGGTGGGCGAGGACGAAGGTGGTGAGCATGATGTCGAGGGCGGAGACGAAGACGTACCAGACGTATTGGTTGGGGTAGAGGACGTG